>JAKFDP010000019.1:0-197768 GCA_036676095.1 Anaerobacillus sp. | reverse complement strand
TGCCCATAGCCTTTTTTAAGATGGCATTTTCCTCTTCTAAGTCCCGAATACGCTTTTGCAGTTCACGAGCCTGTTTATCTTCTGGCTTTAAGTTACCACTTCCTACAAAGCCAGCTTCTTGTTATTTATTATATTTGGAAACCCAATTGTGCAAGGTCTGCTCGGCAATATCTAATTGACGAGCAACATCCGCAATTTTCTTTCCATCTTCTTTAACCATACGAACTGCTTCAAATTTAAATTCTTTATCAAATGATTTTCTCATCTTGGCCACTCCCAGTAAATTGTTAGTTATAATTATACTTGATATTCCCCCCAATTTACCGTGTCCACTTTTTAGTCTAGCATCAGTTCTTTCACTCGATACATAAAACAGGAATAAACTCCCGAATAGATCAATTTATAGTAAATAATGTTGCATTATGTAAAATTATAAGTTAATCTGTAATATGTATTTTGAACTATTAAGGACATTTTTTAAAACACGATAAAGGCATACTTACTGAAAAGTAAGGACGCAAAGCTACGGGTCTACCGTTTTCTAAACCATGATCGCCGAGCCGCCAAAATTTTCTTACAGTCTGAGACTGACTATCATGGTATTTTTTGGCTGCTTTTATTTGAGTAGCTTTTTTGTATTTAAAAAGTATATAGAAGGTGATGTTTAAGTTATCCTACCACTAACTTCATCTACAAAAGCTGAAGCAGCTGTAGTTATTTATCACATGGTTGAACAAGGAGTTGAGCAGTAACTTTGTTTCAATCTTAAGAATTAAGGTTCTCTATGCTAGGAAAGGGGAGTCTTTACTGGTTACTTACTTGATTCGACATTTGGGGAGGTACTCCTTTTTTATGCTTAAAGCCGTTTAGTCACTTGAGCTCAAATTTATGTAATGCATTCAGAAAAAAATAGAAATAAATTTAATACAGATCATAAAAACTATTTATTTAGTAAATACTTTTTAAATAGTAAAATAAAAAACTATGGGAAATAATGTCGAAATTATTATCAAGATTTTTACAGAAGATAATAATCGTAGGAGGGTAGTGGATGTCTAAAGAGCACTTAAAGTATAGTCGACTTGCTAAGATTACGCAGTTAATTAATACAAAATTGAGATTACGAGAAGTTCTAGATCATGTCGTTACAGCGATCTCTGAAGAAATTGTTCAACGCGCCTCAATTGGAATATATTTACCAGAAGAGAATGGGAATTTTAGGGGATATTTAGGGAAGCCAGATATCATTAATGGGATGAGTCTAGATATGCATGTTGTTGATCCTGAAGTAGATTTACTTGCAAAAGAAGTTATTGAAACAAAAAAGACGATCTATATACCAGATACTTCTATCGACGATCGTCCAGATTCAAAAGCTGTTCATATGTTTAAAATTAATTCATTATTAGTTCTTCCGATATCCTATGAAGTTGAGTTATATGGGCTAGTTTTCTTATTTGATAATGGAATCCCAATGAATTTATCAAAGGCAGAGATCCAAACAGTGGAATCGTATGTTAACATAGCTGCTGTAGCGATTCGAAATACGAAGAGCCTAACCCATAAGGAAAATTTAATTTTAGAAAAACAATTATTACTTGACGTTACTCGTGATTTATCGATGTGTTCATCAATACAGCAAGTATTAGACAAATGTTTTTTTTATGTTGGTAAAGTGTTAAATAACCCCAATTTAGGTGCGCATATATTAGATCCGGTAGCAGAAAGGAAGATTAGACCTGCTAAGCTTCATAAGGACAGTGACTGGGCAGAGGAGGATTGGAAGGAGATACACCAAAAAGCCAAGGTCGATTTTGAAAAAGACTTATTGTCTCAAGAAGTGATTCGAACGAAAAAGTTTGTTTATATTCCTGATGTTAGTGTAGATACAAGGCCTAATCAAGAAGTGTGTAATCAATTTGGAATTAAAAGTGTTCTCATGCTTCCGTTAGTAGCGATGGGAAAGGTATTAGGAATAATTCCAGTTGTGAATCTTGAAGATAAGGTACGTAATTATTCAGAGACTGAAATGCAGCTTGCTCAATCAATTGTTGATGCGACTGCTTCTGCTTTATCTAATTTATTATTCATGGAAAAGCAAGAGCTAATTATTGAAGAACGTACTGCAGAATTAACTGAAAAGAACAAACGATTGAATAATGCTGTGAGTGATTTAAAGCGTCTTAGTTATGAAAAGGAATTGATTTTAAATTCTGCAGGTGAGGGAATCTTCGGCTTGGATATTGAAGGGAAAATCACCTTTATCAACCCTGCTGCAGTTAAGATGCTAGGATATAAGGACAAAGAGGAACTTATTGATAGTACATATATAAAAATTTTTTATGGATCCAACAGTAGTGAGCGAACGATTGATGACCAGAAACATGAACTAAATCATTTGTATTGGAATCGAATAAATAATTGCTCACAAATGGATACAAGATTTCATAGGAAAAATGGTGAAAGTTTTCTAGTAGAATATATGATTTCTTCGATTGAAAAAGAGAACAAGATCTTTGGTTATGTTGTTACGTTTAAAGACATTACTTCTAAAAAGCAATTAGAAGAGAAAATAAGACATCTTGCTTATTATGACTATATTACAAAGCTACCAAACGGGATTCTATTAAAAGATAGGTTAGAACAAGGGATTAAGCAAGCGCAGCTTCATAACGAGCAGTTAGCTGTATTATTTATTGATTTGGATCGCTTTAAAAAGATAAATGATACAATGGGTCATAGTAATGGTGATATTTTATTACAAAAAGTTGCCACACGTTTAGGGGATTGCGTTCGGTCGGGTGACACCGTTTCACGACAAGGTGGTGACGAATTTACAATTTTTATGCCGTCGATTAAAAGCGTAAAGGAAGTCGAGGAGGTAGCAGAGCGAATTCTTGATCGATTAAAAAGACCTTTTGAAATCAATGGGAGAGAGGTTTTTATCACAACGAGTATTGGCATCAGTTTGTTTCCTAAAGATGGAGAATCTGTTGAATTTTTAATTAAAAATGCAGATATAGCGATGTACCAATCAAAAGAATTAGCTGGAAATAACTATAAGGTTTATCAATCAGGTATGAACATCCTATTGCCAGAAAGTATCAAACTTGAAAATTCTCTTTACCGGGCTTTAGAAAGAGAAGAATTTGAACTCTATTATCAGCCTCAATTAGATATGAACATTAATGAAATTGTTGGAATTGAAGCATTAATACGTTGGAATCATTCAGAAATGGGAATGGTGTTACCTTATAAATTTATTCATTTGGCCGAAGAAACGGGTCTTATTGTTCCAATTGGAGAATGGGTACTAAAAACGGCGTGTAAACAGATGAAAAAATGGAATGAACAAAGGTCAACGCCGCTTCGGCTTTCGGTAAATATGTCAGTTGGCCAATTTAACCAAGAAAATTTTATACAAATGATCAATAATATATTAGAAGAAACACAATTGGAACCATCCTTGTTAGAACTGGAACTAACGGAGAATTTAATTATTCAAAATACGGAGCATGTACTGGGGATCATGCATCAATTAAAGCAATTAGGCATTCGTATTTCAATTGATGATTTTGGAACCGGATATTCATCACTAGTTTATTTGAAAAAACTTCCAATTGACACACTGAAAATTGATCGTGCCTTTGTTAAAGATGTCATTAAAAATGAAAAAGATGCTGCAATTACGAATACTATCATTAACTTAGCACAAAATTTAAATTTAAATGTTATTGCTGAAGGTGTAGAAACAGAAGAGCAAATAGAATTTTTAACCTCGAAGAACTGTTTTTTAATGCAAGGGTATTGTTTTAGCCCACCTTTATGTGTTGAAGACATTACACCTAGACTAATAGATAAACAGAAGGTTACAAGTTAACTTTACTTTTGAAAATATAATTGAAAGTTAAATTGTTAAATACTTTAAAAAATCCTTGAACTGTTAATGTTTAAGGGTTTTTTATATGGAAGGAGAGTAACATTGTATAAAACAATAAATCGTTGGTAATACTAATAATTTCACCGGGTACATCTCGGCTAACTATACCAATACAACCGTCATAGTACGCTAATGAACGCTTACAAGAACATCAAAGATGAACGCTTCCACCATTACATTCTAAAAGAAAAAGCTGATGTGTATCGTGCTTTGAAGAGCTTCTTTAAGAAGGAAGAAACAGGGGCGTTGGTTTAATGAAAAGGAAAATCCTTACTGATAGCAGAAATGCTGAAGGTGAGGATTTTTTGGTGCTAAAGTATTTCTATAATCGCGAAGTGTCCATACCAGGTAGACAAATAAGCGAATGTCCACGGGCGGTGTCAGACACCTGTTTTTTAATTTTATCTAAAAGACAAAAAAAGTTTTTGACCTTTATTAAAGGAAAAGAAAGTAATATAACTACAATTCAGGAATATCTAAAAAAAATGAAAGTATCATATGAAACTGCTAGAACAGATCTTTCTGAATTAACGGAGTTAGGTATTTTTAGGAGGGATAAAAAAGGAAAGAAATATATCTATAAATATTTGGGGTTAAAAGGATATAAAGAGTATTAGATTAATTGCCAAATCTTAAAAGTGAAACGGAGAATCTTTTGCCCGAACGGAAGATTGTATTAAGATCTGATTACTACTATAATAGTCACATAAAGTTGATTAAGGAGTATGTATGAAGGAATTTAACACTCGTATTGATAAAAAACTTTACTATATCACAGTGTTTTTTATAAACTTGTTAATGGTGTTGGGGTTATTTGTAAATAATCCTCTTATGGCTAATTTTAGTTTAGGTTTCATTGTGCATTTACTACTTGTTGTTATTCTTATAGTGCTTTTATCGCTCTATCCAAGATATGAAACACATTCTTTTAGAGTGATAATTATAGTAGGTTTGTTTGTCTATTTCTATACGCTTTTCTTTTTATACCCAGAAACATGGTCTACTTTCATACTGCTAGTCTTAATTCCGGCACTATCAATCTTATTTTTTGATTCGAAACTTTTTTATTTTTCTTTACTGATAAACGGAATATGTGTAAGTGCTACTTTTATTTACATTGCTATGGTTGATAAAGGAAAGCTATTTCCTTATTTTCAACTGGATTTAATAGGGAATTATATTACTTTTATAGCGAGTCAATTGATTGTATTTGTTATTCACTATTTATCATACACTCGTGTGAAAAAAGTACAATTATATTATGAAACAATACAACAGTCAGAGAGATTAAAAGCGACTGGACAATTAGCAGCCGCTGTTGCACATGAAATTAGAAACCCTCTAACAGTAGTTAAAGGTTTTTTACAATACTACGAAATGGATCCTTCATTTCATAAAGATACGAAAAAACATTTTACTTTGATGATTGATGAATTAGACACAGCAGAAAAAGTTATTTCCCAATACTTGTCCATTGCGAAGCCAAGTAGCGATCAAAAGACTGAAGTTGTAAATATAAAAACGGTTCTTCAAAGTATTACAGATTTACTTCAATCTTATGGAAGTTTAAAAAGTAATAAAATTGATTTACAAATAGAGGATAATTGTTATGTTGAAGCAAATACCATAGAGTTTAAACAACTATTTATTAATATTATAAAAAATGCGCTCGAAGTATCTAAAACTGGCGACCCTGTTATTGTTAAGGCGCAAAGAAATAAAAATATTATAAAAATACAAGTTATTGATTACGGAATTGGAATGTCGGAAGAAGAAATTAAGTCTCTTGGAGTGCCATTTTACTCATTAAAAAGTAAAGGTACTGGCTTAGGGTTAATGGTTTGCTTTAACATTATTGAAAAATACAATGGATCAATTCACTTTAAAAGCCAAAAAGGTGAAGGAACAACAGTTACTATTAGTTTTCCGGAAACTAATAGTCTAACCATACTGTAAAACTTTACATAATGCCAAAGCGGTAATAACTATTGACTGTTTGTCTATTAATGTTATAATCTTCAACGTAATAATATTCTTAAATCTAACCGAACAAAAGGTGATAATATGAAAAAGATTGAGGCAATTATTAGACCACAGAAAATTACCGAGACAATAAAAGGGTTGAAAAATATAGGGATTACCGCCTTTACTGTCTCACAAGTTGTCGGAAGAGGCAAGCAAAAGGATACACAGGGTGTATATCGCGGGAAAAACTATAATGTTACGCTGCATCCTAAAATCAAGCTTGAAATTATCCTTTCAGATCACATGGTCGATCGAACAATAAACAACATTATTGCGAGTGCTCAGACCGGTGAAGATGGTGATGGGAAAATCTATGTCTTTCCTATACTTGAAGCATACAACATTCGAACAGGTGAGCCTGATATTACAATTGATGATCTTTCAGTAAGAGAGGGAATGTAAAATGGAATTAGTTCATTTAAACACAGTATGGATCGTAATTGCAGCTTCCATGGTTTTGTTTATGGAAGGCGGATTTAGTTTATTAGAAGCTGGATTAGTCCGCACAAAAAATGCAGTTAATGTAACAATGAAGATATTCGTAGATTTAACAATCGGAGCATTAGCCTTTTGGCTAGTTGGATTTGGAATCATGTTTGGTCAAGATGCCTTTGGATTTATTGGAACTAGTCTTTTTGGCAGTCCAGAAAAAATTTCACTTGGTATCGAGCTTCCAAGTGAAGCGTTTGTCCTTTTCCAAATGGGATTTGCAATTGCATGTGTTTCCATTATTTCGGGTGCAGTTGCTGAACGAATGAATTTTAAAGCGTACATCATTACCGCAGCTTTAATCACACTTATTATTTACCCACTGTCAGGGCATTGGATTTGGAATAGTGATGGTTGGTTAGCGCAGCTAGGGATGAAAGATTTCGCTGGTTCAGCTGCGATTCATGCGGTTGGTGGATTTGCAGCATTAGCAATGGCTAAAATATTAGGTGCAAGAAAAGGAAGATTTAATTCTGATGGTAGTGCCAATGTGTTTGCTCCTAGTAATATCCCATTAGCATCCAGTGGAGCATTTATTTTGTGGTTCGGTTGGTTTGCATTTAATAGCGGTAGTACATTAGATGCATCTAATGCATCTTTAGCTTCAATTGCCATTAATACAATGCTTGCAGGTGCAAGTGGTGGAACAGTTACTCTTTTAATGACAATGAAAAAATTCGGTAAAGCTGACCCAAGTATGACTATTAATGGTGTTCTTTCTGGTTTAGTAGCAATTACCGCAGGTTGTGCCTTTGTTGATCAATGGAGTGCTATTATTATTGGTGGAATTAGTGGAATCATTGTTATATATGCAACGCTATTAATCGATAACATGAAAATTGATGATCCTGTTGGAGCTGTTGCAGTTCATGGCTTTAATGGGGTATTCGGAACAATTGCTGTAGGATTGTTTGATACGTCTGCAGGGTTTTTTACAACAGGACAAGCGTCTTTATTAGGTGTACAGCTTTTGGGTGCAGTAGTTGTTGTTGTATGGGGATTAATTGGAGGTTTAGTCATTGCAAAAGTAGCAGAGTTTACAGTTGGGTTACGAGCTACTGAAGAGGAAGAAGAAGAAGGACTTGATATGTCGTATCATGGTATTCCAGCATACAACGAATTAGAACGATTTACAGACTTACCAACTAACCTTTATAATTTTGAGGAATCAACTGGAATTAAAGTAGCAGCAACGGAACAAAAGCAGGTTGTAGGATAGAATTAAAAAATATTCTTTAGCTAAGAGGCTAATTAATACCATTTAGGCAAGGGAAGAAGATTCTCTTGCCTATTTATTTATAAAAATTCCTCTTTTAGCATTGCTTGTAAAGAACCAATGCAACAGACCAAATAAACCAATTAGCAGAAAAAAGTCATTTTAAAGATTATGAGATTATTTCTTCGCCAAGTTAGAGCTGGAATGTTTTCCCCACCAACCTTTTTTTCTAAAATACAAGGCAATACTAATACCTAATCCGAACATCAGAATGAGAGCGTATGCATAACCAAATTTCCAACTTAATTCAGGCATATGTTCAAAGTTCATTCCATACATACCTGCGATAAATGTCATTGGAATAAAAATTACACTAACTAAAGTTAAAGTTTTCATGATAGAATTCATATGATCCGCTTTTAGAGACATTTGTAAATCAAACACTCCATTTAATGTCTCAATAAAAGTATCAAACGCACTAACTACCCTTTGAAAATTGTTTTCTAACGTTTTTAGGTAAATCCCAGAATCTTCATTCTTATTTTTTAGATCAGATTTTCCAATATCCTTAATTAGACTCTCCTGTGCTTCAACAACTTGTCTTAAATTATGGATTTTTCCTTTCCAATTGTAGACTCTATGTCCAATTTCATTGGCAAAGGGAGTCTTAAATACATACTTTTCAAGTGTCTGAATCTCATTAGAAACTTGATCAACGGCCTCTAAATAATATTTACTTATATAAACCATTATGTGATATAGAATATGACCTGGACTTAACATATGATCTGGGTGATCTCTAAAATCCTCTACTATGGCAGAAAAGATTTCTAAATCATTTTCTTCTTCGTGAGTAATTACATAATTTTCCCCTAATAAGATACTGATTCTCACATTAGAATAATCCTCTTTAATCGCAAATGTTGATATGTACATATCATTCTTATACATATCCATTCTTGGTGATTCACTAAAGGAGGTTATTGCATCCACTGCAAGAGGGTGAATATTTAATAATTCAATATACTTTTTTAAATTATTTTTATTTTTGGGGGTAATATGAACCCAAAGTGTATCCTCCGCTTGTTTAGGCACAAAGAATTCATTTACTTCTTGAATAGATTTATCCTTAGATCGATAATATAAAAATATGGGACGAACCTGACTTCCGCCCTGTATTGTTTGCATTTGCATACAACTTATCCTTTCAACTTATTCATTAGTATATCAATTGGATTATCAACAAGCACTCACCAAAGTAATAGGCTCTTTATTTGCCAAGACTACAATTTCGTCTCTTTTTAATAGCTGATCGTGCCACCTTATTATTGTGTTCCCTAACTTGTTTTCTTATTCTTTATAGATACATTAGAAATGATTTAACACTCATACTCCTGGATGAAAGTAGCATATTCAATTTTACTTTCACAGATAGAAAAGAGATTATCTCCAAACTTTATCATAGCATCCTGTTGTTTTGCTCATACTAGTTGATAAATAAAATTAGGAGGGGTGTTCATGAGTAAAGGATTGTCGACATGGCAGCTAACGATGATGGCTTTAGGAACTGTAGTAGGAGGGTCATTTTTTCTTGGTACAGCACTCGCTGTTCGAACAGCTGGCCCAGCAATAGTCATATCTTATATATTAGGAGGAATTCTAGTTTATTTTATTCTTTTTGCCCTTTCAGAAATGACCGTCGCCGATGCAGCACCTGGTTCATTTCAAACCTATGCGGAAAGAGCATATGGTCCAGGATTAAGTTTTGTTGTTGGCTGGGTGTATTGGACGGGTCTTGTACTAGCTATGTCAAGTGAAGCAACGGCAGTCTCGATTTTTTTACAAGGATGGTTTCCGAATATTTCATTGCCGGTAGTGGGCTCAGCCATTATTATCCTTGTCACTCTATTAAATTTGCTGGGGGCAGAACGTTTAAGTAAATTAGAAAGTGCCCTTTCAATGGTAAAGCTTTTGGCCATTGCTGGATTTGTCATTTTAGGAGTTCTTTTAATTATTGGATTTATGCCTGGTATTCCTCGTGTAGGAGCAGGAATTTTAGCTGCTGAACCTTTTTTTCCTACAGGAATTGGTGGAATTGCGGGGAGCATGTTAATCGTAATGTTTACATATGCTGGCTTTGAAATTATTGGTCTTGCGGCCTCTGAAGCTAAGGACCCCTCTAGGACAGTGCCAAGAGCAATTAACTATACTGTCTTTGGGCTTGTAGGACTATACCTCGCTGGTATTGTAATCTTATTATTTTTAATTCCAACGGCTACCCTTACAGAAGACGTAAGCCCTATGGTTGCTGCGTTAAGCAGACAAGGACTGGGGTGGGCTGGAAGTGTAATCAATATCGTGTTAGTAACAGCGATTTTATCAACCATGTTAGCTGCTATCTTTGGGCTGGGCAGAATGATTTATTCTTTAGCAGATAAAGGGTATGCTCCTGCTTGGTTAAAGGGGAAGGGAGATGTTCCAACAAGAGGGATCCTTTTTTCAGGTGTAGCTATGCTTGCAGCATTAGGTCTTGGAATGCTTCTTCCAGAACAAGTTTATCTTTTTTTAATCAGTTCAGGCGGTTTTTCTTTACTGTTTACATACGCTGTTATTGTAGCTTCTCACTATAAATTCCGAAAGAAAAATGGTTGTTCTGAAGGGAAATGTCAGCTTCCTGGTTATCCATTTACTTCGTGGCTTGTGCTATTAAGTCTTGTCGCGATTATTTTAAGCATGCCTTTGATTCCCGGTCAAGGAGCAGGTCTTTTAGCAGGATTAACTCTGCTGCTTTTATATACCCTTATTTATTGGGGAATGAAATCACGTATCCAATTAAAAAATGAAATAAAACAGAAGGAAGATAGACAAAACAGTTTTAAAGTGAAAGAACTTCAACTGAATTTGAGTGCCGAGTCTTCGAAAGAGCTTTTTCCAGCCAACAAGCAAGAAAAAGAATAAATATGGATTCGGTGCAGGTAAGGAATTCCATCCTTTTAAAAGTGTAAAGGTAACAATAAGTCAGGATACAGTTACTAGTTTTCCTGGCTTTTTACCTATGCCGCCCAATAATTAAATTTCAAATACAATTGACTTTCAAAAAATGTTACACTATAATCAAAAAAAAGGAATGAATATTCATTCGATAAATTGAGGTGAAAAAAATGTCCAAAAACAAACAAGATGATATTTTTGAAGCAGCAATGCGATTATTTGCAAAACGTGGCTATGACGGAACAACGGTACCAATGATAGCTGAAAACGCTAAGGTAGGTGCAGGGACCATCTATCGTTATTTTGAAAATAAAGAATCCCTTGTTAATGCTTTATTTATCAAGTGTGTATCTCAGTTTTCCGAAACTTTGAAGCATGAATTTCCGTTTAGTGGAAGTTTCCGCGAGCAATTTTCGCATATTTTTTATCGGTTGTTTAAATTTGCTAAACACAATGCCTATGCTTTACTGTTTATAGATTCTCACTGTAAAGGTTACTATCTTGATGAGGAAAGTAATAAAGTATTTAATGATTTTCTTTCTTTTATTATAGATGTAATAGAGAATGGCAAGGAACTAGGGATTATTCGTCCTTTACCGTCGAAGGCCTTGATTGCCATTGTTTATGGAGCATTTATTATGTTATTTGAGATGGTACAATCAGGAGAGCTAGAAGAAACAACAGAACTATTAATAGAGCTTGAAGAAAGTTCATGGAATGCTATTAGAATCATATGATTCAATAGCTATCAAAAATACGGAATGAAAATTCATTCTGTTTCATTAAAAAAAGGGGATGCCATATGAAAAATTTAAAAAGTTGGAGAACTCTCTCCTTTGTTTTATGGATCATCATTACAGTTATTATGTTAAAGACCATGCCTAATTTGGACCAACTGGTGAAAGAAAAAGGGCAAATTTCGATTCCGATAACGGAACAAAGTGCTGTTGCTAACGAGATGATCAAAAAAATGGATAAAAAAGGTGGCGAAACGTATGGAATTATAGCGGTCTTTAACAGTGGAAGTGAACAAGTTTTAACCCCTAAACAAAAAGAACAGATAGTCTCTGTTATAAATGAATTAAAAGACAAGAAAAAACAATTGGGAGTTACTGAAATTGTTTCTCATTTAGATAGCAGAGAAATAGAAAAACAGTTGGTATCTAAAGACAACACCACTGTTTTGATGCAACTATCCGTTGACCAAAAGCAAGGTGAGATATCAGAAATTGCTAATGAACTTAATAAGGTCATTAAGACAAAAGGGATGAATACATATTTAACAGGAAGTGAACTGGTAAAAAATGACTTTACCAATTCTACACAAGAGGGTGTAAAGAAAACGGAAGTGATTGCCGTTGTCTTTATCCTTGTCGTCTTAATCCTTGTATTTCGTTCTCCAATTGTTCCTGTCATTTCTCTGCTTACGGTTGGGGTCTCTTATTTAGTGTCAATGGGGGCGATCGCTCAAATTGTAGATAAATTTAATTTTCCTTTTTCCAATTTCACTCAAGTGTTTTTAGTCGTGGTATTGTTTGGGGTTGGAACAGACTATAACATCTTGTTGTATACACGATTTAAAGAGGAATTGAGTAAACGGGAAAATGCTTATTTAGCTGCAAAAGCGACGTTTACATCCGCAGGTAAAACGGTTTTATATAGTGGATTGGCGGTACTAATCGGTTTTTCCTCGCTCATTTTAGCTAATTTCCAATTGTATCAAGCAACTTCGGCAGTGGCTATTGGGGTTGCGGTACTAATACTTGTGTTAATTACTCTAAATCCTTTTTTTATGGTGTTGCTAGGAAAAGGGATGTTTTATCCAGTCAAAAACTTTAAAGGACATGGAGATAGCCATTTATGGGGATTCCTTGCCGGAAATTCTGTGACTAGACCATTCATAGCTGTTGTTCTTGTATTTGCCTTATCTATTCCTTTTATACTAAATTACTCGAATAGGCTAAACTTCAATGACTTATTTGAAGTGAATGACAAGTATGAATCCAAACAGGGTATCAATATAATAGAGGATCATTTTCCACCGGGTTTTTCTTCTCCAGGTACTCTTGTCATTCAATCAGACAAAAGATTAGATCAAGCAAATTCATTGCAAACGTTAGATGAATTGGCAGATAAAATTTTAAAAGTAGAGGGTGTTTCGGAAGTTTTATCCCCTACTCGTCCAACAGGGGATAAAATTAAAGAATTGTATATAAATGACCAAACAAAAGTCCTCAATGAAGGCATTGGTGATGCAAATGAAGGAATCGGAGAAATTAACGCAGGATTGTATTCTGCAAAAGACAAAATGACAAGCAACGGCTTAGAGGGGCTTTCTAATGTCCAAAGACTGATTGATGGAACAAGTGAAGTGGAAAATGGGGTGACAGCATTAGGCGATGCCATGTATCAGTTAACAGAAGCAATCAATAGTGGTGCTGCAGGAGCTCAAGAAATAGAGAGTGGCTTAGCTTCATTGAATAAGAATATAAATAATATTTCGGGTGTGACCTATCAGCTCTATACAGGTTACAGCCAATTAGAAAAAGGGTTAAGAACATATGAACAATATTTCGGAAGCATTTCTCAAGCGATCAATGGTGTTAAGGTAGGATACCAACAGATCGAAACGTTAATGAATAACTTAGTTAAAACAAAACCGGAATTAGCGAATGATCCTAATATTCAACAAACATTAGCAATTGCGGTATCTGCGCAAAAACAATTGAATGAACTTTCAAGTCAATTGAATCAATTATCAGTACAACATCAATCTGCCATGGCTTCGTTTAATGGAGCAAATAATTCACTTGCCAAAGTTAATGAAGGTTTGGCACAAATGAAGATAGGAGTAGGAAAACTACAAAAAGGTTCAACTGAATTGAAAACTGGGTTAAATGCAGGTGCTAATGGCTCAGAACAAATTGCTAGGAAAACTCTTGATCTTAAATCAGGTGTAACCCAAATTAATGATGGTCAAGAACAATTATTAAAGGGCCTTAATGACCTGCAAGAAAAAATGGAGCAGTTCCAATCAGGTTTATCGGCTAGTACGGAGGGGCTTGATCAAGTAAGCACTGGCCTAAAAGATGCTCAAAAATATTTAAGTGATCTTAGAGAATCAAAAAGCTCTGAAAAGTTCTATATTCCAAAAGAGGTACTGGTTGGTGAAGATTTTCAGAAAGCCTTGAATTCGTATTTGTCAGATGACCTGAAAACCGCTAAAATGTCGATCATTTTAGATGTAAACCCTTATTCACGAGAAGCTATGCCAATTATTCAAGACATAAATAAACAAGTGGATGCAGTATTGAAAGGAACAGATTTAAAAGGGGCAAAAGTGGCAATAGGCGGGACAACCGCTACCAATGCAGACCTAAAGGAATTAACACAAAACGACTTCTTGCGTACAGCGACCATTATGTTAATCGGGATTACTCTTGTTCTAATCGTCATCACACGATCTATTTCTCATTCCCTATTAATTATTGGATCATTAATTTTAGTATACTTTGGATCACTTGGTATGAGTGAAATCATTAGTTCATATTTATTAAATACAGACAGCTTAAGCTGGAACGTTCCATTTTTTAGTTTTATTATGATTGTTACATTAGGAGTAGATTATAGCATTTTCCTAATGATGCGATACAATGAGTTAGAAGGAGATTCGGCAACACGGATTGTTGAAGCATCCCGTCACATTGGTGGAGTCGTATTATCTGCAGCCCTCATTTTAGGAGGTACCTTTGCTGCTTTAATTCCTTCCGGCGTTTTAACCCTAATTCAAGTAGCATCTGTTGTTATTATTGGGTTATTATTACTTAGTTTAATTGCTATGCCAATTTTAATACCTGGATTAATGGGATTAACTAATAAACTTAACCGTTTTAATAAGAAAGAAACACATGAAGAGACATTATAGTAATGATATGAAGGATACACTTAATCTCTAACAGAGGGAAGTTGAAGAAAGGAGGTAGCCGAGGCACCTCCTTTTCAGTGTAAATTCTTAAATTATTTATCCTCGTATACTTCACGATCGTTAAGGGGTTGAACCGGTCGATTGTTATTAAGAAAGATTTGCTTAAATGTTTGAATTTGTTCTTTTGACATTTCAATGGGCTGCTCAAAAATGACCCATTTTACTTCCTCAGTACAAGAAGGCGTAGTTAACGATCCATGATAATGAAAAGATTTTTTTTCTTGGGGGAGTAAACTTTGTAAATCAACCCGTTCCTTTACAGAAATATCTTCTGCTGTTTCTTTTTTTGGTAATACATCCCAAATAGATGCAAGTTTTTCATTTTCTTTTCCTTCTTGTATCATGACTCCAACGACGGCAATCTTTCCATTCGCGTCTTTATGTACAAGGTGTAACTCCATATTATAACTTTGGCCATTAAATTGATGTTCACTCGGAGTATGGAAATGAAATTGAGTTAGCATAAACTGATTTCCTTCAACCAAAATGCTGTTGTTTTCTGTTGCGATATTAGCCTGTATGGTATGACCGTTATTTACAAGTGTAACAGGTGTAGGCTCATATTGAATCTGAATGTTTTCTAATTTTTTATCCGTTTTTACCTGTGAGAATTCAATATTAATTGGAGATTGTTCACTTCCGTTAACACACGCTGTGTTTGCTTTGTCTAATTCTCCCCAGTGTTCTGGTCCAGTTTCCCCTTCATAGGACCAATGAGTAGTGTGTGAACTTTGAGAATCATTTCCTTTACTTACTTTAGTATTAGATGTTTCTATAGCCTTTTCTGAGCAAGCTCCTAATGAAAAGCTTAACGATATTGCTAATAATGGATATACAAGTTTCTTCTTCATGCTTATTATTTCTCCCTTTTTTGATATTACTGAATTCATATAATATGAAATATTAAATAATAGCAAAACATATTTTACCATCAACCGCTTACATTCATAATTTTAAGAAAAAAGAACTACTTTTTTATAAGTAAAAAGAATTAGGTATAAATTGTTGAAAAGAGGAAGGCTAATAACATTTCATTAGAAATTAGTGAAACATCAGATTGGTGAAGGTTAGGCTTATGGAAATATTGACTTGAAATTCCCATTGGAATAATATACTATAAATTTAATCATTTTATTTTATACGTTAAGAAAGTATAAATTTTTAGCAAAGATGATAATTCGACGTAGTGAAAAATTTTAAGTTTAAAGTATAAGTGCAACTAAGGCTCAGCTGGCGCAAAAGGCTTGTCTTTGCCAAGTTTTTCTAAAGAAAATGATAATGATTTAGTATGATAGAATTTCTTGAAATTAAATAATTCTTGCTGGTGCCTCAGAAAAGAGGAGAATAGGGAAATCGAAAAAACGATACGGAGCCCGCCACTGTTGTCGAGGAGTCGCTGTTGTTACCACTGGATTTTTATCCGGGAAGGAACAGTTAGACAATGAATCGGAGTCAGGAGACCTGCCAGTTCAAGAAATTTGTAATATCCTCGGCGCTTGGGATACGAATACTAGGTTATGGCATAAACCTCGGTCTATTTAGACTGGGGTTTTTTATACTTTAAGAAGTTTAACTTCGCTAAAGGATTAAAGTATAAGAAAAACTAAGGCTTTCGCCTTTAAGACTTTGACGAGAAGCCAAGTTTTTCTAATATTATTTAGGAGGCATAATTATGTGGTTAAATCAAGAAGAAAAAGAAGGGGTTTATAAAGCAATTTTAAACAGGAGAGATATTCGTCACTTTCGAAAGGATCCAATTCCCGAAGAAAAATTATTACGTATATTAAATGCAGCACATCATGCTCCATCTGTAGGTTATATGCAACCGTGGAATTTTATCATTATTAAGTCACTTGAAACTAAACAAAAAATAAAACAAGTTGTGGATAAGGAAATTCAAGCTCTAGGATTACATTTTGAAGGTGAAAGGGCTAAAAAATACAAAACAATAAAAGTAGAAGGTTTGTTAGAAGCACCTGTAACCTTATGCATTACGTGCGATCCAACACGAGAAGGAGCTCATGTTATAGGTAGGAATTCCATACCAGAAACTGATGTATATTCTGTTGTATGTGGTATACAAAATCTTTGGTTAGCTGCTCATGCAGAAGGATTATCAGCTGGATGGGTAAGTTTTTACAAAAAGGCAGACATTCGTCAAATATTGGAAATACCACCACACATTGATCCCGTTGCTTTAATTTCAATAGGCTACCCTTATGATTACCCTGAAAAACCATTATTAGAGAAAATAGGTTGGGGAAGCCGTTACCCATTGGAAAACCTGCTATTTTCAGAAACATGGGATGAAAAATATAAACTGTAAGTAAACAAATTGAGGATAACATATCTGACTACTCAATGTGTATTGAGCATTGAATAATTTAGTTAAGAAGGATTAGAAAAAAAATCCTTGCTGCTAGCAGAGATGCTGATGGTGATGACAATAGGCGAGGGACAAATCCTTACTATCGGTGTTAGCTGATAGTAAGGGTTTTATTTTTCAGCCAACGAGTTATAGTTGTTTAAGTACTATTTTTGGTTATATCCTCGTTCTCCATATGGTTGTAACTGTTCTAACCACTTTTTTTCAAGTTCTACTAAAGCTTCTTTTTCGTTAAAATATGGATTATCGTTCTTTTTCAATTTTTCTAGAATGTCAAACGTGAAAGCGTCTTTTCCAAACTGTTTCCATTCTTTTTGAAGCTCTTTGTTTGGAGTATATCCACCGTTTTCAAGCGTGAACTTTATTCCGTTTAATGTTTTTAAGTTTCTCGTGCTTCCAATCATTATTTTATTATTTTTACTATTTTTTATTTGAAAGACACCTGCTTCAACAGCAATTTCTTTAAACTGTTGTTTTAATTCTTTTTTACGATCCATTGTTTTTCCTCCACGTTTTCTTCTTATTTTTTTAACCAATATTGACTTCCATCTGGTTTCCGGTCTAAAAATCCGTATTCGATTAAGTATCTTCTTATGAGGACATAATCCTCATAAAAGCCTTTTAGTGTTTGATTTAATTCTTGTTCATTATAAACATGGTCTACTTTTAATTGTTTGGCAATTTCTCGAAGGACGACAAGCCTTTGTTTTTCCTTTGGTGGGAATTTTTTTAAATATTTATCCGTTCCCTCTGGAAAGTATTGCTTTATTATTTTTACTTGTTCGTCTTGAGTAATGTTGTATCTTTCATCTACCATTGTCGCTGTTTTATGAACGGGTAAAAAGGCTGGTGCATATTCGTCTTTTTCTTTTAGTAATTCTATTATTGCTAAAAAAGTCTTAGCCTGTCGTTCTTTTTCTTTTAACGCAAATCGATGATGACGAATCGTAGAAGTACTGCCAATATCTAGTTCTTTTTGAATCTCTTTATCACTTTTGCCTAGATAAAAAAGGTGTAAAAGGCTCTTCTGATGATCGGTAAGACCTGTAAGTTTCTTGTCCATTCCAATTAAATATTCAAAAACTGATTGGTGGGCACGCTCAATATGAATACGTATAAATCTTTCCGCTTCGTAAAGTCTATCTTCGTATGGATAAACAATCCCTTTTTCCGTTTTTTCACCACAGAGCAGACATGTATAAGAATCTCTTTCTTGGATATACCCTCTTTTCAGCTCTTCCAAAGAAGCATTCCAAAAAAAATTTGCTAATTCCATTGCAATAACACTTCCTATCATTTTGAATTAACAAAACATAAATATAATTTGTTTGTTTCACAGTAAACATATTATTTAAATATTTAGTTTATGTCAATAGTTATTAATAAACATTTTTCACTTTTGTTTGTTTAATTTCAAATAAAAATATATTATGTTTGTTAAAACGAATTTTAATAGGGAGAGAAAAAAGCTTGATCTGGTTAAAAATCTTTTCTTGTTTAATTACAGATCTTATCTTAAATTTAGTAAGAATTGACTAATTGATACTAGTAACAAGTGATTATATTCTTTTCTTGTTGAATAATGTATAATTTATTTATAAAATGTTGAACGAAAAAACCAATCATTTTTACATCGTTCCTCATTTGAAAAAGGCAAATCTATCGAAAGATTGAGACGCAAAGTCACAGACCTACGGTGAATTCACTAGGGTGGCTGGACTACCAAATGAAGAATCGAGAAAAACTCAAGATTAATAGAGTTAATTCATGATTCTTCCTTTACAAAAAACTGTTTTGGAGGGATTTTTTTATGGGAAAAAATTGTATTTCATTTAAGAACGTTTGTAATGTTCTTCGGACGAGTATTGTTGCTGCTGCTTTCGCTTTTTCTTTAGGAACTGGAGAAGCTTTAGCGGACAATCATGAGACACAACTAGACTCTCAATTAGGAGAAACGGTTCAACAAGACCAAACCGTTGATGAAACATTAGATTCAACTAGTGTGCCATCAAATCAAGAAGATGAAATAACAGAAACAACACCTGAAGCTGGTACAACTGAAAGCACGGATGAAGTGGTTTCAGAACCTCAAACAGAAGAATCAATTAAAGTTGATACGGATATAAATACAGCAGTTGAAGAAGATACTCCATCACTTTTACCTGGTGATTTCTTCTATTTTGTTAAAAAACTAATTGAAAATGTTCAACTTGCTTTGACGGTTAATGAAGTAAATGAGGCTGAATTGCTAGCATCTTTTGCTGAAGAACATATCAAAGAAGCAGAAGTTTTACTTGCTCAAGGTAAGGAAGAGTTAGCCAATCAAGTTCTTCAACAAGCTATTGAACAGCAAGAGTTAGCATTAGCCAAATACTATGAATCACAAGATTCTGAGGAAGCAGAACCTACTGTTGAAGAACCACCAGCTGTAGTTGATGGAGAAGAGATTGTTCCTGTTGATGGTGTCGTTACACAAGAACAGGCTTCAATTGATCCAATCCGTGCTGCACTGGAAGCGAAATTTGCTTCTAACCTACTTGCCCTACAAACAGCATTAGATAAAGTAGAAAACCCAGTTGCAAAAGAGGCCCTTCAAAAAAATATCGTCAAAGCACAGGCGAAATTAGAAAAGAAAATCAACAAGAAGCTAGCCAAGTTGGAAAGAAAACAACAAAAGTCTGACAAAAAACGTGCTGAACTAGAGGCAAAACTAGCATCAGGAGAAATTGCTGAAAAAGAATATAACGAGGAAAGCGCTGAAATAAATGAAGAGTTAGCAGAAGAAACGGTTGAAATTGTTGAAGAAATCAACGAAGAGCAGGATAAAGTTGTAGAAAAAGCCATTGAAGAAGCAAATAATAAGCGCGAAGATGACCGTAACGATGAAGAAGATAAAGATGAAGCACCAAAAAAGGCCGTAGAAAAACAACGTAAGGCTGTGAAGAAGCAAGAAGAAAAGGAACGTGAAGCGTCGCAAAAACGTGCAGAAAAAGAGCGTGAAGAACTGAAGAAGCAAGAAAAGAAAGCAAAGGAAGAAGCAAAAAGGATTGAAGAAAAACAACGTGAAGAATCCAAAAAACGCGCGGAAAAAGCACGTGAAGAACTGAAGAAGCAAGAAAAGAAAGCAAAGGAAGAAGCGAAAAAGGCTGAAGAAAAACAACGTGAAGAATCCAAAAAACGTGCAGAAAAAGAGCGTGAAGAACTGAAGAAGCAAGAAAAGAAAGCAAAGGAAGAAGCAAAAAAGACTGAAGAAAAACAGCGTAAAGAATCGCAAAAACCTGCTGAAAAAGAACGTGAAAAAGCAAAGAAAAACGAAGAATAAGAAGACGACGATGAGAGTAACAAAAGAGTAGGTGATACGTACCTACTCTTTTGTTACGTCTAAATTGGAAACAAAACTTCTTCGATAGCTTAAAAAATGAATAGATAACTTCTGTTAAAGGAACAATCCTAACTTATGCAAAAAATGATATAATAAATTGAAACTGTATCATAAACAAATTGGAAGTGAACAAGAGTGTTAGTTACTACTTATAACAAGCTCTCGCCATTCTTGAAATGGGCGGGTGGAAAAGAAAAAGAATTAATACACATCTTACCAAATATCCCGGAGCGGTTTGAACGCTATGTTGAACCGTTTATTGGGGGTGGTGCTGTTTATTTTGCAATAAACAAAGAAAAAATGTGTATTAATGATAAATTTACAGAGTTAACTTGTCTATATCATTTAATAAAAAAAAATGATCAGCAATTTTTTGCGAAATTGGATTCCATTCAAGAAAATTGGTTAGCCATTGAAAGTTTTGTGTTAGAGAAGGATTTTCTATTTGTAAATAAATATAAGCAATATTCAGAAGATTTTATTTCAAAAGAGGAATTAGATGATTTTATCGAACAATTTTTAAATGAGTACAGTAGTGCATTTGATGATATTTTGTCTAAATCTTTTCTTGAAAAACATAAATTTATCCTTGAATTAAAAAGAAACTTAGTTAGTAAGACAAAACGGATGAAAAAAATTGAAAGCGAGAAGGGAAAACTTCCTTCTCCGGACATTATCGCTAATATTGAAACAGCCTTTAAAAGTGCCTATTATATGTATTTACGCTATTTATATAATTACAAAGATGAGCTGCAAATGACAACAGTAGATCATCTTGCAGTTTTTTATTTCATTAGAGAGTATTGTTATGCAAGTATGTTTCGTTATAATCGTAACGGGAAATTTAACGTTCCCTATGGTGGAATTTCTTATAATCGTAAGGCTTTTAACAAGAAAATTGAATATATGAAAAGTAAGGAATTAAGAGAGCATTTACGACGTACAGAAATATATAATCTAGATTTTGAACAATTTTTTAAAAAAATAAACTTGACGAAGAACGATTTTATTTTCCTTGATCCACCTTATGATAGCGATTTTTCTGATTACGCCGGAAATTCTTTTACAGCAGATGATCAAATTCGTTTAGCAAATTATCTTTACAAAACCAAAGCAAAATGGATGCTGGTTATTAAAAATACAGAGTTAATTCAAAGTTTATACATCGACAAAGGTCTTAATGTAATGGCTTTCGATAAAAAATATTTAGTAAGCATTCAAAACCGTAATGATAAAAATGCCGAGCATTTGTTAATAAAAAATTATTAAAAAGGGAAATGCTCATTGAAAAAAAATTAGCATTCCCTCTTAGTCTTCCTCTTTTTTTCAGCACGTAAAATTCGAATCGATAAATGAATACCAGTTAAAGTTAACACAATCATAACTATTGCTGTAATGGCCATTAACCAAGATAAATCTAAATCTCCTAATCTCCCTTCGTGAAGTTGCTTTATAATCCCTAATACTCCAAAGTTTTCTTCTCCTTTTTTATTTTTCTGTAATACTAATAAACGCTATAATAACTGTTGGGGATCTAAGCTCCACTATAATGTACTAACCTTAACTAAACCTTAAAAATGCAGTTTTTTTGCTAGTTTAAACAACGGTAAAGTTTACTAATTTTTTTAAAAATTCCATAAAAGTAACAGATGGCTTATAATTTACTAAATGACTAGAATGATTAGGAGTTAAATCTATGAACAAAAAAGACGTAGCAAATATTCGTAAACAATTCAAACTTGATAATGATTTATTGAAAATCGCCGATATTTTTAATGTATATATCAGAAAGGAAAGTAGTGATATTTATTATCAAAAAAGTCAACCGTTCTCGCTGTTAGATCAGGAACAGCAAGACTTATTTCTGAGTAACTTCAAAAGGGTATTAACTGGTCAATTGGATGAGAAGTTATTTGAATTAAAGTTTCAACGTAAAGCAGAAGATCACACTCAGGAAATTCTTTATCAAGGATTGCATTCTGATGATGTGGAAGTTTGGAAAGAGCAAATGCTTTTAATAGTTGGAAAAATGTTTAAAGATGTGCAATATCCGATGGATGTTGTCGTGACATTCATTCGCGGTGAGTATTTTAAACCGACAAAAAGAAAAAATGAAGAAGCTGAAGAGAATATACGGGATGAAGCTTATAAGCATTCGTTTATTCTTTGCAGTATTAATAAAACAGAACAACCTCAAAAAGCATTATTGTTTGATTATATCGAGAAAGAATTTAAATACAATGTTGTTGTCGATTCGATTATTAATCTTACTTCTCCGGTAGCAGGTTTTTTGTTTCCTTGTTTCACTGAAAATTCAGCTGATGTAAACCACATTTTATACTCGGCTGGTAAAGTAAATCAACCTGATCCGCACTTTATCGAAAATGTATTAAATGGTGAAGCAATTATGACTGCCCAAGAAGATAAAGCCGTTTTTGAGGAAATCGTAAAAGAAGTAGCTGGAGAGCATTTTGATTCTACTACACTTGCCAATGTTTATGAAGAAATCAACCGAGTAATGGACGAAAATGAAGACGATGCCACCCCCAAATTGGATTATAAAGACGTGGAACGTGTATTAAAAGTGAGTGGAGTAGAAGAAGTTAATCCAGAAAAGGTGGAAATGGCTTTCCAAAAAGTGATTGATGACGAGAAATATGAGCTGAAAGCAAGTAGCATTGTTCCGAAATACAATTCGAAATCGATCAAAATAAACACCAAAGTAGCGAATATTTCTATTTGTCCACAATATTTAAAAAAAGTCAAACAAATTAACTACAATGGCAAACGATGTTTATTAATTGAAGTCGATGAAGACACCGTAATCGAAGGCTTTACATTAATTCCAGAAACTTTTTAGTGATAACAAGATGTAAATTACCCTTCATCTTTAGATGAAACATATAGTAAATATGCTTAGTTCTAGTGCTAGTAGAGCTGAGCTTTTTTTGTTAACGGTACCAATTGAAAAATGTTCTGTCATGATTAGAAAAAATAAAATGAACGATTTACAACTGTCAATCGTCTTATTACTGAATACCAATAGAAAGGGGCAACATATGGGACATGAGGATGACGTGGTCATCATACGAAAAGCACTGACAGGAGATGACGATGCGTTTGCTCATCTTTTTCAACGATATTATTCCTTTGTATTTAAATATCTATTGAAATTGACACTTGATGAAGAAATAAGTAGAGATCTTACACAAGAAACGATGCTAAAGTGCTATACGCATTTATCTTCTTTTCAAGGAGAGGGGAAGTTTTCAACATGGATGATTTCGATCGCTTCTCGGCTCTATATTGATCTGACTCGTAAACAGAAGCGAGAGCGAAAATGGATTGAGCAATTAAAACGGACATTGTCACGTCAGCTTTCTTGGCAGGCAGCCATGAAAGGCATAGATTGGAGCGATATGTTTGCTGAATTTAATCAACTAGAACCAGGTGTGAGAGTACCGATACTTTTACATCATTATTATGGGTACACGTATGAAGAGATTGGAGAAATGATTGGCCTAAAAGTTGGCACGGTCAAATCGCGGGTTCATAACGGCTTAAAACAATTACGGAAGGAGTGGGATAATGAAAAGAAGTAATGATCAAGAGAATATTCAAAAATTGCAGCAAGATTGGGCTCAACTCGATAAATTAGGAGATTGTTCATCTAATTCGGTTATGGAAATAAAAGATCATTTAACGGCTTTTCAGAATAACCAGAAAAAGAAGTTTTATAAAGAAACTGCGATCTTTTTGATCACAGCAGTCATAATTTTGAGTACATTTATCATGAGTATCATTCAAGCACCTGTTCTTTTTATTGCCATTCAAGTTGGAGCAATTTTTCTTGCCCCTATTGTTTTTTTTATACTTTCGAAAAGACAGAAACGGGAAGGAATGGTTTTTAAATGACAGCATTTGAGTTATACGTCTTTCTTCCAATAGTTATTTTGTTATTGCTTACACAAAGCACATTTTTATTCATTGATGCGAAAAAAAAGAGAGGATTTGCCTGGTTTTGGGGGATTTTTGGATTAATTCAATTTCCGATGCCGACTTTGTTTTATTTATTATTTGTTATTTTACCACATAGAAAAAAACGAAAAAATCAAACAGATAACGAGGTATGAAATGAAAAAAATAGACTTGAAAATCTCATTACTTGTAGCCTTCATCTGTTTAATCTCAGGATTTTTTGTAGTTCCCTATCAAATGGAAACTTTGAAAGTTATGAATCCAGAGCAGTACAATGATTTTATATCAACAACAACTTTGCCAATGAGTATATTATTAATCATTGCTTCGATGCAATTATTCCTTGTATCTTTCATTTTAAGTTTTATAGGCACTAAATTAGCACGAAAAACTAATTTTTCACTAAACATTTTAGAGGGATTTTTTCACATGGGTAAAATTGTTATTAACAAAAACTCAATGCTTTTATCAGTATTTAGTGGTATGGTGGTTGCGCTGATGATTGTCGTTGCTGATCGATTTTATTTCCAATACCAAATCCCTCTGATTAGTGAATACAAACCTCAATTTTCTTTCATCGGTTTAATCGTCGGAATTTTTTATGGTGGTGTTTTTGAAGAAATAATAATGAGACTATTTTTTATGTCTTTCATCATCTGGTTGTTCATAAAGATTTTTAAATACAATAAAGAACACGTTCCTAACACATTTTATTGGATGGCTATTATTTTATCCTCGGTACTCTTTGCAGTCGGTCATTTACCAGCTACTGAAATGTTATTCGGAGGATTTACAACTACCTTAGTTATTAGAGGTTTGATGTTAAACGGAATTGGCGGGCTATTTTTTGGCTACCTTTACTGGAAAAAAGGTTTAGAATACGCTATACTGGCTCATATGTTTGCTCATATTTCGATACAGTTAATTTTTATTCCAATTTTCTACTGAACAAACATAATAAGTAATTCAGCATGGTTAATTTAAGTCAGAATTCTCCTTCTTCAAGATTTCATTAGAAATTTAAGAGGAGATGAGTGGCTTTTTTCTTTTTTTCTTGAAAAGACAAAATGTTAAAAAGATGAAGGATTTGAAACATTGACTCCGATTAGTAAACAATTATCAAAAAAAGAAGTTATAAACAATAACCAGATAAAAGAGATAAAAGAAGCAATTAACATTCAGTATCAATCAGCAACATCTAAGGAAAAAGCGACATTATTTGCAAAATCTATTTATGATATTATAGATAATTCGTTACCCAATTTTTCTACACAATCAAAAAGAAATGTCCGCATGGCGCTAATTAATCGAAAGCTTTCTACAAACTCACTAAGTATTAATGCCAATGATATCGTTGAATATAGTATAGAGTTTGTTCCACTTGAGGAATTAAATAAAGAGCTATTAATTTGGGTAAAAAATGAAGTAGAAGTAGATCCCGATTTGGTTGAAAAGTATCTTGACAATTTACTAAATAGTTACAAAAAGATAGAAAGCGAAATTGCAGCATCAAATTATCCAAATTTAAATGAAATGGTAGAGATTGCGAACATTCAAGTTGACGAAGCAATCTCACCGCTAAAAGAAATATTTTTTTCGGAGCAAAAGAAGTGGCGAGCAGTTTTTCTAGGAGCTACCTTAATTTTTTTTGTTATTCTCCCAATCATTCTTATTTTTGACAATTCCACCGAAAAAACGATTGATACCCCAATCAATGAAACGGTTAAAGCTGTGGAAAAAGAAATTAAAGTAGGGATTCCGAATGAATTACCTTCTCACTTACAATATAAATCGATAAATGATGTTAAATTAAGAGCCTGGTTGGAAGAACGTGATTCTTTGTTAGCGGATGAAAGATATTTTTTCACAATCTTAGAAGTAGCTGCTGAATTTAATATTCATCCATTACTGTTATTTGCGATAACTGGTCAGGAGCAAGGCTTTGTCCCAAGAAATCACAAAAATGCTACCAAAATCGCTAATAATCCTTTTAATGTTTTTCATAGTTGGAAAGACTTTAATACGAATATTTCAGAATCGTCTCAGATCGCAGCTCGGACAATTGTAAATGTAAGTAAAGACCGCCCAAAGGATGTTGATCCGATCCAATGGATAAACCGAAAATATGCTGAAGACAAAAACTGGTGGTTGGGAGTATCTACTATTTTTAATCAACTAGTGGAAGCTGTACAATAAGCGTTTTTTCGTTTTACATCAATAAAAGCAGTTAAGTTTATACACTAAAACAGGTAGATAGTGTCTAAAAAAGATTTATTAATTTAATAGCCTTGTTATTATATTCTATGAAAATGGTTAAACTATTTTATCAAAAGCAAAAATTGAGGTGATAGTTTTGAAAAAATCCATTTTTATATTAATCTTTATTCTTTTTATATCTGCTTGTTCTTCTGAAGATAATCAGCAATCGGCAAAGAATAATAGCGATGCAATTGACGTATTTTCAAGACAAGCTGAGGTAATCACAACAGATTTAAATATTCCTTGGAATATTAACAAACATGACAATACCTTTTATTTGAGTCAACGGGCAGGAAATATTATGAAAGTTGATGGTGTTAGCGGTACAAAAACAGTTCAAAATGTAGAACTTACAAAGGAAGTACTGCATGAGGAAGAGGGAGGGTTTTTAGGTTTTCTCCTTGCTCCCGATTTTGACGTTTCCAAAGAAGCATTTGCTTATCATACATATCAACAGGCTGGAGAAGTTTTTAACCGAATTATCGTGCTTAAGCTTAATGATAATACGTGGAAAGAAGTAAAGATTTTACTAGAAGGAATTCCAGGTGGAAGAATTCATAACGGCGGTCGAATCAAAATTGGTCCAGACGGCAAATTATATGCGACTGCTGGTGATGGTGGGAATCCAGAAAATGCACAAAATGTTGAAATATTAGCGGGGAAAATTTTGCGGATGGAACTAGATGGTACTGTTCCAAAAGATAACCCATTTAAAAATTCATATGTCTATTCCTACGGTCATCGAAATCCACAAGGAATCGACTGGGATGACCAAGGAAAACTTTATAGCTCTGAACACGGTCAAACAGCACATGATGAAATTAATCTGATTGAACCTGGAAAAAATTATGGCTGGCCAATCATTGAAGGCAATCAGAAAGCTCCTAATATGGTCTCCCCATTTTACCAAACAGGAAATGACACGTTGGCTCCATCAGGAATAGCAATTAAAGGAAATAAACTTTATGTGGCCAATTTACGAGGGGAAAGCATTCGAGTGATTAATCTGGCTGACCGCACTGTAGACACATTATTTGAAAACGCCGGGAGAATGCGCGATGTGCTAATTGAAGATAACACATTGTTTACGATTACGAACAATCGTGATGGACGAGGAAATCCCCGAGAAGGTGATGATAAATTAATCAAAATTTCTTTACTAGAGTAGGTTTGATGAAAGAAATTATCAATTGTCCATCCCATATAGACAAACAATAAAAATTGTCCACGAACGGTGTCAGACACCATTCCTGGACAATTTTTATTCATTCATTACTTTTCATATTCCTGATGATCAAGACCTTATTAAAAAATGGTTGAATGAAATAACCTAAGTATACTCCTAAAAAATTAAGGATGAGATCGTCGATGTCTAAACTTCCCCTTTTTGTAATAAATTGCAAACATTCAATTATTGTAATAGAGGATATTGTAATTATCAGTATCTCTTTTAGCGTCGGTTTCTTTCGAACATAGATATAATACAGTCCAAAAGGAATAAATAAGCCTATATTTGCACTAATGTTATAAAGCGCTATTAAAAAATCAACTTGCCCGGAAAAATAAAAACAAATCGTTTCAAAAGGAATGAGATTTATAGTTCCATAGCTAGTACCTTTTGGTCGAAAAAACAAAAGAATTAGAAGTAATACAGCATAAAAAACTGTTATTACGTGGAGGATGTGTTTCGTTATTTTGATCTTTTCTTTCGTTATCCAGCTAGACACAAATAAAATAAGGAAAGAAAAACAAAACCAAACAACCCCGACAACAAGAGGATGTAGATAATCAGTTAGCTGAATCCATATTGGTAAAAGAGTAAAAAATAAAATTTGAGAAAATAAAAGAATTAGTACTATACTTTTTTTCATGTTTTCCCCATTTTAAACAGAAGTTACTTTTTTATAATTTTCAACATTTTTCGGAAGATAAATTTTAAATTGAGTACCCTCGTTTATATTGCTAGTAACATCTAACTTTCCGTTCATTATTTCGATAATTTTTAAAACGACCATCATCCCAAGTCCAGTTCCTTCTCGACCTTTAGTAGTAAAATAAGGTTCACCTAATCGAAGAAGTTGTTCATTGGTCATCCCTTTTCCATTATCGGTAATTTCAATCAATATTTCCCCGTTTATTTCTTCCGTTTTTATGAAAAGATTTCCACCACTGGGCATCGCCTCTATACAATTTTTGATAATGTTTATAAAACATTGTTGAAGGAGTTGGGGTTCGCCTATTAAATAAAATATATCAATTTCAGTATGTATCTTAACACAGTTCATATTTGCTAGAGGTGTAATAACTTCAATCGAACGATTTAATTCTTGTTTAAGATCTAAAATTTCCGACTTTTCAGGGGCTGGTTTTGCAAAAGTTAGGTAATTTCGAATAATATCATTTGCTCTTTCTATTTCTTGAAGAGATAATTCAATAAATCTTTTTCTTTTATCTTCTGGTAGATCATTTTGATTTAACAGTTGCAAAAAACCTTTAACGACAGTCAGAGGATTTCGTACCTCATGGGAGATACTCGATGCAAGATGACTAACTATTTCTAATTTTTCTGCTTTAATAATTCGCTTATTAACAAAAACTGTTTCTCGTATTACTTCAGAAAAATAAACAATAAAAAAAGTACTGAGGAAATGCAACAACAAAAATGTTGAAGCTGCCATTAACAAAGAACTAAACGGTTGGTTGAATATGGTAGAACGGACAATTAAAACGAATGCATTTGTTAACAAAGAAATATAACAGGCAATGATTATTTTTTTCTTTTTCGTTGCCTTCTCGAAAACGTTTACAAGAAGAATCAAAAAAAATAAAACAATCATACTGACGATTAACGTAGCATAAAATCCGCTTCCTAATCCCCCTAAGTACAAACGATAAATTAGAAGAACTCCAACTAAAATAACGCTTGCTTGTCTACCGAGATATAATCCACCAACAATAATTGCAACCGATCGTAAATCCATAATAATCTCATTTCCAATTCGAAAAGGAAAAGACATACAACTAATAATGGCAACAATGGCCGCTGCTAAAAATATTATTTTTTTCTTTTTACTGGATAAATTCTTCAAATTAGTTTCGACTACATGAGGAATAAATAATAGAAAAACAAATAAGAAAAGCATATTTAATAATAATGCTTCTAAGTAATTATCCATGATTTATACCTCCTATTTTTTTCAAGTAATAAGATTATATCATAATAACAGAACGTTTAAAATTTAAACAAACTATTAACAATATGGAAAAAAGATTGACATTTATGAACAAATCATGATAAAAACGATATAAGACATTTTAGCGCATAAAAGTATTAAAGTTTTTAAATTGCCAATAAGAAGATACTAAAAAACAGAAATACAGGAGGTATTTATTGCCGTGGGAGATAATTGTAAAATTTTAGACTGTACGATTCGTGACGGGGGTTTGATTAATAATTGGGATTTCAGCGTAGAATTTGTTCAAGACTTATATAATGGTCTTAGTGCTGCTGGTGTTGAATATATGGAGATTGGTTATAAAAATTCTGCCAAATTGCTTAATGCAACTGAGCCTAATCCGTGGAGATATTTGGACGATAATTTCCTCAAAGAAATTATCCCAGAGAAGAAGTTTACAAAACTATCCGCACTTGTAGATATTGGCCGAGTAGATCCTAATGATGTGTTGCCACGTGAGCAAAGTGTGTTAGATATGATTCGGGTAGCATGCTATATTCGTGAAGTGGATCAAGGATTAGAGCTTGTACAAATGTTTCATAATATGGGTTATGAAACGTCACTTAATATTATGGCGTTATCGAATGTGCCTGAAAGTCAACTTATCGAAGCATTTAAAATGGTGAATGAAAGTCCTGTAGATGTCGTCTACATCGTTGACTCATTTGGAAGCTTAGATCCTTTAGATATTGAACATCAAGTGAAAAAATTTAAAGCAATGCTCCCTAATAAAGAGCTTGGAATTCATTCACATAACAACATGCAGCTAGCATTTGCCAACACATTAGCTGCAATACGAAACGGAGTTACTTATCTTGATTCTTCTGTTTATGGCATGGGACGAGCTGCTGGTAACTGTAATACAGAGCTTCTTGTTAGTCATATTCCAAAACCGAGCTATGAACTTAAGCCTGTTCTTGGAGTAATTGAGAAACACATGCTAGAAATGCGTCAAAAATGGGAGTGGGGTTATATCATTCCTTACATGATCTCTGGAACGCTTAATGAACATCCTCGTGTTGCAATGGCTTATCGTGCAAGCGATGACCGTGATAAATTTGTCGATTTCTATGATAAAGTAACAACACCAGAATCTTCATTAGCTCCAGCATCTAAATAGGTTAGTTGATTAAAGGTACCGCGATCGATTGTGGTACCTTTTTGTACGTTAAGAAAGGATAAATTTTTAGCATAGATGTTAACTCGACGTAGCGAAAAATTTTAGGTCCTAAGATAAGTGCAACTAAGGCATAGCCGGCGCCCGAGGGCTTGGCAAAGCCCGAGTTTTCTTTACACTTTATCAGTTGTAGATGTTTACTTTAGATTTAAAGAAATGAGTAATCTACTAAACCATTTAAGTTGAAAGGGGATCATGATAAAATGTAAAGAAAGTGTTATGATTCCTGTGTATTACCGAATATCGTTTAAATGATCGGATATAATTAACAAAAAGTACTAGAATCAAGAACTGTTAAAATTATCAAAAAATAAAGGTGGTTATTTAGGTGGGACATAATCTTCACCTATATTTTAATAATGATTTAGAACAATTAATTAAAAAAATTCAGTCAGAAGTTGAGTATTACGGATTAGTCGGAAATAGTACAAATTTAACTTGTTCTTTAAGTGAGCTCGGTTGTTGTCAATTACTACTGTCAAATTATCATGAAGCTGAAGTGATTATGCAATTTTTATGTAATGAAAATAACTTTGATAAATTTAGTAAAGTAGAATTAGCATTTGTTTGGCGATTTTTAGGTCTTTACTCTATTTTTGAAGGAGATATCGCCAAAAGTATTAGTTATTATAAACAATCACAACAAAATTTTTTGAAAATAGAGTCTTTTGAAGCTGAAGCAATCATGTTAATCGAAGCTTATCGCTGGCTTTACTTGTTATGTGATCATCATGAAGGCATATTTTACGTAAGAGAACGTTTAAAGGTTATTTCGAAAGAAAATAAAGAAATACGCGAAATTTATTATCATATTTGTGATAAGTCGCAATTATATAAAACTACCGCATTGCCAGGTAAATTTTGGAAATTAATATTTAATCATACTTACAAAAATATGGAAAATGATTTTTCGACAAACAAACCAATATACCTTTCAATCCCCAATCTTTTTCTTCAATTAAGTAAATTGTATAACCAAAATAACAAAGATTTAATTAATGAAGCTGCTTTTACCTTAATGGCACATATTGAGCAATTTAAACATCCATGGTATAAGGCATTTGCTTGGATGTTGATAGGTTCTATCCTTAGTAAAGATGATTTACTTAAAGAAGCAAAAATATTATTTCAGCAGCTAATGTTAATTGAAAATGTCGATCTATGTGATGAAATAAGCGTAAAAAACGAATTACTTACCACCTTTTTTTTACCGACAATCACCAAGCAATCATTTTTTGAGGATCAGGTAAATGCTAAAAAAATAATGTATTCGTTTCAATTATTTAATCGTTTTACTGTTCGTCATAATGGTACTGAAATAAGTATGAAAAATTTAAAACGGAAAAAAGCCGAGGAAATTCTAATTTATCTATTAATCCAACCTAACCTTCAAGTTGCCAAGGAGGTTTTATTAGAAGAACTTTTTCCTGAAGTTGAGCTAAAAAAAGCCTCTAATCAACTATATGTGAATATTCATGAACTCAATAAAAAGCTAAATATTCAGGAGAAGGGCACGAAGTCTTTCATTTCAATTGTTAGTAAAAGGATAATAATTGATGTTAATCAAATCGAAGAGACTGACATTCAAGTATATCAAAAGCTATTCTCTGTTGGATCTAAGCTGTGGATGGAAGATCGAGAGGCGGCAGTCGAATTATATGAAAAAGCAATCACACTATATAAAACAGAAATTGTTCCACATCTATTATATTTCTCATGGATCGATCAATTTCGTGAAAATTTGAAAACAAAACAGCAACTTATGCTTAAAAAACTATTTTACCACTATCAGGATGATAGTAATAAAGAAAGAATCTTAGTTTATTGTTATGATTGCGATGAAACAGATGAATTTATGATAAAGGAGTATCTTTTACTGCTGTATAGACAACAGCGCTTTGAAGAAGCAAAAGTAATCTATCAACAATATATCAAACGAGTAAATGAAGAGTTCGGGATTGAATTCCCTACAGATGTACGCTTATTTATAAAACAAGGTGGAGTATTTAGTGAATAAAATTAAGCAAAAGTTTTTATGGCTCTATTTTTTTGTTGGACTTGAAGGGATAGCTTTTGTTGAATTTCAGAATTTATTTGTTCATAACGCAACGTGGGAGTATATTTTAAAGTATAATTTACCGTTTGTAACCTTTCAAAATGTTATTTTTTTAATAGTTTATTATTTTTATACAGTTCATCAATTAAAAGAATTACTTAACTTAAATCAAAATAAGTTAAATACTTTTAATAAGTTTGAACGTACAAAATTATTTAACAAGCTTGTTGACTTCCCTTTTAAAATATTTAAATTTTCCGTATTATTTATGACCTTCTTAGCAGTAATGTTTCATATTTATGAACTGGTTTTTGTTATCGATTCAGTTAGTAAGGACATTTTGATAAGTATTTTTCTCAGTTTTTTACGCGAACAATCGTTAGCGATGATTCTTACTTTGACGATTACGGCGTTTTCGGCAAAAATTCTTAGACCTTATATTACAAAAATTAAGTTTTCGTCATTAGAAAAAATTCATTTTTCCATCGAGAAAAAAGTTTATTTAATCTTTTTTTCATTACTTTTTATTTATATAACAGACATAAGCTGGCTTGTTTATAAACTTAATGGCTCAATCGTAGAGCTAGTTTTGGAAATTGGTTTTATTATAATTGTGCTATTAATACTTTCAATTGTAACTATTAAATTAACATTAATAGATTCGTTATCTTATATAAAGGAAATTGCCGATAATTTATCATTGTTAAATAAAAATGATCGCCATGCACTTCATTCAAGTCTACCTGTTACTTCAAGTGATGAAATTGGTTACTTACTTGGAAACTTTAATCATCTCCAACTTCAAATTAAAGATTTATATAAGGAGATTGATGAAGAATTAAAGATCGCCTACAATGTGCAAAAAAATTTACTACCAAGAATTTCATGTTCGTTTGGAGAATTAGTTATTGATGGGGTCAGTAAACCGGTAAAAGAAGTTGGCGGAGATTTTTTTGATATTATTAAAATTAATGATCACAAAATATGGATAATCATCGGTGACGTCTCAGGGAAAGGAATACCTGCAGCCCTTTTTATGTCCGTAATGATTGGACTTGCACGTGGAAAAATCCAAAGGGAAGTTTGTTCTCCAGCACAATTATTAAATGAATTTAATCAGTTATTAATTCCGATGTTAAGTGAAGACACATATGTAACAGTTGGCTTAGGTTGTATCGATTTAGATAAACAGAGGTTAACTTATGCTAGTGCGGGCCATGTTCCACCTATCATTAAAGGAAAGGACAAAGTTAGTTTTTTAGAACAAACTTCTTCTTTCCCGCTTGGGATTGATCCATTTGAAAGCTACGCAAATGTAGAAATAAATTTAGAGCAAATAAAATCGATTTTGTTTTTTTCAGATGGTATTTTAGAACAATGGAATAAAGACAAACAGTTATTTGGATTTGAACGTTTGCAGGAGTATTATGAAAGCAATTGGTATAAAGAAGTTGATGATATTCTCAATATTATTGACGTTTATTCGGAAAACTCACCGATAATGGATGATATTACTGCAGTGAATGTAAGAATTGTGTAAGACTCATTTGGTAAAGTATTGGAAGGGGATTATTTTGGCAAAGAAATTTATTTGACCTAGTGAAAAGAAGCCTCAAGAAAAAAATAGGACTTTGCTAAAAATAAGCTTTTTTAATAAAACTAGGAGAGAAAAAGGTATGGAAGCTATTCAATTATTAGATATGACAGTAAACAGTATATACGGAGAAGAAAAAAAAGTACTGAAAGAACTTGATCAAAAATTAGCACCTTACTTTTTTAAAAAAAATGATTGTGAAGAATTTAAAATTGCGTTAGCAGAAGTCTGTATTAACGCGATTGAACATGGGAATGAAGAAAAAGCTGAAAAGCCTGTGCATGTTTCGGTTAAGTTAAAAGGCAACTTGATTGAAAGTACAGTTTGTGATACAGGCAAGGGTTCGCGGCTTCAACCAGTTCAGGATACTGACAGAGGCTGGGGTTTGAAACTTATTCAAAATTTTGTTGATAGCTGGACTACTTACCAAACTGATTCTAGTGAGTCATTGTTTTGTGTAGTTATTTCAAAACAGCTTCAAAGTAGCATGATGGAGGTTTAAAAATGGAAGAAGAATTATTGATTACTTTTGAACAAAAAGAAGACAAGGTAATCGTTCGATTACAAGGAGATATAACAAAAACCTCCGGAGAAAAAATATTAAAATGTTATCAAGGGGAAGAAGGCTTACCAAACAATGCAAAAATGTTGCTTTTGGATTTTGCTCAAGTTAATTATATAAATAGTGCAGGGATTGCCTATCTTATTCGTCTAGCTAGAAGTTTAAATCATTTTGATATTAGAGCCTTTAGTTTAAGTTATCATTATGAAAAAATGTTCCATATTGTAGGCCTTTCGAAATTCATGAAATTTTATCCTAGTGAATGGGCTGCAATTGAAGGGTAAGTTAAAACGTCCTCTTTGGGGGCGTTTTTTGATTTGCACATGCGTAACACCCAAAAACATGCGGGTAAAAATGTTTAATTGCTAACTGTATGGGATAAACTATTATTTAGATGTAGTTATATGATAAACTATTAGCGGAATTATGTTGAAAAGTTACTAGAAAGCAAGAGTTTAGTGTGAAGTTAAGATGGCATATAATTTTTGAATATTGTTAAGATGTCTAGCTCCGAGCGTCAGCAGCTCGAGGTCAAAGAATCGGTCTTATAAAAAGGAGAAACAAATGTACCGAATTTCGAAACAAATGATTAGAGATATTTGTGACCCTCATATTATAAGGAGGGGACAAGTTTATTATGATCAAAATCGCGTGAATATCGTAGAATCAGAATTCATAGATGATCGCTATGAAATACGAGCAAGTATAAGAGGAAGTAGATATTATGTAACGAAGGTTTCTTTTAATGAAGATGGTAATATCCAAACTTTAGGCTGTAATTGTCCTTATTTTCAACAATATACTGATCCTTGTAAACATGTAGCGGCATTATTATTTGCGATTGAAGGTAATAAAATAGATACTTTCGTCCAAAAGTCTTTGACACAAAGTCAACAAATAACTAGTGATTTAATTGATTATTTTACCCAATCGGAGCAAGTCAAAGATCGACCAGAACTCAAGGTGCAGTTTCAACTTACAATTGAAGCCCCGACATTTATGCTGCGTTCCGCAAAGCTGTCACTGCAAATGAAAGTTGGGGTAGAGCGTCTTTATGTCGTAAAGAATATAAAGGAATTATTAAATAAAATTGAAAATGGCTATTCGCATACCTTTACTTCAAAATTTACGCTTGATTTAACACAGTATAAATTTAAGGATGAAGATTATCAAGTAATTTTGTTATTACAGGATATTGCTCATAACGAACAAATCCAAAAGAGAGAGTTTTATTATCCGTCATTTTCACAAGATAGATCGGTGACAATTCCACCATTAGTTAATCAACGGTTCCTACAGTTACTGGCTCAATGTGAGGATGTCGTATTAGGGAATGAAGAAGTTTCGTTTACCATTATTGAGGATGAATTTCCTGGTGCATTTTCAATCGTAAAAAAAGGCCGTAATTACCAGTTTGGTTATTCGTTAAATCCAAATGCCCTAGTACCGATTCCGCAAACAAGTTACTTTTATTGGGATCATCGATTTTATCACTTAAATAATGAGCAAAGCAAAACGCTCGTCGTTATTTATGACATGTTAGCCCAAGTGAACGGTAATTTAATTTTAACTAGAAGTGACTTAGAGAAACTGTCTGGCTCAGTATTACCAATTCTTAAAAATTATCAAAAATTAGAAATCGACAACACCATCACTGAAGAATTCGTCGAACATCCACTTGATGCTTCAGTTTATTTAGATATTGAAGGAGATCGGATGCTAGCAAAGTTAATTTTTGCTTACGGAGAGCGTGAAATTATTCCATTTTCAAATCAAGTAAAAAAAGAAGACGAAAAAATTGTTGTTCGTGATATGGAAAAGGAAACGAAAATATTAACACTTATCGAAGAAGTTCCTTTCTTTTTTAACGGATCGCAGTTATTTATAGAAGGTGAAGAAGCATTTTTTTCATTTTTATATGAACATCTTCCAATGTTAACAAATTATGCAAATATCTTTATGACGACTGCTGTCAAAAAACTCTTTATTGAAGTCGATACTGCCCCAAAAATCAATATTGAATATAGCGATGCAAATTTACTGGAAATTGGCTTTGAAACGGGTGATATTGATAAAGAAGAGTTAAACAAAGTGTTTCAATCGTTAATTGAAAAGAAAAAATATCATAAGATGCAAAGCGGTGCTCTTCTATCATTACAATCAGAGCGCTGGAGAGAAATTGAAAATTTAATTGAATTAAATAGTTTAAAGTCCAGAGATTTCATTGATGGAAAAGTTGAATTACCAGCACATACTGCCTTTCAAATCGAAGATTTATTTAGTAGCAAACAAGAGAAAGTCAAAAAAAGTAAAGCCTTTAAAAAATTAATTCAATCGATTTCTAATCCAGAGGTTATCGATGAAGAAGTGCCGAGTTCGGTTGCGGCAATTTTACGTGATTATCAGGAAAGAGGCTTTTATTGGTTTGCGACGCTTGCAAGGTATGGCTTCGGTGGGGTCTTAGCGGATGATATGGGTTTAGGTAAAACACTACAAACCATAACGTTTATTTTATCTGAACGCTTAAAAGATCGAAAACGACCGCCATTTCTCGTAGTTGCCCCAGCTTCATTAATTTATAATTGGGAAAAGGAATTTGAAAAGTTTGCCCCTGAGCTACAAGTAACGATCATTGATGGTCCAAAAGTAGAGCGTGAAGAAAAGTTATTGCAATTAGAAAAAAATGATGTGTTTATTACATCCTATCCATTATTAAGAAGAGATTTTCAACTTTTTGAACAAATTTGTTTTTCTGGTTTAATTCTTGATGAAGCTCAAGCAATCAAAAATTCAGCCTCTTTGACATATAAAGCAGTTAAAACTATTAAGGCAGCAAATAAATTTGCTTTAAGTGGTACACCGATTGAAAATAAATTAGATGAGCTCTATTCTTTATTTTCAGTAGTCATGCCAGGTTTCTTCAAAAGTCAAAAAGCATTCTCAACGTTATCTGAAGAACTTATTCGTAAGCGGATTATGCCGTTTATATTAAGACGAAAAAAGGAAGAAGTGTTAAAAGAGCTGCCTGAAAAAATAGAAACAACAAGACATACAGAATTAACAAAAGAACAACGAGAGCTCTATTTGGCGTATTTACAAAGAATTCAACAAGAAGCTATGTCCCAACTTAATTCGGAAGGCTTTGATAAAAGTCGGATTAAAATTTTAGCTGGATTGACTCGTTTACGGCAACTTTGTTGTCATCCAGCGCTTTTCCTTGAAAATTATCAAGGAGAGTCTGGTAAATTAAATGAATTATTAGAATTATTAGACGAACTGCAGCAAAATCAACGCCGTGTTTTAATTTTTTCTCAATTTACGAGCATGCTCGGATTAATTAGAGAAAACTTAGCAGAAAAGGGGATTGTTTGTTTTTATTTAGATGGAAATACGCCGGTGAAAGAACGTTTAAAGATGGTTGATGAATTTAATGAAGGCACAGAAACCGTTTTTCTTATTTCCCTTAAAGCAGGTGGAACCGGCTTAAATTTAACTGGTGCAGACACTGTTATTTTGTTTGATTTATGGTGGAACCCAGCTGTCGAACAACAAGCTGCAGACCGCGCTCACCGGATTGGCCAAAAAAATGTTGTCCAAGTTGTCAAACTTGTCACAAAAGGAACAATCGAAGAAAAAATCATGGCTCTTCAAGAAAAGAAAAAAGCGTTGTTTGATAAAGTGATTCAAAGTGGTGAAGGGTCATTATCATCTCTAACGGAAGAAGACATTCGTGAGATATTGTCTTTATAAAAAATTTATAAAGGAAACAGAAAGTACGTATGCCCATTCTGTTTCCTTTATTTTTTTAAGACAGATTCAGTTTAAAGTTATTGTTGTTGACCTGTTGGCGGTACATTTTTTTGTATTTCTTGTTGTGTAAAAGTAGTGTCTGAGTCTAAGCCTTCTTTATAAGTGTTTCTTTTTTCCTGTTCAGTTTTATTCATAATATTCTTTTTATTGTTGTTTGCCATGTTAATCACTCCCTTCAAAAATTAGCATGGCAGAAATTGAGGTTATTTATACGTACTTTTGAGAAATTTGTCGAAAATCAAGATAAAACGCCGAAAAATATTTTGCGTAGTAGTAAGTAATCTTACTAAGCTTTCTTTATTGTCTTATTTTTCTTAGAGAACTTGAAGGTGGCTTAATGTGTTTTATTTACTTATTCTTCTCCATTGCCGCAAACGCTTTTTTTGGATTACGTTTACGATAAACAATATAGTGGCGGTTTAAATAAGTAAGTGGGATGCTCCAGACGTGTACTAAACGTGTAAAGGGCCAAAAACCAAATAGTAAAAAGGCGCTAAACACATGAATCTGAAAGGTAATCGGTGCCCAAACCATGTAGAGCGGATTTGGTTGAAATATTAATATCCCTCTAAACCAAGGGCCAATACTATCACGATAATCAAATTCTCCCCCGGTTGCTGTAAATCCTACTGTATTAGTAAATCCAGTAATGATCACAAACGTTAGTAAAATCAGTACGATAAGATCATTACGTGAGCCGTTCTTCATTACACGCTCAACAGTTGTCCGGCGAGTCAACAGGAGGATAACTCCAATGACAGTTATCACTCCAGCACCGCCACCAATCCAAACTGCCCCTAAATGATACAGATGTTCACTTATTCCAAATATCTCATAAACCCCTTTCGGAATCAGAATTCCAGCAACATGTCCAAAAAACACGAAGATAATTCCCCAGTGAAACAAATTACTGCCCCATTTTAACATGTTATCTTTATGAATAAACTCACTGGATTTGGCTGACCAGCCAAATTGATCCGTATTATATCGATAAATATGTCCGAGGACAAACATCGTTAGCGTGATGTAAGGATAGATAATCCAGAGAAATTGATCGGTTATAGTCACTACTACGCCTCCTAAGATGCTTTTCTTTCTTTCATGTATTGGTTAATTGCTTTTACACAAACATTGATTAACGGAATATAGGGACTATTTAATTTGTCTAGTTCATTTTTTAATTTTTCGATTGCATTGCGATGTACTTTAAAGATTTTTTCAGTAATTTCTGTTGGAGCGTTCGCTGCCAATTCCAAAATAAGCGGTAAGTAATCTGGCAATTCCTCTTTTTGTAAGTTATAACCAGCTTCGTCAATTTGTTGTTTTAATTCAATCAACGCAGGACCTCGTTCTTGATTATCACCAAAAATTGAATAAGTTAAATAAAGAGTTGTCGCATCATTGAAATCAAAAGTTGATACATATGTGATACAAAGATTTTCAAAACTTGTCGCTTCAAGATAATTAAGAAACTGTAAAAATAGTTGTTGAACTTCTGAATCCTTTAATAGGGAAATTTCATATTTAAGTCTTTTCAACTTTAACCATTCATTTTGAGGATATTGCAACATGATTGAACACAATTTAAATACTTTTTGATTTTCATCCACCAATATTCCTCCAATCATCGTCTAACTCAACATTTTTTATCTGAGATGAAACACCACAGCCGGAACAACCTTCCATAAACTCATATCCAGTTGTACCTTGACCATAAAACATATCTTCTGCTTCTTCTCGATGTGCCTTTGGAATGACATAGCGGTCAGAGTATTTAGCAATTGCCAGTAATCGATACATTTCTTCAACTTGTGCGGCGGTAAGATTAGTAACTGTTAAAATATTTGTGTCTGGTTCTTTCCCGAGCGTTTTTGCACGCATATAACTTCTCATTGCCACTAATTTTTTTAAAACAAGGCGAATGACATCGGTATCACCGGCAGTTAAAAGGTTGGCCAAATATTGAATTGGTATCCGCATTTGGTCGATCGTTGGAAAAATAAAATTTGGATCAAGTGTATCTTGTTGACCATCAAATGCTCCCATAATTGGACTTAATGGAGGTACATACCAAACCATTGGTAATGTACGATACTCTGGGTGAAGTGGCAAGGCAATCTTTTGTTCTACAGCTAGTTTATAAACTGGAGAGCGTTGAGCGGCCTCAATCCAATCTTCAGAAATTCCTTCTTTACGAGCTGCTTCAATAACTTTTGGGTCATACGGATCAAGAAAAATATCTAACTGTGCTTGATAAAGATCTTTTTCGTTTTTAACCGATGCAGCTGCTTGAACTTTATCGGCATCATAAAAAACAATGCCAATATAACGAATTCGCCCGACACACGTTTCTGAACAAATAGTCGGATCACCGTTTTCGATCCGTGGGAAACAGAAGGTACATTTCTCAGCTTTTTGCGTTTTCCAATTAAAATAAACTTTTTTATATGGGCAGCCAGTCATACAAAAGCGCCAGCTGCGACAAGCATTTTGATCAACTAAAACGATCCCATCTTCATCTCGTTTATAAATCGCCCCAGATGGACATGAGGAAACACAAGGAGCATTCAGACAATGTTCACAAATCCGCGGTAAATACAACATAAATGTTTGTTCAAATTCTAACTTAACAGATTCTTGGAGACCGATCATGTTAGGATCGAGCTTCCCTGTTTGATACACTCCAGCAAGGTCATCTTCCCAGTTAGGTCCCCATTCAATTTTATCCATAAGTTCGCCAGTTAGTTGCGACTTTGGTCTTGCTACGGGTTGATGTTTTTTTGTTGGACTATTGATTAATGTTTCATAACTGTATGTCCATGGTTCATAGTAATCATCAATAGGCGGTAAATCTGGATTGTAGAAGATTTTTGCTAGTTTTTCTGCTCTGCCTCCAGCTTTTAGCTGTAAATGGCCATTTTTAAGTTCCCAGCCGCCTTTTTGTTTGTCTTGGTTTTCCCATTCTTTCGGATAACCAATTCCCGGTTTTGTTTCAACGTTATTCCACCACATATATTCAGCACCTGGACGATTGGTCCATGTATTGTTACAAGTAATACTACACGTGTGACAACCGATACATTTATCTAAACTCATTACCATGCCGTATTGTGCTTTAATCCTCAAGCCAGGACACCTCTTTCAGTTTTCGAATGATCACTATATTGTCCCGTTGATTTCCGGTTGGGCCGTAATAGTTAAAACCATAGCTTAATTGAGCATATCCCCCAATCATTTGTGTTGGTTTCACAAGAATTTTTGTAGGGCTATTAAATGAGCCGCCGCGATCTTTAGTTGTTGGTGATCCAGGAACGTTAATCGTTCGCTCTTGAACGTGGTACATAAAGGCAATTCCTCGTGGGATACGGTGGCTGACCACTGATCTGGCAACAACGACCCCATTAGAGTTGTACAATTCTAACCATTCATTATCAGCGATCTCAATTTCCGCAGCATCCTCATTATTAATCCAGACGTGAGGTCCACCTCGGAACATCGTTAACATTGGCAATGTATCAAGGTAGGTACTATGATAAGACCATTTAAAGTGCGGCGTTAAATAATTTAAAGCAATTTCTTTTCCGTTATGAGCTGGTTTATGATCACGATCATAAAAAGCTTTTTTGGGTAATTGAGGCTTAAAGACTGCCATTTCTTCACCAAATTCCAACATGATTTCATGATCTAAATAAAAATGTTGGCGCCCTGTTAATGTTCGCCACGGAATCATTTTTTCAACATTTGTTGTAAATGGAGAATAACGCCGATTTCCTGTTTCTGTGCCACTAAATACTGGCGATGATATTACTTTACGCGGTTGTGCTGTAATTTCGGCAAACGAAATATGCTCTTCGGCTCGTTCCTCTGCTAAATCTTTTAATTTTAAGTTCGTTTGTTTTTCTAGTGCTTCCCATGCCTTCATGGCCATCGAACCGTTTGTCGTACTAGACAAAGTAAGGATTGTCTCAGCTACATTACGATCTGTCAATAAACTTGGACAATCTTGATATTCTTTAGAGGGGCTTTTCCCTAACATACCAACTAATTTTTCGTATTCCTCTGTGGAATCCCAGGAAATTCCTTTTGAGCCAATTGGTCCTTTAGCCACTGGTCCAAGAGAAATCATCTTGTCATAAACTTTCGTGTAATCACGATCAATCACTTGAAGCTTCGGCAGATTTTGACCTGGTATTGGCTCTATATTGCCATTTTTCCAATCTGGGATTTGCCCTAGTGGTTGCGCAAGTTCTGTCGGTGTATCGTGTAAAAGCGGTGTTGTGACAATATCCTTAACTGGTCCGGGAAAATATTTTTTCGCCATTTCTGAAAATGTTTTTGCTAGCTTCTTAAACGTATCCCAATCTGAGCGTGCCTCCCATGGAGGAGCGATAGCTGGGTTAAAAGGATGAATAAATGGATGCATGTCAGTACTGCTAATATCATATTTCTCATACCAAGTTGCTGCCGGTAAGACAATATCTGAATACAAACCAGTTCCAGCCATTCTAAAATCAATGTTGATTAGCAAATCTAATTTCCCTTGTGGGACATTCTCTTCCCAATGAACTTCTTCGGGTTTAAGTGCTTTATTTTCCTCACTTAGATTGTGATGATGGGTTCCTAATAAATATTTTAGAAAATACTCATGTCCTTTTGCTGAGCTACCAATTAAATTAGCTCGCCAGACGAACAATGTTTTTGGAAAATTCACAGGATTTTCTGGATTTTCAATCGCAAATTTCAATTTTCGTTCCTTTAATTGTTGAACAACGTGCTGAATAATTTTTTCATTCGAACTGTCATTTGCCTCTTTGGCTAATTGCAATGTATTACGGTCAAATTGGGGGTAAGATGGTAGCCAACCTAATCTTGCTGCTAGCACATTGTAGTCAGCGTTATGTTCATAGCGTGGTTTCTCTCGAATTGGTGATGAAAGATCACTTGCTGCAAATTCTTCATAACGCCATTGTTCAGTCGCAAAGTAGAAAAATGATGTTCCATTTTGTAAACGTGGCGGACCTCCCCAATCCCGAGCAAGCCCGACAGTTTGCCATCCTTCTAAAGGCCGGACTTTTTCTTGTCCAACGTAATGTGCCCAGCCGCCGCCATTGACTCCTTGTGAACCAGTTAATAAAACGAGATTCAAAATAGCCCGATAAATCATATCAGAGTTAAAATAATGGTTGATTCCTGAACCCATGATAATCATTGATTTCCCTTTTGTATCAATTGCATTTTGGGCAAATTCTCGTGCTACTTTAATAATTAAGTTTCGATCTACACCTGTGAATTGTTCCTGCCAAGCTGGTGTATAAGGAAGACTAGCATCATCATAATCAGTATGACCTTCTCCAGAGAGATTTCGATTTACCCCTGTGTTTGCAAGCAAAATATCAAAAGTCGTTGCTACATAGATCGTCTCTTCGCCTTGTTCGATTTTCTTAACGGGGACAAAACGATGTAACACTTTCCTTTCTTTTTTATCAAAAAACGGAAGATCCAGGGTAACAATTTCGTCATGTTGATTTAAGAAGGTAAGAGTTGGCTCTATGTCTTGTAAATCTTGATTAGGGTCATTTAAATGAAGATTCCATTCGCCTTTCTGTTCCCAACGATGACCGATACTGCCATTTAGCACAGCATACTTTTGTGATTTTTGATCAAAGACAATGGTTTTCCATTCAGCGTTTGTTAATGGCATTTTTAAATCGCTAGCACGCAAGAAACGATCAGTAACAAAATGCTCGCCTCTCTTTTTAAGTCGAATTACGTTTGGTAAATCTGTATATTTTTTCACATAGTCATTGAAGTATTCGGTTTGTTGATCAACATAAAATTCTTTTAAAACTACATGGGTCATCGCCATTGCAATTGCCGCATCCATACCAGCATGTACTGGAAGCCAATGATCAGCAAATTTTACAAATTCGGCATAGTCAGGACTTACGGCAGCAACTTTTGTACCACGATAACGAGCTTCGACCATAAAATGAGAGTCAGGAGTTCTCGTTTGTGGGATGTTAGAGCCCCAAATTAGTAAATAGCCTGAATTATACCAATCAGAACTTTCTGGTACGTCTGTCTGATCACCCCATATTTGCGGAGAAGCAGCCGGCAGGTCAGCATACCAATCATAAAAGCTTAGTAGGGGAGAACCAAGCAATGATAAAAATCTACCTCCAGCTGCATAACTAACCATTGACATTGCTGGAATTGGCGAAAAGCCAAAGATTCGATCAGGGCCAAACCGCTCAATCGTATCAAGCATTGAAGCAGAAATCATTGTATTTACTTCATCCCATGTAGCCCGAACAAAACCACCTTTGCCGCGTGCTTGTTTATACAGCTTCGCTTTTTCAGGATCATTAACGATACTTTTCCAAGCAGCTACTGGATCATTAGCTTGCTTAAGTGCTTCTTTCCACAGCTTTAATAAAGCTCCCCGAACATACGGATAACGAACTCTTACCGGGCTATATATATACCATGAAAAAGAAGCACCTCTCGGACAACCCCTTGGTTCATATTCAGGCATATCAGGACCCGTTGTTGGATAATCAGTTGCTTGAGCTTCCCAAGTAATAATTCCATCCTTTACATGGATTCTCCAACTACATGAACCTGTACAGTTTACACCGTGGGTAGAACGAACAACTTTATCATGCTGCCATCTTCTCCGGTAAACTTTTTCTGTCTCGCGATCATATGGTGAGAGCTCACCCCAATCGGTAATTTTTTTTGATTTTCCAAGAAAATTTAGCTTCTTCATTAATGGAGAAATCTTTTTGCTCATGGTGATCTCCTTTCAAAAAAACATTAATACATTTTAGTAACATATTTTGAATTATTTACTAAATGAGGGTGATTATACGTTGAAGCTAAATATCTTTTATTTTGTAGTTGGTTTGTCGACTGGTTATAATTTGGACAGTAAAATGTAATTCGCGCAAGTAAAATGGCGAAACGCGCAAGTAAAAGCGGAAATTCCGCATTGAAAAGAGTAGAATCAGTTATCAAAGAGGTTGAATGGTGCCCGGAATGAATGTAAAAAGGAAGAATCGGTCATCAAAGAGGTTGAATGATGCCCGGAATGAGTGTAAAAAGGAAGAATCGGTCATCAAAGCGACCGAATGATGCCCGGAATGAGTGAAAAAGGAACAAACTGGCCATCAAAAATATAAGGTGCTTCCATTTATGTTTTGGAAGCACCAATTTTGATAAAACCATTAATCGTTTGGTGGTTATTTATTCTGCAAGAAATGAACAACAATAATCGACTACGGAATGTACTTTTAATTGAAACTTTTGATTGGCTGGAACATAGAAAACTCCGCTTCCATCAATAACTTGCCAATCTTCACCTTGCAATTTATATTCCAACTGTCCAGCTAATATATCCATTTCTTCTTTTAAATCTGTTGAGAATTCATATTCACCAGGTAACATAATTCCTAACGTCTTTTTAGTCCCATCTGCAAATAAAATTGTTCGACTCGTTACTTTTCCATCAAAATATGTATTGGCTTTTTTGATAATAGAAACATTGTTGAATTGTTCCATACTTGTTTAATCTTCCTCTCTTAATTCAATGTACTATTAATTTACCATAAAAAATTATAAGAATAAATAAAAATGATATTCATTCAATTTAGTGTTAAAATAAGGGGAAATTTTAATTTAATGGTAAGTTTTTGATCATATTATTAAAAAATTAATTGCAAATTTTAAATGAATATAATAAAATTCAACTACAAGATATCGTTTGAAATATCTTGTTAAAAACTATATATAGTTTATTTGATTATTAAACTAGGAAATACAGGTGTCTATTTTATACTATCAGAAAGTATAGAATTTTTCAGATGGTAGTATTAAGAAAAAAAGGCTTTCGTACTTGGCGATGTGCTAATTTTTTTAATAGACTTAATAGGGAATTCGGTGAAAATCCGAAACTGTCCCCGCAACTGTAATTGTGGACGAAATGAGGTTGCCACTGTATAAGAATGTCACAAATTGTGTGGTGCTTATATGGGAAGGCTCAAAGTAGGGTGAAGCATAAGTCAGGAGACCTGCCTGTTTTTCCAGTTTCGAATCCTCGGGGAGCGGGATTTTAGAAACGGTATGTAGATATTAAGGGAGTATTTTATATGTCCTTAAATAAATTGTGCCGTATTCTAACCTCTTCTTTGAAGGAAGGGGTTTTTTGTACGTTAAGAAAGAAACAAAGATGTTTATTCGACGGCGTGAAAAATTTTAAGTGTTAAGTATAGGTGCAACATAGCGACTAAGGCACGATTTGTGCTCTGTGAGTGCTCAGGCTCAGCCGGTGCCAAAAGGCTTGGCAAAGCCTGAGTTTTCTTAAATTGAAAAGGGGGAAAACAGATGAGGGAGTTAGTTGATTCGTTTAAGGAAATTGTTGAGGGAAATGAAGATCTATTAAGAGAAAATGCAAATGTTGATGGCAGTTCACCGTTAGGGAAAATGAGCAAATTTGCTGCTGAAAGTGGAAAATGGTATGCAAATAACTTTCTGCTTTCAGCTGAGGTGAGACAAGCTGTCGAAGACAATATATTATATATTCATGATCAAGATTATTATAGTACAGGAACGACAACGTGTTGCCAAATTCCGTTGGGGAAACTATTACAAAATGGCTTTAATACTGGACATGGGACAATTCGGGCACCTAAATCAATTAAAACAGCGATGGCACTGGCTTCGATAATTTTTCAATCAAATCAAAATACTCAGCACGGCGGGCAATCATTTCAAAAATTTGATTTTGATTTAGCGCCTTACATTAGGCTTACACATGAAACTCATTATCATAAATTTTTCACTCTATTAGAGAAGTATGTCTCAACAGAAGAAATTGAGCGATTGGCCTGGGAAGAGACGAAATTAGAAACGTATCAGGCATGTGAAGCGTTCATTCATAATGCCAATAGTATGCATTCTAGAGGTGGTGGACAAGTCCCGTTTGTGTCCATTAATTATGGTACGGATATTTCACGAGAAGGAAGGTTGTTAACAGAACAACTTTTAAAAGCGACAAAGCGCGGATTAGGGAATGGGGAAACGCCAATTTTTCCAATTCAAATCTTTAAAGTAAAGGAAGGCATTAATTTTCATGAGTCAGATCCAAATTATGATTTATTTCAACTAGCAATTGAAACGACGAGTCAAAGGTTGTTTCCGAACTTTAGCTTTATTGATGCACCTTTTAATAAAAAATATGATAACGGAACACCAGAAAGTGAAGTTGCTTATATGGGTTGTCGAACAAGGGTAATGGGGAATATTAATGGAGCAGAAAATTCAGTTGGCAGAGGAAATCTTTCTTTTAGCTCTATTAATCTTGTAAAGTTAGCTATATTAGCAAAAGGAGATATAGTTTCTTTTTTCACAAGTTTAGATCAAGCCATTTCACTTACTATTAAGCAATTGTTAGAAAGATTTACATATCAAGCTAGCAAAACGGCAGGAGAATTTGAGTTTTTGTATTCTCAAGGTGTTTGGAAAGATGGGGAACAGTTAGCGAAAGATGACAGCCTTAAAGAAGTTTTAAAGCAAGGAACGTTAAGTGTCGGTTTTATTGGACTTGCAGAAGCATTGATGGCTTTAATTGGCAGCCATCACGGCGAAAGTAATGAAGCTTTAGATTTAGGAAAAAAAATTATTAATCAGATGAGAAAGAGAACTGATGAAGCAACAAACGATTATCAATTAAACTTTGGAGTTATTGCAACGCCAGCTGAAGGACTTTCTGGAAAATTTGTTAAAAAAGATTGTCAACAATTTGGGATTATCAAAGGTGTGACAGATAAACAATATTATACGAATTCTTTTCATATTCCAGTTGATTTCCCAATTTCGATTTTTAAGAAAATAAGTATAGAAGCTCCGTTTCACGAATATTGTAATGCTGGACATATTACGTATATCGAACTAGATGGCAATGCAAGCGCTAATCTAAAGGCGATTGAAAAAATTATTAAAGTAATGAAAGCCGAAGGGATTGGTTACGGCTCGATAAATCACCCAATTGATCGTTGTAAAACTTGTGGGTATAACGGGATTATCGGCAAGGCTTGTCCAAGTTGTGGTGAAGATCATGATCAAAAGATTGAACGGATTCGGCGGATTACCGGCTATTTAGTTGGTGATTTAAAGCGTTGGAACACAGCTAAGCGTGATGAAGAAAAAAATCGAGTGAAGCATCGATGATGAAAGTAATTTCCATTATTTGTGATTCGATTGTTGATGGTGAAGGCTTACGAACGGTCATTTTCTTTGCTGGTTGTCCCCATCATTGCTTTGGATGTCATAATCCTGAAAGTTGGAATAGTGCAAATGGTCATGATTACTCTCTCGAAAAACTTGTCTCAATAGTCATGGCTAATCCGATCAATGATGTAACTTTTTCTGGAGGAGAGCCATTTCTTCAAGCAAAAGAAATCGTTCCATTAGCAAAAATACTAAAAAGTCATGGAAAAAATATTTGGCTTTACACTGGTTTTACGTTAGAACAACTTTTGCTGCGTAACAACAAAAATGAACTAGCATTATTAAACGAAATAGACGTATTGGTAGACGGCCCTTTTCTTCAAGAAAAAGCAAATCTTGCTTTACCTTTCCGTGGAAGTAGCAATCAAAGAATTATTAATGTAAAGAAAGCGTTGGAAAACACCAGTTGGTCGACTGTAGCATTTGTCTAAAGATTAACAACGCTTTTTATCTAATTGAGAATAAAGGGTATCTTGGCAATGGTTAAGATACCCTTTTATCTATCAAATCATTAATTTTGTCTTTAGCAAATAACTTGACAATTTACTTTTTACTTGCAGATTTCATAAGGCAAGAGTAATTTTATTCAGCTTCACCAACAACTGTAAAACGTTGATTTACATGTTGAGGGTTTTCAATTTCATCGAGAACGGCGATTGCGTAGTCAGCATAGCTAATATAACTCTTACCTTGACTATTGATAATCAGATGGTCTTTTCCTAATTGATAAGCACCTGTTCTTTTTCCTTCAGGATCAAAGAATGCTGCAGGACTAATATAAGTCCAAGTAATTGAATTTGTATTTCGTAAATCCTCTAAATTTTTGCCGGCGTTTGATGCAGTTGGATAAATAAAATCAGGGAAATCAGGCGTATCCATTAGTTTCGTTGTTTTTTCCTCATCAACATAAAGACTTCCTGCTCCTCCGACAACAACTATTTTTGTGTTTGGCGTTTCCTTAAGGGCACTGATCAGAACTCTTCCTGCGTCTACATAGAGATGCTCTTCGCCGAAAGGTGCTCCAAATGCATTAACAACGACATCAAATGGTTGAAGGTCAGTAGCTGTTAGCTGAAAGATATCCTTTTCAAGAATTGAAATTGTTTTATCTGTTACTTTGGCAGCATTTCTAACGATTGCTGTTACTTCATGCCCTCGAGTGATAGCTTCTTGCAAAATAAGACTTCCAGCTTTACCTGTAGCTCCAATAATACCAATTTTCATGATTAAAACCTCCAAATTTTTATTTGTAACCGAAATAGTTACATTATGGTGGGAAAAATACATCTCTTTAATTAAAAGAGATGTTCAAGTACATCTTTTAGTGACTTATTAGCTAATTCATTTTCCATAGCTGTTTGAATATTTTCATAAATTTTATTGAGAGTAGCTTGGATTTCTTTTCCTATTGGACAATTTGGATTAGGATTGTCATGGATTGCAAATAATTCATCTTTACTTTGAATAGCTTTATAAATGTCCAATAAAGAAAGATCTGCGGGTTCTTTCGTTAAAGAAGCACCAGGTACTCCTGCTTTTGCTGTTAAAATGCCAGCTTTTTTTAATAAGCCGATCATGCGACGAATGACTACTGGATTTGTATTAACACTACTTGCAATTAGTTCAGATGTTATATCACCATGAGGATAAGTTGCAATGATCGACAAGATGTGAATTGCTACCGAAAGTCGACTATTTATCATTTCTCCCACCACCGTGTAATCATTATAGTTACAACCGATAGCTTTTGTCAAATTAAATAAATAAACTTAAACATATTTATGGACAAATGTAAAAAAAATGATATATTTTGGATTTAAGTTCTTTCGAAAAATTTAACAAAGTATAAATTAACTTTATTCGGAAAATCTAAAATTAGTTTAAGAATAAGGAGGCAAAATTATGCGGAAAGAACTTGAACAAGCAGTCCAACATGCCAATGAAACCAATCCTAGTTCTCGTTCAGGTGGTAAACCGAGTACATCGAAAAAAACGAAAATGAAGAAAACAAATAAGCACAGCTAAATAGATAATAAATAATTAGAGTAACGAAAAAACTAACTAGTATTTGCTTTAGAATATAGTGAAAAACTCGTTGATTTAATAACATAATTATCACAATCCCACAGCAAATTTCAAAAAGTCCTTTGTCAGATAATCTGACAAAGATTATTACAAATTTATTTGAATCATATAAAATTGGGACATAACAAACGATGTTATTTACTATTATATTTTAGGGAAGTGATAATTATGACAGTAGTAGCAAATTCTCAAGAAACAATAGCAAGAATTAAAGATATTATTAAAGAAAAAAACGTTGAATTATTACACGTACAGTTTATTGATATTGAAGGGATTTTAAAACATGTTACTGTAACAGCTGCACAGATTGACAATGTAGTTGAAGGGAAAACTATGTTTGATGGATCTTCAATTAAAGGTTTTTCACCTATTAATAAATCTGATTTATACTTACAACCTGATTTAAATAGTTTTGCAGTTTTACCTTGGACAGTAGAAGAAGGCTATTCAGAAGCACGTTTCTTATGTAGTATTAAAAATCCAGATGGAACTGATTTTGAAGGAGATCCTCGCAATGTTTTAAAGAAAACAGTTGAAAATGCGAAGGAAAAAGGCTATTCAATTAGTGTTGGACCAGAATTAGAATTTTTCTTATTTGAAACAGATGAAACTGGACGTCCAACATCACAAGTTCAAGATTTTGCCGGATACTTTGAGCCATCTCCACACGATTATGGTGAAAAAGTTCGTCTTGAAATTTATCGTGCTTTAAAGGCAATGGGCTTTACAATTGAAGCATCACACCATGAAGTAGCACCTGGACAACATGAAATTAACTTTAAATACGATAATGCTTTAACTGCAGCAGATCTTGCGACAACTTATAAATGGGTAGTGAAAACAGTAGCGAAAAAATTTGGCTTACATGCAACATTTATGCCAAAACCAATTGCTGGTATAAACGGAAGTGGAATGCACGTAAATATCTCATTATTTAATGATGAGAAGCAACAAAATGCATTCTTTGATCAAGCAGATCAAAGACAACTTTCTGAGACAGCTTATCAATTTATTGCTGGTTTAATTAAAAACGTAAAGAACTTTGTAGCAGTTACAAATCCACTTGTCAACTCATACAAACGTTTAGTACCTGGTTATGAAGCTCCATGTTATATTGCTTGGTCAGCATCTAATCGTTCAGCGCTTATTCGAATTCCAGCAACTCGTGGTGCAGGAACTCGTGTAGAAATTCGTTGTCCAGACCCATCTGCAAATCCATATTTAGCGTTTGCAATTATTGCAACTGCTGGATTAGACGGTGTTGAAAATGCACTTACACCACCAGAAGAAATTGTTGATGATATTTTCAGTATGACTAAAGAAGAATTATTAGCAAATGGAATTGATCACTTACCTGGAAGCTTAGAGTTTGCATTAAATGCACTTGAAGAAGGGGAAATTGGTAGAAATACGTTAGGTGATCACGTATATAATGAATATATTGAATTAAAGCGTAAAGAGTGGGATGGTTTCCGTACATCTGTACATGGTTGGGAACTTGAAAAATACCAAGCTAAATTCTAATTGCGATATTATTAAAAAGGTCAAACAATTATGTTTGACCTTTTTCTTGTACTTTAAGAAAGTATAAATTTTTAGCATGGGAGAGGGACAGGCACCGCGTCTCACTCCAAGACAAGGTGCTGTATCTCTAACAAACCCGGGACAAGGGACCTGTCCCCACGTCCTTTTTTTAAAATTATTAATTTTTTTTATTGCTTATATTCAAATAATCAGATATACATATATATAGATATATAAAATTAATAGTAAAGAAGGGTCACTATGTCAAAGAGAAAGTTTTCGTTTGAAAGATTCGAAGAATACTCCTTACAGAAGTTCCAAAAAGATATTTTAGCAGGAATTATTGTTGGTGTAATTGCTATTCCACTCGGAATGGCGTTTGCGATTGCGTCTGGAGTGAAACCAGAATATGGAATATACACCACGATTATTGCTGGGATTCTCATTTCATTGTGTGGCGGATCCAAATATCAAATTGGAGGACCAACTGGCGCATTTATTCCAATTTTATTCGGAATTGTCATTACCTATGGATTTGAAAATCTATTGATTGCCGGATTTTTAGCAGGAATTATGTTATTGTTAATGGGACTGTTTAGATTAGGATCTCTAATAAAATTTATCCCTAAACCAGTGACAATTGGCTTTACTACAGGAATAGCTATCATCATTTTTGTCGGACAAATTGCTAATTTTTTAGGTTTAAGGGATGTTGAAAAACATGAAAAATTTCTAGATAACATTCGAGAAATTATTCACCATATCGATACATTTAATGTGTATAGTTTATTAACTGCCGGAATATGTCTTGTTACACTATTAATAACACCTAAAATTATGCCTAAAATCCCTGGTCCCTTAATTGGTTTGAGTATCTCAACCTTAATCGCTACTTTCTTTTATCCGGATCAAGTAGCTACTATAGGTTCCACTTTTGGAGAAATCCCAAATACTTTGCCTCAATTTCAAATGCTCGATCTTACTTGGGAGCGTGTTTTTGATCTTTTACGTCCTGCTTTTGTCATTGCGATGCTTGGTGCAATCGAGTCGCTTCTCTCAGCAGTTGTAGCCGATGGAATGGCGAATAGCAAACATAATAGCAATCGTGAGTTAATGGGCCAAGGGATTGCAAATATTGTAACTCCATTTTTTGGCGGAATTCCGGCAACGGGGGCGATTGCTCGTACAGCAACAAACATTAAAAATGGTGCCGTTTCGCCAATATCAGGAGTTGTTCACGGGTTAGTCGTTTTATTTGTTTTATTACTTTTCGCTTCATATGCATCAAGTATTCCGCTAGCAAGTATGGCTCCAGTGTTAATGGTTGTAGCTTGGAATATGAGTGAAAGAAAAGAGTTTTTTCATATCCTGAAAACAAAAACAGGTGATTCACTTGTATTGCTGGTGACATTTTTATTAACTGTCTTTGTCAATTTAGTAGTTGCCGTAGAAGTTGGCTTAATTCTTGCTGTAATTTTATTTACAAAACGAATGAGTGAAATTCTTGTAACAGCAAAAGCACTACCAAACCTAAACAGTAAAGCAAAAAAGATAGAGACACAAATGGTAACAGATACTCATGATTGTTATCAAATAAGCATTTATAATGTTGAGGGACCCTTATTTTTTGGAGCTGCTCAAACTTTTGAACAATCGATTATGAAAACGATCAATTACAAACCGAAAATTTTATTATTACGAATGGGAAGTGTTCCATTTATTGATACGACTGGCGAAGCTTATTTGGCGAAAATCGTTAGAGATTTTTCAAAACACGGTTTGGTGTTAATTTCGGGAATGAAGTCACAACCGAAAAGTGTGTTAAGGAAGACTGGTTTATATGATATGATTGGGAAGGACCATTTTTTTGAACATACTGGAGAAGCATTAAACTTTGCCCTAAATCAATTAGATCAAAATAAATGCTATGGATGTAAGCATTTTGCTTTTAGTGAATGTGTAAGTTTTTCACAATCTAGGTCACAAATAGTAGAAGAGCGTGAATTAATCTCTTCTTCTGGATCATAGTTTGTAGTTAGAAAGGAGAGATTTGTCAGTTGGAATTAGAAATTCAACAATTTAAAGCTGAATTTTTCAAAGCACTTTCCCACCCTTTGAGGATTAGGATTCTTGAATTGTTAGCTGAGGGTGATAAAAATGTTAATGAACTCCAAATTATTATTGGAAGTGAAGGTTCGGCTGTATCTCAACAGTTAATGATATTACGAACGAAAAACATTGTAACTGGCGTTAAAGATGGAACTCGGGTTGTTTATTCTTTAAAGGACCCAATGATTGTTGATCTTTTGGCTGTTGCTCTGCAAATTTTTAATAACCATTTAGTTGATACAATTACAAGGTTAGATAAGCTTAAGGAAGATAAGGTTACATTTTAAATAACAAAATCGAAAAAAACAGTAGGAGGGGCAAATTCCCCCTCCTATTTTGGTTTATTCATATTAAATTCATATTCCTCATGTATACTATACGAGTGAAAATAACTCTAATAAGGCAGGTTATGAAAATTGTCATACAAAATTCTTGTAGTGGAAGATGATGTGTATATTCAAGAATTGATTCAAGAATTTTTACAAGCACAAACTTATGATGTAGATGTCATTGATGATGGCGTTGAAGCGTGGAAAATGTTTTGTAACCAGGAAAATAAGTATGATCTTGTTTTATTGGATGTCATGCTTCCGAATATGGATGGCTTTTCGCTCTGTAAGATGATTAGACAAAAATCAACGATACCAGTGATTATTTTAACGGCATTAAGTGAAGAGAAAGATCAACTAAAAGCATTTGAGCTAAAAGCAGATGATTATATTTCTAAACCATTTTCCTTTAATGTATTAGTAAGCCGAGTCGAAGCTGTTTTACGAAGAACATACAATTTTCAAAATCAAAGTAAACTAGTTAAATTTGGACGTCTTCAACTCGATTTAAGTGGATATAAAGTGTTTGTCGATGGTCAACTGATTGATCTGACTGTGAAAGAATTTGAAATTTTGCAGATGTTTCTAGAGAATAATGGAAGAGTGCTTACGAGGGAAGTACTGTTGGAGAAAATTTGGGGCTATGAGTACTTTGGGGACAACAGAATTGTCGATGCTCATATTAAGAATATTCGTAAAAAATTAAATTTACCATATATAAAAACTGTTAAAGGATTAGGATATTCTTTGGAAAGGGAGAAAGATGAAGAAAAAAGGGATCACGCTTAAAATTTTTTATATTACAAGTGCCTTATTAGTCATCTCGGCTTTAATCATTTATTTATCGCTTTATTTTCTGCTTCCGAACTATTATTACAGTTACAAAAAAACTAATTTAACGAAAGCTGTAGCTCTATTAGTAGAAAAAATGTCAGATAGTCCAATTGAAGATGCTGAAATGATTCTTAATGAATTTGTCGAACGTCATAATGTCCACTTAGTAATTCAAAATCAAACTGGCTCTGTTATTTATTTTCCAACGGATCGCTTTATTAGTGAAGATATGAATAGAAGAAGACTTCCTTTTCAAGCTAGATTAAATCGCCGAAGTTTAGAAGAAAACCGGCATGGTCCAGATGTCATTACAATTTCTATGCCAATTAAGTTTCAAGAAGAACCACACCGGTATATGCTAACTGTTTTGGCACCGCTTCAGCCGATTGATGAAGCAGCGAAAGTAATTATTAGGTTTTTGCCATATATGTTAATCGTTATTGGCCTTATTTCAATGATAGGGGCGTACTTTTATTCACATCTTCTCACAAAACCATTGCTAAAATTGAACAAAATTGCGAAAAAGATGGCTAATTTAGACTTTTCCTTGGAATCAACTATCAATACAAATGACGAATTAGGTGAATTATCTAAAAGTTTAAATAGGCTATCTATTAATTTGCAAAATAGTATGAATGAATTAAAGCAAGCAAATGACCAATTAAAAGACGATATTCAAAAAGAGCGCGACCAAGAGCAAAAACGACGTGAATTTATTGCAACGATTTCTCATGAATTAAAGACACCATTAACTGCTGTTTCTGGGCAACTAGAAGGAATGATCTATGGAATTGGTAGTTATAAAGATCGTGATAAATATTTGAAGCAATCGTATGCTATATTATATGAGATGGAAAATCTAGTGCATGAAATTCTAGACGTTTCGCAATTAGAAAGCTCTTATTTTACACCGAATATGCAAACAATTAATCTATCTCATTTAGTTGGTAAAACTGTCGAAAGTTATCGTTTCTTTTCAGAACAAAAACAGTTGAACGTAAAAACATTGATTGAACCACAGTTATTTGTCAAAGGTGATGAAAAACTACTTTCCAAAGCAATCTCTAACATCTTAAGTAATGCTGTAAAATATTCACCAAGTGGACAAGAAATAAAGATCAGTGTCAAAAATAAGCAAAAAAAAATCGTTTTATCAATTGTAAATTCAGGAGTTTCTATTGACGAAACTCATTTTGCGAAAATCTTTGAACCTTTTTATAGAATTGAAAAATCAAGAAATCGTAAAACCGGTGGAAGTGGGCTAGGTTTGTATATTGTCAAAAAAATCTTAGAAATGCATAAAGTTGATTATTCGTTTGTTAATGTACAAGAAGGAGTCATGTTTACCATCGTTTTTAACAACGGTGCATAATCGTTAGAAACACTTAAATGTCGTTTGTTTGATGTTTAGGTGTTTTTTCTATATTATTTCATTTTAAATTCACGTTAACTTCATATTGACAACCTATACTGACAATAGAAAGGAAAAAGGAGTTAGTTTTGCTCCAACTTTAAAAATATCAAATATAGGGAGGATTTGTAGAATGAAAAAGAAAATTGCAATAATAGGAATGGGTTTAATTTTAGGAGCTTCAACAATAAGTACAGTATTCGCCAATGAGGAAAAAGCTGTTGAAACTACTGATCAACAAGAAATTATCGAGGAGTTTAATTTTACAGGGTTTAAACACTTTTACTCAGATGAAAAGTTAGCAGAAATAGCTGCAGTAAAAGGGATTACAGTCGAAGAATTAAAAGAGCAGTTACCAGAGAAAGGGATGCACTTTCGAAAGGGCTTTAGAGGTAAGGGTCACTTACATCTAAGTGAGGAAGAGTTAGCAAAAATGGCTGCAGAAAAAGGGATAACTGTTGAAGAGCTAAAGGATGAATTAATTAAGGAAAGAGAAGCAAAGCATGAAGAAAGATTGGAAAAAATAGCTAAGGAAAAAGGGATTACTGTAGAAGAGTTAAAAAAGCAATTGGAAGAAAAACACGTGGAAATGGAAGCTAAAAGAGAAGAGAAGTTAGCAGAAATAGCTAAACAACAAGGAATCACAGTTGAAGAATTAAAAGAAAGAATGGAAGCTAAAAGAGAAGAGAAATTAATAGAAATAGCCGAACAACAAGGAATCACGGTTGAAGAATTAAAAGAAAAAATGCAAGACAAAAGGGGCAAATTTATAAAATTTGTATTACCAGAATAGAAAATTGTTGATTAGTGGATTTGATGACTCTACTAACAAATGATAACAAAAAACCTATACGATCGCGTATAGGTTTTTTGTTAAAAAAAAGAAAGTATAAAGTTTTTGAACTTTGAATACTGTCTAGCTCCTAGCCGCTAGGTGGGCGCTCTGTACTTTCAATGACAAAAATGTAAAATTATGTCTAACAACTATTGTTATTTGAATATAAAGGTAGGCAAATCCTAAAGGTTGTTAAATCTTTGTTAGAAATGCATTTGATGCTACCATTATGCTTTTCAATAATTTTTTTACAAACATATAAACCTATTCCTGTACCTAATTCTTTTGTCGTAAAGAAAGGTTCAAATATGATTTCTCTAATTTGTGATGGGATAGTAGGTCCATTATTTGAAATATCGATTAGCACATGGTTATTTTTTGTACAGGTAGAAACAATGATTTTCCGCGGCTTTGTTTTTTTATTAACTGCATCAATTGAATTCATAAGTATATTTAGAAACACTTGTTTTAACTCATTGGTATTGGCAATAATTTGAGCTGTTTTACAACAGCACGTTTGGACATTAACATCGGTATCGACAATACTAGGGTATAAAAATTGAATAATATCTTCTAATAAAAGATGAACTGTTAGCTTTTCTTTACGCTGCTCTTGGGCAGCTTCATTTTTTGAAGTATGTAGGAATTGCGTGATTCGAAATTTAAGTTGGTCAAGTTCATGATCAATAATATCTAAATATTTTAACGTTGGATATTCCATTTTTAATAATTTAATAAACCCAATAACGGCTGTAAGAGGGTTTCTAAATTCATGAACAAAACTAGAAGACATTTGACCCAGTAATGATAATTTTATTTTATGGGTTTCATCAATTAAGCAATTCTTTTCTTCAATTTCCTTTTCTTTTAGCAAAGTATAATGTTTAATAGCAAAGAAGCAATATTGATCAAAACAATAATTAATTTGTTCAATTGCTTGTTGTATTTCTTCAAGTGTTATTTTAGCTAAAAAAATATGATTAATAATTGTCTTTCTTCCTAGATTGATATTAGTAATAAATTCAGCAATATTTTTATTAGCTTGAATACGTTCTAATGCTACTTTGCGTGCATGTTGTTCAATTTCAATTTCATTTTGATTGAGCTCATCTGTTAAGGCTTTTTTTACTAATTGGAGCATAAAATTACCGTTTTTAATTATTTTATTTATATGAATATCACTAGGGTGTATATGAATGTTCTGCCACCAGTTCTTTAGAATGGTTTCTGTATTACTGTCAAGAAACTCTATTAATTTTGTTGAAACAATATTCAAAAAACTCACCACGCTTAATTTAAATAATATTATTTTATTCTACAAGACACTTTCGTTTTCCTTTTATTTTACATTAATAAAACAACTTTTGGCAAAAATATGTTCAAAGAAGTAAAGGTGAAAATTCTGTTAAGATTTATCAAGTCTAGTTGACTGTCACTCTCACTTCACGTACAATTAGGCCAAGAAAATTAATTAAGATTTTTGATAGCTTCTAGCAATGTTATTTGTAACACGGTTAAGAAGAAATCAAGGAGTTCCTTTATACTTTATTATAATTAATTTCAAAATAATTTCACTTGTTATATTTGGTTGCTTACGTAAACACAAAGTTGTGAGTGCAAAAGAGGCCAACGCTGATGAATATTTTTCATCGTCGTTGGCCTCTTTATTTTATACGTTAAGAAAGAATAAATTTTTAGCAAAGATGTTTATTTGACGTCGTGAAAAATTTTAAGTTTTAAGTATAAGTGCAACTAAGGCTCAGCCGGCGCCAAAAGGCTTAGCAAAGCCTAAGTTTTCTTTATGAGGAGGTTTTATCATTGAAAAAATGGTTCGTAGTCATTGGTGCAATTGTCATCCAACTAAATTTGGGAGCGATATACGCATGGAGTTTGTTTAATCAACCACTAATTGAAAAATTTGGTTGGAAAAGAGAAGATATTGTCGTTACATTTTCGTTAATAATTGCCGTGTTTGCGTTGGTTACAATTATTGCAGGAAAAATTCAAGATAAAGTTGGTCCAAGATGGGTAGCAACTGCAGGTGGTCTCATCTTAGGTCTTGGTTTAATGTTATCAAGTCAAGCAACTACGCTTTTTCAGTTATATTTGTTTTACGGGTTTATTGGTGGAATTGGGATTGGGTTTACTTATGTATGTCCGCTTTCAGCATGTTTGAAGTGGTTTCCTAATAGACGCGGCTTAATTAGTGGAGTTGCAGTAGCAGGTTTTGGTTTAGGAGGCTTAATTTATAAACCGATTATTTTATTTTTAATTGCTAGTTATGGTGTATCGACTGCTTTTTTATACTTAGGAATTATTTATGCAATATTAGTAGTATTAGGTGCGCAAATGTTATCAAATCCTAAAGAAGACGATATACAAGTGAAATCTGTTAAAAGTGTAAAAGCTTCTAGCAAAAATTTTAACCCAAAGGAAATGTTAACAACGTCTCAATTTTATTTACTATGGATCATGTATTTAATTGGGAGTATATCAGGGTTAATGGTGATCAGCTTTGCTGTTGATATTGGGATGGAATTAGCTAATTTAGATATTGTCAAGGCTGGAAATGCAGTCATGTTTATTGCCTTATTTAATGCAGCGGGCAGAATTGTGTTAGGAAAGATTTCTGATATGTTGGGTCGGATTAATACACTAATCATGATGTACGGACTAACAGCAATTGTTATGATTTATATGAGTATTGGAATATTGAATTATCCAATGTTTTTAGTGTCAGTATCATTAATTGGCTTTTGTTTTGGAGGATATCTTTCTTTATTTCCATCCATTACTGCTGATTACTATGGGACAAAAAATCTTGGGATAAATTATGGATTAATGTATCAAGCTTATGGGATTTCCGCGTTTGCTGGTCCGATCATTGTGAAATATACTCCATTTACACAAGCTTTCTTAATTGCTGCGTTTCTTTGCTTGCTAGCGATTGTTTGCGCCAAGTTTATCGTAGCTCCAAGGTAAATTTTCATTGTTTATTTTAAATAAGTTCATAATTAAAAACCTCAAACTAACAGTGCCAACTGGTGGTTTGAGGTTTTTAGTATGATGTCTAGCTTCGAGCGCCAGCAGCTCGAGGTCAAATAACCTGTCAGATAAAAAGTGAAAAAACGCCACTGTGCTCCTGCGCTGCTTCGCTTGCTCGTCGCACAGCTGCAAAGAAGCCATTGCAAGAAGTTGCTTTACTGCCAGAACATTTGCTTGTCGCCGCTAAGCGGGCGCTCTACGCTTTTCTAACTATAATTTAAAGTGGTTAATTGATTTCTTTAGGTGAATGGCAAGATTATTTAATTCAGATAAAGATGAAGTAACTTCTTCCATAGATGCTAAATGTTCTTCCGATGTTGCAGCAATCGTTTGGGCATGCGCTTCAGATTTTCGAGCAATGTTTGTTGTATCACTAATATTATTCAGCAAAGGCTCTATTTGATTAGCCATATTTGTCGCCAAATCTTTAATTTCATTAATTTCTTGATCAACAGACGTTGTTGCAGAAACAATATTTTCTAATCCTTTTCCAGTTAAATTTACAATCGATAAGCCCTCTTTTGCTTCTATTAACACTCGATCCATTGCTTTTTTAGCCTTGATTGTATCTGATTGTACTTCTTTAATTAGTGTGTTAATACTTTGGGCAGAAATTTCTGATTCTTCGGAAAGTTTTCTTACTTCGTTTGCAACAACTGAAAACCCTTTTCCGTGTTCGCCAGCTCTTGCAGCTTCAATCGCTGCATTTAAGGCAAGCAAGTTTGTTTGTCCTGATATATTTGTAATGACATCAATGATCTTACCTATATCGTTCGATTTCTTTGTTAATGCCTCAATATAACTAAACGTATGATCAATTGATTGACTGATAGTATTCATTTGATTGATTGTGTTATGAACAAGTTTTCTTCCATCTTTCGCTTCTAAGGTCGTATTTACAGATGTGATTGCGACAGTCTGGGAATTATCTACGATCGTTTTTAGCGTATTTGTAAAATTCCTTATGGTTGCCTCAGCTTCTTCAGTAGCAATTAGTTGTTTCTCAGTGGCAGCTGCTACATCTTCAATTGAATAGGTAATTTGTTCAGTTCCTTTTGCGGCTTCATTTGTAACAGTTGTCAATTGTTGCGAGGATGCTGCTAACTCATGAGCTACATCTTGGTTCGATCTTATGACATTTTTAATGGAAGAAATCATATGATTTAAAGATTGAGCAATATTTTTCATTTCATCTTTAGAATCGATCTTTACAAATTCAGATAGGTTACCTTCCGCAATTCGAGCGGTTGAAGCTTCAATTTCTCTTATATTGTTTTTCACAGCTAAGTAAAAGGCAGTAAAAATATAAAGCAATAACATAAATAACGAATTAATGCCAATTATTAATACATTCTTATTTTTTTTATCTTGCGCAATTCTGTCAGCTAATGATGAATCTAATTCTTTTGTTTGCAGTTCAATAAAATTGAAATAGCCATCAATTGATTTCGTAATAAAGGTAAAGTAATCTACGGTATTTACATTAATTTCTGACTGATTAATAAATTCGGTATCAAGTATATCAATAAGTGTATAGACATTTTCGATTGAATTGTGACTATCATCAGCGAGCATATCTTTTAATTGACTATCTACTTTGAAAATTAATTCGTAAGATCGTTCTACATCATAGATTTGTTTTTCTAATGATTGTTTTAAATATTGTAACTGAAATTCATCTTCAGTATTTTTAAAACCTCGTGCAGAGACACCAGTACCAGTCGCTCTAGCAGTGCCCATCAATTCTGTAATTAATGGGAGTTTGTCTACGATTAAGGTAACAAGATGATAATTTGTTAAATCGTAGTCTAAAAATAAAGAAGTTTGTCCAGCAATTGTTTTGGTGAAATCTAGTTGTTTATTAATTAGATCTGTATGATTATTAATAGACTGTTGAACAGTGTATGTTTGATAATTTGCTGAAATATACTGCCAATCTGTTGCTAGATCACTAAGTTGTTCTTCTAGGTTAAAAGCATCATGATCTTTCTTAATTAATAGGTCAAGGTTTTTGAGAATAGTATTGATCTTTTCTTTTTGTTCTTCAAGTAAAGGAATAACATTATCATCACCATTTAATAAGCCCACAGTTAAACCACGGTGTTGTTGAGTATGTTTAATAAGCTTATGGACTTCTAAGACATACTCTATTCCTTTTCGTTCATCCTCTGTTTTATTAATATCTACACTTATTCTGTCTATGTAAAAGTAGATAATGACAGACAACGGGATAAAAATAGTTAAAAAAATTGCTAAAAACTTTTTGAAAAAACTAATATTATTTAAAACTTTTATTGCAGGATAAAACATTTTCAACATATAATCCCCTCCTCGCGAAAATATAGCATAACAAAAAAAAACACGTATGTGAAAAAAATCACATAATAATTTAAGTTTTAAGTCAATGACCCAATGAAAAGCTTAAAAAACTAATGGCTAGTGAGAATCTAGAAATTGTAGCAAATTTGTGACAATTCGACATTAAATGACAAACTGCAATAACTCGTGGTATAATCGCCTAGACTATTATTAATTAATTACGATGATTGTGAGGAAATGTTCAAATGCGACTGATTAGCATTGAAGAATATAATCGAAAAACAATGCAACTTGCTGAGCCAATTTTTGATTATCGAAAGCGAATTTTATTAGCGAGTGGCTCAACAATTCACCCTAAATATATGGAAAAACTGAGAGAAATCGGTGTAAGAAATGTAATCGTTGAAGATGCCAAATCTGCTGGTATAACCCTAGATGAAATGATTGATATGCCAACGTGGATTGATGCAATTACGATTGTTGAAAAAGCTTTTGAGCAAGTTAAACAAAGGAATGAGTTAGCGATTGTTGAATTGAAAAAAATCGTAAAAACACTAATTAATGAAGTATCACAGCGGAAAGCGGTTATCTTAATTCCAACGTCATCTATCGATCAACAGTTAGCACCTTATGCTCATGCGGTGAATGTAGCGCTTATTTCATTACAAATTGGAAGGAAATTACACCTTAATCAGCTTCAGTTAAATGATCTTGGACTTGGTTGTCTTCTCCATGATATAGGTAAGGTTAAAACAGATGATCATCGTTTACATCCAGAAGAAGGATTTAAAATCTTAAAAGCAAATCGGGAACTTTCATTGCCAACATCACACATCGCCTTTCAACATCACGAAGCTTTTGATGGTTCAGGGTTTCCAAGGGGGATAAAAGGAAAAGATATCCTTGAATTTGGGCAAATTTGTAGTGTAGCAAATGATTATGAAAATATGATTTCCAAAGAAGGAGTTCAACCTCATGAAGCTATTGAGAGGATCATGGCTTTAGTTGACAAGAAATATAGTCACTCTATTGTCCTGAGCTTTACGAATGGAATTATTAGTTATCCTCCAGGCACTCATATTCGCTTAAACAATGGTTTATTTGGAATTGTAATGAGAATTGAAAGTCATTTACATCGACCAATAATAAAAGTGGAAGGGAAAAGCGAAGAGATAGATTTAAGTGAAGAATCAACGATTTTTATTGAAAAAGTTTATAATGATGATCTACTATATAAACATGAATAATTTTCCAAAGGAGTTCTCAATTCTTATGGAAGTTATTTTTTTTTGTATGATAATCATTCAAAAAGCAATTACTAAAATAAGTAGACAATCTCAATTTTTACCTTTTAAAAATTTTAAAATACTACTAAAATAAATACGTGGAATTTTATTTTTTATACGTTTTGCAACGATCTTTATTCAACGTAGTGAATAATTTAAAGACCAAAGTATAAGAAAAAAAGAAAGCAGTGATATAGATGAGAATATTTAAACCAGATTATGAATTAGAGCATTTTACTGATGTATCGCTTCAATTTTTGAAGAAGCATAATATTCAAGTTATTTTTTCTGATTTAGATAGCACGTTAACAGCGCATGATCAATTAGGTGATGCTGAATTTACAAAGTGGTATGAAAAATTAACGGCTAATAAAATTAAGTTAATTGTTGTTTCTAACAATAGTCAAGGTCGGGTTGATCGTTTTACAAAACCTTATAACATCAAGGGTTATGGAAGGTGTAAAAAACCACTGATCAATAATATTAGAAAGATTATGGAAGAGGTTGGTGCACGAAGTAGTAATAGTTTGTTTCTAGGAGATCAGTTATTTACGGATGTATTATGTGGAAAACGTTTGCACATGAAAACGGTACTCGTATTGCCATTAGGAATTGAGCATGAGCCATGGACAGTTCGTTGGAAAAGAGGGTTAGAAGCCAGTATTAAAAAAATGTGGTAAGAGTCAATCGAATAAAAAAAGAGACCAGCTATATTTGATACTGGTCATTTTTCTTTTGCCGCTACTATAATTAATGCTAAAGAAAGTTCATCAAATGGTTCACCTTTAAATGAACCATACAGTGTAATATTTGAAAAACCAATTTCCGTTAACAACGTTACTATTTGCTGACTAGTAAGGGGAAGTAATGTAACTTCATTTTCCAACATTTCATTTTGTATGAAAAGTTCTCCTCTAAAAATGATTTTATTCGCTTCATGTTTGTAAAGACGCCGAAAGCTAATTTGTTCGGTTTCATGTTTAATTAACGGCAATTCGGTGGTTTCTTCTTGTAAAATTCGATCATAATTAACAACTTGAATTATTAACTTTCCATTGATTTGTAGTAAGTAAAACATATCTGTTATAGCTTTCTTAACTTTCTGGATACTTTCTAAATGCACTAAAGAGTTACCAATACAAATAATAGTGATAAAATTTTGGGCGTTAAGCTGGTCTAGCTGTTGCATTGCTAATGGGAAAGCAGTAATCGAAACATCGTTATGAACGGCTTTTTCGTGGATTTTTGTTACCATATGTTCATCTAAATCTGTTGCTGTGACACGATAACCTAGTTTTGCTAAAGCTACTGCGTGATTGCCAGTACCAGCAGCTACATCTAAAAGGGGGCCTTTAGCAGTCTGATCCTTAATAAAAATGATTGATTGTTCATTTAAAGGAAAAATTAGATCGTAATACTTACTTAATTGTTGATAAAATTGCATTTTATCAGCCTCATTTTCCAAAAAGTAGTATAGATTTAATTTCAGTATAACATGGAGAGATAAATAAAAATTCCGGGATATAAGTATTTTCCCGGAACTTTTATTTATCAAAAAGCATAACGTTTTTGAACTTTGAATACTGTCTAGCTCCAAGCGCTCTACGTTTTTCTACATTACTCTAAACTAGATTTTGGTCGGATGGCCCAAATTTCCGCAGCGTATTCTTGGATCGTCCGATCACTAGAGAATTTACCAGAATGAGCAATGTTTGTAATACTCATTGCCAGCCACTTTTGTTGGTCACGATAACTTTGGTCTACAAGTTCATGAACTTCAGCATATGAATCAAAATCTTTTAAGACAAAGTATTCATCATTATTAGAGAGGATGGAGTAGTAAATTTCTTTAAACTCACTTTCTCCACCTGGGAATTGATTACCAATTAATTCGTCAAAAATATATTTTAAGCGGTAATCGTTATTATAAAGATCAGCAGCACGATATGTTTTTTCAGAAGATAATTGTAGAACTTCTGTTGCAGTTAACCCAAAAATAAACATGTTGTCATCGCCTACAAAATCACGGATTTCAATATTTGCTCCATCTAACGTCCCTAAAGTAATTGCCCCATTCATCATAAACTTCATATTTCCCGTACCGGAAGCTTCTTTACTGGCAGTTGAAATTTGTTCACTTACATCAGCAGCTGGGATAATTTTTTCAGCTAAAGAGACACTATAATTTTCTATAAATACTACTTTAAGTTTATCTTGAATTCGAGGATCATTATTGATCACGGAAGCTACCGAGTTAATTAGTTTAATAATTTTCTTGGCAAAATAATAGCCAGGAGCTGCTTTGCCAGCAAAAATGAATGTTCTTGGTGAGATATCGATTGCTGGATTTTCAGTAATGGTCCGATATAAATGAATAATATGAAAAATATTTAATAATTGACGTTTATATGCATGAAGGCGTTTTACTTGAATATCAAAAATCGAATCAACTGAAATTGCTATCCCGTTTTTTTTCATAATTAACTTTGCTAATTGTTCCTTATTTTTTCTTTTTATCAGAGCTATTTTCTCTTGAAATGCTGCGTCTTTTGTATATTTTATTAAGCTCGTAAGTTCCTTTGGATTATAGATCCATCTCGTCCCAATGACTTCATTAATTAAAGATGCTAAGTTTGGATTTGCATTTATTAACCAACGTCTATGGGTAATCCCATTCGTTTTATTATTGAACTTATTTGGGTAAAGTTGATAAAATAACTTCATTTCTTTTTCCTTTAAAATTTCGGTATGAATTTTAGCAACACCATTCACAGAGTAGGAAGCAACAATTGCTAAGTGTGCCATTCGAATTTCATTATTTGCGATAATCGCTAGTTTTGAAATTTTTTCCCACTCGTAGGGGTAAAGCTCCCAAAGTTCCTGGCAATAACGTTTATTTATTTCTTCGATAATCATATAAATCCGGGGCAATAATTGTTCAACCATTTCCACAGGCCACTTTTCTAGAGCCTCGCTTAATGTTGTATGATTAGTGAAAGAAATGGTTTTATTGGTAATCGCCCATGCTTCATCCCAACATAAACCTTCTTGATCTAGGAGAATTCTCATTAATTCTGGGATGATTAATACTGGGTGAGTATCGTTAATATGAATGGCTATCTTATTAGGAAATTCTAATAGATTTTCACTATATTTCCCTTTATATTGTTTAATAATACTTTGCATTCCAGCAGAAACTAAAAAATATTGCTGTTTTAAGCGTAATAGTTTGCCTGCAGTTGTGGAATCATCTGGATATAGAAATCCTGAAATAGCTTCAATTGATCGTTTATTTTCTAAGAACTGATAATAATCGCTTTTGTTTGATGTAAAAATGTTAAAATCATCTTTGCAAGATTCAGCACTCCATAATCGAAGAGTATTTACTGTCGTATTTTGATATCCGACAACTGGAACATCGTATGGGACGGCTAGAACAGGATTATAATTTTTGTGATGAATAACGAGTCTGTCATTCTCTTGTTGCAACTCGATTATCCCTCCAAAGCGAACTTCAATTGTTCGATCTGGGCGTTTTATTTCCCAAACATAGTCTTCTTGAAGCCAGTAATCTGGCAATTCTACTTGGTAGCCATTAATAATCTTTTGTTCAAAGAGGCCATATTTATAACGGATTCCACAACCATGACCAGGAAAATTTAACGAGGCTAGTGAATCAAGGAAACACGCGGCAAGCCTCCCTAACCCACCATTTCCAAGACCAGCATCGTGCTCTTCCTCCAAAATTTCTTCTAATCGAAAACCAATTTCTTCTAAACCTTCCTTAATTATCGAAGTTAGCCCAGCATTTTCAATATTTGTTTGCATGAGTCTGCCTAGTAAAAACTCCATTGAGAAATAATAGACTTGTTTTTCTTTATGCTTGTGGTAATACGTTGTTGTATCAATCCAATTTTTTGATACATGTTCACGGATAAGTTGCCCAAGTGTTATATAAATATCATTTTTTGTCGCTTCCATAATGTTTTTGCCAAATTTCTTTTCAAGGCGATTAGTAAAATCATGGATAAAATTTTCTTTTGAAAAAAACATAATTCCACTCCTTAATATTTTTTCGATATCTTCACACTTGAACAAAAAAACTCCAATTAATTAATATGTTAGAAAAGAAAAAACAGAAGTGAAATTTCAGAAAAATAACCTAGATGATCAAGTTCACGAATGGAAAGTATAAAGTTTTAATAAATTCATCTTTTGCAAATTGTTTTTAATATAAAGTCATAAGTATAAAATAACTATTTCTAATTGGTGAATTATTCATCTAATTAGGAAATTAAGAATAGTACTATTTTCTTATGCGGTTCATTAAAATTAGCGTTAAAATAAGATAAAGAATAAATTCCTAGTACTATTGTCGTTTCAGTTACATATATTTGTAGTTTTTCCTTTGGTTGTGTTATCAATTGAAGTAAGAGGGTGATTTTCTATGACTGAAGAATTAAAACCACTATACGATAAAAAGGTAAAATGCCCTATTTGTTCTGTTTCATATACAACAAAGAGAATTCGTTCAAGGTTTATTAGAGTCGAGAAAATGGAATCTGATTTTTTTTCACATTATAAAGATAAACATCTAAATCCAATCCTTTATGAAGTTAACGTTTGTCCTAAATGTGGCTATGCATTTGCAGACACATTTTCAAATTATTTTCCACCAAATTCAATTGATTTGATTAAAATGCAAATAATGGCGAATTGGAAGGAACGAGATTTTTCGGAAGAAAGATCACTTCACCAAGCAATAGATTCATATAAACTTGCTATTTTATCAGGATCTTTAAAAGAAGAGAAAAGTGTAGTAATGGCAGGTCTTTGTTTACGTTTAGCATGGCTTTACCGGTTAATTTCAGATCAGCATCAGGAATTGCGTTTTCTGGAATTTGCTTTGAACAAATACAAAAATTCATATAATGAAACTGATTATGTTGGAACTCAATTAACGGAAATACGCATACTTTACTTAATTGGTGAATTAAGCCGTCGACTCGGAGATCGACATGAGGCAGTAAAAAATTTCTCTAAAGTGATTAATCATAAAAGCCGTTCTTTTGAAAACAAGATAGTAGAAATGGCTCGAGAGCAATGGTATTTAATTAGGGAGAATGATAAGACTGCTGAGTAGGAAAAAATCTTTTTTTGCACGTCAAGGTAGACAAATTTTTCGAAAAATCGTCTTTTACCGATGATATAAACTAGAATTTTGCAATAGAAATTGTCGAAAAACTAAGTTTTTTCGTAAAATTTGATAAATTTTTTCCACATTTGCAATATTTTTATTTATAATAAAACAATAAATAAAATGAAATCAATTATTTATTGCTACTACGTATTAGTGGTGACAGAGAAAAGGGGAATACGAAAATGAACGCAAACCATGTTAATGCAATTTGTCGAGCAACTGAGTATATTCTTGTAAACCATTTTGGAGTTGAAGTTAAGCCACTAAAACCACGAGTAGATCAAAGCTCAGTTTTATCTAACAATATATCAGTAATTTTGGGAGTAAACGGTAAGTTAAACGGTCAAATCATCTGTTCAATGGATGCCCAAACAGCAAAAAATGTTGTCGGTGTTATGATGGGTGGTATGACGATTGATATTTTAGATGATTTAGGATGGAGTGCAATTCAGGAATTTGGAAATTGGGTAGCTGGAACTACGGCAACAGAATTATCTAAACAAGACGTAATAATAGATGTAACAACGCCTATTATCAACGAAGGATTATCAAATTTTCGTTCAAATAAAATGTTTATTACTGTTCCATTAGATACAAAGATAGGGCAAATCGATGTCCATATTTCAGTAAAAGAAGCTGCTTAAATTTTATATAATGTATAAAAAGCTATAGTTTTATTGGGACTATAGCTTTTTTTGTCGAACATTTCATGTCATTATCTAACTAAATTATTGATAAAATATGTGATGTACCAAAAACTCTATGACAAGTGAGGGGTATTGTGAATGGATTGGAAAAAGACTTATCAATTATGGGTGAACACTGAGAATCTTGCTAGTGAATTAAAGGCTCAATTACAGCAAATTGCTAGAGATCATCAAGGAATCGAAGAATGTTTCTATAAAAATTTAGAGTTTGGCACAGGCGGGATGCGAGGTGAAATTGGTCCTGGTACAAATAGGATGAACATATATACTATTCGTAAAGCTGCTGAAGGATTAGCACAATACATAATTGCTCATGGAACAAATGCTGTTAAGCGCGGCGTAGCTATTGCTTATGATAATCGCCATAAATCACAAGAATTTGCCTTAGAAGCTGCACTAACTTTAGGGAAATATGGAATAAAGACATACTTATTTAAACAATTACGTCCTACTCCTGAATTATCATTTGCAGTGCGTTATTTACAAGCCTTCTCAGGTATCGTGATAACTGCTAGTCATAATCCACCAGAATATAATGGGTTCAAAGTTTATGGTGATGATGGTGCACAATTAACACCTGACGCAGCTGAGTTATTAGTTGAAAAAGTAAACGAAATCGAAAATGAATTACTCATTGAAGTAGCTGATCAAGAAACATTGCTAGCTAATAATCTATTAGTAATGATTGAAGAAGAAATTGACGAAGCCTATGTTGAAAAATTAAAATCAGTGATTGTCAATCAAAGTTTGGTTGCTACACAAGGTCATGATGTGAAAATTGTTTTTACACCATTACACGGAACTGCAACGTTACCAGTAAAGCGAGGCTTTGAAGCAGTCGGGTTTACAAATTATCATATTATCGAAGAACAAGCAGTTACTGATCCGAATTTTTCAACAGTAGCCTCTCCTAATCCAGAGGAACATGCAGCATTTGAAATGGCGATTAAATATGGTGAAAAAATTGATGCTGATGTATTAATTGCTACAGATCCTGACGCTGACCGAGTTGGTGTTGCTGTGAAGGATGAAAATGGTGAATATGTTGTTTTAACCGGCAATCAAACTGGGGCGCTTATGTTAGAATACTTACTATCACAAAAACGAGCAGCAGGAACGTTACCGAAAAATGGTACAGTTATAAAGACGATTGTAACATCTGAACTTGGAAGAGTGATTGCAGCTGCTTACGGATTATCAACATTAGACACACTGACTGGTTTTAAATTTATCGGTGAAAAAATTAAGCAATTCGAACAAAAAGGCGAAAATACTTTTGTATTTGGTTATGAAGAAAGCTATGGATATTTAATTAAAGAATTTGCTAGAGACAAAGATGCTATTCAAGCCGTACTATTAGCGGCAGAATTAGCATTATTTTATAAGTCTCAAGGGAAAACGATGTATCAAGGCTTAATTGAAATCTTTGAAAAATATGGATACTACCTCGAAGGGTTACAATCAATTACTTTAAAAGGCAAAACTGGGATTGAAAAAATGAACCAAATTATTTCAACTTTCAGAGAAAATCCCCCTAAAGAAATTGCAGGATTGCAAGTAGTTGCTGTAGAGGATTATTTAACAAAGGAACGTATGAATTTTGAAACAGGCAAAATTGAGACACTTGCACTTCCAAAGTCAAACGTTCTGAAGTATTTTCTAGAAGATAACTCATGGCTTTGTGTTCGCCCTTCAGGTACAGAACCAAAAATCAAGTTTTATATTGGTACAGTAAGCGAATCTTTACAACAAAGTCACATAAATTTAAAAAGCTTAATAGCGTCATTAATGGAAAAAATTAATATAGTAAAATAATCCTATTTTTGAATAATGACCTAAAATCAGTAAAAAAACAATATACAATTTCAGCTACAAATTTTATAATAGGAAAAGTACATAGATCTGATCTATGTGCTTTTTCTATGAAAATATAGAAAAAAATCGCCTGAAAAATCAAAAAAAGTGAAATTGGTCACAGTTAAAATGTGTAAATTACTGTATGATACAACAATAATAGACAATTGTATTTTTTAAAAAGGTGGGTGTAAAATGTGGTCGAAACATTCTTTAATTATCTATATTGAAAATAAAAGAAAAGAAATGATGGAGGCTGCAAATTGTTATGGCCTATCAGCTGATATAACAATTAAACATAGCCAAGAATTGGACGAGCTTCTTAATTATTATTCAAGAAACTTCATCGAAAACCAAGGAAATAAAGTGGCAAATTATTAATTTTAATGTTTTTTTAATATTTTTTTCAACAAAGGTTGACAAAAAATATATTCCCTGCTAGTATTAATTCTTGTCAGCACTACTTTTAAAAAACAATAAAAATTGAAGTGTAAAGTAGTTATGCATACGGAGGAATACCCAAGTCCGGCTGAAGGGATCGGTCTTGAAAACCGACAGGCGGGTTAAACCGCGCGGGGGTTCGAATCCCTCTTCCTCCGCCATTTACTTTATTGGATCCGTGGTGTAGTGGTTAACATGCCTGCCTGTCACGCAGGAGATCGCCGGTTCGATCCCGGTCGGGTCCGCCATAAAGTTCGGTAACGACAAACGTTACAGCAATGAATTTCCTGAGAGTTGTCTCGCTGCATTTTGCTACGAAGCTAGGCTAGAAGAGGAAGAGACAGAGGCTGTAAATAATTAAGCAGCGGGAAAAATATTACATAAGGCTCGGTAGCTCAGTCGGTAGAGCAGAGGACTGAAAATCCTCGTGTCGGCGGTTCGATTCCGTCCCGAGCCACCATTTAAAACGTATATAGTAATGGAGTCCGTTTTTTGATTATGCCGGGGTGGTGGAATTGGCAGACACACAGGACTTAAAATCCTGCGGTAGGTGACTATCGTGCCGGTTCAAGTCCGGCCCTCGGCATTTTTTCTAAATTTAAAAGAAACATCGTCCGCAATCATCGTGAAAAACATCATTGAATAACCAACATGCGCCCTTAGCTCAGCTGGATAGAGCATGGCACTTCTAATGCCAGGGTCGGGAGTTCGAATCTCTCAGGGCGCGCCATTAATATTGGAAATCGTCTGAGCAGCTAAAGAGAACTAACAATCAGTTAGTTCTCTTTTAATTAATTAAAGATAAGAAAGTATAAAAATTTTGAACTTTGAATGCTGTCTAGCTCCGAGCGCCAGCGGCTCGAGGTCAAATAACCTGTCAGGTAAAAAGTGAAAAAGCGCACTTTTTCCTGCCAGAACATTTGCTTGTCGCCGCTAAGCGGGCGCTCTGCGCTTTTCTAATAAAAAATGAACAACCCTTATCCTCATTAAAATCACAATCTGATCATAAATTGTGATAAGGACATCTGAGGGAGGGATAAAAAGATGACAAATGATCGCGAATTATTAAAAGCGATTGATGAAATTACGGAAATTGCCAAAGGATTTGGATTGGATTTTTACCCAATGCGTTATGAGATTTGTCCAGCCGATATTATTTATACATTTGGTGCTTATGGTATGCCAACACGTTTCTCACATTGGAGCTTTGGTAAACAATTTAATAAGATGAAATTGCACTATGACCTTGGGTTAAGTAAGATTTATGAATTAGTCATAAATTCAAATCCATGTTACGCTTTTTTATTAGACACTAATTCATTAATTCAAAACAAACTTATCATTGCCCACGTTTTAGCACATTGCGACTTTTTCAAGAATAACGTCAGATTTTCAAATACAAGAAGAGACATGGTTGAAAGTATGACTGCTACAGCTGAACGCATTGCCCACTACGAAATGCTACATGGTAAAGAAGAAGTTGAAAGATTTTTAGACGCTGTTCTTTCTATTCAAGAGCATATCGATCCAAGTTTGTTGCGACCGAAATTAGCATGGTCTTTAGAGGATTTAGAGGAAGAGGAGGAAGACCAAAAACGAAGTAGTCCTTATGATGATCTTTGGAAACTAGATAAAAAAGATGAAACTCCAATAACTAGAAAAAAGAAAAAGCACTTTCCGCCACAACCAGAGAAAGATATTCTGCTATTTATTGAAGGATACAGTCGTGAATTAGAGCCTTGGCAACGAGATATCCTAACAATGATGCGCGAAGAAATGTTGTACTTCTGGCCACAACTAGAAACGAAGATCATGAACGAAGGCTGGGCTTCGTTTCGTAAAGGTGCTTAAAAAAATTTTAGATTAGACTATATAGATTTTACAAAAATTATAGACTATAATACTATATTATTGGTGTATTATTTTCTGTTGATATGACTTCATTATTATGAGGAGCCTACTTTGGGTTCCTCTATTATATTTAACAAAGGGGCAAGGATATGACTTTTGTCAAAATGAAAGAATTATTTATTAGATTTAAATTTATGTGGATAGCAGCCTTGTTTTTATGGATAAAGACATACGTTATTTATAAAATAGGTTTCAGAATTTCATCTGATAATCTATTACAGGAGTTTTTATTATTTTTAAACCCGCTTAGTTCAGCTGTTTTTCTTTTTGGTTTCTGTTTATTTTTTAAAGAAAAGTTAAGAGAATTAATGGTTATTTTCCTGAGTTTACTTGGATCCATCATACTATATGCCAATCTAATTTATTATCGCTTTTTTTCTGATTTCTTAACTTGGCCGTTGTTGTTCCAAACGAGTAATGCTAAAGATTTACAAGGTAGTGTTGTTGAACTTTTAAGTCCACTTGATATTCTTTTACTAGTAGATGTATTTATACTTATTATTTTATTATTGAAGAACAAGAGTCTTAAATTTGAATCTATTAGCTATGAAAAGATAGGAATATTTTCCATCGCATTTTGTATTTTTATTCTAAACTTAACAATTGCACAAATAGAACGTCCTCAATTATTAACACGAGGATTTGACCGAGAAATGTTGGTTAAAAATATCGGCATGTTTAATTACCATATTTATGATGCTTATATTCAGTCAAAGACAAAGTCTCAACGGGTTTTTGCTAGTAGTTCTGACATTTTAGAAGTGAAAAACTATACGATGTCTAATTATAAAAAGCCAGACACAGAATTGTTTGGTATTGCAAAAGATAAGAACGTCATCTTGATATCGATGGAATCCTTACAGAGCTTTGTCATAAATAAACATGTAGACGGTAAAGAGATTACACCTTTCTTAAATGATTTAATCAAAGATAGCTACTACTTTGAAAACTTTTACCATCAAACATCTCAAGGAAAAACATCGGATTCTGAATTTCTTGTAGAAAATTCATTGTTTGGTAAAGAAAGCGGTGCCGTATTTTTCACACATTTTGGGAATGAATTCAATGCACTTCCAGAAATTTTAAAGGGTGCAGGTTATTATACATCAGTGATGCATGCAAATAATAAGAGTTTTTGGAACCGAGATTTAATGTATCAATCATTAGGGTATGACCACTTCTTTGATATAGAATCGTATACTGTGAATGAAGAAAATTCGATTGGTTGGGGATTAAAAGATGTAGATTTTTTTGAGCAATCAATCAGTCTTTTAAAGTCACAAAAGACACCTTTTTACACGAAATTTATTACTTTGACGAATCATTTTCCTTTTGAACTTTCTGAGGAAGATCAGTTTATTAATGAATTGGATACAAATAGTGGGACGCTAAATCGTTATGTAACAACTGTGCGATATATGGATTATGCTTTAAAAATATTTTTTGATCGATTAAAAGAAGAAGGATTGTATGAAGACTCTATTTTCATTCTTTATGGCGATCATTATGGCATTTCGGAATTGCATAATAAGGCAATGAGTACGTTTTTAGAAAAGGAAGAAATAACTCCGTTTGATACTGTGCAATTACAGCGAGTACCTATGTATGTTCATATACCAGGACATCCAAACAACAAGACATTACAAACTGTTGCCGGTCAAATTGATGTTAAGCCGACCATCTTGCATCTACTAGGAATTGAAAATCGAAAAGACATACAGTTTGGGACTGATCTTTTCTCACCTGATCGTGAATTTTTTGTATTATTACGAGATGGAAGTTTTGTAACAGACAGTCATGTTTTTACGAAAGACAAATGTTATCAGAAAAATACTGGTGAGGAAGTAGAAAAGAAATATTGCGAACCATATTTTCAAAAAGCAAAATTAGATCTCCATTATTCAGATAAGATGATTTACGGTGACTTGTTCCGTTTTGATACAGAAGAATAGAAATGCAATGATAAGATTGAAAAAATATCCAAAAAAGTCCTATTGACGGATATAAAAAAAGTAGCCACCCATATGACATTAAATATCATGTCATATGGGTGGCTAAATAAAGATATAAGTACCAAATCATGAATAAGATAAAACTAACGAAGGCTAGCTTCGATAAGTAAAGGTACTTGAACTTTTTGACACATACGCTTATAATCTATGAAATTTAATATCCAACTCACCTTCAGCAACTAAAGTTACTTTCTCAATAAGTGTCTGTAAAAATGCTTTTGCCTCTCGAGTGGATAATACAGATAATGCTTGTGCTATATTTTGAATTTGAATTTGAAATTGTCTTCCTAATCTTTCAAAATTTATATCGTCACTCTCGGTGTTTCCCTTTTTACCTTCCTCTATAATCTTCTCCAGCCGTATTTTCTCATCATTTAAATCTGCTAGCTCTATAAGCCCTGCAGTATAGGCCTCGACTTTTCGTTTATACCTAACTTTTGCAGTTTGAATTGCTTGTTCTGAGTCGTGCTTTTGCGTTTGATTGGTTTGTTTAAAGAGAGTAATTTTCGTTTGCGTGGTTGAAAATGCAAATAAATGGACAAAACCTTGTTTAAACCAATCTTCAACTTCATCGGCTCGGTACTGTTTACTTGTACATGTCCCTTTATTTTTATTTGCAGAGCAACGGTAAACACGATAGCGGTTATTTTTTGATCCAGACCAGCCGATGCTCATTCCTTTCCCACATTTACCACATTTTAATATACCACCTAATAAGTGCGGGCTTGTTTTCGCTCTTGGGGCAATTTGCTTTGAATTTACTTTTTTTTGCACTGCATCCCATACATTTTTTTCGATAATCGCAGATAAACAGTCATCAATTACGACCCATTCAGCATCATTTTTTTCTGTTCGTTTTTTTTTACTAGAGTCTTTACGATTCCAGACGAGTGTTCCTTTGTAAACAGGGTTCGTAAGCATTAGTTTGATCGTACGGATTGACCAGTCTTTTTTAAACTTTGAAAGAATGCCTTTCTCGTTAAGTTGTTTTGCAATCGCATAATAGCCAAATCCTTTTTCTAAAAAAAGGTTAAATACCGATTTAACAATTTCAGCCTCTTTTTCATCAATTACTAACTCTTTTTCTTCAAGTTTGTAACCGTAAGGACTTTGAGTTAACCATTTACCGTTACTAGCAGCGTGATACATATTTTCAAATACCCGCTCTCGAATACGTTCTCGTTCAAATTCTGCAACGGCACCTAGTACTTGTAACGTTAATCTTCCAGAAGGGGTATTCGTATCAAAGGATTCACTAATTGAAATAAAAGATACTTCATGCTCTTGAAAAAGGTCAATTAGATTAAGTAAATCAAGGAGCTTTCTACTGATTCGGTCTAGTTTCGTCACCATTATTTTCGAAATTTCACGATTTTTTACCGCTTTAATAAGCGCATTTAATTTGGGGCGATCGATATTTTTTGCTGAATAACCATCATCGACATAAACAATTAACTTAGTATTCCAACCCATTGCCAAGCAATATGCCTTTAAGCGTTCTTGTTGTTCACTAAGAGAAACACCTTCCCTTGCTTGTTCATCAGTGGAAACGCGACAATAAAGGGCGATCATACTTATATTGTTATTTGTGTTATCTTTCATCATATGTACCCCCAACTCATATTTATCTATATATATGAACAAGTCTAATTCAAAATGAATAGCTACAAGTTTCTTGGGTTGTCCTCTTTCTTAGTTTGCATAAAGTTTAGTAAGGAGGGGAAGATTTTGAAGAAGGTAAAGGTATTTTTCACAGTGAATAGTGCTACAGGAAAAGTTACGTTCTCCGCTATAAATGAAATTGAAAATAATGAAATTGCTGCTACATTAACTGATATGTTACTTAATTGGGAAATGAGGATCAAAGAAGCAGCAATTCAAAGCTTGCTCATTAATGAGGTTGGTGCAGAACAAGCAAAGAATATTAAAGTGAAATTAATAACAGAAGATAAATAGGGGTTATTTCCTTTATATAAGGAGTAGACAAAGTGCTATTCCTTTTTCCTTTTTCTAAAAAAATCAGTACTATATCTATGGAAAAATAGTTAGTTAGTAATATGGACAAATTTAATAGATTTCTAAATTGTTGTTTTATAGATATGATATAATAAGACAAAGGTAACGGAATTTCTGAATAAGTCGCAGTGATGAAGGTAGACAATGCGAATACATGACATTACAGATAAATTTGCTTACTTATTCTATTTGCATTGGAGTGGATATAAATGAACGGCCTTTTCCTTTCCCATATTTTTCTTTTTGTGCCCTTTATTATTTTGTTTTATATGGCGATCGAAATGTATTTTCGGAATCCTGAAGGACTAATATACCGTTTGCTAGGATTGCAATTTTTTACTTATTGTTTATTATTTCTTGGTGAATATTTTATCCAAGTGTTACCAGAGGATTCTCCTTTGTTTGTAGTTCGCTTGGTGGCAGCATTTTTAAATATGACAACCAGTCTTTATTTCTTTCAAACGTTTGCAAAATCTTCGCTCCATATTCGTTCGGTCTTTTATCACTCGATTGCACTTTTGCCGCTTGTCGGTATTTTCTTTCTCTTGCTTGATACATCATGGTTTAAAATTACAATCCATTCAGGTCCGATTTGGCGTTCGGTAGAAATGGGATTAGGTCTTGGTCTTTTGACGTTTTTGCTTTGCTGCTATACGATAGTTACTGTTTTTATCTATTTAGGTCTTATGTATCGTCGCTTGAAATCAAAGCAATGGATTTTATTAGAAAAAAAACGAATTAAGATTTTTTTTATCGCAGCAGTTTTAGTTAGTGCATTATCAGCTTTTCCTTATATATTTCTTAAACCATTAGAACAATCTAACCCATATATAAATGTTGATATCATCGCGATGTACAGTACCTTTATTTACGTTTTCTCACTTCGGTATGCGATGGCAAAATATGATTTTTTGGCTGCGATTGGTGGACGTTACGAGATTCTATTTAATCAATCTCAAGAAGGGATCGTGATGATGGATGATAAATGGAGATATGTGGATGCCAATCCGGCTTTTTTACGCTTGCTAGGTATACAAGATATAAACGACAAAAGTTGGAGGAATGCAAAGTACTCCGATTGTATTATTTCATTGGAAGGCAACCGGCGTACTAAAGGTCAAATCATGAAAGCGATGCAAGAAAGAGCACCAATACTATTCGAAACTCGTTTAATTAATCGATTACAGCAAGCGTATGACATTGAAGTACAAATTAATTTTTTTGAAATGGAGGCACGGATTTGGTCATTTGTGCTTGTGAAAGATATTTCTATAAAAAAAGAAAATGAACAAAAGTTAATTAAGATGGCTTATCACGATTCGCTCACCGGCCTTGCCAACCGCCGAAAGTTTCTCAAAGATTTAAATAATGAGTTTCAACGAATAGAAGGAAAAGACGAGATTTTTGCCGTATTGTTGATCGATCTTGATCAGTTTAAGTGGATCAATGATACGCTTGGGCATTCTGCAGGAGATGAGCTCCTTTGTTCAATAGCTGGCCGACTGTTATCAATCGTTCAAAAGAAAGGTCATGTCGCCCGAATAGGAGGCGATGAGTTTGTTGTGCTTATGCCGAGATTAAATTCAGCTACTGAGGCAGAATGGTTAGCAGGCGAAATAATTGAGAAGGTAAGAGTGCCAGTTACAATAAACAACCGCCAATTTCAAATAACAGCTAGTGTTGGGATCAGTTTTGCTCCTAGAGATGGAACAGATACAGAAACAATTATGAGTAACGCAGATACCGCTATGTATAGTGCGAAAAAGCTTGGGAAAAATCAATACCAGTTATTTAGCTCTGCACAAAGGAAAAGAGCGAAGCAAGGCTTCATCTTAGTTAATGGGCTTCGGAACGCTCTTTTGAATAACGAATTTATGCTTCATTACCAACCTCAATTTGAGTTGAGTTCAGGCCGCTTGGTAGGAGTTGAGGCACTGTTACGCTGGAACTCAACAGAACTAGGACCAGTATCACCAAATGATTTTATTCCGATTGCTGAAGAAAGTGGAGCAATCGTTCCGATCGGGGAATGGGTACTGCAAACTGCGATTAGGCAAGGGAAGAGCTGGATTGAATCCGATCAGCCTGATTTAATTGTGTCCGTCAATGTATCAGCCAGGCAGTTAAAAGAACCTCAATTCGTGAAGCAATTAGCAAGGATGTTAAAAGAGGAAGACTTTCCAGCAAAAAATCTATGTCTTGAAATTACCGAGAGTTCTGCTATGGACAATGTGGAGCAATCTCTTCAAGTGTGTCGTGAAATTGTGGACATCGGTGTTACACTTACACTTGATGACTTTGGTAGTGGATACTCTTCGCTTGGAATGCTAAGTACCTTTCCATTCCGAACGGTGAAAATAGATAAATCGCTAATAGATAAAATAGAAACGAATCGAAAGAGTGCCGATATTGTTCGAACAATCGTACGTTTATCTCGTTATTTGCGGATGGAAGTTTTGGGAGAGGGTGTAGAGAAAGAGGAGCAGCATGAGAGGCTTCGCCGTTTTGGTTGTCGTTTTGTACAAGGTTTCTTATACAGCCGTCCAATCCCGGCAGCGGAAATTGAAGTTTTGATCGAAAAAGAGAAACTGAAATTAAAGTCCCCATTCCGTGTATTCGAAGAGATTGAAGTAAATGGCCTTTTTATGTTACCTATGATCGACGTAGTAGGAGCAAAAGTTATTCCAATCTTGGAGAAGACTGGACTAGACGTTCATTATTCAGATCAATGGTATCCAGTTCCAGAGTGGTTAACTACTTTCTACAACATAGGCGACCACTTAGGAGCAGATGTATTGCATGATATCGGTAAAATTACTACGGAAAATGGATTGTGGCCGTCTGAAATTAAAACAATCGAAACAGCACTTGAGTCGATAAATAACGCTTATAAAATGAATCATCGGAGTAGAAATAGCGAAAATCTCAATAAACTTGGCGATTACGCGTTCTTTAAAACAGGGAATAACATGGCCAAGATTGTTTGTGACAATCCTTATCCTTGTGATTATGACAAAGGCATTATCGAAGCACTAGCAAACAAGTTTAAAGAACCAAATGCCATGATTACCGTTGTTCATGATGATAGCTCCTGTCGCAAGAATAACGGTACAAGCTGTACGTATCATATAAAATGGTGACTTTAGGTTCTGTATTAACCTGATGATTGTCTAAGTGTGAGTCCGATAGAAACTTAAAATAGGAAGATTTCCCAAAATAGCGGATTGTCTGTCCGAATTAAGCTTTTTTGGTTAGATGCTTTAGCAAAGCGTAATTTGACGACACATACTTATGATGATGCATTAGCAGAAAAACTAGTAAATGAAATTAAAACCGAATTTTTACCAGAATTAAAAAATTTATATGTAAAACTATTAGATGAATGATCGGATGTTTGGATTATTAGATATAGATTTGGACTATATAAATAAGGCTATAAAAAAATATGAAGAAATAAAGAAAGTAAAGGTTTTCGGTAGTAGGGCAATGGGAAATTATAAAAAAGGTTCAGATGTTGATCTTGCGATCTTTGGTAAAGATATTAACGAAAAAATAGTATCAAGATTAAGTGATACATTGAATGAAGAATATCCACTTCCTTATTTTTTTGATGTTATTCATTACGAAAGTATAACTAATCAACAACTGGTTGAACATATAGACAAGTTAGGTATTGAAATTTATCAAAAGTAAAAATAATCAGTTTTTTTAAGTTCATGTATTTTTTAAATGAACTTTTTTTACACGATAGGAAAGTATAAATTTTTAGCAAAGATGATGATTCGACGAAGTGAAAAATTTAAGGAACCTAGTATAAGAAAAACTAAGGCTTTCACATAAAACTTGGAAATATGAAAAAAGCACCTTTACTGAACGAAGGCTGGGCTTCGTATTGGCATCAGCGTATAATTCGTGAATTGGATCTCACTTCTGATGAAGCAATTGAGTTTGCTAAACTAAATGCTGGGGTTGTGCAGCCATCGAAAACATCAATTAATCCGTATTATCTTGGCTTAAAGATTTTTGAAGATATTGAAGAACGCTATAACAATCCAACGGATGAAATGAAGCAGCGAGGTGTTGAGCCTAATAGTGGGCGTGAAAAGCTTTTTGAGGTAAGGGAAATTGAATCTGATATCTCTTTCATGCGAAACTATTTAACGAAAGATCTTGTGTTACGTGAAGACATGTATTTATTCCAAAAACAAGGTCGCGATTATAAGATTGTTGACAAAGAGTGGAAAGCAGTTCGGGATCAGTTAGTGAGTATTCGAGTAAATGGTGGGTTTCCGTTTATTAGTGTCACAGATGGTGATTATTTAAAAAATGGGGAACTGTATTTAACTCATCATTATGAAGGTATTGAGCTTGATGTGAAATATTTAGAAAAAGTAATACCATATATTCACCAGTTATGGGGCAGACCAGTTCATCTAGAAACGTGTATTACAGATAAGAAAATGGTGTTTGCGTACGATGGGAAGAAGGTTCATAGAAGGTATTTGTAAGTGTTGTGGGCTGTCTCGATAGAGACAGCCTTATTAGATTAGGAAATAGCAGGAAGTTTATTCAACGTAGCGAAAAATATAAAGTACCCAAGTATAAGTGCAGCTAGGCAAAGCGGCCTCTGCGCTTTTCTAATTCTAGGCCAATTTAATAGCTTTGTTTTCTTTAGCATACTGAAGTATTTCGCGCCAAATAATGTCTTCGGTAATTCGAGCTTTTCTAGGTTCAGTTAAATAACGCATCGTCAGTTTGATAAAGCCATCTTTTACGGTAACGTATACGATAGGAGTTAAGTTTTGATAGTGAAGCATATATTTTTTTGAAGCTTCGTGTAGATTGTCTTTTGCTTCGGCTGTAATGTGCTGTGTATGCTTATTCACGATGGTTTCAAGTTTAGTTTTGGCTTCTTCCCATTCGCTATCAAATGTAAGTCGGACTTCAATTTCATTCCAAATGTATTCAAAGCCTTTATTGGCGTTGGACACTGCATGAAGAAAGATATAATTATTAGGAATGTGGACTATTCTCCCGGTACTTTGCCCTCCTTCAGCCTTGGCTGTGACTTCCATAACAACAAAATGAAAGATCTTTTGGTCAATAACATCTCCAGCACGGTCGTTGATAATGATGCGATCTCCAACTTCAAAGGGCTTTTGAATCAAAATAATAAGCAATGCTGCAATATTCGTAAATATTTCTCTAAGTGTGATCGCAATACCTGCGGAAATGAACCCAACATAAATTGTCAGATCAAGCCTTGATTCTGACCATAGAAAAATGAAGATAACAGTTAAAATCACAAGATGCAAGTAATATAACCTTTTTCGTGTAGTATAATATAAGCTATTGTCTTTAATAGTTTTGAATAATAATTTATTACTTATTCTAACAAGGTTTAGGTATATGAGTAAAATTAGAAAAGACAGTAGCAATTTATAAACTATTGGATTTTCATTGAAAAATTGAATAATTTCTCGCATAATGACTCCTTTCTGCTGCATTGTTTCTTTATATATGCCATATATAAGTAAAAAATGATAGCACACTTTTAAAAGAATGTCTAATAAAAATCTGTTAACCAAAAGTTTAGCATTTATCAAAAATAATGGGAATGTAAAGTTAGCTAGATCAACCGAATAAAGCTCCGCTCTCTTTTCGAATGATGGTAAGAACAAAAAAGAAACGTGGACACCGATTGGGGAATTAGTTCACGTTTCTTACTGAATGTTAAGTTGTTAGTTTGCACTCTGTACTTTTCTAAATCATTGAACTTCTAGCTTAGCTTTATTTGAGTTATTGATGAGTTTTGTAATCTCTTTTTTATCAAGTGGTTTACTATAGTAATAACCTTGAATTCCTTGACAACCGAGATTTTCAAGGATTTTCGTTTGTTCTTTCGTTTCTACCCCTTCTGCAATTACTTTTAAACCGAGATCGTTAGCAAATTCAATTATAAATTTAACAATGTTTTTGTTTTTATGATCATACTCGAGTTCACTAATAAATGATCGATCAATTTTGATAATATCAAGCGGAATATTCTTCAGATATTTTAGTGACGAATATTCAATACCAAAATCATCAATTGCAATTTCAATACCAAGAGAGCGCATCTTTTCTATTGCTAGCATAATTTGATCAATATTATTAACAGTAGCTGATTCAGTTATTTCAAATGTTAAATTTCTTGGATTGAAATCTAACTTTATTAATATTTGCTTAATCCGTTCTAAAATGTTTGGATCCAATAGTTGGATTTTCGATAAATTAATGGCAATTTTATGAATATCCAACCCTTCATCTTCCCAGACTTTAAATTGACTACAAGCTTCTAGGATTACCCATTCTCCGATATCAACGATCAAATTAGTTTCTTCGGCGATTGGAATAAACTCAGCAGGCGATATATTCCCGTATTGAGGATGATTCCAGCGCAATAACGCTTCTGCACCAATCATTGTTTGAGTTTGAATATTATACTGAGGTTGATAATGTAAGTATAATTGCTTATTTTTTATTGCATGGCGGAGAGAGTTTTCTAAACTTACTTTACGTAGCCTTTCTTCTGCCATGGTTTCAAGAAAGAATGAATAGGAATTTTTATTATTTTCTTTTGATTTATACATTGCAATATCAGCATTTTTTAGTAAAATATTCAATTCTTTTCCGTCATGAGGATAAAGGCTAATTCCAATACTAGATGTGATTGTATACTCAATAGTATTTAAAATAAAACATTTTTTAAAAGAATTTAATAGTTTTTCGGCAATCCTCATAATTTCTGTTTTATCGTTATAGTATTCAATTAGTAATGTAAATTCGTCTCCTCCCATTCGAGCCAAAAATGCAGGGGTATTCGTTAAGGAATGTAACATTCGTTCTGCAACCATTATTAATAATTGATCACCTACGGAGTGACCTTTTGTATCGTTGATCGTTTTAAAATTATCAATATCAATATAAAATAAAGCAAATTTCCCATTTTTATTTTCATAATGATTGATTAGCTGTTCTATTTGGCGGTTGAAAGAATAGCGATTTGGTAACCCGGTGAGGGCATCAAATAATGCAAGTTTTTCAATTTTTCTTTCAGATTCCTTTTCTTTTGTAATATCAATGGCATATCCTGCAACTTCATGATTGTACGTAGGTTTTACAACTAGTTGATATATCTTATCTTTGTAGGCAAAATTACTTTGGAATTCTGCGCCTTCAAATCCACGATTAATTGCCGGAATCATCACCTTGTAAATTGCTTCAGGGTAAACTTCCGTTATTTTTTTTCCTTTAACTTTTGCTGTAGTTAAATTTAATTCTTCAACAAGAGTTCCTTCATTGTAGTTAATAATAATACTATTATCAATTCCAATTCGAGCATTAAATATTGCTTCAGGGAGAATTTCCATTGTTCTTTTAAAATCTTCAGCAAGTGCTAAACGTTCTTGTTCAGCTATCAGAACTTTGAACGATTTCTTATTAATAACAAACAACATAATCGCTATCGCAATAAATGATAAAATAAAAACTGCAAGTAATAGCAATAGAAATTGCATTTCTAAAGTCGTATGTTTATCTGTTCCGATAACAACTGATAGGATCTGTTGTTTATTAATAGGGATAAAAAGTTTATTGTAATTTTTTCCGTCGTTTGTAAAGTTGTGTGTCTTGGCTGTATCTTCTGGTTTTAATGAAGCAATTATTTTTCTATCTGAATCGAGAGCAAAATGATTTGATCCATAAAGAATCGGGAGATCTTTTTCTGGTTCAATAATTTCTTTAGGGTGTAAGTATGCATCTTTGTTAATAACGGCAATTTCATATACGTTATGGTAGTCAATATTTTTAAGTTTCTCAATTAAAATATCGGTACTTGAAGTAGACGTATAAAGATAAACTTCATCGGCGCTAATATAGGGATTAATAATAAAATCTGTCGTCTGGTCATAGTAATAAACATATTTATAATATTGGTCGACTATTTCTGATAAAGATAAAGGTCCCGCCCAATAATTTTCATTTGCAAAACCTTCTTTCACCGTAACTGGCTCCAACTTATATAACTGCATCATCGCATCAAACCAATATCCCCAATCTTTAGCACTTAATCCAATTTCTTTTGGATCCGTCGCTTTTTCAACAATAAAATCGTTATCCTTGTAGACAAAAAGTGAAATTTCATCTAGGCCCCATTTTTCTTTTAAGCGATCTAATTCAACTTGACTAACATCTTTTATTGTTTTTCCTTCAAGTTCTTTGGCGATTGATTTTGAGATGACATAAAGATATAAATCGATTAATTTTTCTTTTGTTTTTACGGACTCGGCATTGTTAGTGATTGAGTGTTTAATAATTTCAGCAATAGCAGTAGCTTCTTTAATTTGCTCTCTAGTAGAAAGTTTTTGTTGGTAAAAATAAATGATAGAGAGGGAAATTAATCCTACTATGAATAATAATAGACCAGTTTTTTGTAAGATATCTTTAATAGTAGTGATCTTATTTTTCATAGAATTCTCCTCGTATTGATATGATAGATACTTCAGTAGGAAAGTGCTTTTATATTTATAGTATAAAGCATTTTTGTTTTATTAGAAATATTTGAATTTTAAACTAATTTAGCGAATAGATAATCTACCATTTTTACGTTATATTGTTAGAAAATCTCATAGATGTGACGATAGTCACAGAAAATGACAACGAGTGAAAATAAAATAAGGAAGAATGTGATAAAATTAGTCATTTAGTAGGAGGTGTTGTATTTACATGAAATATGGAATGGAAAGCTTGCTATTAAATGTGTTATTTACGATTTTGCCGTTATATATTTATCAAATTTTTATACTTAATCGAAATATCGATCATCGAAAGCATAAAAAACTAGTAATGGTTATTGTTTTATCCATCACAATTATTTTATGTTTAAGTTTCCCGGTAAATTTTTTCGAAGGCTTTACTTTTGATTTAAGACAAGTTCCTTTTATTATCGGGTCTTTGTACGGCGGGTATATTGTTGGGATCCCACTATTTCTAGTTATCGTAATTTATCGTTTTTTGAACGGTGGCGAGGGTGTGTATGTTAATTTATATGTTGTTAGTTTAATCGTTATTTTTGTTCCGCTAATGAAAGCTTACTATTTATTACTTAAACTAAAGTTTAAAATCTTGTTAAATACTGGTATATCAATCATCTGCTCATTACTTATCGTATTTTCGACAAATTTATTTATTCACATGAATTTTTCCATATATTCAATGAATATCGTTTCATTAAATTATATCTTCATTCAAGCAGCAGCGATTGCCTTACTTACATATTTAATTGAAAACTTAAAAGAGTCTCTAATTTTACAGCAAAAAATTCAAGAAGCAGAAAGACTTCACCTAGTCAGTCAATTTGCCGCAAGTGTATCACATGAGGTTCGTAATCCGCTAACGGTTACAAAAGGATTTCTTCAATTGTTACAAGGGAAAAATATTCCTGACGAAAAAAAAAATAATTATTTAAAACTTGCATTAAGTGAATTAAAACGAGCAGAAGAAATCATTACTGATTATTTATCATTTGCAAAGCCGAAGATAAAAAGTGAAACAATTGGAAATATTGCAGAAGATGTAAAAGAAGTGATTAATATCTTATTACCTTATGCAATCATGAATCAAGTTCAAATTGCTTCTGATTTTGATAACACACTTAAAGATTGCATGTTGAAATATGATTGTCAGCAATTTCGGCAATGTTTAATTAATATAGGGAAAAATGGGATTGAAGCGATGCCTAACGGTGGAAAATTATTATTTGAAATTTATTATCAAAACAATCAAACTGTAATGATTGAGATAAGTGATACAGGTATTGGAATGAGTTCAGAACATATTTCTAAAGTAGGAACAGCATATTTCTCCACAAAAGAAACAGGCACTGGATTAGGTATGATGGTAGTAAAAGATATTATTAAATCGATGAAAGGTACATTAACGATACAAAGTACACTAGGGAAAGGAACAACGTTTTCAATTTCGTTACCTATTTATATAACAGGTTTTGATAATTAATGGAAATAATGTAATAACAAGAGAAAAAAAGGCTGTCTCATTTGAGGCAGCCTTTCTTCACTAAATATTCAATTGACAGATGCTTAAAATTAAAATAAAATAATAAACAAAACACCGATAATGAAAACTATTATCATTATCTTGTTATAGTATTTCAGACAACGATTTACCAGTTTGTGTGAATTCTTAAAAAGGAGTTGATATCGTTAAATTGTTAACTAAGTAGAAATTTATTTTCCTATTTGAAGGTGATCTTATAATGAGGATTTGGAAAAAAGTTATTATTTTTGTCTGCTTTTTTATGTTACTAACGCCAACAGTATTTGCTGCGAATTCATGGAAAGAAGTTGCAAATGAAATTGAAGCCATTTTGGAGGAAGCTGTAACTTTTTATGCAAATGGTGACATTGAGGCAGGTAAAGATAAAGTAGACAATGCATATTTTGGACCGTATGAAGGAAAGCAGATGGAAAATGCTGTCCGTTTGAAAATTTCAGGTAAAGATAATGCAGAAATTGAATTTTTATTTAGAAATATAAAAAAGTTAATGACGAATGGAGCAAGTGTTGAAGAAGTAAACAATGCTAAACGCGAAACGGTAGAAAAGATTTTTGGGGCTGCCAATCAACTAGATGGAGAAAATAAGAGTGCATGGGGGGCATTTGTTGCTTCATTACTTATTATTTTTCGCGAAGGGTTTGAAGCAATTCTTTTAATAGGTGCCTTGATTGCCTACTTGATAAAATCAGGGAATAAAGAGAAGGTCCTGCTTATTTATTGGAGTGCATTAGTTGCCTTAGTACTGAGTATCGCCACAGCAATAGCAATTAGTTTTGTATTTGCGATTAGTGGTGCTAGTCTAGAAATACTTGAAGGAGTAACAATGTTAATTGCAGTAGCCGTACTATTTTCTGTAAGTTACTGGTTAATAAGTAAAGCTGAAGCTGACAAGTGGCAACAATACATAGAAGGGAAAATGGCCGCGGCCTTAACGACTGGTAATAAATTTGCTTTAGGATTTGCTGCATTTTTAGCAGTTTATCGAGAAGGAGCAGAAACAATTCTATTTTACCAAGCATTGTTATCAAGTTCCCAACCTGAAGATATCGGGATGATTACGTTTGGCTTTGTAGTTGGTTGTATTTTATTAGTCGGTTTATACGTTATTATTCGTTATTGGGGAATTAGAATTCCGTTAAAGCCATTTTTTATCGCTACTAGTATGTTACTTTATTACTTAGCTTTTGTTTTTGCAGGCGATGGAATTAACGAACTTCAAGCGGGTAATTTTATTTCAAATACTTATATCAACTTTCCAACGATAACTTTCTTAGGGATTTATCCGACTGTAGAATCATTACTAGTACAATCACTACTTATCATAGCGCTTATTGTTGGATTAGGAATCCAGAAATACAATTCTAAAAAACTAGCAAATAAACAAAATATTGGAGGTTAAAGTCATGCAAAAAAAATTAGTTAGCTTAATTATTTTATCATTATTGATGGCTGTCGTTTTAGTAGGATGCGGCGGCTCTCAAACTAAAGACACAACAGACAATTCTAGTGATACTCAAGAAAGTGAAAATAGCGGAGGAGCTACATTCCAAGAATTCCCTATCGGTGATCCGGTTGAAGTGGAAGGAATGAGTATTGGAGCAATTTATTTACAACCTGTTGATATGGAGCCAGTAATGAAGGCTGGTTTAAGCGCTGCAGAATCTGACATTCATTTAGAAGCTGATATTGTTGCTTTGAAAGATAATCCTTATGGATTCGGCTTTGGAGAATTTGTGTCTTATTTAACTGTTAAATATGAAATCTATGATGAAACTGACAATATGGTTTTATCAGGAAGTTTTATGCCGATGAATGCTGGTGATGGTTCACATTATGGAGCGAACGTTAAAATGCCTGGTGCAGGTAATTTTACACTTAAGTTTCTAATCGATTCTCCAGAACATCATGACTTCCTGTTACACACTGACGACGTAACTGGTGTACCTGGTCGTTTTTGGAAGAAACCGATTGAATTAGAATTTGACTTCCCGTATGTACCACGAAAGTTTTAATTCAAATACCTGAAGGAAATGACCTCCTTCAGGTTTTTGTGCTACTTAATACTCGATAATTATTTATAGAGGTGTAAAATGCTAGGTTCATTAACGGTTACAATAAAACATGTAGTAGAAGCAGTTGTTTTTTTATTAGTTATCTATGCTTTTAGTCAAAAGTGGAAAGAAGATCATGCAGTAAATAAAAGTATGAACTACTGTATAGGCTTAGCGCTATTGTCTGGATTATTATTGGTTACTATGCTGAAAGGCTATATTGACCGAGAAGTCTTGGACATAGTATTACGTGGCTTTTCGATATTAGCTTCGCTAGTGCTGTTAGCAGTTGTTTGGATAAAAAACAAATGGGTAAAAGGAAAAGCGATAGAAGTCGTTAGTTTTTTCTTTATGATAATTCCTTCTGTAGACGTTTTTTATCATTTTGTTCATTTAGTGAGGAGAAGTAATGGATTCCTTAATTCGGAATTATTACTGCAATTTTTTGGTGGTGGTCTTGCATTTTTGATCGGCTACCTATTATATAAAAATACTTCTGATTTAACTAGAAAACTACCATTTATTGAAATTCGTTTTTGGGGTAGTTTACTATTATTCTTATATTTAATCCGACAAAGTATTGGTTTTTTCCATATGCTGTTTGTTTTAGGATATATAGCTCCAACAAAAATAGCCGTAAAATTTATTGCTCCGTTTATTAACACTTGGCAGCCGTTGTTTTTTTATGTTTTTATTCTCGGTCTAGCTGCTTGGATGATCCACGTTGCCTTAACTTTGCCTCGAGGAAAGCGTGAGGATTACGAAAATCCGGCACAGAAAAGAAAAATCGTTAGTAAGATCATAAAAAGCAAAAGACAAATAATGTCATTGTTTTTTCTGACGTCAATTATTTTGAGTATGATTTGTATTAATTATTATATAGAAAATAGACCTATAAACATATCTCCTGCTGTCCCAGTTGTTGAAAATGATGGAATTATTAAAATTTCCAAAGGGCAATTAGAACATGGCCATTTACATAGATTTAGTTATGTAACACCAAATGGAACTGAAATGAAATTTTTAGTTATTCAAAAAGGTGAAGATGTATATGGCGTCGGTTATGATGCTTGTAATCTTTGTGGAGTTGTTGGTTATTATCAAGATAAAGATAGTGTTATTTGTATCGATTGCGGTGTTAAAATTAATCCTGCAACGATCGGCTTTCCAGGTGGTTGTAATCCGATTCCTTTGGATCATACGGTAACCGATCAATTTATCACGATTGACCAAGCTGAATTATTAAAAATGGAAAAGGTATTTGAGTAGAGGTGAATTTTCTTGTTTTTAAAAATGTTAATAAAGTCTTTCACCCGAGGAATGAAAAGAAAAATATTAACGATTGTTACAATTGCTTTTGGTGCTTCATTAGCTAGTGCAATGTTAAATGTAACTTTAGATGTCGGTGATCAAGTCAACAAAGAACTAAAAGCTTATGGTGCCAATATTCATGTATTGCCGAAGATGGACACATTGCCGTTGGAGATAGGTGGGATTGATTTTAATCCGCTTTCCGATCAACAATTTATCAATGAAGCTGATTTACCAAAATTAAAGATGATCTTTTGGGCCAATAATATTTTAAGTTTTGCCCCTTTGTTAGAAACGACAGCAACAATAAAGGGCTCAGAGGATATTAAGATTGTTGGGACTTGGTTTGATAAGAAATTAGTTATTCCAACGGGCGAAACGATTAATGTTGGTAATACAACCTTGAAGCCTTGGTGGGAAATTAAAGGAAAATGGGCTACTGATGACACAAATGAAGCTTTAGTTGGTCAAGAAGTAGCGAAACAATTGGGCATTACAGTTGGAGATAAAATAGATTTAACATTTGAAAATGACAATCCTCCGTTAAACGTACAAGTTACAGGCATTTTAAATAGTGGAGATGAAGCTGATGGACAGTTATTTGTTTCATTAAGTCAGCTACAACAAGTGTTAAATATGGCCGGGAAGGTACAAAGAATCGAGGTCAGTGCCTTAACAACACCTGAAAATGATTTATCAGCTAAAGCAGATGAAGACCCAGAAACTATGACTTCAGAAGATTTTGAGAAATGGTATTGTACTGCTTATGTAAATGCGATTACTTATCAGATTGAAGAAGTAATTCCAGGTGTAGAAGCGAAACCAATTCGCCAAGTGGCTCAATCAGAAGGAGCGATCTTATCAAAAATTGAGCTATTAATGATTTTATTAACTGTTGCAGCCTTAACTAGCTCAACTCTTGGTGTCTCGGGTTTAATGACCACGAAAGTATTAGAAAGAAGCAAAGAAATTGGTCTAATGAAAGCTTTAGGAGCTGAGGATAATCAAATTATTCATTTGTTTTTATCTGAAGCATTGATTAACAGTATATTTGGTGGTTTAATCGGTTATTTTGTTGGGTTAGGATTTTCGGCGATCATTGCTAGAGAAGTCTTTGGAAACAGTTTGACAATTAAACCATTAGTATTTCCATTAATATTACTAATCTCTATAGGTGTTGTAGTGTTGGGCAGTCTATCAGCTGTTAGATATATGACTAAAGTAGAACCTGCTCATGTATTACACGGTAGATAAGGAGATTGCTATGAACAAGAAAATGATGTTACAAAAGATGATCTTGCATGCATTATTTAAGCGAAAATCACGAATTGCCGTGGCATTATTTGCAATTGCCATCGGTACAGCTGTTATTTTTTCTCTTCTAAGTGTGTATTTAGATATTAATGAAAAGATGTCTAAGGAATTAAGAGCTTATGGAGCAAATCTTGTTATTGCTCCTAGTGATTCAGGTGAACCATTTTTAACTGAGCAACAGTTTAACGAAACTTTAGCAGTTCTTGAAAATAATGTTGTAGGTGCTGCTCCATATCTTTATGGTGTAGTTAATATAAGTAATAAGCAATTAGTTATGGTCGGTACGGACTTTTCAGAAATTGAGAAGATTAGTCCTTATTGGAAAATAAATGGGATATGGGTTAGTGATAAAAATTTAGACGGTGCAATCATTGGGGTCACTGTAGCAGAAAAATTAAAACTAAACCTTGGCGATCAATTTTCGGCTATTTCTGATACCACTGGGCAAAAGAATACGTTTACAGTGAAAGCAATTGTTAAAACGGGCAGTACAGAAGACAATCAAATCTTTGTCAATCTAGTTCCTTTTCAAAATATGTTACAGCTCGAAGGACTTATGAACGTAGGCTACATAAGTGCTTCTGGTGAAGCAAATTTTTTAACTGAAAAGGCAAAAGAAATAAGCAATCAACAGCCTTCTCTAATCGCTAAACCAATTAAAAAAATTGCCCAGTCAGAAGGAATAATTCTCGAAAAAATTAAATCTCTCGTTTATCTAGTTGTAACTGTAGTATTAATGTCAACCATATTATGTGTAGCTACGACGATGATGACGATTGTCTTAGAAAGAGAGAAGGAGATTGGTTTAAAAAAAGCGCTAGGAGCTCCTAATTTAAGCATAGTTAGTGAGTTTCTAGGTGAGGCAATTTTGTTAGGAACATGTGGAGCTTTAATTGGCAGTTTCCTCGGCTATTTGTTCGCCCAAATAATTGGTCAAAGTGTATTTATGGAAGCTATTTCTTTTAAATTCTCAGTTTTCTTAATCGTGATTATCGCTTCAGTATTCGTGACAAGTATTGCAGCATTATGGCCAGTCCGAACGGTAGTCTCAATTGAGCCTGCAGTAGTTTTAAAAGGAGAATAAATGGGGGAATTTAGATGGCATTATTAGAAATGAAAAATGTTTATAAGATTTATGGAAATGTAAATTCTCTAAATGATGTTAGTTTATCTGTAGAGAAAGGAGAATGGGTTGCAGTAATGGGGCCATCGGGCTCTGGTAAGAGTACGATGTTAAACATTATTGGGTGTATGGATACTCCTTCTAAAGGGGAAATATTAATTGATAATGTTACTATTTCTAGTCTTTCTCGAAAACAACTCACTGAAATTAGACGTGAAAAGATTGGACTCGTATTTCAACAATTTCATTTAGTTCCACATCTTACGGCAATAGAAAATGTCATGTTAGCGCAATATTATCATAGTATGCCAGATGAAAACGAAGCAAAAGAGGCACTAGAGCAAGTAGGGTTAACTCATCGCACGAACCATCTTCCTAGTCAGCTTTCTGGAGGAGAACAACAGCGTGTCTGTATTGCAAGGGCGCTAATTAACTATCCAGCGTTAATTTTAGCTGATGAACCTACTGGAAATCTCGATGAAGCTAATAAAGAAATAGTCGTTAATCTGTTTAAACAATTACACAAAGAAGGACACACAATTATTATGGTAACTCATGACCCCGAGATAGGAAGCTTGGCTGAGCGTCGAGTAATCTTAGAACATGGCAAGCTGAAAAATGATTGCCCTAATTTGCAAAAAGTTGAGGTATTACGTTAGGAGCAAGAGACTAACCTACTGGTCATCTCAAGGAATTCTTCCCTTGAGATGACTTTTCTATTATGGGAAAAAACCATCTTGTTCTTCAATTGAAAAATATTGTCGCATATCTTTAACTGCTTCTTGTAATTGATAAGGTGTATGGTCTTCCATAGATAATCGCTCTAGTTCAGTATAACAAGAATGTAATAAATTTTCTGGTGAGTTTAGATCAATTTGTTGCTTAGATACAGGTTGAGAGAATACTTTATCAGTTAGTTGTTGAACTTCAAACTCATGTAATTTATTTAACTTTGCTTTTGCTTGTTGTAGATTCGTTTTTATTGCTTGGGGCAATTGTTCAGAATGTACTTGTAATTGCTCGATAATATGAAGCATTCGTTCTTTGCGTGAAATGGTCAAAACTTATCATCCCTTTCCCAAAATAATACCGCTATAGCATTATTATTCTACAAAGCCAAGGATTTATTATACGTTGTGAAAGTATAAATTTTTGAACTTTGAAAACTGTCTAGCTTCGAGCCGCTAGGCGGGCGCTCTACGTTTTCTTTACAATTTGTGTCAAAATTAACTTCAATAATTGGTACTGTGTTATATACTATTATTAGACAAAATCACAAATAATTATTGCTGTATTTTATCAGTATGAGAAAAGGGAGAGGATGCCCAATGGAAGAAATAAGTTTTGACCTCGTTGGGAAAGTCTTAGAAGAAGACATTTATTCAAATCTTGATATTTTGTTGTTAAAGAAAGGGACCGTTTTATCAGAAATAAATATCTTGCTATTAAAAAAACATCGCTATAAGAAAGTAAGAGTTTCGGAAGATCTATCTTTTAGAAGCCTATATTTACAAAACATTCAGCATATTGAAGAGCTATTTTCAGATTTAGTAAACAATAAGAAACTTGATATTAGAGAATGGTTTGAAAAAAAGAAAAACCTAGCTAGAATCGTTCAAAAAGACGTTTCAGTCATCGAAAAAATGTATACGATTGAAGCAGATTCAACCATTTTTCGGCATAGTTCGAATGTAGGATTACTGGCCTTTTACCTTGGTAAGCTATTAAGATATTCATTTAAAAACAAGATTCTTCTTTGGCAAATGGGTGTTCTACATGATATCGGAAAATTACAAATAAATAGTAACTTATTGACGAAAAAAAATGAGGATTTTACCGAAGAAGAGCTTCACGAATACAAAAAACATCCTGAATTAGGTTGGACTATTTTAAAAGAAGTGAAAGGGATAAATGCTCTTATTTTAAACGCGGCTAGGCATCATCATGAAAATATTGACGGTTCAGGATATCCAAAAGGAATTAAAGTCAAGTACTTACCGGTAATGGTACAAATCATCACAGTTGCCAATAAGATTGATAAGATTTTATTGAATAAAGGGAATATGATTACTCTGCTCAATGAACTTATCGAAGAGACAAGAAATAATCAGCTTAATCCAGCGATTGTCGTTCCATTCGTCCGCCATATGCTTCGTAAACATGTAGGAGAACAAGTTGTCTTAAGTGATGGATCAATAGCGGAGCTTGTGTTTATTTATGAAAATGAACCTTCACAACCTTTGCTTTATGTAAATGCTAACGATACATTTGTTGATTTACGAAAATACCATAAACTAAAAATAGTTGACTTTGCATAAAAAATTAAAGCTTTCGCCTAAAGATCTAGGCGAAAGTCAACTTTTTCTTATAATTGGCATTGTACAACAGCGGAATGATCCACCGGATTTAATGATTTCGCTAATATCCACTTCAATGACTGTAAAACCTTTTGCTCTGAGAGACGTGTTAACATGTTTATTGACTGGTAAGCTAAGGATCTTTTTATGACCAATGGAAAGGACATTTGTTCCTAACGTAAATTGTTCTTCTTTTGATACTTCAATTAAGTCAAAGTGTGCCGATAATAACTCAATTTCACTATTTGCAAAGGCTTCTTGGTAAATTAATGCTTCTGTTGGTGACAGGATATTAAATACACAATCTAAGTGTAAATATTTATTTTTGAATGGAACAGGTATTACCTTAAACATTGGTAATATACTTTCCAAATGTTTGATAGATGCTTTAGTTGTTCGATCACTAATCCCAACATAAATCATCGGATGATCAATAATCACGTCACCGCCTTCAATATGAGCACCGACTATATTGTAGTAAGAAACGTCTTCCTCTTGAAGCCAGTTGTTTAGTATTTCTTCTTCACCTTGCCTTACAATACTAGCCATATCAGCAACGAAGATCAATTGCCCAATCGTAAAACCAATATCTCTCGTAAACACTTGTTCAGGATATTTTTGGTCAGGAGGTAGTAAAATGACTTCTACACCATTAGTTTTTAATGTCTGAACAAATTCTTTATGCTGCTGCATAGCTTTTTCTATATCGATCCCTACGTCTTTAAAATGCTTTTGTGTATCATTAATGACATCACGAATTGTCATATACTTTGGTTCACATAAAATCACTTTTTTAAGTGTGTCATATTCATTCATACAAAATGACTTTTCGGCTATTTGTTGATGTGACATCTTAACTTCCCTCCATCTTATTATTAAATAGCTTTACCTTTTGGATTGTCCCTATGTACTAATATTGCTAAAAATTATTTTTATTTCGGAATAAAAAATACCCGAAGTTACTTAGGGAACTTAAGTAACTTTGGGCGATAAAATATAATCCGTTAAGATGTCTAGATACGAGCTGGTGCGCTCTCCACTTTTCTTAATTATTTTGTTTCGTTGTGCCAAAATAAGGCTAACGTACCTTCCCCTGCATGAACGGCAATAGTTGAACTAATTTCTCCAACAACGATGTCCATATTCAGAAATTTTTCTTCGATTTTCTCTTTTAGTTCAAGTGCTTTTTCTGTTACATTTCCATGCATTATTTGAACTTTAGTAATACAATAATTTTCTTTAGCAGTCGCTAATAATTCAAGTAAACGATTAACTGCTTTTTTCTCAGAACGAACTTTTTGGAATAAATTTAGTTCACCGGTAGTTGTAATAGTAATAATCGGTTTGATTTGTAAAAGGTTTCCTAATAGAAACTGTGTTCCAGACATTCTTCCACCTTTGTAAAATTGATCTAAACTACCTAATAAAACATATTTTTCAGATTTTAAAGCCTCTTCACGAAGCTTTCTGGCAATTTCTTTAAAGTCATCAATTGATTTGGCTAACTCGATCCCTTTATTTAACAAAGTAGTAATCGTATACGACAATGATTTCGAGTCGACAATTTCACCATTAAGCTCAGCCATTTCCATTGCTGCTCTTGAACTTTCGATTGTTCCACTTATTTTCTCTGAAATGTGAACAGCAATCACACACTCATATTGAGTTTTAAGCTTTTCATAAAGCTCGAAAAATCGTCCAACTGATGGTTGTGATGTTTTTGGAATTTCTTTTGAATCATTAATTCTTGAATATAACTCTTCTGTTTGTAAATCAATTCCATCTTCGAATGTTTGATCTTGAAAACTAATGGCTAAAGGAATTACATACACATCGGGATTTGTCTCTAATTCTTTCGTAATATATGCCGTACTATCAGTAACCCAAGCTATTTTTTTCTTCATTGTTCATTTCCTTTATGATTAGATTTAATTTTTTTATATGTTTGAACTTTGAATGCTGTCTAGCTCCGAGCCGCTAGGCGGGCGCTCTGCGCTTTTCTATTCTACATCTATATTGTATCTAAACTGATCATTTTTGCAAATATGATAATGTCAACATTACGACTAATACAGTAAAACGAGGACAGTGACTTACCTCACTAAGTTAAAGGAAGATTTACAGTAAAATATTACCGAGGAGGGATATTAAATGAAGATGAAAAGTTGGTCTTGTGCCCTAGAACATGGCGAATATGAAACTGATCGTGAATTAGTGATTGCTGAAGGAGTGGAAGCAGTAGCTCAAACAGCAAAAGGCTTTCACGTAAACCTTGTTACACCAAATGCATTTGGAAATCCTGAACAATACTTAATGCCAGTATTAAAACAAAAGTATGGTGAGCGGATTACAGTAAAGTTTATCGATCAATGTGGTTGTGGTGGCTATGTCCTTCGAGTTTGGATTCTTTCCCCTTGAAATTGACCTGTAAATTTTGAACCAACCCTTAGCCTTTTAGCTTTGAATAAGAATTAATATATGGTATATATTTCTTGCTTGTGCAAACACTACCTTTAGTAACTCATATTTTAGGAGGAACGAAAATGAAGCGTAGTGTTTTTTTGTTTACTTGTATATTTATTATTATATTTTCAATAATTTCAAAACCTGCAATGGCAAAAATAAATCAAACTCAATTAGAGCAGTATTTAGTGGAAAATAATTGGACAATGGGTGAACTTGTCGAGTACCTTAATTTTTATGATTATCGCTTAAATGATTTCGCCACTCTTGAAGAATTATCGATATTTTTAGGAACTCCAATAACTAGCGAAAATCTCAATGACTTATTAGTAAATTACCAAATATCACATAATGAGTTAGTAACATTACTAGCTGAATTTGGTGAAACAATGGCTGATTATAAATTTATTGAAGACTTAGACTATGATGTACAATTTTACTTGGCACATAATGAAGATTTTTCAATTTTCACTGATTTTTTGTCTTTAGTTGACTTAACTGAAGATGAGTTGAAGAATTTCTTTGAGTATGTTAGTACATTAGATGAAAACATTGTTCAGCAAAAATTAACATTGATTAATGAAAAAGTTGCAGCAATGTCTTATTTACAAGGAGAGGCAAAGCTATCAATACAAGAGGAGCAACAATTATTTTCATTATGGAATGATATGCTAAAGACTTTAAGTATTGACCCAAGATTTTATCTTGTAAAAGATGATAAGATGACTCTTATTGATGTAAATAATCTCACAACGCAAGAACTATTTGCTGATTCTCAACTTTTTATAGCTCTTCATAATCTTGAGGGCGAGCTATTGGGAACATTAAAATTTCATGAAGATATGCTTAATTCCCATTTAATATATGAGTCGTTACAGCAATTAGGGGAAATTGTTGGACTTGCTGGAGAATATCGAGAAATGATAGCAAATGCAAAACTTCCACAAACAGCCGGAAATTATGTTAGAAATATGCTCATCAGCTTCATAATGATTATTTTCTTAATAGTGAAGTACATGTTATCTTTTAAGGCACATAGGCCCTCCGAAGGAACGAACGTAACGTACTAGTTGCAGGATCAATTGGTTCATAAATGGTTAATATTGCTAGCTTGGGCAATACATAAAGAAAACAGAATGAAACAAACTAGTAGTACAAGAGGAGGTGATTACCTTGGCAAACAACAACAATAATTCAAATCAATTATTAGTACCAGGTGTGCAACAAGCATTAGATCAAATGAAGTATGAAATTGCTTCTGAATTTGGTGTACAGTTAGGTCCAGATGCAACATCACGAGCAAACGGTTCTGTTGGAGGAGAAATCACGAAGCGTCTTGTACAAATGGCTGAGCAACAGCTTGGTGGTCGTTTCTAATCACTATTAGTAATATAACTTAATATTTTGGATTTAAGGGATGGGTGATACCATCCCTCTTCTTTATTTAGTGTTGTGAAAACGAAAAGTAAATGAGGTGAAAAGGAAATGAGTATGTGTCCTTTATGTAATGGAATGAAAGTAATTTCACCTAATTGTGGAAAGTGTAATCGTGGTATGGAAGATAAAGGGAGATTACTGGATTATTTTGATGATTATAGTGCCTATCTTGATATTGATGGAATGAAATTATTTGATGGGATAAACGAAGATGCAAAGAAACAACAATGTCCGCATGTCTTTTATTGTTTACATTGTTACATTGAAAAAGTTGTGCTTATTCAAGAAATAGAAGAGGCTTACATTTGAGCCTCTTCTAATAAGATAAAATAATATTTTTATTTTGGCGGTTCTTCTTCTATGAAGTCTTGTGCCTCTTCGATTTGGGGATGGTCATAGCGATTATTAACTGTACCACCAGCAAGTCCTTCATTTGTCATTCGATCAAGATCCATGAAATATTTATCTCTACCCTCATATTTTGAATCTTTTTGTCTGTGCATAATAACCCCTCCTATAATTTATGGCGCTCTGCGCTTTTTTTATTATGTGTAAATAGTTATTTTTTTAAAAGAAAAACCCGAAACTAATTATAATTTCGAGTTTTCTAATTCAAGCTTTTATTTTCTTTTTAAATCCTGTATCTTCATAAAAGCATTCGATTAATGAATGTAAGGCGTTTGCTTGGATATGAGCTTCATCGAATTTCATTGGCTTTGAGTTAACCTCAAGAATCCAAAAATTGTTTGCTTCATCAACCCCTAAATCAACGGAAAATTCACATAAGTACCCGTATGCTAATTCAAGCCGTAAGGCAATTTGGGTGGTAAGGAACTTAATTTCTTTTAGATTTAAGTCGTTACTTATCATGTCAAATGAAAGAATTTGACCACCTTGGGGAACATGAGTTGTAATTGAATCTTTCCCGGCACAGCGCACACCTATTCCAGTGATATTCCAGTTTTCCTGGTGACGTTGAACTAAAATCCGTAAATCATAAGGGAGATTGTTGTACTGCTTTAAGAAAACTTTTTCTTGAATAACCGCCTTTTTTTGTGCTAATTTTTGCATTAGCATTGCCCAAAGTTTATCGATCTGTTTGTAAGTTTTTCTCCAACCGTTCGCTTTTAGTTCATAAAGGTTTTGTGCTAATTTCGTAATTAAATAAATTCCGTTTCCACGGTTGCTAAGAACTAATTTTACAAAAACGGATTGCTGTTCATTGAGCCAAAATTCTAATTGCTCGATTGATGATAAAACTTCAGTTTTAGGTAAATATTTTCTTAGTGAGTTTACTCCATAAAGTTGTTTAAATGTTTCCCATTTTTCAAAAAAGTGAGGATTATAAAAAGGAATAGCGTTTTGGGCAGCTATTTTTCGGATCGGGCCTAATTGTTGATCAACTTTATATGAGGCTACGCGATTATAAATAACATCAGGTAATGGGAATATTGCTTTTCTCCATTCCCCTTGATCATAAATATAGCCTTTGACTAGCTGACCAAGGAAGCCTTCTGGGGTCATTACAAAGGAAATGCCGCCTTGTTTTTGTAAATATTCTTGGATTTTTTTAAATGAGGCACGGTTTCCATAAAAGTCACTCCGATTTTCTTTACTTGTTAAAATGCCAATCAGCGGACCTATTTTCTTATTTTGCATTCTCATTGTAAATTGATGGCTGTTTGTTTGTTTTCCAAAAGGAATGGGAAGAAGATTTTTTCCAAATAGAAGGCGCTGTACACAATCACTTTGCCATTGTTCTTCTTCATAGTTGTAAAAAATATTCATGAGCATTTAAAAACTCGGGCTGTTTTTCAATCGCTTGTTTAAATAAATAAATGGCAAATTCTAATGGAAGACGTCGTGATTGTAAGTCATCACCTTTTAATTTTGGATGAGAAAAAATGGTTCTTCCAGGTTTAGAATTTGCTTCAAACATCCAGACATGCTCATTTTGATCAACTCCAAGATCAAAACCAATTTCTCCGATAAAACCGGGCATTTTCTCGTCTATTTTTTCGCTTAATAAGAGAGCAGTATCATGAATTTTTTTAATCAATTCTCGACTTGCGCCAATGTTATCAAGAATTTCCTTAACGGTTTTCACTTCACCGCCATTTTTTATATGGGTTGTAATGCTGCCTGTTCCAGCAATTTTTGCTGCTATTGCCGAAACACACCATTTTCCATCACTGTTCTTATTCGTATGAGTGCGAAAATCAATTTGGTTATTATTCCATTTTAATAAATTAATACCTTGTTGGACGATCATATTGTTTAAATCTAAAGGAAACTGATGGTGAACTAAGCGTTTTAATGATGTATAGCGTCTAAGTCGATTTTTATTCCCATTTCGGAAACGGCAATAGATAAAAGGGTCATCTTTTTTTTGTAAAAGTTGTTGAATTCCTAACCCAAGACTTCCGTTTGCTGGTTTTACATAAACTTCCTTATACGTCTCAAGTAAATATTCGATTTCAGAAGCTTGAGGTTGAAAATAACTTTTAGGTAAATGAATATTTACTTCCTGATCATTAATAAGCATTTCATGAATTTCCCACTTGTTAAAAAATCCAGGATTAAACCAAGGGATATCATAATCTTTTTGAAGTCGATTTTTCACTTGAATGGATACTTCTAATTGTTCCACTTTTCGATTCGGTAATCGGTCATAAATGACATTTGGTAACGGTACTGTCAATTGTTTCCAACCGTTACTTGTATAAAAATAGCCATTAACCGTCCCATTGTTCCAATCAATATGTGGTGCTCCAAAAACAAAGTAATATGCCCCAACTTTTTGTTCTACTGAAAGTAGTTTTGCAAAAAATAATGATCGCTCTCCAATTGGCCGGACATGATATTGGGTAAAACCAGCTGTAAATATTCCTACTAAAGGGCCAATGTAAATTGTATTGGCTTTTTGGAAGAAATGAATTTGGCCTTCGTATGGGATCATTAATTCTTTCCATAAATCATATGAAAGTTTGTATTCATTTTTTTGATCTGGGTGAGGGGCAATTTCACATGAAACGGTTTTTGTTCCAAAGGATAGCGTATCTGGAAATTGAACTCGTTCTACATAGTTTTTAAACAAGTTTACAGGGACAAAAAGGGTTCCTGTACGGTCAGTTTCTTTTTTTAATGGTAATACTTCTTGCAACATCAAACTCCAACTCCCTTTCTTTTTGCATCTAAATAGAGACAATACAGAATCGGTGCTTTTGCCAAGACATCGTTCATCTCGGGAAAATTCGTTGTCACTACTTTTCTACCTGGCTTAGAATTAACTTCTAAAAGCCAAAGTTTTCCATTAGTATCAAAGCCAAAATCAAGTCCTATTTCAAATAGTTTGTAGCCTTCTCGTTCTAATGTTGTTGGAATTCGCTTTATTAGAGTGGATAAGTTATGTTGTAACGGTTGCCAAGCATCGATTGGCAGCAAATCAAGCCAATCTTTGTAACAAGCAACTTCACCACCGCTACTTAGGTTTGATGTATAATCACCGATTTTTCCAGTGCGAATTCCTCTGCCAATTTCTGTCCATTTTCCATCCTTGTTTTTTTGGAGAAAAATTCGGATATCAAAGGGACGCTGTTCATTATTGGTCAATTGTAGAAAAGGTTGCAGTAAATATTTTCGTTGCTTTAATACTTTATAAATAAGTTGTTTGACTTCCATTTTTGTTAACTGCTTATTGTAAGTTTTCCCATTTTTTTTGGTAGTCAAAGTAATTATTTTATTTTTATGTGCCAATATAAAGATCCCTTTGCCTTGTGACCCACTGACTGGTTTAAGCAAAATAGTAGAATGTCTAGCCAACATTGAAAATACTTCTGTTGAGTTAGTGAGAATTTTGGTATTAGGCAAAAAGAAACTGATAATAGGGTCATTGTTCAAGAGATTATGAACAATCCATTTATTAGGCAAACCATGACCGAGAAAATAAATATTTGGCTGTGATTTAAGCCATGTTACGAATGGAAAATGTTTTCGATATACAGCTTCATCTTCGTAAAAGCAACGATCATAAATAAACGTAGGTAATGGAAAGGTAGCATCTTTCCAAGTATTGGTGATTTGACAATAGCTTTTCCCTTTTGCTATTTTACGTATAAGATCAGTATCGGAAGGTAAGAAAAGATATATTTTGGCACAATTAGTAAGGCTTGCTTTAGCGATAGCGCAAAAATATGCTTCTTCTTGGAGTAAATTAGTTACTAAAATTCCGAGACTAACCATAATTTTATCGCTCCTTTTTTCCTTTTTCGCTTGTTAAGAGAGGAAATCCAGATAAAAAGGCTAAATAAGTTAATAGCGCTTTAGTAGAAGGTCGAATTCGATCACTTGCTTCATCACTTTCAAGTTTTGATGGTTTAGAATTGACTTCAATAATCCATAGTTTTCCTTCTTTGTCTAAGGCAATATCAATACCTAGTTCACCAAATAATCCTTCGAAACTTTCAGAAATTAAATTTGCTACTTCTAGTGCTAATTCTCCCATTAACTTTACATATTGCTTTGCCAACTTTTCACAATATATAGTTGTCAAAACGTCAATTGATTTTTTTTGTTCTCCGCCTTGGGCTAAATTTGAAACCATTTTTTCTTTTGAGGAAATTCGGGCAACGGATGAAATGACGTTCCATTGGTTATTGTCTTTTTTTATACAAAGTATACGAAAATCGGTGGGCCGTTCTTTTTCAAACTGGACAAGATTTATACCTTGTTGGATAATATATCTTTTTTTATTTAAGCGTTCTGTTAAACGTTTGTATAATTGATAACTAGATGTAAAGTAGCTTGAAATTTCCTGGGAAAAAGAAGAATAATAAACAATATAGCCATTGTCAGCTTTTTTTATTTTTAAAATTTGTTTTCCTTGACTACCACGAACAGGTTTGAGGAAAATACAATCGTATAAGTTAAGTTTTTGAGTGAAATTTTCATAATCATTGAAGAGTGTGGTATCTGGTAAATATGGAATTATTTCCGGAAAACTTGACATAGCTTGATGCAAATCCCATTTATCTAAAAAGCTATGATTAAAATAAGGTATATCTTTCTTATCCAAAAAATGTGTAAATTGCTGGTAAACTTTTGATGTTTCAAATAATCTAGAACCAATTCGATTATAAATTGCATTTGGCTCCGGAAATAAATGATTTTTCCATTGTTTCTGATGGAACGAGTAACCAGAAAACTGTTCGTTCCACTTAATTAAAGGTTGCACATAAAATAAAATGTGAATATGTTGAGCTAAGTATGCCAATTCTTCAAAAAAAGGTGTCATGCCACCAAACTTAGAATCTTCTTGAAAAGCTTGATTGGTAATACAAGTAATGATTGGTCCTAATGTAAGTGTATTCTGATCTTTTTTGTATAGACAATGGATTGGTAATATCTCGAAGGGAATCGATAATTTTTCAGCAAGCATTGGAGGAATTTCGATTGTTGGCACTTTCAAACTTGGAGCTACTTTAACAGTAACTGCTTCTATTCTGTTGCCAAATTGAATTTGAATGGTGCTTTCATCTGATAACCTCCAATTTTTACATAAAAGCTGTGCTATCTTAATTTGCATACAAGTGTCAAAATTATTATTTTTATCAACTTGAACGACAATTTTTCTCATGAACATTTTGACCACTCATTTTTTTAGGTTAATATTTTTCGTTATCCTTTTAAATGTTACACTAAGTAAGCTGAGACTAATTCTTTATAGGCATTTGTTGATATCGTATCCTATGTAAGTGTAAGTGTAAGTGTGAAGCTTTTGTTATACGTTAAGAAAGCATAAATTTTTAGCAATGATGTTTATTCGACGTTGCGAAAAATTTAAAGTCCTAAGTATAAGTGCAACTATGGCTCAGCCGGCGCCTAAGGCTTGGCTGAGCCAAGTTTTCTAATAAAGAAAGAGGAGTGACAAACGTGAATGTTCTTTTTGTTATAATTAGTATGGTTATTGTTGGCGCAATTATTGGTGGGGTGACAAACTTACTAGCTATAAAGATGCTGTTTCGACCATATCGGGCTTATTATCTTGGGAGTTGGAAAATTCCTTTTACACCTGGGTTAATACCAAAACGTCGAGCTGAGTTAGCTGAACAACTTGGGCAGTTAGTCGTAAATCATCTTTTAACGGTAGAAGGTTTACAAAAGAAGCTTGAGAACAAATTATTTATAAATGAAACAACAATTTGGGTTCAAAGTGAAGTAACAAAGCATTTGCATAGCAAAGAAACATTGGCTGCAGTTTTAGAAAATTGGTTTGGAATTACAAACGGAAACGTAAAAGTAGAACAAAAGCTAGCTGAATGGATAAATAAGAGAATGACTGATTTATTGGATAAAATAAGGCCACTAACCATTGAAGATGCAATCCCGGATAAGTTAAATGAAAAAGTAGAAAATTATATTCCACAATTTTCATCTATTTTAATTGAAAAAGGCAAAGATTATTTTAAAAGTCCAGAAGGGATAGCATCATTAAGCAATATGGTTGATCGTTTTTTAATGGGGAAAGGTTCTTTAGGAAATATGATCGCCATGTTTTTGGGAAATGAACGATTGGTAGACAAAATTCAGCCAGAGATTATAAAAATGTTAAATGATCAAGGAACACAACAACTTATTGAAGTGTTCCTAACAAAAGAATGGCAAAAGGTAAAGCAACTAAAGGTTAAAGATATTGAAGACCGTCTTCAATTATCAAATATTGCAAACTACATCCAAGCAAAGATGATGGAAAATATTCCTTTGGAATACTTAGACAAACCACTACAAGATTGGACTCCTTTTATTGAACAACATCTTGTAACAGAAGTTGTACCTAGAATGATCGCAAAAATTGGACAAGCTATTTCAAGAGAATTAGTTTATTTATTAAAAAAATTACAATTAGAAGATATAGTAAAAGAGCAAGTAGAACAATTTTCTGTAAATCGCTTAGAGGAGATGATTTTATCTATTACTAGTCGGGAGTTAACGCAAATTACTTATTTAGGGGCATTACTCGGAGGCTTGATTGGGCTTTTTCAAGCATTTTTCGTAATTTTTTTCAGCTAATTTTCCTTTTAAGGTGAATAATGTTTGCAAAAATGATATAGTCATGTAGGAGCAATGACTTAATGACCTATTAATTAATAGGCGAAACTAGGAGGTTTTTATCATATGTCAAATCCATATGACAAGGCTCATGAACTTGGACGGGTCTTAAAAGAAAGTAATGAGTTCAAACAATTAGTTGAATTTCATGAAAAGGTAAATACAAATGCCCAAGCGAAACAAATGCTTAGTCATTTTCAGGCGATCCAAATGGAACTTCAACAAAAGCAAATGCAAGCGATCGAACTTACTGAAGCAGAAATTCAAGAAGCTCAAAGATCTTTTGAAACAGTTCAACAAAACGAACTACTTGCAAAGCTAATGGAAGCGGAACAACGTATGAGTGAGATGATAAGTGAAATAAACAAAATTATTACTGAGCCATTAGAAGTACTTTACGGAATAAGTGAATAAGATTTTATCGCAAAAAAGATGACCTTGCACAAGGTCATCTTTTTTCGCTGTTCTATTGATCCGGAATAAAACATAGGCTTTACCAAATACTTATTGTTTAAGAAAAAGGAGGATTAAAGTGGCATATCGTTTACTAGCATTAGATATAGATGGAACCTTATTGCAATCGAATTATCGAATAGCCAAACAAACGAAAGAAGCAATTGAATTTGCCAAAAGGAAAGGAGTTTACGTTACTTTAGCAACAGGAAGATCATTTCCTTCTGCTCAAAAAGTGGCAAATGCCTTAAATTTAGAGGCGGATTTAATTACTCATGACGGTGCATTTATTGGCTCTTCTTTAGAAAAGCCAATATTTGAGCGAAGGCTAAATAATGAAAAAACATATCACATTGTAGAGTTATTAGAGCAATATCAATGTCATCTTCGAATTATGCATGAAAAATTTGCGATTGGAAATAAAATTCAGCAAAAAAACTTTTTAATTGCGAAAATGACTGTTGGGATCGGTGATCCGGTTTTTTATCCGGTAAGATTCGTAGATTCTTTAAGTAATTATTTATTAAATGATCCAATAATGCCACCGAAAATTCATGCCTTCTTTTTTAATGAAAAAGATCGCCTTAGTGCGAAAGAAGCTTTAGTTAATGAAATACCAAGTATTCACGTCACTAGTTCTGCGGAAGGCAGCTTAGAAATTGTTTCAGAAGGAATTTCGAAAGCAAAAGGTTTGCAAATCCTAGGACAAAAATTAGGAATAGGCTTGAACCAAATGGTTGCGATTGGAGCTTACGATAATGATCTTGAAATGATCACCCAGGCCGGTTTAGGTGTAGCAATGGGGAATGCCCCTAAGTATGTTCGAGATCAAGCAGATTGGGTTACACGGTCTAATAATCAAAATGGTGTTGCCTATACACTTAAGGAAGTTTTTCGTAAACAATTAAATATGCAATTTTAATTGATGAACAAAATGCCTATTTTCTGAATAGCATATTTGTGAAAGGAGTGATAGGCATGCATCATCAACAAAATGTACATGATATTTGTAAAAATCATCTACACCGTTATGTATTAGTTCAAACAACAGATCAACAATCTTATGATGGGATAGTTGAAAATGTAGACGAAACAAACCTTTATTTAGCTGTTCCTGCTAGTGAAGGGATGCAAAGGGACGAGGAAAACAATGAGCGTTTATATGGAGGAGTTGGATTCGGTTATCCAGGTTATTTTTATCCTCCTTATCCATACGGTTACCCGTCCTATGGATATCCATTTTTCCCGCGCCGGCGTTTTCAACGATTGATCCTCCCACTTGCTGCAATAACAGCGTTATCATTATTACCATACTATTAAAAAGGAAGCTGCTCATCGCAGCTTCCTTTTTATACGTTGTTGCAAAGATTAAAAAACTACATTTATAAGAACGAACGTTTCATTAATGATGATATAATATAAATACTATATGTAAGAGTGAGGGAAAGCGATGAAGCAAATTCGTTTTATTCATGCAGCTGATTTGCATTTAGATAGTCCATTTCAAGGTTTACGTGATTTACCAGAAACAATCTTTCAGCAAATTAGGGAAAGCACATTTGTAGCTTTACAAAAGCTAGTTGATTATGCAATTGATCAACAGGTCAATTTTGTGATTTTAGCTGGTGACATATTTGATGGTGAAAATCGTAGTTTAAAAGCCCAGGTTAAATTAAAGCGGGCAATGGAGCAATTACAGCAATATGGGATATGTTGCTACATTGTCCATGGTAACCATGACCATTTAAAAGGAAATTGGCTTTCAATTTCGTGGCCGGAAAATGTCTTTTTTTTCAAAGATGAAGTCAATTTTTTTGAATTTCAAAACGATAATGTAACCGTTCATCTATATGGTTACAGTTATCCGCAAAAAACAGTCAAAGATAATATCGTTGCAAAATATGAAAAACAAGGAGTAGCTGATTTTCATATTGGTATTCTTCATGGAACAGCTGAAGGTCAGGTAGGACATGACCAGTATGCTCCATTTTCAGTTCGTCAACTTGTTGAGAAAGACTTTGATTATTGGGCACTTGGTCATATTCATAAGCGCCAAGTGTTGCATAAAGCACCTTTTGTTGTTTATCCTGGAAATTTTCAAGGAAGGCATAAGAAAGAATTAGGAGAAAAGGGAGTATATTTAGTTGAACTTAATGATGTTCATTCATTATCATCATTAACATTTTTGCCTACTTCCGAAATTTATTGGGACGAGCTTACTATTAAGATTGATGAGCTTGAAACAATTGATGAATTAACAACTTGTTGTGAAGCTGCTCTTAGCCAAGCAAAAAAACCAAATCATAGCTTATTGGTCGTTTTGAAGTTTACGGGTAGGGGTGTCCTTCATCAATATCTAATTGAACAAGTCGATGAATTTATCGAAATTTTCAACATGGACCAAGAAAAAAAGGCTAATTTTTGCTATATTATTGACAAAAAACTTGAAACAATCGGCGAATGGGACCGAAATACATTGAAAAATGAACAACATCTATTAAGTGACATTGTTTCAATCGTAGATAAGTTAAATAGTGAGGAAGAGCTGTTACTTGGAGCGTTAACAGAAGTTTATCAACACCATAAATTTAAACACTTTTTACCCCCTATGACAAAAGAAGAACAAAAGCAACTCTTGCTAGAAGCTGAAAGCTACCTTTTATCAGCATTATTAAAAGAAAGGGACGAATGATCATATGAAATTAATTAAATTACATCTTTATGGTTTTGGTCGCTTTCAGAATGTTCAAATTGAATTAGCTAATGAATCGATTCATGTTTTTTTAGGCGAAAATGAAGCAGGCAAATCAACAATTAGGGCATTTATCCGTTGTATCTTATTTGGTTTCCCAACAAAACAACAAAGTGAGCTTCGTTACGAACCTCGCCTTGGCGGACAATATGGAGGTAGTATTGTTATTGATACAAATCAATATGGCAAAGTAACTGTCGAACGCATTTCTGGAAAAGCTACTGGTGATGTTCACGTTTATTTTGCAGATGGTAGTATTGGTGGTGAAGCTGAGTTAAAACTTGTATTAAATGAGGTCGATTATACCATTTTCTCAGGTATTTATTCATTTGGACTAGCAGATCTGCAAATGATGGAGCAATTACAATCTGATGAGCTTAATAAATTTATCTATGGAGTTGGAATATCTGGAAGACATAATCTTTTAGAAATTGAGAAAAAGAATGATAAAACAATCCAAGTTCTTTATAAACCAACAGGGAGAAAACCATTGATCAATCAACAATTAAGAAAAGTTGTTGAAGCAGATGAACAAGTAAATAGTTGGAAAAAACAACTTAATAACTATGAACGTCTTATGGAAGAACGAATTGAGCTTCAGAAATTACTTGAAAAAACTAGTGAAGAACAGCATGAATTAAACCGTAGCTATCGTTACTTTGAAAAGCTTCAAGCAATTACACCGCTGGTCATCAATAAAAAGACGTTTGAAAACAGATTACAACAATTACCGCCATACATACCGTTCCCAGAGGAAGGGATTGAGCGACTAGAAAAATTGCTAGATCATTCATTACTCATTGTTAGTGACATGAAAGCTATTGAAAAAAAATTACAAAAAATTAACGATGATAAAAAATTGCTTAATGTAAACGAAAGCTTAGATAAACTTGAAGAAATGATTGAACGAATAAAAGAATCAAGGCAGATTTATGAGACAAAGCAGAAAGAAAAAGAGTTAATTTTACAACAAATTCAATATGAACAACAAGAATATACAGTAATGGTCGAAAAACTCGGTTACAAAGATGCATTTTTTGCCACCAGTTTTGTTGCAGAACAAAACCTTCTTAAGCTCGTTGAAAAAGAAGCAACTTTAAAACAAAAAGACTTATTACTTCAATCGCAATTAGATCAAGCAAAAGCAGCTTTAGAAGAAAAAGAAACTCAAGTTGAAAGTTTAAAAAAAGAATTATTAGCTGACCATGTAAGAAAAGAATTAGAGCAGAAACTCGCAAAAAAACAATCAGAAATTGAATTACAAAAAGAAATAGAATTTATTAACGACGGTTTACAATTGGTAACGAACCAACTAAACTACTTTGAAAAAACAGAAAAAACAAAAAAAACGATGATATTAGTAAGTATCTTTGCTAGTTTTTGTGGAGCAATCATCTTTTTCCTTGATTCTCAATATCTTTTAGGATCTTTGTTCGTTTTTGCTTTATTACTAATGATTTTATTCAGCAAGAACAAGCATACTTATAAAACAGAATTACAACAGCAAAGAGAAACATTCCTAGTTCAGAAAGAAGTGCTTATTAAGCAGCTTGAAAATATTCCTTACGATGATTTTGAAAGAGTACAACAAATGCTCAAGAAAGATCAACAAACGTCTAATCAATTGTTTTTTAAAGAGCAAAACCTAGCAGAGGCAAATGAAGCTTATCAATTAATTTGTAAAGAATTAGATAAATGCGAATTAGACATAGCCGTTTTCCATGCTGAATTAGCTAATTGGGCTGATGAATTTAGATATCCATTGCAACTAGAAGCAACTCAATATATGAAATTATTGAATATGATGGAAGAAACTAAGCAAAAACAACGCCACCTCAATTACTTAAGAGAGAAGCTTGCAATTATTGAAACAGATTTACAAGAAATGATAGAGAGTGTTGAAAATGTATGTAAAATCCTTACAATCACTTTTCATAGTGAAAACTATTTGCAAAATGTAGAGCGCTTAGTAATTATTTTAAAGGAAGCGCAAGAAATTGAAAAAACTTTTCAAAGGCTAACAGATCAACAAACTGAGTTAAATGAAGAATTGAAGCGATTGAACGTAAAATATCAACAATATCAACAGGAGATAGAAAAACTTTATCAATTGGCCAATGTAGCAACTGAAGAAGAGTTTCGTGTTAAAGGAAAGGCTTGGTTTGAAAGTCAACAAATTGTAGCACAACTACGGATTATTAATAGTCAATTAAGTCCATTTATCGGCTTTGAAACGGAACTTATTGAGCTAGAGGAGGATGTTCTGTTATATAAAGATCTCCTAACTGAAAAAATGCTAGAGGTAGAAATGAAAAGTAGTCATGCTCGAGATCAAGAAAAAAAATGGCATAAACAATTAGCAGAAATTAATCAAGAAATTAAAAATTTAGAACAAGGAAGCTCTTATTCGCTAGTGCTACATCATTTGGAAACTGAAAGAGGAACATTGATTTCGGAAGCTAGAAAATGGGCATTTCATCGTACAGTACAGTTAATTATTGATGAAGCAAAAAAAGTGTATGAGAAAGAACGGCAACCTCAAGTAGTGAAAGAAGCAACAAAAATGTTTCAGCTTTTAACGAATGGTCAATATGTGCAATTGTATGCACCAATTGGCGAGCAACGATTTTTTGTTGAGCGTAACGACGGTTTGACGTTTCAACCAAATGAATTAAGTCAAGGTACGCAAGAACAGTTATATTTAGCCATCCGTTTTGCTTTAGCAACTGTTCATTCAAAACACACATCGTTTCCAATTTTTATTGATGATATATTTGTTAATTTTGATCAACGACGCCGTCAAAAAGCAGTGGAAATAATGAAGGAAATGGCTAAGAAACATCAAATCATTTTTTTTACATGTCATCCATTTATCGCAAAAGAAGTATCTAATGGTTATTTTTTATTAGAGGATCGTTCATCCACCAATTAGAGCAAACCTTTTCATAATGAAAAAGGTTCGATAAAATCTAGTAAATTTTTTTTGTTTTTTGATAAAATAGAGATTAAGGAAAATTATTAGTCAAAGGGTGAAACCAACTTGGAAAAATATATTATAAACTTAGTGGAAGATGAAAAGAACTTAGCAGAAATATTAAAGGCATATATGATTCGTGAAGGGTGGGATGTCCATCATTTTGCAGATGGACAAGAAGCGTATGACGCGATTAACCATGCGACTCCGCATCTATGGGTGTTAGATATTATGCTTCCTCATCTAGATGGCTATCAATTATTAAAAGCAATTAAAGCAAAAAATGATACTCCCGTAATTTTCATTTCTGCAAGGGACAAAGACTTAGATCGAGTATTAGGACTTGAATTAGGTAGTGATGATTATTTAGCAAAGCCATTTTTACCAGAAGAATTAATTATTCGGATAAAAAGAATTTTAGCGCGAACGTATAGCCCAACTCAACAGCAAGAGGAACAAAAACGGATTGAAATTAATGGGTATTATATTGATCCAGCAACAAGAAATATTTATGATGGTAGTGAACTAATCGAAATGACAACAAAAGAATTAGATTTAATTATCCTGCTAACGTCTAATATTAGCAAAGCATTTTCAAGAGAAGAAATTATTGATTATGTATGGGGTTCGGACTATTACGGGTCTGAGCGAGCTGTTGATGATGTTGTTCGCAGGGTAAGAAAGAAATTACCACGTCTTCATATTGAGACACTTTATGGCTTTGGCTATCGAGTTTTAGCTTCATGAAATATATCAATTTAACACATCGGATTTGGTTGTCATTTATTTTACTAATCTTTATCGTTGCTCTTTTGTTAATTGTTATTTATCCGCTCTCATTAAAAAGTACGTTAACAGAAGAAACATATCGCATTATTGAGGAAGAACAAGATCGTTATCAAGCTCCACATGAGATAACACAACCACAAACAGAACTTGATTTTATTACTAGGCGAGAAGCAGAACGTTCAGTTGGTCATTTTTTTTATGTTAATCAAATTGGGAGACTTCAAGGAGATCCTGTTCCTAAAGATGTGATAAATGAAATGGTTGATCGAGCATCTAAACAAATGACTGATCGTGGAAGATACGAACTTACTTACAAAGATGCAACGGTTTTTTATGTCGTTTTAAAATTAAATACAGTCGTTGGAGAAGTATACCAAATATCTTATATGTGGGATTCTTATCGCGACCAAATGGTTCAGCAGCTATGGAAAAGATTATTATATATTTTAATATTAGCTAGTATTCTAAGTCTTTTCCCAGCTTTTTGGTTGAAAAATTATTTGCGTCAACCACTTTCTTTACTCGGAAATCATTTCGAGCAAATTTCTAATCGGAATTGGCAAGAACCTTTTAAATGGAAAGGTGATCAAGATTTTCAAAAACTTTCTTTTCAATTTGAGCAAATGCGGCGGAATTTAATGAACTACGATAAAGCTCAAAAAACATTTATTCAGCATGCATCACATGAGTTGAAAACACCGATTATGGTCGTAAAGAGCTATGCAAAGTCTGTAAAAGATGGCATTTATCCTCAAGAAAATATTGGACAAGCTATGGATGTTATTATCGAGGAAACAAACCGAATGGAAAAACGAGTAAAGGCAATGCTGTTTTTTACCAAACTTGATTCGATTAAAGAAGAAATGCTTCAGCGTGATAAGATTATATTTGGTTCAATTGCTTACTTATTAGAGGAACGTTACCAAATTCAACGCAATGATTTAAAATTCATTGTTGAGGGAGCTGACGTATCATTTATTGGCGACCATGAACAAATTCAAATCTTACTTGAAAATTTAGTTGAAAATGCTATGCGTTATGCAAAGACAAAGATATTGATAAAGGCCGAAATTGTAAATGATACAGTTGAACTAACAGTAAATAATAACGGTGAACATATCCCTTCTAAAGAATTGAGTCATATTTTCACACCTTTTCGTAAAGGAAATAAAGGACAGTTTGGATTAGGTCTTGCCATTGTTAAACGAATTGCGGAGCTTCATGGAGGCTATCCATCTGTGAAAAATGAAGCTGAAGGTGTTAGTTTTAAAGTCTATTTACCACTTTAAGATTTTCATAGGTTATGGAGGTGTCTTTATGAAAAAGGGGATTGTTCATTATAAAACAGGCGAAAAGCTGGAAGGTTACTTATTAATTAAAACAAGCACAAAAGGAATTGCTAGTAATGGAAAACCATTTTTATCCTTACAATTAGGCGATCATACAGGAGATGTGGAAGCAAAGCTTTGGGACTGTACTCCTGAAGATGAAATAACATTTGTAAGTAGTGTCATTATTCATGTAACTGGTGATATTCATGAATACCGTGGCAAACAGCAGCTTAAAATTAAAGGGCTTCGTCCAACAACAGCACTAGATCATGTGAAGATCGCCGACTTCCTTCATTGTGCTCCACTTGATCCGGATGAAATGGTAGGAAAAATTACCCAATATATTTTTGAGATTAAAAATCCCAATATACAGCGAATAACTCGTTTTTTATTAAAAAAGCATCAAGAAGCTTTTATTCAAGTGCCAGCAGCAACAAAAAATCACCATGAATTTGTCTCTGGTTTAGCTTATCACGTTGTTACAATGCTAGATTTAGCGAAGGCAATTGCCAATCTATATCCAACGTTAGATACTGATCTATTGTATGCAGGCGTCATTTTGCATGATTTAGGAAAAGTAATTGAGTTATCGGGACCGGTTGGAACAACCTATACTTTAGAAGGTAAGCTTCTTGGTCATATTTCGATTATGGTTTCTGAGATTGGTCAAGCAGCTAAAGAATTAGCGATAGTCGCGGAAGAAGTGATGATTTTACAACATCTTGTTCTAAGTCACCATGCGAAAGGTGAATGGGGAAGTCCAAAGGAACCTTTAATTCGTGAAGCAGAAATATTGCATATGATTGATAATTTTGACGCAAAAATGAATATGCTAGATCGTGCCTTAGAGAGAGTGAAACCTGGTGAATTTTCTGAAAAGATTTATGCAATGGATAATCGTAGTTTCTATAAACCTAGTTTTCAAAATAACTGAAAAAGCAAAGGATCTGTTTCGTGACAGTTCCTTTGCTTTTCTAAAATTGAAAGAAAGTATAAAGTTTTTGAACTTTGAATACTGTTTAGATCCGAGCCTTTCTTTAGTAGATGCAAGCAGCGCCTACGATTACTAAAAGAATAAATAAGACAACAACTAATGTGAAACCCGCACCATAACCTGGTGTTGGTTGGGTGCAACCAGACATGTTCATCATCCTTTCAAAGAAGTTAATGAGGGCTTTCCTCTTAATTTACTCTATGTAGGCGGTTAGTAATTTGTACTAGGCACAAATGGAAATTTCCATAAATAAAAGTAAAACACACTCCCAAAAGGAAGCGTGTTTTACTAATAAACGCCTTATTTAAAAAGATTCTTAAATTGCTCGTCTTTAATTTCAATTTCCGCATTTTCCATAATCTCTTTTTGAACTTCTTCAAGTGGTCGAGCATCTTTTTTAGCTAATTGCTCCTTTAATTCAGCTTTGACTTCTTCAAGTGGTTGCTCGAATGGTTTACGGTCTGTAACTTTAATGATATGATAACCAAATTGAGATTTTACAGGCTCACTAATTTTGCCTTTTTCAAGTGTGAATGCTACTGCTTCGAATTCTGGAACCATTTTTCCACGTTCAAAATAACCTAAGCTTCCACCTTTTTCTGCACTTCCAGTGTCTTTTGAAAATTCTTTTGCTAGCTTAGCGAAATCTTCACCTGCGTTAAGCTTTGCTAATACTTCTTTTGCCGTTTTTTCATCTTCAACTAAAATGTGGCTAGCTTCAATTTCTTTACCAGCTTCATAGGCAGCCTTAATTTCTTCTTCTTTTACTTCAACACCTTCAGTCGCCTTTTTTTGTAATACTAAGTGTTGAATGACTACTGCTTTGAAAGCTTCTTCATTGGCAAAGTTTTGCATTGTTAAAAAGCTTTTAAATGCTTCTTCGTCAGTTAAATTATATGCTTTACGAATACTTGTAAGTTCTTTATTAACTGCAGCTTCATCAATTTTTAATTTTTCTGCTTCAATGTCAAACACTTTGGATTGAACTAATGATGTAAGTTCGGTTTCACCATATTTGTCCTTTAATAAATCAACGAACTCTGCTTCTGTAACTACTTGACCATCAATTTCTGCAACTACCTTACTGTTTGCTCCTTCATTCCCATTACATGCTGATAGGGCAAGTAGGCTTGTAAAAGCTAATGCTGTAATTAATTTCTTCATCTGTTACAACTCTCCTTTTATTTTATCTTTGTGGATACATTCACTAATATAACACAAAATTGAAAAAATGAAAAAATAACTTATAAATGGGCAAGTGCCTAACCAGATAGTAATCATAATACATATAACGGGTATTAGAAAGACAACAAATACCTAAAGGAGGAATTTTTATTATGGCTCATCCATATGGTGCAGGTTTTGCTTTAGTAGTAGTATTATTTATTTTGTTAGTAATTATTGGTGCTGCTCTAGTTTGTTAATAGATAAGGAAAGCAAAAAATCCTCAGCACATTATGTGAAGAGGATTTTTATATATGATGATGTTAATAAAATTGTAATTAAAATATTTATTGTCCGAAATACTTTCGGTTGTTTTTCTTCAGGTATTTCTTTTTGAAGGCATAAAGTATTTGTCATTGAATTAATGATAAATAAAATAATTAGTGCAAAAGGAAAATAAAAAATAAACATTCGTTACCTCCGTAAAGTAGGATGCCTTTATAACTTTATCAAATTATGAAACAAAAAGATAGAATTTTGCAGAAAATAATCTTTCAAAAAAAATGGGCCTTATGAAAAAGAGAATTAAGAGTTACAATAGTAAGTATATAATAAGAGATAAGAAAGTATAAAGTTTTTGAATAATGTCTAGCTCAAGCGCTTTACGCTTTTCATGTGAAATTACTTAAATATAGTATAAAGGCAATGCGAAAAATTTTGAAAGGGGAAAAGAATGGAAACGTTTAAAGAAAAATTACTTCGACTCGAGTACTATCAAGAGATTTTTCTTTCAAAAATGAATAATTCATATCCTTTTTTTGCTCTAATCATGGTACATCAACTTTCTAAAAAAGAGGTTGAGGAAATTTATTTTCTTTGTGAGCAGTTAGATGATGAGTATAAAAAACAAAAAAAAGAGGGGTTTGTAACGTTTCTCCCCCTTCTTACTCATTTTGTTGGAATGCTAAATTACAAATTGGACCCAAATATGACAATAAATGCACTTTATGAGCAACAGCTGTTTTGTGAATTAATGAGTGAATTTCGTAAATTGATTGGTCTATACTAGCTCGTTTCTGCTTTGGCATTAGATCTAGCAATTAATTTTCCGTCTACTTCAATAAACTCTTGTTCCATTTTCTCAAGTGTTTTTTCAAAGATTAACATAAAGTCAGAACCATAAATATGTCGTACAATTGTCATAACTTCTGAGAATTCAGGGAATTTCCCATATAATTCTTTGATTGGTAATGAACCTTCATAGATACCTGTTTGTTGCGGGTCGAAAACTTCTAATGTGTCTAATAGTAACTTTTCACCTGCATTTGTTAAATTTACATATGTATTACGTTTGTCGTTTTGTTTTTTGCAAAAAGTTAACAAACCTCGTTCTTCTAATTTTTTCGAAAAGTTAAACGCTGTAGAAACGTGCATAACGCCAAATTTCGCGATATCAGAAATAGATGCTCCTTCAAGTTGATAAGCAATTAAGAGAATATGATGTTCATTAATATTTAAGTCGAATGGTTTAATCCAGTTTTGCCAATCTTTTTCGGTAGATTTCCATAAAGCTTTACTTAATTGGGCAACTTTTTGGGAAAAAATGATTGATTGTTTAATGGAGTATGGCGTATTCTTATCCATATAAAACCTCCGTATAAATATTATTTAAAATACAAGAAGTGTAGCAATTTAGAATATTCATTATTTTTTTAGTAAAATGTTAGTTTCATGATAGCATACTTAGTGATTTCCTCACAATATAAAAATGAAATTTATTTTATTTTTCTGATAACATTTAACACTTTAAAACTTTAATGCACTAAAGAAAAATGGTACTATTAAGGCTTCCCGCATCAGAAGATGACAGGAAGCCTTGTTAATTTTTCACTAGAAAATATAAGTATTTGAACTAGTTTTTAGGATAAAGGTCTTTTGATTTCTTTTTCAAGCTTGTCAATTGTTTCATGAAGCTCTTGAATACTTCTTTGAATATCATTCACGGTAGGTTCAACGTCTTTTTTCCACTCTGTAATTGAACTTTTTACATCTGTTGAAACGCTTTTTATTGTTGAAAAGCTTTCTTTCGTCACAGTTTCAACTTGGCTCTTAAGAAGAATGGTTTTTTCCTTAACGTTAGCTAGCGAAGACATTAGATCGTTAATATTACTAGCTATTAACTTCTGTACTTCATTGCCGGGTTTCGGAGTAGATAAAAGTGTAATTGCTCCCCCGAGTACACTTCCTGTAATAAAACCGTATAAAATCGATTTTCCATTCATATTTTCACCATTCCTTTCCTCGTTAAATGTTTCCATTTTTTATTAGATTATCACATTTTAGCTAAGGTTTGAATATAATTATAATATTTCAATAGTATCCTATTTAACACAGTAATAATCAAATTTAATAAAACATGTATAAAGAGGAGGAAATAAAATGTGTAATTTTGTCTTTAGTTATTCTCTTTAGCTAATGTTTTATTGGTTGTCTTGTTTAAACTTGAGCATAAACTGTTGTAAGGCAGCGCAAGCTTCGTAAGGAACGGCATTGTATGTTGAGGCACGGCAACCTCCAACTGAACGGTGTCCATTTAAACCAACAAATCCAGCAGCTTTTGCTTCAGCTAAAAACTTTTTACTTAACTCTTCATTTGGAAGGTTAAAGGTAATGTTCATTAGTGAACGACTATCTTTTTGGGCATGGCCTATATAAAATCCGTTACTTTCATCAATCGCATCATAAATTAGTGATGCTTTTAATTCATTAGCTTTTGCAATCTCAGCTACACCACCACGATCTTTTACCCAGTGTAAAACTTTGTTTAGCATATAAATCGAAAACGTTGGAGGTGTATTATATAAAGAATTGTTTTTTGAATGTGTGTCATAGCGAAGCATTGTTGGCACTTGACTATTATTAGATTTTTCAAGTAAATCTTTACGAATAATTACAACGGTTACTCCAGATGGCCCTAAGTTTTTTTGTGCCCCAGCATAAATCATTGCAAACTTCTCAATCGGTAAAGGTGTACTTAAAATATCGCTTGACATATCAGCAATTAGCAAATTATCTTTTGTGTTAGGGAATTCTTTCCATTGTGTACCGTAAATCGTGTTATTTGATGTAATGTGTAAAAAAGCATCATTTGGGTTTGTAATTATTTCATTAATACTTGGGATCCGGTTATAGTTTTCTTCCTTTGTACTAGCAGCAACGGTCGTAGCACGGCCAATTATTTTGGCTTCCTTTAATGCTTTTTCTGACCATGCTCCAGTTAGAACATAATTACCAACTTGTTCTTCGCCAATAAAATTCATTGGGATCATGGAGAATTGTAAACTAGCCCCACCTTGTAAAAAAAGAACTTCGTAATCTTCAGAAATTCCTAAAAGTTGTTTTAACAAAGTAATTGCTTCATTATGAACATTTTCATAATCTGTACTACGATGGCTTAACTCCATCACCGACATACCAGTTTCATTAAAATTAACTAATTCCTCTTGAGCTTTTTGTAACACTTCTAAAGGTAAAGCAGAAGGACCAGCATTGAAATTGTAAGCTCTTTTCACTATTTTCACTCCTATCTGATAACTAAACATACATTTTACACGTTAAGTGATTAAAATAATAGTATTATCCTATCATGTAAGTGAGTCTGTAAGCTATCTTTTTTTAAAGTATTTACAAAATTTTTTTTCTAATGTAAAAAAGCAATTATTTTATTGAATTGGAAATTTGATCAGCAATTTCTTGGAGGTCTTCTTTTTGATATTGACTACTGTGATCTTTCCAAACAACGCCAAAGCCATCTCCTTTTCCATAGCGGGGGATTAGATGAAGATGATAGTGGAAAACAGATTGTCCAGCAGCCTCTCCGTTATTGTTTAAAATATTAAGTCCAACTGGTTGAAATGATTCTTTTATGGCGTTTGCGATTTTAGGAACGACACTGAATAATTCTTTGGCAGTTTCCGGTTTTAATTCAAAAACATCTTTTTGGTGATGCTTTGGAATAACAAGTGTATGTCCTTTTGAAACTTGACTAATATCTAAAAAAGCAAGTACAGATTCGTTTTCAAATACTTTGGCAGCAGGTATTTCACCACGGGTGATTTTACAAAAAATACAGTTTTCATGGTTTGACATATCTAATCAATCCTTTCTTTTAAAAGATAAGAAAGTATAAAGTTTTTGAACTTTGAATACTGTCTAGCTCCGAGCGCCAGTGGCTCGAGGTCAAATAACCTGTCAGATTAGAAAAACTTAGCTTCTCGCCCCAAAAATGGCGAAAGCCTTAGTTTTTCTTATACTATCAACCGAATCGTTATTAATTCAGATAGTATAAAAAGTGAAAAAGCACACTTTTTCCTGCCAGAACATTTGCTTGTCGCCGCTAGGCGGGCGCTCTGCGCTTTTCTTATCCCCATTGTTTCCTCATGAAGAAATATTTTACATATTTTATCACAAAAAAAACGAAGATGCGATAGCTGGTTTCAAACATTAAATTTTGCTACTATATTAATAGTTAAATTTTTCTAGTATGAGGAGATAGTGATGACAATATTATTAGAACTGAATGGAGTAAGTGGTGGCTATCATAAAGGGCAGTTTGTGATCGATAATCTTTCCTTTTCCGTAAATAAAGGTGAAATGGTCGGCTTAATTGGTTTAAACGGAGCTGGCAAAAGTACGACGATTAAACACATTTTAGGGTTAATGGAAGCGCAAAAAGGCGAAATTTTTATTAAGCAAAAAAAGTTTCTAGAAGCCCCAAATGAATATCGTTTCTCGTATTCATACATACCTGAAACACCCATTTTATATGAAGATTTAACTTTGCAGGAACATTTAACGGTAACGGCAATGGCTTATGGTTTATCGGAAGCAGAACTACAAGAAAGAAGTACAAACTTACTTAAAGAGTTCCGAATGGAGAAAATGTTACATTGGTTTCCGGGATATTTTTCAAAGGGGATGCGTCAAAAGGTAATGATTATGTGTGCATTTTTGCTTCGTCCACCGCTTTATATTGTTGATGAACCGTTTATCGGCTTAGATCCAATTGCCATCAAATCATTACTGAACCACCTTGTGGCGATGAAAGAAAAGGGAGCAGGAATTTTGATGTCCACTCACATTCTTTCAACAGCGGAACGATACTGTGATCGCTTTATTATGCTTCATCACGGCAAAATCATTGTTGAAGGTACAATGAAAGAGTTACGACAAAAAACGAATATGCCTGGTGCTGCTTTAGATGATATTTACATCGAAATAACGAAGGAAGGTTAATTATGTATCAAGCCCAAGAAATTTGGAAAAAACGAGTGAAGGCATATTGGAAGATGGCAATCCGCTACTTGAGTTTAATTGGAAATAGTGGCTTTTTGTTTGCTATTTATATCGCAATTTTCGTGGGAAGTTATTATTATAGTGAATTATTAAAGTGGTTGCCCGTATGGTTTCCAGACAAGCTGTTTTTAGCATTAGTCACTGCATTTCTGTTAACGAATAGTCCAATCCGGCCGTTTGTCAAACAAGGAGACCTTGTCTTTCTATCACCTGTAGAAGGAAAGCTTAATGCATACTTTCGTGCGTCATATTACTATTCGTTCTTTATTCAAAGTATTATCATCCTTTTTGTGATGATTTTGTTGGCACCACTTTATCGGCATTTTAATGTAGCTGGCGCTTACTCACTTTTGTTTATTATTGTAGTCTTGTTTACTAGTAAAGCTTGGAACCTTTTGGTGCAATGGGAGGAAGGAAGACTGTTATTTACAAATAGTCGACTTGCACACAAAATCGGCAGATTTATGGTAAACATAGTTTTAACTTATTTACTATTTATAGGAGCAGTTGTTTATTTTCTGATAGCCGGTTTTGTTATTAAAGGATTATTATTGTTTTGTTACTATCAACATGTTAAAAAACATCATAGTCTAAAATGGGAATATTTAATTGAAATCGAAGAACGAATGGTGATGTCCTTTTATCGGATTGCCAATATGTTTACTGATGTGCCAAAACTACAGACAAAAGTGAGGAAAAGGAGACTTATAAGTAGCATTCCGAATTTACTTCCATTTAACCAAAATGCAATGTTTACATACTTATATATGAAATCGTTTATCAGAGCGAATGATTATTTTGGCATATATGTTCGTTTATTATTAATCGGAATTGCTTTGATATGTTATGTCCAATTCCCTTATGGTAAAGTATTTATTGCTTTACTTATTGTATATATGTCTGGATTACAACTATTAACGCTTTGGAATCATCATACGTCAAAAATTTGGCTTGATTTGTATCCAATTGATTTTCAACAACGAAAAAAATCGTTTAGTTTGGTTGTTTTTTTCTTACTTACACTTAAAACAGTCTTGTTTACGTTTTTTACATTAATTGCTTCAACACAACTGATAGATGGACTATTAGTTTTAGGAATTGGATTTACTGAAAGTTACTTTTTTGCTATGAAGGGTACCTATAAGGGAAAAAAAGAAACCCCGTAATCTTTTGGATTATGGGGCTTTATCTACAATTCGCTACTAGAATAGTACAGCGCTAATTCGCCAAGTAACTTGGCAGAAATAAGCAATGAGCGCTCGTCAATATCAAATTTAGGATGGTGATGCGGGTATGCCTTTTCCCAAGCTGGATTTTTAGCTCCAGTAAAGAAAAATGCTCCTTTCACGTGCTGAAGATAATAGGAGAAATCTTCCCCTCCCATTTGCGGGATCATATCTTCTACTAGATTAACGCCAGGAATATTAGCAGCTAAAGCTGCCACTTGTAATGCTTCGTTGTGATGATTGACAAGTGCAGGGTACCCTCGTTTATAAAGAACTGTCCCGGTTACATCTCCTGCCAAACAAATTCCTTCTACAACTCTCTGAATTTCTTTTTCAAGTAATAATTGAACTCTTTCATGAAATGAGCGGGCAGTGCCTACAATTTTTACACGATCAGCAATCACGTTAAACGCATTTTTAGCTTCGAATGAGCCTATTGAAATAACAGCATTATCCATTGGACTAATTCGCCGGCTAACAATTTGTTGTAAAGCCAAGACGATTTGTGACCCGATGACAATTGAATCTTTTGTTTCATGAGGTTTGGCTCCGTGACCACCTTGTCCTTGGATTGTAATTTCGAAACGATCAGCTGCAGCCATAATTGCCCCGGATTTATATTGGATTTTTCCTAAAGGTTCTGTTGCCCAAAGGTGTGTTCCGAAAATATAATCAACACCAGTTAAACAGCCATCTTTAATCATGGTAATCGCTCCACCTGGACCTACTTCTTCTGCATGCTGATGAATAAACACAATTGTTCCAGCTAGTTCATTTTTTAAAGAATTTAAAGCTTTTGCTAATCCTAGTAAACTTGCAGTATGTCCATCATGACCACAGGCATGCATTACGCCACAAACTTTTGATTTATAAGGAACATCTTTTTCATCTTGAATTGGGAGAGCATCAAAGTCAGCTCTTAAAGCAACAGTTCTTCCAGGTTTTTTCCCTTGTAAAATAGCTACTACTCCAAGTCCACCAACATGTTCACGAACTTCATGACCTAGTTTGCGGTGGTAATCAGCTATGAGTTTGGCTGTTTTTTCTTCTTGAAAGGATAGCTCAGGATTTTCGTGTAGATAGCGTCGAAGAGAAACAATTTCTTCAAAGTTATCATCAATAGTTGTAAATAATTTTTCTCTCATACTGCCTCCGCTTTTCTTGAAAGAATAAATTTTGTATGATGTCTAGCTCCGAGCACCAGCCCCTCGAGGTCAAATAACCTGGCAGATAAAAAAGTGAAAAACCGCACTTTTTTTCTGCCAGAACATTTGCTTGTCGGGGCTAAGCGGGCGCTCTCCGCTTTTCTTATTAAAAATTAACTGGTATAAACTGTGCTAAATAACCAGAAAGTCTGGAAAATAATCCAGTGTATAATAATATCCCAAGTACCACCATTATAGCACCACTTACTTTTTGAATGGTAGGAATAAACTTATTAATCTTTCTAATTTTATTTAATGATCTTGAATAAACAAGGGCAACGAGTAGAAACGGGATCCCCATTCCTAACGAGTAAATAAATAGTAGGAACATTCCAGATGCCATTGTTCCACTCTGTGCGGCTAAGATTAAGATTGATGATAAAACAAGCCCAATACAAGGTGACCAGCCTGCTCCAAAAACAAAACCAAACAATACAGAACTAAGAAAGCTTGTCGATTTTTTTGGTTTAGTATGCAAACGCTTTTCACTCATTAAAATTTTAATTGAGAATAGTCCGAGCATTTGGAACCCTAAGACGACGATTACAATTCCACCAATCTTCTCTAAAAGCTGACGATTTTTCATAAAAATTTGCCCAATAAAAGTGCTCGATGCCCCAAGGAGCAAGAATACAATCGTAAAACCAATAATAAAACCAATACTTCTTGAGATAATGATTTTTCTGTTTACATCTAGTTGATTATTTGAGATTTGTGTACCGGTTAATTGCGCTAAATAAGCTGGGACAAGGGGAAATACACATGGAGATAAAAAAGAAATGATACCTGCAAACAAAGCAAGCCAAATAGAAAAAAACGTAAATTCAGTAATCGCCAATGGAAACACCTCTTAATTAATTTATATGTCTTGAGTTTTAAGTGATAAGTAAAATTTTAACTAGTTCACCACAATAAACTCAATTTTATTTTATCATGGACAGTTGTTAACAAATTGCAAACAATTTTGTAACTTTATGATAACCTGATGCAAACTTTATCAAAATTAGGCAAAATGATTAATAGCCGCAAGTAAGATTTTATCAATTTTATGACAAGTTAGCCTAAATTCTATACACTATTTCCGAGAAAGGATATAGTTAAGAAAGTGGATAAAGTAATCTTAATTATATAAAATGTTTAAAAGATGAACTTGTTTACATAAAGTACAAAAATGAAGGGTGAGGGTACAATGACGACAAATCAATTTAATGACAATTTTTTGAAAGCGGCAAGAGGAGAAAAGGTAGATCATGTTCCTGTTTGGTATATGAGACAAGCTGGAAGATCACAACCTGAGTATCGTGCGATAAAAGAAAAGTATTCATTATTTGAAATTACACATCAGCCTGAGTTATGTGCTTATGTAACGAAGCTACCTGTTGATCAATATAACAATGATGCAGCTATTCTTTATAAAGACATTATGACACCACTTCCGGCCATTGGGGTAGAGGTAGAAATTAAAGCTGGAATTGGTCCAGTTATTGCAAATCCAATTCGGACAATGCAAGATGTTGAGAAATTAGGAATAATTAATCCTGAAGCAGATGTTCCTTACGTTATGGATACAATTAAACTTCTACGTGAACAATTAACCGTTCCGTTAATCTCATTTGGAGGAGCTCCGTTTACTTTAGCAAGCTATATGATCGAAGGAGGTCCTTCAAAAAACTATAATAAAACAAAGGCATTTATGTATTCTCAACCTGAAAGCTGGTTCTTACTAATGGATAAACTAGCAGATATGACGATTACCTATTGTAAATCGCAAATTAAGGCGGGAGCTCAAGCCATTCAAATTTTTGATTCTTGGGTAGGTGCTTTAAATGTTCAAGATTATCGTACGTTTATCAAGCCCACAATGCATAAAATTTTTACAGCATTAAAAGAAGACAATGTCCCATTAATTATGTTTGGTGTAGGTGCTAGTCATTTAGCAAATGAGTGGCATGACCTTCCATTAGATGTAGTTGGCTTAGACTGGCGACTTTCGATTAAGGAAGCTGAAGATCGAGGCGTTAAAAAAGCAGTACAAGGAAATTTAGATCCGGCAATTTTACTTGCTCCTTGGGAAGTTATCGAAGCACGTACAAAAGAAATTTTAGATCAAGGGTTAGCTCATGATGGAGGATTTGTCTTTAATTTAGGGCATGGTGTATTCCCATCAGTTCAACCTGATACATTACGAAAATTAACTGCTTTTGTTCATGAATATACAGCGAAAAGAAAGGTGTTATAAGATGGCAAAAAAAACAATTGGCTTACTTGTGATGGCATATGGTACTCCAAGGAGTATGGCAGAAATAGAGCCTTATTATACTCATATTAGACGTGGTAGAAAGCCATCTCAAGAAATGTTAACTGAGCTAATGGAGCGTTATGAGGCCATTGGTGGGATTTCGCCATTAGCGAAAATTACAGAACAACAAGGCCAAGAGTTAGAAAAAAAACTAAATAAATTAAATGAGGACTTGGAATTTAAGCTTTATTTAGGTTTAAAGCATATTGAACCATTTATTGAAGATGCTGTTGAACAAATGAAAGCAGACGGGATCAAAGAAGCAATTAGTATCGTGTTAGCCCCACACTATTCAACATTTAGTGTTAAATCATACAATGGCCGAGCGAAAGAACATTCCGAAAAGATTAATGGCCCCAAAATTGATAGTATAGATAGTTGGTATGATCATCCAAAGTTTATTCATTATTGGGCAGCTGAAATTCAAAAAACAATGGCACCATTAACTGCTACTCAAAAGGAAAACACTGTTGTGATTTTATCTGCACATAGTTTGCCAGAGAAAATCCTCCAAGATGGTGACCCATACCCAAATCAACTCCAAGAAACAGCGGACTTAATTGCGCAAGCAGCGGGGATTGTCAATTATACCGTCGGTTGGCAAAGTGCGGGAAAGACTCCTGATCCATGGATTGGTCCTGATGTTCAAGATTTAACAAGAGATCTATACAAAGAACAGCATTTTACTACATTTATTTATTGTCCAGTTGGTTTTGTAGCTGACCATTTAGAAGTTCTTTATGATAATGATATTGAATGTAAAGCTGTAACTGATGAGTTAGGTGTTACTTATTTTCGACCGAAGATGCCAAATGTCCAACCGCAATTTATTAATTGTTTGGTAGATGTTGTCATGAACAAGCTAGCAAAGAAAGAGTGAACGCTGATGAGTAAAAAAAGAGTAGCAATTATTGGTGGAGGAATAACAGGATTAACGGTTGCTTACTATTTACAGAAGGAAATTATTGCGAAGAACTTAAATTGTGAATATCGTCTTTACGAAAAATCAACAAAACTCGGAGGGAAAATCTCAACGGATTATCGTAATGGGTTTGTGATTGAAATGGGTCCTGACTCATTTTTAGCAAGGAAGCAAAGTGCTTCAAGATTAGCTAAAGAAGTAGGGCTTGAAAAAGAGCTAGTTTATAACGGTGGTGGAGGAGCTTTTATTCTCCATAATGAGAAACTGTATCCGATTCCAGGTGGGGCTATTATGGGAATTCCTACTCAATTAGCACCGTTTGCAACAACAAAGCTTTTCTCGCCATTAGGAAAAATAAGAGCCGCAGGAGATTTAATTTTGCCAAGAGCAAGTGACCCGGATATTGATATGTCGTTAGGAAGCTTTTTTCGTAGACGTTTAGGTGATGAAGTTGTTGATCACTTAATTGAGCCGTTACTTTCTGGAATTTATGCAGGTGATATTGATCAATTAAGTTTAATGGCTACTTTTCCACAGTTTCACTATGTAGAGCAAAAACATCGCAGCCTAATATTAGGAATGAAACAATCAATACCTCAAAAACCGAAAAATACTCCGGAGACTAAACCAAAAGGAATGTTTCTTTCATTTAAACGAGGGTTACAGTCATTAGTCGATGGTGTTGAGAAGTATTTAGATGATGAAGCAATTGTAAAAGGAAATGGCTTAGTAAAGCTTAAGAAAATAGGCGAATTATATGAGCTAACTTTTTCTAGTGGAGCTGTTGAGATGTTCGATTATGTTATATTAACAACTCCACATCATGTTACAGAAGAAGTACTACACAATTATTCTTTTGTAAAACCTTTGCTTGAAATTCCTTCAACATCAGTTGCAACAATTGCGATGGCTTTTCCTAAAAAAGCAATAAAAAAAGATATCAATGGAACGGGCTTTGTTGTTTCAAAGAAAAATGATTACAATATTACAGCTTGTACATGGACTCATAAAAAGTGGCATCACTCAACTCCTGATGGTTATGCATTATTAAGATGCTATGTCGGTCGTGCTGGGAATGATTCAATTGTAAATTGTGCTGATGATGAAATCATTCAAGCTGTGCTAACTGATTTAAATAAAACGATGCAAATTGCTGAAAAACCTAAATTTACAATTATCCGTCGTTGGAAAAATTCAATGCCTCAATATGTAGTTGGACATAAGCACCGTATAGAAGAATTAAAGGAGCAGCTCCAAAAGCAATTACCGGGTGTGTATGTTGCAGGAGGTTCATTTGAAGGAATTGGCGTTCCAGATTGTATTGACCAAGGTGAAATAATCGTTAAAAAATTAAGCCAATATTTATAAGGAAGAGTAGTTACGTAAACCTTCCCTAAACCAAATCACGCCAAAAAACTGTCCACCTATAGTGGACAGTTTTTTCACACTCCGGGCATTTTTTAGAAGATAAGAAAGTATATAATTTTTGGAACTTTGAAAGATGTCTAGCTTCGAGCCGCTAGGTGGGCACTCTGCGCTTTTCTTAAGAAAATTGTTAGAACTCTGCAAGAATAAGATTGTTTCTAGCGTTTTTTATGATAACATATTAGGATAGCGATTGATTGAGATCAAATGACTAATTTTTCCTAACGGTAAGAAAAATTTTAAATTGGAAGAAATAGGTGTTGGATATGAAGGAAGAATGGAGCATTATACAAATACTTCGACATTCTCGGCACGATTGGCTTAATGTAATGCAATTAATTAAAGGGAATCTTGTTTTACAGAAATATGACCGAATTGAAGAAATTATTCAAGAAGTTATTTATCAAACACAACATGAAAGTAAACTTTCAAACCTTAATATACCATTTTTCGCTAGTAAAATATTAGTAATGAATTGGGAGAAAGAAAATCATTTTCAAATTGGCTTTGAAGTGATTGGGGAATCACGAAATCTTGCTTCCTTTGAGGGAAGTCTGTTAAATTTGCTCGATCAGCTTATCATTTCCTTAAATCAAAGTTGTGATCACTATGGTGAAAATCATTTGCAATTAACGATTGAACTTTTCGAAGACGAATTGCCTCGTTTAACGTTTGATTTTCACGGAAGATTAATTGATCGTGCAAATATAAAAAAAATGTTTGGAAATACTAAGAATTGGAACGAAAAATTGGAATTAAGCGAATTTGAAATAAATGAAAAAGAATTTTACATAACGTTTGTGTTAATAGATGAAAGTAAAAATGTTCATAGCTAAGCCTAGTTAAAGAATGTTTAATAAAAATGTTTGAGGTGACAAGATGTTTGTTGATAAGGTTACAGTTTATGTTAAAGGTGGTGACGGTGGTAACGGAATGGTTGCTTTTCGTCGTGAGAAATATGTTCCTAACGGTGGACCAGCTGGTGGTGATGGTGGTAACGGTGCGGATGTCATTTTTGAAGTAGAAGAGGGTTTAAGAACCTTAATGGACTTTCGTTATCAACGCCATTTTAAAGGGGAGCGTGGGGAACACGGAAGAACGAAAAATCAACATGGGAAAAATGCCAATGATTTTGTTGTTAAAGTTCCCCCAGGGACAACAGTGATTGATGAAGAAACAAAAGCAACGATTGCAGATTTAGTTAAGCATGGACAAAGAGCGATTATTGCTAAAGGCGGTCGTGGCGGTCGTGGTAATTCACGGTTTGCAACCCCAACAAACCCAGCGCCAGAAATTGCTGAAAATGGCGAACCTGGGTTAGAACGTAACGTTACCCTAGAGCTTAAGCTACTAGCAGATGTTGGTCTCGTAGGCTTTCCAAGTGTCGGAAAATCAACATTACTATCTGTTGTATCAGCTGCTAGACCAAAAATTGCTGAGTATCATTTTACCACATTAAAGCCCAACTTAGGTGTTGTCGATGTTGAAGATGGCCGTAGCTTTGTAATGGCCGATTTACCCGGGTTAATTGAAGGTGCCCATTCAGGAGTCGGATTAGGACACCAATTTTTAAGACATATAGAGCGAACAAAAGTAATTGTACATGTAATTGATATGTCTGGAATAGAAGGGCGAGACCCTTACGAAGATTATCAAATTATTCAGGGTGAGTTAAAAGAATATAATCTTCGCTTAACAGAGCGTCCAGAAATTATTGTTGCTAATAAAATGGATATGCCTAATGCTGAGGAAAATTTTCAGGCATTTAAAGAAAAAATTGATCCGACAATCCCGATTTTTCCGATTTCAGCAATTACAAAAAAAGGCCTACGTGAACTATTACTGGCAATTGCTGATAAAGTAGATATAACGCCAGAGTTTCCGCTTATTGAAGAAGAGGTAGAAAGCAGAGTTATTTATCGACATGAAAAAGAAGAACCATATAAAATTACGAGAGATGATGACGGGGCGTTTGTTCTTTCAGGTCAGTCAATCGAAAAGCTCTTCAAAATGACTGATTTCTCAAGAGATGAATCTGTTCGCCGCTTTGCTCGGCAAATGCGAGGGATGGGGATTGATGAAGAACTTCGTAAACGTGGTGCAAAAGACGGTGATATTGTTCGTATCTTAAAATTTGAATTTGAATTTATTGAATAGAAAGCTACCTACAAGGTAGCTTTTCTTAAATTATTCAATCCTCAGCTGCAAAATGAGTTGTCAAACTAATCTTGCAAAATTATAATGTAGTAATAGGAATTTTCAGGTGGTGGTTTCATTGTCCAAAAGAAATAGCGATGAGTATTATTTAGTGAGAGCCGATATTTTGCCGGAAGCTATGCAAAAAACATTAGATGCAAAGGCTTTACTCGATAGTGGTAAAGTTAAGAAAATAAATGAAGCTGTTCAAGCAGTCGATTTAAGTAGAAGTGCTTTTTATAAATATAAAGACGGTATTTTTCCTTTCCATACCATGGTGAAGGAAAAGATTATCACGCTTTCTATTCACCTTGAAGATCGTTCGGGAACATTATCAAAACTGTTGTCAGTTGTAGCTGAGGTAGGGGCAAACGTACTGACAATCAATCAAACAATTCCATTGCAAGGTCGAGCAACAATAACTTTATCCATCGAAACCGCCTCAATGGGTGTTGAAATTGATAAACTTGTTAAAGAAATTCAACAGCTTGCTGCAGTTGAAAAAGTAGAATTAATCGGATCGGGAGCATAGAATCGAAAGGAGTATTTTTATGAATAAAATTGCTTATTTAGGCCCAAAAGGTACATTTACCGAAATAGCTGCTCAAGCGGTATTTCCAAACGAAAAACGAATTCCTTTCGCTTCCATTCTTGATTGTATGGAGGAAGTCTCAAAAGGTGCTGTCGATTTTGCGGTAGTTCCACTTGAAAATGCGATTGAGGGTTCAGTGAATCTAACGTTAGATTATTTAATTCATAATCAAAAGCTAATGATTAACGGGGAAATTGTTGTTCCAATTGAACAGCATTTATTAGTTCACGAAAATCATCTTCATAATTGGACAAAAATTGAAAAAGTTTATTCACACCCACATGCAATCGCTCAATGTCACCAATTTTTACGTTCTTTTTTACCACATGCTAACTTAGAATATTTGAATTCAACTGGAGCAGCAGCAGATTTCGTCGCTAAGCATTGTCAAGAACCAATTGCAGCTATCGGAAACCACTTAGCAGCAAAGCAATATAACTTAACGATTGCTCAAAATAATATTCATGATTATGAAAATAATCATACTCGCTTTGTTATTTTAAGCAACGAACTGATTTCCCCTGAAACATCACCAATTTATATGGCAGATAAAACGACACTTATGGTATCGTTACCAGCTGATTATCCTGGAGCACTCCATCAAGTGCTATCAGCTTTTGCATGGCGAAAGTTGAATTTATCTAAAATTGAATCAAGACCGATGAAAACTGGTCTAGGTAATTATTTTTTTGTAATTGATATTGAAATGAAAATGGATGATGTATTAATTCCTGGAGTGATAGCCGAATTAGAGGCCCTTAAATGTCAAGTAACTTTACTTGGTAGCTATCCGTGTTTTTCATTGTCAAAAAAAGAAATTGAAGTAAAAGTAAAAACATAAGAAACTAAAAATTATATAGATTAACGTAGAAAAAGGCTAGGATAATGCTAATCCTAGCCTTTTCAATTACTCTAGCTCGTCCGTACTTAATAAGTAACCAGCCTTTGCTAATGCTTTGGTGATATCTTCAAGTATTTCAGCTTTATTAGCTTCAATAGTATGAAGATGTACCCCGTCCGTGAGAGTTGAGAGAAGAGAAGCTTTCGTTGAAGCCATTTTTGTAATAAATTCTTGAACATCACGGCGATTTTTAATCATGAGGGCGGCAGTTAAATCTCCATAAACTGGATGTTCCACAATTACATCCTTGACGATTCCACCGTGATCGACAATTATATTTAATTCAGCTTCAGTTTGTTCAGGAAGGTGCATACAAGCAATAATTTTTGAATATATTTCTGATTTATGTTGATCTTTAAGGTAAATATATCCTTGAGAAGTAGCTAAAATAGGATTATTTCTGGCTTTTAGGATCGAAATATCTTGAACAATGACTTGGCGACTTACATTCATTTTCGTAGCTAAAAGTGCACCAGTAATTGGTTGATCTTCTTCTAAAAGCCATTGCATAATTAACTCTCGACGATCTTCACCTAATACTTTTTTTTGTTGTTGCTTCATACAAACCTCCTCTATTTGAAATAATCATGCGTAAGCGTTTCAAGAGCAGTTGCCACAGTTTCTATTTGTTCCTTTGTTGTCTGTTTTCCCATGGAAATACGAATTAATTCTTTTGCTGCATTTTTATGAAAACCTAACTGGAGCATTGTCTTGGAGGCATTTTGTTCTCCAACCTTACATGCAGTACCAGTAGAAATAGCAATATTTTTTTTGTTAAGTTCAAGCATCACGTATTGTCCTTCAATTCCATGAATCCGAAGTGATAAGTGGTGGCTTAATCGTTGTTCACTATGGCCAACTAAGCTGTGGGCAACCTTTTTTTCTGATAAACGTTGCAATAATAAATTACTTAGTTCTTTTAAACGATTCTCTTCTTGCGACATGTTACCACAAATTTCAATTGCAGCTTCAGCAAAACTAGCGATTCCCGGTACATTCACAGTTCCAGCACGAAAGCCGCTTTCATGGGAAGTGTTTGGGATAATTGGTTTCCAATTTACTTTTGGAGAAATGTATACAGCTCCCACACCTTTGGTACCATAAATCTTATGACTAGAAAGTGAAACACTATCTAAATTTAGGGCTTGGATATCAACAGGAATTTTTCCAAAAGATTGTACGCAATCACTATGAAAAATAATATTATTTCGTTTTAAGAAGTGTCCAATTTCCTGTATGTTTTGGATTACACCAATATCAGAATTTGCATATCCAATTGATACAAGAATTGTTGTTTCTTTCAGAGCTTCTTTAATTGTTTCGAGTGAAACAATTCCGTCTTGACCAACTTCTAAAAATGTAACATCGTAACCTTCTTCTTCTAATTGTAAAAACGTATTGATTACCGAAAAATGTTCAATGCTAGTAGTAATTATATGTCCTTTTTTCCCTTTAATTAAAGACTTGATCGCTAAATTATTGGAATCAGAACCACCACCGGTAAAATAGACACCATTAGCTTCACCATTAATACAGTTAGCAATTGTTTTTCGCGAATATTCTAATAAATTTTTGGCTTTTGTACCTACGTCGTGAAGACTGTTAGGATTACCATAAAAATCAATTGCAGCTTTGGAAAAAATGTTTATTGCTCGTTCTGACATTGGCGTAGTTGCACAATAATCTAAATAAATCATGTAAACACCTCTTTATGAAAAATAAACAAATATAGCAAAAAGTAGTAAATGACCTCCATAATTTGCTGAGTTTTATTCCGTTTTATTCCTATTGATGAAAATAAACGTATTAAAAGTAAAAAAAAAGTCTTGTCACTAGTTTAAAAGTATGTAAATATAAGTGTCAAGACAGTATTATGTATATTGTGTGGATTTTCACAAATTAAAGCATTTTATTTCCTTTTATAATTTTATAAAGGAGGATCAGCATGAAGGTTAAAAAAGCAGACGTTGTCATCATTGGTAGTGGTTTAGCTGGTTTAATGACGGCAGACTATCTTTGTAACAAAAAAAATGTAATGCTTATCACAAAATCCAAATTAAATCATAGCAATTCTTGGCTTGCGCAAGGTGGGATTGCAGCTGCTGTCACTAAAGAGGATCATTGGCAAGACCATTTTCATGATACGATTGTTGCTGGTAATTTCCATAACCGAAAAGAAACGACCGAGATCCTCGTTAAACATGGCGCTAGGATGATAAAGCACCTGATTGATATTGGTGTTAATTTCGATAAGGATGCTAACAATCAGTATTCACTAGGAATGGAAGGAGCTCATGGCAAGAGAAGAATTCTTCATGCCGGTGGTGATGCAACTGGAAAAGCGCTAGTAGAAGCAATAATGGCGAAAGTTTTACCGAATATTTCTGTTTTTGAAAATGAGATGGCCTATGATTTATCCATTGAAAATGGTATTTGCCGTGGTGTTTATACGAAAGATGCTGAAGATAATTTGTGGTTTATTGAAGCGGAACATGTAATTCTTGCCACTGGAGGAACTGGACAACTTTATTTGGCAACCTCCAACTGTCTTGAAGCCACAGGCGATGGAATTGCCATGGCTTATCGTGCAGGAGCTGCTATCGCTGATATGGAGTTTATTCAATTTCATCCAACGCTTTTGGATACGAAAGACGCAAGTTCTGGTTTAATTTCAGAGGCTGTTCGTGGCGAAGGAGCAAAACTCGTAACAGAAGCGGGTGCATATCTAATGAAAGGAAAACATCCATTAGAAGATTTAGCCCCCCGCGATGTTGTGGCGAGAGAAATTTTTCATTCAAGAATAAAAAATCAAGAAGTCTTTTTAGATATATCAAAAGTTGCTAATTTTCAAGTTAGATTCCCATCTATTTATCAAATGTGCAAAGATAAAAACCCAGAATTTTTAGAAAAAGGTTTGTTACCTGTCAAACCTGGGGCACACTTTATAATGGGGGGAATTAAAGTAGATGATGTAGGTCGAACGACCATTCAAAACGTATATGCTGTTGGTGAGTGTGCGTATACTGGAGTTCATGGAGCTAATCGTTTAGCTAGTAATTCCCTACTAGAAGCAGTTGTTTTTGCAGAAAGAGTATCAAGTACTGTATTAAATGCCCAAACAGCTGCGGTAAGCAAGCACACATCTCTAGCTTTACCATCACAAGATCAACAAATACTTCCAACTAAAGAAGAGATTCAAACAGTAATGGATCGTTTTGTTGGAATTGTTAGAGATCAACAAGGACTTGAAACTGCCGTAAATTGGTTTAAACAATACGAACATATTTTAACTAATCATAATCATTTACATTTATCTATCGAAGAAAAGATTATTTGTAATATGCTAACTGTTGGATTGTTAATTGCAAACGCTTGCTTAATAAGAAATGAAAGCCGTGGTAGTCATTATCGAAGCGATTTTCCACTGACAAATGACTCCCAGTGGTTTGGTTACAGAAATGTTTACGTAAATGGAGCATTAACTCAAGAAAAGTTTTATGAACAATCGGAATTGATTGTTCAGTCGTAAAAATTAGACGAGAATGATCTGGAATAATTTTTACCATAAGCAAAAGGAGTTGACTATTTCATGAATTGCTTAAAGTTAAAGGCTATGCTGGCCGAATTTTTTGAAGAAGATCTTGGTATTGGTGATTTAACAAGTGAATCGATTTTTACCAAAAATGATTTTGGTTACGGAGTTTTTGTAGCAAAAGAAGCTGGAATTTTCTGTGGAGAAGATGTAATTATTCAAGGCTTTAAATTATTAAATGAGAAAATTTCGATTGATTTCCATGTTAAAGATGGCTCTGAAGTGAATAAGGGAGATAAAATTGCTACTGTTGAAGGTCCTGTGATTGATTTGTTAACTGGTGAACGAGTGATCTTAAATTTAATTCAAAGAATGAGTGGTATTTCCACGATTACAAAGCAAGCAGTAAAAAATGTGAATAATGGCCATACCAAAATATGTGATACTAGAAAGACAACCCCTGGACTTAGAATGTTAGAGAAATATGCCGTTACATGCGGGGGAGGTTACAACCACCGTTTTGGACTTTATGATGCGATCATGATCAAAGATAATCATATTGCTGCTGCAGGCGGAATAGAAAAAGCAGTAAAAAAAGTTAGAGAAAACCTTGGGCATACGGTGAAAATTGAAGTTGAAACTGAATGTAGAGAAGATGTGTTAGCAGCTGTAGAAGCCAAAGCTGATATCATTATGTTTGACAACCGAACACCAGAAGAAATCAAGGAGTTAAAGCAATTAGTTCCTGATAGTATTATTACCGAAGCATCGGGAGGAATAACATTGGCTAACATCGAAAGTTATGCCAAATCAAATGTTGATTATATTTCCTTAGGCTTTCTTACCCATTCTGCAAAAGCGTTAGATATTAGTTTTAACCTTGATAGTAATAAATAATTTTAAATTATAAAAAAAGGGGATGACTTTAATGAGCATTTTAGAGATGATGAATGAGGCAGTAATGCTCCCAGATCGTTACAAAACTATGTCAGTTGAAGAAATGGAAACAAGAATTAAAGAAATTAAAGCAAAGTTTGGAACTCGTATGTACATTCCAGGGCATCATTATCAAAAAGATGAAGTCATTCAATTTGCCGATGACACAGGGGACTCTTTAAAACTTGCGCAACTTTCAGCAAGTAATAAAGCAGCAGAATTTATCGTTTTTTGTGGAGTTCATTTTATGGCTGAAACAGCTGACATTTTAACAGATGATAATCAAATCGTAGTTTTACCAGATATGCGAGCTGGCTGTTCGATGGCTGATATGGCTAATCTTGAACAAACAGACCGTGCTTGGGCAAAGCTCCAAGAGCTTTTTGGTGATACTATGTTACCGCTAACATATGTAAATAGTACAGCTGCAATCAAAGCTTTCTGTGGAAAACGTGGCGGGGCAACAGTAACATCTTCCAATGCTAAAAAGATGGTTGAATGGGCATTTACTCAAAAAGAACGAATTTTCTTTTTACCAGATCAACATTTAGGAAGAAATACAGCAGTTGATTTAGGAATTCCATTAGAGGCAATGGCGGTTTGGGATCCTGAAACAGACAAATTACATTATGATGGCGATGTTAATCAAATTAAAATAATTTTATGGAAGGGACATTGTTCTGTTCATGAAAACTTTACAGTTGAAAATATTGAACAGATGCGCCGTGAATATCCTGGCATTAACATCATTGTTCATCCAGAATGTACTCATGAAGTAGTCCAAAAATCAGATTATGCAGGTTCAACTAATTACATTATTGAACAGCTTAAGAAAGCAGAGCCTAACAGTATTTGGGCGATTGGAACAGAAATGAATTTAGTAAAGCGACTAGTTAAAGAACATTCTGATAAACAAGTTTTCTCATTAAATCCAAATATGTGTCCTTGTTTAACGATGAATCGAATTGATTTGCCGCATTTACTTTGGTCTTTAGAAAGTATTGAGAATGGTACTCCTCTAAATCAAATTAAAGTTGATAAAGAGGTTGCTGAATTTGCTTTATTGGCAGTAAACCGCATGTTAGAAAGAGCATAAGAAAGCGCTTTTTTGGAACAAATTAGATAACTCAGCTTACTATTTAGCCCAAGGGTTAAATGGTCTGGCGTGAGTTATCTTTTTTTTAGTTATATATCTATTTCCTATTGCATAAATTGTGCTGAAGGCTATTATTGAACGGCGGCATGTAATTCTAATATATGCTATTGCTGAAGAATTAGTCTAGGGAGGGAATTATGACGTGAAAATTCATATTGTTCAGCAAGGGGACACATTATGGAAGTTAGCGAAAAAGTATGATGTAGATTTTGAACAACTAAAAGCAGTTAATAATCATTTAAGTAATCCAGATTTAATCATGCCAGGAATGAAAATAAAAATTCCGACCGGAGGAGTACCTGTAAAAAAGCAAGCTTTTAAAAAGGAAGAACAAATAAAGTTTTCTGTACCGAAAGAAATGCCTATTATTAAAGAAGTACCAAAAGAAATGCCTATAGTTAAGGAAACACCAATGGCACCACTAAAAGAAGAAGTAAAACTTCCAGTAGCACCACCATCAGTAGCACCATTACCCGTTGCACCATCAATAGCGCCACCAGTAATGCAGCCAATTCAATTACAACCAATTCAAATGCCAGTGACCCAACAATATCTTCATCACCATCACATGAACATGAACCTTAATCTTTATAAACCTATGCCAGCGCCACCAGTACCACCAGTAGCACCACCTGTAAAAATGCCAGCACTACCAAAAGTTCCAGAAATAAAAGAAATACCAAAACTAGAAAAACCAATCCAAAAGCCAGCACCACCACTTCCACCTAAAAAGGAAGTTGTACCACCAGTAATGCCAATACAAGAACAACCTATTAATGTTGCTCCACCACCACAACAATGTTTTCCGGTAACAGGTATCATGCCAGGTTGTGCGCCAATGGCTCCGTTAGGTTGCTCACCCTATCCAGGAATAGCACCAATCACACCTTATGGTTGTTATCCGAGCTATCCTCAGATAGCACCAGGGAACTATGTCATGCCATCAATGACGGGAATCCCAACAATGGCACCACAAATGCCAATATATCCACAAGTATCACAGCAGTTGCCAATTTATCCAGCAACTCCATATGGGTTGCCAGCTCCCACAACTACTCAAAGTTTTGATCAAGCAACAGGACCACAAATACCAGGTGAAGCAATGGTAGTACCACAAGGGCAGCAACCGTGGGGGATACCTAGTACCCATGGATTATATGGAGATATTACGATGCAACAACCAATAACACCACAAACTCAACCATGGGGATATAATCCACAGCCTGTGTATCCTCAATTTCATCCGTATCAATGTCAATTTCGTTTAGATGAAGAAGAAAGTACGGAAGATTAATAAAAAAGCGTAAGGCACTAGTCGTAGTACTTCCTGCAATTACATGTTGCAAAGGATGTTATTTGGCTAAGTTGCTTTGCGCTTTTTCCTATTAGGACATTTGCTTGTCGGGATATTACACTCTTCGCTTTTCTTACATTCCTTCCTAGATATAACAGATTAAATTACGAAGAAGAATGCCAAATTAAATGTGAAAGGAGGATAAAAACAAATGAAAAAATTAGCTATGACATTATCTGTAGCAACACTTTTATTAGGCGGTATGGTAGGGTGTGGAAATGATGATAAAGAAGATACTACTGGATTAGGTGTCAGAGATCAACGAGGCTTTGGTTATCATACTACTGATGATCAAGATACAGTAAACGGAGATAACAGACGGGGCGAAGGCCCAATTACTGACATGTTTACACGTGATGACCGTCGAGGAGCAAGAGGCTTTGGGAGAGATAGACATGTACCTTTAACAAGGAATAGAGCAGGAATAACAGATGATAGAAATGGTGAAATTTTTGACATTGATGATCAACGTGATCAAGGTAATACCGGTAATCGCCCAGGTTTTGTAGACGATCGTGGTGTTCTAAGAGGGAAACAGACACGAATAAATGATCACGAACGTGTTGGTCGTTTAGGTGATTCAGGACGTGTAACTCCTAATAATAATATTCAACAATTTTCATATCCAGCTGGATATGATGCTGCGACTGTCCGAAATTGCTCTAACCGTATAGCGAATGTTGAGAATGTCCAAGATTCACGTGTTATTGCCCATGGTAATAGAATTATTATAGCTGTTGATACTGACCGTCAACATGCTCAAAAAGTTGAACAGGATATTCGTCAACGAGTTGCAGGAATGACTGGCAATAAAGAGGTGATTGTTGTAACAGAAGACGATCGTTATGATCAAATTCGTACTTTAGATGATCGATTACGTGCTGGTGAACCAATTGAAGAAGTTGGTGCAACAATTAACGAGATGATGCGTGACTTTGGACGAGCTATACAACGACCGTTTACTCAATCACGTTAAAATTCAAAATCAAAATATATTTCACAAAAGAGGCTAGATGGCTAGTCTCTTTGTTTATGTTTGCAAATTTAATAATTAAGGTGGAATGAATATTTTTGTATCTGGGGATAATAATAGATAGCCATTTAAAGAATTATTATTTTGACATACGGTGGTGTGAAAACATATGTATTTAAGAAAAAAAGCAAAAGCTTATTGGCTATTTATATTTTTATTTACTTCATGTAGCAGTAGTTTTTATTTTATCCATTTACAACAAACACAAAATTTAACAACCGCTTCTGATTATCCAGTAATGAGGGATATTGAGAAACGTTCAATTAATAATACGGTTCAAGTTTTAGCCCCATTTCAAGTATCAGAGCCTAAGACTATTCAAGTTGTATTGGAAAGAATTTATTTAGATGGTGAAATTAGTGAAGAAATTTTGGAAGAAACGATTTTATCAATGGAAGATTTTTGGGCGGAATATGCCGAATGGGAATTAATTGACTTAAATGAATCTCAAGTATTGTTTCAACAAAAAGTAAATGATATTTCACCGCTTTTGAAACTTAATGGCTATTTTGGAATTTCTAAAGAAGGTACATTAAATATTTATGAAGGCAAACCATCTGAAGATAAGGTAATCCAATCATTTTTTCAAATTAATATGAAAAAATTAAAAAGCCATCAACAACAAGAATTAGAAGATGGTATTCCTGTATTATCAAAAGATCGCTATGAAGAAGTTTTGAATTTGTTTAAAAAATATGCGATACATAAAATATAATTTTTAGGCTGACTATTAAGTGTATGTTACATACACTTAATAGTCAGCCTGTTTTGATTTTTAAGGTTGTTGCTAGGCGCTTTTATGATAAAATAAAAATAGAAATAAACGTTCGCTTAATGAATGGAGAGATTTTACTTGATTGAATATGTTAAAGGATTTGTTAATTATATAGACCCAAAATTTATTGTTATTGATGTGAAAGGGATAGGGTATCAAATTTTTTGTCCAAATCCTTTTGTTTATCAAATAGATTTAGTAGCTGAAATTACTGTTTATACATATCAATATGTCAGAGAAGATTCAATTAAATTGTTTGGTTTTCGTTCAAGAGAGGAGCGTGTATTGTTTGAAAAATTATTAAACGTTTCAGGAATTGGTCCAAAAGGAGCTTTAGCAATTTTGGCATATGGAGAGTCTTACCAAGTAGTAAAGGCAATTGAAGAAGAAAATGAACAATTTTTATTAAAGTTTCCAGGTGTGGGGAAGAAAACAGCTCGGCAAATTATTTTAGATTTAAAAGGAAAATTAACTGAATTTTCCACTAGTCAGACTACAGGAACAGAAGAGAATTCGACAAACACTATCACTTATTCACAACAATTGGAAGATGCAATAGAGGCATTACAAGCATTAGGTTATGTAGAACGGGAAATTAAAAAGATTGCACCTAAGCTTGCCGATGAATCCTTATCAACAGATGAATATATTAGGAAAGCATTACAACTTCTTTTAAAAATGTAGATTGAATTCTTTCTGTTAGGAGGAATAACAAATGGAAGAAAGAGTGGTTTCGGCTGAGGCGCAACAAGAGGAAGAAAATTTAGAAAATCAACTCAGACCGCAATTATTGAATCAATATATTGGTCAGGAAAAAGTAAAAAGCAATTTAAAAGTTTTTATTGAAGCGGCAAAACTTAGAAGTGAGGCGCTAGATCATGTATTATTATATGGTCCCCCGGGATTAGGGAAAACAACACTTGCAACGATTATTGCCCATGAAATGAACGTGCAAATTCGGACCACATCGGGGCCGGCAATTGAACGACCAGGTGATTTGGCAGCAATTTTGACTGCTTTAGAGCCTGGTGATGTTTTGTTTATTGATGAAATCCATCGCTTAAATCGAGTGGTAGAAGAAGTTCTTTATCCAGCAATGGAAGATTTTTGTTTAGATATTGTTATCGGGAAAGGTCCATCTGCTCGTTCAGTTCGTCTCGATTTACCGCCATTTACATTAGTAGGAGCTACAACAAGAGCTGGTCTGTTATCATCGCCATTACGTGATCGTTTTGGTGTTTTGGCTCGTTTAGATTATTATACTACTGAAGAACTGAAGAAAATTGTCTGTCGCACAGCTGATGTTTATCAAGTTGCGATAGATCAACAAGCAAGTAGTGAGATCGCGAGACGTTCAAGAGGAACACCACGGATTGCGAACCGTTTATTAAGAAGAGTTCGTGATTTCGCTCAAGTAGATGGAACTGGCGAAATCCAGTTTGACATCGCCATTAATGCTTTACAAAGATTACAAGTAGACCCTCTTGGATTAGATCATATTGATCATAAGTATTTAAAAGGAATTATTGAAAAGTTTCGCGGTGGTCCTGTTGGTCTTGATACAATTTCAGCAACGATTGGCGAAGAAGCCCATACAATTGAAGATGTTTATGAACCTTATTTATTACAAATTGGGTTTTTACAACGAACTCCTAGGGGAAGAATGGTAACGACTAAAGTTTACGAGCATTTTCAAATGGAGGTACCAGAGTAATGCAAAATATGCCCATTATCGGACGAATCCGTTAGATATTACTTGTCAATCTAGTTTGGCTTATGTATGCTTATGTAGTTTAGTTTGAAAGATTGTGAAAGATTTGCACATCTTACTTAACTTTTACACTCAAAAACGAATAATCAAAACTCAAATTAGAAAAGGTGAAAGGTGAAAGATGGAAATAAAAGACTTTGATTTTTATTTACCTGAAGAGCTCATTGCTCAAACACCGTTAAAGGATCGAACTTCATCTAAATTAATGGTCCTAGATTCAAAAACAGGTGAAATTAAGCATCAAGTATTTTCAGATATCATTGATTTTTTAAACAAAGGTGATTGCCTTGTCTTAAATGATACCCGTGTCTTACCCGCAAGACTTTATGGAATAAAAGAGGAGACAGGTGCAAATATTGAAATTTTATTGCTAAAACAATTGGAAAACAACCAGTGGGAAACCCTGGTAAAACCAGCGAAGCGCGTACGTACAGGAACGATCGTCTCATTTGGAGATGGTCGCTTAAAAGGAATATGTAAAAAAGAATTAGCTCATGGTGGTCGGATTATTGAATTTCAATACGAAGGTATCTTTCATGAAATTTTAGATTCTTTAGGGGAAATGCCACTCCCACCTTACATAACAGAAAAATTAGCCGATCAAGATCGTTACCAAACAGTATTTGCTAAGTACCGTGGTTCTGCTGCTGCTCCAACAGCAGGTCTCCATTTTACAAACGAACTTTTAGAGAAAATGGCGGCAAAAGGTGTTCAGATCGTTTTTATTACGTTACATGTAGGTTTAGGCACGTTTCGTCCAGTTAGTGTAGATCAGATTGACAAACATGAAATGCACGCAGAATTTTACCAAATGAGTAGTGAGACTGCTGCCATATTAAATAAAACTAAACATGCTGGGAACAAAATTATCACCGTGGGAACGACATCAACAAGAACGTTAGAAACAATTGCTCACGCAAATGAAGGTGTTTTTAGCGAAAGTTCAGGTTGGACAAATATTTTTATTTATCCAGGTTTTCAGTTTAAGGCGATCGATGGTTTAATCACAAATTTTCATTTACCAAAGTCGACGTTAATTATGCTTGTAAGTGCCCTAGCAGGCCTGGAGCATACATTACATGCCTACAAAACAGCAGTTAATGAGAGATACCGCTTTTTTAGTTTTGGTGATGCCATGTTAATCACAGAAGGGAGCAATAATTAAATGGTTGCAATTCGCTATGAACATCTAAAAACCTGTCGTCAATCAGGCGCTCGTTTAGGAAAAGTACATACCCCTCATGGGACGTTTGAGACACCTATTTTTATGCCTGTGGGCACTTTGGCTACGGTAAAAACAATGAGCCCAGAAGAATTAAAAGAGATTGGTTCACAAATTATTCTAAGCAATACATATCATCTTTGGTTAAGACCAGGGCATGAAATTGTCCAAGAAGCTGGTGGTCTCCATAAATTTATGAATTGGGACCGACCAATTTTAACAGATTCAGGCGGGTTTCAAGTGTTTAGTTTAAGCGCTTTTCGAAAAATAGCAGAAGAAGGAGTAACATTTCGGAACCATTTAAGTGGGGAAAAATTATTTTTAAGTCCAGAAGGTGCAATGGAAATTCAAAATGCTCTTGGCTCAGACATAATGATGGCCTTTGATGAATGTCCACCTTATCCGGCGACCTATGAATATATGTTACAATCCGTACAACGAACTAGCCGCTGGGCAGAACGGTGCTTAAAGGGTCATAAACGTCCAAATGAACAAGGATTGTTTGGAATTGTTCAAGGTGGGGAATATGAAGATTTACGAAAGATGAGTGCCCAAGACCTTGTTTCGTTAGATTTCCCTGGATATGCAATTGGTGGTTTATCAGTAGGCGAGCCGAAAGACGTGATGAATCGAGTGCTTGAATTTACAACGCCGCATTTACCAACAGACAAACCACGCTATTTAATGGGTGTAGGTTCCCCAGATGCTTTAATAGATGGTGTCATTCGTGGAATTGATATGTTTGATTGTGTGTTGCCAACAAGAATTGGCCGCAACGGAACGTGTATGACAAGCACAGGAAGACTTGTAGTTCGTAATGCTAAGTATGCCAGAGATTTTAGACCATTAGATGAACATTGTGGTTGTTATGTATGTGAAAACTATTCAAGAGCTTATATTAGACATTTAATTAGGTGTGACGAAACCTTTGGAGTTCGCTTAACCTCTTACCATAATCTTTATTTCTTGTTACAATTAATGGAGCAAGTCCGTGATGCTATTCGCAACGATCGCTTATTAGATTTCCGTGAAGAGTTTTTTGAAATGTATGGTTTTAATAAACCTAATGCCAAAAACTTTTAATTTCGAGAAAAAAATAGGATAATGATAATAGCAGTAAATAATTAGAGGAGTGAGATACTCATGAAATTTTTGACATCGATTTTACCATTGCTAATCATGTTTGCGGTTTTTTATTTTTTATTAATCCGTCCACAGCAAAAGCGTCAAAAGAAAGTTCAAGAAATGCATGCCGGTTTAAAAAAGGGTGACAAAATTATTACAATTGGCGGCTTACACGGCACAATTGACACAATCAATGAGGACAAAGTGATTCTTTTAGTAAATGACAACAAAAAATTAACGTATGATCGTAATGCTATACGTGAAGTAGTGAACCCAGACTAGTACATAAACAAAAAAGAAGGTACTTTCATTTGAAAGTGCCTTCTCCGCTTTTCGAATTACACCATTCGTGAGTTTCTAATTACATTTACTCCTAATATTCCACCAATAATAGCTGTAAGCATATAGCCACCGTGAAGAAGATATTGCTCGGTGGAAAATGTTGAATTATAGCCTAAAAACTGAACTAAAAATACGAGTAAAGAATACAAAAGGCCTGTTCCAGCCCCTACTATCCACCCTTTTTGCTTTGATTTTCCGCCTGAAACAAATCCTCCTACTAATAAGGAAATAAACGTAAGAGCTGAAATAACCCAGTTAAAGGATGTCTCAGTTAATGAAGTAAATCGCAGCAACAATGAAATGATAAAACTGACTGAAAGAATAATTAAGAGTACTGTGATAAGTCCATAAATCATTGCAGTGAAAACACTTCTATTTTCCAACTTTTTTCCTCCTTTACAGATAAGAAATTATATTTTTTAAACTTTGTATGATGTCTAGCTCCGAGCGCCAGCGGCTCGAGGTCAAATAACCTGTCAGATAAAAAGTGAAAAAGCGCACTTTTTCCTGCCAGAACATTTGCTTGTCGCCGCTAAGCGGGCACTCTTCACTTTTCTTTAAAGCTTATTCATACTTGTACTTAATTAGAATAAAATTTTCCGTTAGGGAGCATTGGAGATTTTCTATGGGCCGTTCTGATAAACTATTCATTAATAACGATCAACTTCTAAATGAGACAAACAGTTCATACAATTTATCAATGGACAGGAGATGAAAGGGGATAATAATGCAGTTAACTCTGGCTTTTACTATTTTCATCGTAAGTTACGCATTTATCATTTCTGAGAAATTAAATAGAGCATTAGTAGCCTGTATTGGTGGAGTATTGATGCTATTTTTTGGTATTTTAGATTTAGACTCTGCCTTTATTCATCACATTGATTGGCACACTATAGCATTACTATTATCGATGATGATCTTAGTTTCAATTACTAGTCAAAGTGGTTTTTTTGAATATCTAGCTATAATGGTTGCAAAAAAAGTGAAAGGAAAGCCAATTCCATTATTAATTGTTGTTTCGTTACTTACAGGGATTGGTTCAGCTTTTTTAAATAATGTTACAATTGTCTTGCTGATTGTACCAATTGTCCTAACGTTAACGAATTTATTAAATATTCCAGCAATCCCATATTTGCTCGTTACGATATTAGCAGCAAACATTGGTGGAACTGCAACATTGATTGGTGATCCCCCAAATTTAATGATTGGGCAAGCTGTAAAGCATTTAGACTTTAATACATTTTTAATTCATCTAGGACCAGTTGTTATGATTATCTTTACTGTTGTAATTGTAGGAATGGTTTACTTATATGGAACGAAGCTTCAAGTCACAGAAGAGAATCGAGAAAAATTAATGAAAATACCTGCATCACGTTATTTAAAAAATAAATCTCTTCTTTTCAAATCAGTTATTGTCCTATTTCTGACAATTTTAGGGTTTGTAATCCAACCTATTATTAAAGCAGAGCTAACAAGTATAGCAATGGCAGGATCATTATTATTGCTACTTTTATCTCATGAAGAACACCAAGTGGAAGAAGTGTTTAAATCTGTCGAGTGGGTAACATTGTTTTTCTTTGTAGGTTTGTTTATTCTTGTTGGAGGCTTAAAAGAGGTCGGGATTATTGATGAAATAGCTAAGTCAATTATTTATTATACTGATGGTGATCTTCCTAAAACATCAATGTTAATTTTATGGACTTCAGGAGTCTTATCTGGATTTGTTGATAATATTCCGTTTGTTGCAGCGATGATTCCAGTCATTTTAGAATTGCAAAATTACGGTATAACAAATTTGGACCCATTATGGTGGGCGTTAGCCTTAGGTGCATGTTTAGGTGGAAATGCGACACTTATTGGAGCATCATCAAATATCGTCGTAGCCGGTTTAGCAGCTAAAGCAAACCAAGGGTTTAGTTATTTAGAATTTTTAAAAGTCGGTACACCAGTAGCTTTCGTTTCATTCGTAATTTCAAGTATTTATATATACTTTAGATATTTAATTTACTTTTAATAAAAATTAAGATGCCTAAATGTAGAGCGCCTGAATTATGCTGTTACCTTTCTGTTGGTTAACAGTGTAATTTGGCGCTCTCTGCCTTTCTAATTGTCTAGCTCCGAGCGCCAACGGCTCGAGGTCAAATAACCTGTCAGAGAAAAAGTGGAAAAGCGCACTTTTTACTGCCAGAACATTTGCTTGTCGCCGCTAGGCAGGCGCTCTCCGCTTTCTAATTTCCATTTTCTTTATCCAATTTTTAATGAAAATCTGGTCAAACTAAGAAAAACTTAGGCTTGAACCAATGCGCAATTTGGCAGTTTGGTCGTTAAATTAAGGAGGCGATCAATGCGTGGATTATTCGATCATCATCTTAAGAACTATAATTATTTACTTTATTATTTTATTAGTACTTCGGTTTATGGGGAAAAGGGAAATTGGACAGCTATCAGTTTTAGACTTTGTTGTTTCAATTATGATTGCTGAATTGGCGGTCATTTCTATTGAGGATTCTCAAGTGCCTATGATGCTAACAATTGCTCCAATTATCGCATTAAGTATCATTCAAATTTCTTTTGCCTGGATTTCTTTAAAGAGTGAAAAGTTAAGAAAAATAATTGATGGAAAACCTTCTGTTCTAATTAATAAAGGGAAAATTGATGAAGAGGAAATGAGAAAGCAAAGGTACAATTTTGATGACTTAATGATCCAATTAAGACAAGGCAATATTCGCAATTTGGCTGACGTGGAATTTGCAATTTTAGAACCATCTGGAGAACTATCAGTAATTGAAAAAACTGAAAAAGAAAAGCTTGATCCAGCTTATGCAGCAACCGTTAACTTACCTTTGCCATTAATCCTTGATGGAAAAGTTCAGATGGATCATTTGGAAACAATAGGAAAGAACTCACTTTGGTTAAGGCAAGAACTTCGTAAGCTTGGTTATAAAGAGATTAAGAAAATTTCTTATTGTTCACTTAATGATAATCAAACATTTTTTGTCGACTTAAAAGATGAAAAATAAAACAAGCATTGGTTTATTGTTAATTATCCAATGCTTGTTTTTTCTCATTTTTTAAATTTTGTCAGATGTCTAGCTCCGAGCGCCAGAGGCTCGAGGTCAAATAACCTGTCAGATTAGAAAAACTTGGCTTCTCGCCCACGAATGGCGAAAGCCTTAGTTTTTCTTATACTATCATCCGAACAGATTATTTTAGATAGTATAAAAAGTGAAAAAGCGCACTTTTTACTGCCAGAACATTTGCTTGTCGCCGCTAAGCAGGCGCTCTCCGCATATCTATTTTTTAATCAACCGGGCTAACCATTGCCCTACAAGAGGGACACGGTTCATTTCTTCTTTTTTAATTAATCCCACCAACATTAATAATAATCCGTAACAAAGGCTAACGATGCTAATTGATAACAATGTTTTTGTTAGTATGCTTTTCTCAAGGAATGCATTGGCATATAAGAAAAATGCTAACCATCCACTTAATACAATACAAATCAATGCTTTGATAAATTCCCGTACATTAAATGTGAAAGAGATTGTCTTTACTAATGTAGCAAAATGCAGTAATGTGACGAGCATAAATCCGGCAATAATTGCTAATGCAGCTCCCATTATTCCTAATTCTGGTCTCGAAGCTAAGACGAAAACGGCAGTAATTTTGACGATTGCCCCAATTAAGCTATTGATCATTGCAGCTTTAGCTAAATTTAAGGCTTGCAACGCTGCTTGTAGTGGTCCTTGAAAGTATAAAAAGATACTAAAAGGAGCCATTACTTTAATATATGTAGCTACTGTTGGGGCATTATACATTAAATCCATAATTGGAATGGCAAATACATATAATATCACACATGAAATTCCACCTGAGACAAGGGCTAAGCGGAGTGCCTGTTCAAGGCGATGATGGATTAATTTATATTGTTTAGCAGCATAAGCTTCGCTAATGGCAGGTACAAGTGAAACCGACAAAGAATAAGTAATAAATGTAGGTAAAAATAACAATGGGATCGCATACCCTGCTAACTCCCCATATTGCTTAGTTGCTATAACCGTGGAAATTCCAGAAATGGCTAAACTTTGTGAAACAACGATTGGTTCAAAGAAATAGGTGATGGATCCAATTAAACGACTACCTGTTGTAGGCAAAGCGACGGCCATTAGTTCATAAAATGTATTTTTTCCTTCTTTTAAACTCCCAACAAAATTCCTGCGAATTTTAATTCGTTTCTTTAATTTAAACATACATAACATATAAATCAATGAAGCCAATTCGCCAATGACTACAGAAATCATCGCTCCACCAGCTGCATATTCAATTCCATATGGTAAAAAGGCGTTTGTTAAAACTGCTACTAATGTAATTCTGACAACTTGCTCAATTATTTGCGAGTATGCAGAAGGTTTCATATTTTGCCTACCTTGAAAATACCCACGTAATACAGAGGAAAGAGCAACAATCGGAACAATTGGCGAAATAGCAACTAATGGAAAAAAGGCCCTTTCATCTGTTAGAAAGTATTTTGAAATAATTGGAGCAAGCCCGATCATTCCAATTGTAAAAAAGAAACTTAACGTGCCGGTTGTAGCTAGTGATACAATTAATATTTGCTTAATTTTTTTTCGATCATTAACGATTTCTGCTTCAGCAACTAACTTTGAAATTGCCACGGGCAAACCAATTTGAGTAATTGTAATCACTAAGAGTAAAGTAGGTACAGCCATAGAGTACAAGCCAACGCCTTCAGCTCCCATAATACGTGCTACAACAATTTTATTTACAAATCCAAGGATTTTCACAATAAGTCCGGCTACAATTAAGATAAATGCACCTTGCAAAAAGCTTTGCTTGTTCAATTTATGACCCCTACCTTCTAAAAAAATGGTGGAAATTTTCCGTAATAATTTATATGCTTAAGAGGGGACAAAGCATGACAAGTTAATAATAAAGTTATTAGATTTGAATTTTGAGGTTAGAAAAAGAACGTTTATAATTGAAGGACAACTTCCGAAATATCTCAGTTTAGTCTAGTTGTTTATTCAATCTTCTAAAATAAAGAGGTGAAGTGGCAATGGAGCAACAACAGTTTGAAGTATGGAAAGAGGATGTTATGCCTGCTTTGACAAGTAAAGTAGAGGAATTTCATTTATTAGGCTATGACCGAGCATCAGAAGAAGAACTGTGGGAATGTGTATTAGCTAGACTACGCAAAGAGAAAAAGTTTGTCCAAATTCATTATTTAGTTCATGCTATTTTAACACTTAAAGTTACAGATTATATGACGTGGCTTACAATTGGAGCTTATAAAGACCAAAATAGTTTTTTTTCTGAATAAAATTGACAGTAGAAATAAAGCATCGTTATAATTGCTCTATTGTCTTTATATGGACAAGCTTTTTAATTTACATAATAAAATGAATAAAATACAAGGAGGCTTTTTTAATGGTTAAAAAAGGTCAGATTGTAGCTTTTTTTCTGGTTGTTGCCTTACTCACAGGTCTTGTTGCAACAACGGTAATGGATATAGTAAAGGAAATTAAGCTAGGCTTAGACCTTCAAGGTGGATTTGAAGTTTTGTATGAAGTTCAACCTGCCCATGAAGGTGACAACATAGATGACGAAGCTTTAAAAAGTACAGTAACTGCGTTAAATCAACGGATTAATGTAATCGGCGTATCAGAGCCTAATATTGCGATTGAAGGTGACAATCGCATCCGTGTTCAACTTGCTGGGGTGGAAGATCAACAAGCAGCCCGTGAGCTTCTTTCTACTGAAGCACAGTTATCATTTCGAAATGTAAAAGATGAATTGATGCTTGATGGTGCTGATCTTAAACAAGGTGGCGCAAGTGTTTCCTTTAGTAAAACTAATCAACCTGTGGTTACGGTTACTTTAAAAGATGCAACGAAATTTGCTAAAGTAACAAGTCATCCTACTGTGTTACAAAACCAACTTGTTATTTGGTTAGATTACCAAGAAGGCGATTCTTTTAAGGCAGAAATGCTCAAACCAGAACAAGATAGAAAGGTTATTTCAGCGCCGTTTGTAAAACAAGAATTAAATACTACAAATGTCGTTATTGAAGGAACATTTACCATAGAAGAAGCTCAATTTCTTGCCAATGTTTTAAACGCCGGCTCCTTACCTGTTAAACTTAAAGAAGTCTACTCTAACTCAGTTGGAGCTACTCTTGGCGAAAAAGCAATGGAAATGACCATTTATGCTGGTTTTATCGGTGTAGCCTTAATTTTTCTCTTTATGGTCATTTACTATCGCTTTATGGGAATGATTGCTGTCCTTACATTATCATTCTATGTTTATTTAGTTTTATTGATTTTTAACTGGATGAATGCCGTTTTAACATTACCAGGGATTGCTGCCTTAATTCTCGGAGTAGGTATGGCAGTAGATGCAAATATTATCACGTATGAAAGAATCAAAGATGAGCTTCGTTCTGGGAAGACAATTATGTCAGCCTTTAAAGCTGGTAATCGTCGCTCAGCTTCAACAATAATAGATGCAAATATCACAACAATTTTAGCTGCAGTTGTTATGTTCTACTTTGGCACAATGGCTATTCAAGGGTTTGCAGTTGTGTTAATTATAAGTATCTTAACGAGCTTTATTACAGCTGTATATGGATCACGCCTCTTGTTAGGCTTATGGATAAATAGCCGGATTTTAAATAAGAAACCACATTTTTTTGGTGTAAAGGAGAGCGAGATAAATGAGCTATAAGTTTGGAAAATCAAAACTAGATTTTATTAAACATCGTAAGAAGTTCTTTCTGTTCTCAGCTCTATTAACACTTGTAGGGGTTATCTCACTTTTGACAATTGGTTTAAATTTAGGAATTGATTTTGAAAGTGGAACGAAGATTGAATTAGAAGTTAGTGGAGGTGATCCATTAACTCAAGAACGTGTTACATCTGAATTTGCCAAAATTGGCTTAAATCCAGATGACGTGTTAATTGCTGGAAATCAGAGCGAACGAGCTTACGCTACTTTTGGTGATGGCATTTTTACACAAGAGGAAATTCTTAAAGTTCAGCACCATTTTCTTAAAAGTTTTGAAGCGGAGCCTAATATTAGTACAGTAACGCCAACAGTTGGTCGCGAGCTTGCTCTTAATGCTTTCTACTCTGTTATTTTTGCATCAATTGGGATTATTATTTATTTAACAATTCGCTTTGAGTTTTTATATGGAGCAGCGGCAATTGTTGCTTTACTTCATGATGCATTTTTCATTGTTACAGTATTTAGTATTATGCAAATAGAAGTGAATTTACCATTTATTGCTGCTATATTAACAATTATCGGTTACTCGATAAATGATACTATTGTTATCTTTGATCGGATTAGAGAAAATTTACGTAATGAGAAGAAAGTGAAAAGCTTTGATGACTTAGCACGAGTTGTTAATAAAAGTTTAGTTGAAACATTAACGCGATCGATCAATACAGTATTAACGGTTGTTATTGCTGCAGCTGCTTTACTTATTTTTGGTGGTGAGTCAATTCGAACATTCTCTTTTGCTTTATTAGTAGGATTAATCGCTGGAACATATTCATCGATATTTATCGCCGCCCAACTTTGGTTAGTATGGAAAAGTAAAAGATTGCAAAAAAAACGCTTTAAAACAGCAGATAATGAAGCATAATAAGACTATGATAAACCGTGGTTAATTTTTAGCCGCGGTTTATTTTCACGTTAGAAAAGTTGATGCTTTCTAATGTAATAAATAATGAAACCAGGTGATTCTTCAATGAAAGTAGAGAATGATAAACGGCATCAACAAGTACAGTTTGCTGCTTGGGTTGGAATAATCGGAAATATCGTTTTAGCAATTGTTAAAGGTATTATTGGGTGGTTAGCGAATAGTAAAGCTTTACTGGCTGATGCAGCCAATTCAGCGTCAGATGTAGTTGGTTCAGTGGCAGTTTTAATTGGGATTCGAGCAGCGGAGAGCCCTCCCGATAAAGATCATCCTTATGGACATGGCAAAGCGGAATCGATTGTCTCGATTATTGTGTCTGTTTTATTATTTTTTGTAGGGTTTGAAATTGCACGCTCCGCAATCAATTCTTTCTACGAACCAATCGAGGTTCCTAATGTAATCGCAATCTATGCTGTCATTTTTTCGATAGTAGTCAAAGAACTATTGTTTCGTTATAAATATCGTTTAGGGAAAAAATATCGAAGTGAGGCTCTAATTACCGATGCTTGGCACCACCGTTCTGACGTTTTTTCTTCGTTTGCAGCTTTATTAGGGATCGGGGCAGCTATAGTTGGTGATCATATTGGTATCCAATGGCTTGCTTATGCTGATCCAATCGCAGGATTATTTGTTTCTATTCTTATTTTTAAAATGACATGGGATCTAGGAAAACAATCTATTCATAATGCTTTGGATCATGTACTCCATGATGAAGATACAGTAGAGATGCGCAAAACAGTTCTAGATGTTGCTGGAGTGTTAAAAATTGATGAATTTTTAGCACGAGAACATGGTCATTACGTAATTATTGATTTGAAAATCGCAGTTGATCCGACGATTACGGTGAAGCAGGGGCATGCGATTGGGAAAAGTGTAAAGGAACAATTAGTAAAAATTAATCATGTTCATGATGTTCGAGTACATATTAATCCAATCTCTGATTGAGAGAAAAGCGCTGAGTTTAACTTACCTCTCAATAAACAATTGTCACACCGAATAACCTTTTGTATACTGTATAGGTTAGGGGTGTGGTGTTCATGCTAAGATCGAAAAAAAGATGGAGAGTAGAAAAACGAGGCCATTCCTTAGAACAACAGTTTTTTACTGAATTAAAAGTTTCACCGTTAGTGGCCAACTTACTAATCAGTAGAGGAATTTCTTCAGTAGAGGAAGCTCGAAATTTTTTATACATTGAAAAAACAGAATTTTATGACCCTTTTTTAATGAAAGGGATGAAACGAGCAACAGAGCGGATACATCAAGCAATTGAAAATAAGGAAAAAATATTGATATTTGGTGATTATGATGCTGATGGTGTAAGTAGTACAGCTTTAATGGTCCATACTTTAAACCAGCTAGGCGCAGAGTTTGACTATTACATTCCCAATCGATTTACAGAAGGTTATGGTCCAAATGAACCAGCCTTTAGAAAAGCTCAAGAAGCAGGATATTCATTAGTAGTAACAGTTGATACTGGAATTTCTGCTGTTCATGAAGCAAAAGTCGCCAAAGAAATTGGGCTAGATTTGATTGTCACAGACCACCATGAGCCGCCACCTACTCTTCCAGAGGCGTATGCGATCATAAATCCAAAACAAGTCGATTGTAATTATCCATTTAAAGGATTAGCAGGAGTGGGTGTTGCTTTTAAGCTTGCCCATGCTTTATTAGGACAAGCACAAGAAGAGTTATTAGATATTGTCGTGATTGGGACAATTGCCGATTTAGTTCCACTAGTAGATGAGAATCGATTGATTGTGAAAAAAGGACTTAAAGAATTACAAAAAACAAACCGCCTTGGCCTTCAAGCTTTAAAAAAAATTATCGGCATTCATGATAAAGAGTTAAATGCGGATCATGTGGGTTTTGGAATTGGACCAAGAATAAATGCCGCCGGTCGATTAGATTCAGCTACACCTGCCGTTGAATTGTTAATCAGTGAGGATAAACAAGAGATTAATCGGCTAGTAACAGAAATTGACGAACTAAATAAAGTTAGACAAGCAATCGTCAATGAAATGACCTTGGAAGCAGTGGAAATTGTTGAAAAGCAATTTGCATCTCTAGAGGATCATAAAGTATTACTTGTTGCAAACGAAGGTTGGAATGCCGGGGTCATTGGGATTGTCGCATCAAGGTTAGTCGAACGTTATTATCGACCAACCATTGTCATGACCATTGATTCCACCAAAGGGGTAATCAAAGGTTCAGCAAGAAGTATTGAAGGTTTTGATATGTTTAAAAATTTATCAGAATGTCGTGATTTATTGCCACACTTTGGTGGTCATCCGATGGCGGCAGGTTTAACAATGAATCTTGAAAATCTTGAGCAACTTAGAGATCGTCTTAATAAATTAGCAAATGAAACTTTAACAGATGATGACTATATCCCCATTACAAAAGTAGATTTGCCAATTACATTAGATGAAATCACTTTAAAAGTGATTGAAGAAATGAGCTTACTGGCTCCATTTGGTGTCAGTAATCCAGCTCCAAAAGTAATAGTTGAGCGGGTAAACATTTCACAAATGAAACGAATTGGTAGTGAAGAAAATCATTTAAAAATGCTTGTTACAGAAAATGAGCATAGTGTTGATTGTATAGGATTTCATCTAGGTTATCTTTATGAAGAGATTTCATTTGCCGCAAAAATAACAGCTGTCGGTAGTCTTGCGATAAATGAGTGGAATGGGCATTGTAAACCACAATTTATTTTAGAAGATGTAGCGGTTCCTGACTGGCAACTATTTGATTGTCGAGGTAGCAAAAATGTAAATAGAATTGTCCATTTACCAAAAGACAAAGTCATTTGTATTTATTTCGATGAGCAAACGCCACGAGCACTAAATATTGAAGAGCAATACCATCTCGTTTTTGTTCCTTTTGGAACAGAAATCCCAATGGTCGATTTTTCAGGAAAATATGTCTTTTTATTAGATTTACCTTCTGAAAAACAACAATTAGTGAGATTATTTGAAACTTCTCAAAAACCAGAAAGAATCTATCCACTTTTTTACCATGATCAAAATCACTTTTTTACAACTATTCCTACCCGCGAGCACTTTAAGTGGTTTTATGGATTTTTAGCAAAACAACAGCTGTTCGATTTGCAAAAATATGGAGAGCAACTAGCTAAACACAAAGGTTGGTCAAATGAGACAATTGAGTTTATGGTAAAGGTGTTTTTTGAATTAGAATTTGTTACAATAAAAGACGGATTTATTAGCTTATCTACTCACATTGAGAAAAAAGATTTATCTGAATCCCAAACATACCGACGAAAGCAAGAGCAAGCAAGCATCGAAAATGACTTATTTTATTCTTCGTACGGTGAATTAAAAGAATGGTTTGAACAAATATTTTCAAAAAACTTATTGCATGTGAAGCTTGTTGGTAATAATTAGTTAGGAGGAACACTAAAATGGATTTTAAAGAATTTATTACAATCGTCCCAGACTTTCCAAAAGAAGGAATTCGTTTTAAAGACATAACGACTTTAATGGAAAATGGTGAAGCGTATAAAACAGCAATTGATGAAATGGCAAAATTTGCTGATGAAAAGCAAGTTGATCTTGTTGTTGGCCCTGAAGCACGTGGATTTGTGGTCGGTTGTCCACTTTCTTATGCTTTAGAAGTTGGTTTTGTTCCAGTTCGTAAAGCAGGGAAGCTTCCAAGAGAAGTACTAAAAGCTGACTATGGGTTAGAATATGGGAAAGACACTTTAACGATTCATAAGGATGCAATTAAACAAGGACAACGTGTCTTAATTGCAGATGATCTTTTAGCAACTGGTGGTACGATTGAAGCAACCATTAAACTTGTAGAACAATTAGGTGGGATCATTGCTGGAATCGTCTTTATGATTGAATTAGAATATTTAGAAGGCCGCGAGAAACTGAGTAAGTATGAAATCTTTTCATTACTTAAGTATTCGTAAGAATATCTATTGAGAGTGCTCTTGAAAGGAGCGCTCTTTGCTTTTAAAATGTTCATGTCTAGCTCCGAGCGCTCTCCGCTTTTCTATTAAGTTTCTCTTTACATTAAGACAAAAAATCATGATAATAGAAGGAAATAAATTTAATGGCTGTAAGGTGATGTGATTCCATTGATCGAACAAGTATTAGAAAAAGCTCGTTCATATCTTTCTGAGAAAGACGTACAATTTTTATCCAAGGCATATGAGTTTGCAAATAATGCTCATGGAGAACAATACCGCAAGTCAGGGGAGCCATATATTCTTCATCCTATTCAAGTTGCTGAAATTTTAATTGATTTAGAGATGGACCCTGATACAATTGCTGCTGCATTTTTACATGATGTTGTAGAAGATACTGATGTTACATTAGATCAGTTACGAGATGAATTTAATCATGTAGTAGCCTTGTTGGTAGATGGAGTCACAAAGCTTGGAAAGATTAAATATAAATCGAAAGAAGAACAACAAGCTGAAAATCACCGCAAAATGTTTATCGCAATGGCAAAGGATATTCGCGTTATTCTAATTAAGCTAGCAGATCGCCTTCATAACATGCGGACATTAAAACACTTACCAGCAGAGAAGCAAAGAAGAATTGCCAATGAAACACTGGAAATCTTTGCACCATTAGCACACCGCTTAGGAATTTCAACGATTAAGTGGGAGCTTGAAGATACTGCCTTACGTTATTTAAATCCACAGCAATACTACCGAATTGTCAACTTAATGAAGAAAAAACGAGCTGAACGTGAAGAATATATTAATGAATTAGTAAAAAAAATTAAAGAACGTCTTTTAGAAGTTGGCCTTAAAGCGAATATTCATGGTCGCGCAAAGCATATTTATAGTATTTATCGAAAAATGATTCTGCAAAATAAGCAATTTAATGAAATTTACGATTTATTAGCAGTTAGAATTATCGTTGAAAATATTAAAGATTGCTATGCCGTGCTAGGTGTCATTCATACATGTTGGAAACCAATGCCAGGCCGGTTTAAAGATTATATTGCGATGCCAAAAGCCAATATGTATCAATCTCTACATACAACTGTAATTGGTCCAAAAGGTGAACCACTTGAAGTACAAATCAGATCTGAAGAGATGCATAAAATTGCCGAATTAGGTGTCGCAGCCCATTGGGCGTATAAAGAAGGAAAAACAGTTTCTGATAAACAATCTCTAGAGAAAAAATTAACGTGGTTTCGTGAAATATTAGAATGGCAAAACGATACAAACGATGCTCAAGAGTTTATGGAATCGTTAAAAATTGACTGGTTTTCTGATACCGTTTTCGTATTTACCCCAAAAGGAGATGTAATTGAATTACCAGCGGGTTCTGTTCCATTAGATTTTGCTTATCGCATTCATTCAGAAATTGGAAATCGCTGTATTGGTGCAAAAGTAAATGGGAAAATGGTAACGTTAGACCACCGTTTAAAAACGGGAGATATTGTAGAAGTATTAACGTCTAAGCATTCTTATGGACCTAGCCAAGATTGGCTTAAAATTACACAAAGCTCACATGCCAAAAATAAGATTCGCCAATGGTTTAAAAAAGAGCGCCGCGATGAAAATGTAGCCAAAGGAAAAGAGCTTGTTGAGAAAGAAATTAAAAAGCACGGGATTGAGCCAAAAGAAGCATTAACAAGTGAAAATATTCAACTAGTTGCAAATAAGTTTAATTTCCAAGGGGAAGAAGACATGTATGCAGCTGTTGGGTATAACGGGATTACAGCTGCCCAAATTGCGACTAGGTTAACAGAAAAAATCCGTAAAAAACGCGGACAAGAAGTAATTGACCAATCATTATCCGAAAGGGTTTCTGATTTAAAAAAATATACGCCTGCGAAGAAAACAAGTATTGGCGTAAAGGTAAAAGGAATTGATAACTTATTAATCCGTTTATCGAAGTGCTGTAATCCTGTTCCGGGAGATGAAATCATTGGTTTTATTACAAAAGGTCGCGGAGTTTCAATTCATCGAGCAGACTGTACAAATGTGAAAACAGAAGATGCCCAAACAAGGTTACTTCCAGTTGAATGGGAAGGAAACAACTCTGAATCAAAAAACTATAATGTCGATATTGAAATTTCCGGATATGATCGACGTGGACTTCTTAATGAAGTACTTCAAGCTGTAACTGAAACAAGAACAAATATGAATGCTGTTTCTGGAAAAACAGATAAAAATAAAGTGGCGACGATTTTAATGACCATTTCGATTCATAATGTCGATCATTTGCAAAAAGTTGTTGAAAGAATTAAACGAATTCGTGATATTTATTCTGTTCGCCGAATTATGCATTAATAGAATTTAATAATTTTCAAGAAAGTATAAAATTTTTAAACGTGGCAAGATGTCTAGCTCCGAGTGCCAGCGGCTCGAGGTCAAATAACCTGTCAGATAAAAAGTGAAAAATCGCACTTTTTTCTGCCAGAACATTTGCTTGTCGCCGCTAAGCAGGCGCTCTGCGCTTTTCTTATAAAGGAGTTTTAGTGTGAAAGTAGTTGTCCAAAGAACGAAAGCTGCAAGTGTTGTTGTCAATGAAGAAACAGTAGGACAAATAAATTTTGGATTTATGCTTTTAGTAGGGATTACTCATGAAGATACAGAAGCAGATGTTGCTTATCTTGCTGATAAAATTGTGAATTTACGGGTCTTTGAAGATGAAGTGGGAAAAATGAATTTATCGCTATTAGATGTATGTGGTGAAATATTATCGATTTCTCAATTCACTTTATATGGAGATTGCCGGAAAGGAAGAAGACCAAACTTTATGAGTGCCGCAAAGCCAGAAATTGCCGAGAATCTATACAATCTTTTTAATGAAGAACTTCGCAAAAAAGGGGTTAAAGTAGAAACAGGTGTTTTTGGTGAGATGATGGATGTCCAGATCATCAATCATGGTCCAGTAACGTTGATTATTGAAAGTAAAGATAAATAAGCCTGAAACCTAACTTCAATGAGAAGTTAGGTTTCTTTTTGTTGAAAATTGGACATCCTAAAGGAAAATGTTTGAAAGGAAGTCACAATCATGAGGGCTGGAAGTAAACAATTAGGAACAGGAAATGGACATCATCAACTAAATGGAGTAGATTTTCATGACTTTATTCAAAATGAACAAAAATTAACTAATTACGAATTAGCTGAAGAATATGGAATTTCATTACGAAATGTCAAAGATTTAAAGAAAAAATTGTCGAGAAATTAATAAGAAGCATCAATTCAGTATTGACAACGTTCGTGTTACTTCGTATCATAGTAAACAATGATTAATGAAAAATACTAACAACCATTGAGGGAGAAAGTAATTAAGGGTTGCATGGTAAGAGAGGAAATGTCGTGGCTGAAAGCATTTCTGCATGTTCTTAATGAATTAACACTCCTTAGGTTTTTCCTTGAAAAAAAGTGTTCGAGCTTTTAGTAGGGGAAAACGTCTTCAGGCGTTAACTGTCTAGAGTGGGATTTCAATTTTTGATGAAATCCAATTAGGGTGGTACCACGGGATTCAAACTCTCGTCCCTGATATTTTATATCAGGGATGAGAGTTTTTTGTTTTTTTACACGTTTTGAAAAGGAGGAATTTAAGATGAATTTTAAGATCCCGCGTGGAACTCAAGATATATTACCTGGTAAAGTAGAACTATGGCAATTCGTTGAGACGAAAGCAAGAGATCTTTGTCGACGCTACAATTATAAAGAAATCCGCACGCCAATTTTTGAACACACTGAGTTGTTTGCACGAGGAGTAGGTGATACGACAGACATCGTTCAAAAAGAGATGTATACGTTTCTTGACCGTGGTGAAAGAAGTTTAACATTAAGACCGGAAGGTACAGCATCAACCGTACGAGCTTATGTTGAAAATAAACTTTTCGGAAGTCCTGTCCAACCAACAAAATTGTATTACATTGGACCGATGTTTCGTTATGAAAGACCGCAATCAGGGAGAATGCGACAGTTTGTTCAATTTGGGGTAGAAGCATTAGGAAGTGCAGATCCGACGATCGACGCAGAAGTTATTGCGTTAGCGATGGAGTTTTATCGTGAATTAGGACTGCAAAATGTAAAGTTGGTGATTAATAGCTTAGGTGATACAGAAAGTAGAACTGCCCACCGTAAGGCATTAATCAATCACTTTGAGCCTCGAATTACTGAATTTTGTGCTGATTGTCAAACAAGATTAGCGAAAAATCCTTTACGGATTTTAGATTGCAAAAAAGATCGCGATCATGAGCTAATGGGAACTGCTCCCGCAATATTAGAATACTTAAATGAAGAATCAAGCTTGTATTTTGCTAAAGTTAAAAAACTGTTAAGTGAAATGAAAATCGAGTTTGAAGTCGATCCAAATCTTGTTCGTGGATTAGATTACTACAATAATACTGCATTTGAAATTATGATTGACGGTGATGGCTTTGGTTCAATTACAACCTTAAGTGGAGGCGGACGTTACAATGGCTTAGTTCAAGAAATTGGCGGTCCTGATACACCAGGAATTGGCTTTGCCTTAAGCATTGAACGTTTGCTGATGGCTCTAGAAGTTCAAAATATTGAATTGCCAATTCAGGAGCAAATCGATTGCTTCGTCATTGCTTTAGGTGATGAAGCAAAACTAGCTGCTTCGATTGCTAGTTTTACATTGAGACAAGCAGGATTTTCATGTGACCAAGATTACCTTGATAAAAAAATGAAGGCACAAATGAAGGCTGCAGATCGACTCAATGCAACTTATGTAGCGATCATCGGTGAGAGTGAGCTTGAAAAACAAACGGTAGTTGTTAAAGAAATGGCAACAGGAGAGCAACAAGAAATCGAATTATCAAAATTAACACAATTTTTCCAGCAAAAGCTGAATAAATAATCAATCTTAGGGGGCAATAAACGTGAGTGAAAGAAGACATGGTTGTGGAGAGGTTAAAGAACATTCAATTGGCGAAAAAGTTCGTTTAAAAGGTTGGGTACAAACACGTCGCGATTTAGGACAAGTTATTTTTATTGATTTACGTGATCGTACAGGAATTGTCCAAATTGTCTTTCAACCTGAAGTATCACAAGAAGCACTGCAAATTGCAGATAAAGTACGTAGTGAGTATGTTATCAATGTTGAAGGAACAGTTATTGCTCGTGCTGAGGAAACTGTTAATCCGAAAATACCAACTGGTAAAGTTGAAGTATTAATCGAGAAAATTGAAGTTTTAAATAAATCAAAAGCCTTACCATTTCAAATTGAGGATCAAATTCCAGTATCAGAAGACATTCGTTTGAAGTATCGTTACCTAGATTTAAGACGTCCAGAAATGCAAGAAACATTTATGTTAAGACATAAAACAACAAAGCTAATTCGTGATTTTTTAGATCAAGCTAAATTTATGGAAATTGAAACACCAATGTTAACTAAAAGTACACCAGAAGGAGCACGTGACTATTTAGTACCAAGTCGTGTACATCACGGCGAGTTTTATGCTCTTCCCCAATCACCACAAATTTTCAAACAATTGTTAATGGTCTCTGGTTTTGAGCGTTATTATCAAATTGTTCGTTGTTTCCGCGATGAGGACTTAAGAGCAGACCGCCAACCTGAATTTACACAAGTCGATATTGAAACATCATTTATGGATAAAGAGGATTTATTATCAATGATGGAAGAAATGATGGTCAAGGTAATGAAAGATGTAAAGGATGTGGAAATTGCTGTTCCTTTCCAAAGATTATCCTATGATGAAGCAATGAATCGTTATGGTTCTGATAAACCAGATACTCGTTTTGAGATGGAGCTTGTAGAATTATCCCAGATCGTCAAAAATAGTGGTTTAAAAGTTTTTACACAAGCAGTTGAAAATGGGGGAATTGTTAAAGGTTTAAACGTTAAAGGTGGATCAGCAACGTATTCACGCAAAGAAATTGATGACTTTGCTAAATTTGCAGCAATTTATGGAGCTAAAGGACTTGCATGGTTAAAAGTTGAAGAAGATGGATTGAAAGGACCAATTGCTAAGTTTTTTACAGAAGAAGAGCAAGCTGAAATGCTCACAGCTTTCAATGCTGAAATTGGCGACTTACTGCTATTTTGTGCAGATAAAAAGAAAATTGTGTTTGACACATTAGGGGCTTTACGTTTGAAACTCGGGAAAGAATTACAATTAATTGATAAAACGAAATTTAACTTTTTGTGGATTACAGAATTCCCACTGCTTTCTTATGATGAAGAGGCAAAACGTTATGTAGCTGAGCACCATCCGTTTACTCGACCAGTAAAAGAAGACGTTGAAGTCTTAGCGACGGCGCCAGAAAAAGTAAGAGCAGAAGCCTATGACTTAGTTTTAAATGGCTATGAGCTTGGTGGAGGTTCACAACGAATTTATGAGCGTGAATTACAAGAGCAAATGTTTAAAGCATTAGGCTTTTCTGATGAAGAAGCACGCAATCAATTTGGTTTCTTAATGGAAGCATTTGAGTATGGGACACCTCCACATGGTGGGATTGCCTTAGGATTAGATCGTTTAATCATGATCTTAGCTGGTAGAACAAACTTACGTGATACGATTGCCTTCCCGAAAACAGCAAGTGCAAGTTGTTTATTAACAAATGCACCTAGTGATGTAAGCGATGCACAATTACAAGAGCTAAACTTAACAATTGTCCCGAAAAAAGAAGAGACTGTTCAGGCATAATTTCCTTAAAGGCAAAGTGGTTAAGTTTTCTTTAAGGGAACTTGAATTCAAAATTAAATCGTGTTATGATAAATAAAGCAATTGAGAGTCCTGAAGTGTACGTGGGATACTATATGTTTTGAGCCAACGTATACTATAAGGGAGTTCGAAGTTTTAGTTTGGCGTGCAAGCCTCCATGAGAGGACGTACTAAGAATTAAACAGAGCACCCACCTGCGAGGGCAGGTTCAAAACTGTGGTTTTTACGGCATATCGGGACTCTATATTTTTATTAGTAAGAATTTACATAACTTACATATGTTTTAGTTTTTAATCTTATTCATAATATGGTTGAAAAGAGAGAAAATAACAAATTTCAATCTTAATAGGGTACTGAATCGTATATGATTTAGTACCCTTTTTTATATATTAATAAATGACTTACGGACATAAGATCCGCACACTCGTGTATACACCATAACTGAAAAGGGAAATTTACTTTTTAAATAGCTTATGTTATATTTTGAGTGGAAAAATGTAGATTCCTATTGAAAAAAGTGAAAAATCACACTTTTTTTCTGACAGAACATTTGCTTCTCGGGGCTAGGCAGGCGCTCTGCACTTTTCTAAATATGAAGGAGAATGATCATGTTACATCAATTTTCAAGAAATGAACTGGCTATTGGTCACGAAGGTTTAAGTATATTAAAAAATAGTACTGTTGCCGTTCTAGGTATCGGTGGGGTTGGATCTTTTAGTGCTGAAGCACTAGCGAGGTCCGGTGTTGGTCGGCTTGTGTTAGTAGATAAAGATGACGTAGATATTACAAATGTTAATCGTCAAATTCATGCCTTACTTTCTACAGTCGGACAACCTAAAGTTGATTTAATGAAAGCAAGGATCGCGGATATTAACCCAGAATGTGAAGTTATTGCTTTAAAGATGTTTTACACTGAGGAAACATATGAACAATTTTTTGAATATGGACTTGATTTTGTCGTAGATGCCTCTGATACAATTTCATATAAAATTCATTTAATGAAACAATGTTTACAACGAAAGATTCCAATTATCTCAAGTATGGGTGTTGCTAATAAAATGGATCCAACACGTCTTCGAATCGCCGATATTTCCAAAACAAGTTATGATCCGATTGCCAAAGTTATTCGTACAAAACTACGTAAAGAAGGAATACATAAAGGAATAAACGTTGTTTTCTCAGATGAACAACCAATCAAAATTCGTGAAGAAATCAGACAAGAAATTGTCTCGAAATCCCAAGAGGAATCTCCGATTAGAAAAGCAAAAATGCCCCCTTCATCGAATGCTTTTGTACCATCTGTATCAGGTCTAATTATGGCAGGTCATGTTATCACATCATTACTAAAGGCTATTTATATTTATCGTTAATGCAGTCACAAAAAACTGTACTATGAATAGTAAAAATCGAATATAACATAGCGGTAAACCGGATGTAGCAAAGTTTTTTGGGGTTAGAAATAGATATGTTGTTATTATGGTATTACTAATTAATAGAAAAAAAGGTATAGTACCTCAATAGTATGAGGGAACTTACCTTTTCTTTCTTTCGTTATTTGTCCCTAATTATGTTTAGCTATTTTGCAATTTTTTCTAGATTACCATTTTTATCCATTCTAAACTTCGGTGCTTTAACTGGTTCTTCATCTTCTTGTAATAAGGCCATTCTCCGAGCCCGATTCATAATTTGAATAAGTGACTGATAATCTTCTTCAACAACACGGTGATCATTTTCTAATTTTGAAAGCTTTGTTTCTAATTCTTTTTTCTCAGTCATTAGTTGTAAATTGTCTTTCATTAACTTCTCATTTTCTTTTCTTAATTCTAATGAATTTCCTTCTCTTAAAGCTAATGATTGAATAAATGAGACCACATCTTTTAGACTAATATTTTGTTGTTGGTAATTGACGTTTTGTGCAACATTTTCACCATCTATTTCAGTAGTAGTTACTGTAGGGATAATTACAGTTTCCATTTGAGCATGAATGGTCGTAGGTTTAAATGACATTGTTCGCTTCATTTCTTTTCTCTGTTTTTTTGCTAGTTTTATTGCTTCATTATATTGGTTTCTAACTACGGCATTCCAACGAAATCCACATGCCGCTGAAGTACGATTTAAGTCATCACCAACTTCATCAAATGCTTTTAATTGCGTGCTACCTTCTCTAATATGACGTAATACTGTTTCAGCAAGTAATAAATCATCTTCATGCGACCAAGCATCTTGTCTGACTTTCATCTTCGTTTCATCTCCTTAAAACGTTTGTTTCTATCTTTCTACCCATTCTCATCATTTGCAAAAAGTTAATTATTTTTAGTAATACTTTTGGCAATTTTCTTGAAGAATATACATAAGAGATAAATAATTTTTGCAAAATAAAGAAATTATCTGCAAATCTAGTTTGGTAGTAAAAAAACTTAATAGTTGAAATGAAAATATTATGTTAAAACTTTTATTATCATTAAAGCCCGAGTTTTCTTTATGGAGAAGTAGATTGCTACGAAGGGAAGCATCACTTTGGTCGCTGTCGTGTTGGGCAAGCATAAATACAAAAACCCAATAAAAATCTATGAATGTAGAATATAGAATTAATGACGGCAATACGTCGAAGTTTACAAACATATTCTACATTCTACATTTTAAAATTTATGATTTCTTGCGCTGCTCAAAATAAGCTAGTCTTTTGGCAATTGTCATTTCATAGCCGTTGTCAGAAGGTTGATAAAAACTTTTACCTAGCATATGATCAGGTAAATATTGTTGGGGAACATAATTTTTTTCAAAGTTGTGGGGATATTTATAGTTAACTCCATGACCTAATTGTTTTGCACCTTGATAATGCGCGTCTTTTAAATGAGCAGGGACTTCACCTGTTTTTTCTTTTTTGACTGCCTCAAGTGCTTTATCAATCCCCTGAAGAATAGCATTACTTTTTGGTGCTGTTGCTAAATAAAGAGCTGCTTCAGCTAGGGGAATTCTTGCTTCGGGCATACCGACAAAGTCAACGGCGTAAGCGGCTGCTTGGACGATTAGTAAGGCATTTGGATCTGCTAAACCAATATCTTCAGCTGCATGGACGTATAGTCGTCTGACAATAAATTTTGGATCTTCACCGGCATAAAGCATTTTGGCAAGCCAGTAAAGAGTTGCGTCAGGATCAGAACCACGAATACTTTTAATAAAGGCAGAAATTGTGTCGTAATGGTTTTCTCCTGATTTATCGTAACGGACCACTCGTTTTTGAATTGATTGCTCAGCAATTTGTAAATTAATTGAAATTTGCCCCTTGCTATCAGGATTTGTTGTTAAGACGGCAAGTTCTAGGGCATTTAAAGCTGATCTTGCATCACCATTAGCGATATTAACAATATGGTTTAATGCTTCATCAGTAATGTCGATTTGATAGTTTCCAAAGCCCCGTTCTTTATCTAGAAGTGCAGCCGAAAGAATTTTTTTCAGATCATAATGAGTGTGTGGCTTTAAATGGAAGAGCCTTGACCGTGAGAGTAAAGCTTGATTAATCTCAAACATCGGACTTTCGGTTGTTGCACCAATCAGGATAACTGTTCCGTCTTCTACACTTGGCAACAGGGCATCTTGTTGACCTTTGTTAAAACGATGGATTTCATCGATAAATAAAACCGTTTTTTTACCATACATCTTAAGTCGTTCTATCGCTGCTTCGATCACTTTTCTAATATCACTAATTCCGGCTGTGACAGCATTTATTTGCTCAAAGGTTGCAGTTGTTGTATTAGCAATCACCTTTGCAAGTGTTGTTTTTCCTGTTCCGGGAGGGCCGTAAAAGATCATTGGCGTTAAACGATCTGCTTCTATTGCTCGTCTAAGTAATGATCCTTTTCCGAGAATTTCTTCCTGTCCGATTACTTCGTCTATGATTCTAGGACGCATTCGATTTGCCAAGGGACCTTTTAAATGTTCAGTATGTTGCGAAGAATAATGAAATAAATCCAAGTTTCTCTACTCCTTATGAGCCTTTTGTGTCAGAATACATGAAGGAAGTGTTAAAGGCAATCCTTATCTTCTATCTTCTAATTCCTACTATTTAAAGTGGAATTCGTGATATAATGAAAGAGAAACACTAGTGGCAACGAGACGTAGAGAGGATGACTAAAATAGTTTATTAAGATCGAATGATAGAAAGAGGGGTTAATTTTGAAAATATCGACAAAAGGACGTTACGGATTAACAATCATGATGGCGTTAGCAAAGAAGCACGGTGAAGGACCAGTTTCGCTTAAATCGATAGCAAAAGATCACGATTTATCTGAACATTATTTAGAACAGTTAATCGCCCCACTTCGAAATGCGATGTTAGTGAAAAGTGTTCGTGGCGCGTATGGTGGCTACATGTTAGCGAAAGAGGCAGATCAAATTACTGCTGGAGACATTATCCGAGTTTTAGAAGGGCCAATCAGTCCAGTCGAAGTATTAGAAAATGAAGAACCAGCAAAACGGGCCTTATGGATCAAAATTAGAGATGCTGTAAAGAGTGTATTAGATAACACAACATTAGAAGATTTAGCAAATTTTGAAGATAAAGGTGATCAGGAATTTTATATGTTTTACATTTAGTTCATAATAATAAAGTAAATGGAGTTAGAGTTTAACGATTAGCCAAACTCTAAACGGATTATTGATTTTAAGAAGGTGTTTAACGAGAATGAAAGCTATTTATGTTGATCATGCTGCTACTTCGCCGGTTCATCCCTCCGTTGTTGAAGCAATGCTCCCGTATTATTTTAAGAATTTTGGTAACCCCTCGAGTGTTCATCAATTTGGACGTAAAGCAAGGCAAGCAATTGATGAAGCAAGGGCGTATTTAGCGAGCACAATTCAGGCAACTGAAAAGGAGATAATTTTTACAAGTGGTGGAACTGAAGCAGATAATTTAGCTGTAATTGGCTATGCAATGGCAAATCAAGCAAAGGGGAAGCATATTGTCACGACATCTATAGAACACCATGCGCTTTTGCGTGCTTGTCAAAATTTGGAGCAAAATGGTTTTGAAGTTACATATTTATCAGTCAATGAAAATGGCGAAATTTCTTTAGATGAATTAAAGAGATCACTTCGCGATGATACGATTCTAGTTTCGGTTATGTTTGGAAATAACGAAGTAGGGACGCTTCAGCCAATTTACCAAATTGGCGAATTATTACGGGAAATGGAAATTGCATTTCACACAGATGCTGTACAAGCGTATGGAATTGAAGCTATTGATGTAAAAGCGCTGAATATCGACTTATTAAGTGCCTCAGCTCATAAAATTAACGGTCCTAAAGGGATTGGCTTTCTTTATGTGAATAGTAATAAAAAGCTCCAACCCCATCTATTTGGAGGAGATCAAGAGCGAAAACGACGTGCGGGAACAGAAAATGTTGCAGGGATTGTCGGTATGAAGGAAGCAGCGAAAATTGCTTTCCGTGAAAGGGCAGCAAAAAGAGAACAATATGATGCATGTCGGCAAATGATACTAGCTGTTTTGGCTGAAAATCAAATTAACTTTCAAATTAATGGTTCAAAATCTGCCTATTTACCACATATTTTAAATGTCAGCTTTGCTGGTGTAGGTGTTGAATCTCTGTTAGTTAACTTAGATTTAGCTGGTATTGCAGCCTCAAGTGGTTCAGCATGTACAGCTGGTAGTTTAGAGCCATCTCATGTATTAGCAGCGATGTTCCCAAATGACAAGGAGCGTATTATGTCAGCTGTACGCTTTAGTTTTGGTTTCGGTAATACAACCGAAGATATTAAGTATGTTGCTCATGAAATAGCAAAAATTGTGCAAAGAATTAAACAGTAACTGAGAGGTGGTGAGGTCATGCTCCAAAATGGAAAAGGACGTAAAAATACGAGAGTTGTTGTCGGAATGTCAGGTGGAGTTGACTCGTCTGTTGCAGCATACCTCTTGAAAGAGCAAGGTTATGATGTAATCGGAATTTTTATGAAAAATTGGGATGACACGGATGAAAATGGTGTTTGTACGGCTACAGAAGATTATAATGATGTTATCCGTGTATGCAATCAGATTGGTATTCCCTATTATGCAGTAAATTTTGAAAAACAATATTGGGATAAAGTGTTTACCTATTTTTTAAAAGAATACAAAGCAGGACGAACTCCTAATCCTGATGTAATGTGTAATAAAGAAATTAAATTTAAGGCTTTTCTAGAACATGCAATGTCTTTAGGAGCAGATTATTTAGCAACTGGGCATTATGCAAGAGTTGAATTTTCTGATGGGGAATATAAAATGCTTCGTGGCGTTGATGATAATAAAGACCAAACTTACTTTTTAAATACCTTAGGACAACCGCAATTAGCAAAGACATTGTTTCCAATTGGAAATTTGCCGAAGAAAGAAGTTCGTGAAATTGCTAAAAACGCCAGTCTCGCAACCGCAAATAAAAAAGATAGTACCGGAATATGCTTTATCGGTGAACGAAATTTCAAAGAGTTTTTGAGTCAATATTTGCCAGCTCAACCTGGAGAAATGCAAACCCTTGAATGGGAAGTAAAAGGGAAACATGATGGCTTAATGTATTATACTCTTGGGCAACGACATGGTTTAGGAATTGGTGGCTCTGGTGAACCTTGGTTTGTAGTTGGAAAAAATTTAGAAAAAAATATTCTTTATGTAGCACAAGGCTTCCATCATTCAAGTCTTTATTCAGAAGGGCTAATTGCCACTGGAGTTCATTGGGTAAGTGAGCGACCGAAACCCGAGACATTCCAATGTACAGCTAAATTTCGCTATCGTCAACCAGATAATAAAGTAACGGTTCAATTTGAACATGATGGAAATGTTAAAGTAATCTTTGCTGAACCACAACGGGCCATTACGCCGGGACAAGCTGTTGTTTTTTATGATGGCGTTGAATGTCTAGGTGGAGGTACGATCGATAAAGTAATAAAGCAGGTAGACTGACCCCAATCCCTCATTGGGACAGTCTCTTTTTTCTAAAAAAGTTTAACAATAAGGAGTTATTTATGGAACCAAAACAAACGAAAGCAGCACAACTTATTCAAGAAGGAAAATTGGAGGAAGCTGCAAATTTATTAAATGAAGCAATTGAGGAAAATCCAAATGATGCATTAGGTTATGTAAATTTTGGGCATCTTCTGGCGATTGTAGGTGAGAAGGAACGAGCGATAGCATTCTATGAAAAAGCAATTCAATTAGATCAGAAAATGGCTACTGCTTATTATGGTGCAGGAAATACATATTTTGAGCAAGAAAAGTTTGCAGAAGCGCTTGAAATGTTTAAAAAAGCACTGCAAAACGGTTTAATAGATGCAGATGCCTATTTTATGCTCGGATTATGTTATTACAACCTCGGACTTTTGCCGTATGCACTTGCTAATTTTTTAACAGCTACCGAAAAAAATCCGCAAGATGTTGATGCTTTATTTCAATATGGTTTAACGTTAGCCCAAACTGACCAAATTGATGAAGCAATTAAGATTCTTGAAAAAGTCATTGAATTAAACAAAAATCATGCAGACGCATTTTATAATTTAGGTGTAGCTTATGCCTGTAAGGAAGAGGGAAACAAAGCATTGTCGATGTTTGACGCTGCGTTAGAAATCCAACCAGATCATCTACTAGCGGGAAATGGGAAAAAGCAACTTGAGGCATTACTCCAAGCAGAATAAACTTACTTTATGAAAATTTAACGTTTTTGAATTTTGAGTGATGTCTAGCTCCGAGCGCCAGCCCCTCGAGGTCAAATGTTCTGCAAGATTAGAAAAACTTGGCTTTTCGCAAGCCAAATAGCGAAAGCCTTAGTTTTTCTTATACTATCAACGAAAGAATTATTATTTCAGATAGTATAAAAAGTAAAAAGCACTTTTTTTCTTGCAGAACATTTGCTTGTCGGGGCTAAGCAGGCGCTCTGCGCTTTTCTTGGAAGAGGTATGTGAATGATTGTCGAAAATCAAACGGAAGGCCCATTTATTAAAGCTGAACTAATCCATGTTATTTATTTAAATGAAGAAAATTTTTATACAGTTGCGAAGGTTAAAGTTCATAAAACGAACTTACAGTTAGCTGAAAAAGTAATTACGATTGTTGGTACACTGCCAAAATTAGATGAGGAGCATCTTTATCTTTTTTATGGGAAATTAAGTGAGCATCCGAAATTTGGTCTGCAGTTTCAAGTTCATTCATTTGAAAAAGAAATTCCCAAAACAACAGAGGGAATTATCCGTTATTTAAGTAGTGATCGTTTTAAAGGAATTGGTCGTAAAACGGCAGAGGCAATTGTTGCTACATTAGGGGAACAAACGATTTCAAAAATTATTGAAAATAAAGAAGTTCTAAAAAAAGTTCCTTCGCTTAAAGCCGATAAAATCGAACTTATTTATGAGCAAGTAGTTGAGCATCAAGGAATTGAACAAGTGTTGGTTTGGCTTTATAACCATGGTTTCGGGGCCCAGCTTGCAATGAAGATTTTTCAAGTGTACAAAGAAGAAACGTTACAAGTCATTCAGAAAAATCCCTATCAATTAATTTATGACGTTGAAGGAATTGGCTTTGCGAGAGCAGATTCCTTAGGACAAGCTCTTGGATTTTCGAAAGATCAACCTGAACGAATACATGCTGGCTGCCTGCATATCGTTCAAGAAATGTCGCTTCAAGAAGGACACGTTTACATTTTTAAGCATCTGCTTATTACTGAAGCAATTTCTTTACTTAGTGACCGGAGTTATGTGTTTTCTACTCAAGATGTTGAAAAACAGTTGTTGTATTTAGAAGAGGAAGGGCAACTTATTGTTGAAGGAGAACATGTTTATTTGCCATCGCTTTTTTTTGCTGAAAAAGGGTTAGTCACTAATATTGTTAAGCTATTAAAAAACACTGATCATATTCAGCAATTTCCAGAGGCTGAATTTTTTAAAGCAATTGGGGAAACTGAGGAAGCTTTAAAAATTGAGTATGCTCCTTCTCAAAAGGAAGCAATAAAAATAGCCCTCCAATCATCAATCATGATCTTAACTGGTGGTCCAGGAACAGGAAAAACAACAGTCATTAAAGGAATTGTGGAATCGTTTGCCAAATTACACGGATTATCGTTACAGCCAAAAGATTACCGGAAGAATAATCAGCCATTTCCTGTTGTTTTAGTTGCCCCGACTGGAAGAGCAGCAAAACGGATGTCTGAAGCAACAGGACTACCGGCAGAGACAATTCATCGTCTTTTAGGTTGGAAAGGCGGTCATTTTGGCTTTGAAAAAGATGAAAATAATCCGATTGAAGGAAAATTATTAATTGTTGATGAAGTTTCAATGGTCGATATATGGCTTGCTAATCAGCTTTTTAAGTCTGTACCTATGACAACACAAGTGATCTTAGTCGGCGATAAAGACCAACTCCCGTCAGTTGGTCCAGGTCAAGTTCTTAGTGAGCTGCTTCATTCAAACGAGATTCCAACAGTAAATCTTGTTGATATTTATCGTCAATCAAAGCAATCTTCGATTATTCAGTTAGCACATGGCATTAAAGATGGACAGTTGCCAGACGATATTTTGGAGGCCAAAAAAGATCGACGTTTTTTTCCTTGTAATCAGGAACAAGTGATATCAGTAATTGAACAAATTTGTAAAAATGCCATTAAAAAAGGGTATACCGCAAAGGAAATTCAAATACTAGCACCAATGTACCGTGGCAATGCTGGAATTGAAGCATTAAATTCAACATTGCAAAACATCTTCAATCCTAAAAAAGAAAAACAACGTGAAATTATTTTTGGAGAAGTTTCTTATCGAGTTGGGGACGTTGTTTTGCAATTAGTAAATAACCCTGAAGAAAATGTTTTTAATGGAGATAGAGGAGAAATTGTCGCGATTTTTTATGCGAAGGAAAATGTTGAAAAACAAGATCAATTAATTATTTCTTTTGAAGGGATTGAAGTTCAGTATACAAAACAAGATTTAAATCAAATTACGCTAGCTTATTGTTGTAGTGTTCATAAATCGCAAGGAAGTGAATTCCCAATTGTAATTATGCCAATAGTAAGGGGATATCACCGCATGCTGCGGCGAAATTTAGTTTATACTGGAATTACAAGAGCAAAAGAATATTTAATTTTATGTGGCGAAGTCAAGGCCTTTCAAAATGCGATTGAACGACAAAATGAAATGAACAGAAATACAAAGTTAAAGGAAAAGCTAATAGCAGTACTAAATGACAAGTAATAAGATTATAAAATTAAAATAATTTCCAGTATTGTTATTGAGAAATTTTCAAATGATACTAATGTTCGAAAAGGTGGGGATTAACTTTGCGAACGTTTTCCGTTCTTAATGGTTTACCTATTATTTCATTAAAAGCTGGGGAAGAAATTGGCAAGGTTATCGATTTGTTATTTTATGAAACAAATGTGAAAGGTTTGCTCATTGATAAAAATGGTTGGTTAAACCGTCATCTTTTTTTAGCATTAAAAAATATTCATGCAGTTGGACAAGATGCCATCTTGATTGAAGATGTTCAGAAAGTGCTTCCGTTTGATAAAAAGCAATTCCCTTTTTATTTCCTTCATAGTAGTCCAAAAAAAATTGTTGGGAAAACATTAATGTCTTCAGAAGGGGAAAAGTTGGGCTTGGTAGAAGATGTATATTTTGATGAATTTTTGGGCAATATTGTAGGGTATGAGGTGACAGACGGATTGATCGCTGATATAAAAGAGGGGAGAAGAGTTGTAAAAACATCAACTCCTTTAACAGTAGGTGAAGAGGTACTTGTCATCGAATTAAATTGTTAAGGGAGGCCCATGGCTTGCGTTGTCCTAATTGCAAAGGAAAAGATATTGGAAAAATCGGAACCAATCAATATTATTGTTGGCATTGTTTTATTGAATTAACAATCGTAAATGGACGATTTTCATTGTATCAAGTTGAAGAAGATGGTAGTTTAAGTTCACTTGATGATCTTTTTGAGGATGAGGATATGAGTGTAGAAAGCAGTTAAAATTTGTTTATTAAAAGAAATTATATTTGGACGAATAATGGAAAAGCTCCTAGGGTAATAGGAGCTTTTTTAAAAGATAAGAAAGTATATAATTTTTGAACTTTTAATACTGTCTAGCTTCGAGCGCCAGCCCCTCGAGGTCAAATAACCTTTCAGAAAAAAAGTGAAAAACCACACTTTTTTTCTGAAAGAACATTTACTTGTCGGGGGAGCCAGGATGGCGACATTACACCGTTACCCACAGGACGTGGGCAGCTTTTAGGTGTAATTTGGCGCTCTTTGCTTTTCTTACGGGGTGAGGGTTTTGGAACCATTACCAATAAAATGGCTTATACGGATGGTTAGCTTCTTAGTATGTTTAGTATGTTTATATGTTTTCTTTTTGCTTACACCGATTTGGCAGCCCATTTTAGCAGTAGTTATTCGAATTATGATTCCGTTTTTTATTGCAGGGGTGATTACATACTTACTGCATCCAATTGTTGAACAAATGAAAACAATTGGGATTGCAAGACCGATTTCAATCTTGTTAATTTATATTGTATTTATGTTTGCATTCTTTTATTTATTAATCAAAGGTACGCCTTATCTTATTAATGAACTGAAAGATTTAATCGAAAATATTCCCCGTTTTGTAACGATTTATCGCCAGCTTGCCAATAATTTTTATAAGCAAACGTCTATGATGCCTGATGGCTTCCGGGCAAGAGCTGAAGGATGGTTAACGAATATTGAAGGAGTAGCAGCAGCGGGGATTGAAGGAACAGTCGAATATCTCAGTGGTTTTTTAGATTATTTTTTAATGCTAATTATTATTCCGTTTCTCGTTTTTTATTTACTAAAAGATTTTAATTTGCTTGAAAAGACCGCTTGGTATTTAACACCAAGAAAATGGCGAGCTACTTGTCGAGAATTACTAAGAAATATTAATATATCCTTAGGAAATTACATAAGGGGGCAATTCATTGTTTGCTTAATTGTTACCGTGATTGCAACCTTTGGACTTTGGTTAATTGACATGCCATATGCTATGATATTAGGAATTTTTATCGGAATAACAAATATAATTCCTTATTTTGGCCCAATTATCGGTGCTGTACCTGTTGCAATTATCGCATTTACAGTTTCAATTCAATTAGTTTTGCTCGGTCTGTTAGTTAGTTTTGGAATTCAACTTATTGAAGGAAATATTTTATCACCGCTAATTGTTGGAAAAAGTTTACATATACATCCTGTATTTATTATGCTTGCTTTAATAATTGGTGGGGAGATTGGTGGGATTATTGGTTTAATTTTAGCTGTTCCAATTTTAGCTATTCTTAAAGTAATCATTATCCATGGACGTGAATCGATTAATAATAGAAAGGAAGAGGAAGCTAAACTCTAAATTGTTGATTCGCTCTAATATAGGTTCCTCATTATTGACAAAGCCATTAGTCATAAATATAATGACTTTTAGAAGTGTAAATTGACAAAGTGATGAAGGAACTGGTTTATTAAAGACCATCTATTGAGGAATATTTTTAGGCACTGCCTCAAGCAGAGAGGAATTTCCACGGCTGAGAGAAATTCTAGATGAAGGTTAGTAAATTGCTACTCCTGAATGCAAGCTAAAACTTGCCGGATTAAATCCGTTATTGTTATTAAGGCGATGAACATTTTAGAATGAAATAGATTATGTTCATAACATGGGTGGTACCGCGTGAGTTCAGCTCTCGTCCCTGTTTTGGGATGGGGGCTTTTTTGTTTTTATTAATTAATTGGGAGGAAATAGAAAATGAAGCGATTAACTTCTGTTGAAGTTAGACAAATGTTTTTAGATTTTTTTAAGGAGAAAGGCCATGCCGTAGAACCGAGTGCATCATTAGTTCCGCATGAAGATCCATCATTACTTTGGATTAACAGTGGTGTAGCAACATTAAAGAAGTATTTTGATGGACGGGTTATTCCTGACAATCCACGAATTACGAATGCGCAAAAATCGATTCGGACAAATGATATTGAAAATGTAGGAAAAACAGCTCGTCATCATACATTTTTCGAAATGCTTGGGAATTTTTCGATAGGAGATTATTTTAAACGAGAAGCAATTGAATGGGCATGGGAATTTTTAACGAGTAAAGATTGGATTGGGTTTGACCCGCTTAAGCTTTCTGTAACAATTCATCCAGAAGATCACGAAGCTTTTGAAATTTGGAACAAAGAAATAGGGGTACCGGAGGAAAGAATTATTCGGTTAGAAGGCAATTTTTGGGATATCGGAGAAGGCCCGAGTGGCCCAAATACGGAAATTTTTTACGACCGTGGCGAAGCGTATGGTAATGATCAAACAGATCCAGAGCTCTATCCGGGTGGAGAAAATGAACGTTATTTAGAGGTTTGGAATCTTGTGTTTTCACAATTTAACCATAACCCAGATGGAACATATACACCTCTTCCTAAGAAAAATATTGATACAGGAATGGGTTTAGAGCGAGTAGTTTCAATCTTACAAGACGTTCCAACCAATTTTGACACGGATTTATTTATACCGATCATCAAAGCAACAGAACAAATTTCTCAAGTTGCTTATGGTCAAAGTAAAGAAATTGATGTTTCATTTAAAGTCATTGCTGACCATATTCGAACAGTAAGTTTTGCCATTGCTGATGGAGCCCTCCCTTCAAATGAAGGACGAGGATACGTCTTAAGACGATTACTACGTCGAGCAGTTCGTTATGCTAAGTTGATTAATATTCACAGACCATTTATGTTTGAATTAGTGCCGATTGTTGGCGAAATTATGGTAGATTATTATCCAGAAGTAAAAGATAAAACAGAATTTGTGCAAAAAGTCATCAAAAATGAGGAAGAACGTTTCCACGAAACGTTAAACGAAGGTTTAACAATTTTGGCAAATGTGATTCAGCAAGCGAAAGAAGCAAATCAAACGACGATTGAGGGGGTAGATGTTTTCCGTCTGTATGATACATACGGCTTCCCTGTAGACTTAACGGAAGAGTATGTAATGGAAGCAGGACTTGTAATTGATCGGGCAGGTTTTGAAGTTGAAATGGAAAAACAACGTGAACGAGCTCGTGCTGCAAGACAAACTACCGATTCAATGCAAACTCAAGATAGTATTTTAGGAGAGCTAAAAGTAAGTAGTGAATTTGTTGGCTATGAAAAGCTTTCGTCAATTTCAAACGTTGAAGTAATTATTAAAGAGAAAACAATCGTTAACGAAGCAAAACAAGGTGATGTCGTTAAAGTAATCATTGGTCAAACGCCGTTTTATGCGGAAAGTGGTGGGCAAGCTTGTGATAAAGGATCAATTCGAGCCGAAGGAGTCTTCCTTCAAGTAGAAGATGTGCAAAAAGCACCGAATGGACAACATCTGCATACAGTTCGTGTAATTGAAGGTACACTAACACAAGGATTGACAGTAACGGCAATAGTAGAGGAAACTGAACGGATTGGCATTATAAAAAATCATACGGCGACTCATTTATTACATCGAGCTCTTAAGGATGTTCTTGGCGAGCATGTAAATCAAGCAGGCTCCTTAGTTTCTGAAAATCGTTTACGCTTTGACTTTTCTCATTTTGGACAAGTTACAGCTGATGAGTTGGCCAAGATAGAGGCAGATGTTAATCAAAAAATTTGGGATGCGATTGCCGTTACAATTACCAATCAAAATATTGCAGACGCGAAATCTATGGGCGCAATGGCCTTATTTGGGGAAAAATACGGTGAAATCGTTCGTGTTGTCCAAGTTGGCGATTATAGTATTGAACTTTGTGGCGGATGTCACGTAAAAAATACAGCTGAAATTGGTCTCTTTAAGATTGTTTCGGAATCAGGAATTGGAGCTGGAATCCGTCGTATTGAAGCAGTAACGGGGAAAGGTGCTTATGTGCATTTGAATTCACAAGTAGATTTACTAAAAGAAACAGCAAGTTTAATTAAGGCTAACTTAAAAGACGTTCCAGACAAAGTAGAACAAATACAAGTACAGCTGCGAAACTTGCAACGTGAAAACGAGTCACTAGCTGCAAAACTGGGAAATATCGAAGCAGGAGACCTTATTAATAAAGTTAAGCAGATTAATGACGTTTCTTTGATAGCGGAGAAAGTAAATGTTGCTGACATGGATAGTATCCGTGGGCTTGTTGATACATTAAAAAATAAGTTAGGATCAGGTATTGTTGTCTTAGGTGCTGTCAATAATGGAAAAGTAAATATTGTTGCAGGAGTGACAAACGATTTAATTAAAAGTGGATATCATGCAGGAAATATTGTAAAAGAAGTAGCAACACGTTGTGGTGGTGGTGGCGGTGGCCGCCCTGATATGGCTCAAGCCGGCGGGAAAAATCCTGAAAATCTACAAGAAGCTTTACAATTTGTTCCTCAATTTTTGAAAACAATTTCCTAATGCCTACAAATTAGTGTACAATATGGTTATAAAAAATTTGCTTGTCCAAGTTGAAGTAACTATTGGATAAACAAAAATTATTTGTCCATTGCAGAGAAAGAGGTGTTTGTGATGAGTTCAATGGATAATACGATGAAATTTAATTTCCAAGATGACTCAGAAGATACGAATATTCAAGAAGTATTATTCACGGTGTATCAGGCATTGGAGGAGAAGGGATATAATCCAATTAATCAAATTGTCGGTTATTTGTTATCGGGAGATCCAGCTTATATTCCAAGACATAAAGATGCAAGATCATTAATTCGTAAGCTTGAAAGAGATGAACTAATCGAAGAATTAGTCAAATCGTATTTATCACAACACTAAGAGGTAATCAAATGAGAACATTGGGATTAGATGTCGGTACAAAAACAATTGGCGTAGCAGTAAGTGATGAACTAGGGTGGACAGCTCAAGGGATTGAGACTATTCAGCGAGATAGTGATAATCCAGAAAATGATTGGGAAAAATTAAGCAAAATTATTACGGACATGACTATTAATAATGTTGTTGTTGGTTTCCCAAAAAACATGAATGGAACTATCGGCCCAAGTGGCGAAGCTAGTCAACAATTTGCTGAGGAAGTAAGACAACGATTTGGACTTCCGGTTATTTTGTGGGATGAACGGTTGACAACCGTTGCCGCAGAACGAATGCTAATCGACGCAGATGTAAGTCGGAAAAAACGTAAAAAAGTAATTGATAAAATGGCAGCAGTTATGATTTTACAAGGTTATTTAGATTCAATGGGCTACTAGATTGCGTATGTCTATACGAAAAATGGTAAGATTAACTTTTAAGGCTTTTAAAACCTTTTGAAAATTAACGATTAGAGGTGTTTTTGTGGAAAATACAGAAAGAGAACGGATTATTATTCCTGATGAAAATGGAGATGAGCATTTATTTGATGTCTTATTTACGTTTGATGTTGAGGAAACTGGGAAGTCATACATGGTATTAATCGCTGTTGGAGAAGAACATAATGATGAGGATGAAGAAGCTGAAGTCCATGCTTTTCGTTATGAAGAAACAGGTGCTGGTGATGATGATTTACAACTATTCCCAATTGAAACGGACGAAGAATGGGATCTTGTTGAAGAAATGCTAAATACATTTCAAGAAGAAGAGGAATAGCAAAAATGAGACAGTTTTCTAACTTGAGAACTGTCTTTTTATACGTTAACAAAGCATAAACTTTCTACATTTTCCATAGATATTCTACATATTTTAATGAAATTTTGTTGAATTATAGTATAATAGGAGTGTTGTTTATTTAGAAATGATCCTCTAATAAATGAATCTTAGGTAGTGCCATTATTAATTTAATGATAACTACCATCAGAGGAGGGAAAACAATGTCTTCAGAAGAGGAACAAAAAACGAAGCTGGATATAAAAAAGAAGTTGTTAAGAGAAAGACAAGAAGAAGCAAGTATTGTCCGTAAAATTGTTACAGTTTGTTTACTTTTTTTTATTATTGCTTTTTCAGTTGCAGGGTTTGGAGCCTATTTTTATGTGAAAAGTGCTCTAAATCCAGTTGATACAAATAATCATGAGCTAATTAATATTGATATTCCGATTGGCTCAACGAGTACAAGAATTGGCAACATCTTAGAGGAAAACGGACTTATCAAAAATGCAAGCTTCTTTCGGTATTATGTTCGCTATAAAAATGAAACAGATTTTCAAGCGGGAGATTATCAGTTGTCTAAATCAATGAGTGTTAATGAAATTATCTCAGCTTTAAAACAAGGCACTGTTTATCAAGACTATAAATTATCATTTACAATTCCTGAGGGTAGATGGCTTGAAGGTATTTTAGAGACAATTTCAGAAGAAACTAATTATGATTTGGCTGCATTACAAACAAAAGTTCAAGATCGAGAGTACTTAAAAAGCTTAATTGACCGTTATTCATTCTTAACAGAAGATATTTTAGATGAGCGAATCATATGGCCATTAGAAGGTTATTTATTTCCAGCTAAGTATGATTTTATTGAAGAAAAACCGGCAATTGAAACCATTATTGAAGCAATGCTGGATAGAACAGAAGAAGTTGTTGGGAAGTATAATAAAGATATCGAAAAAAATGAGTATTCCATTCATGAAATCCTAACACTGGCTTCCATAATTGAAGGTGAGGCTCAAAAAAGCGAGGATCGTTATAAAATTTCAGGTGTTTTATATAATCGCTTAAAGGTTAATATGGCCTTTCAAGTAGATCCATCAATTGCATATGCTCATGGTGAGCATATCGCTAGAACATTATATAAACATTTAGATATTGAATCGCCGTATAATACTTATCGATACGCAGGATTTCCACCAGGACCGATAAATAATCCAGGTGAAGCCTCAATAAAAGCCGCTTTGCAACCAGAAAAGCATAAAAATCTTTATTTTTACGCTGATAACAAAGGCAATGTTCATTATAGTGAAACATACCTACAACATCAAGATATATTGCAAACATATCGTGACTAAATGACTCAAGTCTAGATGGCGACATTACAACGTTGCCCACAGAACGTGGGCAGCTTGTCGGGGCTAAGCAGGCGCTCTGTGCTTTTCTATGAGAGTGTGATTTGTTCGCATTCTTTTTTCAGTTTATGTTTATATTTGATATTTCATTAAATAAGGAGTTTTCAATGGTCTCAGAACAAGTAAATTTATATATTTCCTCTTTAATAAAACCAAGAAATATGATCTTAACTGAAATGGAACAATATGCCCGAGATCATGAAGTTCCAATTATGGATATAGTTAGTAATGAGGCTATGTTACAAATATTATCAATTGCTGGTACAAAAAAAGTGTTGGAAATTGGAACAGCAATTGGATATTCAGCGATGCGGATTGTTGAAAAATTACCACACTGTCAAGTAGTATCAATAGAGCGAGATCAAGATAGGTTTGAAAAAGCCCAAGAATTTATTCAAAGAGCGAAACTTGAAAAGCAAATTACACTCATTTTTGGCGATGCGCGAGAGGTTGCAGTTGAAGTCGAAAAGTTTGGACCTTTCGACTGTTTATTTATTGATGCTGCTAAAGGACAATATCAACGTTTTTTTGATTTATATAGCCGTTTTGTTGAACAGAACGGTTTAATTATAAGTGATAATGTGTTATTCAAAGGGATTGTTGCTAATGAAGGAAAAGTGGCAAAAGGAATTCGAACAATGGTTACAAATTTAAGAGCGTTTAATGAAATGTTAATGACAAGTAAAGAATACGAGACAACTTTTTATCCAATCGGTGATGGGATAGCAATAAGTAAAAAAATTGGTGGTGAAGAGAATGAAAAAACCTGAATTGCTTGTTACACCAACAAAAGTAGCTGACATTCATAAGTTAATTAGCTCAGGCGCAACAGCATTTATGATTGGTGAAGAAAAATTTGGCTTAAGGCTAGCAGGTGAATTTAACAAGGCTGATATTAACGAGGCTGTTAAGCTTGCTCACCATTCAGGTGCAAAGATTTATGTTGCTGTGAATGCGCTTTTCCATAATGATAAATTACCATTACTTCCTGATTATATTTCTTATTTAGCTAAGGTAGGCGTAGATGCAATTGTTTTTGGGGACCCTGCAGTTCTAATGACAGCAAGAAAAGTCGCTCCTAATCTGCCGCTACATTGGAATCCAGAAACAACGGCAACAAACTTTTTTTCTGCCAATTATTGGGGACAAAAAGGAGCGAAACGAGCAGTAATCGCAAGAGAAATTAATATGGATGCGATCATTGAAACAAAGGAAAATGCCAAGGTAGAAATAGAGGTACAAGTGCACGGCATGACTTGTATGTTTCAATCAAAACGAGCTTTAATTAGGAATTATATGGAATTTCAAGGGAAAGATTTAAAGGTTGAAGGAAGTCGGAAAGAGCGAACGTTGTTCTTACATGATGCTGAACGTGATACTAAATATCCAATTTTTGAAGATGAGAATGGAACGCATATCATGAGTCCGAATGATATTTGTATTATTGATGAATTAGAAGATATGCTAGAAGCTGGAATTGATTCCTTTAAAATTGATGGAATATTAAAAAGCCCAGACTATATAGAGAAAGTAACCCGAATTTACAATGAAGCGATTGAGCTATATTTACAAGATCCTGAAGCTTATCAACAGAAAAAAACATATTTTTTTCAAGAGATTGAGAAAATCCAACCAACTAATCGAAAATTAGATACAGGCTTTTTCTTTAAAGAAACGGTGTATTAAGGAGGGTTGTTTACAATGGAACCAATTTCAACAATTACTTCAACGGGAAAACGCGTGATTATCAAAAAACCTGAATTACTTGCTCCTGCTGGAAGCTTAGAAAAATTGAAGATCGCTGTTCACTATGGCGCAGATGCAGTCTTCATCGGTGGTCAAGAGTTCGGGCTTCGTTCCAATGCTGACAACTTTTCAATTGAGGAAATGCGTGAAGGTGTTGAGTTTGCCGATAAATACGGAGCCAAAATTTATGTCACAACTAATATTTTTGCTCATAATGAAAATATGGAAGGATTAGAAGAATATTTACAAGCACTTCAGGAGATTGGTGTAGCTGGAATTATCGTAGCTGATCCATTAATTATTGAGACATGTAAACGAGTCGCTCCAAATGTTGAAGTTCATCTAAGCACACAACAATCGTTAACAAATTGGCAGGCAATCAAGTTTTGGCAAGAAGAAGGACTCCATAGGGTTGTTTTAGCTAGAGAAGTCGGCTTAGAAGAAATGCTAGAAATTAAACGAAACGTTGATATTGAAATTGAAACGTTTATTCATGGGGCAATGTGTATTTCTTATTCAGGACGTTGTGTCTTAAGTAATCATATGACAGCTCGCGATTCAAATCGAGGCGGTTGCTGTCAATCCTGTCGCTGGGAATACGATTTATATGAACAACAAAATGACGAAGTAGAGATCGTTGAAAACCGTTTGTTTGATGAAGCAGATCTAGCTTTTTCAATGAGTCCAAAGGATTTAAACTTACTTGAAGGCATTCCAAAGTTGATAGAAGCGGGAATTGATAGCCTAAAAGTAGAAGGTAGAATGAAGTCCATTCATTATGTGGCGACTGTAACCTCCGTATATCGAAAAGTAATAGATGCTTATTGTGCTGATCCTGATCATTTTAAGATGGATCCGATTTGGTTAGAAGAATTAAATAAGTGTGCAAATCGCGATACTGCCGCTGCTTTTTTTGAAAGTGAACCGACATCTAAAGAGCAATTATTCGGAAGATCAGAGGGCCAAGGTACTCCTTACGATTTCGCCGGACTTGTGTTAGAGTTTGATCAAACTACGCAAATGGTAACATTACAGCAACGAAACTACTTTAAACCAGGAGATCAAGTTGAATTTTTTGGGCCTGAGATTGATAACTTCACACTAACTGTTGGAGAAATTTGGGATGCCAAAACTGGAGAAAACTTAGATGCAGCAAGACATCCGTTGCAAATTGTAAAGTTTAAAGTTAACAAGCCTATATTCCCAAAAAATATGATGCGCAAAAGAGTAGAATAATTTTGTCGTAAACGGTCTAATTGTGACGAAAAACAGAACAATCCTTGAAGAAAAGCAACTTTTGTAATAGCATATGAGATAGAGTTTTTTATTGATAGAAAAATGGTAAGATCTAACTCCGAGCGCCAGGATGACAATATTACACCGTTGCCCACTGGACGTTGGCGTTCTTAATTCGGCGTTCTGCGCTTTTTAATTAATTTCATAAAGATGTTAAGAAAAGCTTGGGCATTTACTTTAAGAATGTGCTAAGCTTTTCAATATACATATAGTTGGTTGATATTATAAAAATTGATAATATTTGTCCAGCACAATTGAAACCCTTTTCAAAAATAACGAAAGCTAACATCTATCAAAGAGTAAAGTAATTTAGACATTTTTAAGGAGTGAATGAACAAGATGAGTGAAGACAAAAAGTTTTATATGACATTAGATGGGAAAGCAAAATTAGAACAAGAATTAGAATATTTAAAAACTGAAAAAAGAAAAGAAGTTGTAGAACGGATTAAAATTGCCCGTTCCTTTGGCGATCTTTCCGAGAATTCAGAGTATGATTCAGCGAAAGAAGAGCAAGCATTCGTCGAAGGAAGAATTGCTACATTAGAAAAAATGATTCGTAATGCTGTAATTATTGAAGAAGATGATAGTAATTCCTCTGTAGTCTCATTAGGAAAATCAGTAAAGTTTAAAGAACTACCAGAAGGCGATGAGGAAGTTTATACAATTGTCGGTAGTGCAGAAAGCGATCCATTTGAAGGAAAAATTTCAAATGACTCGCCAATGGCTCAAAGTTTATTAGGAAAAGCCGTAGGTGATACAGTTACTGTTCAAACACCAGGTGGAGAAATGAAAGTATTAATTTTAGAAATTAAATAAGGACTTATTTTTCAATATTATATGAAGAAGCCTATCCTATACTACATATAGAGATAGGCTTCTTTTTTTCATTTTGTAATTCAACTGAAATTGAATAATATTCCAACTATGAGTAAAAATAAGGAAAACTAAAAGGGTGGTATTGTGTCTGTGCAAAAACGAGTAGTACAAATACTTGGATTATTTATGGTGATCATGCTTGTATTTGTGATTAGACTTTCATATGTTCAGCTCACAAATACGAGCCACTTTTCAAAATATGACCTTGATTTAGTCGAAGAAAGCATTAAACAACGAACAAAAACTTTTACGTTACATTCTGGACGAGGGTATTTTACTGATCGAAATGGTCATTCATTACATTTAGATTATTATCCTAGTTTAATTTTGTTTCCTTTTTTACAGTATCAAAATTGGCCCGTTGCAGAAGTAGCGAAAATCCTTAATTGTAACAAAGAACAGTTATTGAATTCAGTTAAAAATGTGAAAGAACCAGTTTTATATTTTGAGAACGACAAACGACGACAGCTTACGCTTGTTGAAATGAAGAAAATTAACAATTTAAAAATTCCAGGTGTATACGCTCAATATGTACACGAACGGACTGAAAATGTAGCCCAACATTTAATTGGAGTTGTTGGAGAAAATGTTGAAGAAGTGAAGCGTAGGTACACCCCACAAGTAGAAAACGGAAGTGTTTCTTTGCACTCTAAAATTGGGGTTTCTGGATTGGAACGGACATTTGATCCATTTTTAATTTCACAAGGTAGTTCTAGTTTAGCGTATTTTACTGATAACTTAAATCGCCCGTTGTTTGGGTTTGATGTACATTATCTTGCACCAGCTGATCCTTATTATCCGACGCAAGTAGTAACAACGATTGACAAAGAAATTCAAACATTTGTCACAAGGGCTTTAAAGAAGGAAGGAGTGACAAATGGGGGAGCGGTAATTATTGATGTAAAAACAAATGATCTCCTTGCTTTAGTTAGTTTACCTAGCTTTGATATTCATCATCCTTTTGGTCAAGGTTCGAAAAATCATATGGTTACAGCATATACTCCCGGCTCTATTTTTAAAATTGTTGTAGCGGCAATTGCGATTGATTTAAATCTTATTGATAAACTTGAATTGTTTGATTGTAATAAAAATTTATATGGTGATAATGAGGAGCCGAGGCGGTTAGGGAATCTTTCCTTTAAAGAAAGTTTTTCACAAAGTTGCAATTATACGTTTAGTCAAATAGCGAATAAAGCAATTCAGCGTGATGACCAAATTTTCACAAAATATGCGAAGAAATTAGGATTAAATGATAAAGTAGGATGGATGGGCGATATTTATCGCTTAAAAAATGTAGCTCATTTTCCTGAAGAAGAAGAAGGAGTTATTTCATTAGATAATAAAGAAATTGGTGATATGCGAGCGATTACCCAAACAGCTATCGGCCAAAAAAATGTCCGTATCACCCCATTAGCAGTTGCTAATATGATGGCAACAATTTCTAGAGGTGGGGAAAAACAACAAGTTCGTAGTGCAACAAAAATTACATATGAAAATGGTACTACGGTCTTAGAATTTCCTCGGCAAAACTTAAATAATGATGAGCATATTTCTCGTTATACTGCGATGCGTCTGCAAGAATTACTACGTTCAGTAGTAAATCTAGAACAAGGGACAGCGCATTCTTTCTTGGATGATACTCATTACACAATCGCTGGAAAAACTGGGACCGCTCAAAAGGGACTGCATAATAACGAACTAAATCACTGGTTTGCAGGTTATTTTCCTGCCAATCATCCTAAATATGCAATGGTCGTTGTTGATTTAAATCACAAAAACAAAAATATAAAAACGTTAAAAACATTTCAACGAATTGTTAATTTCCTCTATGAATATGATCAAAGGTCATAAAACACGCGAGGCTTTTTGGGAGTTTAGCATTATTTAACTTTATTACTTCCATAAATGATCGAAAAAAATTTCATTTTTGATTATAATGAAAACAAATACTAAGTGCTACCATAGGAGGATTGAAATGAGCGATCATGGAACTGGAGCTAGAAGTTTGCAAAGAAAACGAAAGAAAGTTAATAAAATATTAAATATCTCAATTGGAATTGTCATTTGTTTAATTTTGCTAGTAGGGGGACAATTGCTTTTTGGTGGAAACTCCTCCGATTCAAGTGAAAGTGAAACTCAATCTGAAGCTAATCATGAGCCGAATTCAACAGAAGGAAGCGAAGGTCAGCGAGATGAAGAGGAAACAGCTCAGTTTGCGAAAGAAACAGAAGCAAGTAACGATCTTAACTCCAATCCTGCTTTTTCAAATAATGGAGAGCAAGAGCAAATGAGCCTAAATGAGAACTTAACGAAACAGGAAATACCTGTTGACCAACGCGAAGAAGAAACTGAACAAGCAAATCAAACTTTGAAAAACGGCAAATGGAAACCAATCGGTACAGTTCAACAAGAACCATTTGTAGCAGTTTATCAAAAGGGTCATATTAACTGGGAAGAAATGAAAAAAGCATTTCAAGTAGCGACAGGATTAGACGATAATATGACAATTTGGCATGTCGGCAATGGAGGGGACCATCAAAGTGCTGTTGGTGTTGTTGCTGATGCTGCAACTCGAACAACTCCTTATAAAGTAAGACTTGAATGGGTTACAAATGAGGGGTGGATGCCGGTAAGTGTTGAGCAATTAGACGAAAATATTTACATATCCGGTGCAACTTCTAATAATGAATAAGCTAGCAAGCATAAATTTTATTTTCAAGGTTATTATTTGGTAAAATAAATTGAGGATAGATAAAATGTTGTTTAATGAAAGGAAACGATACAAGATGAGAATTGGAATTATTGGTGCAATGGATGAAGAAGTAGAACTTTTGATTGGAAAACTAAATAATCAAGCAGTCGATAAAATTGCTGGATGTGAGTTTTATAGCGGAAATTTAAATGGGATAGATGTAATTTTATTAAAATCGGGGATTGGAAAAGTTAATGCAGCCATTGGCACAACGTTGTTAATTGATAAATATCAACCAAACTATATTATTAATACCGGTTCAGCTGGAGGCTTTAAGTCATCGCTTAAAGTAGGTGATATTGTCATTTCCTCAGAAATTCGTTATAACGATGTCGATGCAACTGTTTTTGGCTATGAGTTTGGACAAGTACCAAGAATGCCTGCTTATTACGAACCAAATGAAAATCTCGTTGAAATTGCCAAGATAAGTGCGAAAGAAGTTGGTGTTCACTCAGAAGAAGGCCTTATTTTATCAGGAGATTCATTTATGAGTGATGAAAAACGAGTTCTTGAATTAAAAGAAAAGTTTGCAAACGCCTATTGTGCAGAGATGGAAGCAGGAGCAATTGCTCAAGTATGTTATCAATTTGGCTGCCCATTTGTCATTATTCGTTCTTTAAGCGATATAGCAGGTGTTGATGCCAAAATGTCTTATGATCAATTTTTGGAGACAGCTTCAGTGAATTCAGCTAACCTCGTATTATTAATGTTAAAATATTTAAAAAATTAATAATGACTTTCATGAAATATTAAAAGTAGTAGTTTTTCTGACAGAACATTGTTTGGGAGTCAGGCTGGTGACATTACACCGTTGTCCACAGGACGTGGGCGGGTTTTAGGTGTAATTTGGCGCTCTACGCTTCTCTTATTTGGTTTTATTTGCTTGTAATCTCGTACTCTAGCTTATGTTATAATAGCTTAAGATTGAGTTTTCAGATGTACAGAGTATGGAGGATATAATCATGCATGATAAACCAAAAATGTTACAGGAAAAAGTGGTAGATTATAAACGTTATGCTTATATTCTATTAGCGCTTAGTGTATTTTTGTTTTTGGGACTAATTGTACCTAATGAAGCAGCTACTCTAAATCAGCAAAAAATCTTAATTGGATTAAATATTTGTTCCCTAGTTTTTGCCGCTTTTTTTCACAAAATGGCAATGAAATGTCAAGAACAACTTTATCGTGAAGAGTAAAGAACCTCTACAATATTTGTAGAGGTTTTTCAATTTTTGAATTGTTCGTTCTTTAATAGAAGTTTAAAATAAAGAGACTGCAACTAGCAAAAATTATTAATGTTTACCTAAAAAAGTACATAATCAAAAAAATTGGGGCTGATTTTTTGAAAAAAACAAATCGAGTGTTTGTGTTAATTTCGGTGATATTAGCAATGTTTATGTCTGCGGTGGAGGCAACGATTGTTGGTACAGCCATGCCAAGCATTGTTGGAGAGCTTGGGGGTTTTTCATTATTTAGTTGGGTTTTTTCTGCCTATTTATTAATGCTTGTTGTATCAGTACCGATATATGGCAAGTTAGCTGATATGTATGGGAGAAAACGAATTTTTTCAATCGGAATTACAATTTTTTTAATTGGTTCATTATTGTGTGGATTTGCAAGATCAATTAAATGGTTAATCATTGCTCGCTTTATTCAAGGACTTGGTGGAGGTGCTGTTCAGCCAATTGCCACAACTATTATAGGCGATATTTATACAAAAGAAGAAAGAGCAAAGATCCAAGGATATTTAGCAAGTGTGTGGGGAATATCTTCTTTAATTGGACCGTTATTAGGAGGAATTTTTGTTGAGTACATCCATTGGTCTTGGGTATTTTGGATTAATCTTCCTTTTGGCATTTTCGCAATGATCGGAGTTATTTTGTTTTTAAAAGAAACAATGGACAATAAAAAAAGAGAAATTGATTTTGTAGGGGCATTCTTACTATTTTTAGGAGTTAGTTCCTTGATGATCGTCCTTGTTCAAGGTGGTGTTCATTGGCCATGGAACTCTTTGGCAATTATTTCGCTATTAATTGTGTTTACTAGTTGTCTAATTTTGTTTTATTTTCAAGAAAAGCGAGCAAAAGAGCCAATTATCTCACTAGCAATTTGGAAACATCGTCTCATTTCTATTTCTAATACCGCTTCATTTACGTTAGGAGCTGTCTTAATCGGTATTTCAAGTTTTCTGCCTGCATATGTCCAAATTGCCATGAATCAATCACCGATGCTCGCAGGATTTACCTTAACGATGATTTCAGTTGGGTGGCCCATTTCGTCAACAATCGCTGGAAAAATTTTGTTAAAGATTGGTTATCGAAACACAGCATTAATTGGAGCAATTGCTTTAATGATTGGCGGAACTTTATTTGTAACGTTACCTTACGTGGGTTCGCCTTTATGGGCAGCGATTGGCTCATTTTTTTTAGGAGCAGGAATGGGTTTTACAACAACAACATTTATTGTTTCTATTCAAAGTAGTGTTGCTTGGAATGAAAGAGGATCAGCAACTGCTACTAATATGTTCATGCGTTCATTAGGTGGGGCAGTCGGTGTCGCATTATTAGGTGGAATCCTAAATAATCGTTTAAACACACAACTTAGTAAATATGAAGAATTGATATCTGCAGATATTGATGTCGCTAGTATTTTATTAAATCCAACTAAAGAGCTCCAATTATCTGTAGAACAAATTCATCTTTTTCAACAAGCATTTAGCTACAGTATTAGCGGAGTTTATTTCGGTGTTTATCTATTAGTAATTGTCAGCTTCATTTTAATATATTTTTTGCCTAAACAAACTGAAAATGAAAAATAGCTAAATAAAGGATAGAGTTTCTAAGAAAATTAGCGACTCTATCTTTAAAGGTTAAAATTCAGAATATTAAGAACTTTTAATGAAATGTAAAAAAACCTTGAAACTATTAGTAAAAAAAGGATATAATGAAAGTGAAAATTATTATCATCATCGAAAGCGGGGGAGATAGAAATGGTTTATGCACTAATTGCTTTGACAATTGTAATTTATTTCCTAATTATAATCCGCATATTTTATGGTATTAACGATCCAAAAACAGTTACTTTTGTTTCTAAAACAAAAAGTATTTTTAAAACAAAAAATTACAATACAATAAACTCAGAACTAAAGTAGGAAAGGAATAAAATAACCTTCCTACTTTTTTATTTATATATAAGGCTCTGGTCTTGTAATCGTGGGGGGCAACGATCATTGTTAAAATAAAGGACTAGCTTAGGGTCCTTTCATTGTTCTTTAAAGTTATTTTATTTTAAAAAATATAATAATGTGGTATATTAAATTGGTTAAATGCTAAAAAATGCTAATCAATTGTGAATTTAAAAATAAAATGGGAAAGACGATAAATTTTTGGAGGTTTCGTTTATGAGTATTCATATTGGTGCAAAAGAAAAGCAAATAGCAGAATCAATCTTATTACCAGGAGATCCATTAAGAGCAAAATTTATTGCAGAAACTTACCTAGAAAATCCACAATGTTATAATGAAGTTCGTGGAATGTTAGGTTATACAGGCACATATAAAGGGAAACGGGTATCAGTCCAAGGAACAGGAATGGGAATCCCGTCTATTTCAATTTACACCCATGAATTAATGCAAAGCTATGGCGTGAAAAATTTAATTCGCGTTGGAACATGTGGAGCAATTCAAGAAAATGTAAAAGTTAGAGATCTAATTCTTGCGATGAGTGCATCAACGGATTCATCTGTTAATAAAATTCGTTTTAAAGGCATTGATTATGCGCCAACTGCTGATTTTGATTTATTAAAAACGGCATATGAGATTGCAGTTCAAAACAACAAAAAAGTAAACGTTGGTGGTGTCTTCACAACTGATACGTTTTATAATGAAGATAACGAAGCGATTCAAACTTGGACAAAGTATGGTATTTTAGCGCTTGAAATGGAGACAACGGCCCTTTATACATTAGCAGCGCAATTTGGCGTAAGAGCGTTATCCATTTTAACAGTTAGTGATCACATCATTACAGGAGAAATCACATCTGCTGAAGAACGTCAAAAAACCTTTGGTGAAATGATTGAAATAGCATTAGATACGGTTATTCAATTTTAATAAAATAGCAATACATAAATGATTATTTAAATTGCACGAAAAAATGGGAAAAATAGAAAATATTGAAATTGAACATTGTGTGAAATTAATTGCAAGAGGATTAAATAAAAATTCTAATGAAAAATATAAATGCGAAAGTCGCAAAGAATGACTAAGAGAATAAGAAATTAGTAAGAGAAGTGGCATTTTTTTTGCTATTTCTCTTTTTTGCGTACAAATAATGTATTTCACAAAAAAGGCACAATTTCACATAAAAATACACAATTCACATATTTTTCACGAGTAATATCTAAATTTAGAGATTATTATAGTAGTGAGTAAGTACTAACAAAAGTAGTATTTCAAAAATTAATGGGGGTGAAAAAATGAATAATGGTGATGAAATAATAGAGGAAAAGCAAAAAAAATCTTTCATTCTTAAACGTCTTTGGAAGCGTTTCAGAAACATAAATTGGAAAGATCCTCTAAATAGGTGGAAATTATTATTTTTTCTATTATTAACATTTTTAGGGATTGCCGGTGGTACTTACGGGGCAATTGCCGCTACATCAACGACTAGTTTTTGTGCTACTTGTCATGAAATGTCTGCAGAATCAATTACACATAAAGTGACAACCCATAGTCAAGTCAAATGTGTTGATTGTCATATTAAACCAGGAATTGATAATAAGATCAAAGCGAAAATTCTAGCAATGAAAGAATTATACCATCATGTAACTCGAACAGTGCCAAATCCAGTTTATGCCCATAGAGAGGTAGAGGATGTTGTCTGCATTAAATGTCACTCGATTAACCGAATGGTAACTGCTACAGGTGATTTAATTGTTAACCATCAAACTCATATGGAGGCAGAAATCCCATGTCTAACATGTCACGCTGGTGTAGCACATGCCAAAGTCGTTGAACGAGGACTCAATACACACGATGCATATGATCATTGGAAAGAAGAGAATGCAGAACTTTTGGTTACTAAAGAGTTTACTAATCCTAATATGGGTACATGTATTGATTGTCACGATAAAGTAAATCAAGGGTTAAAACCGTGGGAGGATAAAGAATATGTAATGTCTTCACCACCAAATGTACAAAAAGAAGGACAAGAAGTTGAAGATAAAACCTATACTTCAAATTTAATTTTACAAGGTCTTGGTAAACAAAAAAAGGATGTTAAACTTTCAATGGAATGTGAGACTTGTCATTTAGAAGTTGGCATACCTAAGAATCATAATAAACAAGGCTGGAATCAAAATCATGGAGATTCAGCATTAACAGAATTAAATACTTGCTTAAAATGCCATCAGGAATCGAAATGGATAAAGAGAGTTGCTGCAACTCCAATTAATGAAATCTTAAACTCTAAAAATCAGTCAAATTTAGAAACTTATGTTCCGGATATTAATGTTGTGAAATCTGAGACTAGAGATAGTTTATTCTGCTTTACGTGTCACACCGAACGCCCTTCAGAACATGGTGAAAGTGAAGAGTGGCTCACAGAACATGCAAATTATGCAAAAACGAAGAAAGAAAAAAGTCAATGCTACGTTTGTCATGATTACGAAAAAGAAGAAACAGGAACAGCACCTACAGATGTATATTGCACTTACTGTCATCGCACAGGATTAAAGGGTGGAAAATAGGAACATTAAAAAAGAGTCAGTGTGGCTCTTTTTTAATGTTCCTAGCTCTAAAATAAATTAAATGTACAGACACACATAAGCTCACCTCTACATAAATATAGAATAAATGCCTATGGAGGTGAGCATGAATGTCCGGTATTATTGCTGTACTTAGCTATTTCATCAAAGAAATAATTTTCTTTGTTTCCTTCGTGAAAAACAATGCCTTTCCTCAACCATTAAAAGAAGAAGAAGAACAAAAATATTTAAAACTTATGTCAGAAGGAGACGACATTGCAAGAAACCGCCTAATCGAGCATAACCTTCGACTAGTAGCGCATATTGTTAAGAAATTTGAAAACACAAGAGAAGATACAGAAGACTTAATTTCTATCGGAACAATTGGATTAATGAAAGCGATAGATAGCTACTCCACTGGTAAAGGTACAAAATTAGCGACATACGCTGCTCGTTGTATTGAAAATGAAATCCTAATGCATCTAAGAGCATTAAAAAAAGTAAAGAAAGACGTATCCCTTCATGATCCAATTGGTACAGATAAAGAGGGTAATGAAATAACCTCATGAGGTTATCGGTATA
>JAKFDP010000018.1:0-27864 GCA_036676095.1 Anaerobacillus sp. | reverse complement strand
GTTATTTCGCTACCTTCAGTTGACTCACCAAAACGATTACTTACTGAATGAACAACATAAGTGTGTTTACCTTCTGATACCTTACTAAGTGTTGTCGTAAGTGTCGATACTGTCTTTACCAACTCTTTTTGTCCATCGATCATTTCATATACTTTATAGTTATCTGCAAACGGTACACTTTCCCACGTTAACTTGATATCGCTTCCATTTTGAATGCTGGTAGTAAGATTATTCGGTGCTTCCATAGTTGGAAAAACAACTTTTTGAGTAGTTTTACTACCTTCAGTTGACTCACCAAAACGATTACTTACTGAATGAACAACATAAGTGTGTTCCCCTTCTGATACGTTACTAAGTGTTGTCGTAAGTGTCGATACCGTCTTTACCAACTCTTTTTGCCCATCGATCATTTCATATACTTTATAGTTATCTGCAAATGGTACACTTTCCCACACTAACTTAATATCATTTCCATTTTGAATGCTGGAAGTAAGGTTATTTGGTGCTTCCATAGTTGGATAGACCAAAGAAATTGTTACTTCAGCTCCCTCTGGTGATTCCCCTAATAACGATGATACCGAGTGAACAACATAGTTGTATTCACCAGCAGGAAGATTTAAGAAAGTATTTGTTGTATTAGTTAAGTTTTTGATTAAAACTTTTTCTCCATTAATTACTTGATAAATATTATAAGAATTCGCATATTGAACCGCTGACCATTTTAACGTTATATTGTTTCCATTTGTAATAGTGTAAGTTAAATTTGTCGGAGTTTCCATTATTTGTCCATCCAAAGTCACATTAATCTGTTTTCCTTCGGCTGACTCGCCGAATCTACTAGACACCGCATGAACGGTATAAACATATTCACCAGGTGCCATATTCGAATAAGTTACAGTTTTGCCTGACAATGTGCTTTTCAAAACTTTATTTCCGTCAACAATCTGATAAACTCTATAACTAGTTGCATAAAGAGCAGCATCCCAACTTAATGTAAACTGTGTAGCACTATTAATTGTTTGAACTACATTTGCTGGTGGTTCCATAGTTGGATGAACAAGTGTGAAAGAAAGTTGACTACCATCTTGAGATTCGCCAAACCTTGTCGAGTAGGCGTAAACTTCATATTGATATTCACCCTCTGGTTTGTTAGTATACGTAACGCTTGTTCCAGTTACTGTACTTTTCAAAACCTTTACACCATTCTCAATTTGGTAAACTTTATAGCTGTTTGCGTTTGATACAGCTTCCCAGCTAAGAAGGATGTCATTTCCATTTTGAATTTTATAATTAAAATTTTGTGGTGCAGTCATCGTTTCAGCTTCAATCGTTAATGATACTTTACTGCTATCAGCAGATTCTCCATAACGATCGCTAAAAGAATGTACTTCGTATACATAATCACCACTTGACATATAACTATATTTTACACTTGTACCAGTTACTGTACTTTTTAAGACTTTTTCTTCGTCAATTATTTGATAAACTTTATAACTAGTCGCGTATGGAACACTATCCCATGATAAGACGATATCGTTCACATTTTGGAGTGTATACTTAAAATTAGCTGGCGCGGTCATCGTAATATTACTTATCGTCACTAATAGTTGGCTTCCCTCTGCCGATTCGCCAAATCGATCACTATTTGATGTAATCTCATACAAATATTCACCAGCCGGAACGTTTGTAAGCTTTAATGTTGTTCCAGTTACAGTGCTTATTAATGTTTTTTCCCCATCCTTGATTTCATAAATGTTGTAATTTGTTGCAAAAGAAACAGAGGCCCACTTTAACGTTAGATCACTACCATTTGTTAAAGTATATGTGAAATTCGTTGGGGCTTCCATAATTGGATGAACGATTTCTACATTAATTGGCGTAGAAAGAGGAGATTCACCATACAAAGAGTTTACGGAAGAAACTGCATACGTATATTGACCTTCAGCTGCATTGCTTACTGTATACGTTCGATTTGTTACTGAAGCTACCAAACTCTTTTCATTATCAGCTGAAATTTCATAAACATTGTACTTTTCGGCATACTGTGAAGCACCCCAATTTAAAACAATATCATTCCCATTTTTTATCGTATTCGTCAAAGTGTCCGGTTCAACCATCTGAGGATAAACAATAGCAAAAGAAACTGGTGCGCTCGGACCAGATTCACCCGAAGAACTTAAGGTTGAAACGACAAACTGATATGATCCCTCAGCTAAATCGTTTAGGTTATAGTAATTGGTTGTTGTCTTACCATGAAAGATAAGCTGCCCCTCTGTAATTTCATAAACATTATAACCAGTTGCACCGTAAACAGAACTCCACGTTAATTTTACATCAACGGGTGTCACCATTTGTGCCGCAACGTCACTAGGAGGTAATATACTAGTGTTATCAGCAAGTACGCTTACAAATGGAAACAAAAATTGAGAAAAAATAGTAAACAGTACTATAAGTGTAACCTTTCTTAAATTACGTTTTCCCATACAATAATCCCACCTTTTCTTTGATAATTCCAAATAAAAAAGAACCTTTAAACAAGGTTCATAGGCTAGGACTATGATCCCTTGTGGCAACCGGCTGCCATCCATGAGAAGATTCCCCATGGTTCAGGCCCTTGGCTTTGCGTCTCACGGTTTCCCGTGATTTGCCTTTTTCACTTGGATTTTACTTTTCACTAATATCATATTAGGTTTAAAGTCACGTGTGAATAGTACCTTTGACCTATATTCGAAAAATTTCCACTAATATCTTTCTACAACTTTTTTTCTATTTAGTTTTTATATAATTAAGTCTATATAATGAGATAAGGCATTCATTGAACGGAACTTAAGGGAGAGGCTATATGGGTTACGGACATCATGTATGGTCAGACGAATGAGGGCTGTTTCTGGGTATTGGGATCATTAAATATGGAAAACCAAGGAATAGCCCATAACGACTGCGGTTATGGACTACTCTATAGCACTTCTTCTACACTTTTAAATCAATATTTCCACCTAAGTAGGGTTGGGAAGCGTACTGAATTGCCTGAACTGTACTTATTAGCTTCTGTAACGCCTCACCTTGCTGTTCAACGTTGCCCATTGCTTTTTTCATGACTAATATCGAAGCTTGTTGTTGGACTTTGCTATGATTAAGTGCCATTGACATTAGAGCTATATCCATTTTAACGCCTCCTTTTCAAACAAATTAAGACACAATGTATAGTTTAAATGTTTTCTCTAGTTCTTCATACCACTTCTTTACTTGAAGGAAAAGTGTATGCGCAATTTCTTGTAATTCGCTGTGACTGTTCTCTTCATAAGCGCTAACAACTAACTCTAATGTTTCTTGGACTTTCTTTGCTGTTGCATCAATTTCATGATTTTCTAGTTTTTCATTTATCGTTGTTACTGATTGCTGCAAAGTTGAGAATGCTAAAACAACATCTTCAAACAAGTACATTGTTTCCGCAAACTTTCCTTCACTTAGTAGCTTTTGAATGTGTTGTAAGGCTTCTAGAATTGTTTCAGAAAGCTCTACTGAATGCTTCATAACATCTATGTGTTTTTCCATTTATATCACTCCATTATTGGTGAAATTAATAAAGGAAACTTAGCAAAGCCAAGTTTCCTTTATTTTAAACCTACCTAATTTCGTTTATCAATGAAACTTCCATCGATATTTACAAATTGATATGCATTAGAATAGCGTTTACTTGTTATTTTCCCTTGCTTTATCTTCCTTAAATCTTGTTGAAGCTCTGATTTTATTTTGTTTAACTCAAGTTCAATTTTAGCATTATACTTGATCATTTCATTTCCAAGTTTTTGTTCTTCTTCAGAATAAGGACCTTTTAATATCGATATAAGCTGTTCCCGCTGTTCTAATAATAAATTGATTTCAGTGATACGGTGTTCTCGATCATCCTTGTTGAGTTCTTTTTGAAGGATTAAAAATAACTTTCGAGTAATATTAAAGATTTCCTGAACAACACTCACGATTATCGTCTACCTTGTTGGGCTTTTTGTTGTTTATTTATTTTGATAACTTCCTTCCAAGTATCACGTAGTTCAACAAAATACCCTTCAATTTCTTCTAAAATGGCAAGGTCATTATTCGTATTGGCTTCCATTAAGCGACGATACATATAATCATACATAACCATTAGGTTCTGAGAAACCTCATATTTCTGATCGATCGTAATCATGAATTCTTGGACAATCTTTTGCGCTTTTTGGATATTAATATTCTTTTGCTCCATATTTTTTTCTTGCAAATCTTTTTTCGCTTGCTTAATAAATTTTATCCCACCGTTATATAACATTAATGTAAGCTCAGCTGGGGTTGCCGTATTCACCGAATTATTTTGATAAGTTTGGTATGCCTGATTCATAGACATGATTAATTACTCCTTTTGTCAATTCATCATACTCCACTAAATTGTTGCATGAGATACGTTGACTGTGAATTAGCTTTTTGAATGGCCTTTTCCATTGCCGTAAACTGTCTCCAATAGCGATCTTCAATCTGGTTAAGGCGGTCTTGAAACTCATCCATTTTTGTTGATATATTTGAGAGTTCTTTACCAATTGAATAAGATTGTAACGATGATAAAGATTTACCAGCTTTTTTCTCAATATTGCTTATCGTATTACTAATAGTATCTCTTAATCTTCGAGCAATCCCTTTTGTCTCAAATGTCTCTCCGTTGCTTGTAAAAAGTTCATAAATGGCATTTGGATCAGCTGCGATTGCTTCTTTTAACTTAGCTTCATCAATAATTAATTTTCCTTTTTCAAGATAATTACTAGAAGTTTCAATTCCAATCTCAGTAAGTTGATCATAATCTGGATTGCTCCCATCTACTTTACTGTAAAAGTCAATCCTCATCTGACTTAGCCCACCCGAAAGAAGAGAATCTCTTTGAATCAAACCGCTTTTTGCTCGTTCTTCCCATAACTCGATCGTTTTATCGGACATAGTTTCTTTTTGTTCATCAGTCAGCGGCTGATAATCACGGTAACGTTCCTCTGAAATTTTATCATTAATTTTTTCAATCGTTTCATTATACTTTTCAACAAAACTTTTAATATCTTCAAAAATACTATCTGTATCCGTAGTTGAAGAAATCCTGACGCCAGCTCCTGTATCTTTTAAAGTGTATTCAAAGCCATTAATTTGAAAAGTATTGGAAGGACGTGTTGTTTCTAGGCCGTTTAGAGTGAATTGAGAATCCTTACCTTTTCTTCCACGCTCATCGGCTGTGAGTGGATTTCCGTCTGGATCTGCAGCTATATCACTATTACTATCAAGTTGAAGTGAACCAGTTAAAAAATCACCAGTTACTTTAATCTCTGCATCAGTTGCAACATCACCACTGTTTTTGGCAGTAAGTGAGATTTTACCTGTTACTTCATCATAAAATGCTGTTACCCCAGCCTCTGAATTATTAATATCATCAATAATATCATTTAAACTATCTTCGTCTGGATCAATCGTAAAAGAAACTTGAGTTCCTAAAGTGCCATCCTTTTGGACTGCCTGGATGGTAAATGTGTTTGAAGTAAAATCCGTGGTCAATTTACTACGTTCATTAGTCAATTTTCCATCAGGGTCAAATGTAGGATCGGCTGTAATTGCATTTTGTCCGAACATATACGCATTTTCTGCAAGTCTCGTTACATCTATAGTTGCATTAATATTGGATGTTGAATTGATATTCTTTACAGTCACCACATTCTCATCAGAACTAGTCACTGTTTTTTGGGTAAAAGTTGCTTGCCGCATTACTCCATCAAATGTAAATGTATCTAGCTCAAGTAATAGTTTGTTCATATCTCGATAGTCATCACGTTGCCACTCAAGAGTTTGCTTTTTCTGCTTTAATTTGTCTAAAGGCATACGTTCAACTTTCATTAAATCTGCAACAATAGAATCAATATCCATTCCACTTGCTAATCCGCCAATTCTCATAATTTAGGACACCTCCCGACTAAATTTTCTCATCTACAATCAAGCCGACAAACTCACGCATTGCCGCATACATATCTAAAAACTTTTTTGAAGGAATTTCACGAATGACCTCTTTCGATTTATCGTCGACAATTGTAACATAATACTCTTGCAGATCTTCATGCAATACAAATTTAATTGAAGTATGTGCAGGCTGGATAAACTCGTTCATTCCCTTGATAACATCCTCTAATTGTTCTTTTGTTATTTTTTCATCTTGTCTATTTGCATTATTAGTTCCCACTTTATTTGCTTGGTCTTTAATTGCAAGTTCAACATTTACTTCATTTTTGCTGTCCTTATTACTTACACTATTGTTAAATTGAGTTAAAGAAGTATTTAAAGAAACATTTTGAATAGACACCTCTACTTCCCCCCATATTTATTTTCATCGTTAATTATTATTTATATCGGATAATCCTTAAAAACCTTTAGTTAATCTTTAAAGTTAATTTATTATTTGTGAGGCATAATTCTTCGGGGTGGCAAAAATGATGGGATCTAAAACAGAAATTGGGCATACTTCAATGATCGAAGTAGAAACTTAGGTTTCTTGTTTTTTGAACATATAGTATCCATGTAACAAACGTACATTACTTAAAAATTTTAACATCGTAGAATGAAGCTTTGCTAAAAATTTATACTTTTTTCACGTATGAAAAAAGACCCTAGCAAAACTAGAGTCCTTCCAAATAATCAAAAATTAACGAAGAAGTTGTAATACTCCTTGTGGTAACTGATTTGATTGAGCGAGCATTGCGTGTGCTGCTTGAGAAAGAATAGAATTCTTAGTTTGGTTTATCATTTCTTTTGCAAGGTCAGTGTCACGGATACGAGATTCTGCTGATATTAAGTTTTCTTCAGAAATATCTGAAACAGCTATAGCCCTCTCCAAGCGATTTTGATAAGCACCTAGACGTGAACGTTCAGAAGAAACAAAACTAATCGCTCCATTAAATATCGAGATGTTATCCTCTGTTTTACTAAGAATATTCACATTATCAATTCCTAGTGATTGACTTGTTACATTGACTAAATCAACATCTATAGCTGGTCCAACTCGTAATGCTGATACTCCTGAATTAAGAGAAGGCCATTTCTCTACAAAAGATACCAGAGGATTGATTAAATCTGCATTAAGAGTATCTGGAACAGTTGTATTATCATCCCCGCCTCCGATGGCTCCTGTGTCAGCATCACTTAAGTCAATATTGGAGTTGACAAGTGTCGCATTTGCCTTGAAATCCGCAAGAAACCCTGCTTCATCATAGCCCAAAAGATCCGTTAAAGCCTGATCTAGTGTCTTTTCAGGACCACCAATTTTAATCTCATCAAATAAAGATTTAATTCCTCCCACTAACTGTGCATCTAGGTATTTCACGGCTGAATAGGCAGCTGAGTAATCAGCGCTCGTACTATTCCATGAATCTATCTCGTTCTTTAGATTAGCAAAATCAGCCCCATTATTAGAATCAGTTTTTAATCGTTCATCTGCACCTGCGATAAATTCAGCTGTACCCTCCACAAACCATGTAGGAAGATCCCGTATATTTGTCGTTCTACCCATAACGGCATGTGTCATCTCATGAGCGATAATCCGATCATTGGAGATCCATGATCCTCCACCGTTAGGCATTGACACAGGAGAGAAGTCACTCATGTCCAGAACTAGTTTTTGATTGAAGTATCTCCCATCAGTTCCTGATGTATAGTAAGATCCTTGAACCCATGCTACTCTTCCATCTCCTGAGTTTTGGATCAACTGGATTTCAAGAGGAGCATCATCAACCCCTGCCTGTAAGCCATAATGAGTAGCTACCAAATCCTCACTATTTTTCAGCCAATACTTCTGTAATGCCTCTACAGCCTTCTGCTGTTCTTGACTATGAGATGAAGAAGTAACGTTCAATACATTAATTGTATTAAATTCTGTATTATTAGCAATCCGATCGACTTCTTTTACAATTTGATTAATTTCATCCTGTATGGATTTACGATCGTCATCTGTCAGAGTATCATTTTTTCCTTGCACTGATAATTCTCTGCCACGTTGTAATAAGGAATGGATTTCCTCCATCCCCCCTTCTGCAGTTTGAAGCATCGAAATGCTGTCTTGCATATTTCGTTGTTCCTGCCCCAACCCTCTAATCTGTGCCCTCAATTTTTCAGAGATAGCAAGCCCAGCTGCATCGTCACTAGCACGATTAATTCGTAATCCTGATGATAACTTCTCTATAGACTTGCTTAACTTAATATTTACCTGTAAAAGTTGACGATATGTGTTCAGCGATTCAACATTATTATTAATTCGCATAAAAAACCTCCACTAGATTACTTCTCTTATTTACACAGGTTGTCTCTGTATCATTCGGATATAAAATAGAATACACCTTCACCCTATTATCAAATTTATTTTTAGAAAAACTTGGCTTTATGTCCTCAGTTTTCGCTTGAATTTACCCTTTTAATGAGTATTCTAACTTTCATATTATAGTACTATTTTACCATATTTCAGAATAGTAGATTAATAGAATTTCTTTAACCTTAATTCCCCCAAAATAGATATTTAGAATACTTTTAAAAAAGACTACCAAGTAGGACATAAGCCTCTGAAAAAATAAAGCTTTTTCAGGGGAGTTTCTAATCAATCAAAAAAGGACGACATTCCATTCAACTTTAGAATAGAAAGTCGTCCTTTTCAAATGTTATCCTCAAATTCCCACTAATATGGATATATTAGTGTAGTCCAACTTGATAATTTTTTTATATTAATTTTTAAAGAAATCAAAAGAAAAAGGAGTTCCTGCTTTAATATCTTTAGTTACTTTTAACCCAAGAATTTCTTCATAATACTTTGGAGCTAAGCCATATCCAGGTCTAACAACTCTGACATTCTCCTTTGTTAGTACCTCCCCGATCCTAATATCTTTGGTTACATAAATTGATCTACGGAATTTCATTGAAGCCTTTTCATTTTCAGTTGCTCCATAAGTTACTTTACCAATCGACTGCCACGCACGTTCAGTTTCGATAATGAGGGTTTTCATCTCTTTAGGCTCCATTGAAAATGCTGAATCCACACCACCCTCTGCCCGATTAATTGTAAAATGTTTTTCTATAATAGTAGCACCTAAAGCAACACTAGCAACTGCAACACCAATACCTAAAGTATGGTCTGAGAGTCCAACTTGACACTGGAATAAATCCTTCATATGAGGAATTGTGAGAATATTTGTATTTTCTGGTGTGGCTGGATAAGTACTTGTACATTTTAATAACACTAAATCTCTGCAACCAGCTTTCCTTGCTGTACGAACTGTATCATCTAACTCTGCAACTGTTGCCATACCAGTTGATATAATCAGCGGTTTTCCAGTAGAAGCAACTTTTTTAATCAATGGTATATCGCCATTTTCAAAAGATGCAATTTTATAAAAGGGTACACCTAACTCTTCCAGAAAGTCCACTGCTGTCTCATCAAAAGGGGTACTAAAGGGAATCATCCCTAATTCTCGACATTTATCAAAGATTGGTTTATGCCATTCCCATGGAGTATAGGCTTTTTGATATAATTCATAAAGAGAATTCCCATTCCACAAATTTTCTTTATCACTAATAACAAAATCAGGATTCTCAATATTTAATGTCATGGTATCAGCTGTATATGTTTGAATTTTAAGTGCATGGGCGCCTGTTTTAGCAGCTTCTTCTACAATTTTTAGGGCTCGATCTAATGAGTGATTATGGTTACCTGACATTTCAGCGATAATAAAGGGAGGATGTTTTTGTCCTATTAGTCGCCCCCCTAAATTAATATCATTCATTGCTATATCTCCCTTCTGACTACTTACTTAAATTTTGACATCAATTTGTATGTATCCGTTTTCTAAAGAGGCTCTTTCAAAATAAAATTAATTTCCATTAAATTATAAATGTTTCTGAATACCTATCTGTATCCAATATTCGAATAAAGTCGAAGATCATTTCTAAAATATTGTAAATTATGATATCACCTTTCGTGTGGTTGTCTTCTCTAGAATATTACAGATATACCCACTTCTTCTGGCAGGTCTGATTCAATCTTAATTATGTACTTCATCATTTTCTTCATAAGGGTACTCGTATATGGATTTCTTCAGCAATTCCGTTTAATACCGAAGTCCTTTTAAAATATTTACTGGATCTATATCTAATTTTTCCTTACACTTTAACACTGAAACGATTGTTTCATTATAACTTTGCTAATAAGATTCTACAAAAGACTTCCCCCCATGAGCAAAAGGGCCACCAGTCATTAAAAAATAACACGCTCAAATCTTTGTTGAATTTCCTGATGGAAAATATAGGACCAATATAAGAAAAAAATATACCTTCGATTTAATTAAGAAGTGTTTCAGCATTAATTGTTCTGTTTGATTGATTCCATACACTTCTCATTTAATTCAATTCCTTTTTCCAATAGGCTATTTAAGTTCTTTAAATGGTACAAGTTAAGCCAATCTTTCTTATAGAGAGCAAAAATAATAGTATCAATAAACCCCTTTTCTTTTTTTATATGTTGCTTAAATTCCCCTTCTTTCCTAAACCCTAATTTTTCATGAAATAATAAACTAGGTTTATTATCAGCTAATACTTCGCCATAAACTTTGTTTAATTTTAAACAATGAAAAGCATAATTCATTCCAAGTATACCCATAACAGTACCTGCCCCTTTAGGAGCATTCGTATCTCCAATGTAAAAACCCCATACACAATGACAATGATCATGATCAACCTTATTAAAACAAACGAGACCAGTTGGTTTATTATTAATAAAAAACAACAAATAAATATCTTTATTACTTTTGGAAATACTTTGAAACCATCTTTGGTGTTCCTTTAAAGTGATAATTTTCTCATTATACATATTTTTTCTGATTCTATCGGAATTACGCCATGTTAAAACTATAGTTAAATACTCAAGTGTTAAAGGTTTTAAACTATACTCCATTGGAATGAATCCTTTCTTCTACTAAATAAATAAGATCTTGAAGATAACTTTGACCTTTTCCCATTAGTTCCTTAGATAATAGTTCCATTTTTTTCAACCTTAAAGAATCTTTTATCAAGCGTTCTAAGCATAGTGAAATAGATATCTCCGTAACTTCTTCTTTCGGACCTAAATAAAAAATAACCTGGTTTTTATTTAATGTCTTCGCAATTAATTCTTGATTTTCCGCTATAGTAATTAAAATCGTAGGCAACCCTACAAAACAACGTTCCCAAGTTGCAGTTCCTCCCGCTCCTATACAAAGATCTGCTGTGTTCATAAGTTCAGCCATATTGTTCACCTGATAATGAAAAGTTAATGTATCATATTTACAGCAGACATTTTCAATTTCTTCTTTATGAATGTTGCTACTACCCACAACCACATCAACTTGCATATCCGTTCGATTAAGACGTAGAAACGCATGTATCGCTTTCATCGTTTCATTGGTTGGATCACTTCCACCAAAAAACAGTAAAATACGTTTAACTCTACCATTCCTACATCTTAAGCTACCTCTAATATTTTGAAACTCTTTACGTAATAATGCATATTTTGGACCTAGAAAATGTTTACAATTACTTGGAACTAAAGAAGTATAGCGGATATTTAAGTTCTCGTAATAGTTTTGGTCTAATAAAATATCACAATCATGCTTTCGATCTGCCAAGTCATCAATTACAAATACTGTGTTTATTTTACAACGAATTTGAGATTCCCATTTTTCATCTAATGCATAATGATCAACAATAAGAAGATCAATCTTCTCATAATTTCTTAATACCTGTAATGTTTCTTTTGCATCTTCACATTGCGTAACTCCTAACCATTTAGAATGGAATAAGTCCCCTAAAAAATTTGTTGTCACACTACAATCGAGTTGCTCAACCTGATATCCTCTTGACCTTATATATTCAATTAAATTACCTACATGAGCTCTACATATAAACACTACCTCAAAGCCATTATCTTTTAATATTTCTGCTAAAGTTAGGCAACGCATAACATGTCCCGAACCTATTTGAATTGAAGCATCTACTCTTATTATTGCATTCATATTTCACCTATTTTTATTCTTCTAGTTATCACTTTGAATTAAAAATTCACAAAATTTCAAATCGAGTTCATGATCAATATCAATTGAGCGTTCATTAGGCATTGTATAGGCTACTAATGGGTTTGAATAGTAGCTTTTTGTTAACTTAAATTCTTCTACATCAACTATATGTATTGCACCATTAGCTCTGAATGATTTAGGATGTCGTTGACTTTGTAATCTTACATATTCTGGATAATAAGGATGTAAAATATTATTACTATCTTTCTTTAAAGCAGAAAATGGAGAATGACTATATTCAGAAACACTCATTAAGAATTTAGCATTACTTTTTTTATATAATTCATACGCAGATGTTATATCTAATTCTGTTCTCAGAGGGGAAGTAGGTAAAAGTATTATGAGTGTTTGATACTTTTTTCCTTTTCTTTCAAGAAAGTCGATCATATGAAGGCAAACCTCAACTACTCCTGCAGGATCCCTAGCTAATTTAGATGGTCGAAGGTAAGGAACAGTGACACCATATTTTTCAGCAATATTTTTTACACTTTCGTCTTCAGTTGAAACAACTATATCTGTCATTAAGTGACTCTTTTGAGCACAGTCTATAGTATAGCTTAATAGAGGCTTTCCATTTAATAGAGCTATATTTTTTTGGGGAAATCTAGTGGACCCTCCTTTGGCAGGAATAATACATAAAATACCGCTCATATTAAGTCACTCCACTTTAACTGGTGGTCTTTTTTAATAGTTTTATTAACTTTCCTTTCATTAACAAATGGCCAATCGTCTACCGATATACCAAAACCAGGTCTTCTAAAATCTACATGTTTTTCCGTAATTTTCTCCCCTTCTATTAATTCCTTGCTGATATATATACTACGTCGTGCAGCTTTACGCTTGTCTTTCTCTTCCTGAGGGAATACTCTTCTAGGTTCTCCTAATGCTATTTCTACATCTCTGATACTATTGACAAATTGTTTTGCTTCATGTCTTTCTAAAGAGAACATGTGCTCACAACTTCTCGTATTTTTATTTAACGTTATTGTTTTTTCAACGAGTTTTGCTCCTAATGAAACTGCTGCAATATCCATCTCCCAACCTGGACTATGGTCTGAGAAAGCAATGGGGTAATTAGGAAATAGTTGTTTTAAGGTTGTTATCATATTGAGATGGATACTTTCAAGCCTTGCAGGATATCCAGTTGGACACAAATGAATAATTACATTATTATTACCTTGTGCCTCAATGAGAGTAATCGCTCGTTCTATTTCCCAAATATCAGCATTACCCGTATCTACTTGAATATTTATTTGCTTTTTAGCCATATATTCAATTAGGCTCAAGTGGTTAATGTCCGCTGATGCTAGCTTTATTGAAGTTACACCAAGATCATCGACCAAAAAGTCGACTTCATCTTCAAACATAGCTGTTGAAAAAAAGACAATCTCTTTTTCATCACAGTACCTTTTTAACTCTTGCCAATCTTCTTTTGGCATTTCTCTTCTTTTTAAAATATCATACAAAGGCTCACTAACTTCTTTTATTTCATTATTTTCAGTTAAAACTTTATAACTAAATGGTACTTCTTTATCTGCCATCAACCGTTCTGCATTCATCAACTGAAATTTAATTGCATTTGCTCCAGCTTCTTTAGCAACATCAACTAGTTCTTTTGCTGAATTTAAGCCATTGTGAGTTGGTCCCGCTTCTAAAACTATAAAAACAGGGCTTGTTTCCGTAAAATGAAAGTCATTGATTTTAGACATATCAAAACTCCTTATATTTATTATTAAATAAATCACCCTATAATATGATGAGTTCAGTATTAATTAAAAGGTTACTTCAATACCTTATAATTTATTAATTCTGCTATGGAATCCTTTACGGATTTGATGACATAACTAATATCTTCTAAAGTCATCTTTGGAAATAATGGTAATGTGATAATTTCTTCATATAATTCTTCAGAAATAGGACACAACCCTTTATCGTATCCTAGTTCTCTATAATACGGATGATAATATACAGGGATATAATGAACATTTACCCCTATGTTTTTCTGTCTTAATAAAGTAAATAACTTTTTTCTTTTTGATCTAAGAACTCCTTCAAGTCTAATAATATATAGATGCCAACTTGAATCTGCTTCTGTTGATTGATATGGAGGTACAATACCGTCAATTTCTGCAAATGCTTTATTATATATTTCCACATATTTTTTTCGTAAATCAATAAATTTATCTATTTTTTTAATCTGACTTAATCCAAGAGCTGCCTGAATATCAGTCATCCTGTAATTAAAACCTAAGAACTGCATTTCATAATACCATGGACCATGATTATCAAATAGTTTATTATTTTCTCTAGTAATACCATGAGAACGAAATTGAACAAGCTTTTCGTAATAAACTTTGTTATTTGTTGTGATAACCCCCCCTTCACCTGTAGTTATATGCTTAACAGGATGAAGGCTAAACATCGTCATATCACTGAGGGAACCAACTTTTTTTCCCTTATAAGTTGCACCTAGTGCGTGAGCAGCATCTTCGATTACTATTAACTGATGCTCTTTAGCAAGTTTATTTATCTCGTCCAAATCAACAGGTTGCCCAGTAAAATCAACAGGAATAATAGCTTTTGTTTTATTAGTTATTTTTCCCTTAATCGATTTAGGGCTTATATTATATGTTTTCTCATCTATATCAGCAAATATCGGTGTTGCATTTTGATATAAAATACAATTAGCTGTCGCTGCAAATGTTATAGGAGTTGTTATTACCTCATCACTTTCTGTAACACCTGCAACAAAGCATGCCCCATGTAGAGCAGCTGTTCCACTTGAAAAGGAAACCGCATACCTCGCTCCTACATATCGAGCAAATTCTTTTTCAAATTCATCTACTGTAGGACCTGTAGTTAGATAGTTTCCTCGTAAAACATCGATTACCGCTTGTATATCCCTATCATCAATCCATTGTTTTCCATATGGTAACATTCACCTCTCACCCTTTTCATACTTTTTAGTTACTTACCCTATGAGATATAGCTTTATTTTCTCTATAATAATTCTTTTAACTGTTCTATACTGAGCCATTCTGTGTTTTTATCACTACTATAAGAAAAACCTTCTTCTAAAGCCTTCCCGCTTGATAATAAGTCCATATTCCACCAAGCAAATTGTGGCTGTATTACGAAATAATCATCATATTCTAAACAATTTCTTGCATCATCCTCGGTTATCATAACTTCATGAATTTTTTCTCCTGCTCTAATACCAACAATCTCGATCTTGCAATTTGGAGCGATAGCATTAGCTAAGTCAACAATTCTCATACTAGGTATCTTAGGAACAAATATTTCTCCCCCCTGCATTTTTGTTAAACTATTTAATACAAATTGTACTCCTTGGTCCAAAGTTATCCAAAAGCGTGTCATTCTCTCATCTGTAATAGGGAGAACTCCTGATTTTTTCATCTTTTGAAAATAGGGAATAACACTTCCTCTGCTTCCTACAACATTTCCATAACGTACAACAGAAAAAGCGGTTTCTTTATTTTTACCAACATACGAGTTTGCCGCTACAAAAAGTTTATCTGAACACAATTTAGTTGCGCCATAGAGATTTATTGGATTAGCTGCTTTATCAGTACTGAGAGCAATTACCTTTTCAACACCACGATCGATTGCTGCTTCTATTATATTTTGAGCCCCAATCACATTTGTCTTTATTGCTTCAAAAGGATTATATTCACATGCAGGTACTTGTTTTAATGCTGCTGCATGAACGACAATATCTACATCATCAAATGCTCTATATAACCGGTCTTTATCTCGAACATCTCCTAAAAAAAAGCGTATTCTTTCATCTGAATATTTTTGTGACATTTCAAATTGTTTTAATTCATCTCGACTAAAAACAATAACTTTTTTCACTTTTTTATCTAAAACCCTAGATACAAAATTTTGCCCAAAAGAGCCTGTACCTCCTGTTACTAAAACGGTCTTATTTTCTAAGAACAACCTTTTCACACTCCCTAAATTTTCAAAAAGTCTGTTTGCAAATATTTGTATAACTCAGATGCAACCAATGTTGCCAGATCTTTTGATGTTTTATACAATTTCTTCTGAATTTTTATTACTTTTTCTGCGCTATCTTTAGTTTTGTCTTGTTTGATATTATTGGTTTCAAATGCGGAAATTGCCATATGAGTATGAATAAAAATTTCAAAAAAGTCTGTTTGTGTAACTCCGTCAATAAACCGATTATTTATTTGATTAATTTTTTTATGAATATCAAGCAGATGTTCGTCATTTGCATTACCAATTATATTTTCTATATCATTTAAGTCCTTATCTAATTTTTCAATTATATTAATAAGTTGATTTATTTTTTCAATTGTATTTTCAATTTTTCTTTTTATTTTATTATCATCAGTTGTTGTAGGTACGTATAATTCATCGATTAACTCCGGTAAAGGTTTCACCTGGCCTTTGGAATACATAGTTAACGCTTTCTTTAAAGTCAGCTTTGTTGTGTTTTTTAAATCTATTCCACCTTCTGTGGCATTTATTATTAATTGTGGAGCCAGAGAAAAATGATCCTCAAACCACAAAGCTTGATTTTTCCATACTCTACGAGTTTTGACCTTTTCCCCATAATATCCTAATTCATACAATAGATTATTTTCTTTTTCATTTTTCTTTAAATTATCATATATAGTATCATTTGCATGAGAAGCACCTTTTTCACCATATGCTAAATCTTGTCCAATAAAAATAATCGGATCACCACCTAAATAACGTGCAAAGGCAAAGGCAATGTGTGCACAAGAGAAACCTACAGGCAGTTCTTCTGCCCCAAAATCGACTAGTTTATTCATCCATTTATTTATCTTTTCTCCTTCTCTAAGCGCAAACAACATTCTTTTACAAGAAAATTTTTTCAAAATATCAGAATGAACAACGGGTATTCCACAAAATACAGTTTTATCAGTTATATCCATATCTTTGTAAAAATAATTATAAACCTTTTTAGGTCGCTCTACTGTAAATACTGCATCAGGATATATTCCTATTTTCAATAATTTATTATAAGCAGTATCCACGGAAAATATAAGTATACTATCTCTATTGACCTCTTTTAGATATTTTAAATTTTTTTCTAATGAAGGACCCGCGGAAACTATAACTATTGGCTTTCCTTTATAATAATCCTTTATTTTTTTTATCGACAAACTTTTGCTAAATGTCTTTAGGTTTAATAAATTATGAAGTAAACCAATCATGGTATCGTGAGTTGAGTTACCAATCGTAAAAAGCGAATACTTAACATAATTAATCCACTCTTTTTGAAAGCTTAGTACTTTATTCTTTTCAAACACTAACAAATGCTTAGATGTATAAAATTGTAAATTAGATGCCCTCAAAATAAATGACTTCTTCAATAAAAATTCATTAAAGTAATGTTTAGCATTATCAAAATCAGCTACTAATAAGTAAATATTTTTTTTATTAAATAATTCAACTAAATCATAATGTGTAATCATATAATAGAAAACTTCTGGATTAGGCTCTATTATAAACAAAGTTGAAGCTTTACAAATGTTGTAAATATCTTCAATAACACCAATATCCATTAAACTTAATATAAAATATAACTCTCTCTTTTCATCCGTTAGACTTTTTGTGTAATTATTCGATTCACTATTATTATAGCTTATATATTTTCCATCCTTAAAAACAGTAGTTTCTCCTTGATGTGCTATAACATTGAAAATTTGATTATCTTCCTCATTAAAAGGTAGGATTACATGATTTGGATTTTCTTCAATAGCTGTTAGATTCCTTTCAAGCAATTCCATATTCATTATTACCCCTTTCGAAGAAAAAACCCCAGCTTTCTGGGGTTTTTTCTTATTTTCAATGATTTGATTCAATATAAATATTATCTTAAAAGTTGTAACACACCTTGAGGGCTTTGGTTAGCTTGTGCAAGCATTGCTTGAGATGCTTGTGCAAGAATAGATGCTTTTGTTTGTTGCATCATTTCATTAGCCATATCTACGTCACGGATACGTGATTCTGCAGCTGTTAAGTTTTCTGCTGAAGTCCCTAAGTTGTTAATTGTGTGTTCTAATCTATTTTGATTTGCACCAAGTTTAGAACGTTCACTAGATACATCACGAATTGCTTGTTCAATTGCTGAAATTGAAGCTTCGGCTGTTTCTTGTGTTTTTACTTTAATTCCATCTAAATGTAATCCAGAAGCCGTCATATCTCGAATATCAAGGTCAAGCTCTTGACCAGTATTAGCTCCTATTTGGAAGCTATACGAATTATTAGCAGTTGTTGTTACTTGCTCTCTAACTGCAATACCAGCAGAATCTCCTACATTAGAACCTACTGCTAATGTAATAGAAATACCAGCAAGTGCTGTATATGCAGTTCCAGCAGTAACAGATATTGTAGTTACTGCAGTAGCATCATGAGATGCATATTCAATCTTAAATCCATTTGCAGTAGTTGTCGCTTCTGTTACTTTTAAATAAAAAGTATCAAAACCAGAAACTTGTGATGCAGTTGCAGCTACAGAAAAACTAGCAGCATTTTGACCTAAGATTTCCGCTGTACCGCCAGTTGTTTCAATTGTAGATACAGAACCATCTAATAATTTTTTTGTATTAAATTCAGTTGTGTTAGCAATACGATCTATCTCTTCTGTTAATTGATCAACCTCTTTTTGAAGTTCTTGGCGATCCACATCAGTAGCAGTATCGTTAGAAGATTGAACAGCAAGTTCACGCATACGTTGGAGAATACTATGTGTTTCATTTAATGCACCTTCAGCCGTTTGAATCATTGAAATTCCATCTTGTGAGTTTCGTTGTGCCTGATCTAACCCGCGAATTTGGCCACGCATTTTTTCAGAGATTGCTAAACCTGCAGCATCGTCACCAGCACGGTTAATACGTTGACCTGAGGATAACTTCTCCATTGATTTTGATTGCATGTTGTTTGCACTTGTTAACTGACGATACGTGTTAAGAGCTGCGATATTGTGATTAATTCTCATTATAAATTCCTCCTTGAATTTTGTTTCTCCGTCCACATCCTTGTGGTTGGAATTTCTAAACAATTAGATAGAAAGTCGGCCGCCTTTCATGCTAAGTTGTTTTACATTCTTTATATCGGTATCGGAGAAAAAATGTTTAATATTATCTTAAATTTTTTTGGTTACTCTGAAAATCTTTTTGTGAATTTAATGTTTCTTAGATTAAGAAATTTAAAAACCTTACTGAAATAAACTGTTAATTAGAAAACCAAGAACTCTTTCAATTTTTAATAGCTCTTGGTTATATCTGCTTTTATTAAAATTTCACGCTAATTCTTACCCTTTCGGAAACGTCATAGTCAATTGCTTAAGAAGGTCAATAGACGTTGTAGCTGCTTTTTTGTTTTCTTCCTGAATTGCAAGAAAAATCTCTTTACGTTGGATGTCGATCGAGCGTGGTGCTTTAATGCCGAGTTTAATTTGTTCACCTTCAATGGCGATAACGGTTATTTCGATGTCTTCACCAATCATTATCGATTGGTCTTTTTTTCGCGATAAAACAAGCAAGACTATCCCTCCTTACCAACAGCTTGTGGCATAAGATGGTGCTTTGTGCAATAGTGTTGATCGTTCACAGAGATTTGCTTCGCTTGTTGGTTTTTCGTATTAATGACGACTGGTCCTTGCAGGTTTGCTGTTGTCTCGGTGAACGGCTCTTGAACAGTAAGAATGACAAACAAAGCCACATCTGCTTCTTTTTCAATTTTCAGTGCTTCAATTGTTGAGTCGTTAAGATCTACTTGATAATCAGGGAAAAAATCAAAAGGTGATATTACCACAAAGCCAAGTTCGGGTGTTGTAACTGACTGTAAAATATAAAAAGGCGTACTCTCATCGAAAGGTAGTAAAATAAATTTTTTCTCGTCTAGAAAGCTAGGAATACCATTTTCAAAATGGATAATTTTTTCTGATTGGATTTCAATGTCGCCTAAATATCTTGTTTGGATTTTCATTTTTTACCACCACTTTGTTTATTTTATTATTGCTATTGTAATGCAGATTGATCTGTTTTAAACCTTCGTATTAGAAAAAGCCTCGATTATTTTATTCGAAGCTATAATTGTGTATTCACTTGAAAACCTACTGCTTGAAACTGAATGTTTTGTTTTTGGCGTACGTAAACATCTGTTTGCCATGGTCGATGTTGAATCGTAGGTTTTCGCTGTTCAATATTTATTTCAGCCGTTCCACCTTTAGTATGAAAGCTAAGTTTACTCGGTTGATAATCTGTTTTTACCGAAAAAGGCTTAGGCATTTGAGCAAGTGCGATTTCTTTTTCAGGGAAAAGAATGCTATTCACTTTGGCAAGTTGTGGAATGACATTGAAGCCATTTTCAATCCGCATTAACTGATCGCCCTCTCTAGCATACTTTGCGATCATTTCACTAGCATGGCTTAACCCCTTTGCCGCAAAATCTTTGTTCAATTGATAAATATGTTTTAGGTTTGCTGAGGCAAAGGCTTCTCTTTGGTTAATCGTTAATTGGTCAGACTGTTTGTTAATTTCAATTGCTACATGTTCTTGTCGAATAGAAAAACCTGGTTCATGTTGCTTTATTTCGATATGAGGGCGTTGTGATTTCATGCCAATTTGACCATGAGTTGAAGTTATCTTTATCGATGGTAATTGCATCATACTTCCCCCTTCTATATTAGAAAAACTTGGCTCAATCACGCTTTTAAGCGTTAGTTAAGCTTTATTCACACTTATTCTTAATACTTTAATTATTTAACGTTGTAGATAGTCGCTACTAAACTTCTATTTATCGTAAAAAGTCTAACAACGTCGGTTGAATAATTCTCGCCCCAGCCGCTAGGGCAGCGCGGTGGACACTTTCTTGGGATTTAAGATCAATAATTACCTTTTCCATGTCGGCATCTTCGTTATTCGCGAGAATTCTTCTGGCAACCACTTCTTGCTCCATCACACGTTCTTCAATCATTTCAACACGGTTTGTGCGAGCACCAAGTTCGGCTCTTTCATTTACAACTTTATCAGTTTGTTTACTTAAATGATCTAAAAACTTTGTTAAATCGGTTGTAGTGGTTGTTGGACTTGTCAATGCTTTTTCTAGACGAACAATTTCTCCGAAGAAATCATTTGAAAAAACGTTCCTGGGTGAAATGTTAACGTTCATATTGACACCTTTTAAAACTTCAATTTCTACATCTTGTTGATTTGTAGAAACTGCATTTTTGGAAGAGATCACAATCTGATTACTGTCTAGATTTTCGATAATATCGTTGCCACTTTGGTCTTTGTACGTATGAATGATGTCATTCCCATTAATCTCAATCGTTTTCCCTGTTGGACTCTCATAAACGTTAGCAGCGTTAAAGTGATATAATTCACCACCGTATGTTAACTCATAATCTAGTCCATCAGTAGGTAGATTTAAACCGGCTACTGATAGATCGATTTTCGAACCATCGACTGGAGCGTTTGTCGTATTTGTCCCATTAAAGATAAATTTATTACTCGATTTCGTATTAGCCAAAGCAATAAGATGTTCGCGTAACTGTTTAATTTCCTTAGCGACGTTTGCTCGTTGCGATTGTTCATACGTATCATTTGATGCTTGAACAGTTAATTCACGAATCCGGTGTAACGTTTGCGTAACTTTATCTAACGAGGCATCTGCAGAATCTATCCAGTTATACACTTCTCCAAGATTACGCTTGAACTGCTCTACCTCTGTTACTTGTGTTCGATAACGCATTCCATTCATCGCAACAACCGGATCTTGAGAAGCCCTAGAAATCTTTTTTCCTGTTGACAATTGATCTTGAATATTACTTAAACTTTTGTAACCATTACTTGTATGGCGTAATGTATTATTGGCTAACATTGTTTGCGTAATTCGCATATATTTTTCACCTACTTTTTTCTAAAGTTTAGAATGCAAAATGTAGAGTTGTAAAAAAGCTTTGAAGCACTTACTGAGAGTTTAATAAGATCATTGAAAAACCTTCAATTTTTACTATATAATCCTCACTCTAAACGGTTTATCTACCAGCTACACCCATACCGTTAATAATTTTATCGAGCATTTCATCAACTAACGTAATTGTTCTAGCGGCTGCATTGTAAGCGTGTTGATATTGAATTAAGCTTGTCATTTCTTCGTCAATCGATACACCACTGACACTTTGACGCCGTTGATCAACAGAAAGGCGAAGTGTATCTGAATTACGCGTCATACGATCGGCTTCATTTGTATTAACTGCCATATCACCAATCACTCCTTGATAATAGCTTTGAACGTTTGTTGTTGTTCCGCCAAAATCGAGCAGTGAATCTTTTACGTTAGCTAAAGCAAGGGCGTTGGAACCGTCTCCTGAAAAAGCTTGACCACCATTTTCTCTACTGGCTGCAATATTATCCAATTGTGTCCTAATTGGCTCTGACACACTTACGCGTGAGGCTGCACCTTGAAAATTAGCGGCTGTTATTGCAAAACTACCGTAATCAAAAAAATCAATCGGCGAGTTACTTTTTTCACCATTCGCAATTTCGTTTAGATTCCAACCTTCATTATGAATCTTGTTAAACTCTTGAACAAAGGTAAACACCATTTGATCTAGGTTACGAAGCATTTCCGGATATAAGCCTTTTTCTTCACCTGTATCACTCAAATAACCATAAGCTTCTAAATCTGCTTTCAATTCGCCAACCGAGCGAAAATTGTCAACAGTAAACTTGGTTACTCCGCCACTAGTTTCATAGTCGAAATCAGGATTATTCAAGGCGTTTTCCGTTGCAAAATAAACGTGTTTAATTAAATCAGTCGTTTCGTCATAAGCTACTCTCATTTCATTCGTTTCTAAGCGATGACCGTCTACTAATGTTACGCCCAAATCATGGCCATTTTCATCAATCATTTTAATTGTGAATTTTCCTTCGGCAATATCTAGTGATTGCCCTCCACTTCTGACTGGTTCGACCTTAATGTTCGCAATTTGTGATAAGCGATCTATTAACGTATCACGCTGATCGTACAAATCATTAGGTAAATAACCGTGCGGCTCAACTGCCGAAATTTGTTTATTTAAGTTATTAATTTGTCTAGTTAGGGAATTTACTTCACTTAACGTTACATCTATTTCACCTTTCATATCACGTTGGATGGCTTTTAAGGAATCAGACGTGTAATTGAACGTTTCAGCTATTGCAATTCCACGTTGTCGCACAACTGAACGGGCACCAGAATCCTCTGGCTGTACCGATAAATCTTGCAGGGCAGTCCAAAAACGATCGAGCGTTTTCGCCAGCCCATCTTCCGTCGGTTCATTCATTATATCTTCCATTTTTTCTAGGGCAGCATGTCGTGTATCCCAATAACCAAATTTACTAGTTTCTGCTCGATATTGTATATCGAGAAAGCTTTCACGAATACGTTGAATTTCTCCAGCTTGAACCCCTGTACCAATTTGACCTGGAATCGCCGGTCTATTAAGACCAGGTTTTGGATAAGGTTCTGTTGGTGTAAAGTTGACGCGTTGTCTTGAGTATCCAGGTGTATTAACATTCGCAATGTTATGTCCTGTTGTTTGTATTGCCGTTTGCTGCGTAAATAAAGCACGGCGGGCTGTTTCTAACCCATGAAATGTCGACCGCATTGTTTCTCCTCCGTTTCCTACGCTTTTGAATCAAATAATGATCTGCCTTGTGGTTCGTCTGCGTCCATATTTGATTTGCTATAAGTTCCTGAATCAAACTCAGGCTGAATGATATCAAGTGATAAGTTCACAAAACGTAACGAATCTTGCAGTAATTGTTGGTTTAATTCATTTTTTTGCTTTAGTTGCTCTATTTCTTCCATTAAGTTCTTTTGCAAGCTTAAAAGCTCCTCTTTTTCGACTCCTGATAGATGAGGGAGAAGCTCTGTTATCGTTCCGTTTTCTGTTACGAATCCCTTGCTGTTGAAAAAAATACGTACTAGTCGGCGACGTTCTAGCTCACGCTGTTGTAATTGCTTTAATGATGCTGATTCTTTATGCAATATTGACCGTAAGTGAGAGATGTCACCCTTTAGTAAACTTTGTGTTTTTTCTGCTGCTAGTTGATTAAATGTATGATGAACTTGTACTAATTTTTGCATACACTCAATAATTAATTGGGCAGACATCATTTTTCACCTCTAGTCTTATTCATTCCAAAATTCGTAAAATTTCTTTGCAACAGCTTGCGGGTTGACTTTATAATCACCAGACTGCACTTGTGCTTTTAATGCTTCAATTCTTTCTTTACGTTCAGTAACCATATTTGATTCGTGCTGCATTAACTTCGCTTCGTTAGAAATTTCCAGTTGGTCGTGTTTTTTCGAAATTTCCCCTTTAGGTTGTTCCTTTTCTACTTGCTTGCGGTAAACGTTTTGCAGGTAGCTGAGTCGATTGATTTTCATACTTGTCACCTCTTTCTTTTGTACACGATAGCTTTTTTATTATTATCGGCAAAAGTATTAATTTGTTTAACAAGATTTTTACTAAACGTGGAAAAAGAAAACAGCAGAGCGTCCGCCTAGCGGCTCGGAGCTAGACAGCATACAAAGTTCAAAAACGTTATACTTTTTCTTCTTATAAAAAACCGTTAGCGTAAGCTAACGGCTATAATTATTAATCAAGTTTATTTTTTAATGTATGATAAGTAATGTTACGGCTATTATCATCCCGTTTTTTTCGGTCTTGAAATCTTTTTTCGCGGTCGACGCGCTCTAAATCAGTTTTAATATTGCTATTACAATTTGAACAAATGCGTCCTTCTCTAATCATTGCACCACAAGCTTCACAAGGATATGAAAGGTTTGGCAAACTCGCCAAATGAAGCCGACCTTGCTTAATATATTTATGAATAAATTTTTTATCAACCCCTGTCGCTTCCTCTACTTCGGAAATCGAGGCCATCCGATTTTCTTTTTTTCGAACATATTTGTATACAACTTGAAAATCCTCTTCTTCTTTTTTATGACAATCTTGGCAGACTTCGCGCAAACCGCGAGCGAAGATTTTCCCACAACGAGGGCAATTTAGTATATTTTGCATGTTCTTCTCCCCTATTCAACTAGATATTACGAAGATGCTTATTGTTATTATATCGGAAGATTTTGAATATTGATAACATTTTATCGACAATTTTTTAAATTAGATGCAAAAATAACCGTGATCCATGCTCAAGTTATTCGTAATAGTGAAGCTACCTCAGCAGTGTGTGACGAAGAGTGATTTGAAAAATATTGTTAATCTACTAAATTAACCTCGGGCAACTGTTACCGAGAAAATATTTGCAACACGAGCGTGTTCTTTTAACACAGTTGCAGCTGAATAGAGGGTTGCTCCTGTTGTGTAAATATCGTCAACTAAAAGAACAGTTTTTCCTTGTAAGTCGTAAGGAAAGGATGGCAGCAACTGAAACTTTTCTTCTCGATTTAAGCGTTCTTTACGACCTTTTTTGCTTTGTTTAGCGGCTTCTTCCGTTCTTGTTAATGGCTCTAAGAGAGGCTGTGTTAATCCTTCGGCTAATGCTTTTGCTTGGTTAAAGCTTCTTTCGTACTGTCGATTTTTACTTAAGGGGATCGGAACGACTATATCTACATTTTCAAATTGATTAGCTAGCTTTTGTAGGCCTGGCAAAAATAATTTTACTAATTGGGCATCGCCACGATATTTCCACTTAGCGATGATTTCTTGTAAAAAATGATTGTACACGTATAATGAACGGTTTTTTACAAGCGTACCTCCCCCCCATCTGATACAATCATAACAAATATTTTCGTGTCGAAATTGCGACTCTAAATTACGAAACGACCGACCACATTTTTCACAAATTTCTCCTTCGATTGCTACTAGTTTTGAATGACATTGCTGACAAATCACCGATTCTTTTGATTGGGCAAATACAAATTTCCAGTTTGTTTTTTCGAAAAAATTTTCATGGCACCATAAACAATACAATTTAAAAACCTCCCATCTTATTCATTTGTTTAAGATGATCAATTGCATCAAGCATGGCTTCTGTCTTTCCATAATGAAAGAAGATGATCTCACCCGTTGGGAAAGTAGCGCTTCTGCCAACACGGCCTGAGATTTGGACAAGGGCACTTTCCGTAAAGACATCATCATCAGCACCATAAACAGCTACTGCTATGTTGGGAACAGTGACGCCGCGTTCTAAAATTGTTGTTGTTACTAACAGTTGAATTTCACCGTTTCGAAATTTTTGCACTTTTTCCCGACGGTTTGGATCTTCGGCATGCACACCTTCGAGGAATGGAAAATGTTGTTGAAGAAGTGGGACGAGCTGCGTAAGAACGATGACTGAGGGGACAAAGATGAACGCTTGTTGTTTGCTAGCGGCCTTTTTGGTGATCCAAGCAATGATTGTGGCTGGCACCCGCTTTTTTTGTAGCAGCTTTCGCCAATTACCGGACCACTTAAGTTTTGGTATCGGAAGTGGAAAACCATGATAGCGCTTTGGGATTTTGATGATTTCTAAGTCACGAGATTTTTGCAACTTTTTATCTGGAGTGGCGGTTAAAAGAATTGTTGTTGCCTGAGGCTTGGCAGCATTTTTAGTGGCGTATTTCAGCATTGGATCATAGGAAAACGGGAAGGCATCGACTTCGTCAATTATGACTAGATCAAAGTGTTGCTCATAACGAAGCAGTTGGTGAGTTGTCGTTATCACGAGCTGACCTTCTTTTCCCCGATCTTCACTGCCCCCAAATAAAGAAACAATTGAGACATTTTCAAATACTGCTTTCAGGCGAGGCGTCAATTCATGGACAACGTCACTTCTAGGGGTCGCAATGAGGACAATTTGTCCGAGTTGAATTGCTTTGTTGATCCCTTCAAAGAGGATCTCCGTCTTCCCTGAGCCACAAACGGCCCAAACTAATATTTTGGTTGCTAGATTTTGGTCTGAAGTTTTATCCGATTTTTTCGAATGGAAGCATGACTCCCCAATGGCTGCGACGATTTTCTCAGAAGCATATTGTTGTCCTGGTGATAATGTTCCTTGCCAATGTAAGACCCGATCTTTTGTTTCATACTTAATTACAGGTCCAGTCCATGTAATTAATGGGGTGCATTGCGCTACTTTCCCCATCGTAATACAGTGGCGGCAATACATACACTGTTCTGTGCAGCGAGCACAATGGTGACTTGCGAATAAGTGTCGTTTCTGATTTCCACAACGTTGGCAGAAGGGATTCCCGTTTTTTTCAATAAGCGCTTTATGATACGAAATGTAGCCATGTAAATAATGCTGATGGAGCAATTCAATCGGAAAGGGAATTTCTTGAAGAAGGAGCTTGCGCCCGTTGAGGGCAAGTTGAAGGGGCTGAGAATAAAGATAAGCTTGGTTTTGTGGCGGAGTTTGAAAGTCTGGAAGTTTGCTGATTGCCGTCGGTGGTAATTCTAGTGGGGCTTGTACAAATTCTCGACGAACTAAATGTTCCGGGACAATATAACGACAAGAGTTAACGAGATACGAAGCGAATTTCATTGATTAATATACCACTCCTTTTTGATAAGTTTGAGTGTATAGATAAAGTCAGAAACCGATACAAAAGTTGTATAAGCCCCTGACCTTAATCCGATTTCTTCATATTAATAGTGATAAAATTTTACCATACGTGTTTAATAATGGCAACAAAAGCCATAGGCAATTGG
>JAKFDP010000017.1:0-3461 GCA_036676095.1 Anaerobacillus sp. | reverse complement strand
GATGATATGATGATCGATGCTTACTTGTGTGCGGTCAAATTTAATTATTTTATCACGGGCAATAATGAAAGCCCTGTGTGTACGTATAAATCTCCTGGCTGGTAACAGTAATTGCATTTCACTGATAGAAACCCTGGTGCTTAGTGATTTATTACCTGTAAGGTGAATTTGCGTGTAATTGCCGGCAGCTTCCATAAATAAAATATCATCCAGCTGAACTTTAATTTGTTCATAACCATCTTTAAGGAAGATGGATGTTATCTCCTGCGATTGCTCAGGCTTATTCCGTAAATTATAAAGTTCCAGGGCTTTGTTACATCCTTTTAAGAAACGTGAAAGTGAAAAAGGTTTTAATAAATAATCAACAGCATCCAGTTCAAAACTTTTTACTGCATGTTCAGTGTATGCAGTTGTGAAAATTACCATTGGCGGATTGGTTAAGCTGTTTAAAAAATCCATTCCGCTGATGTCAGGCATTTTGATATCGAGAAAAATTAAATCAGTTTTGTTTTGCTGTAAATAAGCAAGTGCATCAAATGCATTGGTAAAAACAGCTTTAAGCTCAATAAAAGGCACTTTTGCCGCATGGGATTTTACAATATCCAGGGCTATAGGTTCATCATCTATGGCAATTGCGGTCATCCTTAAAATTAACTGTTTATTTCTAATTGTAATGTCAGGTGCACAAAAAACTCTTTTGCAGTTTCACGTATAATAAGCTCATGTTTACCAGGATACAATAACAGTAATCTTTGCTTTACATTCTCCAGGCCAATGCCGCTATGCTCCTTTTCTGAATCATTTTCCGCTTTTATATGAATACTGTTATGCACATCAAAATAAAGTGTATTGGCATGTGTTTGCAGAGTGATTTTAATATGCGACGGGTTCAATAAGCTTATACCATGTTTAAACGCATTTTCCACAAAAGGGATAAGTAACATAGGCGCTATCAGAAGATCTTTTTCCGGATATTCAATTTGAGTCTGGATTGTTATATCGGGAGAAACTGAAGTCCGTAGCTTTTGAAGCAGAATGTAATTCTTTAAATAATCTATATCACGGGACAGCGGAATTTTATTCTGCATATTTTCCTGCAGCATAAACCGCATCATATCACCTAATTTCTGTATGCCCTCTCCGGTACGTTCTGCATTTTCCTGTAGTGCGGTGCCATACAGTGTATTTAAAGCATTAAATAAAAAATGCGGATTGATTTGTGACTTTAAGAAATTCAGATTTGCATCAGACTTGCCTAATTCTGTTTTCAGCAATTTTATTTCTTCGGTTCTTTTTTCATTCCGGCCTTGATAAATACTCCATGAAAATGGAACCACAATCAGTAACTGAGTCAGAAAATTGTTCATTACTGTAACTTCAATATAGTAACTTTCTGAGCTGACAAACAGGTTCAAGGCAATTAGTACAATTAAGCAGGATGCAAATGTCAGCAAGAGCATTCTGCCGAAGAAATGCAGGAATCTTCTTTTCTTCTTAAGCATGATTTTAGGTATCAAACGATACATCGCAAACAGGTACAACAGGATTGCAACAGGAATAACGTAATAAATATAAAAGTGAAACAGAATGTGTGTTGATAAAAAGTGCAAAGCGGCAATTGTAAGTATCCATGAAGCTACCAGCAATGCAGCTTCATAATATAAACTGTTCTCTTTGTTTTCTTTGTTCCGGTTGAAAAAGATGAGCAGGATTTTGATGGCTAACAGGGCCGCAAAATAGATGTTTATTATGCGCATCAGAACTCCGGCAGAAATAAGTATAAGAACAAAGCTGGTGCCGGCTGACGCAGACCCTTCTCTTTTTTCGAACGCCGGCGTTACATAAAAACAAAGCAGAAGATAGCTGATGTAAATAATGAGATAATTGAATAATACGGGAATTAAAGAAGCACTGATAAGATTGTTAAGCCGTACAGCATCTATAAGTGAAAGGAGAAATGCCAATACAATACAGCCTGTAACAATCCAGAATTCTATCCTGGCCGATTCTTTTAATTTCATGTTTGCCTGTTTAAACATTGCCGGTTTTTTTATTCAGAAGTTTGTGTTTGCAATGGTACAAGTGTTCTTGTTTTAAAAGATTAAAATGGGATAAACTATATGAAAAATGTTACGAACAGGAAATAATTGATAATCCGCTCTTCAAAGCCTCGGGGATTTTGAAGGTTTATGCATCCTGTTTCTGGCAGGATTGTATAATATAAATCTGAAGGACTTTCTTCGCAGGCAAGTCGGTTGCAGCAGGCAGGCCTGCGAACGAAGGTCAGGCGTACCTACGGCACGCTGTTCACCTTTTTATATTTGGCTACCGACAAGTTGTTCCTCCGGAACAGAAGAGTAGAACAGTTATTTCATTTGCCACAGCTGTTTTTTTGTGCCGTAGGTACAACAGATCGGTAGATAAAAACGTGTGGAGGTTTTTTCGTGCCGTAGGTACGATTGATTTGATTAGGTAGTGATGAAAAATTTGATGGTACAAGCGGATGCTTTCCAGCGTGAAGTTGATTATCCTGCGTTTTTGGTTATTTCTGCTTTGTCGTAAAAGTTCCAAATGTAATACGACGCCATTCCCTTTTCAATGCCAAGTCTATAAATACCAACGCCGGGTTTAATTTCTTTAATGTACAACGACTGAATGTTTTGAGCTTTCCACAATAACTCAATTTCTGTAAAAAAAATGCCATTATCGGGCCTTATTACCACCGATTTTTTGTGCCCTCCGTTTGAGCCAAATGGATATAGTTTAATTTGGCTGGCTTTTAGTATTTCGGTATTCTCAGATAGGAAATTTGTTTGCTTAACTATTTCTATAAAATCGTCAATCTTATCATACAATGTATTTGTCCAACTAATATTGGCATTTCTACAAATGCGAAAAGGAAGTTCAAGTTTGTATTTGATCGTTTCTTCATCGTCTAATGGGTCAATTCTGATTAGTTCTGACATTTCTTTAAAACTTTTTACAGATGTTCTGTAAAAGAAAACTTTGCTATTATGACTTTTTAGCCCCCAATTATTTGTATGCTCCCACCATCCATCATAAAACAATTCTATCTTATCAAGCCCAATTATCCTATGTGGTCTTTTGTCGTATGTAGTTTTATAGACACCACCGACAATTAAATCTTTTTTTTGTGTCATTATAAGTTATTGAGTTTTGATATATCATGAAAAGTATCAAACAGCACACTAATGTACATGTCTCCTCCAAAAATCAGGTTGTCAACTAATTGTATTTCTTGTGGTATGCATTATTCAACTAGTAAATGGTTCCCACTCCTTCAATCTCTTACCTCAAATCACCTTTCCCTTCCACTTGCCACTTTTCAAATAATTAAACGCCATCATAAAAATCACACCCCAATAAATTAATTCCGAAGCCCACGCCCAAAGCAGGCTTAGTTTATAAACTTCCAACACCAGATATACATAAACAAGATA
>JAKFDP010000016.1:0-193216 GCA_036676095.1 Anaerobacillus sp. | reverse complement strand
GGGTTGAAAAGTTTATATCAACGATATGAATATCTACGTCATACTTAATTGAACCGCCGTATACCGAACGGTACGTACGGTGGTGTGAGAGGTCGGGGGTTAATCACCCCCTCCTACTCGATTATAGATAGATAAAGGAAGCTTGTGGAAACGGTTAAAAAAGTTATTTTGAAACAAAAATTTTGCTGAGTCGTAAATAAGATATAACTTCACATTACAAGGAGTGAATAAAACGATGGGGATCTTAAATATGGCGAGTGTTGGTTTTTTTATAGTGTTTTTAGGAACATTATTTTTATTCGGAGAACTTCTTGTTAAAGCTAAAGGAATTTTTGCGCTAATTGGTATCGGAATTATGACGACCTATTTTTCTTTTCATATCACTGCTGGTTCTGGGTTAGGCTTATGGGTTACAACCTTATATTTATGTGGTGTAATGTTAATCATTATTGATGGGAAATTTATTGCCCATGGTTCTTTGGCATTCTTTGGCGCTTTTTTAATGATGGTAGGAATTGCTCTTCCAACACCAAATTTTATTTATGGATTTCTAGTAGCCATGGCTTTATTATTAGGAATTGCTGCTTCTGCACTATTCTTGAAAGTATTTCCGGCTAGAGATCTTTGGTCAAAAATGACCCTTAAAGAAAGTTTAACTAGTGAATTAGGGTATAATTCGCTTAATGCCGCTTATAAAGAGTTAATTGATAAAAATGGTGTTACAACGACACCATTTCGACCAACTGGAACAATAGAAATTGATGGAAAATATTATAGTGCGACAACAAGTGATAGTCAGTGGATTAATGCTGGGACAAAAGTAAAAGTTATTTCTGTAGACGGAACAAAAATAGTTGTTCAACAAATTATAGCTAAAAACGAGTAGAGCCTTTATGGCTACTACTCGTTTTTGTACAAAGATAAGAAAGTAAAAGTTTTTGAATACTGTCTAGCTCCGAGCGCTCTACACTTTTCTTTAATATTGGTTATTTATTTCTTCTTCATCGTTTCCTGGTTTAGGAATTTCTTTAAAGGTTAAATAAAGCATAATAACTGCTACGACCCAATAAAGGGTAAAAGCATAAGGAATATAAATTGAAAGTGCGTCAGTAATTGCAAAAAATACAGTTGGAAGCGTAACTGCATACGCAGATAAAATCCAAACTTGTTTATAAGAAAGGGTTAACTTTGTATTTCGGCGCATAATTAAGCCCAATAATGATAGGAAAGAAATTCCGATAAACTTTAAGGTAGTTAAAAATAAGTAAAGGAATAGAGCAACAATTGACATCATTAGGGGCAACAAATCAACAATTGAAACTGTAAATTCTTCAACGTCTTGTTTTGTTAAAGTAAAATTTCCTAATTCACGATATTTAACAATTTCAGCTACATTATTAGTAACAATCACGGCTTCTGTTTCTAATAGAGCAACAGCATTAGCATAGTCTGTCTTAATGTCAGAAGATGATATTGAACCAGTAGTGTCAAAAATAAAAACAATCCCATTTTGAGGAATATATAAAGGCTCCTCTAAATCAGATTTTAGGACACCATTCTTAAGTTCAAATGAAGGTAATTCATTTTTTAAATCGGCTTGAAAGTCATGAACCATCGTTGAAATTGATGAAGTCAATTGGTAACCTATGACGGACGTTGTAATTAACATTAAAACCAAAACATACAAAATTGTTTTTCCAATCCCTTGAAAACGAAAGGTGGCAATTGTTTGTGGGGAATAGATGCTTTTAATAAATTGCTGGAAAATACTCATTCTCCTACTCCTTTTTAAAGTATTTGTATTGTATATTTTACAGAAACTTTAATTGACTAACAAGTAGACATTATAGGAGTTTATAGTACCGTTAACCAGCAAAAATAAAAACTGGCTAATTTTTTTTATTAAGTTTTTACTCATTTGGTGATCCTTCCTCAAACAATGTTTGATACTCCTTATATCCTTCTGTTTCCAATTGATTTTTTGGAATAAACCGTAATGCAGCTGAATTTATACAATATCTAAGTCCGCCCTTTTCGCTTGGACCATCATTAAAGACATGACCAAGGTGTGAATCACCATATTTGCTTCGTACCTCTGTGCGTATCATTCCATGACTTTTATCTAATTTATCGACAATATGATAATGACTAATTGGTCTTGTGAAACTTGGCCAGCCACAACCGGAAATATATTGGTTTTTAGAACTAAAAAGGGGCTCACCGGAAACTATATCGACATAAATACCTTCTTCCTGCTTATCAAAAAACTCATTTTGAAACGGTCGCTCTGTCGCATTATTTTGTGTTACTTCGTATTGCAACGGTGTTAACTTTTCTTTTAGTACTTTAGGGTCTTTTTCTATTCTCCATTTGTTTTCAATAAAGCCTTTTCGTCCTGATCCCTCATAGTAGCGATTATAGTGATAAGCATTTTTCTTATAATAATTTTGATGTTTCTCTTCGGCTGGATAGAAGGTTTTTGCTGGGAGAATTTCCGTTACAATAGGCTTATGAAATTTCTTGCTTTCTTCAAGCTTACGTTTTGATTCCTCTGCTAGCTTTTTTTGCACATTATTATGATAATAGATAGCTGTTTTATATTGTTCCCCGCGATCATGAAATTGACCACCTTCATCAGTCGGATCGATGTTTCTCCAGAATATATCCAGTAATTTTTCATACGGAAATACATTTGGATTAAATGATATTTGGGCGACTTCACGATGACCTGTTGTACCAGATACAACTTCTTCATACAATGGATTTTCTTTGTATCCCCCTGAATAGCCGGAAACAACCTTATAAATACCAGGAAATTCAGCAAATGGCCTTACCATGCACCAGAAACATCCGCCAGCAAAGGTTGCTTTTTCGAGTCCTATGTTTTTATTCATTCAAGCTCACCTCTTTCCTTTTTAGTTAGATTCATCATTTGTAAACCATAATATTCAAGTTTGTATTAATTTTTAAATGATAAAATCGTAAATCATACTGAAAGAATAGGGGTTTGAGTGTGTTTTATAACTACAGGTGTAGTTACAACTATCAATATCGTTTTTGAAATAAATAAAAAGCAAAAAGGGAATTTGTGTTAAAATTGTGAAGGGAAGTCCATTAAAAGAAAGGAGTTTATTGTGAAGAAAAATATAATGATCATTTTATTAAGCACTGTTTTAATTTTTTTGTTGTTCTATTTTGGTTTTAGTAGAAGTGTTAAATATGAAGTATTAGCAATAGAAGATGCACCTATTTCAATTCAAGCTGCTATTAAAGAAAACAAAGATAAATTGAGATTTAGTATATTTCAAGATGAAACCAACACCTATATTTACTATAAAAGCAACCATGTCGCTAACGAGTACATAACTACAAATTTAGATATTAAACTTAGAGGCGGTAAGTATATAGCTACCGCAAATGTTTCATTTGCAGTAAACGATGGAAATGTGAATTACGATCAGCTAATAAAACTTAATACTGTATTAGATAGAGACATTACACTTATAGAAACAAACAACACTGTCCGCAACTAATCGGATGATTTTAAAAACAAATTATTAAAATAAAACAAAATCAAAATTTTCTATTGTCATTCCATAATTATTGTGATATATTCTTTCTTGTCATCTATTTTATGTTTTCATCAAAAAAATAATTTTAAAAAAATTATTGCAAATTGATTGAATGCATGATATTATAGATCTTGTCCTTGATTTTTATTCCACAGTAGCTCAGTGGTAGAGCAATCGGCTGTTAACCGATCGGTCGTAGGTTCGAGTCCTACCTGTGGAGCCATATGGCGGCGTGGCTCAGCTGGCTAGAGCGTACGGTTCATACCCGTGAGGTCGGGGGTTCGACTCCCTCCGCCGCTACCATTTTAATATTACTTACATTTATGGCGGTTGTGGCGAAGTGGTTAACGCACCGGATTGTGGCTCCGGCATTCGTGGGTTCGATTCCCATCAATCGCCCCATGATTAAAAAAAATATATAAAGTTTGGACCCTTAGCTCAGTTGGTTAGAGCTACCGGCTCATAACCGGTTGGTCGTAGGTTCGAGTCCTACAGGGTCCACCATTTTAGAAAGCGGAGGAATACCCAAGTCCGGCTGAAGGGATCGGTCTTGAAAACCGACAGGCGGGTTAAACCGCGCGGGGGTTCGAATCCCTCTTCCTCCGCCATTATACAAAAGCTAACGATCTATATGTTCAACTCGATTGAGCATATAGATCGTTTTTTTACGTTAGGAAAAATTGTTACAAAGTTGTCTTTCGACGACCCAAAGAGTCACAATATTGAAATTACACGTAAAGGCCCCCACAGAACGTGAGCGGCTTTATGTGTAATTTGGCTTTGTGAGTTTATCACTACAAACCCTCTAAATATCTGACATAAATATCCAGACGGTTGCACCTAAAGTAATACAATAAATGGCAAAGTAAGAAAGCTTTGTTTGATTTATCATCGCAATCAGCCACTTAATTCCGATAAACGCAAACAGAAAACTAGAAACAAAAGCAATAATTGTTTCAATAAAGTATAATTGGAAAAATACAGGTGAGATTTTTGGAATTTCGATGATAGAGATTCCGAAAATAAGGGGGATTGAAAGTAAAAAAGAATAACGAACGGCAGTTTGTTTTTCTAATCCACACCAAAGAGCTGTTACTAACGTGCTACCAGCTCTTGAAATTCCAGGTAAAATGGCCAATGCTTGACCAAAACCAATAATAACTCCATCTCTCCATGAAATATCCCTTTCAGTTCGGTTACCACGATGAACACCATGCTCAATTAAAATCAAGAATAGTCCAGTTATAATTAATGATGCACCAATTGTCGCAATGTTCACTATGTTTTCACCTAACACGTCTTTGAATAATTTTCCTAATACAGCAGTAATCCCAGTGGTAAAAATCAGCATTACCCCAAATTTGAATTTATTTTTCTGTTCGGCTGTTTTAAATAATAAGTAACTAAAAAAACCATGGATAATTTCATAAATTTCTTTACGAAAGAAAATGATAACTGCTAAAAGAGAAGCAAAATGTAATAAAATTTCAAATTCTAATTGACCTGGCATGTTCATGTTAAATAACTTTTGAATGATAATTAGATGCGCTGAACTCGAGATTGGTAAAAATTCTGTTAAACCTTGGACAATTCCTAATATAAGTGCTTCAAACCACTGCATTCTAAATTTCCTCCTTCATAACAAGCATGTCTATATATGTATAAAATAAAAAAATAAAAAAATGCTAAATATTTGCATTCATGAAAAGATATTTTTGCGGATATTTTATATAAAGAGATCAAAAATCACTTAAAAATAATATAAATAATATAAATAAGTGAAAAATACTAAAAATTGAAGCTGATTATTTGAAAGGGAAAAATAAATCTGCTAATGTAGAAAATAACAGTAGTAACTGTTGGAGAAATATAGACTATCTCAATGCACGATAGTAAGTGTCAGTTGATGTAAAAAATAGCTGATGCAAGCAGTATGAGAAGTCATATCTATTATTATATATTTTTTATACATTTAAGGAGGATATTAAAATGGCAAATTTTACTTTACCGGAATTACCTTATGCTTATAATGCGCTTGAACCACACATTGATGAAGAAACAATGAAAATCCATCATGGTAAACACCATAATGCTTATGTTACAAACTTAAATAACGCTTTAGAAGGGCATGCTGATTTAGCTGAGAAGAGTTTAGAAGAAATTGTAAGTAACTTAGATTCTTTACCTGAAAGTATTCGTATGGCTGTCCGTAATAACGGCGGTGGACATTTAAATCATTCACTGTTTTGGTTAGTAATGTCTCCTGACGGTGGTGGAGCTCCGACTGGTGAATTGGCGGACGCGATAAATTCAGCATTCGGAAGCTTTGATGCCTTTAAAGAAGAATTTGCAAAAGCTGCTGCCACACGATTTGGCTCGGGATGGGCTTGGTTAGTTGTTGATAATGGGAAATTAGTTGTAACTAGTACTCCTAATCAAGATACCCCAGTAATGGAAGGGAAAACACCTATTTTAGGACTTGATGTTTGGGAGCATGCTTATTATTTAAATTATCAAAATAGACGGCCTGATTATATTTCAGCATTTTGGAATGTTGTGAATTGGGAAGAAGTAACGAAACGTTTTAACGAAGCAAAATAATTAATGTGCCTTTTACAAAGATAAGCTTTGTAAATGTCTAGCTCAGAGCTGCTAGGTGGGGCTCGACGCTTTTTCTAATCAAGAGACTACAAGATCAGATGTAGTCTCTTTTATTTTTTATTAGCTTATGACGTTTCATTCCTCTTTTGCCAATTTATTTGTATAACGCCCATATTATTAGACAAACTAGCAAAGAGATGGTAAAAGGGGAGTCGAAAATGAAAAAGATTTTTCAGAAATTTCTTGGAGAGGTAGAGGTAAATCGTGATTTAACCCTTCTTTTAATCATTGGTGGTTTATATGCCCTAAGTATTGCCTTGTCTAATACGTTTGTAAATGTTTATTTATGGAAACAATCAGGTGAATTTACGCAAATTGCTCTATACAATTTAGCTTCAGTCATTATGCAACCAATTAGCTTTATTGCTGCAGGTCGCTGGGCTAAAAAAATTGATCGTGTAATTGTTTTACGGATAGGCGTTACCTTCCTATCCATTTTCTTTTTTACTGTCTTGTTCTTAGGTGAAAAAGCAAACAGTTATTTACTTTTATTAGGAATCTTAATTGGAATTGGTTTTGGTTTTTATTGGCTTGCTTTTAATGTTTTAACCTTTGAAATAACAGAACCTGAAACTCGTGATTTTTTCAATGGTTTTCTTGGCTTGTTAACTTCCTTTGCCGGAATGATTGGTCCAATCGGTGGAGGTTTTCTGATTACAAGTATGGAGAAGTTTACTGGTTATAAAGTAATCTTTGGGACCTCGTTAACTCTTTTTGTTGTTGCAGTAATATTAAGCTTCTTTTTAAAAAGACGTTCTGCAACGGGAAACTTTGATTTTCTCCGAATTCTTCATGAGCGAAAGCAAAGTTCAAATTGGCGAAATATCTTATACGCTCATTATTTTCAGGGCTTACGCGAAGGATCATTTGTATTTGTGATTGTTGTTTGGGTTTATGTTGCGACAAATAGTGAATTAGCAATTGGTACGTATGGCTTAGTTGCTTCTGCTGTATCATTTGTCACTTATTATCTTGTTGGACGTTTTATTAAACCGCATTTTCGCAAAAAAGCAATATTGATTGGGGGGATAGGTTTATATTTAGCACTTTTCTTAATCGTCTTTGAACTTACGTTCACGAGATTGATTATGTATGGAATTATTATTTCAATTGCCTATCCGATTTTACTTGTACCTTATATTTCTTTAACCTTCGATATAATCGGTAAAGGGTGGAAGGCTGCTGAAATGCGTGTAGAATACATTGTTGTTAGGGAAATATTTTTAAACGGTGGCCGAATCACCTCTATTTTGTTGTTTATTTTCACGGTAACAATATTTAATGAAGAAAAAGGTATTCCGATATTATTTTTAGTTCTTGGTGCAGGTCATTTAATTATTTATTTTTTTGTTCGAAAAATAAAGTTTGAAAATATTAATAAAGGTGGACAAGAATATACATTACCGAGAAATAAAAAACAAGGCGACGGTGAGAATGATGGTTCTCCAATTTAGGCACCTTTTGTAGGTGTCTTTTTTTTCGATTTTTTATTATAATAAATAGTTGTATGATTTAAGTTTTCAAAAAGATTAGTGTACAAGCAAAACTAAGTCTTTAGTTTTGCCAATTGAAAGTGAGGAACTGGTGATGAGCAAAAAAAAGAAAAAAACACATATACCGGTTCGGTTAAATATTCTTTTCTTTGTAGTATTTTTAATGTTTTCAGTCTTAATTTTACGGTTAGGAGTCGTGCAAATTGTTCGAGGGGAAGAATATCAACGGAAAATTGAACGAACGGTAAATGTCATTGCCAAAAATGATGCCCCCCGGGGGATTATGTATGACCGTTTTGGGAATGTTGTCATTGATAATGAACTAGTCTTGTCTGTAACTTATACAAGTCGAAATACACCTCATGAAGAGAAGCTAAAGGTTGCTAGACGACTTAATGATTTTATTGATGTCGATCCTTCTAGCATTACAGAACGAGATAAGAAAGATTATTGGCTAATAACAAGACCAGATGAAGCAAAGGCACTTGTAACAAAAGAAGAAATGCAAGAGCTTGAGAATGATGCAATAAAGATTTACCGCCTTCAATTAGATCGAATTACGGAATCTCACCTAGCAGAAATTACAGATGAAGAAATGGAAGTATTAGCAATTAAGCGTGAATTTGACCGAGGGTATGCCTATTCTCCACAGCGGGTAAAAGTTGATGTAACATATGAAGAAGCTGCTCGAGTATTAGAACATTTAAATGAGTTACCGGGAGTAGATATTTTAAGAGATTCAAAAAGGAAATATCCTTATGATGATGCTTTTTTGGGTTTTGTTGGAAATGTAGGTCAAATCCCAAAGGAGCAAATTGAATATTATTTAGCAATGGGATATGATCGTAGTGATTATGTAGGTACTAGTCGTTTAGAGGAACAATATGAAGATGTCCTAAGAGGAAAAAAAGCGATCGTTGAGCATATATTAGATGGCTCAAGGAAAATTGTGGGTACTCCTCAAGAAAAGTTAGGTCAACGAGGAAAAGATTTAGTATTATCAGTAGATATAGAATTGCAACAAGCGGTTGAACAAATTGTCGCTGAAGAAGTGAACCGGGTTAAAGTTAATCACGGTTTCATGGAACATGGTTCAGCATATATCGTGTTAATGGACCCATTTACTGGTGAAATTTTGGCGATGACAGGATATGATACTTCGAAATTAGGGAATAAATATGATTTAGGTGTAATTCATGACGCCTTTGTTATGGGCTCGGCAGTAAAAGGGGCTACAATGTTATCTGGTTTTGCGGCTGGTCATACAGCTCCAGGTAAAAGATACATTGACCGTCCAATTGTTATTGGAAATACGAGAAAAAGCTCTGTAGGTGGCAGATCTTTTGGTGACATTAATGATTTAACAGCACTCGAAAGGTCTTCGAATGTTTATATGTTTGAAATTGCGATGAGATTTGGTAATTACAATTACGTAACAAAGCGCGGTGGCGGGGTAGATGATCGCACAAAAGGCTTTAATCAAATGCGCTATTATTTTCAGCAATTCGGCTTAGGAGTAAAGACAGGAATTGATTTACCGACAGAGGCGATCGGCTATAATGGTGGTGTCCAACAATTAGGGAATTTACTTGATTTTAGTATCGGTCAGTTTGATACGTATACCCCAATGCAAATGGCACAATATGTGGCAACGATTGCTAATGGTGGCTATCGAATTCAACCAAGACTTGTCAGAGAAATTCGTGAACCGAGCACAGTTGAAAACGAAATGGGGAATGTAATCAAACATTTTTCGCCTAATGTTTTGAATCGTATCGATATGACAGATGAACAAATTGCCCGTGTTCAAGAAGGGTTTCGACTCGTTGTTCATGGTAGCCGAGGAACTGCGAGAGTGTTTGCCAATAAGTCATACCGTCTTGCTGCCAAAACTGGGACTGCTCAAGTTGCTAATGGGAATGGAAATAACCATATTTTAGTTGGCTATGCTCCATATGACAATCCAGAAGTGGCATTTGCAGTCATCGTTCCTTATTTAAAAATCCGTGACAATATTGGTAGACCAGCTAATATTATTGCGGAACGAGTGCTCGATAAGTATTTTGATTTGAAAACGAATCGTAAAGGGCCTAATTCAGAAACTGGCGATAGCGTTAACCAAAATAATGAAACCGGAGAAGGAAGATAAGCAAAGCAGGAGATGATTGAAATCATCTCCTGCTTTTTAAAAGTTTATAGATTTTCTTTCCTTGAAGAGGATTACGTCTGAATTTAACATACAATAAAAATAAAATAACAATCAAAACAAAGAATATTATGATCGTAAAACCAAATCGATGGAATTGCTCTTGAACAATAAACCATTTTTTTCCTAACTCGCGTCCCAAAGTTATGAACGTAAAACTCCAAAAGAGGGCTCCAGAGTAAGCAAAAAACATAAACCGGGGAATTTTCATCTTGGATATTCCTGCAAGATAAGCTGTTAGATGTCTGACACCGGGAATAAAATACCCAATTGTAATAATAAAATTACCATACTGATTGAATAGCTTTTGTGTTCTTTCAATTTTTTTTTCTGTAATGTGCATCTTTGGTCCAAATTTCTGGAGAAAGGGAAGTCCTAATTTTAATCCTAAATAGTAACTGATCGTAATCCCTACTACTGCCCCAGAAAATGCACTTAACCAGGCAATTAAATACGACATTTTCCCTTGGTAAACTTGGTAACCCACAAAAGTCATTAGCATTTCATCAGGAAGCGGGATACCTACAATCCCAATTACTAGTATAATAAAAATCCCGACATAACCATAGTCAATGATCCATTGCTCCATCTATTTCACCTACTAGTACTTGATCTGTTAAGAAACGTGTTTTAATACATAGCATTAATTATAAATACAACAATTGTTTGTTACAAGTTAAATCAATAACTTATTGCTGAAAATAGCAGAATTTTCGATGGTATTTAGGTAATTGCAAGACTAGTAAGTGAAGCTAATATTAGTTTCCAAAAAACTATGTCATTTTATCAACAATTTCTTCTAAAGTCATTTCGGAAGTTAGTAAAAACTTACCTGCTTTAATTTTTGTTTCAAGACCTTTACTATTAATATAGTTGACGAAAGCCTTTTTATCACTTATAAGCCCTTCTGCTTTAAGTAATGAAGCAATCGTCCCACTACTCATCCCAGGTTCAATAATTAAGGTGATTTCCTTAATAATCACACGTTCAACCACTTTATCTGGCTTACTTGGAACCTTTTCTTCTTCTTTTTTCTCAACAGTTTTATTTTTAAGTAATTGTTCATATTTTGCCTTATCAACAATCACTAAATCTTTTGCTTGAGTATATTCTGCAAGAAATTTTTCTTTATCTGCTTCAGTCATATTCGCCAACTTCTCACTTATTGGAGCTTCTTTAATAATTGAAAGGTTATTAGTAAAATAAAGATTGTAAGCGAAGATTGAAGTTGCGAGAAGAATTCCAGTGGCTATTCCTTGTAACGTCTTTTTTGTCATCTTATTCTCCTTTCACTTCATGAAAACAACGAATATATGTTGAAGAGCTATTGTTATTAATCATTACTTAATAGATCATAGATTTTTTCTTCTGTTAATCCCGTGATTTCTTCAATTTCCTCAATTGTGTGCCCTGTTTCGTAAAGGCTTAAAATTTTGTCGCGATCAACAATTTGGGAATTGCTTGTTGTGTTTGAGTAATAACGCTCATCTTGTCCAATTAAAATTTCTTCTTCTAATGCTTTAATTTTCTTTTTTAATCGATAAATTTCTTGCATTAATGTAATTGAAAAATTTTCAATTTGTTGTTCGACTTCCTTATTTCGGTCTTTTTTAAAATAGGAAAGGACAAACAAAAGGATCGAAACAGAAAATAAAGCAATAATCGTAAATTCCATCAGTCTACCTCCTTGTGTAATACAATACAGTTATATCACAATTAATAAAAATAACAAGACATCAATTGTAATTGGTTTATTTTGGATTTGGGGACGATTAACCATGTTTTTGGGTTTCAATTCCATATTTGAAAGACATTTTTCAACAAAATAGACTTCTTGTTGCTTTGGTTGATCAGATGTAAGATAAACATAGGTGTTTTTACTTAAACATAGTCCTTTTGTATAAGTCTCGATATAGATTTACAAAAATATATTTCTTTTACTTCTTGAGGTGAACAATAGTTTGAAAGGAAAGATAAATCAGTGTGTCTTAATGGTTCAATCACCATCGACACTTTTTTGTTATTGGAAGTTATCAAATGAAAGAAAACAGATAATTAAGCACCACTTTAGTGAAGAATGGTTTACTTTACATAAAAAAATAAGGATATATGATATTACGAAAATTAATTTTAATGGACATAATGCTCATCGGTATCAAGATATTTCTCTTGCTGAAGCTTGTACGCAAACTTTTATTTATGATGTTGCTCCAAATCGAACATATTGTGTAGATTATGGGGTTGAAACACAAGAGGGTAACTTTTTTTCCATCGTCCGTTCCAATGAGATCGTTACTCCACGCGCAAGTTCATTTAAAGTAGGGTTTGCTACGAATACTATTTCAAAATGGCAAGAAGGAAATCAGAATGATCCCGAATGGTTCCAAGGATATAGTTGTTATTCCTATTATGAAAAAAATAAAGGAGGCGAGTATTATGGTTAAAGGTTATTTTTCACTTGTTCTTCATGCTCATTTGCCAATTTTCAGTCACCAGCAAACAGGTAGCCTAGCAGACTGTTCGTTGTTTGCTGCTATTTCTGAAACATATATTCCATTGCTCTGGCAATTAGAAAAAAAAGAAATAACGAAAGATTTTACATTAGCTTTTTCTACACCATTAATGGAAATGCTCGCTGATCCGCTTTTGCAAACTAAATACTTACAATATCTATATAACACCGAATACTTTTTAAAGAAAAAAGCAGAAATTGTCCAAAATATTGAAGGATTTCAGCAAGTTGAAAGTTATACAAAGCGGATAGAACGAATGCGCAAGACGTTTTTGCAATATGATCAAAATCTTTTAAAAGGCTTTCGACACTTTGCTGAAGAAGAAAAAGTTGTGTGTATTTGTAGTTCTGCAACCCATGCTTTTTTACCGTATTTACATACAGAAGCAGGCATAGCTGCTCAAATTCACCATGGAATAAAAGCGTTTATGAAACATTTTGGTTATAAACCAATTGGTTTCTGGCTTCCGGAGTGTGGATATTCCCCTGAAATCGATCAAATTTTATTTGCTGAGGGAATTCGTTATACATTCGTTGATGAACTAGCTATAAAACACGCAGCCCCTAGCCCTGCAAATGGAGTGCCTATTGCTTCACCGCATGGCATCATTCTTTTTCCCCTAAATATGAAGGTATCAAATCAGAAAAATAAAAAGTTACTACATAGTCAACGCTTTATAAACCTTATTAAAAATCAACTACAACTGAATGAAACTAACTCTCAATCCAATTTTCTTATTGTCGCAACTGTTGCAGCCGATCTTTTGGGTCATAGGTGGTCTGAAGGTCTTGGTTGGTTAACTGAAGTGTTGAAAAGTGGAAAAAATGAGATAGGTTTTATTACAGCTGAGGAATATTTAGCAAGCTATCTTCAGAACATTGAGACAGCTCATGTCTCATCTAGTGCTTTGGATGTTTTGTTAAACAAAAAAAATAGTTGGTTGTATCCAAAGTTGCATTGGATTGAATCAGATTTATTGCAGTTGGTGGCTAATTATACGGAAGTAAAAATAAATAATGAACATGAACGTTGTTTAAAACAAATGGCAAGGGAGTGGATGTTGGCAACAAGTAGTGATTGGGCTTTCATGTTAACACAAGATCATACTAACGAATATGCAAATAAACGTATTCTTGAGCATCTAACACGTTACCAACAATTACGAGACATGCTAATTAAGAACGAATTATCTGCTGAAGTTTTAGCTCGGTATGAAGCTGAATATCCGTTTTTAGTTGAAATTGATTTAGCATATTTTCAATCGAAACAAGTTGGATTTATTAATCAGCAACTAAAGAAAAGTCAAATTCTTATCCGAAAAAAAACGATCTTAATGTTGGCATGGGAGTATCCACCCAAAATAGTTGGTGGGTTAGCCAGACATGTAGCTGGATTAGCAAAAGCTTTAAGCAACAATCATTGTGAAGTTCATATCATTACAACTGCAGTTACTGGAAGCCCTAATTATGAAAAAGCCAATGGTGTCCATGTTCATCGAGTAAAAAGTCTGCAACCATTGGCTAACGATTTTTACCATTGGGTAGGAAGTTTAAATCTTGCTTTTTGTGATTATGTGCTTCAATTAGCTAATACTATTCAATTTGATTTAATTCATGCTCATGATTGGTTAGTATGTGTAGCAGCAAAAGCACTTAAATTACAATTTAAATTACCGTTAGTTGCGACAATTCACGCGACGGAACATGGGAGAAATAATGGAATTTACACACCATTACAAAAAAAGATTTCTCATAAAGAATGGGAATTAACATATGAGGCTGCGAAAGTAATCGTTTGTAGTAAATATATGCGTGCTGAAGTAATGAAGGTGTTTCAGTTACCGATAGACAAAATTGAAATTATCGCTAATGGTGTAGAAAACGAAAAAGTTGTAGAAAATACATCTAGTTGGAAACAAAACTACGGAACAGAAAATGATATTTATATTTTTTCAGTTGGCAGAATGGTAGAGGAGAAAGGGTTTCAAACCATTATTGATGCAGCACCAAGCATTCGCCAAAGACATCCAAAGGTTAAATTTATTATTGCTGGTAAAGGTCCGCTATTAGAAGATTATCAATCACAAGTGGTTGCCAAAGGTTTAGCTAATACTGTCTATTTTATTGGCTTTATCGACGATCAATTGCGAAACGAAATCCTTCATAGTTGTGATATTTGTTTGTTTCCTAGCTATTATGAACCTTTTGGGATTGTCGCTTTAGAAGGGATGATGGCCCAAAAACCAACCATTGTCTCTGAAACTGGCGGTTTAGCTGAAATCATTACTCATAACGAAACAGGTTTAACGATTTTTCCAAGAGATGTTCAAAGTTTAATTATCCAAGTAGTTACTTGTATCGAAAATCAAAGTCTTGCAAGCAGGATTGCTGAAAATGGAAAAAAACTGGTGACAACGAAATTTAATTGGAACAACATTTCCAAAGAAACAGTTTCTGTTTATGATGACGTTATCTCCTATATGGAAGTTTAAGCAAATGAAGTGCTAAAAAACGGATTGGAGGTAGATGAAAATGAAAGCTGTAATTATGGCTGGCGGGAAAGGAAAACGTCTTCGTCCTTTAACTTGTACACTTCCGAAGCCAATGGTCCCGCTAGTTCATAAACCCGTTATGGAGTATTCAATTGAACTCTTAAAAAAACATGGAATAACAGAAATAGCAGTCACACTTCAATATTTACCGAATATAATTAAAGATTATTTTGGAGATGGAAGTAGGTTTGGTGTTGAATTACACTATTTTGAAGAAACAAATCCATTAGGAACAGCTGGAAGTATTAAAAATGCTGAACCTTTTTTGAATGATCGTTTTATAGTCTTGAGTGGGGATGGGGTAACTGATTTTAATCTTGCAAAAGGAATAGAATTCCATGTTGAAAAAAAAGCTTTGCTCACGATTTTTACGAAACAAGTTGACAATCCTCAAGAATATGGAGTGATCTTAACAAATGAACATGATAAAATTGTCGACTTTTTAGAAAAGCCAAGTTGGAATGAAGTATTTGGAGACACTGTCAATACTGGCATCTATGTTTTAGAACCAGAAATTTTTAATTATTTAGAAGCAGGAATTCCAACTGATTTTAGTAAGGATTTGTTTCCGCAATTAATTAAAGACCAACAAGCTTTATTTGGTTATAAAGCAGATGGATACTGGAATGATGTTGGAACGTTGGCTTCTTACCGTGAAACACAATATGATATGCTAAACCAAAAAGTCGATGTTGGTTTTTTGGCTATTTCTAGGCAATACCATGAAAAACAAGCGTATCGAGTTTATCAGAAACAGAAAATGTAAAGTTCATAAGTTCATTCTCGTAAAAGAAAAGAAGTACTTGATTGTTTAAAAGGATTTTGCTATCATTTAAAAGTATAATTGAAGTAAAGGATGTTTGGAGGGATAATAAATGCGCGTGAATATTACATTAGCTTGTACAGAAACTGGTGATCGTAATTACATCACTACTAAAAATAAACGTAATAACCCAGACCGTCTTGAGTTAAAGAAATATTGCCCAAGATTAAAGAAATACACTTTGCATCGTGAAACGAAGTAAGCAGACTTTTCTGCTTACTTTTTTTTACATAGGGAAAGTATATATGATAATCGCTTTTCAAGTTCTCTCGGTAAGGAAAATAGCTTTTTATAGGTGATAAGATGAATAAAGTCGATTTACGGAAAGAAATGAAACAAAAGCTGCAGAATATGACAGAAAACGAATATTGGCATTCCTGTCATGTTATTAAAGAACAATTGATTAATAGTAAAGAGTGGATTAAGGCAAAAACAATTGGAATTACAATTTCTACAGGTCGAGAAGTAGATACGAAAGCAATTATTGAAGCTGGATGGCAACAAAATAAAAGAATGGTTGTTCCAAAATGTTTTCCGAAACAAAAAGAATTGAAATTTTATCAAATCAACTCTTTTACAGAGCTTGAAGATAGCTTTTATGGATTAAAGGAACCAATCATTTCAATTACTCCATTCGTTCCAAAACAAGAAATTGAATTGCTTATTGTACCTGGGATTATTTTTGACAGCTACGGCTATCGAATCGGTTATGGTGGTGGCTATTATGATCGCTTTTTAGTTGATTATCAACAAAACACGATTGCATTAGCTTTTGGGTTGCAAATAATTAACGAAGTTCCATTCGAAGCTCATGATATAGCTATAGAGAGGATTATTACTACTACATAAATAATATATGGGGGATTAGATCATGGCAAATTGGGATCGCTATTCTAGACAAATATTATTTCAACCAATAGGTGAAGAAGGACAACGAAAACTAGCAACAAAAAAAGTGTTAATTGTTGGGATGGGCGCATTAGGAACAGTTTTAGCAAATCATCTTGTCCGCGCTGGAGTGGGACTTGTACGGTTTGCAGACCGCGATTATGTCGAAAGAAGTAATTTACAAAGACAGCTGCTTTTTGATGAAGATGATGCAAAGGAAGCTTTACCGAAAGCTGTTGCAGCGATGAAGCGTTTACAGAAAATCAACTCTGATGTAACGGTTGAAGGAATTGTTACTGATGTCACAGTACAAAACATAACTGATTTAATGGCTGGTGTTGATTTAGTATTAGATGGAACAGACAATTTTCAAACCCGTTTTTTAATTAATGATGCCTGTTTTAAATTAGGTATTCCATTTGTATATGGTGGAGCAGTTAGTTCACGAGGAATGTCAGCAATTTTTATCCCAGGAGTCACTCCTTGTTTACGTTGCTTTATCGATGGTGGTCATTCTTCTGGACAAACGTGTGACACAATTGGCGTGATCTCACCTGTAGTTGATATTGTTGCTTCATTTCAATCAATAGAAGCTTTAAAATATTTAACTGACAATCATGATGTTCAAAGAAAAAGTTTACTTACGTTTGATGTATGGAAGCATCATATGTATGAAATGAAATTTTCTAAACAAAAAGACAATTGTTCTACTTGTAGTTTGCACGAATATCCAGCCTTAGAAGCGGACAAAGAACAAACAGTAACATCGCTTTGTGGACGTGAAACTGTTCAAATAAATATGGGTCAACCATTAGATTTAAAGGAATGGGCACAGAAGTTAGCGAAGGTGGCAGATGTCTCTGAAACACCATTTTTAGTACGTGCGCAATTGCCTGAAGGAGAAAGATTAGTTGTTTTTCCTGATGGCAGAACACTTATCCAAGGAACAGAAGACATTTCACGAGCAAAAAGCTTGTACGCTCGTTATATTGGTTTATAATTCAATGTTATTTTAATGAATAAAACTGACAGCCACTTCAAACATTAACTATGAGGTGAGTAGCTGATGTTTAATAATAAGTTTTCGACAATGTTAATTTCGCTTTTTTCTGTGTTTTTTATTTATCAATATCGCTATCGCATAATTAATCTTTTATTAGGAACTAAATGGATCCGGCGTTTAGCTGTGTCTAGCGCATTACAAATTCCTTTTATTCGTAATCGGCTATATGCTCGTTTTATGCCATTTTAATCAGCAGTTTATAAGTTATTGAAGTGGACGTAGTTGTCTGCTTCTTTTTACTTTATTAAAGTAAATTTTTGGAATTAATTTAATCAAAATTGCTAAAAATGTTGAGGGATTATGATGAGATGGGGAACAATTTGCTTTGATTTAGATAATACACTTTATAGTCATGAAAAAGCGTTTGAAAAAGCAATTATTTTTTGTTTTAAGACAATTCTTAATAAAAAAAATCTCCGTTATAATTTTAGTGTGGACGAGCTATTTACTATTTTCAAAAAAAATTGTGATCTTTATTGGCCGGATTATGAAAGCGGTTCTTTATCTCAACAACAATACCGGCGAAAACGTTTTTTAGAGACAATGAATTATTTCAAACTTCCTTTTACATCAATTGAATCGGATGAATTTCACAACCATTACACTCAAGTTGTTGATGATTTTAGTGAGCCTTTTCCTTATTTGTATTCGTTATTGAAAAAGTTAGTTGCTGTAAATATTAAAATAGGGATTATTACAAATGGTAATGTCACCACTCAATACAATAAACTGAATAAATTAAAGCTTAATCAGTGGTTTACAGCCGACAGTATTTTTATTTCTGAACAATTAATGGCCGCGAAACCTGAACGAAAAATTTTTGATTTAGCAAAGTCGAAACTCTTTTCAGAGTTTGGCTATCTTTTTGTTGGTGATTCTTGGGACCATGATGTGGTTGGAGCTGTTAGTGCAGGCTGGGACTGTATTTATTTGAATACCCGTAATGAAACTCCTAAAACGAAAGATAAACCAGTGCATATTTGTACTACTCTTTCGGAGGCTGCTAAATTTATTTGTCAAGAAAACTTATTGAAGGGTGATGTATCGTTTCAGTAGAAACAAAAGGAAGTTAGGAAAATATGTATAACACCTTTTGGCTATCTTCGGTGCAAAGGTGTTATTATTTTTTAAAACAAAGTTAATTGGGTTTAAAGAGGAATCAAAATTACATTATCCTGCATGGATTTTTCATCTTTTGTGAACAATGAAAAGAAATGGAGGTGGATAAATGGTAAACGAACAAATTGAACATCGTGCATCAAAAAATTATGAACATAACATCACTTATTTAACAAAAGAACTTTGTGTCGAAAAAAGTTTTGACTTAATAAGACTCGATCTTTACTATGGCGGCAGAGATATGACGCTTTTTCTAGTTGATGGCTTTGCTAAAGATGAAGCATTAACTCAAATTCAAAGAGAACTTATTGATACAAACGATGAAGAATTATCGGTAAACGCATTACAAACAATTATTAAATCTAAAATTCCTTATGTAGAAATAGATACAGAAAAGGATTTAGATAAAGTTGTTGATCAAGTTCTCGCAGGACCAGTAGCCTTAGTTGTTGATGGGATAGATGAAGTTATTTTAATTGATACGAGGACATACCCTATTCGTGGTCCTGAAGAACCAGATACTGAGCAAGTCATTCGTGGTGCAAAGGATGGCTTTGTTGAAACATTAATCTTTAACATAACGTTAATTAGAAGAAGAGTAAGAGATCGTTCCCTCCGAAATGAATACTTGACAGTAGGGCGTCGCTCAAAAACTGATATATGTATTTCTTATCTTGAAGATATTGCTGACCCACAGTTAGTAAAAGAAATAAAAGCAGCTTTGAAGAAAATTGATACAGATGGCTTACCAATGGGGGATAAAACGATTGAAGAATATTTATTTGGGCAACATTACAATCCATACCCGCTAGTTCGTTATACAGAACGACCAGATGTAGCAGCAAGTCATATATTTGAAGGCCACGTGCTAATTATGGTCGATGGTTCGCCGAGTATCATTATTACGCCAACTACCTTTTGGCATCATATGCAGCATGCTGAAGAATACCGCCAAAAACCAATAATTGGAATTGCTTTACGACTAGTAAGATTTTCGGCTGTATGGGCTTCGCTTTTTCTTTTACCTTTGTGGTTGTTGTTAGCGACTAATCAAAACTTTTTACCCGAAGGGTTTGATTACATAGGTCCAAACCAAACTGGTAATGTACCTTTATTAGCTCAGTTTATTATTGCAGAGGTTGGAATTGAGATGCTAAGAATGGCAGCTATCCATACACCGTCAGCACTGGCAACTGCGCTTGGACTTGTAGCTGCTATTTTAATTGGGCAAGTGTCAATAGAAGTCGGCTTATTTTCATCCGAAGTTATCTTATATTTAGCGGTAGCTGCGGTAGGTTCCTTTGCTACACCAAGCTATGAAATGAGTTTAGCTAATCGTTTAATTCGTGTAGGTTTCCTAATAGCTACAGGCTTATTTGGTCTCAAAGGGTATATTATTTCAATTACCGCCTTATTTTTGCTACTTACGTCTATGAAGGTTTATGCAACACCATATTTATGGCCTTTTATCCCTTTTTCGGCCAGAAGCTTTCGCGATGTTATCTTGAGATCGCCAATCCCGCTAAAAAGGCAGCGTCCAAAAGCGCTTCACCCACTCGATGAAGATCGCTAATTTAGTTAAAAGTCGTCCCATTTTTAAGGAGGTACGACTTTTTTTGCGTATAATTCGCATTTATTTCTTGTCCTCAAGAGAAGTTTCTAAACATAAGTTAATTTACTCCCGTTAATTCATCTTCTTTTCATCGGACTTTTAAAACTGGTATAATAAAGTAAGAATCAGCGGAAAAGGTGAAAATAAATGAACACAATGCATGAATTGAGACAGTTTTTACAAAAATATGGTGCCTTTATTTATACTGGGGATCGTGTTGGCGATCTTGAACTTCTAGAAATGGAGTTAAAACAATTATACGAGTGGAACATGATTGACAGTAAATTATATCAGCAAGGATTACTAATTTTAAAGCGAGAATTAAATGAGGTTAAGAAAAACATTAACTGAAAATTTATTTAGTTTGTGAGACAAATATGTAGGGTTAAGTAAATGAGAATCTTTAGTCACTAGTTGCCCAAATTTAAATAAATGGTAAAATTAATGAAGGCCAACAAGTTTTAGCTGGAATACAAATTCAAGGTTGAATTTACGAGGTCAAATGAATGGATAAGAAATGGTATGTAGGAGTAGATATTGGCGGAACGACGATAAAAATCGCTTTTATGAACACATACGGTCAAATACTAACAAAATGGGAAATTCCAACAAATACAAGCAACGAAGGCAAATGTATTCCAACTGATATAAGCCGAGCAATAGATCATAAAATAGCCGAACTAAATGAAGTGAAACAAAAGTTAGCTGGTATTGGCGTTGGTGCTCCTGGATTTATTAATTTAGAAACAGGTTTTATTCATAAAGCAGTTAACATTGGTTGGGTTGATTTTCCACTCAAAGATCTTCTAGAATTAGAAATGGACCTTCCTGTAGTTATTGACAATGATGCCAATTTAGCTGCGCTAGGAGAGATGTGGCGTGGTGCTGGTAAGGGAGCAACAAACTTATTAGCAATAACCTTGGGAACGGGTGTTGGTGGCGGTATTGTTGCTAATGGAAATATTATTCATGGTGTAAATGGGATGGCGGGTGAAATTGGTCATCTTACTTCAATTGTTAAAGGGGGAGCCCCGTGTAATTGTGGAAAAACAGGTTGTTTAGAAACAATCGCTTCTGCTACTGGGATTGCTCGGATTGCTACAAAGGCTGTTACAGTGCAGCCAGAAGGTAAACTTAGAGCTATATTTCAGCAGAAAGGCCGTCTTACAGCTAAAGATGTCTTTGATGCAGCAAAGCAAAAAGATGAATTAGCTTTACAAGTTGTTGATGAAATTAGCTTTCACTTAGGATTAGCAATTGCCAATTTAGCAAATGCGCTAAACCCGGAGAAAATTGTCATTGGTGGGGGAGTTTCAAAAGCAGGAGTAGTATTAATTGATCATATTTATAAACATTTTCAAGTATATGCATTGCCGCGAGTAGCCGAAGCTACGCAAATTGTGCTTGCAACGTTAGGAAATGATGCTGGAGTTTGCGGTGCAGTTTGGCTGATAAAACAAAAATTAAATCGTAATCCGTCTTTCTAACTGGATTACGGTTTTTCTATATACGTTAAGGGAGTATATAATTTTTGAAATTTGTAAGGTGTCTAGCGCCGAGTGCTCTGCGCTTTTCTATGTGGATTTTTAAAAAGGTGGGATTATGATATGAAAGAGTTTCGCTTATATGCAATAACAGGAGAAGAATTTCATAGAGGAAGAGATTTAGTTGAAGTAATGGAAGCTGCAATCATCGGCGGTGTCGATATTATTCAACTTCGAGATAAGAAAAGCAGCAAAAAAATAGTATTTGAAAAAGCAAAAGTATTAAAAACGTTAGCAGATAAATACGAAATTCCATTCATTGTTAATGATCATATTGATGTTGCTGTTGCAGTTGATGCTTCTGGCATTCATATTGGACAAGACGATCTGCCATTGAGTGAAGCAAGGAAAATCATAGGTAAAAATAAAATTATTGGGGTTTCAACTCACAAAATTGCCGAGGCTCGTATAGCGCAGGAAGAAGGAGCTGACTATATAGGAGTTGGACCTATTTTCCCAACAAAAAGTAAAGAAGATGTTGTAGATCCGGTAACAACAAAATATATAGAGGAAGTCCGAAAAGAAATTACCATTCCATTTGTGGCGATTGGCGGGATTAAGCTTCATAACATTGAACAAGTACTAGCGGCGGGTGCTACGAGAATTTGTGCAATTAGCGAAATTGTCGGGAGTGATGATGTTACAAAAACTTGTCAATTATTTATTAAGAAAATAGAAGAAAGGAAGATTACTAGATGAATTTAATCATTAATGGGGAAGCGAAACAATTAGAGCTTGAAACGTTAGCTGATTTGGTAGCCCATTTCAACTTAGATAAAAATCTTGTAGTTACAGAAGTAAATGGATTAATTATTAGTCTCGAGGAAAGAAGTGAAACAAAGCTCTCTGAAGGGATGAAAATTGAAATTGTCCAATTCGTAGGGGGTGGATGATCGGAGTAATCAAGTGAAAGGCGGTAGTAAGGATGACAATAGTAAAAGCTTTAACGATTGCTGGTTCTGATTGTGGTGGGGGTGCAGGAATTCAGGCGGATTTAAAAACATTTCAAGAGTTTGATATATATGGAATGAGTGTCATCACTGTTTTAACAGCCCAAAACACCTTAGGAGTTCATGGAGTATTTCCGCAAACGATTAACGCAATTGCAGCACAAATTGATGCAATCTTTCAAGATATAGGAGCTGATGCTCTTAAAACAGGGATGTTATTTTCTGCTGAAATTATTCAGCTTGTTGCTGCTAAAATTCAACAATACAATGTGAAAAATGTTGTTGTTGATCCAGTAATGATTGCTAAAGGGGGAACTCCACTCTTACAAAAGCAAGCAATAGAGACATTAAAAGCACACTTGCTGCCTTTAGCAACGGTAATTACGCCAAACATTCCTGAAGCATGCGAGATTTTAGGGATAGCTTCAATTGAGACAAAGCTAGAAATGAAGGAAGCTGCCTTAGCCTTGCAAAAATTAGGTCCTCAATTTGTCGTTTTAAAAGGCGGACATTTTCAAGATGAAGACAAGGCAATTGACGTGCTTTATGATGGGGAGGATTATACTTTCTTTGAATCAAAAAGGATAAAAACAATTCATACACATGGAACTGGATGTACGTTTGCCGCAGCAATTACAGCACAATTAGCAAAAGGTGATGAAATTAAAGCAGCAGTTTCAATCGCCAAAACATTTATTCAAGCGGCAATTGAACAATCACTTCAGATAGGCAGCGGAATAGGTCCTACAAAACATAGTGCATATCGTCATAATCAAAAGGAAAACTAATCTAAAGAAAAAGAGGTGACTTAATATAAAGGTCACCTCTTTTTTGCACTTTAATTATGCACCACTACTTGTTAAAAGAGAATAAATAGTCATCACGGAAAACCAGCCGAATACTGCAAAAGCTAAAAAAGCATATGCTGCTCCAAAAAAGTTTTTACGGCGAACTTCACGGAAAACAGCCAAACCACAAAGAATTGCTACTAGCAACATAATAATGCCGATCATTTCTGCCAACCTCCTTAAACTATGTAGAATATTGAGTAGACTGAATAGATTTTACTGTATACCCTTTTATTGTAATTCTTTTCTAAACGTTTGTCGAGTGCCTTTGCAATAAAGCCTAGGCGCTTGCGCTTTTCTTAGATGTCTAGCGCAAACGCCTAGCCCCTCGAGGTCAAATAACCTGCCAGGCAAAAGTGAAAAAGCGCACTTTTTTCTGGCAGAACATTTGCTTGTCAGGGCTAAACAAGGCGCTTGCGCTTTTCTTAGATAAGTGTAAAATAGAAGACAATTATTATGTGAAGGAGATGAATTGGATGGAATGGAAGCAAATACCAGTAGGGCCACTCCAAACAAATGCTTATGTTTTATACAATACAAATAAAGAAGCGCTTATTTTTGATCCAGGTGAAGAAGGAGAAAAAATAAATACATGGCTTAAGTCGGAAGCGTTAACACCAAAAGCGATCTTTATTACTCATGCACATTTTGATCATATTGGTGGTGTGGATGTTGTTCGAGATTATTGGAATATTCCTGTATACATACATAAAAAAGAGAAAAGTTGGCTAGCTGATCCAAAAAAAAATGGTTCAGCATTGTTTATGGGCGTTCATCCTGTAAAAGTAAAAGATGCTGATTATTTAATTAAAGAGGAAGGCAAACTTGAGATTGGTTCTTTCAGTCTGGAAGTATTAGAAACACCGGGTCATTCACCTGGAAGTATTTCTTATTATGTTAAGAGTGCAAGAATAGTGTTTTCCGGAGACGTATTATTTGCTGGGGGGATTGGGAGAACTGATTTACCAGGTGGAAGTTATGATGTGTTAATGGAAAGCATCAAACAAAAATTAATGGAATTACCAGAGGATACGATTGTAGGATGTGGTCATGGACCAGTAACACGAGTTAAAATAGAAATGGATACAAACCCCTTTTTTTAAAAGATAGATGGGAGAGATACATCTGAAAGATTCTATTGTTACGAAAATAAAGAATGCAGACAACAAAATGATTACTTATGCGGAATATATTGATTACGTTCTTTATCATCCTTTAGTTGGCTATTATATGAAAGATAAAAAAAAGCTTGGTAAAGAAGGAGATTTTTATACAAGTAGCGGAGTTCATGAAGTCTTTGGTCAAGTGTTTGCTCACTTTTTTTTAGACCTGATTGAAAAAGAAGGGCTACCGGCACATATTTGTGAGTTTGGAGGAGGGGATGGAAGATTTGCCAAAGCGGTTATTACTGAATGGGAGCGAATTGCTTCTCCAGGGAAAAAACCGCTAAATTATACGATGATTGAAGCAAGCCCTTACCATCGAAATGAACAAAACAAATTGATAAGTGAACACGTTCATTTTAGACAATTTGCTAACTTAGAAGATTTAATAAAATGCGGAATAAATGCATTTGAAGGAATTATTTTTTCCAATGAGTTACTTGATGCATTTCCAGTTCATGTTGTTGAAAAACAAGGGAGCGATTTGTTAGAAGTGTATGTTTCGCTTGATGAAGCAGATAACCTTATCGAAATAAAACAGCCGTGCATAAATAAGGAAGTTATTGATTGGCTAACTACATATGGGCCTCAACTTTGCGAAGGACAAAGAATCGAGATTCCTATTTATATGAATTCTTGGCTTGCTTCTATTAAGAAATTTTTAAAGCGCGGTTTTTTAGTGACAATTGACTATGGGTATACAACAGAAGAATGGACAATGCCCCAAAGAAAGGATGGCAGTTTGCGGGGGTATTACAAGCATCAAATGATAGCCAATCCACTATTACATCCGACAGAAATGGATTTAACCACACATATTCATTTAGATGCGTATGATAAGATTGCTAAAGAACTTGGCCTTGAAAAAATCATCGATCTAAAACAGAACCGTTTTTTATTAATGATTGGGATTTTTCAATTTTTACAAGAAAATTATGATCCTAATCCATTTTCAAAGAAAAGTAAATTAAATCGTGCCATTCAAACGTTAATCCATGATTCCGGCATGAGTGCTGCTTTTCACGTTTTTCTTCACGGGAAAAGCGTCATTAACAAGCAATCTTACCGTATTTTTACTGATGATCCTTATCAAATAAAATAATAAGACGGAAGACAACTAAGTAGTCGTCTTCCGTCTTATACAAAGGTAAGAAAGTATAACGCTTTTGAATTTTGAATGATGTCTAGCTCCGAGCCGCTTAGCGGGCGCTCTGCGCTTTTCTTTATTTAATGTCCACCGGGAACCATAATGAATGTAGTATAGTATGAAAAACCTACAAAGAACAGTGTAAGAAACGCGCCAAAGATGTATAAATACATACGTTCAGATAAACGTAAATAACTTACAGCTAAAAATGCCCCAGTAATCCCGAAAAAAAGGATTGCTGTACTGTGCATATCGCCAACCATAAATAATATTGCAAAAATTCCTGTCCAGAAGCTTAAAACACGAAACATTCGATCCACGTCTTCTCCTCCTTTTTTATGTAAGGTTATACACATATAAATATCTTTATGGTATTTATATGTGTTTAAGCCTTTATTTACTATTATATACAATTTTAATTGTAATTGTAAATCTTAAGGTAAAATTAACGTGGTATAGGAGCAAAAGTTATAGTCGATATTATCATACATATTACCGTTTTTTTCTAAATCGATTTCATTAAAGAAGTAATCAAAAAAACCATTTATTAAAGCATGGTGCATTTGACAAATCGGTTTACGATCAGAAACTAATTCTTTAAAGGTGCAATTATAGATTCTGAAATTAACTTCATTTGTTTCTTTATCATAATGCATTTCTGGATTTAAGCCTTGGTGAAGGGCAATTGTTTTAATATGATTTAATTTGGCTTCGTTGGTTAACAGATCTAGCTTTAAATCTAGTGACTGTAGATAAGCTTTTGCGGATACATAACCAAATTTACGACCTGTTTGAATTAACGCTTGTTCACCAACTTCGCCAAGATTTAGAAGAGTATCGATGGCAATTTCCGATAACTTTTGGTAATCGCGATATGGAAATTGAAGACTAACTACTTCATCTGAAAGGCGGTAAAACCTACTAGGGCGCCCACCTTTCCCTGTTTTCTTAGTTTCAGAAATTAACATATTTACATCTTCTAATTTTGTCAAATGAAGCCTTGCCACATTTGCATGTATTTCAAACGCATCTGCAATTTCTTGTACAGTAACATCACGATGCTGCTTTGTTATATATTGATATATCGAAAAACGTGTTGGATCTGACAGAACTCCAGTTATTTTTAGAGTTTGATGCTCCACCTTTTATCACTCCCTATGACGATCTACGCTTAATTATAATATAAGTTATATGATAAATAAATGCATTTTCAATTTATATATGAGGATAAAGGTAGAAATGTTGAATTTTTTATGAACGTTAATTATTAGATTGAAATGGCTGGGATGGCAGGATTCGAACCTACGCATGACGGAGTCAAAGTCCGTTGCCTTACCGCTTGGCTACATCACAACGTTTCTGTTACATAGTATGAAAAAAAATAAAAAAAATATTCTCGAAAAAAAGGAAATTTATAGATAACGTCGAATTGTGTTACTGACGTAAATTTCTCCTAACTCATCCTTCGATTCAGAAGTAAACTTTTTATACACCGCGCTCTGCGCTTTAAAGGAAGGTGGTACCATTGTCTAGTATTGAACGAAAAAGCAACGAAATAGTCTCTCGAGCTGTCTATGAAAAAGCCTCTGATATCCACATTATTCCAAGTATTGATTATTCCATTATTAAGCTTAGGGTAGGACATCAATTAGTCACCTGTGATAAAATTGATAATTTTAATGCTGAAAAGCTAATTTCTCATTTTAAGTTTCGTTCAAAAATGGATATCGGTGAACGACGTAGACCGCAGTGTGGTTCGTTATCTGTTGTGCTTAACGATCAACGAATTAATTTACGAATTTCAACGTTACCAACGTATCCCCACGAAAGTTTAGCTATTCGCATCTTACCACAAAATGAAATTGCAATACTCAAGAAACTTTCCCTCTTTAGTCAACAGTCATCTTTATTAAACGCACTAATGAAAAAAGCACATGGTCTATTTTTAGTTTCAGGGCCAACTGGTTCTGGGAAAACAACGACGATTTATTCTTTATTATTAGATGAAAATGTTCGTCATAAAAGAATCATTACGATTGAAGACCCCGTAGAAAAAAGAACGGATGCTTTTATTCAAGTGGAAATTAATGAAAAAGCAGGGCTTTCATATTCAGAAGCACTTAAGGCAGCATTAAGGCATGATCCTGATATTATCATGATAGGCGAGATTCGGGATGCTCAAACTGCGCAAATGGTGATAAGGGCTGCAATGACAGGACATTTAGTTTTAAGCACCATTCATGCAAATAATGCAGAAGGTTGTTTGGCAAGATTAAGAGAATTTGGAATATGCGAGCTTGATATAAAAGAAACGGTAATTGCCTTAGTTTCACAACGGCTACTTGAACTAACATGTCCTTATTGTGGGGAAGATTGTTCAAGCTTATGTCGCCGATTTCGCAAAACGAGAAGGCTAGCTATCTTTGAAATTTTATCCGGAGCCCCTTTAGAAAAAATCTTAAATCATAACAAAAGCAAAAATGACTACACAACCTTATCACAGTTAATAAGGAAAAGTATTGCCTTAGGATATGTGAGTACACAAGAATTCGAAAGGTGGCTATGTTAATGATAAAAAAACATAGCTGGAAAGTTGAAGAAAAAGCAGAATTTTTAATTAGGATTGGCAATCTTCTACAACAAGGATATACGATTTCTGAGGGGATTGAGTTATTTCTAAAATTTGAAAAGGAAAAGTTAAAACCAACACTTGAATTAATCTTAGTCCAACTTCGAACAGGGAGTTCATTTAGTGAAGCGTTATCAGTGTTAAAAATCGCAAAAAATATTGTCAGTTTTATTTACTTTTCCGAGCAATATGGAAATTTAGCAAGTGGGCTTATTGATGGCGGTAATTTGCTGAAAAAGTCACAACAAAATAAAGAAAGATTACAAAAGGTAGTTAGGTATCCTATATTTTTATGTTGGCTTTTAAGTCTATTTATGTTCATTATGTATCAATTTTTGTTTCCACATTTTTTACAAGTATTTTCTAGTATTAACGTAGAGTTGCCACTATTAACGAGAATTATGATTGTAGTTATTGAAAATTCCCCATATCTTATCCCTTTTTTCCTTACAATCTTCCTAGTTTTTTTTCTTTACTACATGTTCTGTTTTAGAAATATGGATGTTTTGCATAAAGCTGTGCTCCTTTCAAAAATCCCTTTGATTGGGAATTATCACCAAGTCATTCTAACGTATTTTTTTGCAACAAATTTAAGTTATCTAATTAAGAGTGGGATTGCAATTTATGATGCATTAACTATTTTTAAGAATGAAGCAAATTTAGGCTATATAAGCAAAGTTGCTGAGAATTTAATTAGAAAATTAGCCGCAGGCGAACAATTGCAGCGAGTGTTAATCAACGATACTCAGTTTTTAAAAGAACTAGCTTATATTGTGGAGCATGGTCAATCAAATGGGCGCTTAGACGTAGAATTAGATTATTATAGCCGTTGGCTTCTTATTGATTTAGAGGAAAAATTCAAAAGAATATTTATGATTTTACAACCTTTGTTATTTCTTATCATTGGCTTAATGATCCTGCTAATGTTTGCCTCAATATTATTACCTACATTTTCGATTATTAATGGATTATAGAATATACTAAAAAAAAATTGACACTGATAATCATTTTCACTTATAATATAGTTACTAAAGAAAACGATGAGAGGAGCGGTTTTATGCGGTCATTATTAATTGTCGGTGCTGATCATTTAGGAACAATTCCCCAAAAACTAGAGGAATTAGGTGTATCGGAAGTAACTCATTTAAGTGGAAGAAAAGTACAAATGGTAAAGCGTGAAATACCGGAAAATGTAGATTCAATATTAGTTTTAACTGATTTTATAAATCATAACTTAGCAAAAACATTAAAGAAAAAAGCACAAGACCAATCCGTACCAATCTATTATGCAAAGCGCTCTTGGTGTTCAATTTATCAAGCATTATCAAAGTGCGAATTATTTTGCCCTGATCATAATAATTGCGTACAAACAAAACAAACGATTAAACATTAATGATCATCCATACATAAGAGTTTAGTACACTACTATCGTACTAGACTTTTTTTATTGCTTATAGTTCCTCGTATGAAAAATAAGTAAAATTAACTAGTTTTTAATATTTTGCACAAATATTAACAATTTAGTAATGTGTATTGCCAATAAAGAAGTTATCATATATTTAGAAATATTAATTACCTAATCTTTTTAAAGAACCAATTTTTATTTGAAGGGTGGTGATGAAGGATGTTACTAGTACAAATAAATAAATGGTTAAAGTTAGGGATGATATTCCTTTTTCTTTTGTTAAATACAATCATTGTTTACTTAGTAAATGGAACAACCTCTATTTTTCCCTTCTTATTTTTTATTCCAATTACATATGCTGCTTGGATGTCGGGGAGGCGCTGTCAAACACATTTTGACAGTTCAATGGGAATTCCTAATCGGAAATTTTTTTATAATTTACTTACGAAAGAATTTCACAAACAAAAAAAATATTCTTCTAACCCCTTTCATGTTGTTTTAATAACTATTCATGATTTCAAAAACATCAACGATAGTATTGGACATTTCGCAGCAGATTTATTATTAATCAAGATTAAAAACCGGATCAAAGTCTGTTTGAATAAAGGTGATATTTTAGCAAGATGGTCTGGTGTTGAGTTTTCTATTATTATATATTGTCAAAATTCAGAAAAACTATCTTTGGTGTGTGAGCAGATTATTGAAAGGTTGCGCTCACCATTTGAAATTAACAAACAGCAATTTTTTATTAATGCAAGCATCGGGGTTAGCTCGAGTTCTCCATCCCATCAATCAAATGAGGTGCTAGTAAAAGAAGCTGAAACAGCAATGAGGTATGTAAAAGAACGAGGAAAAAACAATTTCAAATTTTATACTGTAGAAATGAACCGGAATTCGTTACAGGAAAAACTACTAGAAGCAAATTTATATAAAGCACTGGAATTAGATCAATTTGAACTTCATTATCAACCTAAAATTGATTGCAAAGATAATAAAATTTATGGTGTTGAGGCTTTAATTCGCTGGCGAAAGTCAAAAGAAGTTGTTATTTCCCCCAATATATTTATTCCTGTAGCTGAAAAAACAGGTTTGATTATCCCCATTGGTAATTGGGTATTAAAAACAGCTTGTGAACAAGTGAAAAAATGGGAAATGATCAATATCACAGATATTTGTATATCAGTGAACGTATCAGCGATTCAAATTAAAGCAGATGATTTTGTGAAGACAGTAGTCACTATAATTGAGGAAGCAGGTATTGAGCCTCATTTAATTGAATTGGAAATCACTGAGAGTAGTATTATGGAAGATTCAATTGAAAATATCATGAAATTAAATGAACTAAAGGACCTTGGTGTAAGAATATCATTGGATGATTTTGGGAAAGGATATTCATCGTTAAATTATTTAAAGTTACTTCCTATTGATACATTAAAAGTAGATAAGTCGTTTATTCAAAATATTGAGAATGATCCGAAAGAAAAGCTGATTATAGAAGCAATAATTCGAATGTCAAAAGCTCTAGGTCTAACAGTTCTAGCTGAAGGGATTGAAAATATAAGTCAATACAAATTGTTGAAACAATTAGGGTGTGATGCTATGCAGGGCTATTATTTTTCAAAGCCTATTTCAAGTGAAGATTTAAATATTCATTTTAAAAATAGAAATTATGTTAATTTATGAAGCAAGTGTTTATCAGCTTCCGAATATAAGAAAAACTAAGGCTTTCACCTTAAGAACTTGGTGAAAGCCGAATTATTTAATTTTTTTTTGAAAGTTAGCAGGATTTTTGCTGAAGTTTGTCTAATTTATATTTTAGAGTGCTAATTATACTCCATCTCCTCTAAAAATTGAAATAAACTACATGAAAGGGGTGAATTTGTTTAAAACCTTCTTAAATGTTAATTCTTTAGTAGTTAATTCCTCAGTAAACTTACCTTTTTACCCTCAAACCTAAGCAAGATAAAGTCTCAATATTATAAAAATATTGAGAGGTGTTCAAAATGAAAGCTTTTAAGTGTGTAAAAAATGAACGAGCATTTACTCTAATCGAGATGATGATTGTCCTCATGATTATATCCATCCTTCTATTAATTGCGATTCCAAATATGACAAAAAATAATTCTGTTGCCCAAGAACGCAGTTGTGAAGCAACGATAGATTTGCTGCAAGCACAAGTTGGTGCTTATTATATTGAAATGAAAAAATATCCAGAGCAATTAGAAGATTTAAAAGGAACATATGTAGATAATATTACATGCCCTGATGGTACTTTGCTTGTCTTAAATTCAGAAAGGAAAGTAGTGACGGAGGGGGAAGTGGAAGATTAAACTTTTTTTCAAGCAGAGTGGCCATACATTAATTGAAATGACCATTGTTTTAGTTATTGTTATAGTTGTATCTTCTATAACAATCATTGATCTGAAATCTAGCTACGACGCAACGAAGCGGAATCAATTTTTATATCAACTTCAACAAGATCTTTACTATGCCCAGCAAAATGCGATAAGCCGGCAACTATCGACAACGGTTATTTTTTTAAATGGAAGTAAACAATATCTCATTCGCCAAGGAGGTGAAATGATTTTGACGAGAAATTTTGAGCAGCCAAATACAATTTTTGTACAAGGTACACTGTCTTTGGATGATATTTCCTTTTTCCCTGATGGAAATGCTCGTAAATCAGGAACCCTTTTGATAAGAATCGGTGAATACCGTTACCGGCTAGTTCTGTTACTTGGAAGGGGGCGTTTTTATCTTGAACAATTCTAAAGGTTTTTCACTGATAGAGGTGATAACGGCGTTAATGGTAGTAACGGTGGTAACGGGCTGTCTTGTTCCTATATTAGTAATTGTCCATAACGAACGGTTAGCAATTCAACAAGAAAGAAAAGCGCTGTCTTTACTTGATACGTTAATTACAACCTGGGTATATGATGACAAAGCTATTATTGATCCGCTAATAGACGATCTTGAGACGACATTTAAGATTTCTTACACCATAATGGAAGAAAGTAAAGCATTAAAAGCTTGCATTGCTTGGAAATCTGCAAATGACCGAAATTATGAAAGGTGTGAGAGTGGAAAAAAATGAAAAGCAATAATGGCTTTACTTTTACAGAAGTTTTAATAGCCTTTTCTATCTTCCTCATAATTGCCGCCCTAATCCCACGATTAATTCAGTTGCTATCGTATGAACAAAGCTTTTTACAGCAAACCGAGGCATCGTTATTTATTCAACAATTAACACTTGATCTGCAAAAAGCAGCAACAGTTAATGTTGATAATCAGACGTTGTATTTACAACAATCAAATAATGAATTGGTGACATATGGCTATTTCCAACAACGTATTAGACGACAAGTAAATGGGAAAGGGCAAGAAATTGTCTTCCAAAAAGTTGCTGAAGTAAAATTTACAAGCTGGAAAAATGGAATTGAAATATGGGTCAAAGATATTTTTCAGCAAACTTATGAAGCGAGAATTACCCATTTTTTACCGTTAAAGGATATGCGTGATGCCTAATCAAAAAGGGTTTATCTTACCAACTACAATTATTGTTTTATTTCTTTTATGTAGCTTTGTTTCTTTTCAAGTAACTCAATATACAATCGATAAACGGCTTCTAAAAGAAGAAATTGAATTTTATACTGCACAGCAGTTATTACAAAAGGGTGTTGTAGAAATTTTAAATATGTTACAAACAAACAGACTAGATAGTAATACTGGGAAACTATATTATGAATCTGGAGAAGTAACGTATGTTCTTAATAAAGAAAATGCTGAAGTATATTTAATTCAATTAGTAAGTAAGACACTTGAAAATAATAGGCAACAAACGAAATTTTATTACTATACGGAAGATGAGACTGTTTTGCCCTGGTTAGTAGAGAAGTAGATGAGGGAAAGGAAGTAAAAACATCATATGAAATTATCAGCGTTTGTTTTATTGATTTCAATTTATGGAGGAGACAAGGCATTCGTTAGGAAATAAATAGACATGGAAAATATTGCTTGATAGGTGAATATGCTTGAACATGATCGGGAATTATAATAGTAAAAAATAAAGCTGGTGAGTTTTATGAAAACAAATGATTATGTAAAATATGTGACCCAACAATTTGTCAGTTATGTGGATACTCCAAGTGAGAAGCGGAAAGCGCTAAAGGAAGAACGGAAAGCGAATAAACCTTCATTTGCTTATCGCTGGTTTGGTTTAATTCCATTTGCCTTAACACAACTCTTCAAAAAGAAACAGTAAAAAAATGACTCAATGATCCCCTTTCAACGGGAAAGCATTGAGTCATTTTCTCCTTAAGGCGTAATTGCCGCTCTGCGCTTTTCTTTAAGATGCAAGTAAGTAAAAAATTCCGCCGTTAATGATCTTGACCGTAATTTTTGGTTCATATTGCTCTTGAAGTGCAGCTACTTCTAAATAATAGCTTTCTGGTTTTTCTTCTAATTCTTCATAAAACGTTTCTAATAGACGCAAATCATTTTGCCATCGGCAATAAGCATCGAGTGCCCATTGATGATTGTCATCCGCGATGATCTTCCGAATGATAGTTTCAAGACGATTAAAACCACTTTTTAGAGTGATCAAGGGAGATAACGTAAAACAATAATCGGGAATTTTCGGTGAAAGTGTTTTTTGCAATAGTAGTTGATGAAAATTCTGCTTTACTTCACCAGCAATTAAATTTAGCCCTAAAGAAATAAATATGTCCTTCATGCGATCACATTGATAAGAAATTTTAACATTTAAACAAAGCCATGGATGTAGCGCTGTAGACATTTTGTTTTCACTGCTTGGAATTTCCTCAAAGAGCCGTATATAAGCACCTAATTGTTGTGTAGATTGAAAAATTTGATGGAGTCGTGGTGAGCCAAAGTGTATATGTTCACCTTTCCTATTTTCGCCGCATTTTTGCTGATCGGTGATGAAGCTTATTTGCATTGGATTTGGGATTCCTCCAGTTTTCTCTAGATAGTGCCAATAAAATGGTCGGTTCATTAACAGTTTATCTAAGGCAATCGATAATTGGACGTGAAGAAAGCCATTACTATTTTCGAGGATCGGACTATCGTTTGCTAGAAAATAACGTTCTAAATAATTATGAATGTCCTGCTGCATTTCTTTCGGGCACTCCTTCAGTTAATTTTATTAGCTCGCTTAAGTGGTTCATTTTTACTTTTATTTCTCCTTCACTTTGTGAATTCGCTAATATATCAGAAATATGTTCTTCAATATTTGTAAGCTCAAGCTTTGATAAAATATCATCTAATTCACCAACAACTCTCTCAAAAAGTTGAATTTTATCGTAGAGAAGCGTTAAAATATGTTGTTCAATCGTGTTTTCTGTTGCAAAATTATATATATGGACATCTTTTTCTTGTCCTAAACGGTGAATACGCCCTATTCTTTGTTCGATGCGCATCGGGTTCCAAGGTAGATCATAATTAATAATGTGATGGCAAAACTGGAGATTAATCCCCTCACCACCAGCTTCTGTAGCGATCAGCACTTGCGCACGGTCACGAAACAATTGCTTCATCCAATCTTTTTTGCCTCGTTTAAAGCCTCCGCGAAATGGAACTGAACTTATTCCGTGTTGATTGAGAAACCATTGTAAATAAAGTTGGGTGGCACGGTATTCAGTAAAAATAATTACTTTATCATTTATAGTTTGAATTAGCTCTAATGCTTTTTCGGCTTTAGAATTTGTTTTTACTTGCTCAATTTTTTTGAAAATCAACTGGAATTTTTCGATAAGTTGCGGCGTACAAGCAAGTTTTTCAGTCATATTTTTTAATGTTGAAAAAGCAGCTTCACGACTACTGCAAACTTCCCTTTGAAGTGTTATCAATGAAAAATGACTTTTAATGATTGCTTCTTTCTCATTTAAGGCTTCATCTTTTAATCCAGTTATCGCATCATATAATTCTTGTTCTTCAGTTGTAAAAGGAATGGTAATCGTTTTAACAATTCGTTTTGTCCACTCAATGCCAGTATCTTCACGGCGATTTCGGACCATTACTTTGTTCACAAGCTCTTTAAGCTTTTCCTCATTTTTTGGTGAACGAGTAGTAGAACGGAAATTAATATCAAAACTTTCTTCATCACCTAAATGTCCGGGCTTCAATAATGAAACTAAATTAAAAATTTCTTCTAGCTTATTTTGAACTGGAGTAGCGGTTAATAGTAAACAAAATTTTTTCTTTAAGCTTTGGATAAATTCATAGTTTTTCGTTTTTTTATTTTTTAATTTATGTGCTTCATCAATGATGATTAAATCGTATGCTTGCTTTAAGACGATTTCACGATGTGGATTACGTTTTGCTGTATCAATTGAGGCAACCACAACATCACACTGTTCCCAAACATATGTTTTTCGTTGTGGAACAGCAGGAATATAAAATTTTTGACTTAATTCTAGGGCCCATTGAGAAACGAGTGATGCAGGTACTAAAATTAACGCTTTTTTTACAAGGCCACGAATCATATATTCTTTTAAAATTAAACCGGCCTCAATGGTTTTTCCTAACCCTACCTCATCAGCTAAAATTGCTTTTCCGTTCATGTCTTCAATTACTTTTTTGGCAACTTCTAATTGGTGAGGGAATATATGTAGATTAGGGAGATATGTTGGTGCAACGAGACCAAAAAACTCGTGGATCATTCGTTTATTTTCCGCTTCAAGTGCTAACTTATATAATTCCCAACTTGACCAAGGTCCATCATCTTCCCATTTTTTTAGCAATCCTTCTTTCCATGAAGAATTAAAATCAATCTTAATATTCATGACCAACTTTCCTTTCCTTGTTTAAAAATAATGATTGCCAATCAAACGTAAGTAATGATAGGATAAGTAATGAATTGTTTTTGTTTAGTATTTACAATAAAAGGAGAAACATGAATAATTGTTGTTACAACAGCATAACAGCGGATGAGAACAAGGGGAGAGACTGCTAGTTATTACGATTTTTTTATTAAATTCGTAATATTCCAAAGCTTTTATTGCAGCGCCGAAGGAGCAAACAAAACGTGAATCTCTCAGGCAAAAAGACTCTTGTTTGACGCAACTCTGGAGAGTGTCTTGATTTGAATTTACATATAGACCACCCACGAGGAAAATTCCTAATTATAACGTAAAAAGGCAATTAATTGTTAATTTAGGAATAAACTTTCTGGTATAAGGACAGAGAAATACACAATTTATTTGTATTTCTCTGTCCTTTTTTCGCGTTAGGGAACTATTAAGGACTTGGTGAAACTAAGTTCTTCCAAAAAATTCCCGTAAATTTTTATCAAAAAATCAACAAAAAATAATAAGTAAAGTTAACATACTTTATGGAAGTGAAATGGAGGCAATTTAATGAGTGGCTTAAAAAGAACCCCACTTTTTGAAGTTTATTCGGAGTACGGTGGCAAAACAATTGATTTTGGTGGTTGGGACCTGCCAGTTCAATTTAGTAGCATAAAAGAAGAGCATGAAGCTGTTCGAGAAAGAGCAGGTCTTTTTGACGTTTCTCACATGGGAGAATTTACGGTTAAAGGATCCGGTGCTGAACATTTTTTACAACGGTTAGTTACAAATGATATTTCTAAATTAAAAGCTGGTGCTGCTCAATATGCCGCACTGTGCTATGAAAATGGCGGGACAGTCGATGATTTAATTGTGTATAAAAAAGCCGCTAACGATTATCTTGTTGTTGTAAATGCTGCCAATATTAAGAAAGATTTTGAGTGGATGCAATCCCATTTGATAGATGATGTAACGCTTGAAAACGTTTCAGACGAAATTGCTCAGCTGGCAATTCAAGGGCCATTAGCAGAAAACATCCTGCAAAAGTTAACAACAACTAATTTAGCAGAAATAGCCTTTTTTGCATTTCAAGATGATGTTGATCTTCAGGGTGCAAAAGCGTTAGTTTCCAGAACTGGGTATACTGGTGAAGATGGCTTTGAAATTTATTGTCAGAAAAATGATGCTGTTTTTCTTTGGAAAAAGGTGATGGAAGCAGGAATGGCTGAAGGCATTTTACCTTGTGGGTTAGGAGCGAGAGATACACTTCGTTTTGAAGCACGATTGCCTTTATATGGTCAAGAATTATCGCAAGACATTACACCAATTGAGGCTGGAATTGGCTTTGCAGTGAAAGTTGATAAAGAAATAGATTTCTTTGGAAAAGAAACACTAAAGCTTCAAAAAGAAAAAGGGGTTCAAAAGAAGATTGTTGGTCTTGAAATGATCGATAAAGGAATTCCTCGAACTGGTTATGAAGTATTTGTTGGCGAAACTCAAGTTGGAGTCGTTACAAGTGGAACACAATCACCAACGTTGAAGAAAAATGTTGGTTTAGCGTTACTTGACGTTGAAGTTACACCGTTAAATACAATTGTTGAAGTTCAAATAAGGAAAAAACGTTTAAAAGCACAAGTTGTTAAAACACCGTTTTATAAACGATCTTAATCTCAATTTAAGGGGGAAATATTTTGAAATTCCGTTATTTACCAAACACAGTAGAAGATAAGAATGAGATGATGAAAACAATCGGAATTGAATCGATTGAAGAATTATTTGCTGATATTCCTGAAAAAGTCCGTTTTAAAGGAGAGTTGAAACTAAAAAAAGCTCTCTCAGAGCCTGAAGTTATCAAAGAATTAACGAGGATGGCAAGTAATAATAGTAATAGCAAAGATTTTACTTCTTTTTTAGGAGCGGGAGTATATGAACATTATATCCCTTCTGTAGTTGATCACGTTATTTCTAGATCAGAATTTTATACTGCTTATACACCATATCAGCCGGAAATTTCTCAAGGTGAGCTGCAAGCAATTTTTGAATTTCAAACGATGATTAGTGAGTTAACAGGGATGGATTTAGCTAACTCTTCGATGTACGATGGTCATACGTCTTTAGCCGAAGCAGCGATGATGAGTGCAGGACAAACGAAGAAAAAAACAATTTTAGCATCTAAAGCAATTCATCCTGAAGCTTTAGATGTATTAAAGACAAATGCTAAAGGGCAGAATTTAACGGTTATTGAAATTGAGATTGAAAATGGAGTAACAAGTTTAACTGATTTGAAAAATAAATATGACGATGATACTGCTTGTGTACTCGTTCAATATCCAAACTTTTTTGGAAATATTGAAAACTTAGCAGAAATTGAGAAAATCACTCACTCCGGTAAAGGACTATTTGTTGTTTCAAGTAATCCATTGGCATTAGGAGTTCTTGTACCTCCGGGAAAATTCGGGGCAGATATTGTTGTTGGTGATGCTCAACCATTTGGAATTTCACCGCAATTTGGTGGACCTCATTGTGGTTACTTTGCAACGACAACAAAGTTGATGCGTAAAGTACCAGGTAGATTAATCGGGCAAACGACTGATGATAAAGGTCAACGAGGATTTGTCTTAACACTTCAAGCACGGGAGCAACATATTCGCCGTGATAAAGCAACTTCAAATATTTGTTCAAACCAAGCATTAATGGCGCTATCTGCAGCTGTTGCGATGAGTGCGCTAGGGAAAGCTGGAATAAAAGAAATGGCTATCCAAAATATTCAAAAAGCTAACTATGCAAAGCAGTCATTTATTAAGAAAGGTTTTTCAGTGCAATTTGCTAATAATGCAATCTTTAACGAGTTTGTTGTAAAGCTTTCTAAACCTGTGAATGAAGTAAATGAAATGCTGCTTCAACAAGGGATAATTGGCGGGTATGATTTAGGAAGAAATTATCCTGAACTAGCAAACTACATGTTACTTGCGATAACTGAACTTAGAACCAAGGCAGAAATTGATCGTCTTCTTGAGGCATTGGAGGGAGTAAAATAATGAAAAATCAACCGTTAATTTTTGAACTAAGTAAAGCAGGAAGAATAAGCTATAGCTTGCCAGAATTAGATGTTCCAGAATTGGAACTAACTGACGTTCTTCCAACTGAGTTTATTCGAAATGAGGAGCCTGAACTACCGGAAGTTTCAGAGCTTCAACTTATTCGTCATTATACAGCTCTTTCCAAACGAAACCATGGTGTTGATTCCGGTTTTTATCCGCTCGGATCTTGTACGATGAAATATAACCCAAAAATTAATGAAGATATTTCTAGATTGACAGGTTTTACACATATTCATCCTTTACAAGCTGAAAATACGGTTCAAGGTGCACTAGAATTACTTTACGATCTCCAAGTTTCATTAGCTGAAATTACAGGAATGGACGAAGTGACACTACAACCAGCAGCGGGTGCCCACGGGGAATGGACCGGGTTAATGTTAATTCGTGCCTTCCATGAAAAGAACGGTGATTTTAACCGGACAAAAGTAATTTGTCCAGATTCAGCACATGGTACAAATCCAGCATCTGCGACAGTTGCCGGCTTTGAAACAATTACTGTGCGTTCAAATGAGCAAGGCTTAGTTGATTTAGATCACTTACGTGAAGTAGTAGATGGTGATACAGCAGCGTTAATGTTAACAAATCCCAATACGTTAGGATTATTTGAAGAGAACATTGCCGAAATGGCGGAAATCGTTCATCAAGCCGGTGGAAAGCTTTATTATGATGGTGCTAATTCAAATGCGATTCTCGGTATTGCTCGTCCGGGTGACATGGGCTTTGACGTAGTCCATTTAAATCTTCATAAAACTTTCACTGGTCCACACGGTGGTGGAGGTCCAGGCTCTGGTCCTGTTGGTGTGAAAAAAGATTTAATTCCATTTTTGCCAAAACCATTAATTTCTAAAGATGGTGACCGCTACTTCTTAGATTACAATCGTCCAGATTCAATCGGTCGGGTGAAACCTTATTACGGTAATTTCGGGATTAACGTTCGAGCTTATACGTATATTCGGACAATGGGACCAGATGGACTTCGTATCGTATCAGAAGACGCTGTCTTAAATGCTAATTATATGTTTAGACGCCTAGAGCCATATTTTGATGCTCCATTTACCCAACATTGCAAACATGAATTTGTATTGTCTGGAAGACGGCAAAAGAAATTAGGGGTAAGAACGCTAGATATAGCGAAGCGATTGTTAGATTTTGGTTATCATCCACCAACCATTTACTTCCCTTTAAACGTTGAAGAATGTTTAATGATTGAGCCAACAGAAACAGAGACGAAAGAAACATTAGATGAATTTATTGATGTTATGATTCAAATTGCCAAAGAAGCAGAAGAAAATCCAGAGATTGTTCAGCAAGCTCCACATCACACAGTTATTGGCCGACTCGACGAGACAACAGCTGCTCGAAAACCAATTTTAAAGTATCAAAAATAAGTTAAAGTGTAGAGCGCCCGTCTAGCGGCGACAAGCAAATGTTCTGGCAGGAAAGCTACTACTTGAGATTGCTTCTTTGCAGCTTTGCGACGAGCAAGCGAAGCGGCACAGGAGCACAGTGCGATTTTTCACTTTTTATCTGACAGGTTATTTGATCTCGAGCCGCTGGCGCTCGGAGCTAGACACCTTACTAAGTTCAAAATACTTTCTTACTGTGTAAACCAAAAAATAGAAGGGACTTAAATTAGCCCCTTCTATTTTTTGGTTTTACCTGTCCATTCTCGAAAGCCACCTTTTAAATGACTTAAGTCTTCACAGCCACGTTTTTTCTTTAAAAATTCAGCAGCACGAATACTTCTTGTTCCAGATTGACAGTACAAGTAAACTGGTTTATCAGGCCTAATCTCTGCTTGTCTTTGCCGCATTTGTGATAAAGGAATATTTCTCGCACCTAAAATATGTCCAGTTTCATACTCATTTTGTTCTCGTACATCAATAAGTTGTGCCTTGCGGTAACCTTGACGGAATTCTTCTTCATTTAGCTCTTTTAAATACTTTGGTTTAATAAACCTTTTTACAATCAAAAAAACGAGTGCTGCTGTCATAATTCCTAAAACCCAATTCATTCCTTACTCCAACTCCTTTAAAAACGCTGTGCTAGTTACTATGTAATAATGGACTAATTAAATAAAAACTACACGAAACGTATACTGATACATTATCAAATATAAAGGATAACCTTTTATTATTCAAGCTGTGATGTTTGACATGCTAGTTGTCATATAATAAATTTAAGAATGATATGTCTTTAGTCGAAAGGGATTTAGATGAAAGAAAGATGGAATTTTATTAACTCAGGAAAATGTTCTCCTGCTTTTAATATGGCGTTAGATGAAGCGTTATTAGAGTGGCATAGTGCCGGGAAAATTAAGCCAACGATTCGCTTTTACCAGTGGGAACCAGCTACATTATCAATTGGTTATTTTCAAAAAGTTTATAAGGAAATTAATTTAGATAATGTTGAAAAATATAATTTGGGTTTTGTACGCAGACCTACCGGTGGAAGAGGCGTTTTACATGAACATGAACTTACATATAGTGTGATTGTTAGTGAAAATCATCCAAAAATTCCGAAAGGGGTTACAGAATCTTATCGAGTCATCTCCCAAGGTGTACTAGAAGGGTTTAGAAATTTAGGGCTTAAAGCTAATTTTGCTGTTCCAAAAACGAAAGAAGAGCAAGATCTCTTAAAAAAACCACGCTCAGCTGTTTGTTTTGATACACCATCGTGGTATGAGTTAGTTGTTGAAGGGCGAAAAGTTGCCGGAAGTGCGCAAACTAGGCAAAAAAATGTGATTTTACAGCATGGTTCAATTATTTTGGAATTAGATGAAAAAAAGCTATTCGACTTATTTAAGTTTCCAAACGAGCAAATTCGGCAACGAGTATTAAAAGGATTTCAGCAAAAAGCAATTGCCATTAATCAATTAAGTAAAACTCCAGTCACAATAGAGACTGCAGAAGTTGCCTTTAAGCAGGGATTTGCAAAAGGGTTAGATATAGAACTTTCTCCTTACACATTAACGGAACAAGAAAGAAATTATGTTTATGGGCTCGCTAAAAAACGATATGAAGATCCTGAATGGAATTTTCGTAAATAAAAGAGGGGTTGCTTGGAAAGCTGCCCCTCTTTTATCTATATGTTAAGAAGGTATAACGTTTTTAAACTTTGAATGCTGTCTAGCTCCGGGCGCTCTACGCTTTTCTTGCAGGAAAATGATTTTTTTGCAAACTAGAAAAATGTTCATAATCTGAGGTTTTTCTAAAAAAATATCGTAAAATCAACAAAATACTTAATTATTTATGTTCTTTTAAAGTTGACAAAAATGATTTTATTCGTCCTGATAACAATATATTGTGTCGGTATATTTGATTTACATACTATATATTGATCGTTGTTCATTTCTGTGATAAGCTAAGACAAGTTATCAAAAATTGGCTTTTGGTATCATTTACTAAAAGAAGAATGACAAATTATGTTGTTTTGAACATTATGAAGAAAAGCGATTATAAAGTTTTAATACGTTTAAAAGGGGAGAGCGCGTGTGGCAATGGTTATGTCAAAAGTGATGAGAATTAATGTGGAAAGGCTTAATGAGGATATTGGACAATTTCCGCAAGTACATCCAATCACACCAGACATGAAGATCCAGAAAAAAGGTGTATCACGCCTTGTGATGTTAGACAGATATACTTTTAAGGATACTGAAAAAAAGACGCTAAAAGAAGGAGACTTCGTTGTACTGACAGTAAAGCAAGATCCTAAATTTCCAGCACGAGGCTTTGGTTTTGTACAGGAAATTGACTGGTTGAAAAATGAAGCGAAAATTTTTGTCGATGAGGAGTTTCAAGGTGTTCTAGATGACCCTGAAGAGATAAAAACAGGAGTAGTAACTAGATCGTTAGACTCGATTGAAAAACCACTAGAAATTTATTATGAACAAATTGCTAAACGAAATGCCACAGGCTTAGCATCTGTTGAAACAACGAAAGAGCAAAAACAAAAATCTTTTCATGATTTTTATGAAGAATTAGTGAACTTACATTTCATTCCTGCAGGACGTGTATTATACGGTGCAGGTTCTGAGACTGATGTAACGTATTTTAATTGTTACGTAATGCCTTATGTTAAAGATTCGAGAGGTGGAATATCGGACCACCGAACACAAGTTATGGAAATTATGAGTCGTGGTGGTGGAGTTGGAACGAACGGTTCCACATTACGACCTCGAAATACATTAGCAAGAGGTGTAAATGGAAAATCATCGGGATCAGTTTCTTGGTTAGATGATATTGCTAAATTGACACATTTAGTTGAGCAAGGTGGATCCCGTTAACCTATAACGGCGGGAGTAAAATCTCGTGAATTGCTGGAACCCCCTTAGAGCTTTATCAACTACAACGTGACTGGCAACGGTGAACGTGAATGTTTGAAAATGATAAAGATTGGGCAATCAGCAGCGAAGTATCTTTGGAAACGAAGATAAACGTTCAACGACTATTGAAATCTTCTAAAGTTTCACAAAATAAAAGTATCAATACTAAACAAGGTGGTACTAAAAATGGGAGCAAAGAAGAGAGTAAATCATAATATTCGGAAACGAGGTTATGAGGCACGAGACAAAGAAGAAAATTTTCTTTTTTGATGATATAGTCTGCTCTCATGCGAAAGTATGAGAGGGTGGCAGAAATGACCATCCCCACTCAAATGAGTGAGTAACAAAAAGCGTGGCGCACAAATGATTATGTTAGCAGATTGGCATCCTGATATTTTAGAATTTATCATCTCAAAAATGCAAAATCCAAGAATTTTACGATTTTTACTAGAAAACAGCAATGATTCCCAAATTAAGCAGCTCGTAAAAGATAAACTTAAATTTACCCCTTTAACGGAAATAGAAAAAGCAATGTACCAAGGAATCCTTAATTATCAAACAATACCGGGTCAAGGCGGTTTTGATGAAAAAGTGATTAAGGAAGCAGACGACAAACTTCGTTTAGGTGGAACATATAGTGTAAATAATCCTGAATTTTTAACAGGTGCAAATATATCTATTTGTTTAACAAAAGAGTTTATGTCTGCAGTTGAAAACGATCAAGATTATGAACTTCGTTTTCCTGATGTTGAAAATTATTCACAAGAAGAAATGGAAGCCTACAACCGCGAATGGCATAAGTATGGTGATGTTCGTGAATGGGAAGCATTAGGATTTAGAGTAAGAACGTACAGAACAATTAAAGCACGTGAATTATGGAAGTTAGTAAATATTTGTGCAACGTATTCTGCAGAACCTGGAATCTTCTTTATCGATAATGCTAATGAGATGACAAATGCAGTTGCGTATGGACAAAAAGTAGTAGCAACAAACCCGTGTGGTGAACAACCGCTTGCTCCTTACAGTGTTTGTAACCTTGCAGCGATTAACTTAGGCGCAATGGCAAATAAAGAAACGAAAGAAGTCGATTTTGAGAAACTTAAGCAGACAGTAGCTGTCGGAATTAGAATGCAAGATAATGTAATTGACGCAACGCCTTATTTCCTTGAAGCCAATACAAAAATGGCAAAAGGTGAGAGAAGAATTGGATTAGGTGTAATGGGGCTTCATGATTTACTTATTTACACAGAAACTGTTTACGGCTCTCCAGAAGGAAATACGCTTATTGACCAAATTTTTGAAACAATTGCGACAACTGCTTATCGGACAAGCATTGAATTAGCCAAAGAAAAAGGAAGCTTCCCATTTTTAATTGGCGAAACAGAAGCCGAAACGAAATTACTTCGAGAGAAATTTATTAACAGTGGGTATATGAAGAAAATGCCTGAAGATATTCGTCAAGATATCTTGAAATATGGAATTCGCAATTCACATCTATTAACAGTTGCTCCTACAGGCAGTACGGGTACGATGGTTGGCGTTTCCACTGGCTTGGAACCTTATTACTCATTCTCTTACTACCGAAGTGGACGTTTAGGTAAATTTATTGAAGTGAAAGCAGAAATTGTCGAAGAATACTTACAACAAAATCCGGATGCAGATCCAAATCAATTACCGGAATGGTTTATTTCTACAATGGATTTATCACCTGAAGCGCATGCAGATGTACAATGTATTATTCAACGTTGGGTTGATAGTTCTTTGTCAAAAACTGTTAATGCTCCACGTGGCTATACAGTAGATCAAGTTCAAGCCGTTTATGAACGACTTTATCGTGGTGGAGCGAAAGGTGGAACAGTGTATGTTGATGGCAGTCGTGATGCTCAAGTATTGTCATTAACAAATGAGGAAAATAACTTTGATCGCGAGACGGAAGCAACAGAAACAAAAACTCCGAAAAAACAAGTAGTCCTGATTGATACGATTGCTGATTTACGTTCTACCTCTGTAACGATTGGTTCTGAAGTTGGAAATACATGCCCGGTATGTCGAACCGGAACAGTTGAAGATATCGGAGGGTGCAATACTTGCACCAATTGTAACGCCCAGCTTAAATGTGGTTTATAAGAAAAGAAGAGAACATAATGTGACTTTGAAATAAAGTCGCGATATTTTAAAAAAAGTCACGAAGAAATACCTCTTTGGATATGATTGTCTAAAGGGGTGTTTTTTTAATGTCTAAAAGACTTGTTCGACACTTCGACTCGGAAGTTCTTTTTTCAATTCAATCGCTCGTTCTAGGATAGAGGGATCTAAATTCTTAAGACTTCCCTGTTTTTCTTTTTTTTAGTGGCTTTAGCCCTTCAAATCCACCTTTTTCATAGGCTTGTATATATCGTTCTAGCGATCGAATACTAATGGTCCTCTTCTCACCCTCAGGTATCGCATACTGCTGCTTTGCGATTTCCTTCAAAAGGGCATACTTCTCCCCAGACTTTAATTCTCGCTGAATTACTGAGGCAATTAAACCAAAGCGAAAGGCGGAAATTTCATTTCTTAACTGTTCATCCATTCCATTTTTCTCTCCTTCTCTTAAAAATATATACAAACTCTATTTTCCTTTGAGAACAGAAGAAGAACAACAGACAGATTTTGTGTGGTAAGAAAAGAATGGATGCCCAATCATATCCATTTTATATGACAACTTTAGTTCAATTAAATTTTGGTAATTTATAGTATTTTGTTATAATCTTAAAGAGGTAGAGGAAAAGGTTAAGCATTAAAGGGGACTGTTTAATGAATTTTATAGATATAGATTATGAATGGTTTAATTTGATTAATAGTAAAGTCCAACATTATCCATTATTAGATACAATCATGATTTTGTTTGCCGAATATGTTCAATATGCTTTTATTTTATTGATTTTAATGTTGTGGCTATTAAACAAAAACAATTTTCGTGTTATAGCTTTTCAGGCTATGTTTGCATTTACCTTGGCTTATTCAATAAACAGACTTATTGAGCTATTCATTTATAGGGAGAGACCGTTTGTATCACATGAGCTTATTCAACTCGTAGAGCATTCTGCAAATTCTTCTTTTCCAAGTGACCATGCTACATCTGCAATAGTAATTGCTTTTACGTTGTGGTTATCATCATATCGTTATAAGCATATATGTTTTTTTCTTGCACTAGGAGTAGCGTTTTCAAGAATATGGGTAGGGGTACACTATCCATTTGATGTAGTTTCAGGGATATTAAATGGGATAATAATAGCATTATGTACACATTATTTTTTATTCAAGCTAAAACCGTTAACCTCACTAATTGAAAGACCAATTTTCCAAGGACAACGAGAATAAAATTGTAGGAATGGTAAATTATCTATTCATGTTAAGCTAATGGAGTGCGGAGCTGTCATTGAGGCAGCTTTTTTCTTGTTCCACTAAACGGGCAGTATAGTGTGATAAGAATAGGAATATTAGTTGTTGGAAATTTAATAATAAAATGGTTAAGTAAAAGGTGGTTTTTAGGTGGATATTTTTGAGATTAAAAACATAGTTAAAGACTTACCAGAACGGGAAGTAAGGTCATATTTGCAACATATTCTTTTTAAGATAGGAATGTTGAAGAAAAGGGAACATTCTTTAGTTGAGTTTTCAAAAGACCTTAAAGAAATTTATAACCATATTCTTTACCCAGAAGACCCTAATGAAAATATATTCGATAAAGGCAATTACAAAAAAGTTCACATCACTTTTGGATACCCATACTTAAGACAAACATTAAAAGAATTAAACTTACACGAAGAGGAATTTATTGTTACTTTCGACGACAATTTCGCTGTTGCCCCAATAGGTAATTTGGAAACAGAAAATGGTCAAAGAGAAAGATTTGAATGGATAAAAAACAACTTGGAACGAAATGAAGAAGAAACAGAAAATTATATTGATAAACTTCAAAGAACAATTGCTCGGTTAGATTCTATTCCAGAAAATATTCCAATTTACATATGGGTTTCAGAAAATGCTAATGAACAAACAGGACTTTTTTTAACAATGTACTTGTTAAGGGAAAGAAAAAATAATATCTTTATCGTTAATACTGGGCAATTGTATAGAGAATTATTTAAGAAAAATCAAAAAAGTATATCCCATTTTTTTCAGGTGAGATACTTCCAGAAGAATTACAATCCATTTACAAATATAGTCAAGAAAATCAAAAAGATTTATCTGACACAGAGCGTAAATATTTTGAAACACTGTGGTTAAATCTTTCAGAAAATCCTGCTACGTTAAGAATATGGGAAAACGGAGAAATAAAGATTGTTTCTGAAGACTATTACGATGATTTTATAATTGAAAAAGCCAAGAAGCTGATTGGAAAGAAAAAGGGATTTGTTATGTGCGCAAGAGTAGTAGGTGAAGTGTATGGACATATTTTTCAGTATATTGATGACAGTTTTTTTGAATTTAGGGTTAGAAAGTTAATCAAAAAGGGAATTTTTGAATATGAAGGTAGCTTAGAGGCAATGCGTTGTTACGGTATTAAATTTAGTTAAATGTTTTATTAAAACACAGAGGAATTTATACGTTGAGGGAAGCTCGAAAAATGAGCTTCTCTTTTTGATAATTTTTCTATTGTAAAAATGTTTGTGAAGAATTGTACTTAAAGTAAACAGAGGCTTTAGCTGAACAAGGACTGTCATTTATTACTGGGATCTTTTGCTGTGCAGTACAAAAATACTGTTGAAAAATTACCTACCTAAGACGATTACTCAAAGTGATCGTCTTTTCATACTGTGCAACAAAGATCTTCATTTTTAGAATTTGATTCTGTACAAAGCGGCGAACAATTGATGGTTCAAATTATCTTGCGCAGTTGAGCGTTATGTTGCTCCAGGAACTCACCAAAAACAAGCAAATCAAATTCGTATCCTTTAATTGTATTGTAAAAAAGTTTTGTGCGACTTCAAGATACAACAAAAAATCATTCATGGCTTGTTGATTGCAAGTATAATAACCTCCAAATTTTTGATTATTAGGACGGACCAACCAATTATGTCCCGGACCAAGGAGTTATCAGGGCGGTGATGGAGATTATACAGACAGCCTTGAATATTCTCGTCAAGTTGAGGTGATAGTGCCAAATTAAGGGTAGCTAATGGAAACTATTTTATTCGACCAGCTATTCCGTCACCTCTTAAGATTCCCATTCCAGGTTTATTCTTTAGTTGTTTTGAATTCTTAGTATCCTTTAAATCTTCCACTTCAGTAGCACCGTCTGACATTTTAGGCTGTTGTACAAGATCTGGAACTTTTTCATTTTTAGGCATCATATCTCTCATTTCTTACTCTCTTATAATTTGTTAAAAGTGGAGAGTAAAACACAAAATGATTTCCTTATAAGGGGTACGGAAACGATTCTAGATTTCACGGGCCACTATTGAAAACAAACCAAAATCAAAAATTAAATGTTGAATGTCATTAAAATTGTTCTAGAAAAGGGAGTGTTTATTGAGGAATGAGTCTTCTCGTGTATAATTGTTAAGGTTTAAGATGATTATAAAGATTGACATCGGCACAATACGTGTATATACTCTTAGTTATAAGAGAACAAAATTCAACAGTTGGAGTATATCTTCTTGATTATAGGAAAGGTTGGTGAAAATTATGAGAGAGCAAAATTCAAATGCAGATTTTTCAAGGACGACTGATTATGCAGCAGAGTGCGCTTGCTTGAATATAAGAAAAGCGTCCCGGTTTATTACCAGTTTATATGATGAATATTTAAGACCAGTCGGGCTTCGGGCTACACAGTTGTCATTGCTGATCGCACTTGAACAGGGCGGGTCTGTCACCATTACATCTCTCTCCAAATTTTTTCAAATGGATCGGACCACATTGTCACGGGATCTCAAGCCGCTTGAAAGACAAGGCTGGGTGTTGATCACGGAAGGGGAGGATCGCAGGAAACGATTTATTACGCTGACACCCGACGGCCAGGACCTTCTTAAGCGTGCACTACCGTTATGGGAACAGGCGCAAATCCGTATTCGAGACTATATGGGCGAAGACCGTTATAAAGGTTTGCTTGGTCAATTGTCTGATATCCTTAAGCTGAACAGGCGAGATTAATTTTTTTAATCAAAAAGGTGTATATACACTTAATGTGAAAGGATGGATGAAAGTGTCCGATATCAAAAAACATCCTACAGTTGTACGTTACTACGAATCCTCTGCGCAATCCGCCACTCTTGACAACGAAACGATTGATTATGAGTGGGTACGTGAATTGTGTATTGAGGCCGGGGCTGACGATGTAGGTGTTGTTTCAATTGAACGCTCCGAGTTGGACGATCAACGGGATGACATAATGTCTGTATTTCCGCATGCTCAGACGATAATCAGTTTCGTTCGCAGAATGAACCGCGAACCGATCCGCACGCCCGCGAGGTCCCTTACCAATATTGAATTTCATCATACCGGCGATAAGATGGATGAGATAGCCCATCACATCGTGTCCGCATTGGAAGCGCGAGGGATACGGGCTTTAAATACGGCAGGTAGTTTCCCGATGGAGATGGATAAGTTTCCTAACAAGGCCTGGGTCGTTTCGCACAAGCCTGTTGCCGTTGCGGCAGGGTTAGGCCATATGGGCATCCATCGCATCGTGATTCATCCGAAATTCGGAAACTTCATTCTGCTTGGGGCCGTTTTAATAGATGCCAGGGTCAACAAGGAAGACTGGCCGATTGACTACAACCCGTGTCTGGAATGTAAGCTTTGCGTATCTGCCTGCCCTACGGGCGCGATTGGTGCGGACGGACAATTTAATTTTTCTTCATGCTATACGCACAATTATCGTGAGTTTTTGGGCGGTTTCAGCGACTGGGTGGAAACGGTCGTGGACAGCAAAAACGTCAAAGAGTATCGGAATAAAGTACCGATAACCGAAACGACTTCCTGGTGGCAAAGTTTGAGTTTCGGGGCTAACTACAAATGTTCTTATTGCTTGGCAGTTTGCCCGGCCGGAGAAAACGTGATTGGGCCTTTTCTTGAAGACCGGAAAACCTTTTTGAAAGATGTCGTAAAGCCGTTGCAGGCGAAAGAAGAGACGGTTTATGTAACTCCGGGCTCAGATGCGGAAGCGTTTGTCAAAAAACGTTATCCCCATAAGAAAGTGAAACGAGTAGGGAATGGACTCAGGCCCGGCACGATTCGTGGATTGATCGGCGGTATGCCCAATGTATTCCAGCCCAAACAGGCGACGGGGCTAAACTGCACCTATCATTTTGCATTCACTGGCGATGAAACGATACAGGTCACAATCGACATTCGGGATAATACGCTCCTGATTCGGGACGATTTTCACGGCAAGCCTGATATTCGGATTACGGTGGATAGCAAAACGTGGCTTGGGATCGTGGCGAAGGAACAAAATGTGGTGGCGGCGTTGCTGACAAGAAAACTGCGGATCAAAGGAAACCCTAAGTTACTAAAGAACTTCGAGAAATGTTTTGCTCAGTAAGAGTGTATAAACATATGGGATGGCAGAAGGTTGGCATGATCCTAGCATTGGAACCTGCAGCATGGTTGACAAATAAATTTTTTTATTCAAATTAGAGTGAACGTTCCCATAATACACTCTTTGAAAAAATCATGGTGAAAATCTGACAAGAGGGCTAGACATCTAATAAATATAACACACAGAAATAAGTCGGATATCATCAAGGGTTTTGCAGGGGGATAGTTTTGTGTGAACTTCATATATAAAAATTTTTTAAAAGGAGTGAAATAAATTAAATCTTTGTTCGACAATACTAAATCTTATAAATGGAGGGTTTTTGAATGAATAACATTGACCAATTGGTAGCAAAAGCACAAAAAGCCGCTGAAATCATGAGAGATTTCTCTCAAGAAGAAGTTGACAAGATTTGTGCGGCAATGGACGCTGTTAGCGTGGAAAACGAAGTTAAATTAGCTGAAATGGCAGTTGCTGAAACAGGAATCGGTAGAGCAGATCATAAGGTAATTAAGAACCACCTTGGCGCTCATGTTGTATACGAATGGCAAAAAGACGCAAAATCTGTTGGTGTAATTGAAGAAAAAGACGGAGTAACTTATATTGCTGAGCCGTTCGGCGTAATCGCTGCTGCTACTCCAACAACTAACCCAACTTCTACAACTATGTTTAAGTCTCTTATCGCTTTAAAAGGTCGTAACGTTGTTGTCTTTGCTTTCCATCCACGTGCACAAAAGTGTAGTGCTGAAGCAGCAAGACTTATGCGTGATGCTGCAGTAAGTGCTGGCGCACCTGAAGATGCTATTCAGTGGATCGAAGAGCCATCAATTGAAGGAACTAATTATCTTTTCAAACATCCTGATGTAAACCTTGTTCTTGCTACTGGTGGTGGAGCATTGGTTAAATCAGCTTATAGCTCAGGTCACCCTGCTATCGGTGTAGGACCTGGAAACACTCCTGTATTCGTTTCTAAGTCAGCTAATCTTAGCGTTGCAATTAATAACGTAATCGCGTCCAAAACTTTTGATAACGGTACTATTTGTTCATCTGACCAATCTTTAATCTTCGATGACAAGTCTGTTGAAGAGCAAGCGGTTAAACTTTTACAAGAAAGAGGCGCTTACTTAGTAAACCCTGATGAAAAAGAAAAGCTTGAAGCAGTTATGTTCGACAAGGAAAGAGGAGTTCCAGCAATGGCTATCGTTGGTAAGTCTCCACAAGCGATCGCTCAACTTGCAGGCTTCGAAGTTTCTGAAGATGTACAATTACTTCTTGTACCACTAAGCACAATTGGTCCTGAAGACTGGTTCAGCCATGAGAAACTTTCTCCAGTTCTTGGCTACATTTCTTACAATAGTACTGACGAAGCAATCGCAGCAGCTAAATCTCAATTATTATGGGGTGGTGCTGGTCACACTGCTGTTGTTCATGCTCAAGATGATGCAATTCTTAATAAGTATGCTTTTGAAATTCCAGCTAACAGACTTCTTCTTAACCAACCTGCAGTTCACGGAAGCATAGGTCTTGTTTACAACAACCTACCACCTTCATTAACTCTTGGTTGTGGTACAGCTGGTGGTAACTACCTGTCTAACAACGTTAACTACAAAGATCTTCTAAACATTAAGCAGGTCGCAAAACGAATTGTTGACTTTGAAAGAGACGAGTAATCTCTTAAAAACTGCTACAAAAAAATAATTTCACCCAAATAATTTTGGGTGAAATTATTACAAGTAATGTTATTAAACTTATTAATTTTACCCATGACTTGACAAGGATACAAAAGACGAGTAAGCGTACTTGGCTGATTAGAGAGCAGTTCCCTCGGCTGCAAGAGATGCCGTAAAGGACAACTGACCCCTACCTTCTAGCCCCTTTTGGCGTAGACTCATCGTTATGAGATGAATTGGAATGCTCTAGCATTCAATTTAGGTGGTACCAAGGATAGCATATTTCGTCCTAATAGGAAGAAATATGCTTATTAAATTTCTTCATCATTAGTAAATTAACTTAAATGTATAGGAGGTAAAATCAATGAGTACAGCTATTGAGAATGAAATCATTTATAAAGCAAAGCTTGCAAAAGAAGCAAGTTTAGAAATGCAAAATAAAACAACTGAAGAAAAAAACAGCACTATTAGCAATTGCAGAGCAATTACTAATAGATCAAGCGTTTATACTAAAAGAAAATGCAAAAGACATTGAATATGGTCATAAATTAGGGTTATCTGAGTCCATAAACGATCGTCTTATTCTGAAGCCAGAACGGGTTAAAGCTATGAGTGATGTAATTCATTTAGTAATTGATTTGCCCGATCCAATAGGAGAAGAATTGGAACGCATAAATAAGGATAATGGACTGATTATTAGTAAGCGACGTGTGCCACTAGGTGTCCTCGGTATGATTTATGAAGCCCGTCCGAATGTAACCATTGATGCAGCCACGCTGTCTTTAAAAACAGGAAACACAGTTCTACTGCGTGGCTCTAGTTCAGCAAAACACTCCAATATGGCTTTAGTTACGTCTATACATAAAGCATTGAAACGTGTACAATTCCCTCAAAATGCGGTACTTTTAATTGAGGATACGTCACGCGAAACTGCTAAAACATTATTTAACTTAACAGAATATTTGGACCTTTTAATTCCTCGTGGAGGCAAAGATTTAATTGATTTAGTGGTACGTGAAGCAAGTGTTCCTGTTATTGAAACAGGGGCTGGTAACTGCCACGTTTTTGTTGATGCAACCGCAAAATACGATATTGTAAGACCAATCGTACTAAATGCTAAAACTCATCGTCCATCAGTATGTAATGCGATTGAAAGTTTATTAATCCATGATGAATTCTTTAATAATTATGGGAAAGAACTACTTGAAACGGTATCAATTGCTGGAGTTAAAATTTATGGAGATGAAAAAGTTTGTAAAGTATTTCCAACAGCCCTCGAAGCAACAAAGGAACATTATGCAAAAGAATTTTCAGATGTAATCATCAGTGTGAAAACTGTAAATAGTGTTGAAGAAGCCATTGCTCATATTAATCAATATGGTACAAAACATTCCGAGTGTATTGTGTCGGAAACGCCAAAGAATGTTGAACAATTCTTAAATGGTACTGACGCAGCAGTTGTCTATCATAATGCCTCAACACGCTTTACAGATGGCTTTGAATTTGGATATGGTGCCGAAATTGGCATTTCAACACAAAAGCTACATGTAAGAGGACCAATGGGGTTACCAGCTTTAACGACGACAAAATATTATGTCAATGGAGACGGACAAATTCGACTTTAATTAGTCACAATGTTATTTGAAATTTTAAATTTCTTTAAATCATGCATAAACGATAAAAAATGAACAAAGGCCAAACCCTTGGTAGAAAAGGGTTTGGCCTATTGGAGTTAAGGTTATTGAATTTAAACATGAGGGCGATGAAGAAGAAAAGAAAAGAAACCAATATTATCAAGAAGTAATATCAGATATAATGCAATCATTTAACCTTAAATCACAGTCCTATTCAATATACACCTATGACCAATTGTTTTACCAATCAGAAAAACAATTACAATATAAAACACTGACAGACATTGTGAAAAATATAATAGTAAACATTCTAAATCCGCAGATAAAACCACCTTATAAAAATGTTGTAGACCCTGTAACTTTTATTAAAGGAGACAAAGGATATATCCTTTTTAAAACGGCTGATGGTACTAATGTAGTGATGTTAGTCTAAAAATAGGACACGGTAAATTGAGAGAAAATAGCGTATAATGATAGCTAACAATTTATCGATCGGGAGTGTCCAAGATGAGAAGAAAAAGTTATGACAAAGAGTTTAAAGTAGAAGCAGTTCAAATGGTGAAGAGTGGCAAAAAAGTGGCTGAGGTAGCACGTGAGTTGGACTTGGCAGAGCAAACCCTACACAACTGGGTAAAGAAGTTTAGTAAGGATAATGAGGATGCTTTTGTAGGTAGTGGTAATTTAAAGCCAGAGGATAAAGCTATAAAAGATTTAGAGAAAAAATTACGTGACTTAGAAGAGGAAAATGCAATCTTAAAAAAGGCTATGGGCATCTTTGCAAAAGAACAGAAGTAATTTATGTTTTCATCGAAAAACACCGACACGAGTACCGTGTAGCAAAGATGTGCCAAGTTTTAGGTGTTTCAAAAAGTGGATATTATGCATGGAGAAATCGTTCGAAAAGTAAACAGAAAATCCGTAAAGAAAAGCTTACAGCGGAAATAAAAAAAGCACACATGGAGTCTGGAAAAATTTATGGCAGCCCAAAAATTACACAGCAATTAAACCGTAAAGGGATTTTAGTTTCTCAAAAGACGGTTACACGGATCATGAAAGAGAATAGTATTCGTTCCAAAACGGTGAAGAAATATAAAGCGACAACGAACTCTAAACACAAACTCCCTGTGTTTCCTAATCTATTAAACCAGCAATTTAACGTAAGCCGCCCTGGTGAGGCATGGGTAGCTGATATTACCTATGTTTGGACAAAGGAAGGATGGTTGTATTTAGCCTCTATTATGGATTTGTATTCTAGAAGAATACTAGGATGGAATATGAGTGAAAGAATGACAAAAGAGCTAGTGATTACAGCTTTAAAAAGAGCTTTGGCCGCACAGCCTCCAACCCTAGGAATTATTCATCACTCAGATCGTGGAAGTCAGTATGCGTCAAAGGATTATCAAACTATATTACGTGAAAACGGGATGTTTACAAGCATGAGCAGGAAAGGCAACTGTTATGATAATGCTTGTATAGAGTCGTTTCATGGTGTGATTAAAAAAGAGTTAATCTTTCATCATAACTATAAGACAAGAGAGGAAGCAAAGAGAAGCATCTTTGAGTATATCGCTAGTTTTTATAATTATAAACGGATTCACTGGGCAAATAATTACATGTCACCAATTGCTTATGAAAAGATGTATTATAACATGCTTTTAAAAAAGAGAGCTGTATAAAATCGTTACCCTCTATGTGAAGTTAAGGGTTTCTCCCTTAACTTCACATAGAGGCAAGCAAGCGAAGCGCGGTAGGGTTTTGAAACAAATCTCAATTTGTTGTGTCCATTTTCTTGACATAGTATCATTTCAGCTTGGAATATATAGCTGGAATAAGAAAAGTCTATCAGAAGAAAGATTGTCGGAATTTTTTACAAACATAATAATATTAAGTAAGTATGCTTTCTCACTTTTCCAATATCGTGAGACAGCATATCCTAGGGTTCTTTGAATTTCACGTAAAATGTGGGTTTGTGAGGTATTTTTGATCAAACTTTAATTCAAAGCTACAAAATGTTCTCTCCTTTTCTACAAAATAAGGATAAAGATTTTTAACTTTAAATACTGTCTAGCGCTAGGCAGGTGCTCTACGCTTTTCTAATTTGTCGTATTCTTCGGATAAGGTTGTCGAAAAAAAATTGTTATAGTATAATTTTATTTAGCAAAACATAGTAAAGAAATTGTAACAAGCGGGCTGGCGAGGAATTTCGGGGGGGAACGATATGCCAACACCAAGTATGGAAGATTATTTAGAGAGAATATATTTGTTAATAGAAGATAAAGGATATGCCAGAGTTTCTGATATCGCAGAAGCCTTAGAAGTCCATCCGTCCTCTGTTACAAAAATGGTTCAAAAGTTAGACCAAACTGAGTATGTTATTTATGAGAAATATCGTGGCTTAGTGCTTACCGCAAAAGGGAAAAAAATCGGGAAACGTCTAGTTTTCCGTCATGAATTACTTGAACAATTTTTACGAATTATTGGTGTAAACGATCACAATATTTATCAAGATGTTGAAGGAATAGAGCATCATTTAAGTTGGGATGCAATTGACCGAATTGGTGATTTAGTTCAATATTTTGAAGATGATAAAAGCCGAATTGAATTATTAAGGTTAATCCAAAAAAAAACGGAAGCCGAACAAGGAAAATAAAACTTTCATAAATCTGTCTATATTTATAGATGGATTTTTTTGTATATAGTCACTTAGCCTACCAATTTGCATATTGTAAATAAGAAATGGTAGGAGGTATCAAGTATAATGGATGTTGATGGTGTATTTGGTGGTGGTGGAGTAAAAGCGATTGCGTTTTTAGGAGCCCTAGAAGTTATGGAAAAAAAGGGGTATCATTTTAAGCGATTAGCGGGAACTAGTGCAGGAGGAATCTTTTCAGCTTTAATTAATGCTGGATATACAAGCAAAGAATTAACCGAAGAAATTAAAAAGGTTAATTTTGAACAATTTTTAGATCCGAAACCATCGGTGTTCCCTTTTTCTTTTATGAAGTGGGTAGGCTTATATAAGCGTCTCGGTTTATATAAAGGTCAAGAGTTAGAAGAATGGGTGGCAGAAATGTTAGACAAAAAAGGGATTAGAACATTTGGGGACATACAACCAAATACATTACAACTTATTGCTTCTGATTTAACAAGAGGTCAACTTGTTGTTTTACCAGATGATCTTCCTAATTATGAAATTGATCCAGAAACGTTTTCTATCGCTCAGGCGGTAAGAATGAGTAGTAGTATCCCTTACTTTTTTGAACCGGTTAGAATTAATAATAAAACGGGACAAACATCCATTTTTGTCGATGGCGGGGTGTTGAGTAATTTCCCAATGTGGCTTTTTATGAAAAAGGGAACACGATTACGTCGTCCAGTCATTGGCTTTAATTTAACCCCTAGTCTAGACCATGTTTCAGCAAATAAAATTACAAATGCAATTGAAATGTTTACAGCACTTTTTAAAACGATGCGAACAGCTCATGATTTACGCTATATTTCAGAAGAGCATGCAAAAAATATTGTTTTTATTCCTGTAGACAAAGTTAGTACGATTGATTTTGAACTTACACAAAAGGATAAAGAAGAGTTAATAAAATTAGGAAAAGAAGAAACAGAAGATTTTTTTAAAACTTGGCATTAAAAAAATCGAGCTGCTAAAAAAGAGCTCGATTTTTCTTTTTGCTTTTTTTTCCTTCAATGACGGTTAAGGTAACAGCTGAACGTTTTTTAACGAGAGGACGCGAAAATTTTTTCGAATCTTTCTTCTTTTTATGTGGGATTACATTGTTATGAGTTGAGGCTTTGAAATTTACTCTTTTTGGTTGAGGCTGTGAGCGATAATAATTAGCGGTACTATGTTTATGTGCTAAAAATTTCTTGACTAATAAGAAAACAATGGCAACAAAAACGACCATAAAAAAAGCTTGTTCAAACAATGCTACAGGATTGGAATACAGCCTATAAATGAAACCCGTGATTGATAAGCCTAGAACACACAAAATAAGTGGATGAAAAGAATGGCGCGTCATTTGCTCACCTCCATGTTTATAAAACACCTCAAAAAAACACAGTAATAATAAAATATTAAATGATTAATTCATGTATTTGTTTCACGTATTTATCGTTGCATTGTAGTTTTCATATATTATGCTAATCAACATATAAATGTAACAGCGTTGTGGCAAAATAATTCTATTTTTGATTTACTATATTCTACATTACTTACCAAATTTCCTTTAGATAATTAATGTTTCTATATATATATTCCCAATTTTATCATCCTTTACACACTATTTTCTTAAATTATGAAATCTATCTATAGTTTTAAGAAATTGGGTCATAATAATGTTAGAGGTGATGCATTGATGGGAAATCTTGAACAAAGTAAACAAAATGATCAAATCAGTTTTAATGCTACAGTAGCTTCAATTGGATTTTTTGGCGGGTTAATCTGGAGCTTAGTTGGATACCTAGCATTTTTCTTTAATTTTATTCGAGTGGGACCAGCATTAGTATTAATGCCTTGGGCGTTAGGAGATTGGAAAAATGGGTATGTTGGGCAGTTAGTTGGTATTATCGTTATTGCTTTATTGTCGATTGTCGTTGCATTTCTTTATCGAATTCTGCTAGCTAAATTTAATAGTATTTGGCCAGGGCTTAGTTTTGGAATTGCTTTATGGTTTATTGTCTTTTATTTTTTAAATCCAATTTTTCCTGGTTTAAAACCATTAGCAAAGTTAGATTTGAATACAATTATTACTAGTTTATGTCTTTACATTCTATATGGAGTTTTTATAGGTTACTCAATCTCGTACGAATTTAATGAACTGAAGAAGTAGAATGGTTTTTGCCTATTCAAAGTTATTAGCTTTATGGTAGAATGTCCTTTAGGACATTCTTTCCTTTTTATCCATTAAGAAAATATCTAATTGGGGGTGGGATGGACCAAACTTAAAAGGAATTATTAAGGAAGCTCCGCCTATCTTTAGAATTTAAACATTCACAGATTACATTGAAATCCTTAAAAAGCTTGTTCGATTTACATTCGTATAGGAGGGGTTTGATGGAAAGAATAAAAAAGCTTCGTGAATTGTTTAATCAAAATGGCATTGATGCAATCTTAGTGACAAGTAGTTATAATCGTCGCTACATTACAGGCTTTACAGGAACTGCTGGTGTTGTACTTATCACGAAAAAAGAAGCTAGATTGATTACAGATTTTCGCTATGTAGATCAAGCCAACGAGCAAGCAGTTAATTTTGAAATTATTCACCATAAAGCTACGCTATTAGAGGAAATTTCAAATCAACTTAATGAATTAGGGGTTAAAAAGCTAGGTTTTGAAAAATTGCATGTTTCTTATGGACAATTCGAGGAATTTAAAACGAACTTTACAAACACAACACTTGTACCAGTGAGCGGGATGATTGAAAAATTACGCTTGATTAAAGATGAACGTGAGATTAAGATTTTAAAGGAAGCAGCAAAAATTGCCGACGCTGCCTTTGATCATATTATTAAATACATAAAACCTGGTCTTACTGAGTTAGCTGTTGCAAATGAATTAGAATTTTTTATGAGAAAACATGGGGCCTCTTGTTCGTCGTTTGATATTATTGTTGCTTCGGGAATTCGTTCAGCACTACCTCACGGTGTAGCATCAAAAAAAGTAATTAAAAAGGGTGAACTCGTAACTCTTGATTTTGGTGCTTATTATCAAGGATATTGTTCTGATATTACTCGTACAGTCGCAGTAGGAAAACCGACAAAGGAGCTTGAACAAATTTATCAAACAGTGTTAGAAGCCCAACTTAGAGGAATGAATGGAATAAAGCCTGGCATGACTGGGAAAGAAGCAGATGCCTTAACAAGAGATTATATAACTGCTCAAGGTTATGGTGAATATTTTGGTCATTCAACAGGCCATGGTCTTGGAATGGAAGTACACGAAGAACCGAGATTATCACTTCAATCAACAACAGTTCTTCAACCTGGAATGATTGTAACTGTGGAACCGGGGATTTATATTTCAGGTGTCGGTGGAACAAGGATTGAAGATGATATTGTTATTACGGAAACAGGGAATGAGACGTTAACGCATTCTCCAAAACAATTAATAATAATTGGTGAGTAAAAGAACTTAGGAGGAAAAGTAATGATTTCAGTAAATGATTTTAAAACGGGTTTAACGATTGAAGTAGATGGGGGGCTTTGGCAAGTAATAGAATTTCAACACGTAAAGCCGGGGAAAGGTGCGGCTTTCGTTCGCTCAAAGCTTCGTAACCTTCGTACAGGCGCAGTTCAAGAAAAAACATTTCGTGCAGGTGAAAAAGTTTCTAAAGCTCATATTGAAAACCGCCGTATGGCTTATCTTTATGCTAGTGGAGACGTCCATACATTTATGGACAATGAATCGTATGAACAAATTGAATTAACATCAGCTCAATTAGAATATGAATTAAAATTCCTTAAAGAAAATATGGTTGTTCAAGTAATGACTTACCAAGGAGAAACACTTGGTGTTGAACTACCAAACTCTGTAGAATTAAAAGTAGTTGAAACGGAACCTGGCATTAAAGGTGATACTGCTTCTGGTGGTACGAAGCCAGCAACCTTGGAAACTGGTTTAACAGTTCAAGTACCGTTTTTTATTAATGAAGGTGAAGTGTTAATTATCGATACTCGAAATGTTTCTTATGTTTCAAGAGCATAAACAATAGTTAATTAATAACTCAACATGCTTATACTAAGAGCACCTATTTACATTTTTGTAAATAGGTGCTTTTTTTATTAGTCATATTATGGTCAAGCATGCATACATTTTCTTTAGTAAGACAAGTACAAAATTCTTAAGGAAGGTGGGTGTGTAATGAATGAGATATTGGCCGTTTTGCCGGAGAAGATAAAAGAATTAGTTAGAAACTTACCTTCTTCCACTTTAGATAAGGTAGAGGAAATTAGAATTCGAGTTCAGCGACCACTCGAAATAATTATAGATGGCAAACCGATTTTTCCAAACTATCTTGGAGCACCATATGTTATTTCTCCAAATGACGCCATTCATTTAATTAATCAATTAAGCGATTACTCTTTATATGCCCTAGAGGAAGAATTAAAAAGAGGTTATATTACAATCCGTGGTGGTCATCGGGTGGGGTTAGCAGGAAAGGTTATTACTGAGAAAGGACAAGTAAAGGCAATTCGTGATATTAGTTCCTTCAATATTCGTGTTGCCAAGCAGAAAGTTGGAGTTGCTGAAGCTTATTTACCATATTTGTACAATTGCAACGAGTGGCATAATACGTTAATTATCGGACCACCGCAAACAGGCAAAACAACACTGCTTCGAGATTTAGCGAGAGTTATTAGTGAAGGAAAAGAACGCGTACCATCAACGAAAATTGGAATTGTCGATGAACGTTCAGAAATTGCTGGTTCAGTAAAAGGAATACCCCAACATCGATTAGGAAACCGTGTGGATGTTTTAGATGCATGTCCAAAGGCAGAAGGAATGATGATGTTAATTAGATCAATGAGCCCTCAAGTAATTATTGTTGATGAGATTGGCAGAAAAGAGGATAGTGAGGCGATTATGGAAGCGATCCATTCGGGGGTAAAGATTATGACAACTGTCCATGGAAATAAGCTGGAGGATGTTAGTGATCGTCCTAGTTTAAAGCAATTATTAGATTTGAATGTATTTACTCGCTGCATTGAGTTAACTAGAGGTTTTCAACCAGGGAAAGTAAGGCGAATCCGGGATGAAAACGGAAAAGATGTGGTGAGGCTACATTGAAAATGATTGGCGCTATTTTAATAATAATTGCAACAACTTGGGTAGGATTTGAGTTTGCCAGAAGATTAAGTGAAAGACCTCGACAGTTAAGACAGTTGAAAGTAGCTCTTCAGTCGCTTGAATCCGAAATAATGTATGGACTAACTCCATTAGCTGAAGCCAGTAGTCATATAGCTAAACAGCTCCCAAAACCAATTTCTTACTTTTTCACTTTTTTTTCCGAAAGGTTACAAAGAGGCGAGGAAAGTGTTCAGAAAGCTTGGGAAGAAAGCTTGAGGGAAACATGGTATTTAACCGCTTTAGGTAATGGAGAATTAGAAGTAATGAGCCAGTTTGGTGCAACGTTAGGTCAACATAACTTAGAGCATCAGCAAAAACAAATTCGCTTAACTTTAAATCATTTAGAAAGGGAAGAAGGAGACGCAATTGAATCAAAAAATCGTTATGAAAAAATGTTAAAAAGTCTTGGATTTTTAACAGGATTATTAATTGTTATCTTGATGTTGTAGGTACAGGTTAAGGAGGGTGGATTATGGGCTACGATGTTAACGCAATATTTCAAATTGCAGGAATTGGAATTGTTGTTGCGATGATTCATACAGTATTAAAACAGATGGGGAAAGAAGATTGGGCTCATTGGGTAACATTAATTGGCTTTGTTGTCGTACTTTATATGGTTGCGTCAATAGTCGATAACTTGTTTCAAAAAATTAAAGGTGTCTTTCTCTTTCAATAAGGGAGGTGTTCGCCATTGAAATTATTCAAATCGTAGGCTTAGGGTTAATTACAACATTTTTAGCACTCGTCGTAAAAGAACAAAAACCAATTTTTGCATTTTTATTAACTGTTTTTGTTGGGGCAATCATTTTCATCTTTTTAGTTGATCAAATTTATTTGATTATAACGATGCTGCAAAAAATTGCTGCTAATGCAAATATAAAAATGATTTATGTCGAAACAATATTAAAAATTGTTGGGATTGCCTATATTGCAGAGTTTGGAGCACAAATTGCTAAAGATGCAGGCCAGGGAGCAATTGCTTCAAAAATCGAATTAGCTGGAAAAGTATTTATTTTAGTGATGGCCATCCCAATTATTACAGCGATTATTGAAACTGTTATTGGGTTACTACCATACTAACGAAATAGCTTGGGTTTTCTAAGATAGGGGTAATTTATAATGAAAAAAATAGTTATCATAGCAATCTTAGTTTTCTTTCTTGTACCTATTATGGCAAGCGCAGAGCCACCACCCCAAGAAAATCTCGTTGAACAACAACTTTCGCAATTGGGCATAGACGAAATAAGAGAATATTGGGACCAAATTGTTACTGAATATGGTGGATTTCTTCCCGAAAATCAAAAAGGTTCATTTATGGAATTTGTTCGAGGGCAAAAGCAATTATCACTAAAAGAGTGGCTAGTAGGTTTTGGACAATATTTTTTTCATGAGCTAATTGCAAACGGAAAATTGCTAGGGACGTTAATTTTATTAACGATTTTTAGTGTGATTTTACAAAATTTACAAACTGCCTTTGAAAGCAATACAGTAAGTAAAGTAGCTAATGCCATTGTTTATTTAGTGTTAATGATTATTGCAATTAATAGTTTTTACATTGCCATCAATTATGCCCAGACAGCAATTACGACAATGATTAATTTTATGATTGCATTATTACCATTACTATTGGCACTACTAGCTTCAATTGGAAGCCTAACTTCAGTCGCCTTGTTTCACCCGTTAATTATCTTTCTGGTTAACTCTAGTGGCTTGTTAATTAAGCATTTTGTCTTGCCGTTATTATTTTTATCAGCATTATTAAGTCTTGTTAGTACGTTGTCCGATCATTATAAGGTCACAAAGTTAGCTAATCTGTTAAGAAATATAAGTGTTGGAACGCTCGGTATTTTTTTAACCATTTTTTTAGGGGTTATTTCTGTTCAAGGAGCTGTTACGGCAGTTGCTGATGGAATTACAATTCGAACAGCTAAATTTGTTACAGGAAATTTTGTGCCAATAGTTGGGAGGATTTTTACAGATGCTGCTGATACAGTCATGGGAGCCTCAGTTTTATTGAAAAATACTGTCGGTATTGTTGGACTTGTGATTCTTTTACTTATAAGTGCTTTTCCAGCAATTAAAGTTTTAACGATTGCTCTTATTTATAATATAGCTTCTGCAATATTACAACCAATAGGTGGTGGGGCAATCATTAATAGTCTTTCCATCATTGGAAAATCAGTGATTTTTATTTTTGCTGCATTAGCGACTGTATGCTTAATGTTTTTCCTCGCCATTACGATTATGGTTGCAGCTGGAAACTTATCATTAATGATGAGATAACAAGAAAAGCGCAGAGCGCCTGTTTAGCCCCGACTAGCAAATGTTCTGTCAGAAAAAAAGTGCGTTTTTTCACTTTTTATCTGACAGGTTATTTGACCTCGAGGGGCTGGCGCTTGGAGCTAGACAGCATTTAAAGTTCATAAACTTTATACTTACTTACTATTCAAAATAAAAACTCTTATAGGGAGGGGAGGAATTTATGCAATTTTTAACAGAATGGATTGCAAATATTATCTTACTAATCCTTTTAGCTAGCGTTTTAGAACTCCTCTTACCTAACTCTAGTTTGCAAAGGTATGTAAAAATGGTTGTTGGTTTATTGTTGCTAGTGATGATCTTAAGCCCACTGTTCTCAATATTTTCGCAGGATGTTACTAGTATAATAGCTTCAATTAAGTTACCAAATCAAATTGAAGAAGCGGATCTAAATTTTTCAGTCGAAAATAAGAAAAAAGAAATACAACAGGCGCAACTTGCATATATTTCAGAACAGGTGGCTGTCCAACTAAAGAGACAAGTAGAAGAGGAGATGATTAATAGGTTTAATAAAGAAGTAGTAACAGTAACTGTAGCTTTAGAAGATTTTTCACAGAACGAAGATTACTTAAATAGTATTGCAAACGTCTCAATTCATTTGAGAAGCAATAACCACAAAGAAACGGTTATAAAGGACACAATTCCAGCAATTACTTTAGTATCAATTGATACGACCAAAGAAGTAGAAGCGACAAACGATCAAGCGCTTGACAAGGAAGAAATTTTGCAATATTTAGCAACTACTTGGGCTATTCCTATCGAGAAAGTGGAAGTTTTCATGGAAGGAGGGAATTTAGATCAATGACCAAAAACGATTTAAACGGGCAATGGTTTAAAAAGCTTTTTATAAAGAATGGTGAAAAGAACAAACGAAGCAGTCCACTTCAATATTTAGCAATCGTTATGTGTGTTGGACTAGCGCTTATGATTTTTAGTAACTTTTCCAAATCTAATGCTCTTCAAGATAGCGTTCCAGTATTTAAGAATGAAACGAAAGAAACTAATGATCTGGTTCCAGTCTTTAATAGTAAAGGTTCGGCTGATGAACCAATAACAATGCAAGACTATGAATATACTTATGAAAAACAGCTGAAAGATTCTCTTGAACAAATTGTTGGGGTATCAGAAGTTACAGTCATGATTAATTTAGCTGAAACAGAAACTAAAGTATTTGAAAGAAATAAAAGCACTAAAGAACAAAAAACGGATGAGACTGATCGTGAAGGTGGGAAACGAAAAGTTGAAGATATTACGCGAGATGATGAAGTAGTTGTCCTTCGAACAGGCGATAAAGAAGAACCATTAGTTACGAAAACACAAAAGCCTGAAATTCGAGGTGTCCTTGTTGTCGCTAATGGTGTTGAAAATATTCAAGTGAAAACATGGGTCGTGGAAGCAGTAAGTAGAGTACTAGATGTACCTACTCATCGAGTTTCTGTGTTACCTAAGAAATCAAAGGGGGAATAAAATAATGGTATTAAAAAGGCAAACAGTTTGGTTACTTACAATGCTTAGCTTAATTATTGTGTTATCAGTATATTACATTACAGCTCCGCCAACTGAGCAGTTAGCATTTGTAGCCGATGACCAAAAGCAAAAACAAGAACAAGAGCAAGGGCAAACGGAAGATCCAATGCAAGAACAAGCTCAACAAGCTCAAGAAGAAACTCCAGAACAAACTCAGGAACAAACTCAGGAACAAACTCAAAAAGAGGATGGCTTTGTCGAATTTGAAAATGTAACAGAAGAATCAATTGAAGGTTCGCCAGCTGATGAGCAAATTTTGACTAGCTTCACAGACGATGAAGCGTTTAACACGATCCGTTTAGAACGACAAGAAGAAAGAGATCGTTTAAGTGCAGATTACGTAACAGTCATTGCCTCAGTTGATGCATCAGCTGAAGTTCAAAGTCAAGCATTAGATAAGATCGAAAGTTTAAAAGTATTAGCGCAAAAAGAACAACTGTTAGAAACGTTAATCAAAACAAAAGGTTATGAAGATGTTTTAGTGATTGCTGAAGAAAACGAAGTGAAAATTTTCGTAAAAGCTAATGAGTTGTCAAAGGAAGATGGACTAAAAATTATGAATATGGCAAAAGAAGAATTAAACATTGAGAATGTTGCAGTGGCGTTTCAGCCAACAAAATAAATAGTGAAAATCGGATTGGTCAATTTGATCAATCCGATTTTTGGTTAGGAAGTAATCTCTAGGTAAGATGTCTTGCTCCGAGCGATCTTCGCTTTTCTTGTTATATTTCGCTTACTTTTTGGAAAAAATTATTAATAAAGATGAAATTCTTTGCGGATAATGGTATAATACTTATTTGGTAAAGTAAAGGAAATATAACAACATTTATTGAATGTTCTATCACTACACCAAGGTTTACTTATTTATTTTATTTATTATGTAAGGGAGAGATCAGCATGCAATGGACTGACTTAACAGATGGCGCCAAAGCGGTATTGGAACAAACAAGAAATATGAAAAACGATCAAATTCAAATTGTCGAATTTGAAGTGGGTTTCCAACAAGAGTTTAAAAGCTCTGATAACGAAGTATACAAAGTATCCATTCAAGAAGAAGATTATCAATCATTAAAAAAATATACAAAAGAAAACGAGTATGGCGATAAGTACCATATGGCGAGAAATAAAAATATCGTTAAAATCATCCTGCTAGAAAATGGGAAGATCCCTGAAAATCTTTCAGAATTCCCAGTGTTTAAACAATATAAAAACGATGCTATAACAGTAACTGAAGAACAATAATAATATTTCAGATGGATGGCTCAAACGTTAAGGGCTATCCTTTTTTACGCTCTCTGCACATTTCGAATTGTCTAGCTCCGAGCGCCAGCGACTCGAGGTCAAATAACCTGTCAGATAAAAAGTGAAAAAGCGCACTTTTTACTGCCAGAACATTTGCTTGTCGCCGCTAGGCGGGCGCTCTCTGCTTTTCTTATATGAAAATATAATGAAACGGTTCCATATTATATGGAAAAAAATCTTTAAAAATGTTAAATTATAAGGTAGCAGCAAATTTAATACTAAGTCATATGACAAAGTTAAATATATTTACTTTTATACTATCATTAAATATAAAATTTTTTTGGATGATAGGATAAAGAAAACTCGGGCTTTTACTGTAGGATCTGGTGACAAGTCAAGTTTTCTTTAGAATTGTTATAATAAAGTATAAAATCTTTTTAATAATGAAAAGATGAAAAATAATAAGGAGTGACTAAACGTGTTAAAAATTCAAGATATTCAAGAACTAATTAAAGCAATAGACGAATCAAGCATAGACGAATTTAAGTATGAGCAAGAAGGAACAAAAATTACCTTAAGAAAAGAACGAAAAGTAATCGAACAAGCAGTGATTAGAGAGCAAGCTCCTGTAGCCATTGCCCACCAAGTGGTACCAACTGTACAACCACAAGTAGAAAAAACAGTTGAAAAAGTAGCGAAACAAGAAGTAGTTTCAGCACCAGTTAGTAACTTACATAAAATAACTTCGCCAATGGTTGGAACTTTTTATGCTGCTCCATCGCCTGATTCAGCCGCATATGTAAAAGTAGGGGACAAAGTAAAAAATGATTCCGTAGTTTGCATTGTTGAAGCAATGAAGTTAATGAATGAGATTGAAGCAGAAATTAAAGGTGAAATTGTAGAAGTCCTTGTTGAAAATGGACAACTTGTAGAGTACGGCCAAGAGCTATTCTTAGTGAAACCGGAATAGGAGAGAAACTTAGATGATAAAAAAAGTATTAATAGCAAATCGAGGAGAAATTGCAGTCCGAATTATTCGTGCTTGTCGAGAGTTGGGGATTGAAACTGTAAGTGTATACTCGGAAGCAGATAAAGAATCCTTGCATGTAAGACTAGCAGATGAAGCATATTGTATTGGTCCTACACTATCAGCAAAGAGCTATCTCAATTTTACAAATATTATGAGTGTGGCTACGTTGACAGAAGTTGATGCGATTCATCCTGGGTACGGTTTTTTAGCGGAAAATCCGGATTTTGCAGAAATTTGTGCGGAGTGTAATATTACCTTTATTGGACCAAGTCCAGAAGCAATTAGCAAAATGGGAACAAAAGATGTTGCTAGAGAGACAATGAAACAAGCGGGAGTGCCAATTGTCCCTGGTTCAAATGGAATTATTAAAGATATTGACGATGCTCTTCGTGTTGCCGAGGAAATTAGTTATCCAGTTATTATTAAGGCAACTGCAGGCGGTGGCGGAAAAGGAATTCGCGTTGCCAAAAATAAAGAAGAATTAATCAAAGGTGTAACAATAACACAGCAAGAAGCACAAACGGCATTTGGTAACCCAGGTGTTTATCTTGAAAAATTCATCGAAGATTTTCGTCACGTTGAAATACAAGTGTTAGCAGATAACTATGGCAATGTCGTTCATTTAGGTGAAAGAGATTGTAGTATTCAACGTCGTCTGCAAAAATTATTAGAAGAAACACCTTCTCCAGCACTAACAGAAGAAAAGCGACTGGAAATGGGAGAAGCTGCTGTCGCAGCAGCAAAAGCAGTTAATTATTCTGGTGCAGGAACGGTTGAGTTTATTTTTGATCACAATACAGGTGATTTTTACTTTATGGAAATGAATACGCGAATTCAAGTAGAGCATCCTGTTACTGAAATGGTCACTGGAATTGACTTAATTAAACAGCAAATATTGGTTGCTTCAGGAGAAAAGTTGAATTTTACTCAAGAAGAGATCTCATTTAACGGTTGGTCAATTGAGTGTCGTATTAATGCTGAAAATCCAGATAAAAACTTTATGCCTTCGCCAGGCCAAATTACGATGTACTTACCGCCAGGAGGATTAGGTGTCCGGGTAGATTCAGCAGCTTACCCTGGATATGTAATTCCCCCATACTACGATTCAATGATTGCAAAAGTGATTACTTATGGTGCTACAAGGGCAGAAGCAATTGCTAAAATGAAACGGGCATTACAAGAATTTGTAATTGAAGGAATTGATACTACGATTCCGTTTCATTTAAGATTGCTAGACCATGAAACGTTTATTGGTGGGAATTTTAATACGAAATTTTTAGAAGTTCATAATTTAACGAATAAATAATTGTGGTAAAATTAGGATGGATTAATCGGAAAATTCAAAGGAGGGGAAACTAATGGCAGAGAAAAACCATGTAATTGATATGGAAGAGCAATATACGAAATTAGGAAAAGTTGAAATTGCACCAGAAGTGATTGAAGTAATTTCAAGTTTAGCTGCAGCAGAAGTTGAAGGCGTTGCGACGATGAGAGGCAATTTTGCCACTGATGTTGCCGAAAAACTAGGAAGAAAAAGTCACGGCAAAGGTGTAAAGGTAGATTTAGGCCAAGATGGTATTTCTGTAGATGTCTTTGTCATTATGAATTACGGTGTATCTATTCCTAATGTCGCCCAGAAAATTCAAGAAAATATATACCAAACATTAAGAACTATGACTGCGATTGATCTGACTGCAGTTAATATTCATGTTGTCGGTATTCAGCTTGATACACAGCAAGTACTAGCGGATACAAATCAAGAGTAAATTAATGTTGATGACTCAAGAGGAGCTAACTATTCTGATTAATTTTGATCTACTAGGAGGATAGTTCCTTTTCTTAAGTCGTCTTTTTCTTTTTTTTACGTTAGGAAAGTATAAATTTTTAGCTAAGATGTTTACTCGACGAAGTGAAAAATTTCAAGTCCCAAGTTTTTCTAATGATAGATAAAACTTTTCCGTTTTTTAAATACTAAATAAAAAATTGAAATTCTGTAATGAAGGACAAGATTATGGTATGATCTTGTTTAGGTAAATGGGTATTAATGTTTTTATACTTCAAGAAAGATAAATTTTTAGCAAAGCTGTCTTTTAGCGATTGTTTTAATTTCAAGTATTAAGGTATAAGTGCAACTAAGGCTCAGCCAGCACTAAAAGGCTTGGCCAAGCCCGAGTTTTCATTAAAGGAGAATTATACATATGAAAAGACGTCTTGCCAGAATAAAAACTGTTCAAGTCCTTTTTCAAGTTGACATGAGTGGAACTGATAAAGAGGAAGCTATTAATAATGTTTTAGAAGATAATGAAATGAAAGATGAATTTCTAGAAACGTTAGTATCAGGTACACTAGAAAATTTAGAGAGCATCGATCAAATGTTTAAGAGTCATTTAACAAATTGGAAGTTAGAACGTCTTGGAAATGTAGATCGAGCAGTCATTCGGATGGCATTGTATGAAATGATGTACTTAGATGAAATTCCACTAAATGTTTCAATAAATGAAGCAATTGATGTCGCGAAAAGTTTTGGTGGAGAAGAAAGTGGTAAATTTGTTAATGGCGTTTTATCAAAGGTAGCAGAGACAATTAAAGCAAAGCAAAATTAAGGAGGAAATTACAAATGACTGCAACAATTATTAGTGGGAAAGATTTAGCAAAAGCAAAAAGAGAAAGTATGAAAAATGAAGTTGAGTTATTGGTAAAAGATGGGATTAGACCGGGTTTAGCCGTTATTCTTGTCGGAGAAGATCCAGCTAGTCAATCTTACGTAAAAGCGAAGCAAAAAGCATGTGAAGAAGTTGGAATTTACTCAGTCTTACATAAATTAGAAACATCTATTTCGGAAGCGCAGCTATTAGAGCAAATTCAATCGTTGAATAACGATCCACAAATCCATGGAATATTAGTTCAATTGCCACTACCAGCACATATTTCTGAGAAAGCAGTGATTGAAAGTATTAGTCCAAATAAAGATGTTGATGGTTTTCATCCAATCAGTGTTGGGAAAATGATGATTGGGGAAGAAACATTTTTACCTTGTACACCGTTCGGAATTGTTGAGATGATTAAATCACAAGGAATTACGATTGAAGGCAAGCACGTCGTCGTTGTCGGTCGCAGTAATATCGTTGGCAAGCCAGTAGGGCAATTGCTCCTAAACGAAAATGCGACAGTTACTTACTGTCATTCTCGGACGAAAGACTTAAGAGCAATTACAAAACAAGCGGATATTCTCGTAGCTGCAGTCGGAAAAGCTAATTTCCTGGATGCAAGTTACATTAAAGAAGGTAGTGTCGTTATTGATGTTGGCGTTAATCGTTTAGATACAGGGAAGCTCTGTGGAGATGTCGTTTATGATGAGGCAAAAGAAGTGGCATCATTTATTACTCCAGTGCCAGGTGGCGTTGGTCCAATGACAATTACAATGTTGTTGTTTAATACAATTTTAGCAGCAAAAAAATTAGAAGTAAGTGTAAAGTAAGGAGTTGTTTCAATGTCAAATGATCAAATTTTTACGATATCAAACTTAACTAAATATTTAAAACGAACATTTGACAATGATGAAACTCTGCAAAATATTTGGATTAAAGGTGAAATTTCTAATTTTAAGAAACATAGCCGGGGACATATGTATTTTACAATCAAAGATGATCAAGCAAGAATCCAAGCGGTTATGTTTGCTGGCAGTAACCGCTTTTTGAAGTTTATTCCAGAAGATGGGATGAATATCATTGTTCGGGGCTATGTGACTGTCTATGAAGCGACTGGCCAATATCAAGTGTACGTTCAAGAAATGCAACCAGACGGAGTAGGAAATTTATATTTAGCTTTTGAACAACTGAAACAAAAGCTTCAAATGGCTAGTTATTTTGACGATTTTTATAAAAAACCACTTCCAAAATTCCCTACGGAAATTGGGGTAGTTACATCACCAACCGGTGCTGCTGTACGTGATATTATTACAACATTAAAAAGAAGATTTCCAATTGCTAGGATTACCCTTTTTCCAGTTCTTGTTCAAGGATCAGAAGCAGCATATTCAATTGCCAAAGCAATAAAACAAGCTAATGAAACAGCGGGAATCGATGTTTTAATTGTTGGGAGAGGCGGAGGATCGATTGAAGAGTTATGGGCGTTCAATGAGGAAATTGTTGCCGAAGCAATTTTTCAATCGGCAATCCCAATCATAAGTGCTGTCGGACATGAAACAGATACAACAATTGCGGATTTTATTGCGGATATCCGTGCTGCTACACCAACAGCTGCTGCAGAACTAGCAGTTCCTCATTGGGAGGATTTATACGAAAAGGTTTCCCAACGGAAGTTGCGTTTACAAAAGGCAATCGCAAAACAAATTGAAACGGAACGCAAAAAACTAACGAATTTGCAAAGAGCATATGCTTTTCGCTATCCAGAGCAACTTGTAAATCAACATGAACAGCACCTTGATCGTCTGATTGATGACCTACAACGGAGCATTAAACAATTGCTTGAGCGAAAAAAAACGGTCTTTCTTCAATTAGAAAAAGATCTTCAGCGAAATCATCCAAATAGTTTTTTAAATAGATCAACCGAACGACTTCAAAGAAGTGAAGTATTATTATTACAACATATAAATACTTTGAAAAAAGAGAAAGAATTTCAATTTAAACAGTTAGTAACGAAATTAGAAGCGTTAAGCCCATTGAAGGTTATGACAAGAGGATACAGCTTAAGTTATAAGGATAGTGGGCAAATAGTGAAAAGTATTTCAGATGTGGAGATCGGTGATAGGATAACCATTAAGCTAAAAGATGGTTCAGTGTTTTGTCAAATTGAAAACATTGAAGAGAGCCGAGGTGTAAAAGATGAGTGAAACAAAAGAGTTAACTTTTGAAGAGGCGTTAGAAAGCCTAGAGGCTGTAGTAGAAAAGCTTGAACAAGGTGATGTACCATTAGAAAAAGCAATTACCATGTTTCAAGAAGGAATGGCGCTATCAAAACTATGTCATGAAAAATTAACAGCTGTTGAAAAGCAGATGGATCGTATCTTGAATGAGGACGGAAAAGTTGAGCTTACAACATTTCAGGAGGATTAAACATTGACGAAGTTAACTGTATCGTCCTTTCTTACTGAAAGGAAAGAATATGTAGAAAAAAAACTTTATGATTATGTAAACAATTTGGATGCACCACTACAATTGAAAGAAGCCATGCTTTATTCGTTACAAGCAGGTGGTAAACGCTTAAGACCAATATTGCTATTTGCAACTGTTGAAGGCTACAGAGGAAACTTTGAACAAAGTATCCCTGTTGCCTGTGCAATTGAAATGATTCATACTTATTCATTAATTCATGATGATTTACCTGCTATGGATAATGACGATATGCGTCGTGGAAAACCAACAAATCATAAAGTTTTTGGAGAGGCAACCGCGATATTAGCTGGAGATGCTCTTTTGACCTATGCTTTTCAAGTTATCGCCAATGATAGTGAAACTTCGGTAAATCCTTCGCAAAAAATACGCTTAATTACCGAGCTGGCTAAGGCCGCTGGACCTGAAGGAATGGTCGGGGGTCAAGTTGCTGATATGGAAGGTGAAAATAAAAATTTATCTATCTCAGATTTAGAATATATTCACAAACACAAAACTGGGGATCTATTAAGTTATGCAATTATCGCTGGGGCAATTTTAGCCAATGCTTCAGCTGAGGATGTTGAAAATCTGAGGAAGTTTGCGCAACATTTAGGATTAGCCTTTCAAATTAAAGATGACATTCTTGATATTGAGGGAATTGAAGAAAAGCTCGGGAAACCAGTGGGCAGTGATCTTACAAACGAAAAGAGTACTTATCCAAAACTACTAGGTCTTGATGGTGCAAAACAAAAATTAGATGATCATATTTTAAATGCTAGAAAATACTTATGTAATGTTGATATTGATAGTGAAAAGCTAGAAATGCTTGTTGACTATATTATGTACCGTGATCAATAAAGTTTTCTTGTTGTTGTCAAAGAATATATCATGTATAATGTTGAAAGTGAATGGTGTGTAATCATCATAAGTTTAAAATTAAAGCATTCTCTAAAATGGAAACTAGCGATTGCCGTTATCACACTTGTGTTAGCGGCTCTTTTTTCAATTGTTTTAACGTTTGTAGACTATTTTAATTATTAGAGGTAAAATTGAAAATAAATATTTTGAAAAATGGGAAAGAAAGAGACAAGAGGAAAAAGTAGGCCAGAAGAAAGTGAGGGTTACTCTTGGATTTAACAAAGATAAAAGAACCAAAATTCTTAAAAAAATGCAATAAAGAACAATTGGAAGCGTTAGCTATCGATATTCGAAAATTTCTTGTTGAAAAGCTTTCAGTTACTGGTGGTCATTTAGGCCCCAATTTAGGTGTAGTTGAACTGACGCTTGCTTTGCATAAAGAATTTGACAGTCCAAAAGATAAATTAATTTGGGATGTTGGCCACCAAGCTTATGTCCATAAAATATTAACTGGACGAGCCGAACGATTTGATGAATTACGCCAATATAAAGGTTTATGTGGGTTTCCGAAACGTTCTGAAAGTGAACATGATGTTTGGGAAACAGGACATAGTTCTACTTCCTTATCGGCTGCAATGGGAATGGCAGTTGCCCGTGATCTGAAAGGAACGGATGAAAAGATTATTGCGATTATAGGAGATGGAGCTTTAACAGGAGGAATGGCGTTAGAAGCTTTAAATCATATTGGTCACGAACAAAAAGATTTAATAGTAATCTTAAACGATAATGAAATGTCAATTGCACCGAATGTTGGAGCTCTTCATAATGTTTTAGGTAGATTACGTACGGCTGGAAAGTATCAAAAGGCAAAAGATGAGTTAGAACTATTGTTAAAGAAAATCCCAACATTTGGTGGTAAAATTGCCGCTACAGCAGAAAGACTTAAAGATAGTTTAAAGTATTTACTTGTTTCTGGAATGTTTTTTGAGGAAATGGGATTTACATATTTAGGTCCTGTTGACGGTCATAATCTTGATGATCTTTTGGAAAATATTAAATATGCCAAAAAAACAAATGGGCCAGTATTAATTCATGTCCTTACAAAAAAAGGGAAAGGTTATGCACCTGCTGAAAATGATGCACTTGGTACGTGGCATGGATTAGGGCCGTACAAAATTGAATCGGGTGAAGTAGTAAAAAAACCAGGACCACCAAGTTATAGTTCAGTTTTTGCCAATACGTTGGTTAAAATCGCCAAAGAAAATGACAAAGTGGTTGCAATTACTGCGGCAATGCCAGGTGGCACAAAATTAGATCTTTTTGCGAAACATTTCCCTAAGCGAATGTTGGATGTTGGAATAGCCGAAGAACACGCAACAACCTTGGCTGGCGGTTTAGCAATTCAAGGTTTAAAGCCTGTATTTGCAGTTTATTCAACATTTTTACAAAGAAGCTATGACCAAATTGTTCATGATATCTGTCGGCAAAAATTAAATGTCTTTTTTGCCATTGATAGAGCCGGACTTGTTGGAGCAGATGGTGAAACCCACCAAGGAGTTTTTGATATTGCTTTTTTGCGTCACGTTCCAAATATAACCATCCTGCATGCGAAAGATGAAAATGAGTTACAGCACATGGTGTATACTGCTATTCAATTTAATGATGGTCCAATTGCGGTTAGGTATCCGCGTGGAAATGGTTACGGGATCAAAATGGATGAGCAATTAAAACAAATTCCAATTGGAAAATGGGAAGTACTAAAAGAAGGAACTGATCTGACAATCTTAACATTTGGTACGACAATTCCTATGGCTCTTGAAGCTGCTAGTTTATTGGCGAAAGATGGATTATCTGTAAAAGTAGTCAATGCCCGATCGCTGAAACCGTTAGATGAGCAAATGCTTTTAGATTTAGCCAATAGTAATTATCCAATTTTAACGATTGAGGAAGCAGCTCTCCAAGGTGGCTTTGGAAGTGCAGTGTTAGAATTTTTCCATGACAATAATTATCATGGGATCATTGTTGAAAGAATGGGAATCCCTGATCGCTTTATTGAGCACGGAAGTGTGCATAAATTGCTGGAAGAAATCGGGATAACTACGAAAGATGTAATTGCAACCATTCAAACAATGCTTCCTAGAAAACAACAGAGGGCATAGCAATGGCAAAAAAAGAAAGAATTGATCTTCTTTTAGTGAACCGGGGATTAATTGAAACACGTGAAAAGGCAAAAAGGTCTGTGATGGCAGGCCTTGTCTTTTGTAATAATGAAAGAATTGATAAGCCAGGAGCTAAAGTTGCTGAAGATGCGGAGTTAATTGTGAAAGGTGATCTGCTTCCTTACGTAAGTAGAGGTGGATTAAAGCTTGAGAAAGCGATTGAAGAATTTCAATTTGACTTAACTGATAAAATTGTTGTTGATATTGGTTCTTCTACCGGAGGTTTCACCGACTGTGCCCTGCAAAATGGTGCAAAACTCGTTTATGCAGTCGATGTCGGGTATAATCAATTGGCGTGGAAATTAAGACAAGATGAACGGGTTGTAGTAATGGAGCGAACGAATTTTCGTTATGCTACAAAGGAAACATTCACAAAAGGACTTCCTGAGTTTGCCACGATAGATGTTTCTTTTATCTCTTTAAGACTTATTTTACCAGCGTTAGCAAATGTGATCAAACAAGGTACTCATGTTTCAGCATTAGTTAAGCCACAGTTTGAAGCTGGGCGTGAAGAGGTTGGAAAAAAAGGAATTGTCAAAGATCCAAAAGTGCACCAAGCGGTATTAGAGGAATTGATTGGTTTCTCGTTGGCCGTTGGTTTTGATGTATACGGCTTATCATTTTCACCAATCAAAGGTGGAGAAGGTAATATTGAATTTTTGTTACATCTTTATTGGACTGGCACAAAAGCTGAGGGCGAAAATAAACTATCTTCAATCAAAAGTGTCGTTGCACTTGCTCACCAAAGTTTAACGAAATAGCAAAATAAAAGAGGCGGTAGTTACCGTCTCTTTTATTTTAGGATTGTATAAATTTTTACTAATTGAATTATGTATAAAAATAAGGTAATATACAATTAATGTATGCTGGAAGATCACTTATTTCAAGCAATTGGAGGAGATATAATGAATAAAGGACAACGACATATCAAAATTCGTGAAATTATTGCCAATAATGATATTGAAACTCAAGATGAATTAGTCGATGAACTAAAAAATGCCGGATATAATGTTACTCAAGCAACCGTTTCACGTGATATTAAAGAACTTCATCTTGTAAAAGTTCCATTACAAGATGGGAGGTATAAATATAGCTTACCCGCAGATCAACGCTTTAATCCATTACAAAAGTTAAAACGGGCCCTAATGGATAGTTTTGTAAGTATTGATCGAGCCAATAATTTAATTGTCATGAAAACGTTACCAGGAAATGCTAATGCCGTCGGAGCATTAATTGATAATTTAGATTGGAATGAAATACTAGGGACAATTTGTGGAGACGACACGATTTTAATTATTTGTCGAACAACAGAAGATAGTCCCCAATTATGTGAACGGTTTCTAGAAATGCTTAGGTAAAGTATAAGGGAAGTGGAAAATGTGTTAATTGAATTATCCATTAAAAACTTTGCGATCATTGAAAACTTAATCGTTCCTTTTGAGAAAGGATTAACAGTTATAACTGGAGAAACTGGTGCTGGTAAATCGATGATTATTGATGCGATTAGTTTATTGGTTGGCGGGAGAGGATCCACGGAATTTGTTCGAAATGGTGCTAATCGGTGCGAACTTCAAGGATTGTTTTGGATAGAAGATACTACTCATGACATTTATCAGAAAGCTTCTCAGTTAGGCATTGAAATTAACGATGATCAGATGGTGATTTTAGAGCGTCATATTACTTCTCAAGGGAAAAGTATTTGTCGAGTAAATGGAAAACTCGTGACACTTGGAATTTTGCGTGAACTAGGTGAATCTTTAGTTGATATTCACGGACAGCATGAACACCAGCATTTAATGCAGGTAGAACGTCATTTAGCGCTGCTTGACCAATTTGAGCAAGAAAAACTAAACGTAGCATTAATGGAATATCAAACGGTCTATAAATTATTTTTAGAACTTAGAAATCGTGTCAAACAATACTCAGAAAATGAACAAAAACTTGCTCAACGGTTAGATTTATTACAATATCAATTAAAGGAAATTGAAAACGCTAAACTGAAGCAAGATGAAGATGTACAACTGGCGGCTGAGCGGTTAAAACTTGCGAATAGTGAAAAACTCTACAAAATTATTCATGATTGTTACCACGCCCTTTATGGTGATGGAAAGGGCTTAGACTGGATTATGCACGCTATGAATAATGCTGAAGATGCAGCAACGATTGATTTTCAAATGGGGACTTTAAAAGAAACGATTAGCAATTGTTATTATTTATTAGAAGAAGCAACCTATTCATTAAGAGATTATTATGAATCAATTGAATTTGATCCTAATCAATTAAATATCATTGAAGCCAGGTTAAATGAAATTACCCAGTTAAAAAGGAAATATGGCGAAACCGTCACGGATATTTTTGAATATGCGGCGAAAATTGAAGAAGAAATTGATGATTTACTTAATCGAGAAGAAAAAATTCAACAACTTGAGCAGCAATTAAATGATGTTTGTCATGATTTATTCCTTGAAGCAAAAAATTTAACACAATTGCGAAAAGCTGCAGCAAAACAATTAATTGGGAAAATACATCAACAACTTCAAGATCTTTATATGGAGAAAACAAAATTTCATATTGAAATCTCGGAAAGACTAGCTTCTAAACATGATCCTTTTATAAATGGCAAGTATATTCAATTTCAAGCAGATGGAATTGATACAGTTGAGTTTCAACTTTCTACAAATCCTGGAGAACCTTTAAAACCATTGGCCAAAATTGCTTCAGGTGGTGAAATTTCACGAATCATGCTAGCTATAAAATCAATCTTTTCTGCTCATCATGGGATTACTTCTGTCATTTTTGATGAAGTGGATACAGGAGTCAGTGGTCGTGTTGCCCAAGCAATTGCCGAAAAAATTTTCAAAATTTCGACAAATTCGCAAGTGTTATGTATTACTCATTTGCCACAAGTAGCTGCAATGGCTACAACCCATCTTTATATCACAAAACAGCAATTAGAGACAAAAACAGTGACAAACGTAACGACATTAACTAAAGATGAGCAAGTTGAGGAAATTGCCAGAATGTTATCAGGTGTAGAGACAACAAACTTAACGAGGGAAAATGCGAAAGAGCTATTGACCCAAGCTGATAAAATCAAAAATTCACTTGCAAAGCTAACCAATTAAGGTTAGCTTTTTTCAATTTTTATCAGTTATAAATCGAGTGCTTCAAGGCAACATTAATATTACAGCCAACATGGAGGTGTAGGTTAGGAGCGAGGAGAGTGAAGGAAATTTTATGATAGAAATTAGAAAAATTATAGGTGTAATTCTCCTTGTTTTCATCATTAGTATCGGTTTTTATAAACCGATCCAACAATATGTTAGTATCCCTAATGAGTTATTTTTAATTAAAGGCCAAATACAACATTTGCCAAAAGCATTACCTGTTTTTAAAATAGCCTCGAATAATGAGATTGTTTCTGTAAATGAGGACCAATTTACAGTTTTAGCAGAAGGGCAAGGGGATGCTAACGTGACAGTTACAGTGGGAGGGGCTCCTGTAAAAAATATTGATGTTCAAGTATTGAAAGATATAACGGTAATTCCAGGTGGACAATCAATAGGTGTGAAATTAAATACACTTGGAGTATTAGTTGTTGGTCACCATTTAGTTGACAGCGAAGATGGAGAAAAATCACCGGGAGAACTTGCAGAAATTGAAGTAGGCGATATAATTACGAAAATAAATGGCAAAAAAATCGAAAATATATCTCAGGTTACGCCATTTGTACAAGAAGCTGGTGAAAAAGAAGCAAAGTTAAAGTTAGAAGTAATTAGAGAAAACGAAGTTTTACAAAAAACGTTAAAACCTTTAAAAGCAAAAGGAGAAACGTCTTATCGATTAGGTTTATACATTCGGGATTCAGCTGCGGGTGTAGGAACTTTAACCTTTTATGAACCACTTTCAAAAAATTATGGTGCCTTAGGTCATGTTATTTCTGACATGGATACCCAAAAACCGATTGTCGTAAATGATGGACAAATTGTAAGTTCATTAGTCACTTCGATTGAAAAAGGCAGCAATGGTGATCCAGGTGAAAAACTAGCTCGTTTTACGAATGATAAGAAAATTCTCGGAACAATTAGCAAAAATAGTCCATTTGGAATTTATGGTAAACTTCATGAACCAATTAAAAATGGGATCTTAGACGAAGCATTACCAATCACACTTTCACATCAAGTCAAAGAAGGACCTGCGAAGATTTTAACCGTTGTTAATGGGGAAGAAGTAAAAGAATATGATATAGAAATTGTTAGTTCAGTTCCACAGAAGTTTCCAGCAACTAAAGGAATGGTGATTAAAGTTACTGATCCGGAATTATTAGAAGCCACAGGTGGAATTATTCAAGGAATGAGTGGTAGTCCCATTATCCAAGATGGGAAAGTAATTGGCGCAGTAACTCACGTTTTTGTAAATGATCCTACAAGTGGCTATGCTTGTCATATTGAATGGATGTTACAAGAAGCTGGAATTAATATTTATAATATTGAAAAAGCAAAAGCGAGTTAATTCAAGCTTTTGCTTTTTTTATGTTATTATATACATAACAATAGAAATTCGACAAATTTATGTTTTTTATGTTGTCAAGTATCGAATTCGATCGAAAATAAGAGAAAAATAGATATTTCATTTAAAAAACAAAGAATTTTATTATTTTTTAAAAAAATAAAAGGATTTTTCACCTGGTTGTCGAATTTGATTTGATGGGATGCAAAAAAAGTTATCAGGGAGGAACTGTAGGTGAATAAAATTAAGGTTTGTATTGCGGATGATAATCGAGAGCTAGTAAGCTTGCTTGAGGAATACATTTCAAGCCAAAATGATATGGAAATAGCTGGTGTTGCTTATAATGGAAAAGAATGTTTAACTTTAATTCAACAAGAACAACCAGATGTTTTAATTTTAGATATTATTATGCCACATCTTGATGGTTTGGCTGTTTTGGAAAAATTAAATCAACAAAGTTTAACGAAAAGACCTAATATCATTATGCTAACAGCTTTTGGACAAGAGGATGTTACAAAAAAGGCTGTCGACCTTGGCGCATCATACTATATATTAAAACCATTCGATATGGAAACGTTAATTAATAAAATAAAAGAAGTTAGTGGTAAATCTCATCCCATCATTCATCATACGAATTCGTCAGCGATAAAGTATGTCAAGAAAGATTCGAAACAATTTAATTTAGATGCAAGTATCACAAGTATTATTCATGAAATAGGGGTTCCTGCCCATATAAAAGGATATATGTACCTTCGTGAAGCAATTACAATGGTTTATAATGATATCGAATTATTAGGCTCAATCACTAAAGTTCTTTATCCAGATATCGCCAAAAAGTTTAACACAACATCAAGCAGAGTTGAACGGGCGATCCGTCATGCAATCGAAGTTGCTTGGAGTCGTGGCAACATTGAATCAATTTCCAATCTTTTTGGTTATACAGTCAGTCATTCAAAAGCGAAACCTACCAACTCCGAATTTATTGCAATGGTCGCAGATAAACTACGGATTGAACATAAAGTGTCATGATTAGCTAAAAACACCTCTTATTTATTGGAAGAGAATCCAATTAGTAAGAGGTGTTTTTGTTTGTCATTTTTAGAAAAAGTATAAAATTCAGGATGAAAGTAAAGGAAGTTACTCATACTATAGTTGGAATCTATTACTTTTATCAAAAGTGGTGGCTATGATGTTTTCAATAAAAGGATACAGTTTTCAAGATGAAAAAACAAAACGACTTGTTGAACGTTTGCCGCAAAAAAGTATTGCCGTTGTAGAGCACCAAGATATTGATATGACGGCTGCCGAAAAATTAATAAGTTGCGGTGTAAGAGCAGTAATTAATTTAAGAACTTCAATGACTGGTCTTTTTTTTCATAATGGTGTTGAAGTTTTGTTAGATGCAAACATCCCTGTATATGATATTGCTGACAAAGGAATAGGCAAACGTTTAGAAGGGGAATTAGTACTGATTAAAGATAATGTATTATTTCAAGATGTAAATGGGTCTTGGGAAAAAATATGCCATTTAATTCGTTATAATTATTCGCTAATACAACAATTAAAAAAAGAAGCGAAATCATGTTTTCCAGAACAATTTAAAGCTTTCGTGGGAAATTCTTTATATTATGGCGAAAAAGAACTAGACGAATTTGTAAAGGAAGTACAGAGCTTGCCTGTATTACGTCAGTTTTTGGAAAAGGAAGTATTAATCGTTGCTCGGGGTGCAAATTATGAAAGGGATTTAATGCTGTTAAAGCCGTTAATTAAAAAAAATAAATTGGTAACAATTGGGGTTGACGGTGGTGCTGATGGCTTAATAAAAGTTGGAGTAAATCCAGATTATATTATTGGGGATATGGATTCAGTATCAGAAAAAGCATTAAAGAGTGGTGCTCAACTGCTAGTCCATACATATAGAGATGGTAAATCGCCTGGAGAAGGAAGGATCAAAAAATTGCAACTAGCTTATAAACGAATACGTTTTTTAGGAACGAGTGAAGATGTGGCGATCATCTTTGCTTACTGTTCAGGTGCAAAAAAATTATATACAGTAGGCACTCGTGTTGGGATGAATGAGTTTTTGGAAAAGGGACGTTTTGGGATGGGATCAAGTTTACTAACGAGAATGCAAGTTGGGCATGCTCTAGTAGATCTTAAAGGTATTCATTCGTTATTTAAGGATAACAGTCAAGCAGAATATAGTCATTGGTTATTCATTCCGGCACTCCTTGCGATAGGCTTAGTTAGTTTTAATCAAAAGTTTCACTTGTTGATTTCATTAGTATGGCAATGGTGGGGTGGGGGGTAACTTCGGTGAAAAAACATAATTCGGTCCATTTTATCATGATTATAGTCTATTTCTTTTTAGGATTAATAATCGGTATTGTAATTGATAAAGATTGGTTAAGTAATGAGCAGATGCAGTACGTTTGGCAGTTGAGATCAGAAAATAATCGTCTTGTCGAAGAGAAACAAGCATGGGTACAGTCTATTAAATCCGAACTAAATGCCGTTACCATTTTTACAACTGCAGATCAAGAACAATTTCAAAATCTAAAGGAATCACTTGCTGCGATCGGTATTACTTTAGAAAAATTACCGGAAACAATCGGATTAAACCAACAACAAGGAATCATTATTTCTTTAGGGGAAGAACTTGAAGAAACGTACGGCTTGCCGCAATTAAATTTAAAGGGGGTTCCAACACAGGAAGTAGAGTTATATTCATTGTATTTATCGTTATTGCGAATGAAAGAGGAGTTACTGCGATGAAATTAAAACCATTCATTAGTGTAGTTATTCCGGCTTATAATGAGGAGTCTACTATTAGTATGACGTTACTAACTTTAAATCGATGTGCTTGGGTTCATCAGTTAATCGTTGTTGATGATGGGAGTAGTGATAAAACAGCAATGATTGCTGAAAAACATTGTGATCTTGTTATTCGTCTAAATGAAAACAAAGGAAAAGCCGCAGCTTTAAAAGCGGGTTGGCGAAACGTTCATGGCGATATTATTGTATCTTTAGATGCTGATTTAGGCATTACTGCGAGAGAAGGAGAGCGGTTGGTTGAAAAACTCTATCAAGAAGCTAATTTAGATTGTGTGATTGCTCGTTTGCCTTTACAAAAAAAGCGTGGTTTTGGCTTAATGAAGCATCGTGCTCAAAAATTAATTTTTTCAAAAACGGGAAAATGGTTTGAAGCTCCGTTATCAGGTCAACGAGCCTTCAAGAAACAGTGGCTACCATTGTTATTAGAAACAAATTATGTCGGTTTTGGCGTCGAAATGGCAATGACTGTTGACTTACTAAAGGCTGGGGCAATGATTGATGAAGTTGATGTTAGTTTTTATCACCGAGCTACTGGCAAAGACTTAAAAGGTGTTTTCCATCGTGGTAAACAATGGTTAGATATGGAGAAAACATTAAGGAAGATGAGAGCATCATGGCAATAGTTTTTTTATATCCACTTTTTTTATGGATTTGTAAAGAATTATTTATTCAAGCTAAATTAAACGTCACAAATAATTTAGGCAATAAAACTCCTTACTTTTTAGGGTTAGCGATTTATGTAGCGATCATCAGCTATGATTATTTTAGCAATAATATTTTCATGCTAACTTACTTAACTGTATTATGGTTGACTGGATTTATTGATGATTGTTTTGGAACAAACTATCCAAAGGGGTTAAAAGGACATTTAAGGTTATTTTTTAAAGCAAAAAAAATATCAACAGGTTTACTGAAACTTCTATGTACAGTAACTATCGCTTTTCTGATTGTCGCTCTGACAGAAGGGAGTTTCCTGTTAAGGATCACTATCTTTTTATTATTAATTTTACCACCTCATGTCATGAATTTATTTGATACGAGACCTTTACGGGTGTGGAAAGTAATATTCGTTCACATTTTTCTTTATTTTCCGTTAATTTTTCAACTATCCTTTTCATTAATATTTACAGTTGCCATAATAGTCGTATCACTTATTTATTTCGAAGGATCGAGAAAAGGGATGTTAGGCGATAATGGAGCAACTCTCTTAGGAGGATTAATCAGTGTTTTTGCGATTTATTTTCTTTCTTTTTCAATACAATGGCTATTGATCTGTTTTTATTTATTTATTATTTTTGTCACCGAAAAAATTTCTATATCAGAGTGGATTGAAAGAAAACCGTTCTTAAGAAGAATTGATCGCTGGGGAGTGATTGATTAGGAAGAAGGCAAAAGAAGCTTCTTCCTTTTCTTTATTTTCTAAATCTAGGAGCAACTTTATTGTTTTTGCGATCACGAAAAAGGATAAAGCCGGCAATAAAGCCAACCCCACTAATCATCAAGACGAGGCCAGCAACAAATTGTAGCCATAAAGATGGAAAAGGACTATGAAGAATGTTAAAAAAAATATCCCGCATTAATTTAATTCCATACCCTGCTAAAAAACCAGGGAGTACTAAAATCATTAGCGCAATAAATCTTTGCATAGAAAATACCTCTCTAGAAAATAAACTTTAGCTTTATTTTAATAAAATTTGCCAAAGTTGTCCAATGTTCAAATAAGTGACATGCAATAAATTGCATAGTATGATAAAAGCTGCAAGGAAGTAAAGTATTTCTAGATATCCAATGCACTCAGATTATTTTTTGGCTAAGTGATCGCATATATATATAAGTAACAAACGTAACTGTAGCTGAAAGGTGGAGATTTAAATGAAGTTAGATCAAGTAATGAAAGAAGCCGTTCAGTCTCCAACAAAGATTGTAGCAGTCGCAGCAGCAGAAGATGAAGCAACGATTGATGTTGTAGCTACGGCAATTGAGAAAAAGCTAGCTAACTTTATTTTGTATGGAAATCAAGAGAAAATTAAATCACACCTAGCAAAAAGAGATCCTAATTATCAAGTAAGTCAATGTATGAAAATTGTCCATGCTGAAAATGAAATAGCGGCCAGCAAATTAGCCGTTCAAGAAGTGAATGAAGGAATGGCTAATGTATTAATGAAAGGTATGGTTTCAACCGCCGCTATTTTAAAGGAAGTTCTTCATAAAGAATATGGTTTGAAATCAGGAAATGTCTTATCTCATCTTGCAGTCTTTCAAAGTCAAGATTTTGATCGCTTACTTTTTGTTACGGATGCGGCAATGAATATTGCTCCTAACCTAAAGGAAAAAGTTGAGATCATTAATAATGCAGTTATTTTTGCCCGAAAACTAGGTGTTTCTTTACCTAAAGTGGCAACGCTTGCCGCTGTAGAAACGGTAAACCCAGCGATGGCTGCTACTGTTGAAAGTGCTATACTTACCCAAATGAATCGTCGTGGTCAAATAAAGAACTGCCTTATCGATGGACCACTAGCTTTAGATAATGCTATTTCGCTTGAAGCTTGTGAGCAAAAAGGAATTAAAAGTGACGTAGCAGGCATGGCTGATATCATATTAGTTCCAACGATTGAGGTTGGCAACGTCTTATACAAATCTTTAGTCTATTTTGCAAAAGCGAAAGTTGGGGCGTTAATTGTTGGAGCAAAGGTACCGATCGTTTTAACATCAAGAGCTGATTCGGTTGAGAGTAAATTATATTCAATTGCTTTAGCCGTCCGTTCAATTCGTTAATGTAACCGGTGAAAAATAGGGAGGTTAACATAGGATGGAACTATTCAAATATATGGAAAATGATGATTACGAACAAGTGGTTGTTTGCCAGAATAAGCAATCAGGCTTAAAAGCGATAATCGTTATCCATGATACAACACTTGGCCCTGCATTAGGTGGAACTAGAATGTGGATGTATAATTCTGAAGCAGCGGCATTTGAAGATGCGCTTCGTTTAGCAAAAGGGATGACTTATAAAAATGCAGCAGCCGGTTTAAATCTTGGTGGAGGAAAGACGGTGATTATCGGTGATCCACGCAAGGATAAAAATGAAGCGATGTTTCGGGCATTTGGCCGCTACATCCAAGGGTTAAATGGACGGTATATTACAGCAGAAGATGTTGGAACAACTGTTGATGACATGGACATCATTCATGAAGAAACAGATTTTGTTACAGGAATTTCGCAAGCCTTTGGTTCTTCCGGAAACCCATCTCCTGTAACAGCTTATGGTGTTTATGTTGGGATAAAAGCTAGTGCCAAAGAGGCTTTTGGTTCAGATTCATTAGAAGGATTAACAGTCGCAGTTCAAGGTGTTGGGAATGTTTCCTATAGTCTTTGTAGTCATTTACATCAAGAAGGAGCAAAGTTAATTGTTACCGATATTCATAAAGAGGCGGTATTAAGAGCACAAGAAGCATTTGGGGCTAAAGCTGTCGATCCCAAAGATATATATAGTGTACAATGTGACATATTTTCTCCATGTGCGTTAGGAGCAATTATTAATGATCAAACAATTGCTCAATTAAAAGCGAAAGTAATTGCAGGATCAGCAAACAATCAGTTACAAGAACCGCGACACGGCGACAAAATTTCGGAATTAGGAATTATTTACGCTCCAGATTATGTGATTAATGCTGGTGGCGTAATAAACGTAGCTGATGAATTACATGGCTATAATCGTGAACGAGCTCTCAAAAAAGTAGAAAAAATTTACGATAATATTGAAATCATTTTTGAGATTTCAAAACGTGATAAAATCCCAACGTATTTAGCCGCAGATCGGATGGCAGAAGAAAGGATTGAAAAAATTCGTCGTTCTCGTAATCAGTTTTTAATGAACGGACATAGCATTTTAACTAGACGTCATTAATTGCATAAAAAACATGGCTTGTCGCCGGGAGCCAGGATGGCGACATTACACCGTTGCCCACAGGACGTGGGCTGCTTTTAGGTGTAATTTGGCGCTCTTCGCTTTTTTAATGGAGGTGAGATTTTTGCAAGTATATCGAATTCTCGTGATTAACCCCGGATCAACATCAACCAAAATTGGAGTTTATAATAATAACCGTCCACTTATTGAAAAAACACTTCGGCATAATACTGAGAAAATTCAGTCTTACAAACGAATGATTGATCAACTTTCATTTCGGAAAGAAATCATTTTAGCAACTCTTGCAAAAGAAGAAATACCTCTCTCGACGTTACAAGCAGTAGTTGGTCGTGGTGGACTGTTACGTCCAATTGAAGGTGGAACTTATCTAGTTAATGACGTGATGTTAACCGATTTACGCAACGGCTATGCCGGAGAGCATGCTTCTAATTTAGGTGGCATCATTGCCTTTGAGATCGCTTCGGCCATAAATATTCCTTCGTATATTGTTGATCCAGTTGTTGTTGATGAAATGGAACCAATTGCGAAAATATCAGGTCTTGCAGAAGTTGAACGAAAAAGCATCTTTCATGCCTTAAATCAAAAAGCAGTTGCTAGAAGAGTAGCAAATGATTTAAAGAAGAACTATCAAGACTTACATTTAATTGTTACCCATATGGGTGGAGGAATTACAGTAGGAATTCATAAAAATGGTCGTGTCATCGATGTGAATAACGGTCTTCATGGAGAGGGACCGTTTTCTCCTGAACGAGCTGGAACAGTTCCGGCTGGTGATTTAGTTTCAATCTGCTTTTCAGGCCAATTTAATGCAGCTGAAATCATGAAAAAACTTGTTGGTCAAGGAGGACTTGTTAGTTATTTAGGGACAAATGATTGTGTAGAAGTTGAAAAAATGATTAATTTAGGAAATCCAAAAGCGAAGCTTATTTATGAAGCAATGGCTTACCAAGTAGCGAAAGAAATAGGAGCTGCTAGTACGGTTTTGGCCGGAAAAGTTGATGCCATTGTCTTAACAGGTGGTTTAGCATATGGAGAAAATTTTGTAAAAATGATTACTAAGCGCATTAGTTGGATAGCAAATGTAATTGTTTATCCAGGTGAAAATGAGCTACAAGCTCTTGCAGAAGGAACATTAAGAGTTTTACAAGGAGAAGAAGAAGTCAAAATATACCCGAATGATAAGGTATAATGCATAATAGATAAAGTAAATTCGTATAGAGGTGAAAAGAAAATGGCGAGAGATTATGATTTAGTCATTTTAGGAGCAGGTCCAGGAGGTTATGTGTCAGCAATTAAAGCAGCCCAATTAGGTTTAAAGGTAGCAATTGTTGAAAAAAACAAATTAGGCGGTACTTGTTTACATAAAGGTTGTATCCCTACTAAAGCATTATTAAGAAGTGCAGAAGTTTATACAACAATGAAGAATTCTGTTAAGTTTGGGATTAATGTAAATGATGTTACATTACATTTTGATAAAGTCCAAGATAGAAAACAACAGATTATTGATACCCTTCACAAAGGGATTCAACATTTAATGAAAAAAGGAAAAATTGATGTCTATGAAGGAATAGGTCGGATATTAGGCCCATCGATTTTTTCACCAATGCCCGGAACTATTTCTGTTGAAATGAACAATGGCGCAGAAAATGAAATTTTAGTACCAAAATATGTTTTAATCGCCACAGGTTCAAGACCTAAGCAATTACCTGGGCTAGAAGTTGATGGGAAGTATGTGCTTTCAAGTGATGAAGCATTGCAATTGGCAGGATTGCCTAAATCACTCATCGTTGTGGGCGGCGGTGTGATTGGCATTGAATGGGCGTCTATGTTGGCCGATTTTGATGTGGAAGTTACTGTACTTGAAAATGCTGATCGTATTTTACCTACAGAAGACCATGAAATTTCTAAAGAAGCTCAAAGATGTTTGAAGAAAAAAGGTGTAAAAGTGATCACAAATGCAAAAGTCTTACCAGAAACGCTCAAAAAGGCTGAAGGAATAACCGTTCAAGCGGAACATAAAGGAGAAATAAAAACTTTTACTGGAGAAAAACTGCTAGTATCAGTCGGAAGGCAAGCAAACATCGAAGGAATTGGGCTTGAAAATACGGAAATTCAAATCGAAAACGGAAACATTTGCACAAATGAGTTTTATCAAACAAAAGAAGCACATATTTATGCTATAGGCGATGTGATTGGTGGCATTCAATTAGCACATGTTGCCTCACATGAAGGTTTAATTGCTGTAGAACATATGGTCAATTTAAACCCGCACAAATTAGATCACCATTTAATCGCTAAATGTGTTTATGCTACTCCAGAAATTTCAAGTGTCGGCCTCTCTGAAATGGAAGCAAAAGAAAAAGGGTATCGTGTTAAAACCGGGAAATTTTCCTTTAAAGCGATTGGAAAAGCATTAGTATATGGTGAAACAGACGGTTTTGTAAAACTTGTCGTAGATGAAGAAACTGAAGATTTATTAGGTGTTCACATGATTGGACCTCATGTGACCGACATGATTTCTGAAGCTGCTTTAGCAAAAGTATTAGATGCAACTCATTGGGAGATTGCTAATACAATTCATCCACATCCAACACTTTCAGAGGCAATTGGTGAAGCAGCGTTAGCGGTAGACGGAAAAGCGCTTCATTGCTAGAGTTAGACGTTATGGGTTAAGGGAAATGCGAAAGCATTACTAAAAACTCGGGAGGGGGTCTAATAATGACTGAAAATCGTCATGCAAAGCTTGGTTTATCTAATCGTGATGTGCTTGAAATCTATGAAACAATGTTACTTGCCAGGAAGATAGATGAAAGAATGTGGCTATTAAATAGAGCTGGAAAAATCCCGTTCGTTGTTTCATGTCAAGGTCAAGAAGCAGCACAAGTTGGAGCAGCTTTTGCTTTAGACCGAGAAAAAGACTTCGTTTTGCCCTATTACCGTGACATGGGTGTGGTTCTAAGATTTGGCATGACTGCCCAAGATTTAATGTTGTCAGCATTTGCAAAAGCGGAAGATCCAAATTCAGGTGGAAGACAAATGCCAGGCCATTTTGGCCAAAAGAAAAATCGAATTGTGACGGGATCTTCCCCAGTAACTACCCAAGTACCTCATGCTGTCGGAATTGCCTTAGCAGGGAAAATGCAAGGCAAAGATTTTGTGACTTTTACGACGTTTGGTGAAGGGTCTTCTAACCAAGGTGATTTTCATGAAGGCGTAAACTTTGCGGCAGTCCATAAACTCCCAGTAATTTTTATGTGTGAAAATAATAAATACGCCATATCAGTTCCGATTCATAAACAATTAGCTTGTAAAAAAGTTTCCGACAGAGCAATTGGCTATGGAATCCAAGGTGTTACGGTAGATGGAAATGATCCGCTTTCAGTTTATGAAGTTGTGAAAGCAGCGGCTGATCGTGGTCGAAGGGGTGAGGGTCCAACGTTAATCGAAACGATTTCTTATCGATTAACACCGCACTCTAGTGATGATGATGACTTAGCATATCGATCACGAGCAGAAGTTGAAGAAGCCAAAAAGCAAGATGCGATTGTTACGTTTAAAGCATATTTGCAAAAGTTAAATATTTTAACTACTTCTATTGAAACTGAACTTAATGAACGAATTGCCCAAATCGTTAATGAAGCAACAGAATATGCAGAAACGGCTCCTTATGCTGACGCTGAGTCGGCGTTAAGACATGTATATGGAGAGGGGGGGTAAGCAATGCCTGTAATTTCTTATATTGAGGCAGTTACTTTGGCAATCAAAGAGGAAATGGAGCGAGATGACAAAGTATTTGTACTTGGTGAAGATGTTGGTGCTCGTGGAGGTGTATTCCGGGCTACAAGTGGTTTGTACGAGCAGTTTGGTGAGACGCGAGTGATTGATACTCCTTTAGCTGAGTCAGCAATTGTCGGAGTTGGGATTGGTGCGGCCATGTATGGAATGAGGCCAATTGCTGAAATTCAATTTGCTGATTTTATCATGCCAGCAGTGAATCAAATTGTTTCAGAAGCTGCCAGAATTCGCTATCGTTCAAATAACGATTGGAATTGTCCAATGGTTATCCGCGCTCCATATGGCGGTGGGATTCATGGTGCACTTTATCATTCCCAATCAGTAGAAGCAATGTTTGCTTGCATCCCAGGCTTGAAAATTGTTATGCCTTCCACTCCATACGATGTAAAAGGATTGCTTAAAGCAGCTATTCGTGATAATGATCCTGTCTTGTTTTTTGAACATAAACGAGCCTACCGCTTAATAAAAGGAGAAGTTCCTCTTGAAGATTACACGTTGCCAATTGGAAAAGCAGACATTAAACGAAATGGTCAAGATATTACCGTGATTACGTACGGTCTAGCTGTTCATTTTGCCCTTCAAGCAGCAGAAAAGCTAGCGGAAGATGGAATTTCAGCTCATGTTCTTGATTTACGTACAGTTTACCCATTAGACAAAGCAGCAATTATTGAAGCAGCGAAGAAAACGGGCAAGGTACTGCTTGTGACGGAAGATAACAAAGAAGGTAGTATTTTGAGTGAAGTAGCAGCTATTATTGCTGAATATTGTTTATTTGATTTGGATGCCCCCATTCAACGGTTGGCTGGACCAGATATTCCGGCAATGCCTTATGCCCCAACCATGGAAAAATTCTTTATGATTAATCCTGACAAACTCGAAAGAGCGATGCGTGATTTAGCAGAATTTTAAAAGAGGGGGGTTTAGCATGACAACAGAAATTACAATGCCACAACTTGGAGAAAGTGTTACTGAAGGAACAATTAGTAGATGGTTAGTAAAACCAGGAGATAAAGTGAATAAATACGATCCAATTGCTGAAGTAATGACTGATAAAGTAAATGCTGAAATTCCTTCCTCTTATACAGGAACGATTAAAGACTTAATTGTAAGTGTTGATGAAACAGTTGAAGTTGGTAGGGTTATTTGTACGATTAATGTTGAAGAAACAGTACCGGTTGCATCAAACACATCAGTATTAGATCGAGAACCTGCTGCTCTTCAACCTGCAGAAATTGGTCAGAAAAAACGTTATTCCCCTGCTGTCCTCCGGATTGCCAGCGAATATAACATTGATTTAGCACTAGTTAGAGGCACAGGCCGAGGGGGACGGATTACGAGAAAAGATCTTCAATTATTGCTTGAGAGTGGAACTATCCTTAAAGAAAGCAACAGTCGATTGGTTCAAATGAAACGAGACGAAACGGTTCTAAATAAAGATCTACAAGCTGATCAAGTGCCTACGGCCGCTTCTATTGCGAGAGAAATTGAAATACCTGTCGCTGGGGTTCGAAAAGTAATTGCTGCCAAAATGGTAAAAAGCAAACAGGAAGTTCCACATGCCTGGACAATGGTCGAAGTAGATGTTACAAATCTTGTCAATTTACGCAAACGTCTGAAAGACCGTTTTAAACAAACAGAAGGTTTTCCATTAACATTTTTCCCGTTCTTCATTAAAGCTGTTGTCGAAGCGTTAAAAGACTTTCCTCAACTAAATTCAATGTGGACTGATGATAAAATTATTCAAAAGAAAGACATTCATATTTCGATTGCTGTAGCAACAGAGGATGCTCTTTATGTACCTGTCATTAAACATGCAGATGAAAAAACGATTAAAGGACTTGCTAGAGAAATTCATGAACTAGCAGCAAAGGTAAGAAACAAATCAATTACTAGTAGTGATATGCAAGACGGGACATTTACAATTAATAATACAGGGACTTTTGGCTCTATTTTATCCGCACCTATTATTAACTTTCCACAAGCAGCCATTTTAACAGTCGAAGCCATTGTTAAACGCCCTGTTATTATCGAAAATGAGGCAATAGCAATTAGACACATGGTTAATTTATGTTTATCTTTAGATCATCGTGTGTTAGATGGTCTAATATGTGGACGATTTTTAGCACGAGTTAAGGAAAATTTACAATCTATTACAATAGGAAATACACCATTATATTAATAATTTTAAGAGTCTTAAGCTAGCTTAAGACTCTTTTTCAAACGTTAAGAAAGCATAAATTTTTAGTATAGATGTTAATTCGCCGTAGCGAAAAATTTTAGGTCCTAAGTATAAGGCTCAGCCGGCGCCTAAGGAACTTCCAATAAATCGTTATTCATATTTACATTGTTTGCATTGAAATGGGTAAGCTAATAACTGTTACATATTTAATAACATAGAAAGGATGTTGTTTCTAATGCAAAAAGTAAAACAGAAGTTTTTATTTGTAGTTATGATTGCTACAATGTTAATCTCGTTTTCAAACATGGCAATTGTAAATGCTGAAAATGAAGGCGAAGCATGTGCACATATGGAAGGAGTAAAACTGGAATTCAAAGCGCTAAGACCTCACCTCCATTTTTATTACCAATTACTTGCTGAAAAGTATGCCCCAGATCAGGTAAAAGGCTGGACTGAAGTTATTAAGGAACGCGAAGTATTATTCAAAAAATATCGCGAATTAGCCAAAAGTGGAAAAATTAACGGAAAGTTTTATGATGAAACGTGGTTAAAAACACACAGTGAAATCCAACAACAACTTTTAGATGCTGTTCAGAAAAGAGATGAAAATGCATTAAAAAATATTGTTCCAAAAATGCTTGACCATCAAAAAGAATTAAATTCATTGTTGAAAGATCGTCTTAAAGAAATTAAGTAAACATGTCTAGCTCTGAGCGCCAGCCCCTCGAGGTCAAATAACCTGTCATATAAAAAGTGAAAAACCGCACTTTTTTCTGACAGAACATTTGCTTGTCGGGGCTAAGTGGGCACTCTACGCTTTTCTTAGTGGAGACAAGTTAAATTGTCTCCTTTTATCTATTATTGAAGAGGTATTTACAAACCGGAATAATTTCGATATAATCCTCTATATGGTAAAACGTAACCGTTACGAAAGGGGATTGGAAATGAAGCGGATAGCGATTGTTTGGGCAATTATAATCTTGTTATCGATATTTTTAGGGGCATGTCAAAGTAAAGGTGAAGAGACAAAAAATGATACAGAAGTTGAAAAAGGTCAATTACTACAAGTTTATACTACCATTTTTCCATTAATGGATTTTACCAAAAAGATTGGCGGCAGCTATGTTGAAGTGAAAAGTCTTATTCCTGTAGGAGCTGATGCGCATTCATTTGAACCTACTCCCAAAACAATGGTAGAAGTTTCAAACGCTGATTTATTTATTTATAATGGCGCTGGAATTGAAGGTTTTGCTGATGCAGCAGTCGAAGTTCTTAAAACGGGTAATGTAAAAATCTTAAGGGCTTCAGATGGTATTGATCTTATCAACTATGATGAGGAAGATGGACATGAACACAATGATGTTAAAGATGCGCATGAGCATGACAATGTCCATGGTCAAGAGGAAGATAATCATGCTGATGAACATAGTCAAGAAGAACACGGTCATGATGATGGACATGATCATGACTCTGAGAAACACGAAGATGAGGATCATCATGAACACGGTGAACAAGACCCGCACGTTTGGTTAGATCCAATTCGTTCGATTCAAATGGCTGAAAATATTAAAAATGCCTTAGTACAGTTATTACCTGAGGGTGCTGATGAATTTGAAGCTAACTTTATTACTCTCAAAGGTCAATTAGAGGCTTTGGATGAAACATTTAAAGCAACGCTTCAAGATGTTAATAAAGATACAATTGTAGTTTCACATGCTGGGTATGGGTACTGGACAGATCGCTATGGCATTAAACAAGTGGGAATTTCGGGTATTTCACCGACAAATGAACCGTCGATTCGACAACTACAGGAAGTTATCGAATTAATGCAAGAAAAAAATCTTCGTCATGTTCTTTTTGAACAAAATATTCCAACTGCGATTGCTGAAACAGTTCGTTCCCAAGTCAAAGCAGAAGCACTTTGGTTACATAATTTGGAATCACTAACTCAAGCTGATATTACAAAAAATGAAGATTATTTTAGTTTAATGGAACGAAATATAGAAACATTAAGAATAGCTTTACAATAACAAATTCTTTGTAAAATTTCATATTATGTGTACAATATAGTCATAGTGTTAATATTTAAAAAGAGGTGATCGAATTTTGCAATTTGATTATTATGATGATGTAATTAAAGACGCAAGAAAAGAAATGGTTGATGCAGGATACAAACAATTAACAACACCAAAAGAGGTTGATGAAGTTCTAGGCAAAGAAGGAACAACGCTTGTATTTATCAATTCAGTTTGTGGTTGTGCTGGTGGGAGCGCTCGTCCGGCAGCTGCGTATATGGCTAATTACGAGAAAAAACCAAATAATTTTGTAACTGTTTTTGCTGGACAAGATAAAGAGGCAACTGAGAGGGCTAGAACGTATTTTAAAGGATATGCCCCTTCATCTCCTTCTTTTGCAATCGTAAAAAATGGAGAGATTAAAGCAATGATTGAAAGACATGAAATTGAAGGACATGAGCCAGTACAGATTGTTCAAAAACTTGAAATGTATTTTGACGAGTTTTTCTAAAAAAATACAGGGATTTCACTAGAATAGTGAAGGCCCTGTATTTTTCGCTTATTTCTTATGGTGATTAACACAGTCAACTATACGCTTGAAGTCATTGTATTCTAATGCTATAATCAACTTTTGTAAAAGACTTAGTACAATGAAACTTAGCCAGTCCCTATCGCTCGGCTTTAGTTTTCAAAAGGGGAGTGTATCTGTGCAACAATTATATGTTAAAATCCATGAATACTTAAATATGGATGAAGAAATTTCTTTTGCAGAATTTGAACAATATTATAAAAGCGTGATTAAGTTTTTTGGAGAGTCTTCCGAAAGTTTGCAGGAGGAAGATATTTGGAAAGGTTTATTTATTATTGAAAATTTAATGTCCAATGCTAAAAGCCGTGCAAGTGAATCTAAAGGATCCCAGCAAAAGAAATATAAAAAGATTGTTGACCGTTCAACTTTATGGGCACAAAATTTTGCTGCAAGACTGTATAAGTTAGGGTATTCTGAAGAGCAGTTAAACGAACGTTTTGAAAATATGTTTAACGATCATGAAAAGATAGAGGCATAATTTTGATGTGAGGATGGAGTGAGGTTCTCCACTCCATCTTTTCCACGTATTAGATATAAATTTTTTAAACAAAATATTTGCAACATAATTATAAATTTTCTTGACAAATGTTATTTGAAAATGTTATATTAAATAAGCATCATTTAACTACTGAGTTGCGCCTATAGTGAAATGGATATCACACGAGATTTCGGCTCTCGGATTCTGGGTTCGAATCCTGGTGGGCGCGCCATACATAGTAATTTAAGACTTCAAGAAGGAATTCTTGAAGTCTTTTTTTTGCACGTTAGGAAAGTATAAATTTTTAGCAAGGATGTTTATTCGACGTTGTGAAAAATTTAAAGTCCTAAGTATAAGAAAGCATAAATTTTTTTTATATCAATTATGATATATTTAGGTGGAGTTTTATAAATAGATAAAAAAGATCAATTAGAAAGGAACAATATGTTTAAAATTGGTTATCGAACGTTAAAAACGGCTATTGGCACAGCTATAGCGCTTGCAATTGCTCAAGCATTAGAATTAACTTTTTACGGCTCTGCCGGCATTATTACTATTTTATGTATCCAAAAAACTCGGCGAAGATCATTACAAATTTCTTGGCAACGGTTTTTAGCTTGTTGCATTGGAATGCTTTACAGTTCAATTATATTTCAACTTGTGGGCTATCATCCGCTAACTGTAGGCATATTGCTTGTGACATTTATTCCGACAGTCGTCTACTTTAAAGCGCAAGAAGGAATTGCCACTAGTTCTGTAATTATCTTGCACTTGTATATTCTCGGTGAAATTTCACTCTCGATCATCGTCAATGAATTAAGTCTAGTTCTGATTGGAATAGGGATAGCTTTAATCATGAACATTTATATGCCAAGTGTCGAAAAAGACCTTGCTGCTATTCAAATGCAAATTGAAAAAAACTTTAAAGAGATTTTTTTACAATTTGCGATTTATTTAAAAGAGAATGACAATAGCTGGGATGGAAAAGAAATTACGGAGACAGCAGCATTACTAATAAAAGGGAAAGGAATTGCTTTGCAAAATATTGAAAATCATTTGCTGCGTTATGATGATCATTACTATCATTATTTTAAAATGCGTGAAAAACAGTTTGAGATTATTGAGCGAGTGTTGCCCTTAATTTCTTCACTGAATCATACGGTAGAACAAGGGAAGAAAATTGCTGAATATTTAGAAGATCTAAGTAAAGGTGTAGTTCCTGGTAAAAGCCCGATTGATTTTTTACAAAAAATATATGAACTGCAAGAAGAGTTTAAGCAAATGGAATTGCCTAAGGATCGTGAAGAATTTGAAATTCGCTCAACCCTATTTGCATTTGTCAAAGAAATTGAGCAATATTTAATCATTAAAAGGCATTTTCGGCCGAATTAGAAAGTACTTGTACTCTCGCCTAATCTTTCATGTGGAAGCTTATAGTGGGTAATTAAATTTTTCACCCCAATCGAATAAACATCTATGCTTTATTTTATACTTATTATAACGGATAAAGTATAGTCTTTATCCATTCACACAAACTAAAGGGAAAACTAGGAGGAAAAATCGATGCTTTCCAAGCTTTTACTTGGGCTATGTTTGGTAGTATCACCAATCTGGCCGCTTGGCAAAAACCCTTTAGTTGGTGAACCATACATCATAGTTAATAAGACCACGAATGAAATGGCTTTTATTGTTAATGGAAAAGTTGAAAAAGTTTATCAGGTGGCAACTGGGAGGACAGAAACTTTAACTCCTGAAGGGGAGTTTTCGATCGTAATTAAGGCTATCAACCCTTATTATCGCAAAAAAAATATTGAAGGTGGGTCAAAAGAAAATCCTTTAGGAACGAGATGGATGGGCTTTGATGCCGAAGAGACAGATGGACGAATCTATGGAATCCACGGCAACAATAATCCTAATTCGATTGGTCAATATATTACAGGCGGCTGTGTACGAATGTATAATCAGGAAGTTGAAGAGTTATTTTGGAAAGTACCGTTTGGAACAAAAGTGTTCATTACACGTACTGAAGAAGATTTTGTTTCCATAGCTAAAGAAAAAGGAGCCGTTCAATAATTATCAAAAAAGAGATACTTACTCATTAAATGAGAAGTATCTCTTTTAGCAAATGTTTGAGAAAAAAGTTACTTTGTAGCAATACTAGTAAGCATACGTTAGAAAAACGCTGCTACTCCCGTAAAGAGTGTTCCAACCAGCATAGTAATAAGCATAATATACACGATAATTTTTTGGTATTTTCGGGGCATTATCTTTTCCTCCCAAATAATTTCTCTATTTATTTTACTGTGGAACGAAAAATAAAACAACCTTTATCAAAAAAACGTAAAAAGATTGACAAAAATCAAAAGCGATAAATTTACCTTAAGTTGTATCAATGTTAAAATAATACAAATAGGAGGTTTTATACGGATGATTAACCAATCACGACTAGTTAGCGAATTTTTAGAGTTAGTTCAAATCGATTCAGAAACTAAATATGAAAGACAGATAGCAGATATTTTAATAGAAAAATTTACTGCCCTTGGTGTTGAAGTACTTGAAGATGCTACAACTGAAAAGTCTGGGCATGGAGCTGGGAATTTAATTTGTACGTTAAAAGAAACAAAAACGGAAATTGACCCGATTTATTTCACAGCCCATATGGATACAGTCGTTCCTGGAAATGGGATAAAACCTGTTGTCGATGCTGGGTATATTAAGACTGACGGAACGACAATTTTAGGTGCTGATGATAAAGCAGGAATTGCCGCAATGCTTGAAGCGATAAAAGTATTAAAAGAAGAGAGCATTAGTCATGGTCTAATTCAATTTATCATTACAGTTGGTGAAGAATCTGGTCTAAAAGGTGCAAAGGAATTAGATCCAGCCTTAATTCAAGCAAAATACGGCTATGCTTTAGATAGTGATGGGAAAGTCGGAAATATCATTATTGCTGCCCCTACTCAAGCGAAAATAATATCAACAATTATAGGAAAAACAGCCCATGCTGGTGTGGCACCTGAAAAAGGAGTCTCTGCGATTACAATTGCAGCCAAAGCAATTGCCAAAATGCCCCTCGGACGGATTGATCATGAAACAACTGCAAACATTGGTCAATTTGAAGGTGGTACACAAACAAATATCGTTTGTGATCGTGTAAATATTTTAGCAGAGGCCCGTTCGCTTATCCCTGAAAAAATGGAAGCGCAAGTACAGAAAATGAAAGCGGCGTTTGAAACGGTTGCCAATCAGATGGGCGGAAAAGCTGAAATTGATGTTGAAATTATGTACCCCGGGTTCAAATTTAGTAATGGTGATCATGTTGTCGAAGTTGCCAAAAGAGCCATTACTTCGATTAACCGTGAAGCGAAACTTGAAACAAGCGGAGGCGGAAGTGATGCCAATGTGATTGCGGGCTTCGGCATTCCGACAGTAAACTTAGCCGTGGGCTATGAAGAAATTCATACGACAAATGAAAGAATGCCAATTGAAGAGCTAGAAAAAACGGCTGAGTTAGTTGTAGCAATTATTAAAGAAGTTGCTAAGAAATCATAAACAATGAAATTATTGTAGAGTGAAGTAATTGATTTTTTCGTCTGTAAGGAAATAAATTATGTAAGTTCCGTTCATTTATTGAGTGGAGCTTTTTTAAATAAAATTAGAATCTAGTATAAATTACATTGTAAGCTAGAAGTCTACTTCCTATATAGGTGGGAGATTCATTGTATTTTTTTGTGAAAAATGTATCATCACTTATAGGTACTAAAACATTTATAAACTATTAATAATAGGTGGATACTTATGAAACAATTTTATCCAAAAGAGGGACGTGTAATTTTTCATGTTGATATGAACAGTTTTTATGCTTCAGTTGAAGTAGCATATGATAATTCTTTAAGGGGCAAACCTGTCGCTGTTGCCGGAAATGCCAAGGAACGTAGAGGGATTATTGTAACTAGCAGTTATGAAGCAAGGGCGAAAGGGGTCAAAACAACAATGCCGATTTGGCAAGCGAAAAAACTTTGTCCAGAATTAATCCTAATCGAGCCCAATTTCGAACGCTATCGCAAAGCATCGTTCCATATTTTTCAGATGTTAAAAGAATATACACCTTTAGTAGAGCCAGTTTCAATTGATGAAGGTTATATGGATATTTCTGATTGTTATCATCTAGGGGCACCGATATTCATTGCTGAAACAATCCAAACACGGCTTTTAAAAGAATTAAGATTACCTTCTAGCATTGGCATAGCTACGAATAAATTTTTAGCAAAAATGGCAAGCAATCTGAAAAAGCCTTTAGGAATTACAATTATCAGAAAACGAGAAATACATAGGGTATTATGGCCGTTAAAAGTGGGTGACATGCACGGAATTGGTCAGAAAACGGCTGAAAAATTAAACAAGCTTGGGATTGTGACAATTGGAGATTTAGCTCAAACTGACGTTTCTAAACTTAAGGTTCATTTCGGAATAAATGGTGAAAAAATTTATGCTCGGGCCAATGGAATAGACGATCGCCCTGTTGATCCGGAATCTGTTTATGATTTTAAAAGTATTGGTAATTCGACAACCCTTCCTTCAGATACAATAAATATTGAAAAAATCAAACTGGTTTTCGCCAATTTAGCGGCATCAGTAGCAAGAAGAATGGCGCGTAAGGAAGTTTGTGCCGAAACAATTCAAGTGACAATTCGCTATTCTGATCGGAAAACGGTGACGAGAAGTCAAACAGTAGTAAATCCAATTGATAGTCAATCAGAAATTCAGGCAATTGCCCTACGACTTTTTTTGAAACATTGGAATGGAGAAGCTATCCGATTATTAGGAATTACAGCACAACAATTAATTGAAAAAAAGTATGCATATAAACAGCTTGATTTATTTAACTATGAGCAATGATGTGTCAGAGTAATTTTAAACTAAACAATAGCACACCTATATCCGATAAAAATGTTAGAAGGATGAACGGGGAGTGTGTGAAGAATGCAAATTAACAACCAAGTAATACCAAATCAAGCCATAGCCCATGATAAACCCTTTGAGCTAAAGCAAGGTGAAATATATCGAGCAACTGTTAAAGAAAGAAGCTCAGACAATGAAGCGGTTTTACAAATCCGTGGTCGTGAAGTTCAAGTGAAATTCGAGGGAAAAGCCCCTATTCAAGATCGAATTACCGTCCAAATTAATGGGCAAATTAACAATCAAGTACAGGTTAAAACCATCGCGGAAGTGCCGAATACAACGACTACCTCTACACCACAAACAGAGGTAACTAATATAAACCAAGTTCTTCGTAGCCTTGGTGTATCTAACTCATCGCAGGAGTTGAAGCAAGCTGCACAAATGGTTTTAGACAAAGGAATTCCTTTAACCAAGGAGTCAGTTGCAGATTTACGGGATTTCGTCGAAAAAGAAAAGGGGACGGTTGAACAACGTTTAAATACAGTGCAAGCGGTAGCAAATAAACGGTTAGAAATAACTACCAATCATTTGCGAGCTGTTCATGAAGCATTACATGGTAAACCTTTAAATGAGGTTTTAACAAGTATTGCAAAGGAACTTGATCCTAATTTTCAAACCCAAAGTGAGCAAACAGAAGGCCGCTCAGCCCAAGAAAGACCAGTGAGTGAGCAAGTTCGAGACTTACGCGAGCAAGTACAACGTGAGCCAAATGTGCAACGTTCAGTGGAACAAGTGCGTAACGAAATTGTCAACAACCCACACGTAGACCGGGAGTTAGCGCGCCAAGTAGAACGAGCTGTGACTGAAGCGCAAACATTAAACCAAAGTGGCCAAGAAGTAGTCGCGCGAGACCGTTTAGTGCAAGCATTACAAATAGTGGAGCAATCATTAAATAATGTTCAATCTGTCTCGACAGACCCAGCGCAACATGAAGAAATTGTCAAACCATCCGAACTGTTAAAGCAAATGCAAGCAACAGTTCAAAAAGAAGCGGATTTGCAAACAGCCCTGCAACTTCTGAACAATCAAATTGAAAAAGTACCGTTTGATTTCCTAATAAAAGAACATTTACAAAACGTAATTATGGAAGCAGCAAAGCTGCAAGAAGAAGGTCGCGAACTTGCAGCCAGACAACAATTAATTCAAGCATTTACAGCGATTGAAGGCAAAGTAGCGAAATTAGATCAAACCATTCAACTAGAAGTTCAGCAATATATGCAAAACGAGGCATTTCAAACGCAACAACTTAAAAGTAAGGATATAATTGTTCGAACAGTTACAGAAAAATTAGCGAAGGCTCAAGGAGATTTTAAAACTCTACAAAGAGAAATTACGCGCAATTTAGATAATACTCAACGATTGACCGATGCATTAAAAAGTCAAGCTATTAAGCAAGTGAAGCCTTTACTTGAAACGACAATTAAAAAATTAGATCACGCAATTTTAAAGAGTGAAATAATGCTTTTAACAGATATGAAAACGGAAAAAAAGTTAATGCAAGCAAGCAGTCAATTAGCTGAAGCTAAAAAACTTTTAACAAAAGGAAACTATCAAGCAGCAAATAAAATTGTTCAAGACGTAAAAAATCTTGTTGAAAAACTTGAATTTAAACCATCAGAGATCAAAGTTAAGCATTTTATTACGAAAGAAGAACAAAATCTTACGAACCGTACTGACTCCCAGAAACTGTTACAGCAATTTGATGAAATGACTAAAAGAGCAGCTCAACAAGAGCCAACAGCTAGACAAACATTTGAACTTGTTCGGGGCTTAGGTTTAAACAGAGACAGTGAAGTAGCACAATTGTTAGTTTCAGGTCGGCAAGTTGACGGTGAACCAAATCAAAATATGAAACAAGCTATCATGCAACTTATGAAAATGGATGAAGAGCAAGAACGCGTTTCTCAGCAAACGAGTCAAGCACTTGCCAATATTACCGGACAACAGTTGTTAAGCAAATCAGACAATAATAATTTACAAAGTATGTTTATTAATTTGCCAATATTATTACAAGACGAAGTGAAGGATTTACAAGTATTTGTAAACTCAAGAAGCGAAGGTCAAAAAGTAGATTGGGAAAATTGTAATCTTTATTTTTTAATTGAAACGAAGAAGCTTGGTGAAGTAGGAATTTTAGTAACTGCGACAGAACGAAACCTTTCTGTAACGATTAAAAATGACCAACCAAATTTTAAAGAAAGAATTGAACCATTAGCTAATGCATGTAAAGAAAAATTAACAGATGTTGGCTATAACATTGCTAATATTTATTTTACAAAATTACATGCTAGCAAAAAACCAGTTATAGATCAAAAGTCACAAGTTAAGGAACAACCTGAGAAAATAGCGCCGACTTTTACTGAGAAAGGATTTGATTTTAAAATATGATTTCAAAGCATTTTAATCATAAGCAAAGAAAAGTCGTTCATGGTCCAACAGCAGCAGTCATACGCTATGATGAAAATTCCGGTAAAGGACCACAAGTTGTTGCTCACGGAAAAGGACAAATTGCAAACCAAATTATTGAACTAGCCAAAAAAAATAATATTCATCTGCAAGAAGACCCAATGCTCGTCGAAAACCTGATTGATATGGACTTAGGTGATAGTATTCCACCACAACTTTATGCTGTAATGGCCGAAATATTATTATTAATCGAGCAAATGGAGAAAAACTATTAAACTTCAGAAATCTTTAACCGATAAAAAGATTAGATGGAAAGAACAGAGTGGTTGGGAGGGTCATAATTGACACTTATTACAAAAGAAGCACTTCATAAAAAGTCACCACAAGAAATTACTGCATTGCTTTATGAAGCACTTATCAATAACCTTGAAGCAGCGAAACAAGCGATTCAAGAAAAAGACTATCTAATAGCTAATGAAAAGCTACAAAAATCAAATGATATACTAGAACGACTTGGTGCAGGACTAAATTATGAAGCGGGTATTATCGCTGACCAATTAGACGCTGTTTATAATTATATGGCTGATCGCCTTGTTCAAGCTAACTATACTAAAAATAGTAGCTTTATTGACGAAGTACTAAATTCGGTAAAAAAAATCTCCACAGCTTGGCATCAAGCGATAAAAAATAATGTTGACACACAACTAAAAGTAACTAAACAAAAAGTTAACGCATACGAGCAAGCGGCTGTTTATGAAAATTAGCGATATAAAAAGATAAAGGAGTAATTCCAGATGAAAATTAATAATAATATTCAAGCATTAAATGCATACCGCAATTTAGCGGGAAATCAATTTAAAACTTCCAAAAACCTTGAAAAGCTCTCATCAGGACTTCGGATTAATCGTGCTGCTGATGATGCTGCTGGTCTAGCTATCTCAGAAAAAATGCGATCGCAAGTTCGTGGACTTAAACAAGCAGAGCGTAATGCTTTAGATGGTATCTCACTAATTCAAACTGCAGAAGGAGCTATGCAAGAAATTCATTCGATGTTACAAAGAATGCGAGAGTTAGCAGTTCAAGCTGCTAATGATACTAATGAAGCGTCTGATCGTACTGCAATTCAGGCAGAATTTGATCAATTAAGTAACGAAATTACATCGATTACCACTAAAACAGAATTCAACCAAAAGAAATTGTTAGATGGAACTGCTAATGGTTTAAACTTTCAAATTGGTGCAAACAGTAATCAACTTGTAACGGTGAGTATTCCTAATTTGAATGCAGCAACTTTAGGGGTTGATGCGATTAATGTAAGCACTCATGCAGGTGCGACCGCAGCAATCACTTCAATAGATACTGCAATTGGAACTGTTTCTACGAACCGTTCTAATCTTGGTGCTATCCAAAATCGCTTAGAACACACAATTAACAACCTACAAGTCACTCATGAAAACCTTACGGCTTCTGAATCCCGTATTCGTGATGCTGATATGGCGCTTGAAATGACAGAGTTTACGCGTAACAATATTATTAACCAGGCAGGTACAGCAATGCTTGCTCAAGCAAACCAATTACCACAAGGTGTGCTACAATTATTACAATAATTACTTTCAAAGAGGTAAGATCTATATGGTCTTACCTCTTTTTAAAAAATAAATCGTTGCTCGTGGGACGTGGGTAGCTTTCAGCACTCTACGCTTTTCTATGTTATAATCAAACTATAATCAAATGTTAAAGTGGTGACTACAATGGACGTACAAAGAATTGGACGTGCTCGTTTAAACAAAACTGAAGCAAAAAAGACAGAACCACAAGCAAGTGTCTCTTTTACCGAACTAATGCAAAAAGGTCGTGATGAGCAAGCGTATGCAAAACTTGATAAATTAATGCATGACATTGAAGATCAAGGGAAATTGCTAGCTGATAGCCGTACTGTTGATGAATTGCGGAAATATAAAGCACTTGTGAAAGAGTTTATGGAGGATGCAGTCAAATTAGGCTTGAGCCTTGAAGAACGTCGAGGCTTTAATCGTCGAGGGCGAACGAAAATTTATAAAATTGTCAAAGAAGTTGATCGAAAGCTGCTTGATTTAACGGATGCCGTTCTCAAAAAAGAAAAAAGTGGTTTAGAAATTCTTGATATGGTAGGAGAAATTAAAGGGCTAATTATTAATATTTATGCTTAGCAGAAAAAGTGGTTAAGTTCTGCGAAATAGCGGTGTTGTCCACTTCTTGTGAACTACACCGCTATTTTCTTTAATTTGGTTTATATGGTTCGATTTCGCGAAACATATACGTTTTTGTAACATTTAGAATTGGTTCAAAGTTGCCAAAAGCAGCAATTGGGTGAACCTCTGCTATTTTTATTGAATAAAAAATAGATTTTGCCACTTTTAAACTGTAAATATATTGATCTTTATAATGGCCTGTTTCATTGTTTTTCACTTGAGTGAATCCAGAAACAATAATTGTTTCACAGGTAGGTAGAAGGGAAAAAACGTATGAGCATAAGTAAAGAGCAGTACCACCAACCATGATTGCATAATGTTCTTGTAGCTCTCGTTGTGACTTTTTTTCTACTTTTAACTTTCCAGTTTTCAGTATTTCTGTTTTTGATAGTGAAATTTCTTCCACTTGTGGTAAGTCTACATCTAGATAAATGGAATGAGGTGATAAAATCGTAAATGAAACGTTTGTTTCAAGTGGAAAATCTAGCTGAGCTAAAAAGTATTCAAGCCAAAGTTCCATTTCGCTGCTATTTCCGGCAATGACTTTTTCAACTTGCTGCAGACGTTGCAATTTTGCTGCTTCATAATCTTCTTTTGCTTGTTGAAATAGTTTAAGTTCATGCTTATATTGTTGTTTTGCTTCAATTTTTACTTTTTCATAGAAGAGTTTTCGTTTTGCTGGTAAACATAAACGAAGACTTTCACTAAAGCTTAATCCTTCTTCAAATTCAAATTTTAATTCTTCAAAAATTTCCTTTTCTATTGGCATTTCGTTTGTAAATGAAACTGCATTTCTTGCTAAATCTTTCAATTGTTCGGGTGATCTTTCTTGTAAAATTTCATTTTGAAGGTTAAGTAGTTTTGTAGTATATTCGTTAATTTCTCGTTCTTTTTGTTCATAAAGTCTTTGAATGTCGTCGTAAAATTCATTTTTAATTTCTCGTTCAATAGCAGGTAATAGTTTTTGACCGTCTTCGTCTACCAAAACGAGAGCATGTGAGTTTTTATCATAGATTAATGTGACTGTTTTAGGAAATGAAATGTGATCTTTTTGAGGTACTATATTTAAAGAATGCCACATCGATTTGTCGGATTTTGTTCGATAAGAGAGACCGCTTCCAGGAATTCCAATGTTCCCATAAAGTCCACTACGGCCTAATGTAAGTGAAGCACCACGCCTCCCAATTGATGTGCTTACACCCCGTTTACTAATATTTAATCGAAATCCTGGTGTTACTTTCACTCGTTTTTGAAATCGAAAACTCATGATCAAACACTCCTAAAAATTCATTGTCACATATATCGTACTAAATTATCCCACACTTTTAAAGAACAATTTCACAATTTGTTCAAAAATACTTAGTTTCTTGGAATGTTGCGATCTATTCATGAAAATAGTAACGCTTATCCATACTAAGAATAGCTTGATCAAATAAAAGGAGACGATTTTAATGCCTCATGTAAAGCCGCTCTTGATTAAATTTCTCATTTACAGTCTTATTATTAGATTTGTTCTGCTTTTTTTCGGATTTTTGCTTTCATCGTTACTTATTCTTTCAGCTTTATTATCGATTGTGACGTATGTGCTAGGTGATAGGATCGTTTTTCCTTTAAAAGGGAATTGGTTTGCGGCAGTAATGAATGGAGTAATTGTATTTTTGGGAATATTGATTTGGATAGGTCCAAGTAATGGACTTTATTTTTCAACAATTGGAGGGGCACTTTTTGTTGCTTTCGTTGTTGCTGTTTGTGAATGGTTTATTCACAGTTATGTTATTAGTAAAATAAATCGTGATGATCGTGATCCGATTTATGATTGAAAATATATTTAAGGCTGTCGAGATAGTCTCGACAGCCTTATAAGTATAGAATTTTGAACACGGGAAGATTGTCTAGCGGCTAAGCGAGTTCAAATAACCAGCCAGATAAAAAGTGAAAAAGCGCTACTGTGCTCCTGCGCCGCTTCGCTCGTCGCAAAACTGCAAAGAAGCCATTGCAAGAAGTAGCTTTACTTCCGAAACATTTGCTTGTCGCCGCTAAGCGGGCGCTCTGCGCTTTTCTTTTGGGAATATTTCTAAAATATTTGGAAAGAATCCTAAAAAAACGCTTTGAGGTGAAAAGATGCATTCGAAACAAACGGTAAAATATATTTGTGAGCAATACCCTTCAGGAAATTGTTATTTTTATAAGCAAGAAATTATTACTCATGATAATTGGGAAAATCTTAATTCTTTAGCTTGGTCAGCGCCCCGTCCAATCGCAAAAGAGACATTTCTAAAACAAAAACAGGCGGGTTATAAGACAGAAACAAAATTTATCAATAAACAACCGGCAAGTATTTACCATTTACCATTTTGAAGAATGTCAGTGTAATTCAGTGTTAAAACTTATTTGACATTCATGTTTGTTAATTCATTACTTTTTGAATCTTTGCCAAAAATGTTCAGGGCTTTTTTCAATTTGTGTTTGTAAAAGATTTGAAGCCGGAACAACTTCTATTTTTCTCCCTTCTAAGTTTTTTACAGCTTCCGTTACTCCTTTGACTGTTTCTTTTCCCTTCACGCCGACATGACCAATTCCAATTGCATGCCCTTTTTTTTCGGCTACTTTTATTAGTTTGTGCATTTGTTGATAAACGTGAGTGCTTGATGAATGGGTATCATCTAAGAAAACATCACGAACACCCCAAGGAACAGCTAATTCTTCAGCCAGTTTAGGAATAACAGATTTTGCTGTTGTCCCACTATCGATAAAATACAAATTGTATTCCTTTGCAGTTTCTAAGATTACTCGCATAATCGCTTCGTCTTCGACAATAAGTGAGCCCATATGATTGTTTATTCCTTTTGCATAAGGGACACTCTCAATTGCTTCGATGACCCGTTTTTTCACTTCTGTTAATGGCAAATCTTTTGTAATTGGTTTTGGACCTAACCAAGATTGCTTCCCTTTTTTCGGTTGTAATGGTAAGTGGATCATTATTTCTAAACCTAAGCTATGAGCAAGTTCAGCTTGTTTTTTAGATTGTTCTAAAAAAGGCATAATTGCTACCGTAATTGGAATGTCGGCTTTTAAAAATTCTTGAACGCCTTTTACATTGCCACCAAAATCATCGATAATAATTGCCACTTTCATTTCTTCCGCTTCATTTTCAGCATTAGTTGAATTTGGGATGATGATTAGACAAATTGAAAGCATTAATATTACAAGTTGTTTATACATCTATTCTTCCTCCATTGGTTCTAGTTGTACATAATTTGTCCAATTATCAATGAATTTACCCGATTTAATTAGAAAAACTAAGGGTTTCGGCAAGTTCTTAATGCGAAACCCCTAGTTTTTCTTATACTTAGGACTTTAAATTTTTCACTACGTCGAACATTCATCATTGCTAAAAATTTATACTTTCGTAACGTAAAATAAATAAGGGCGACTATTTATCGTCGCCCTTATTTATTTTCGAATATTAAATGCAGCATTTAACTGACCGCGAAGCATTCGTTCTCTAAGCTCTTTTTCGCGTAATTTCTTTTGCTCCATTTTTCTAATTTCAAATGTTTGCATGCCATCTTCCATTTTATTGGCGATATCTACTAAGCGCTCTACATCGGCAAATGAAAATTTTCGTGTTCCACCTTTGGAACGTTCTGGATGAATTAGCTTTCGTTCCTCATAGTAACGAATTTGTCTTTCTGATAAACCTGTTAATTCGCTTACAATGCCAATGGTGATGACTTTTTTATCTTTATATGAAGACAAGTTTATCAACTCCTGTCGATAATTTACAACTTTTTAATAATAACACTATAACATTTTTTCGGAATTGATCGCGAAACATGTAAGGAAAACTAACAAAGAACGTTTGTTCTGACAAGTGGAATTTAAATTGGGTGGTAGGTAGCAGCTTTTAATTGTAATTTGTTAATCTACATTTTTCTGTTTATTATTCGCAAAAATTTAACTTATTATATAAATTATTCTATGTAAAAGCTTTCATTCGGGTGTAAACTAGTAGTATAGTAGTATAAATTAACACAATTAGCATAAAAGCATGAACGGATGAAAGTTATTTATCAATGTTGTACTTTATTAATGAAAGAAGGTTGCTTCCAATGATATTTTCACAGTGGAAAGATGATGATGAAAGTAAATTAATTGCTCTTAATCCAATATATTTTTTTCTTAAGATTGCGAAACTTTTTCCTGCACCAATTGTTGTTTTTGATGAACAAGGATTGATTAAATTCATGAATAGAAAAGCAGAGGAATTAGTTGGTTGGAGTGAAAAGGAGCTTTTGGATAAACAGTGTCCCTTTATTCCTACCTCAGAGAAAAATCTTAATTGGTCCTTTATAAAGAATATTAAACAAGTAAAATCAATCGAAAAAGCAAAAATCACAGTTATTACAAAAGCTGGTGAACCCCTTTTAACAACATATTCTGCCATCGTTGTTCCTTCAGGTGATCATGTGGACAGCATTGTGATAACTTTCACAGAACAACGAGAAATTTGCAGCAAGAAAATTAATTATCGTGATACTTTAAAGGAATTAAGAGATTTTAAATTTGCGCTTGATCAATCATCAATTGTTTCTGTTACTGATCGTAAAGGTATCTTTACGTATGTGAATCAAAAATTTTGTGAAGTCAGTAAATATAGTAGAGAAGAACTATTAGGGAAAGATTATCAAGTGATAAATTCAGAGTTTCATCGTTCCGAATTTTTCAAAAAAATTTGGCGAACGATTTCCAGTGGACATGTTTGGAAAGGTGAAATCAAAAATAAAGATAAGAATGGCAATTACTTTTGGGTTGATACAACCATCGTCCCATTTACCAATGAAGTTGGTAGACCGTATCAATATGTGTCAATTCATACGGATATAACTGAACGAAAAAAAGCTCTTGAGGAAATAAATTTTTTAGTTTATAACGATGAGCTTACGAGTTTGCCAAATAAAAGAAAATTTATTGACAAGCTACGTTCTCACGTTGAAACAAAACGTAAGTATCAAAATCCGATTGCTGTCTTTTGTATTGATTTGGATCGCTTTAAGATTTTAAATGATTCAATGGGTCATCGCTTTGGCGATATTTTCTTAAAAAAAGTTGCGGAACGTTTAAAGAGTTGTTTTTCTAAACATGACTTTGTTGCTAGGCAAAGTGGCGATGAGTTTATTGTTTATTTATTAAATGCTGATGAACAAAAGGCAAAGCAAGTCGCACAATTGATTATGAAAGAAATTAATGTTCCTTTTTTTATAGAAGGTCATCCTTATTATAGTACATGTAGTATTGGGATTAGTATGTACCCAATTGACGGGGACAAAGCTGAAGAATTAGTCATTAAAGCAAATATTGCAATGTACCGCGTGAAAAAAAATGGGAAAAATAATCACCAGTTTTATGATGCCCAAATGGACCAACAAGTGAGACGAGAAATGGAGCTTGATAAATATTTACGCAAAGCATTACAATATGAAGAATTTGATCTTTATTATCAGCCGAAACTCGATTTACATACGGGAGAAATTTCAGGAATGGAAGCCCTTTTGCGTTGGGAATGTCCTAAAATGGGAATGGTCTCGCCGAATGAATTTATTCCGTTAGCAGAAGAAACGGGTCTTATCATTCCAATTGGTGAGTGGGTGCTGCGAAAAGCCTGTCAACAAAATAAACTTTGGCAAGAGGCCGGTTATCCCCCAATGAGAGTGTCTGTTAATTTATCTGTCAGACAATTTCAAGATCCAAATCTCGTTCTAACGGTAATTAAAGCCTTAGAAGATGCTAATTTAGATCCGAAATATTTAGAATTGGAAATCACTGAAAATATTGCGATGGATAATAAAGATTTTGTCAATCAAAAGCTTGAGACGTTACGGGAGTTAGGCGTTCACATTTCAATTGATGATTTTGGGACCGGATATTCTTCCTTAAGTTATTTAGGCAAATACCCAATAAATACGCTTAAGATTGACAAAGCTTTCGTTGATGAAATTATTCACTCAAAAGACACATCAGTCGTGCGGGCAATTATTGCCTTAGCCCATTCTTTTAATTTGAACGTAATTGCAGAAGGGGTAGAAGTTCAAGAGCAAATTGATTGCCTTAAAAAATACGCCTGTGATGAAATCCAAGGTTATATTTTAAGCAAACCTTTAAAAACAGAAGCATTTGAAGAACAAATATTAAAAAAATCTATGTTGCTTGATGATAAGGATAATGGTAGAATCTTAAATTATTAATTCATTTACTGGTACTGATAAACTACAGTTATGAGGTGACTTTGAAATTATGAAGGTTTGTAAGTTTGGTGGAACATCTTTAGCTAGCGCAGAACAAATGAAGAAAGTAGCAAGTATTGTAAGAGCAGATAAGGAAAGAAAAATTGTTGTTGTATCAGCACCAGGAAAACGGTTTAAGGAAGATACGAAAGTAACGGATTTATTAATTTCTTTAGCTGATGCGGTATTAACGAATGGAAATGTCCAAGAAGCATTACGGTTAGTAATTAGCCGTTATGAACAAATAGCAAGCGAATTAAATCTATCAACGAGTGTTGTTTCGATTATTAAGGATGATTTAGAATCGCGGATCGCGTTAAAAGATCAAGGTGAACAAGAATTTGTTGATTTAATGAAAGCAAGTGGTGAAGATAATTGTGCCAAGTTATTTTCGTTTTATTTGCAGTCATTAGGTATTGATGCTCAATATGTTGATCCGAAAGAAGCAGGGTTATTAGTAAGTAAAGAGTATGGGAATGCTCAAGTTTTACCTGAAGCTTATGATCATTTATACCACGATCTAAGAAATAGAACAGGGATCTTAATTTTCCCAGGCTTTTTCGGTTACACTCCGGAAGGAACACTTGTTACCTTTCCGCGTGGCGGATCTGATATTACTGGATCAATCGTAGCAGCAGCAGTACAAGCAGAATTATATGAAAATTTCACGGACGTTGATTCTGTTTTTGCCGCAAATCCAAATGTTGTTGCAAATCCAGTCGAAATTAAAGAATTAACTTATCGTGAAATGCGTGAGCTTTCTTATGCTGGTTTTTCCGTATTCCATGATGAAGCGTTAATTCCGGCTTTCAGAAAAGGGATACCAGTATGCATTAAAAATACGAATAACCCTGCAGCTAAAGGTACGATGATTGTTAATGAACGTGATTATATGAATAATCCAGTCGTTGGAATTGCTTGTGATTCCGGCTTTAGTACGATTTACGTTAGTAAGTATTTAATGAACCGTGAAATTGGCTTTGGTCGCCGTTTATTAGGAATTTTAGAGGATGAAGGTTTGTCTTATGAACATATGCCATCAGGTATTGATGATACATCGATCATTTTAAGAGGTTCGCAGCTTACTCCAGAAATTGAAGTAAGGATCATTGAAAGAATTGAAAAGGAACTACATGTAGACGATGTGCATATTGAACATAACTTTGCGATGGTCATGATCGTTGGAGAAGGCATGCGCAAGATGGTTGGTCTTACGGCAAAAGCGACTGCTGGATTAGCAAGAGCAGGAGTTAATCTGCAAATGATTAATCAAGGTTCATCAGAAGTAAGTGTGGTTTTCGGTGTTAAATCTGAAGATGCCGATCAAGCAGTTAGAGAATTATATAACGATTTCTTCGTAGAAACAAAAAGCCCAGTTCTTTAAGTGACGAGTTCACTTCTAGGAGAGCCGTTCGATTGAATAGCACGATTTGGAGTATGAAATTATTCATACTCCTTTTTTGCATCATAAAGTTAGCTTCTACCATTTTTATACCCGGGTTGAGAACTTAGACCATGAGTATTTTTATTAGAAGTGGGGTAGTCTTGAAGAAGATCATGGTGTGATCGGACAGGAGATCCGTAATTTCTCAAAAAAACGGCATTTTATAGTAGCTTACGGACCCTGAAGATTATGAGCAAATAACGAACAAGCTCGCTGAAATTGAGAAGCTGAACGTTTAATAGGCGATCCAAGCTGTACAGTAAGGAAATGTATTTGAGATTAATTTAAAAATGTTACCATTGCATAATGTCACATTTCATTCTTCTATTTCGTCTTATAAGTAGAACGTCTAGGAAAGGATGATTTATGATGAAAAATTATGATGTAATTATTATCGGTGGAGGTTTGGCGGGCTTAACTGCATCCATCTATTTAGCAAGAGAAGGAAAATCTGTCCTAATTGTTGAAAAAGGAAAGGAACTGGGTGGTCGAGCCAATACGCTCAATAAAAATGGTTTAAAGTTCAACCTGGGTCCTCACGGATTATTTCAAAAGGGAGCAGCTATCCGTATTTTAAAAGAACTTGGTATTCATCCGAATGGTAAGGTGGCTGATATTAGTGGTTATGCAGTATACAAGAATAAACTTGGGAAACTGCCATTTAGCTTTACTTCTTTTCTTTTTTCCAACTCATTAACATGGAAAGGGAAAAAAGAATTCATGCACTTTATGAGTCTTATCCAAAAAGCAGATTTACAATTGTTTTATAATATTAGCTTTACAGATTGGGTCAATAAACAATTTCAAGACGAAAAAATGAAACGATTGCTTCTTGCCTTTGGCCGCTTAGTAACTTACTCCAATGACTTATCTTCTCTCAGTGTAAGTACAGTATTAAAATTAAGTCAAGCTGGGAAAGTGATCTATATAGACGGAGGATGGAACTCTATCGTTAACGCGTTACAGACAAAGGCTCGGCAGCTAGGAGTCGAGATTGAAACGAATAAGAATGTAAAAATGATTGATCATGATCAAATAGTTAAAAGTATTAGTTTATCAGATGGAACGGAGATTAAAGCAAATTCAGTACTAGTTACGTCAAGCCCAAAAGAGTTATATTCTATGGTAAAAAACGCTGATAAAACATCAGTACGAGAATTTAATAAACTTATTGCAGTACGAGCAGCTTGTTTGGATATTGCCTTAAAAAATCTACCCAATCCTTCATGCAATTTCGCACTTGGCATTGATGAACCGTTATATTATTCTAATCATTCCCATTCTGCGTATCTTAGCGATCATGGAGAGCATGTGATTCATCTGGTGAAATATCAAAGCATAGCTGAGGTTAATGATCCTAAACATGATAAGACAGAATTACTAGATTTATTAGATCGATTACAACCAGGCTGGAACAAAGAAGTCGTTTATCAGCGTTTCTTGCCAAATATTATTGTTGCTAATTCATTGCCAACGATAGAGAACGGCGGTTTAGAAGCTAGACCTAGTCCGATTGTTTCTGATATTAAAGGATTATTTATTGCTGGGGATTGGGTAGGACAGGAAGGCGCTTTGGCCAATGCTTCTTTAGCCAGTGCCAAGCAAGCGGCGATATGTATACTTAGGAGTAATCATTCTTAGCGTTCTTAGGCGTGAATTAACTATTGTAATATCCCAAAAATATTTTGAAAGGTGAAGAAGACCGTGGATACTCAAGAAGCTTATAAAAAGTACCAACCGCAACTTTTTACTTACGCTTATCAATTGGTCGGTAGTGTGATGGAAGCAGAGGACATTGTTCAAGAAGTATTTATTAATTTTTTACAGCTCAAACAATTAGAAATTAACAATTTAAAGTCTTATTTATATAAAATGGTAACAAATCTTTGTATCGATTACATGCGTTCAGCTAGAAAACAAAGAGAAATATACAGAGGTCCTTGGTTACCCGAACCTTTAGTTCAAGAGGAAAATGCTTCTATTGATCCAGTAGAAAAATATATTACAAAGACAGATTTGTCTACAGCTTTTTTATTTTTGTTAGAGAAGCTTACCATTAACGAACGTTGTGTTTTTATCCTGAAGGAAGTTTTGCAGTATAGTTATGACGAAATCTCTCCACTTCTCGAAAAATCAGCCGTAAATTGTCGTCAGATATATCGACGCGCTAAACAAAAGCTTGATAAAAACACGGCTTACTCAAAGTCTGAACGAAGAACAGAAGAACAAACGATGTTAGTTACTCGTTTTTTACAGGCAATAGCGAATGGTGATACCAATGAGTTACTTATATTGATGGCAAAAGATGCCATTCTTTATTCTGATGGTGGCGGGAAAATCTTGTCAGCAATTAAACCTATTTTTGGTCCAGATAGAGTGGCTCGCTTTATATTTGGCATTGCCAAGAAACAAACAGGAGACATCTTCTTTAAGACTGCCCAAATTAATGGAAATCCTGGATTTCTAGTATTTATCCATAATCGCATTAATAATGTTGTTTCATTTCAGTTTGTCAATGGAAAAATTCAAAACATCTTCAACGTCATTAATCCTGACAAATTACAACACCTTGGCAAAATAACATGAAGTTTTTCCTCATCGCGGATTACGCAAAAAAGCTGGAGGGATAAACTCCAGCTTTAAACGTTATTTAACAAAAGAATATAATTTTCCAAGCTCAGCTGAACGTTCGGCAGCACGTTTAATACATTCAATCATTGCTTCTTGATAATCGTAGTTTTGTAGTACTTTAAAGCCTGCTTCTGTTGTTCCGCCAGGGCTCATGACTTGCTTATACAATATTTCTGACGAAAGATCTGTTGACTTAATTCTTTCAGCTGCGCCAATCAGTACTTGAGCAATAAGTTGTTTCGCTAATTGTTGATCAAGTCCGATCTCTTTAGCACCGATTTCCATTGCTTCGATGAGATAATAAATGTACGCAGGGCCAGATCCTGATAAGCCAGTAATCGCATCTAATTTTTCTTCTTCAACAACAACGACTTCTCCGATTGCTTTACATAATGCTTCTGACAGGTCTAAGTGTTCTTTGGCTGCAAAGCTACCAGCGGCAATCGCCGTAATTGATTGTCCAATCGCTGCTGACGTATTTGGCATTGTTCGAATAACAGGCGCATTATGTTCAAGTAATTGCGAAATGCATGTTGTCGATACACCTGCAAGGACTGAAATGATTAATTGTTGGTTCGTTGTGTATGCTTTAATTGTTTCGATTGTTTCGACCACGTCTTTTGGTTTAATTGCCAAAATAATAATATCGACGTTTGGCAGCACTTCTTGATGATTGGTAAACGTCTCAATGCCATAGGTTTGCTGTAAAAGGAGCAGCTTTTCCCTGTTGCTACGGTTCGTTACATAAATTTGCTGTGGCTGTAGTAATTTTTTTGCTAAAATGCCGGAGATCATTGCTTCAGCCATACTTCCTGCGCCAATAAAGGCAATCTTCTTATTTGTTAACATACGGCTCATTTCCTTTCTAACTTTCCATTTCGATGATAATCGCTTCTAGTTTCCTACTAGGAACGAATTTGTCCGTTTCCTAAAATAATATATTTGGATGAAGTTAATGCTTCTAAGCCCATTGGTCCGCGGGCGTGAAGCTTTTGAGTACTAATGCCAATTTCGGCACCAAAGCCAAATTCAAATCCGTCCGTAAAACGAGTCGAAGCATTATGATATAAGGCCGCAGCATCGACGTAAGCGAAGAATTTCTCAACATTGCTAGCAGTTTCCGAAATAATTGCCTCAGAATGTTTCGAGCCGTATTGGCTAATATGGGCAATCGCCTCATCAACCGAAGGGACGATTTTAACAGCTAATGTTAAATTTAAAAATTCGGTACCCCAATCTTCTTCAGAGGCAGGTATAACGCGTTCATCTAATTGAATAGCCGCTGTATCCCCGCGTAATTCAACTCCGTGTTCTACTAGGGCATCAACTAAATTGGCAAAATGAAGGTTTGCCCACTTTTCATTAACTAAGATCGTTTCACACGCATTACAAACCGATGGACGTTGTGTTTTTGCGTTTACAACAATATCGATCGCCATTGTTGCTTGAGCTGTTTCATCAATATAGACATGACAATTTCCGACACCTGTTTCCAAAACTGGAACGGAAGCTTTTTCGACAACAGAACGGATTAACGAAGCACCACCTCGTGGGATAAGAACATCTAAATATTCATTTAATTTAAACATTTTTTCTGCCGTTTCCCGTGATGTATCTTCGATTAACTGAACAGCTTCTTTTGGTAATGAGCTTTTTTCAAGTCCTTGATGAATGACTTCGACTAATGCTTTATTTGAATGGATTGCCGAAGAGCTTCCGCGCAAGATAACAGCATTGCCGGTTTTTAAACATAAGCTTGCTGCATCAACGGTTACGTTCGGTCTAGCTTCGTAAATCATTCCAATCACTCCTAGAGGAACACGAACTTGTTTAAGCTGTAAACCGTTAGGGCGTTCGGTTTCAAAGGTCACTTCACCGACAGGATCAGTTAATTCAATTAATTGTAGCAAAGCAGACGCCATATCGGTTACTCTTGCTTCATTTAAGCGTAAGCGATCTAATAGGCCATCTGAAAGACCGTTCTGTTTCCCTGCTTCAATGTCTTTGGCATTTTCTTGTAAGATAAACTCCATGTTCGCTAGCAATGCTTCACTTATTAGTTGTAAAGCTTCATTTTTCTGATCGGTAGAAGCAGCACCTAGAGCTCCTGTTAACTGATTTGCTTTTTGGGCTTTGACAATTAATTCATTCATATTATCTACTCCTTCTTATACAAATGTAATCCAATGATCACGATGAATTGCTTCGTCGTATCGACTGTTTGTTGTTTTTTTGGCTTCGCCACTATCTTTACCTTTGATTGTTCGAAGTTCATCAGCTGAATAGTTTACTTGACCTTTACCAACAAGTTTGCCACGAGTGTTGATTACTTCGACAACATCGCCTTTTTGAAACGTTCCCGATACGTCTTGAATACCAACTGGAAGCAAACTTTTTCCTTTTTTTAAAATCGCCTTAACTGCACCATCGTCAATCACAATTTTTCCGCTAGTCGTTGAATGAAAAGCGATCCATTGTTTTTTGTTTTTGATGCCCTTTTTCTTAGTAGTGCCGATATATGTTCCATCTCCTTTACCGAGGAGAATATCTACTAATTTATTTTCAGTGTCACCTGTTCCAATAAATACATTGACACCTAACGTATTCGCTGTTTTGGCAGCTTCTATTTTTGATTTCATTCCACCAGTTCCTACATTCGAGCCAGTGTCCTTTGCTTGATTTAATAATTCGTCATTAATTTCCGAAAGGAAATGATATTTTTTGGCTTCCGGATTTTTGCGAGGATCTTCATCGTACAAACCGTTTATATCCGTTAAGATTACTAAAAGATCGGCATGCACAAGTCCACTTACTAGAGCCGAGAGCATATCATTGTCACCAAAGGTTAGCTCTTCAACAGAAGTCGTATCGTTTTCATTAATGATTGGCACGACCCCACGTCCAAGCAGTTCATCTAGCACAGCACAAGCATTGCCGTACTGTTCACGACTTAAAAAGTCATTGCGGGTTAAAAGCAGTTGAGCGACAACAATCTCATGTTGCCCGAAAGCTTCTTCATACCCTTGCATTAGCAATCCTTGCCCAACTGCTGCAGCTGCTTGTTTTCCAGCAATTGTGACCGGTCTTGTTGGATATCCAAGCTTTGTAAAACCAGCAGCAACGGCACCTGATGAAATTAATATAATTTCATGCCCTTGTTTTTTTAGTTTTGCTAAGGCGTTGGCATGTTCAGTAAGTTTTTCACGAGACAGCCCACCTGTTGTGTTTGTTAATGAGCTACTACCAATCTTGACGACAATGCGTTGCTTACTCATTTCATAATCCCTCTTTTTTCAATGATATATTAAAAGAAAAGCGTAGAGCACCCGGAGTTAGACATCGCTTAAAATAAAAAACTCTTCCATCCTTATAAATCATAAGGACGGAAGAGTGAACATCCGCGGTACCACCTTAATTGACATCAGTTAGATGTCCTCTTAATTCCCATTAACGCTGGTGACGGTTAGGTTTAGCCTAACGCTCTAGGGTAGGTTCAATAAGCTTTAAACGATGGAATCTTTCAGCCGCTGAATTCCACTCTCTTGCGCCAAAACATTTATTTACTAGTCCCTGTCAACACTTTTTCGTCTGAGTTTCTTTCAATTATCTGTTATTTATTTGTTGCTGTCAATACTAAAAGGTTAGAAAGTAGCTAATTTTTGAACTTATACGTTAAGAAATATTTAGCAATCGATTTAGGTGTCCATTTGGTACTCTCGGTTCTTGACGCAGCTCTCTAGATTTCCATTATAATTAATTTTGATTCTGAAAGTAATGAAAGGAAAATCGCAAAAATGTTAATATCGGAAAAAAGAGAGGTGAAGTTGCTTTGTATAGACATTTACATAATAAAATTGTTGTTATTACTGGTGCGTCCAGTGGCATAGGGATGACGTTGGCGATCGATGTAGCAAAAAGAGGTGGAACACCCATTTTACTTGCTCGTTCCAGCGAAAGATTACAGTTAGTGCGTGAAGAAATTTTGAAAACGACTGGTATTTCTGCGCCTTATTATCCAGTTGATGTGAGCGACAATGATGCTGTTGTTACTACTTTTGCGCAAATTTTCGAAAGCTATGCGAAAGTAGATGTGTTAATCAATAACGCAGGGTATGCGATTTTCGCTCCGCTCGCTACTACTAAATTAGAAGACATCCAAGGAATGTTTGCCGTCAATGTCTTTGGGTTAATCGCTTGTACACAAGCTGTACTTCCAGCAATGCTTAAGGAAAACAAAGGGCATATTATTAATATCGCCTCACAAGCCGGCAAGCTAGCAACACCAAAATCTAGTGTCTATTGTGCAACAAAGCATGCCGTGCTCGCGATTACGAATAGTTTACGAATGGAATTAGCCGGTACGAATATTTTTGTCAGTGCGGTCAACCCTGGACCAATTAAAACACGATTTTTTGAACGAGCGGACGCGACTGGAAACTACGCGAAAAATGTCGAGAAATTTATGCTGGAGCCTGAATTTGTATCGGAAAAAATTATTCAGTTAATCGAACGCCCGAAAAGAGAAATAAATTTACCTATTTGGATGGGGTGGGGGACCATTATTTATCAGCTATTTCCAAGTCTTGTTGAAAAACTAGCAGGAAAAAAGCTTAGCCAAAAATAGTAAGTAGTTCCGTTACCATGGAGTCGAGTAAGAACTTGAGAACATCACCTTGAATAAGTGAAGCTTTGTTATTAAAGTATTAGGAGCGAGAAGTTAGTTATAAAAAAGATTAAAATTTGGACTGCGGTGAGTGAGCAGTCCTTTTTGGTCATCAAATATTGCTATTGTAGCAAAAACTATCAATAAACTTTAATTACATTTTTTTTGAATTGAAACAGAACGTATATTCGTCTATAATGAAACATATAATAAGAATATATGTTCGTAGTGATGTTTATGTGAAAGGAGAGGGGAAAGTTGGAGATTGATTATGGCTCTTTACCTAAACAAACAATATTTTGCGTTGATATGAAAAGCTTTTATGCAAGCTGTTCAGCTGTTGCACTTGGACTAGATCCACTGACGTGTTATTTAGCAGTTGTCGGCGATAAAGAAAGGGAAGGGAGTGTTGTGTTAGCGGCAACACCACGTTTAAAGGCGGAATTTGGGATTAAAACGGGAAATCGTCTATTTGAAATTCCTGCTGATCGCCGGATTAAAATTGTCAATGCCCAAATGTCAACCTATTTACAGACTTCGATTAAGCTCACGCAATTTTTTAACGAGTACGTTCCTTTAGAAGCAATCCATACGTATAGCGTCGATGAAAGTTTTCTTGATGTAAAAGGAACGAAACGACTTTGGGGAACTGATTGGGAGCTTGCCAAACGTATTAAACAAGAAATGTTAGCCAAGTTTGGGCTAAGTTGTGCGATTGGAATTGGACCAAATATGCTGTTAGCAAAAGTTTGTCTTGATTTAGAAGCGAAAACAGTTGGCATCGCTAAATGGACGTATGCTGATGTGGAACAAAAGCTTTGGAACGTTTCACCATTACGAAAAATGTGGGGAATCGGTTCAAAAATCGAGAAACGTTTAAATAAATTAGGAATTTTCTCTATCGGTCAGCTCGCCAATGCCCCGTTAGCCCTACTTGAAAAGCAGTTTGGAATTATGGGCAATCAGCTTTATTATCATGCTAACGGTGTCGATCTGTCGGATCTAGGTGCACCAATCATGAATAGGCAAATCAGCTTTGGAAAAAGCCAAATCTTACTGCGTGATTATGATGATCGAAATGAAGTAAAACACGTAATTTTAGAAATGTGTGAAGATGTTGCAAGACGAGCGAGAAGAGCGAAAAAAGCGGGACGAACGGTCAGTTTAGGGATTGGCTATAGCCATGCCGAAGCAGGAGGAGGCTTTCAACGGTCATTGACCTTACAAGGAGCAACGAATATTACATTGGAAATTTATCAAGGATGTTTACAGCTTTTTGCCCAACATGATCGTGGCCAGACTGTGCGAAGTATCTCGATTAGTCTTTCCAATTTGGTGAATGACGATCAACTTCAATTAAATTTGTTTGAACCAAACCGATCACGGCAAAGAGAACTAGGTTATGTGATGGATGCAATTAGGGATAAACATGGCTCAGATAAGCTCTTGCGCGCAGTATCCTATACGAAAGCCGGAACAGCGAAGCAGCGAAGTAAGCTAGTTGGGGGACATAAAGCGTAAAAACCAATTTCAACAAAGGAGAATAAATGGATAAATGATAAAGGATCGGGGCAATATAAAATGGACAGCAATGATGCTCCCAGAGCATGTCGCAATGCTTCGTGAATTAAAGCTGAGTGAAAATAAGAAATCAAAGCCTGTAATTGACGAACAACAGCTTGAGGAAATGAATAATACGATTCACTTAGCTATTACAAACAAAAAAATTGTCAACGTAACGTATTTTAAAGACTTTGATTACAAGACGATCAACGGGATCATTCAACGTTTTGATCTTGTTTTACGATCTATACGTATCATAACTCGGGAAGAAAATTATGTAATGATTAAACTCGAAACTATTATTGCAATAGAAATAATTTATTGAATTTTCATGCAATTTAGTTAATAAATCTTAACATAAAATTACACAATTTATTTACACAAAAATGGCAAAAATGATGTTATAGTAGGAAGTGCAAAAAGCATTTAAAAATTAAGAATGGGAAGTGAAGACGTGATCGTCCAAGACTTAATTCAAACACAAGAATTTTTCATTGAGGAAACAAAAGACGAATTTTTTGTTATTTATGAAAAATTCGCAAACAGTGATTGCAACTGCAAAAACAACATTTTAGAAGCAAAAGAATGTGGAGATGAGGAAATTATTAAAATTCTTCAAGGTGATCCTGAGTGTAGTTGTTCATTACGAAACGTTGAGAGCTATCGTATCGGGGAAGAAAATTACTCGATTAACGATATTCTTGTGAAAATTAAGGAAGAGCATCAAGAAATTTTCAGGTAAAAATTTTACAGTACATCCTACTATGAATATAAATTAAATATAATATTAATTATGTTTATTCAATCCTCTCAGTATATGAGAGGATTTTCTTTTTGCCAGAAAAAACAGAAAATTCACAAAGTTAATTATGTATAATTATACAATTACGATTATTAAAATTCATTTTGTGATTGTTGCAGAAAAATAAAAATGATCTATAATTAAGCTGATAAAATTCGAAGGAAGAAAAGGGATGAAATGATGGTAAAAGTGTTGTTTGTCTGTTTAGGGAATATTTGTCGTTCACCGATGGCAGAAGCGATTTTTAGACAAAAGGTAAAAAATGCAGGACTTGAGCCTAAGATTACCATTGATTCGGCAGGGACAGGAAATTGGCATGTTGGTAAACGCCCTCATGAAGGTACCCTAAATATTTTAAAGGAGAACAAGATTGAAACTTCAGGACTCGTAGCTAGACAAGTAAATTGTGAAGATTTACAAATTTTTGACTATATTATGGCGATGGATGCAGAAAACTTAGGAAATTTACACCGTCTAAAAGGACGAGAAGATTCAGGTGAAATCCGTAGATTATTAGAGTTCATTCCAAAATCAGAGATTATTGATGTACCAGACCCATATTATACTGGTAATTTTACCGAAGTGTATCAATTAGTAAATGAAGCTTGTGAGGAATTGCTTACGTATATTAGAGAACAGCATAAAGTATAATTAGAAAATCTGACAATATCATTTTGATTTTGTCGGATTTTCTAATGTAAATATCACATTTCTTGCAACTCTTGAATGTTCACCGTCATTTCATTTTCCGGATTTGCTCGCGGGTAAACACGAGCAGTCCCGGCCTCAGGATTAACAGTTTGAATCCAAATAGATGTCCCATTATATTTAACTTCAATATCTTTTGTAGAATCTAAAATTTGCTGCGCACGATTGATATTCATTTATAGAACCTCCTTATATTTTACATCTATCGATAATATCTCAATATTAGTAAAAAACTATACATATTCAAAAAAAGGACGTGAGAATACAGGCCAATCGATGACAATAATGTACTATTCATGATGTTGCTGAATATGTTGAGGTATAGGCAATTGTAACCGATAAAGTTTAACTATCATTCCCGAGGAGGGGTTAAAAATACATGTGTGGTATTACAGGATGGATTGATTGGCAGAAAGACTTAACAAAGGAAAGAAAAACGGTTGAACAAATGGCAGCTACATTAAGGAAAAGAGGTCCAGACGATTACCAGGTTTGGAGTACGAATCGAGCGGCTTTTGGTCATACGAGGCTTGTCGTTGTTGATCCGGAAGGCGGCAAACAACCGATGACTAAATCACTGGCAGACAAAGATTTTACAATAGCTTATAATGGCGAGTTATATAATACGGAGGACATTCGTAAAGAATTATTACAACGAGGACATCGTTTTAAGTCCCATTCAGATACCGAAGTTTTACTTACGTCCTTTATCGAATGGGGACCAGCTTGCGTTGAACACTTAAATGGAATTTTTGCCTTTGCGATTTGGGATACGACGAAACAAGAATTGTTTATTGCCCGTGATCGTTTAGGGGTGAAACCGTTATTTTATCAGGAAATAAATGGCGGATTATTATTCGGCTCAGAGTTAAAGGCTATTATAGCTCATCCTGAAGTTAAGCCGGAAGTAACAAGGGAAGGCTTAGCAGAAGTGTTTGGTTTAGGTCCTTCAAGAACGCCAGGTCACGGCGTTTTTAACAATATGAAAGAATTACGGCCAGGGCACGCCTTAACTTACAATAGCAATGGATTAAAGGTTTATCGCTATTGGAGTTTGAGAAGCGAAAAGCACGAAGACACTGTTACAGAAACTGCTGAGAAAATTAAGTGGTTATTACAAGATACAGTCGAAAGGCAGCTTGTAGCCGATGTTCCTGTAAGTACATTTCTGTCTGGAGGAGTGGACTCAAGTGCTTTGACCGCTTTTGCCGCAAAGTATTTTGAAAAAATGGGTCGAGGTCTACTTGATACGTATTCGATCGACTATATCGATAACGATAAATATTTTAAAGCGAATGACTTTCAACCAAATGCCGATGGACCGTGGATTAAAAAGGTGTCACAATTTTTAGGAACGAAGCATCATTATTGCACAATTACAAATGAAGAATTAGCTAGTTATTTAAAAGAAGCCGTAGTTGTTCGTGATCTCCCTGGCATGGCTGATATCGATTCATCTCTACTATGGTTTTGTCAGCAAATTAAGAAAGATGTAACCGTAGGTTTGTCCGGAGAATGTGCTGATGAAATTTTTGGTGGCTATCCGTGGTTTCATCGTGAAGATTTAATGAATCGCGAAGGTTTTCCATGGATGCATTCAACATTGGAGCGTGAAGCTTTACTAAATGATGAATGGCGCAATAAGCTAAAGCTTCAAGAGTATGTTATGACTCGGTATACAGATACATTAGCAGAAACACCACGTCTTGAAGGAGAAAGTAAAGCAGATGCTCGCCGCAGAGAGTTGTTTTATTTAAATATCGTTTGGTTTATGACGACATTACTTGATCGCAAAGATCGGATGAGTATGGGCGCAAGCCTCGAAGTAAGGGTTCCATTTGCCGATCATCGCCTCGTCGAATACGTTTGGAATATTCCATGGGAAATGAAAAGCCTTGCAGGTCGTGAAAAAGGAATATTACGAAAAGCGTTAGAAGGAGTGTTACCTCATGAAGTTCTTTATCGAAAGAAGAGCCCATACCCGAAAACACACAATCCACATTATACAAACGCCGTAAAAACATGGTTACAAGAAATCATCGCTGATCCGTCAACGCCATTACTACAGTTTGTAAATAAAGATAAAGTACAAGAAATCATTGCAACAGACGGAACCGCCTTCCAAAAACCGTGGTTCGGACAGTTAATGACAGGACCCCAACTGATCGCCCATCTAGCACAGATTGATACGTGGTTAAGGGAGTATAAGGTGCAGGTAAAAGAATAAGAAATGAATGCAACCAAGAACGGAGAAGAATTCTTGGTTGCTTTTTGTTGTTGTATTTTGGGGCATTTCTTAGTGCCTTGGCGGACAGTATGGGTGCGTGGATTGAAATGGCAAAAGAAAAACTATTTGAACATGATTTATTAATCTTATTTGAAACCTCAGAAAATTTCCTGTTTTAAATAGCGGCCATGTAGGAATTAAACAAGTTTTGTCTAATATAGTGATAGAGCTAAATAATAAAAGTTTGGGACGTATAAAACAAATGAAAAGAAATATTACAAAAAAGCAGTATAAGCAACAACAAGAACATTTGAAGATCGTATTCAAAAATACATTGCCGAAAATGATGAGGAAATTTTTTGGAATCATCTTTCCAATATGTTAGTAAAAAGAGATTTCGAGAAGAAAGGTAAAGAGTATAACAACTCTGATGAATATTTGCGATGCGTATTCGAAATAGAAAGTGTTTATGAAGATGAATTTATTAATCATGGAATTGTGCGCTTAGTTATTGATAAGAAATAGATAAAGGAAGTGTCAAGAATGAGTAATCAAATTGAACAATTAATAAAAGATTGTTTAGTTGAAAAATTGGCGCTAGTTTTTATTATTATTTTGGGATCGTATGCCAAAGGATGTCAACATTCTGAGAGTGATATAGATATTGCTTACCTAACGGAACAATCTGCTTTAAGTGATTATGAGCGGTTTATGCTGGCACAACACTTAGCAGCTAAACTTGACAGAAACGTTGATTTAGTTGATCTTGCTACTGTATCGACAGTTTTTCAAACGCAAATTATCACTTCAGGAAAAGTTGTTTATTGTAATAATGAATTATTAAGAACGACCTTTGAAATGAAAACGTTAAAAATGTATGCCAAATTAAATGAAGAACGTCAAATAGTATTAGATAAAATAAAAGAAAGTGGTGCCGTCTATGACATCTGACGTTATCTTAAACAAAATAAGTATAATTGAACGTTGTATAAAAAGAGTTAATGAAGTTTACAATCAAAACCCTGATAATTTAAAAGACTATACGAAACAAGATTCAATTATTTTAAATATACAGCGTGCGTGTGAGGCATCAATTGACCTTGCGATGCATGTAGTTGCTGAACGAAGGCTTGGAATTCCACAAAGTAGTCGACATAGTTTTGAGCTATTAATGGAACATAAATTGATCATAGAAAAAACAGCTATTAAAATGAAGGCGATGGACGGTTTTCGAAATATAGCCGTTCATGATTATCCAAAAATCAATGTAGGGATATTACAAAAAATTATTGAAGTTCATTTAGAAGATTTCAGATACTTTGCTAAACAACTGATCGCAAATTAAAATGGGCTGTGGGAATATAATACATTTGGTTTAGGTTTTCTAGTATTAACAACTAATTAAGTTCAACGATTATTTTTATAGGGTATAAAGACACCCACCTCTAAGCGTTAGGGTTTTTGAACAATCATCGCATTTCGCGCATTTCGTTTTTCTCGGATTTCAAAAAAAATACTCCCTTTGATTCGAAAAATTGATAAAACGTCCCTAGAGCAATGCCGACAACTTATGTTAAATCAGCAATACTCGTTTTATAAAGCCGTGATAATAGAAATGTAATGACAACGGTTAAAAAATGGTTATTTTTTCTAATCATTTATGCTAATATTAATGTAATTCTTTTTAGTAGAGGTGAGTTGAGTTGAGACGAGTGGAGCAGAGTACAAAATTAGATTTAGAACGAATTGTTTTTATTGGCAGGACCTTTGAGGAATATTTAACGATTTTTTCAATTTCAAAAGAAGAACTAGTGGGAAAGAAAATCCTTGATTGTCCAGCGGGAGCGTGTTCTTTTACCGCTGCTGGTAACAAAATAGGCTTAGAAATAACCGCTTGTGATATCGCCTACGATCACTCAAGTGTAGACTTGAAAAATAAAGGCCTTCAGGACATTGAGCACGTGATGGAAAATATGCAACAGGCGAAAAGTAAATATAAATGGGATTATTTCAAGGGTATAGAAAGTCTTAAGAAACATCGATTAAATGCTTTAAGCGATTGTACGACTGATATGGAGAAAGCTAGTGAAAGATATGTTCCTGTAACGTTACCTATTTTACCGTTTCAGGACTTACAATTTGATATTCTTCTTTCTGCCCATTTTCTCTTTATGTATGCTGACCGCTTAGATTATGAATTTCATCTAAAAACTCTAAATGAGTTACTGAGAGTTACGAAAGAGGAAATTCGTATTTTCCCTTTAGTAGATTTTACAGGAAAACGTTATGAACATTTAGATAAATTAATTAATCATCTTACTGAAAAAGGATGTACCGTTGAAGAAGTTAAAGTAAATTATGAATTTCAAGTAAATGCAAATTCAATGTTAAAAATAAAAAAGATATAGGTGATAAAAGAGGCGGTCGCTAGTATGAATAAGATTATTGATAAGCTAGGAGACTTAGAGAGAGTATTGAAGAAATTGCAAGAAAGTTTACAACGTGATCCCAAGAAAGACGATATTGTCATTGATGCTACAATTCAGCGTTTTGAATTTACATATGAGTTATCATGGAAGTTAATGAAAGCCTTTTTGGAGTATAATGGGAACTTAGAAGCAACTAGCCCGAGAAGAGCAATTCAGGAATCCTTTAAAGAAGGATTAATTAAAGATAGGAAACAGTGGATAAAAATGCTGGAAAATCGTAATCGTACATCGCACACGTACGATGAAGAAATAGCATTTGAAATTTATAAAAATGTAAAAGATAATTATAAACAGCTTTTTGAAGCATTTGTTGATGAGATGAGAAAGAGATGCCAGAATTTAGACTAACCAGTTTCCATAAAGAAAAAGTTTGACTTTGATTGTGCGAAAAAGAGCTTTTTATACTTAATAAGTCTGATCGGACTGTAGATCCGTTATTTCCCTAAAAATCAGGATTTTTTAGAGGCTTACGGACCCTGATTCCTCTATTTGGCCTTTTAGATGTATTTTTTGCTTAATTTTAAGAAAATAGAGGAACGTGTCCGATAGAAGCCTAAAATCGCTGGATTATGTAAAATAGAGGATTCTCTGTCCTTATTGAGCTTCATTTTTCAGCAATTGATCTAAATTCTATGCCACATCAATCATGACTTGCTTCAAAGCAAATTTGAACAACGGCTTCGTTGACGAAATATAAGTACTGAAACTAACCAACCAACTATAGCTTTGCTTACTGGTTGGTTTTTACATAATATTTTGAAAAACACTGAAACAATCTAGTGTTTTAACTTTATTCATTGGTTTATTTGTTAGTTTTCTATTTTTTATTGTCCAAGGAAGTATGATGTGCTTGCGCTTATTTACAAATTTAGAAGATAAGAAAATGCAAATTCTTGCTTTGCATAGAATTGGTGTAACAAGAGATGAGGTAAGAAACATTGTAAGTAATGAAATTCACTTTCTCTTTTTTGTCCCGTTTGTAGTAGGCGCTTTCCATGCTTCATTCGCATTTTTTGCTTTAAGCAATTTGTTAGCTTCTAATTTTTGGGTTATGCCCTTATTGTGCTTGGAACATATTTTTTATTTCAGCTCGTTTATTATCAAATAACGAAAAAAATGTATGAGAGAGCTTTAATTTTCTGGTAACTTATTTTGGGAAAAATATTGACAAAATTTTCCCTTATTAATAAAATAGTTTTTATAATTTCATAACCATAATAGGTGCCAAATATGGAGAATAGGGAAATCAAAGGAAACTGAATACAGTTCTCTTAAATGATGCGGACCCACCACTGTAATCGGAGATGAAACCTAAATATGCCACTACAATTGTAGGAAGGTTAGGGAGTAGGATGAACCGTTAGCCAGGAGACCTGCCTATTATGAGGGAAATGAAGATGATGGAAAAGTCTTCAATAAGCCTTTTTGTGCTTATTGAGGGCTTTTTTTGTACTATCAGAAAGGATAAATATTTTCAGATGATAGTATAAAGAAAACTTGGTAAAGCCAAGTTTTTTTAATCTTTTATTAACATTTTATGGAGGGATTATTTTGATTAACACTGAAACAGGAAAGGTAGTAAAGATTGAAACAAAACAAATTATCTTATGGGGAATGTTTATCGTATTATCGTTTGTCGGGAGTTTTATGAAAATTCCGAGTCCGTATGGAACAGTAGCTTTGGATTCTGCACCAGCCTTTTTGGCTGCACTACTTTTAGGTCCAATTCCAGGAGCGATCGTTGCCTTTATGGGTCATATCCTGACTTCGTTAAATGTCGGATACCCTTTATCGCTTCCCATTCATTTCTTAATTGCAACTGAGATGGCAGTCATTTGTGTGACTATCGGTATAATAGCAAAAAGAGGATATGTAATTTTAGCACTTATTGTTGGCTTACTATTAAATGGCATTGTTGCTCCGGCCTTATTTATCTTACTTCCGAAGTTTGGTATGCCGTTTTTTGCAATGATGCTTGTACCGCTGCTGATTGGATCAGCAATAAATCTAATTGTAGCTAATATTTTATTTCGCATTTTGAAAGGAAGGGTAACCGTTTGAAGATTAGTAGATATAGAGATTTAACGGTTTTAGATGATGATAATAAACAGCTTGTAATCGCTTGTGATTCTGCAGGGGGAATTGGACCAAAAGCATTAGATGTGGTTAAAGTTGATGGCTATACACTTGGGCGGTTTTTAGCAAGAGTTGTCTTAATGGAATTGATTTCGGTAGGAGCTAAGCCAATTACAATCATTGATACGCTTGCGGTAGAAATGGAACCGACTGGAGCAGAGATTATTAAAGGAATTGTTGATGAAGCTGCCCAGCTTGGCTTAGATGCTACGCAAATCCTAAATGGTAGTACAGAAGAAAATATTCCTGTCCAACAAACAGGTGTTGGAGTTACAGCGATTGGCCAAGCAGTAATTATAAAAGATAAAAGTTACGTAAACAATCAAGTTATATGTGTAGGCATTCCTAAGGTTGGTCATGAAGTCCAATTAACTGATCATGAAATCTGCGATTTACCAGTCATTCAGCGGTTAAGAAATATGAACGGAGTTCAAGAAATCATTCCAGTTGGCTCAAAAGGAATTGGTTATGAACTGAATGAATTATTATTACGAAATCAAGTAACTTTCCAAAAGTCGGAAACTACTATTGATTTTCATAAATCAGCTGGACCAGCGACTTGTGTCATTGTTACAGTGGAGAATGAAGCTTTCGAGCAGATCAAACACGAAATCAATCAACCAATATCGTTTTTGGGGCGATTAAACAGCTGTTTTTAGCCGATAATGGAAGCAAAATATGGATTTGAGAAATTCAGTTTAGACAAATCTAGTTTTTTTCGGTAAAATTATTTGCATATTATAAATAAAGGAGTCATTAGATTTATGGAAAAAGTACTTATTTTGGGACATAAAAATCCTGACACAGATTCAATTTGCTCGGCAATTGCCTATGCAGATTTAAAAACGAAATTAGGAATGGATGTTGAACCTGTCCGTTTAGGTGTGGTGAGTGCTGAAACTCAATACGCTTTAGACTATTTTCAAGCAGCAACACCACGTTTGGTGGAAACAGTTTCCAATGAAGTAAATGGGGTTATTTTAGTCGATCATAATGAGCGTCAACAAAGTGTTGAAGATATTGATGCAGTTCGAATTTTAGAAGTAATTGATCATCACCGTATCGCTAATTTCCAAACGAGTGATCCATTATATTATCGTGCAGAGCCAGTAGGCTGTACAGCAACAATTTTAAACAAACTTTATAAAGAGAATGGTATTAAAGTTGAAAAACAAGTTGCTGGGTTAATGTTATCAGCAATTATCTCTGATTCTTTATTATTTAAATCACCAACTTGCACAGCAGAAGATGTGAAAGCAGCAGAGGAACTAGCAGCAATTGCCGAAGTTGACCCACAAGTGTATGGTTTAGAAATGTTAAAAGCTGGTGCGAATTTAAGTGACAAAACGATTGAACAGTTAATTTCACTTGATGCTAAAGAATTTCAAATGGGGAACTACAAAGTAGAAATTGCTCAAGTAAATGCAATTGATACGAACGATGTACTTAGCCGTCAACAAGAATTAGAGCCTGTACTTACGGATGTAATTAATAAGAAAGAATTAGATTTATTTTTACTAGTTGTTACCGATATTTTAAATAGTAATTCTGTTGCTTTAGCATTAGGTAAACAAACACAAGCAGTAGAAAAAGCCTACAATGTGACGTTAGCAAACAATACAGCGTTGTTAGAAGGTGTAGTTTCAAGAAAGAAACAAATCGTACCTGTATTAACAGATATTCTTAAGCAAATGTAAGCATCGAAAAACCAGCTGATTTTTTTTAGCTGGTTTTTTAATATATTAGGCAATAGGTTCTAAAGGTTTGAAAGACACCCTACTATATTATTCTACTTTCACCCGTACTTTAGCAATGGCATTATAGCCATATCCTTTTTTATTCCACAGTGGCTTTTGGGGTTGTATCCGTCCTTTGGAATCTTGTGCGCGACAATAAATGGTATATTCTCCTTTTTGCTTTGCGTGCCATTGAAATTTCCAATTTGTCCACGTATAGCTTCCTTGGAATTGTTGACTTATTTCGGCTATTATCCATTTTTCACCATCAACACTAACTTCTACCTTTGTAATAGAACCTTCACCGGACCAAGCGATCCCTTCAATTTGCTGTAAACCTTGATCAAGTATCGAATAGTCTAATGGTTTTTGAATAAGCGAATTTACGTTAATTGTTGTTACTGGATAAGGATGACTATTTCCTTTGGGGTAATAAACATAATCGATCATTTGGAAAGGACCTTGATAATAGCCGTTAATCACCGTTATTTTTTTTAACCATTTTACAGAGGCCATTCCGTACCAACCTGGTACAATTAATCGTAATGGAAACCCGTGTTTAAGGGATAGTGGTTTTCCATTATATTCGAAAGCGAGAATCGTGTCCGGGTGTAATGCTTTTTCGAGCGGTAAACTTCTAGTATAGTGGACATTATGGTCCATATCCTCGCGGTTTCCAAAGTCGTACGCTTCAAAGATAACTTCTAGAGCATTTGCTTTTAATCCGGTAATTGCTAATAAGTCACGTAAAGGAATTCCTTTCCATTCGCCTTGACTAATTGCGCCTTCTTCCCATTGTTCTCCATATACTCTTGGTTCAAATTTAGCACGATGATTACCGGCACACTCCAATAACCCGTTTATTGTAACTTGATTAAGCTTTATAATCGTATCGAAATCAAATGCATAAGGCTTTATCACTTCGCCATAAATCGGCAACATAAAATTTTTGGCTAGAATAGTGGGATATGTAAAGTGATTTCTTAAAAAGAAATACTTATCAGGAATGATATTTGTCGTTAAAAATTTTATTGGAGTTTCTTGATTTTCTGGTTTTAAACTTTGCGTCGTTAAAAAAGGTTTAATTGGCAAATCCATATTTCACCTCTTTTCTTTACTAAAAAATATATGTTGTTGACTAGCAAATAGAAGATAAAAAGCACATTACAATGACAATGTGCTTTTGGTAAGTGGTATGGAGATAACATCGCTACTTATTAAGAAACTTAGGATCTACCTAGCTACTTATTTCAAACAACGATAAATGCGATAACCTAAACGACCTTGGTATTTTTGTAATAACTGGCTATGGACTTCAATGATTTTGAATAAGTCAGGATGAATAAATTCAGATGGATCATTTTTATCGATGTCAGTGTACTGGGCGCTTTGTTTCTCGTCTCTTTCAACGTTTACTTCTGAAAAACCGGCACCAAAAAACTGTTTCTTCCATTCAGTTTCTAAGAAGATGTTTTGTATCCCATATGCCTTACTAATTTCATTTTTTTCAACGACACTTAGTTTTTCTTCTGCGGTCATTTCAATCGTAAGCAGTTTTCCGCGTTTTTTTAACACACGGAACATTTCTGGTAAAGAAAGCTTAGCGTTTGTAAAAGAAATAACAGATTCAGCGAGAATGAAGTCGAAGCTGTTATTAGCAAACGGTAGTTTTTCAGCACTTCCTTCCCTTATATTAATCGAGAGCTTTTCTTTAAGAACCCGTTTTTTTGCTTTTTCAACCATAATAGCATTTTGATCAACTGCGAAAACATCACAATGATATTTTTTTGCGACAAATGCTGCTGTTTGTCCAGTCCCACAGCCAATATCAAGAACTTTCATTTTTGTTGAGATCGCCTCAGTTTTTAAAATCCTTTTTGTTAATTCTGATCCACCGGGGTGGGCGCTGCTAATTCCAAAATGAGCAAGCATATCTGTGTACGTAAACGTATTCATTATTCATTTCCTTTCTAAACTATTTGCTTTAATTTTATGCACAAACAGTCTTAAACGGCACATGGTTTAATAATGAATAACATGTTCAATGTAAAGAATCCTTTTCATAAAGAAAGAAAGTAGGTTGTTACTATATTAATCTAATGGAATGTGTGACTATTGCTCTACGATAATGAGAATCAAACAAGAAATATCACTATTAATCTACAAAGTTAAGAAACTTGAGAAAGACATGCAAAGGAATTATAATAAGTGAAGGAAATTTTCTATATATTTTTATTTGTTTGAAAATACATAGAAAATATATAGAACCTGTGTTATACTTTTTCCAATATAATATACAACTTAACGATTATTCGTCATATTATTAAATAGAATTGGAGGAATTGACTTGAAAGAACAAGTTTTTCTCTATGATACAACCTTACGCGACGGTACTCAAGGTGAAGGCGTAAGTTTATCAGTAGAAGATAAATTAAAAATTGTGAAAAAACTAGATGAATTTGGTATTCATTATATAGAAGGTGGTTGGCCAGGCAGTAATCCAAAAGATATGGAATTTTTTCAACGTGCACAACAAATGCAACTGAAAAACTCCACAATTTCAGCATTTGGAAGTACAAGAAGAATTGGTGTTAAAGCAGAGGAAGATGAAAATCTGCAAAAGCTTGTTGAAAGTGGAGTAAAGGCCGCAGCCATTTTCGGTAAGACATGGGACTATCAAGTTACAGAAGCGTTAAGAACAACTTTAGATGAAAATTTAAATATGATTGCTGATTCCGTTGGCTTTTTAAAAGAAAATGGTCTTGAAGTGTTTTTTGACGCTGAACATTTCTTTGATGGGTATAAGCAGAATAAAGAGTATGCCTTACAAGCAATCCTTGCTGCTGAGAAGGCAGGTGCTGATTGTGTTGTTCTTTGTGATACGAACGGCGGTACCTTACCACATGAAATTGCTGAGATTGTCAAAGACGTATGTAGTCAAGTTAGCACTCAAGTAGGAATTCACTGTCATAATGATAGTGAGGTAGCTGTAGCCAATACATTAGCTGCTGTTCAATTTGGGGTTAGACAAGTTCAAGGAACTATGAATGGTTACGGTGAACGTTGTGGAAATGCAAATTTAATTTCTGTTATTCCGAATTTACAAATGAAATTAAATTTTCAATGTGTTGCAGAAGACCAACTGACGAAATTAACATCAATTTCTAAATATGTACATGAAATTGCTAATCAAGCAGCACCAAGTAACCAGCCATTTGTAGGCCGAAGTGCTTTTGCCCATAAAGGTGGAATGCATGTAAGCGCTGTATTGAAGCATCCTCAAACATATGAACATATAACGCCAGAAGCAGTAGGGAATAAACGCCGTGTCCTAGTTTCTGAGCTTTCAGGACAAAGTAATTTAATGTTTAAAGCGAAAGAATGGAACTACACGATCGATAAAAAAGACCCAACTTCCAAAAAATTGCTTGAAACAATTAAAGAAAAAGAACATGAAGGCTATCAATATGAAGCAGCAGAAGCTTCATTTGAATTGCTTGTCAAAAAGAGTTTTAATGATTGGAAAGATTACTTTTTACTTGATTATTACAAAATTTTCATTGAAAAAAATGGCGAGCATTTATTTTCAACGGAAGCAGTCATTAAATTAAGCGTGCAAAATGAAGTTGTCTTAACAGCTGCTGAAGGAAATGGACCTGTAAATGCCCTTGATCATGCATTGCGAAAAGGATTAGAACAGTTTTATCCAATTATTAAAAAGATGTATTTATCTGATTATAAAGTACGTGTGCTTGATGAAACGGAAGCAACAGCATCCAAAGTACGTGTTCTGATCGAATCTTCTGACGGTGAAGAAAAATGGAGCACAATTGGTGTATCTGGCAATATTATTAAAGCAAGCTGGATAGCGCTTGTAGATAGTGTTCAATATTATTTAATGAAACATGATAGTGAAGTTGAACTTGTTTCTCAAAAAAGTGATGAACACTGCATAGGAATAAGTAACCATTAAAACGTATAAGGAAAGTGGGATGACATGATAAATATCATCCCACTTTTTAATTGCAGATAAATAGTAACCATTCCTATTTGTCTGTTGTGATTACTTATGCTATGTTTAAATAAGCTTGTATTTGGAGGAGACTTATGAGAAAAAGAGTACCTGCTTATATCATTACCGGTTTTTTAGGTAGTGGAAAAACGACCGTCTTGCAAAAGATGCTTTCTTATTGTAAACAAAATGACCTTAAGGCAGCAATCGTCGTAAATGAAGTTGGAGAAACAAACGTAGAACAAGATTTATTTGCGGATGAACATGTCCTTGAATTGCTTAATGGATGCATTTGCTGTTCGATCCAAACTGATTTTACAAAGGAGCTTCATTCTTTCATTACGTCTTTAGGTGAGGAAGAATACCCTGATTTATTATTTATTGAAAGTACTGGGATAGCAAATCCGCTGGAAATTATCGATACTCTTACAGATCCACAATTAATAGAGTGTCTAGATTTATATTCGGTTATTAATATTGTAGACGGGAGTAAATTTATTGAGTATCAAAGTATTTTTTCAAGTTCAAAGGAAGTTCGTGCTGTATTCGAATCGCAAATTACATCAAGCTCAATAATCATGATAAATAAAAGCGATTTAATCGATCAAAAAATAGTCGAAAAGGTTAGAAAGAATTTAGCTGAATTCAAAAGAGAAGATGCTCCCGTAATTGAAACATCTTATGGTGAAATGAACGTCGAACATCTTTTAGAAAGGCGGATTTCCATTCATCGGACAAGCTTAGCGTTACATAAGGCAGGCAATTGCAGTTGTAAAGATGAACATACTTGTACAATTGCTGATCACGATCACCACCATAACCACTCATTTAAAGCAATCAAAATAGATGTAACTGGTCCAATTGATCGAATTACATTTGAGAAGTGGCTGCAAAAGCTCCCTAATACACTGGTTCGTGGCAAAGGAATTGTGCGGTTAACTGAAACAATTGGATTGTTTCAATTTCAATATTCATCAAACCAATTACAATTTACTCGCTTAAAAGCTACAAACATGGACCTGTGTGTCATTTTAATTGGGATTCAGCTTAATGTTATGCAAATCGAGAATTCTTTCTATGAAGCAGTGCTTAGCGAAAATTGAATACTTTAACGGATAAAAGAGGCTGACTCAAATGATTGAGGAGCCTCTTTCATATAGTAAGAAAATTATTTGAACTTGGGAAGCCTAGCTCTGAGCGCTCTCCACTTTTCTTTAATATTTGACGATTATTTCAGAAATACAAGGTAATAATGGTTCATATTTACTGAATTTATTTTCATGAGGAGTAGAATTGTTTATGTATATTGAAAAAAAAGTAATCGTGGACGGAATATTATATGAAGATGAAGAAATTCAAATATTAAAAACGTCTAATGAAGCCAAGAAGGCCCTATTATATCGCTCAATTACGCCATCTGCCAATATAAGTGACGAAGTAATTGTAAATGTTACGGCAACGAAACTCAGATTAGGGACAGGCGGAATGGACATTGTTACCTCAGTAATGAAAGCGCCTCCAAAAGAGAATGATTCTCCAAAAGGACATATTATGAAGGCGCGCTACTTACCTAATCAGTTAAGTGTATTGGCAGTGGAGTCTCAGGAAAGTGATTATCATCATTTATTTAAAAAATCTTTTTCACTACAGGGAAAAAGAGTATTAATTGGCGAGCTTCATAGTATGATTCCCATTTGCTTTTGGGGGATGGATTTTTTAAAACCAGCTAGTAAAATGGTCGTCATCATTAGTGATGAAGCAAGTATTCCATTAAGTTTAAGTCAACATGTACGAGCTTTGAAAAAGGATGAACGTTTTTGTACAATAACGATTGATCAAGCGTTTGGCGGTACATATGAAGCAGTCAATCTGGTTACAGCCTTACAATTTGCTACTGAGGAAATTCAGGCTGATTTAATTGTTGTAACATTAGGACCAGGCGTTGTCGGGACTGGTACTGTACACGGATTTAGTGGTTTAGAACAAGCAGCTTGGGCAAACAACATTGGTAGTTTAGGTGGTATTCCTGTCTGGATCCCGCGACTCTCTGAAAAGGATGAACGAAATCGTCACCGAGGGATTAGCCACCATACGCTAACACCGTTAACAAAGTTTACCTATCCAAAAAGTATTTTACCTCTACCAGCTGTTAAAACTACGATGTTAGAAACGATTGAGAAGCAAGTCCAAGAAATTAGCAAACAACACGAAGTTCATTGGGTGCAAACAGAGCCGCTTGAAGAAATCATTTCTCATTGCTTACTGAAAAGCCCGCTTCCGATTTTGACAATGGGACGAAATTATCAAGATGATCCAATCTTTTTTTTAGGAGTGGCAGCAGCAACGAAATGGATCCTTGAACAACAATAACGAACTTTTTAGTTGCGGTTTTCTTGATTTTCAAGCCACTCTTGCACGGTTGTATATTTCTTCATGTATTTTTTTAACATATATTTAATTTGCCAAGCTTTTCCTACTAGAGTGACACTTTGTCCTTGAATATAAATTTTCACTATCTTCAGCTCCTTTTAAACGATCACTATCTAATTGGATAAATTATGATAAACTATATGATGGAGCATGACCCAATATTCATCAGGCATAGAAAAAATTTTGGTTATAGTTATGGTGTAGATAAACTTCTTAACTAAATTAGTTAATAATCATGAAATGAGGGGTAATCATGAAAGAAGATTTTTATGAAAAAACATTGTCAACAACGTCAATTTTCAGTGGTAGGGTTGTAGATTTAGTTGTAAAGGATGTCGAGCTTCCTGATGGAAATACGAGCAAGCGAGAAATTGTTAATCATCCTGGAGCAGTTGCCGTTATTGCCTTAACAAAAGAAAAGAAAATCTTATTAATTAAACAGTTTCGTAAACCGTTGGAAAAGACAATTGTTGAAATTCCTGCTGGAAAATTAGAAAAAGGCGAAGACCCGTTAGAATGTGCCAAACGTGAATTAGAAGAAGAAACTGGCTATAAACCGCTTGAAATGGAGCTTGTAACATCATTTTATACATCTCCAGGTTTTGCGAATGAAATTATCTATATTTATTTTACAGATAAAATGGAAGCGGGAGAAGTAAACTGTGATGATGACGAATTTTTAGCAGTTATGGAAGTTACTTTGGCTGAAGCAGAACAATTAATTGAACAACAAGTCATTCATGATGCGAAAACAATGTATGCGATCCAGTATTTAAAACTAAAAGGTATAATCAGCTAAAAACTATTACGAAAGACAAACTGAGTCTCCTATTATTAACATGGTTAAAATCGACTTCTATGGATTTGTCATAGAAGACGATTTTTTTTCATAGAGTATAGTAACAAAAGCTACTATGATGAATAATGAGGTGGGGCAAGATGCGAAGAAAATCAAGTGGAATCGGACAAATGATTACTTATCATATTGAGGAAAACCGCTCTATTTATATCTTTACAATGATTTTATTTTTAATTGGGATAATCTTTGGCGCAATCATTGTTAATAGTTTAAGTCTTGGGCAAAAGCATGATTTACATATTTATTTAACCCAGTTTTTCGGACAAGTTGCAGAAGGTCAGTTGGCAGATTCTAAGGCGATGTTTTCACAAAGTTTTGCTCATTATATAAAGTATATCGGCTTAATGTGGGTACTTGGCTTGACGATCATTGGTTTACCGATTATCTTAATTTTATTATTTATCAAAGGTATTGTCGTTGGCTTTACGGTTGGCTTTTTAGTCAATCAGTTAGGTTTAAGTGGATTTTTTCTCTCATTTGCGTCTATTATGCCACAAAACATCATTTTAGTTCCTGTGTTTATAGTGATTGCAACAGCGTCTATATCATTTTCATTAAAGATGATTAGGCATCAATTTATTAAGAAAAATCACGAACCAGTATTTCAGCAATTTTTGCGCTATTCGGCATTAGTATTGTGTATTGGAGCGTTATTAGCGGTATCATCAGCATTTGAAGCATATGTTTCACCAAACTTAATGAGAATGGTTGTAAATTGGATGTGAACCATTTAAGATAGTAAAAATTAACAACAGTGATAATCAATACTAAATAACAATTAATATAAACAAATTTTTATAATGATTTTAATTTGACCCCTTTTCGATTATTGAGTATAATTGAAACAGGTAATTGGCTTTGCGGGAGGGGCATAAGGGTTATGGAAAAAAGAATTGATCGAATTAAAAAGCAGTTGCATTCTCAAAGCTACAAGCTTACTCCGCAACGAGAGGCGACAGTTCGCGTATTATTAGAAAATGAAGAAGATCATTTAAGTGCAGAGGATGTTTATTTATTAGTAAAAGAAAAATCCCCAGAGATTGGATTAGCTACAGTTTATCGAACGTTAGAATTACTAAGTGAATTAAAGGTTGTAGATAAAATTAACTTTGGTGATGGAGTTTCTCGTTACGATTTGCGAAAAGAGGGAGCAACCCACTTTCACCATCACTTAGTATGCATAGATTGTGGAGCTGTAGATGAAGTTCAAGAAGATTTATTAGGTGATGTAGAAAAACTAGTTGAAAGAAATTGGGATTTTAAAGTAAAAGATCATCGACTAACGTTTCATGGTATTTGTAGCCGATGTCAAGAGAATAGACCAGATTAACCTTCCGTATTGTTAGGAAGGTTTTTTTGTTATTAATTTTTCTTTAAAAAAGGTATAGAGCCGCTACTTTTTGGCATATCTTGTACTATCAGCAGTAAAAAGTTTTTTGAATTTAGTATAATGTCTAGCTCCGAGCGCCAGCGGCTCGAGGTCAAATAACCTGTCAGGTAAAAAGTGAAAAAGCGCACTTTTTCCTGCCAGAACATTTGCTTGTCGCCGCTAAGCGGGCGCTCTGCGCTTTTCTTGTTAGGAGGGCAATAATAAATGGTTAGAAACTTTTTTTCGGTTTTTTTGGATACATTTCGTGTATTTCTCTTATTTATAGGGTGCACGTTATTATTTTATTATGGTATTCTTTGGGTAAGTCAAGAATACCAAAGTTATCATCGTTATGATGAACCGATGGGTAGAGCGATCAAAGTAGTTAAAATGGATCAGCCTGACGATAGAAATGTATTTGTTGATCGTCTTATGCTTTTCTATCATTTCGGTGAGTGATTCTTTGAAGTAAAGTAGAAAAAATGAACTAGGATGTCTAGCTCCGAGCGCCAGCGACTCGAGGTCAAATAACCTGTCAGATTAGAAAAACTTGGCTTCTCGCCAGTCAAATAGCGAAAGCCTTAGTTTTTCTTATACTATCAACCGAACCGATATTAATTCAGATAGTATAAAAAGTGAAAAAGCGCACTTTTTCCTGCCAGAACATTTGCTTGTCGTCGCTAGACGGGCGCTCTGCGCTTTTCTTTTAAGGAGTTAGTATGAAACATCAAATTGAGGATTTTCTTCATTTTATTATTGTAGAAAAAGGTTTAGCAAAAAATACAATTGAATCTTATCGTCGCGATCTTACAAAGTATACACTCTACTTAGAAAAGGTTGAACAGGTAACTTCATTGAATGAGGTTACTCGTACGATTATTATGAATTATTTGTTTATGTTACATGAACAAGGGAGAGCCGCAACAACAATCGCTAGAACGATTGCTTCCATTCGGGCTTTTCATCAATTTTTATTACGTGAAAAAGTAACGATGAATGATCCTACTGTTCACATTGAAACACCTAAGCAGGATCGCAGACTGCCCAAAGTATTATCTTCCGAGGAAGTAGAAGCCCTTTTATCAGCTCCACATTCTTCAACTCCCATCGATTTTCGGAATAAAGCAATGCTTGAGTTACTTTATGCTACAGGCATGAGGGTTTCAGAGTTATGTTCGTTGAAACTTCAAGATATCCATTTAACGATGGGCTTTGTTCGTTGTATCGGAAAAGGAAACAAAGAAAGAATTATTCCAATTGGTCAGTTAGCAAATGTCGCATTAGATAAATATTTACAGCATGCCAGGGATAAGCTCTTGAAAAAAAAGCAACATGACCATTTATTTGTAAACCATCATGGAGAAAGTATTTCTAGGCAAGGTTTTTGGAAAATATTAAAAAAGATTAGTAAAACAGCAAAAATTGAAAAAGAACTTACACCGCACACTTTGCGCCACTCTTTTGCCACCCATTTATTAGAAAATGGTGCTGATTTAAGAGCCGTTCAAGAAATGCTAGGGCATGCGGACATTTCAACTACACAGATTTACACTCATGTAACAAAGACAAGATTAAAAGATGTTTATACACATTTTCATCCGCGAGCGTAAAGCGAAGCAAAGCAACCATTGCTAGTAATAGCCTTATTGCTAGAGCATTTGCTTTTCACCGTAAGTCAGGATGGCGATATTACGCCGTTGCCCACAAGACGTGGGCAGCTTAAGGTGTAATTTGGCGCTCTCCGCTTTTCTAAGGAGGAAATTTTAATGAAGAATTATTTTTACAAAAGAATTTTTTTAGTAATATTGGATTCAGTTGGAATTGGCGAAGCACCAGATGCTGAGAAATTTGGTGATGTAGGAGCCAATACAATAGGCCATATTGCGGAAAAAATGAATGGTTTACATATGCCAAATATGGCGAAGTTAGGTTTAAGTTATATTTCCGAAATCGAAGGGATAAAAAAGGTAGATCCCCCCCTTGCTCATTATGGAAAAATGGCAGAAGCATCAACTGGAAAAGATACAATGACTGGCCATTGGGAAATGATGGGTTTATACATAGATACTCCCTTTAATACATTCCCCAATGGGTTTCCGGCAGAACTTATTGAAGAGTTAGAAAGGAAAACAGGGCGAAAGGTTATTGGGAATATTCCGGCATCAGGAACAGAAATTATTGATCAGTTAGGACAAGAACATGTTAAAACAGGAGCATTGATTGTTTATACTTCAGCTGATTCCGTTTTACAAATTGCCGCACATGAAGAAATTGTTCCGTTAGAAGAGTTATATAATATTTGTAAAATCGCCAGACAGTTAACTTTAGATGGAAAATATATGGTTGGTCGGGTTATTGCTCGCCCGTTTGTTGGTGAGGTTGGAACATGGCAACGAACACCAAACCGCCATGACTATGCCTTAAAACCTTTTGCTCGTACTGTTATGAACGAACTTCAAGATGCAGGCTATGATTCGATTGCCATTGGGAAAATTTCTGACATTTTTGATGGGGAAGGAATCACTCAATCTTTGCGAACGATTTCGAATATGGACGGGATGGACAAGTTAGTTGCGAATTTAGATATGGAGTTTACTGGTTTAAGCTTTTTAAATTTAGTTGATTTTGATGCACTCTACGGTCACCGTCGTGATCCTCTTGGTTACGGTAAGGCTTTAGAGGATTTTGATACTAGATTGCCGGAAGTATTCTCCAAACTTAGAAATGATGATTTATTAATTTTGACTGCTGATCATGGGAACGATCCAGTCCACCATGGTACAGATCATACAAGAGAATTTGTGCCGTTATTAGTCTATGATAAGACTTGTAAGCAAGCACTTAACTTAGGAATTCGGCAGACATTTGCCGATGTTGGGGCAACGATTGCCGAAAACTTCCAAATTAGAATTCCTAAATACGGAAAAAGTTTTTTGCAAGAGATTAGAAATGCGAAAAATTAACTCAATACTCAAAACAAAATAAGGGTGAGAATAATGAGAATGGTTGATTTAATCGAGAAAAAACGTGAGGGTAAAGAGTTATCGAAAGCAGAAATTGATATTATCATTAAAGGATATACAGCTGGCGAAATCCCAGATTATCAAATGAGCGCATTTCTGATGACTGTTTATTTTCAAAATATGACGGACGATGAACGAGCGGCATTAACGATGGCCTTGGTCCAATCAGGTGATCAAATCGATCTCTCAGCAATTAAAGGAATAAAAGTTGATAAACATAGTACAGGTGGTGTTGGCGACACAACCACATTAGTACTTGCCCCACTAGTAGCTAGTGTTGGCGTTCCTGTTGCCAAAATGAGTGGTCGTGGCTTAGGTCATACAGGAGGAACGATTGATAAACTTGAAGCAGTTCATGGTTTCTCGGTTGAAATTACAAACGAACGCTTTATTGAGCTTGTTAATAAAAATAAAGTAGCTGTTGTTGGCCAAAGTGGGAATTTGACACCAGCTGATAAGAAACTTTATGCTCTTCGCGATGTAACGGCAACAGTTAATTCGATTCCGTTAATCGCAAGTTCAATTATGAGTAAGAAAATAGCTTCAGGTGCTGACACGATTGTTTTAGATGTAAAAACAGGGGCAGGAGCATTTATGAAAGAGTTACACGAAGCTGAAGAACTTGCCAAAGCAATGGTCGATATCGGAAATAACTTAGGAAGAAGGACGATCGCCATTATTTCCGATATGAGCCAGCCACTAGGCTTTGCCATCGGAAATGCCCTAGAAGTGAAAGAAGCAATTGCAACGTTAAAGGGGAACGGACCAAAAGATTTAGTAGAGTTATGTTTAGTATTAGGAAGTCAAATGGTCGTACTTGCCAAGCGAACTGAAACGATCGCAGAAGCGCGAATGCTTTTAGAAGAATCGATACGCTCTGGAAAAGGACTACAAACATTTAAAACGTTTTTAGAAGCTCAAGGTGGCGATCCAGCTGTCGTTGATGATGTAACAAAGCTCCCAACTGCCCAATATCAAATTGATGTTCATGCCCTTAAGTCTGGGTATGTTTCTAACATCATTGCTGATAAAATTGGTGTAGCTGCAAGTATATTAGGTGCTGGTCGCACTACGAAGGAAGCTGCGATCGACTTAGCAGTAGGAATGGAGCTTCGTAAAAAGGTTGGCGATTATGTACAAGAAGGGGAAGCGTTAGTAACAATACATAGTAACACCACCAATAATGATAATGTTATTAAAAGAATATATGAATCTTATTCAATTACATCTGAGAAAGTTAATGCTCCAACTTTAATATATAAAGAGATAAGATAATAGGAAAAGATGTCGCAGCCTTAATATTGGCAAGTCGACATCTTTTTTTTAGATAAGAAATTATAACGTTTTTAAACTTTCAATGATGTCTAGCTCCGAGCTTTTCTAATATTTTTCCACAACTTGTATAAAAAAGTTTTAAGTGGAAAAAATGCTAGAGAATAGAATGGAGGGATAGAATTTATGATGAGATTTTTTATCCGTTTTTTAGTAATAACAGTTGTATTATCTAGTTTTCAGGTCACTGTCTTCGCTGAAGAAACTCAAGTAAATTTAGCCAAAGAATCTTCATCCGCAATTTTAATGGAGCGCGACACTGGTACTATTTTATTTGAAAAAAATAGTCATGAAAAGCTACCACCTGCAAGTATGACAAAAATTATGACGATGCTTCTAATTATGGAAGCCCTTGAGCAAGGGAAAATTAAAATGGATGAGAAGGTTCGGACAAGTGAAACCGCAGCATCAATGGGTGGTTCGCAAATTTTCTTAGAAGTTGGCGAAGAGATGACGGTTGAGGAAATGTTAAAAGGGATTGCCATCGCCTCAGGTAATGATGCATCCGTTGCAATGGCCGAACATTTAGCAGGTTCTGAAGAAAATTTCGTGAAAATGATGAATGATAAAGCCAAATCTTTAGGATTAAAAAATACAAATTTTATCAATTCTAATGGTTTACCTGCTGATAATCATTATACGACGGCTTCTGATTTAGCTATAATTTCAAAAGAATTATTAAAGTACGAAAAAATCTTATCCTTTACAAGTTTGTATGAGGATTACTTACGACAAAATACCGATAAAAAGTTTTGGTTAGTAAATACAAATAAATTAGTAAAATTTTATCCCGGTGTTGATGGATTAAAAACTGGCTATACACGAGAAGCGAAATATTGCTTAACAGTTACAGCTAAGAAAAATGGAATGCGTGTGATTGCCATAGTTATGGGCGCCCAAACACCGAAAGAACGAAATCGACAAATTACCGAAATGTTAGATTACGCTTATAGTCAATATATTACCCATAAACTCTATGACCGCGGAACGATGATTACATCTTCCAAAGTAAACAAAGGTCAAAAACCAAAGGTAGATATAGTAACAGCTGAAAGTGTTTCAGTATTAACTAAAAAAGGTGAGACGATTGAAAATGTTTCAAAAGTAGTTACAATTGATGAAACTGTAAAAGCGCCACTTAAAAAAGGTGATCAATTAGGAACACTGCGGATTGAGAATCAAGGAACGTTATTAGTTGAAGTACCATTAGTAGCAAACGAGGATATTGGAGTTGCTACTTGGTGGCAATTATTTAAGCGATCAATTGGTAAATTTGCTGGGCATTCATAAGAAGCATTGCTCGTTTTTCACTTAGCAGTCATCCTCACTTTTTCAAAACTGTACTTTTCTTGCCGAAATGGCACTAGTTTTGTCATCAAGAAGGATTGGAACTCATCTTTATCGAAAAAACTTCTAACGCAACAATTTCTAACTGTTGTTTCGAAAGTTTATCATTTGAAGAGGAGTGAGTGAAGTGAGTTTGACGATTAACATTGAAAAAAAAGCTTCGATTCTTTGTGTGAGACTTGATGGTGAACTCGATCACCATACGAGCGAGGTCCTTCGAAAAGAAGTAGATCAGCAACTACAAAAAGATAGCTATAAACACTTAGTTCTAAATTTTGAAAATTTAACATTTATGGATAGTTCTGGATTAGGTGTTATTTTAGGTCGCTATAAACAAATTACGAACAACGGTGGCGAAATGGTAATTTGTTCGATTACCCCTTCAATCAAAAGACTGATGGATATGTCAGGGCTATTTAAGATTATTAGGTTAGCTGACAATGAGCAGTTTGCTTTGGAAACGTTGGGGGTGGCTTGAAATGAAAAACTTCATGGAACTTCAATTTTCTGCCCAAAGTAAAAATGAAGCATTTGCCCGAGTGACAGTCGGAGCATTTGTGACTCAACTAGATCCAACAATGGATGAATTAACAGAAATTAAAACTGTTATTTCTGAAGCTGTGACAAATTCAATTATTCATGGTTATGATAATAATCCAGAAGGTATCATTTATATTTCAGTAACACTAGAAAATGATGTTGTAAACATTACGATAAAAGACGAAGGTATTGGTATTGACAACATCGATGAAGCACGACAACCATTGTTCACAACCAAACCAGAGTTAGAAAGATCTGGCATGGGCTTTACGATAATGGAAAATTTCATGGATGATTTGAAAATTATTTCAAACCCATTAGTAGGAACAACAGTTTATTTGACAAAGATCCTATCAAAAAGTAAAGCTTTATGCAATTAAGGGGTTCTGCTTATGGATGTGGAGGTTAAAAACGGGAAGAAGGAAGCGTACTTATCTGATCATGAAGTAAAAGAATTAATTGCGAAAAGTCAAGCTGGAGATCAAGATGCAAGAGATGTGATTGTAAATCGTAATATCCGCTTAGTCTGGTCTGTTGTCCAACGTTTTTTAAATAGAGGCTATGAACCAGAAGATTTGTTTCAAATAGGTTGTATCGGTTTAATTAAATCTGTCGATAAATTTGATTTGTCATATGATGTGAAGTTTTCCACTTATGCGGTTCCGATGATTATTGGTGAAATTCAACGATTTTTAAGGGACGATGGAACAGTTAAAGTAAGTCGCTCTTTAAAAGAAACTGCTAATAAAATTCGCAAAATTAAGGATGAACTTTCAAAAACATTAGGACGAGTTCCAACAGTTGCTGAAATAGCAGAAAAACTTGAAATATCGTCTGAAGAAGTGGTTTTTGCACAAGAGGCTAGTCGCAGTCTTTCGTCAATTCATGAAACGGTATATGAAAATGATGGTGATCCAATCACATTACTCGATCAAATTGCCGATCACACAGAAAATAGATGGTTTGATAAGATTGCTTTGAAAGAAGCAATCCGTCATCTTGATGAACGTGAGCGGTTAATTGTTTATCTTCGCTATTATAAAGATCAAACTCAATCCGAGGTTGCTCATCGGTTAGGAATTTCCCAAGTTCAAGTATCGCGTTTAGAAAAAAAGATTTTACAACAAATTAAAGACCAAATGGTGGACTAACCATTTGGTCTTTCTTTTGATGTCTAGCTCCGCGCTTTTCTTGCATGAGATACTTCAGTTTCAACCATACTATAAAAATAAAAGCATAAAGTCCAACTTCTTACTTTATTAGGAGGGAACGACAAGTTGAATGAAAGTATGATTTATTTAAGAATGCGACATCGTGTCCAAGCAACTCCTTCCCAAAACATAACAATCGGCGATTTGGCGCAAATTGTAGCTAGTCCAGAAATTCGTTCATTAGTTGGAAGTATCGACATTCACCAAGTAAAGCCAGAGGATAAGAAGCTTATTGTTGTGGATGTAATGAAGGTGATCTACACAATACAGAAAATGTTTCCCAAAATCGAAGTTCAAACAATTGGAGCTGCTCAAACAATTGTTGAAGTTTATTATGGGAATAAAAAATTCAAACCGCTATTTTTTGGCTTGGTCTGGCTGTTGTTATTCGTTGGAGCAGGACTTGCAATTATGAATTTTCATGAGGATGTGAGTATGCAAGCTGTACACCAAAAGTTATATAAAATTATTACAAGTAAAGAAAATCCAAAGCCATTTGTACTGCAAATCCCCTATTCAATTGGATTAGGGCTTGGAATGATCTTATTTTTTAATCATTTATTTAAAAAACGCATTAACGAAGAACCAAGTCCATTAGAGGTAGAAATGTTTAATTATCAACAGTCACTAGATCAGTATGTAGCTATCCATGAGAATAAAGAAAGTGAAACTAAGCTTCATGATCAGTAATGTACTACTTATTGTAATTGGTTTAAGTGGTGGTTTAGCGGTTGGCAGTGGGTTTGTCGCTTTTTTAACAGTACTTGGTGTTGTGCCACGTTTAACTCAGCTTTCAAAAACGAAAAATTATATTCGGTTTTATGAATGGGCAGTTGTCGTCGGAGCAATTACAGGTTCATGGTTTAGTTTAAGTGAGCCACTATTCCAGTTTTCTCGATATTTGTTGCTATTTATTGGTTTATTTGCTGGTACTTTTGTCGGTTTATTAGCGGCTGCCTTAACAGAAGTATTAAATGTTTTTCCTATATTGGCTAAACGGATAGGAGTGGCCGAAAAAATTATTTACTTAATAATGGCAATTGTTTTTGGCAAAATTTTTGGCTCATTATTTCATTGGCTTTATTTCGTAGATCGATAAGAAAGGATTTAATGATGGATGAAAAACAAATCGAAAAAAAGATAAAAATGTATAAAAAGAAAATTGATCCGTTTCAACCTAAACCGAGTTATTTCAAAAATTGTTTAAAAGCCTTTGTTGTTGGTGGCTTTATTTGTGCTATTGGCCAAGGAATAGCAAATTTCTATATTTATTTTTTTGATCTTACGGAAAAAACTGTGAATAGTGCAATGATAGGAACATTGATTTTTCTAGCGGCTATTTTAACAGCATTTGGTGTTTATGATCGTATTGGTCAATTTGCTGGAGCAGGATCGATTGCTATTGTTACGGGTTTTTCAAATGCAATTGCTAGTAGCGCTTTAGAACATAAAAGTGAAGGAATTGTGTTAGGGATAGCCGGGAATATGTTTAAGATTGCCGGTGCAGTTATTGTTTTTGGTGTTGTTTCAGCTTATATCGTTAGTATGATTCGTTTGCTCGTTCAAACACTAATTTCATGATCTAAGGGTGATGCTAAAGTGGGGAAGCAAACATTAATATTTAACAGCCCAATTTTTATTGAAAATACAGCAACAGTAGTTGGGCCTAAGGAAGGGGAAGGCCCACTAAAAACAACGTTTGATAAAACGTATGATGAATTATATTGTGGGACAACTTCGTGGGAATTAGCCGAGAGAAAGCTAATGTCAGAGGCAATCGAGCTTTGTTTACAGAAAGCAAATAAAAAAAATCAAGAAATTGATTTTTTTCTAGGTGGGGATTTATTAAATCAAAATATTACGGCAAGTTATGTAGCGCGTGAGAAAGAAATTCCTTTTTGGGGATTATTTAATGCGTGTGCGACATCAATGGAGGCGTTAACTTTAGCAGCAGTTTTACTCGATGGAGGATTTGCTAATCATATTGTAACTGCAGTAAGCAGTCATTTTGCAACTGCTGAACGGCAGTTTCGCTTTCCGACGGAGTTTGGAGCACAAAAACCGGAAACAGCAATGTTTACCGTTACAGGAGCAGGAGCTGCCCATGTCAGTAAAACCAAAACAAAGATCCGAATTGAAGCAGCAACAATCGGGAAAGTAATCGACCTTGGCGTTACAAGTCCTTTTAATATGGGTTCAGCAATGGCTCCGGCAGCAGCACATACTATTAAAACTCATTTAGCTGATTTGAAACGAACGCCAAATGATTATGATGCAATTGTAACAGGAGATTTATCTAGAATAGGTTCGCCAATCTTAAAAAGTTTACTATTTGAAGAAAATATCGATATTTCGCATGTTCATCAAGACTGTGGTCTATTAATTTTTAGTCCAGATCAAAATGTATTTTCAGGAGGCAGTGGATGTGCATGTTCAGCTGTTGTAACATTTGGTCATTTGTTTAAGGAGATGAAACGAGGTTTGCTCAAGAAAATATTGGTGGTGGCAACAGGTGCCTTATTAAATCCATTAATGGTTCATCAAAAAGAATCAATCCCTTGTATTGCTCATGGTGTTTCATTTGAATACGTTCATTCGTAGAGAGTTAGATTTCATCTTCACTTGGAATTGAAAAGAAGGGAGTAGGATTGTGGACTATATTGTTGCTTTTGCGGTGGGGGGGATGATTTGTGTTATTGGTCAAATATTACTCGATTTCTTTAAGTTTTCCCCCTCACATGTAATGAGTTCATTAGTAGTTATGGGCGCACTTTTAGATGGGTTTCATTTGTATGATCGTCTCATCGATTTTGCTGGAGCTGGAGCTGTAGTACCAATTATGAGCTTTGGGCACTCACTTGTTCATGGTGCAATGATCGAGGCTAACCGTTCAGGTTTCTTAGGAATAGGTATGGGAATATTTGAAGTAACGTCTGCGGGGATTTCTTCAGCCATATTATTTGGATTTTTGGTGGCAATATTTTTCAAACCGAAAGGATGAAATATATGGAAACGAAAAAAAGGGTCATTTTAATTACTGATGGCGATGAATCTGTTCGAAAAGTCGTTGAATTGCTGGCAAAAGAAATTGGAGGACGCTGTATTTCAAACTCCTGGGGAAATCCGAGTCGATTAAATGGAGAGGTGTTGGTGAAATTGATAAAAAAAACTCCAACTGATCCAGTTTTAGTGATGTTTGATGATTGTGGCTTTACTGAAGAAGGTCCAGGTGAAGAAGCAATGCGTTATGTAGCAACACATCGGGATATTAACGTGATTGGGGCAATTGCTGTTTCTTCAAAAACACACGCCAATGAATGGACAAAAGTTGACGTTAGTATTGATCGGAATGGAAATTTAACAGAATACGGAGTGGATAAGTACGGCATTCCAGATATCGAAATCGGTCGAATAAGTGGTGATACAGTCTATAATTTAAATCAACTTTCGATTCCTTTGATTGTTGGAATTGGGGATATTGGGAAGATGGCAGGGAAAGATGAAGTAGAGAAGGGAGCTCCCATCACCAGAAAAGCGCTTGAACTCATCTTAGAAAGGAGCAAATCATTATGACGAAGGAAATCGTTGAAAAAAATGATAAAACAAAAACAAAACAAATCGTCTCTAGTATTTTAGTCGAAAACGAAGCATATTTAAAAGAAATATTAGGGATTGGAATCAGTTTTGATATTGGTATTCGAAAGCTATCCATCTTAGGAAAAGAATTGCAAATTTACTTTGTAAACGGACTTTGTGATAGTCAAAATATTATTGAATTACTAAAAGAACTAATGTTTGTGGATGCAGCAGAAGCAAAAGATTATCGAGTTAAAGCACAAATTGAAAACCGTTTAACTCATTTTCAAGTTGCACGTGTGAAAACATTAAATGAAGCAGTCGATCAATTATTAGCCGGTCTTATCTTTATCTTAATTGAAGATGAATCTGAGGCGATCGTTGTTGATGTTCGTAGTTATCCTGGAAGAGCACCGAATGAACCAGATACGGAACGAGTAGTAAGAGGAGCTCGAGATGGTTTTACAGAGAACATTATTCAAAATACAGCGTTAACACGAAGAAGGATTCGAGACGAGCGCTTACGACATGAAATTGTCCAAGTAGGGGTTCGTTCCAAAATGGATATTTGTATTGCTTATATTAACGATGTTGCGGATCCTAAATTAATAGACAAAATCAAAAAAGAGTTATCAAGTATTAAAATTGACGGGATTTCAATGGCTGATAAAGTTATTGAAGAATTTATTGTTAAACAAGGGATTAATCCTTTTCCCCTTGTTCGTTATACAGAACGTCCAGATGTTACAGCTACCCATTTGCTTGAGGGTCATGTCGTCATTTATGTTGATACATCACCAAGTGTCATGATTTTACCAACGACATTTTTTCATCATGTTCAACATGCAGAAGAATTTCGGCAAGCGCCGTTAAGTGGAACATTTTTTCGCTGGGTCCGTTATTCAGGAATGATTTTTTCTTTACTGCTGTTGCCTTTATGGCTTTTAATTGTCATGCAACCTGACTTACGACCAGAGGTATTAGAGTTTATCGGCCCCAAAAAATTGACACATATTCCCGTGTTTATTCAAATTTTTATCGCTGAAGTTGGGATCGAATTATTACGGATGGCAGCCATACATACTCCTTCGCCATTAGCAACTGCCCTTGGATTAGTGGCGGCGTTACTTATCGGCGACATTGCCATTAATGTTGGCTTATTTGTTCCTGAGGTAATCTTATATGTGGCTCTAGGGGCTATCGGAACTTTTGCCACACCAAGTTATGAATTAGGAATTGCTTTAAAATTGTCACGGATCGGTATCTTATTCGCTGTATTTCTTTTTAAAGCACCGGGTTTTATTATTGCAATTACGATTTTGGTCTTAATTCTTGCGGCGATGAAACCTTTGGATACTCCGTATTTATGGCCTTTTATCCCGTTTTATCCAAAAGCCTTTTCCGACATTCTCTTTAGACTTGCCGTGCCTATAAAAAATAAACGTCCGAAAATTGTCAATCCACAAAACCCAAATAAACAGTCAGTGAATTAACATATTGCGGAGAGTAAGTTTTTATGATAAAGTTTAACGTAATAAAACTGCATGGCGGATAATGTAACATACATTAACCGCCTTTTTATTTACTCATTAGAAATTAGATAATTTTATAACTTGGTATAATGTCAAGCACCGAGCGCTCTGCGCTTTTCTAATCACATTCACCAAATTGAGAGGAGTATTGTGAATGTATTTACATGGAACAAGTAAAATAAATGATTTAGGACATCTTGAAATTGGTGGTGTTGATTCTGTTTCACTCCAAGAAAAGTTCGGTACACCATTATATGTCTACGATGTTGCCTTAATAAGAGAGCGAGCAAATCAATTTGTTCAAGCGTTTATAAAACGTGGGATAAAAGCCCAAGTGGCTTATGCTAGTAAGGCTTTTAGCTGTGTGGCAATGGTTCAACTTGTGAAAGAATTAGGTTTAAGTTTAGACGTTGTCTCTGGTGGGGAATTATATACAGCGTTAGTTGCCGGTTTTCCAGCAGAAAAAATTCATTTCCACGGCAATAACAAGAGTTATTCTGAAATAGAGATGGCTGTATCAGCTGGGATTGGTTGTTTTGTTGTTGATAATTTTTATGAAATTGAATTATTAAAAAAAGCAGCAGAGCAACATAAACAAACAATTTCGGTTTTACTACGGATTACCCCAGGTGTAGAAGCTCATACACATGAATATATTTCAACAGGACAAGAAGATTCAAAATTTGGCTTTGATTTAATTAGCGGTCAAGCGGATGAAGCGATTGTTAAAATTAACGATGATCAAGCCTTTAACCTACTAGGTTTTCATTGTCATATTGGGTCGCAAATTTTTGAAACAACTGGCTTTACGATGGCAGTTGAAAAAATATTTACGTATTTGCAAGCTTGGAAGACAAAGTTGAATTATGTGCCACAAGTCTTAAATTTAGGTGGTGGTTTTGGAATTCGTTACGTTGAAGGTGATACACCACTTCCGGTTTCTGAATATGTAAATGCAACAATTAATGCGATTGAAGCTCAATCCGAAAAGCTCGGAATTGATATTCCAGAAATTTGGATTGAACCAGGTCGTTCGCTTGTTGGTGATGCAGGAACATCTTTTTATACTGTAGGTTCGCAAAAGGAAATTCCAGATGTTCGTCATTATCTTTCCGTTGATGGTGGGATGACTGATAATATTCGTCCAGCACTTTACCAAGCAAAATATGAAGCAATGGTAGCGAATCGCGGTCATGAAGCAAACCAAGAAACGTATTCGATTGCTGGAAAATGCTGTGAAAGTGGCGATATGCTCATTTGGGATATTGCTTTCCCATTTGTAAAACATGGCGATCTTGTTGCTATTTCTTGTACAGGAGCGTATGGATATTCGATGGCCAATAACTATAATCGCATCCCAAGACCGGCGGTTGTTTTTGTTGAAAATGGCAATGCTACACTTGTTGTCCAAAGAGAAACTTACAAAGATCTAGTTCAATTAGATTTACAATTAAATGGAACTGTTATCGATAAATAATTTATTTTAAAAAGTTGGTTTTATTTGGATTTATGTTGTGAATGTAGTAAAATGACTTGAGCATAAATGTTTCTTCTTCGACAAAAGAAGGCACATAAGTATTTTATTTTGAGGAGGATTTTTCATTGAAAAAAGGTAGTATTGCTTTTGAAAATGGTGAAAAAATTATTGTAGAGTTCTTTCCTGAAGCTGCTCCAGGGACAGTTGAAAACTTTGAAAAGTTAGCTAATGAAGGCTTTTATAATGGGTTAACTTTCCATCGTGTTATTCCAGGGTTTGTTGCTCAAGGTGGTTGTCCGATTGGAAATGGAACAGGTGGTCCAGGTTATGCAATTAAATGTGAAACAGAAGGAAATCCACATAAACATCAACGTGGTTACCTTTCAATGGCTCATGCTGGTCGAAATACTGGCGGTAGTCAATTCTTTATTTTATTTGAACCACAACCTCATTTAGATGGTGTTCATACAGTTTTTGGTCGAGTAATCGAAGGGCTTGATGTTGTTGATCGTATTCGTCAAGGCGATATCATGAGCGAAGTTACTGTTTGGGAAGAAGAATAAACAAAGCAATAAGCTTAGACGAGAAATTTATCTCGTTTAAGCTTATTTTACACGTATTAAAATTATACTAGACAAGTTTAGACTTATTTGTGATATAATAAACAAAAAAGAATATTGGTATCCTTCGGGGCAGGGTGAAATTCCCAACCGGCGGTGATGAAGCTAGTCTTCTAAGCCCGTGACCCGTGTTATTGATGTATAGCGCTGCGCTTTTCTTTATAACACGGTGGATTTGGTGAGAAACCAAAGCCGACAGTATAGTCTGGATGAGAGAAGGATGGTTGGAATAATCAATAGGCGAAGACTGACATTTCTTTAAATGTAAATCAGAACTAACGTTCACCGATAACGTCTATTGTTGAAAGCAAACTTTCATAGGTGTCTGACACCTATTTATTTCACTATGCGTAATACAAACCCCTTAAGGATCATTGTTGCCGGAAGGGGTTTTTAATTTTATATAAAAGGATATGAATGAGATGAATGACCATACTTATATGAGACTGGCTTTACAATTAGCTCAAAGTACGAAAGGGCAAACATCGCCAAATCCAGTTGTTGGAGCTGTGGTTGTCAAAAATGGAGAAATTATTGGAATGGGGTCTCATTTAAAAGCAGGTACAGAGCATGCCGAAGTTCATGCACTAAGGATGGCTGGGGAGCAAGCTCAAGGAGCAACAATTTATGTTACATTAGAGCCATGTAGTCATTATGGAAAAACACCTCCTTGTGCAGATTTGATCATTGAAAAAGGACTTCAACGGGTAGTGATTGCTTGTTTAGATCCAAACCCGGTTGTAGCTGGTAGAGGAGTCGCGAAACTTCGCAATGCCAATATTGAAGTAGAAATTGGTATTCTAGAAGCTGAAGCAATTGAACTTAATAAAGTCTTTTTTCATTACATCCAAACAAACCGACCGTTTGTTACCTTGAAAACTGCTACGAGCCTTGATGGGAAAATTGCAACGACTTCTGGTGAGAGTAAGTGGATAACCGGTGAATTAGCTAGAGAAGACGTTCATCAGCTGCGTCATGAGCATGATGCAATCTTAGTTGGGGTTGGTACGGTCTTAGTAGATAACCCTTCCTTAACAACGAGAAGGGCAATCGGAGGGAAGAATCCAATTCGAATAATTCTCGATCAAAAACTTCGGACACCGCTTGATGCTAAGATAGTCACAGATACTCAAGCCGAAACGTGGATTATTACAACAAATACTGCATCATCAAATAAACGTATACAATTACAAGAATTAGGTGTTAATGTCATTGTGCTTGACGAAGAAAAAATCGAGATTGAGGAGTTGCTTTCTGTTTTAGGTGAACGTGGAATTACGTCCATTTTTGTTGAAGGTGGCGGGACAGTTAATGATAGTTTTCTCCGTTCGCGGTCTGTTCAAGAAGTAATTACGTATATAGCTCCGAAATTAATCGGTGGAAAGGACGCACCAACCTCTTTTACAGGTCAAGGATTTGCAAAAATCGGTGACGTTCTTCAATTAAAAATAAAAAATGTAACTCAATTAGGGGAAGATTTGAAAATTGTTTCCGTCCCGAAGGGGGAATAATATGTTTACAGGAATTATTGAAGAAGTAGGTTCAATCGAACAAATAAAACAAACAGGTGAAGCAATCGTGATGACAATTGCTTCAAAACAGCTTTTAACAGACGTTCATTTAGGTGACAGTATTGCTGTTAACGGTGTTTGTTTAACGGTTACAGCTTTTGACAAAGAACGTTTTAGTGTTGATTTGATGCCTGAAACTGTCCGCAATACAAGCTTAAGACACTTAACTCGAGGTTCAAAAGTAAACCTTGAAAGAGCGATGGCTGCTAACGGGCGTTTTGGTGGACATTTTGTTTCCGGCCATGTTGATGGGATTGGTGAAATTGTCAAAAAACAACGTCAAGATAATGCTGTCTATTATGAAATTAAAGTTTCAGATGATTTAAGAAAGTATATTGTTGTAAAGGGTTCAATTGCGATTGATGGGACAAGCCTAACAGTTTTTAATGTAACAGATGATAGTTTTATCATTTCAATCATTCCCCATACCCTTCAAGAAACGATCATTGGCTTAAAAGGTCCTGGCGATATTGTGAATATTGAGTGTGATATGATTGGAAAATACATTGAACAATTTATTAACCAAAGGTTTACACAATCCAATAATAAATCAACTTTAACTGCAAGTTTTTTAGAAGAGCATGGTTTTAAATAAATAATAAGAACATTTTTGAGGGGAAAATAAACGAGGAGGGGCTCTTTTATGTTTGATCCGATAGAAGAAGCGATAAACGAATTAATTCAAGGCAAAGTTGTCATTGTTTGTGATGATGAGGACCGGGAAAATGAAGGTGATTTTGTCTCACTAGCGGAAAAAGCTACACCAGAAGTGATTAATTTTATGATTACTCATGGTAGAGGTTTAGTTTGTGTCCCAATTACAGAAGCAAGAGCAAGGCAATTAGAATTAATGCCGATGGTTGACCACAATACTGATCCGCATGGTACTGCTTTTACGATAAGTGTTGATTATAAAACAACGACGACAGGAATTTCTGCTCATGAACGTTCGGCAACCATTCTTGCACTGATAGATGAAGAAGCAAAAGGCAGTGATTTTAAAAGACCAGGACACATTTTTCCACTTGTCGCCAAAGATGGAGGTGTTTTAAGAAGGGCAGGCCATACGGAAGCAGCTGTTGATTTAGCTAGATTATCTGGAGCAAAGCCAGCAGGAGTTATTTGTGAAATTATTAATGAAGACGGAACAATGGCGAGAGTTCCTGATTTACGTAAAATCGCTGATGAACATAATTTGAAAATGATTACGATTAAAGATTTAATTGAATATCGAAACCGTAAAGATAAGCTTGTCACTCGTGAAGTCGAAATTACATTACCAACTGAATATGGAACGTTTAAAGCAATTGGCTATTCAAATATCCTTGATAACAAGGAAAATATTGCTTTAGTTAAAGGTGAAATTAATTCAGATGAGCCAGTGTTGGTTCGTGTTCACTCTGAATGCTTAACAGGAGATGTTTTAGGATCATTTCGTTGTGATTGTGGACCACAACTTCACGCTGCGCTTGAACAAATTGAAAAAGCCGGGAAAGGTGTTCTTCTTTATATGCGGCAAGAAGGAAGAGGAATTGGACTTCTCAATAAGTTAAAGGCCTATAAGCTACAGGAAGAAGGCTACGACACAGTTGAAGCCAATGAAAAACTTGGCTTTGCCCCAGATTTAAGGGACTATGGTATTGGTGCACAAATTTTGCGAGATTTAGGTGTTAGACAAATGAAGCTTTTAACAAATAATCCACGAAAAATTAAAGGTTTAAAAGGTTATGAGTTAGAAGTTATCGATCGAGTTCCTTTGCAGTTGCCACATAATCGTAATAATGAAAATTATTTACGTACAAAACAGCAAAAACTAGGGCACATGCTTCATTTTTAGTTAGCAAGCCAAGTTTTTCAAAAAAAATCACTATTAAAAATATCGAAAGAAAATGTTGGAGGAGAGAATTATGGGAATGCTTTTTGAAGGAAATTTAGTTGGTACAGGCTTAAAAGTTGGGATTGTAGTTGGGAGATTTAATGAGTTTATTACGAGCAAGCTTTTAGGTGGGGCAGAGGATGCTCTTAAACGTCATGGTGTTAATGAGGCTGACATTGATATTGCTTGGGTTCCTGGAGCTTTTGAAATCCCATTAATCGCTAAAAAAATGGCGAGTTCCAAAAAATACGATGCTGTCATTACTTTAGGAACAGTAATTCGTGGCTCCACACCTCATTTTGACTTTGTTTGTAATGAAGTAGCAAAAGGTGTTGCTGCTATCGGTTTGCAAAACGAAATTCCTGTCATTTTTGGAGTTCTTACGACGGATACAATTGAACAAGCGATCGAACGCGCAGGAACTAAGGCTGGAAATAAAGGCTGGGAAGCTGCAGCAGCAGCAATAGAAATGGCTAACCTTTCAAAAGCTTTCGAGTAAAATTGTCAAATAGAAAACTAAGGCTCTAGCCTTAGTTTTCTATTTGTTTTTGTCACCTTCCCATTCTACTCATAGTATATTATGATTATAGTAAGCTATTCTTTTCAATAGACTTTTAGGTAATTATTGTTAAATATTAAACGAGGGATGAATATGTTAATAAAATATAAAAGTAGTTATGAAAAAATTGCAATGGGTTTGCTCGCTTTTATGCCGGTGGAGAAAAATGTCAAAAAACTACAACAAACAATTAAAAAATACGAAGAAGATTCTCGTTGGCAGCTCTATTTATGGAAAGAAGATGATATCTTTGTTGGCATTGTAGGTATTACCCTTTTAGATGATGAAACGGTTCAACTTAATCATTTATCTATCAATCCTTCCTATCGTGACGAAGGGATTGGCAAAAAAGTGATAATGGCTATCAAAGAGCTATATAAAAATAAAGTTGTCCCAAGTATTCAGACAGCATTATTTTTTGCGAAATGTGATTCTGAAAATTGTAAATAATCATTTTTTTTGTTTGTTTCGTGCTGCGATAATTTCTGTGCGATCTCTTACTTTATGTTTATGGATAATGTCATTGCTAACTGAATCATTTTTTTCTCCCCAAGTGACACCTTTTTCTTTGGCTTTTTTTTGACAACTAGCAAGTATTTTATTGTTAGTAATTGGAAATGAAATCGGAGAATAGGGAAGTCTCTTTGTAATACCTTCATGGTTCATTGTTAACAAGGTGATAAAGGCGTTGATCTCAAAACCTAAATGATTTAATTGCTTTTTTTCAGTTTGAAAAATGTTTAATGCTTTATTTATTAGCTTTTCTGCCCCTAAAAAATTATCTCTGCGATAATGATACATTGCCACAGCAAGTTGAATGAAGCCGACCCAGAGTTTATTATTCTGGTCTTCTTTTTTCCAATACTCCTCCATAACTTCATGACATTCAAAATAATCACGAAAACAATGGAAATAAACTAAATAATCAATAAATGCTCTTGGGTACATTGTTTTCACCTATCTTTTCAAAGCTATGTAGACTCATTTTATCATAAGGCAAAAAATAGTGTAATATTAGACATTAATGGTAAACCCGCTTTTTTTTTATAGAAATATGTTATAATTTCATATTGGAAAAAGCAGATGAAAAATGGTGAAAATGTAATGACTCAATATAATGTGAAACTAGCTACCTTCGAAGGACCACTTGATTTACTTTTGCACTTAATTAATAAAGCAGAAGTAGATATTTATGATATTCCAATGGCCAAAATAACCGATCAATATTTGAATTATATACATACGATGCAAAGTCTAGAGTTAGATGTAGCTAGTGAATACTTAGTGATGGCCGCTACGTTACTTGTGATTAAAAGTAAGATGCTGTTACCAACCTATGGTGAAGTTGAATTATTTGATGAACCAAACGAAATATTAGAGGAAGAAGATCCAAGAGAAGAGTTAATCCAACGGTTAATAGAGTATCGGAAGTATAAGAAAGCTGCCGAAATGTTAAAAGAACAAGAAAAAGATCGAGAGTTGATTTTTAGCAAGACACCTAGTGATCTTAGCGAATATATCGACGAAGTTAAACAAGGACCACAGCAAATAAATGCCAGTATTTATGATATCTTAGATGCTTTTCAGCAACTTTTTAAAAGAAAAAATATTAAATTACCGCAACAAACGAAAATTCAGCGAGACGATATCCCGCTTGAAATAAGAATGACAGAGATAATGGAAACACTCAATCAGAATAACCGAAAAATGTCTTTTTTTGAGCTGTTCGAGTATGATGAACGCAGTCAATTAATTGTTACTTTTTTAGCGCTACTGGAATTAATGAAAGCGAAAAAAATTGTCTGCGAGCAAGAAGCTAATTATGCTGATCTGATGGTTTGGAGTTGGGAGGGGGATGATTTTGTTGGATCGAATTGAAATAAAAGCAATTATTGAAGCACTGTTGTTTATTTCTGGAGAAGATGGAATTGAGGAAAAGCAATTCACTGAAGTATTACAAATTGAACAAAGTTTAGTAAATGAAATTATCAATGAGCTTATTTGCGAATTTAATAATAATAAAGCTCGTGGCATCCAAATTGTCCAACTGGCAGGTGTGTATCAATATACAACAAAATATGAGCATGCTCCTTATATTAAGCGTTTAATCACTTCTCCGAGTTCTGCGACACTATCACAAGCGGCATTAGAAACACTAGCAATTATTGCTTATAAACAACCAATTACAAGAGCAGAGATAGAGGAGATTAGGGGGGTTAAATCAGAACGCCCAATCCAAACTTTAATCGCAAAACAAGTCATAAAAGAAGTTGGCAGAGCAGAAGGAACCGGGCGGGCAATTCTTTATGGTACAACAAGACAGTTTTTAGATCAATTTGGTTTAAAATCGTTACAAGAGCTTCCTCCTATTCCAGATATTGAATCCAAGCTTGATGAGATAGACTTATTTTCTTTAGATGATAAGAATGATAGGCTATAAATTTGTTATTAAAATGTTAGATGTTTTTACAAAATAGTTCGCTGTTAGTATGAGTTTTAGCGTATAATAGTTATAATGAATTTTAGAGGAAAGATTTATTAAATTTTTTCTCGAATATGAAAATCAAGGAGGAACATTATGAGTGATAGCCTTATAAAAGGTCAAATTACATTAGCATTTGAAACACTTACGAATATTAGCAATATAGTTAGCAAATTTCTTAATGATTCTACAGTCGCAAACTTAAAGGCTGAAAAACCAGAAGAAAAAGAAGGCTACTATGTAGAGCTATTCGCATCACTAAGAAGAATTAATGTATTTTGTGATGAAGGCAAAACCTCATGCGAAATTATATTGAATGGGAATTCGTTTCGAAAAGCAGCTGCTGAAAAAACTCTTTTTTGGATTTATCATAATTGTGTAGAAGAGTTTTTTAATCCAAGATTTGAAAATTGGTATGAAGATAGCCGCGCTGCTTATACTGGAAAAAATGCAATCAAATTTGTTCAAGAAGTTCCTCAATCGTTGAAAGATATGATCGCAAGTATCGAAGGACCATTTCAGACAATCCGTGAAGAACTTGAATATTACGAAACAGATTATCAAACAAAGGTAATTCATACTAAATAAGCAAAGCGCAGAGCGTCTGCTTAGCTGCAAGCAAATGTTCTGGCAGGAAAAAGTGCGATTTTTCACTTTTTATCTAACAGGTTATTTGACCTCGAGCCGCTGGCGCTTGGAGCTAGACATCTTTTCTAAATTTTAAAATTTAATATTTTTTATGTGTTAAAAGAGGATGACAAGCAAATTGTCATCCTCTTTTCAATCCGCTACTCTTGGTCTTGTCGGGTCACAAGCTGGCTTTTTCACTTCTTGCACACTTTCTGCTAATTTCGTTAAATAGTAACATTCTTCCCTTGCCATATGATCAGCCATTAACGGTGACAAAGTACTTAAGACGTGATTTTCCATTTTAAGTGCTTGTAACTCATTAAGAAACGCTGTAAATACAGCAATTTCTAATTCTACTTGGTTATTAAATCTAGTAAGAGCAGGAAATGCTAACAAATTTGTTCTTAAGTAGCCAGCCATTTCAATTGCTTTAATATAGAAGCTTTCAAATTTTTTCGTAAAACTGTTACTTTTTTCTCGTAGTTGTTTTTCAACGATATCGAATGAACTAGAAATTGCATCAGAGTGACCAGCAGCATCAAGTAACCAGACGAGATGAAGATGAAGCGGATGACTTAAAGGAGGTTTTTCTTGATTTCTTAAGTAAGCTAATATTCTAATATATTCTTCGACTTCATTTACCATATGATTTAAAAAGGTTGGTGGTAAATCAATCGAGATTTTTCCCACTAGCTGTTGTTTAATCAAATCTAATTTAAAATTCCTGATTTTATTAGCATATTCTTCAGTCTGTTTTGTTAATATAGTTAAGTTTTCGATCGTTATTTTGGGCGTAGCATTAGCCAAAAGGGTATCAAAAACAGTAATGAAATGTTGTGCTTTTTCGATTTCCACCTTTTCTTTTGGTGCAAGACTATCACGTATAAACCTTGCATGATCGCCTAAAACTTGAAGCCAAAAATGATGTTCGAATAAAGCTGCTTCTTGAAAACTACTCATTTTTTCCTCTCCTTTTTTTACATAAGTAAATATTTGACCTTAATCTTGATTTTATGATAAACAAAATGAAATCATGTCATCTAAACGTCCTTGTATAAGCACGAAAATATCTAATGGGAATATAGTAACCTAGGTGAGGAGCATATTTAGAGGCAGATAATTCTGATCATTATTTGGAGGGGAAAAATGGAACATTTAGAACAGCGGCAATATCTTGATGACATCTTCGCTTGGACAAGAGAAGTTAAACAATTATTAAGCAATCATGAACAACAGGAACCATTTACTCAGGACCATCCATTACATGAAAAACTATCGGTATTTGAAAAAAAGATAAAAACAATGAAAAGCGATAAAGATTCTCGTGATTCTCTTTGGACGTTATACACAGAAGCCGATGAGCTTTACAGACAATGCAATTTTCTGATTACTGAGCTTAGTGAAAAGAATTTTCAAGACTTTAGGAAAAAAGCGGCACAAGCAAGTAGAGTTCCGATTGGGGAACATAAGTTACCGCCGCTGCCATATCTTTATAACGCCTTAGAACCTTATATCGATGAAGAAATTATGAGATTACACCATTCTGAACATCATCGCAGTTATGTTGAAGGTTTAAACAAAGCAGAAAAGGAAATGGAAAAGGCAAGAAAAAAAGGCGATTTCGAATTAATTAAACATTGGGAAAGAGAAGCAGCTTTTAATGGCGCAGGTCACTATTTGCATACCTTATTCTGGAATGTGATGAGCCCAAAAGGAGGTGGAACTCCTAAAGGAGCGCTAAAAGAGCAAATTGAATTAGATTTTGGCGGTTTTGAACCTTTCAAGCTGCATTTCTCGGAAGCTGCCAAAAAAGTTGAAGGGGGTGGCTGGGCAATTTTAGTGTGGTCACCACGAGCGAGACGATTAGAAATATTGCAAGCGGAAAAACATCAAAACTTAAGTCAGTGGGATGTTATTCCAATTCTCCCTTTAGATGTTTGGGAACATGCTTATTATTTACAGTATAAAAATAATCGTAAATTATATGTTGATAATTGGTGGAATGTCGTAGATTGGCATAAAGCAAATGAGCGTTTTCTTGCGGCACGACAATTGCAGTGGGAGCCATTTTGACAAGAGAGGATAAAAGGTTTTGAACTTTGAATGATGTCTAGCCCCAAGAGCAAGCTAGGATGGTTATATAACACCTAAAAGTCGCCCCTATCTTGTGGGCGACTTTTAGGTGTTATAGTCGATGTTACGTAAGTGCAACTAAGGCTCAGCCGGCGCCTAAAGTCCTGGCAAAGTCCGAGTTTTCTTTATTATTTCTCTATTTGTGATTTTGTTGGATCACAGTCTGGTTTCTTCACCTCTGGTGCACTTTCCGCTAGTTTTGTTAAATAGTAACACGCTTCTCTTGCTATATGGTCAACCGTTAAAGGAGATAATTTACTTGAAATATGCTTTTCCATTATGAGGGATTGTAACTCGTGCAGAAAAGCAATATATACAGCAAGTTCTAGTCCTACTTGAGTGTTAAACCTCGTAAGGGCGGGGAAGGTTACAAGATTTGTTCTTAAGTAGCCAGCCAATTCTACAGCTTTAATATAGAAATTATCAAAGTTTTTTGAAAAGTTGCTACTTTTTTCTTGTAGTTGTTTTTCTTCGCTACCTAATCCACGAGAAATTGCATTAGCGTGTCCAGCGGCATCAAGCAATGATATGAGATGATAATGAAGAGGATGACTTAATGGTGGTTTTTCTTGATTTATTAAGTAAGATAGGATTCTAATATATTCATCGATTTCGGTGACCATATTATTTAAAAAGCCAGTTGGTAAACCCATTGAATTTTTACTGAGTAACTGTTGCTTAATAAGGTTTAATTTAAAATCCCTAAACTTAATGGCGTTATCATAAGCTTGCTTAGTTAACATAGTCAAGTTTTCAGTTGTTATTTTTGGAGTTGCTTTAGCCAAAAGTTGATCAAAAACAGCAATGAAATGTTGGGCTTTTTCGATTTCAGCCGTTTCTTTAGAAGGAAGCATATTGCGAATAAACCTCGCATGATCTCTTAAAATTTGTAGCCAATAACGATGTTCGAATAAAGCTGATTGTTGAAAATTACTCAATTTTTCTCCTCCTTTTGGTTTATCGTCAAAGGAACTTTTGATCTAATTTAAATTTTATGAAGAACTAACTAAAATGATGTCATTTTCATCTATAAGTACTGGTGCAATTGTAAATTCCTCATATATTTTTTAAAACGAGTAGTAATAGCTACTAAAGGTTATATTTGGAAGAATATAATTTTTAATTCGATGAAAAATTATAAGGGAACAAAAGGTGTTCAAACTATTTCTTTTGGAGGTAAGTATACTATGACAGTAGCAGCACAAGTAAAACAAACACTTGCCGGATTAAAAAGTGCCCAAGCAAGTTTAGAAGCTTTTGCCTTACAAACGGACAATCAACAAGCCAAGCAAATGTACCAAAATTGTGCGAAACAAACACAAATGATTGTAGACACAATCTCACCGCGAATTCAAGAAATTGAACAAGAAGAACCACAATATAAAAGTTAATTAAGAAAAAAGCGGCTGATGATTGACCTTTAGTGTCAACATCAGCCGCTTTTCTTTGGCAGAACATGTGCTTGTCAGCGGTAGTCAGGATGGCTACATTACACCGTTGCCCGCAGAACTGGGCTACTTTTAGATGTAATTTAGAGCTTTCTGCTTTTCTTTCCATACATAAAAAAAGGATTTTGTAAAAAACTAACATATCATTAACGATAATTTTCAAAAAGATTGGAATGGTTGGATGAAAAAGTTGTTTTTTCTATGTTTTATTTTTCTGCTAACAGGCTGTAATTTTGCAGCCAAGAGTGATGATCAGCCACTATATATGGGATCTAATAAGGTGATTGATCAAACAAAGGCCGATGAAGCAAAACAAATTATCCTTTCTATGGAAGAAGTGATTGCCGTTAAAGCAGTGGAATTTGAAGAAGATATATTTGTGGCTGCTCAAGTAAAACAATTTGATCGATTTTTTTTAGACCAAATTCGTAAAAAAGCTCATGAAAAGATTAAAAAGCGTTACCCAGAAACACAAGTTCATGTTTCAACAGATAAAAAGGTATTTTTGGAGTTAGAAAAACTCGAAGAAGAAATTTATCATAATAAAATTAAAAAAGCAGAGATTAAAAAAAAGTGGAAAAAAATTGAGGACTTTATGAAGGGATAAATTTTAAAGGGGTGGGAGAATGTCAGATCAAAAAAAGAAAAAGTTAACTCCAGTACAACAAGAATATCATAGTTTAGCTAAGAAGCGAGAAATACAGAGACCGGTTATCAAAAATTGTGTAAAGGCGTTTTTTGTAGGTGGATTTATTTGTTTTATAGGACAATTTGTGCAAACATTTTATATCCATTTTTTTGACTTTAATGAAAGAACGGCGGGTAATCCAACCGTTGCAACGATGATTTTTATCGCTATTTTGTTAACAGGCTTTGGAGTTTATGATCGAATAGGGCAATTTGCAGGAGCTGGGTCAGCTGTTCCTGTAACAGGGTTTGCTAACTCAATAGCCTCAGCTGCGATTGAACATCGCTCTGAAGGATACGTATTAGGTGTTGGCGGAAATATGTTTAAATTAGCAGGGTCAGTTATTGTTTTTGGAACAGTTGCTGCTTTCGTTGTAGCAATTATTAAGACGATTTTAGGGCAATGGGGTGGACTATGAAATGCGAGTAGGTCATCGTACATGGCTTTTTCATAATAAACCAAAAATAATTGGAACTGGGACGATTTGTGGTCCTTTTGAAGGAGAAGGAAAAATTCCAAACGATTTTGATACGATCCATGCAGATTTGTGGCTTGGGCAAGATTCCTATGAAAAAGCACAAAAAGTAATGTTTGAAGAAGCATGTATAAAAGCAATTGAGAAAGCAGGTTTAACAAAAGAAGCTATCGAGTTTATCTTAGCGGGGGATTTAATAAACCAAATAACACCAACAAGTTTTGCTTGTAGAACACTAAGTGCTCCGTACATAGGTTTATTTGGTGCTTGTTCTACTTCAATGGAAGGTTTAGCGTTAGCTTCATTAATCGTCAATGGTGGATATGGAAATAATGTTTTAGCAGGGACAGCTAGTCATAATACAGCAACTGAAAAACAATTTCGTTATCCAACGGAATATGGAAGTCAAAAACCTCCGACATCACAATGGACAGTAACGGCAGCTGGTGCGGCAATTGTCAGTAAAGACGGTGAAGGTCCTATTGTTACTTCAGCTACATTAGGAAGAGTGATCGATATGGGAATGACTGATCCATTCAATATGGGTGGTGCAATGGCTCCTGCAGCGGTTGATACGATCGAAGCTCATTTAAAAGAGTGTAAGCTCGATCCTTCTTATTATGATTATATTTTTACAGGAGATTTAGGCACAATTGGTCGTGAAATTGCTCTTGACTTGTTTAAAAAACATCATATTCCTGTTAATCGAGAGCAATTTCAAGATTGTGGCCTACTTATTTATAAGGAAGATCAACCTGTTTTTGCCGGAGGAAGCGGAGCAGGCTGTTCTGCTAGTGTTACTTATGGTCATTTATTAAACCGAATGAGACAAGGTGAGATTAAACGAATGTTAGTAGTTGCTACTGGTGCCTTACTATCTCCATTATCCTTTCAACAAAATGAATCAATTCCATGTATCGCTCATGCTGTTTCAATTGAAGCCGGGGGTGTGTACTAATGATCTTTTTTTGGGCTTTTATTATCGGGGGGATTATTTGTGTTATTGGACAAGTTTTGATGGATGTCGTAAAACTCACACCAGCACATACGATGAGTACCCTAGTTGTTAGTGGAGCTATTTTAGATGGCTTAGGACTGTATGAACCACTAATTGATTTTGCTGGGGCAGGTGCAACAATACCAATTACGTCTTTCGGGAATGCTCTCGTCCACGGTGCTTTAGCTGAAGCTGAGCGCCATGGACTTGTAGGGGTAATTACAGGAATATTTGAAGTAACGAGCGCTGGAATTTCGGCAGCAATTATTTTTGGATTTCTGGCTGCGCTTGTATTTAAGCCAAAGGGATAAGGAGTGAGATAGGAAGTGACAGTCGGATCACAAGTGAAACAATGTTTAGCTAGTTTAAAAAGTATTGCAGCAAACTTAAATACACTTGCTCTAAAAACGGAAGATGAAGAAGCACGTCTTGCTTTTCATGAAACATGTTTAAAAACACGGAAAATCGTTCAACAAATCGAATTAAGAGTTGGGGAACTTGAGTTTGAAGAACCACAGTATAAAGGATTTTAATAGCTTCTCTAAATTAGAGAAAGGAGGAATCTTATGGTCATTCCAGGTTGGTTTGAGATCGTTATTCGCTCAGTTATTGCTTTTTTAATTTTGCTCATTACACCTAAATTGTTTAGAAAAACGGCGATTGCTCACTATTCGTATTTTGAAGCTTCGGCAATGTTAATTATTGGAGTTATTTTGGCAATAGGTTCCTTTCAACTCAGTGTTCCGGTAGGTTATGCAATTATCGCTTTACTTACTTGGACTTCAATTGTTGCCATGGTAAACTTTCTCGCCTTAAAAAGTGTTTCCTTTCGAAATTTTATTCATGGGAAAGGAATACCAGTAATTAAAGATGGGAAAGTTTTAGAAGATAATTTAAAGAAGGAAAGATATACGACTGATGATTTATTAAAGCTATTGCGGACAAAAAATGTGTTTAAAGCCGCTGATGTTGAATTTGCTGTTCTTGAATCAAACGGTGATGTTAGCGTTTTATTAAAAAAAGAAAACCAGCCTTTAACGGCAAAAGATATGCTTGTTCCTGTGGCACCGATTAAAGAACCACAAACAGTGATTATGGATGGAAAAGTTATGGATGAAGCCTTAGCAACGGTTGGCTTTAATCGCGGTTGGCTTGAAGGGGAATTAGAAAAACAAGGAATAGCAATCGAAAATGTGTTTCTAGGGCAAGTCGATAGTTACGGTGAATTAACAGTTGATTTGTTTGATGATAAAATTCAAGTGCCACCACCAAAAGAAAAACCATTATTACTTGCTTCAATTAAGAAAGCCCAAGCTGATTTAGAAATTTTTTCACTACAAACAGATAACCAGCAAGCAAAAACACTATTTACACATTGTGCTTCAGAAATGACGGAAGTGTTAGCACGAGTAGAGAAATATTTACGTTAATTGTGGTGTCAGACACCTAAAATGAACATAAAAAGCAAAAAGTCCATGTGAAATGGACTTTTTGCTTTTGTTTCGTTCTTTAATAATTTCTAAATAATTCAAAACTCGAATCATATCACTTTTTTTGTGTGCATACACTTGTACAAAACATGAAAAGAGACGAGGTATCGAAAATGGTTAATAAAACTTTCAACAAAACAAATATTGTTCTCATAGTAATTTTATTACTATTTTCCATATCAACGACAAATGTAGCTGCCCATAATGTTTCAGTTTCTGGAGAAGGTGCGATATTAATGGAACAAGAAAGTGGACGTGTACTTTATGAAAAGGGCGCTTATCAACAAATGCGAATCGCAAGTATCACCAAAATTATGACCGCAATTTTGGCAATTGAATCTGGAAAGATGGATGAAATGGTAACAATAAGTAGCAATGCCTTTGGCACAGAAGGATCTACGCTTTATTTAAGATTAGGTGAAAAAATGAAGCTCGAAGATCTTGTTTATGGGTTAATGCTTCGTTCTGGGAATGATGCAGCTATTGCGATTGCTGAACATGTTGGTGGGAGTGTAGAGGGATTTGTATATATGATGAATCAAAAGGCTAAAGAAATTGGGATGGAGAAAACGGTTTTTGCTAATCCACATGGGTTAGACGACCATGAAGAACATTACTCAACTGCTTATGATATGGCACTTTTAATGCGTTATGCGATGAAAAACGAACAATTTCAAATCATTTCGGCAACAAAAAGCTATCGTGCACCTCAAGAAGGCGAAAAATGGGACCGAATTTGGCATAATAAAAACCGCCTCCTGACGCAGTTATATAAGTATTCGACAGGGGGGAAAACAGGGTATACAAAACGTGCAAAACGAACGTTAGTTTCTACAGCGGCAAAAGAAAATTTTAGTTTAATTGCTGTCACATTAAATGCACCAAATGATTGGCAAGATCATATAAATTTGTTTAATTGGGGCTTTGCCAATTTTGAAGTTCTTCCTGTCGTAGAGGAGGGGATTGTTAATGATTTGGAGGATCGTTTTTATCAAAATAATGTAAGTGCTAGCTATTCGTTTGAGTATCCCGTAACAAGTGAAGAAAAAAAATTTCTTACAAAACGAATTACACTCTATCATCCGCCAAAAGGTGACGAATGGCTAGAAAAAGGGATTCCTAATCCAATTGGAAAAATAACGATTGAGTTGAAAGGCGAAAGTATTGGTGAAGTACCACTTTCATTTGTCGGAGACTTAAAAGAAGAAAAAACCAGTTTTTGGTCAAAGTTTCTCGAGCTGCTTTTCTTTACTTTAGGAGTGGATTTAGATGATTAATCTAATTTGGATGTCGATGTTATTGATTGGGGTCATTTTTGCAGCAATAAATGGAAACATGGCTGTAGTTAATGAAGCGGTGTTTAAAGGAGCACAAGATGCGGTAACGATTTGTATCGGATTAATTAGTATTATTGTATTTTGGTTAGGTTTAATGCGAATTGCCCAAGCTTCTGGACTTTTAGAAGCGTTAGCTAAAATCATGAAACCAATTGTTACCCTCATTTTTCCAGATGTTCCAAGCAATCATCCTGCAATGGGCTATATATTATCAAATTTGACGGCTAATTTATTTGGTTTAGGAAATGCAGCAACACCCTTAGGAATTAAAGCAATGGAACAGTTAAAAGTGCTAAATGGTAATAAAGATACAGCAAGTCGGTCGATGATTACTTTACTTGCGATTAATACATCTAGTATTACATTGCTTCCAACAACTGTTATTTCAATAAGAATGAACTACGGTTCTGCTAATCCAACAGAAATTGTTGGGACAACATTAATTGCTTCCGTTTGTGGAACGATAGCTGCCCTTTTAATTGATCGTTTTTTTTATTATCGTCGACTTAGAAAAGGTAGGGAGTTACGATGACGATCATTAGTTTAATTTCAATCTGGATAATTCCGTTTTTAATTGTATTTGTATTGGTGTACGGCACATTAAAACGAGTACCTACATATGAAACATTTGTCGAGGGAGCGAAAGAAGGCTTTGGGATGGCTATTGCAATTATACCTTATTTAGTTGGAATGCTCGTCGCAATCTCCGTATTTCGGGCTTCTGGGGCAATGGATTTTTTGATTGAATTACTAAAACCAGCGTTACAAGTGATAGGTGTGCCAACAGAAATAGTTCCCTTGGCATTTATTCGACCTATTTCAGGTACTGGTGCACTTGGAATGACTTCAAATTTAATTGCAACCTATGGACCGGATTCTTTTATCGGACAACTAGCATCAACTATGCAAGGGAGCACTGATACAACATTATACGTACTAACTGTCTATTTTGGCGCTGTCGGAATAAAAAAAATGGGTGATGCCCTAAAAGTAGGGTTGTTAGCTGATGTAGTTGGAATTGTTGCATCAATCATTGTCGTAACGCTTTTCTTTGGTAGATAATAAATGTAAGAGAAATTAGGAAGACATCCAACGAGTGTGTCTTTCTTTTTTTATTGCACCTTAGAATAGTATGTTAATATTAATAAGGATTTGATTATAATAGGTAATGCTGAAATTATTTTAGAAGTGTATGAGGTGGAAGGATGGAACGTTTACAAAAAGTGATTGCCCAGGCTGGGGTTGCTTCAAGAAGAAAGGCAGAAGAACTCATTATTCAAGGTAGAGTGAAAGTAAATGGGAAGGTTGTTACCGAGCTAGGCTCGAAAGTAACCCCTAGAAAAGATAAAGTAGAAGTAGATGGTGTTCCACTTGATCGCCAAGAGTCAGTGTATTATTTGCTTTATAAACCTACGGGAGTCATTTCTAGTGTTAGTGATGACAAAGGGCGTAAAGTTGTTACAGACTTTTTTGGCGCTGAGCATCGACTTTTTCCAATTGGAAGATTAGATTATGATACTTCGGGGTTATTATTACTTACAAATGATGGGGAGTTTGCCAATCTACTGATGCATCCCAAATATAAGCTGACCAAAACATATGTGGCAAAAGTGAAAGGTATCCCTAGTCGCGATAAATTGAAACAATTAGAAAAAGGGATTATGTTAGAAGACGGCAAGACCGCACCAGCAAAACTGAAATTTATCTCAGGTAACCCCAAAAATGAGACGTCGATTATTGAAATTTCAATCCATGAAGGAAGAAATCGTCAAGTCCGTCGGATGTTTGAAGCAATTGGCCATCCAGTCGTAAAATTAAAAAGAGAAATGTACGGATTTTTGACGTTATCAGGTTTAAATCCTGGTGAGGCAAGAACTTTAAAACCACATGAAATAAAACAATTACGTGAATTAGCGGAAAAGAATAAAAAACAATCCTAAAATAATATACAAATTTAGAAAAGCTTCGGTATTTTACGCCGAAGCTTTTCTAAATTGTGAAGAAAAATCAAACTATTTCATCAATTCGTAAATTTCTATAGTCAAAAATAGATGTTATGATAAAATGTATTAATATGAAATATACTTAATTTAATAGTATATAAATTATGTTTCATTTTCACTTTTTAGCTTGAGGGGGAGTTAATGATGTCAAAAGAAGCAAGAATATTAGTTGTTGATGATGAGGAACGTATTCGCCGTCTTTTAAAAATGTACCTTGAAAGAGAAGAGTATGAAGTTGAAGATGCTGAAAATGGAGAAATAGCGCTACAAATGGCGCTTGAAAATAATTATGATTTAATCTTATTAGATTTAATGATGCCAGGCATGGATGGGATCGAAGTTTGCCAAGAGCTTCGTAAAACAAAAGCAACACCAATTATCATGTTAACCGCTAAAGGCGAAGAAGCAAATCGTGTTCAAGGTTTTGAAGCAGGTACTGACGACTACATTGTCAAGCCATTTAGTCCAAGAGAAGTAGTTTTGCGTGTGAAAGCACTACTAAGAAGGTCATCTTCTACGAAGTTTTTACAAACAGAAACAACAACCAAAGATGTACTCGTATTCTCACATTTATCAATAGATAATGATGCGCATCGTGTTACTGTTGATGGCACTGAAATTAGTCTAACACCAAAAGAGTATGAATTATTATATTATTTGGCGCAATCACCCGACAAAGTTTTTGCTCGTGAACAACTATTAAAAGATGTTTGGAATTATGAGTTTTTTGGTGATTTACGGACGGTAGATACACACATTAAACGTCTCCGTGAAAAACTTAATCGAATTTCGCCAGAGGCTGCTGCAATGATTGCTACTGTTTGGGGTGTAGGGTATAAATTTGAGGCAGTGAAAGAATAATGTTTTGGAGAAGTGTAGTAGGGAAGCTTTGGTTTACAATTATTATGTTAGTATCGGTTGTATTATTAATTCTAACAATTATGCTTTTACAGTACTTTGAAAAGTTCCATATTGATCAAGCGGAAGAACAAATGAAAAATCATGCTTTTATGATTGCCTCGATTTTAGAAGAGTACGAAACCGAGGAAGCCGCCCTTTCTACTACGAAACGGATTATTGATAATTATGCGATGAAGCTGCTCTTCGTTTTAGATGGTGATGAAGAATGGTATTATCCTGTTGATGAAAAAATTCCAGTTGAGCTTTTTCAAATGGATCCAGAACTTTCGAAAGTGTTAAATAATCAAGAAGTTGTGATTACAAGAGGGGACTTTCCATTTCATTTGAATGGAGAGCAAGTTCATAATGAGGTTTTGGTAGTAGGAATGCCCGTTGATTTCTTTCATAATCGTAAAGGTGCCATTTTTGTTTATCAAGATTTAGAAGTTGTTGAGGAAGCTACGGCACAAACTAAGAATATTATTCTTTTAGCTGCTGGGATCGCAATTGTATTAACAACAATATTTGCCTTTTTCTTATCAACAAGAATTACTGCTCCGTTACGTAAGATGCGCCAGGCTTCGTTAGACGTGGCAAAAGGGAATTTTGATACAAAGGTACCGATTTTAACAAGAGATGAAATCGGTTCTCTTGCCATGGCATTTAATCGCATGGGAAGAGTTCTAAATCGTAATTTAACGGCGTTAAATCAAGAAAAAGAACAATTGTCGAGGATTTTAAGTAGTATGGCCGATGGAGTTATTACTTTAGATCGCAAAGGTTCGATTGTAGTTACCAATCCTCCAGCTGAGGAATTTCTTCAAGCATGGTACTATGAGCAAAGTTTAGATAATAGTCTAGTCACAGACGATTTGCCAAAAGCAATCAAAAAACTGTTTCAGCAAGTCGTTGCTTTAGAAAAAGAACAAATGGCTGAAGTAGATGTGCAAGGACGGACTTTAGTTGTGTTAATGACCCCACTTTATGACGAAAGCTTTGTCAGGGGAGCTGTTGCGGTTCTACGGGACATGACAAAAGAAAGACAGCATGATAAATTGAGAAAAGATTTTATCGCGAACGTTTCCCACGAATTAAGAACCCCAATTGCCTTGCTACAAGGATATAGTGAAGCAATTATCGACGATGTTGCGGGTTCTGAAGCAGAGAAAAAAGAATTGGCGCGTATCATTTATGATGAGTCATTAAGAATGGGTCGCCTCGTTAATGAGCTATTAGATTTAGCAAGAATGGAAGCTGGGCATATTCAATTGAAAATTGAATTAATTAATATTAGAGAGTTTGCGAGAAGAGTTTTGCGAAAGTTTCAAGGGATTGCAAAGGAACAAAACATTCAGCTAAAAGCAGAAATTGCCGAAATAGAACAAAATATTTTGGTTGATCCAGATCGGATTGAACAAGTTTTAACAAATTTAATAGATAACGCAATTCGTCATACGAGTGATCATGGTTCGGTCACACTTGTAGTGTTACCACTTAAAGATGGGATTAAGATTGATGTTCGTGATACTGGTTCTGGGATTCCAGAGGAAGATTTACCTTTTGTGTTTGAGCGCTTTTATAAAGCTGACAAAGCAAGAACAAGAGGGAGGTCTGGTACAGGACTTGGACTTGCTATTGTTAAAAATATTGTCGAAGCTCACCATGGTCACGTGTCGGTCCACAGTAAATTAGGTGAAGGAACGACATTTTCCTTCTGTATTCCTACGAAAAATGAGGAATTATAAATTTTTAGTACGAAAGAAATTGTTTCTTATGAAACAATTTAATTAGAAAAGCTGAAAATTCCATATGGAGTTTTCAGCTTTTTTTGTCTATGGTAAGAAAGTATATAAATTTTGAACATTGAATGCTGTCTAGCTCCGAGCGCCAGCGGCTCGAGGTCAAATAACCTGTCAGATAAAAAGTGAAAAAGCGCACTTTTTCCTGCCAGAACATTTGCTTGTCGCCGCTAGGCGGGCGCTCTGCGCTTTTCATTATAGATCTTTATAAATTTCACGCATGACATGTGCCAATTCTGGAACGATTAGTTTATTCATAGCTAGTTTTACTGCTCCAGAAGAGCCTGGCATCGAGAAAACCGCCGTCGCCCCACGAACTCCAGCAATCGCCCGACTTAAAATAGCTGCAGGTCCGATGTCTTCTGCATAACTTAAGTATCGAAATATTTCGCCGAATCCAGGCATTTCTTTGTCTAGCATCGCTTTTACTGCTTCATATGTAGTATCCCTAAATGTAATCCCCGTTCCACCATTCACTAAAACAGCTTCAATTTCAGGACGTTCAGATGCTTCACGAATTAATGCTTGAATTTGTGTATATTCATCTTTAACAATATGATAATCAACAACTTTATAGTTGCTATTTTCTAATAATTCGCGCATTAGTTGACCACTTTTATCTGTGTCAGGTGTTCTAGTATCAGAAACAGTAATAATCATACAATTTACTGATTTGGGTGCCTCTTTTCGATGTTCTTCTACTCCCATTTGTAACCCTCCTTAAAAAATAATATTTACAAAAGGATTATAGCACAAATGAAAAAAAGAGAACAAATTGCTTCTCTTATACAAACATTGTATGTATAATAATAGCAGTAAATCAATATCCGTTGTCTTTTACCTTTAAGGTCACTTTACTATGGTAAAGTGTTAATAGGGAAGCTGGTGAAAGTCCAGCACGGTCCCGCCACTGTAAACGATAGAATGTTCCTATATCCACTGTCATAAATTGATGGGAAGGAAGGAATATTTGCTTATGCGTAAGTCAGGAGACCTGCCTTAAAGTGTTATGTGAAGCCTTCGAGGAAAAGGTGAAGCAGTTATGTCCATCGTTATATTTTAGTAACTTTGCATATAATTTGCTAACGAAAGTTCCCGATGCAGGGGACTTTTTTCTTTTTGATTTGCAACACTTTAGAAAAGGAGTAGAGAACAGTGAAAAAATGGGTACTAGTATTTTTCGTAATAATTTGTACGGCAAGTTTGGTAGTTGGTTGTAGTAGTTTAAAATTTTCCAAAACAGAAAAACCAGTCGAAGTTGAAGAGAAATTAGAGAAAGAACCAGGAAATTTAGGTGTTAAACAAGATTTTCCGCTGACAATTACTGATGCAATCGGTAATAAAGTAACGCTTGAAACGAAACCGACGAAAATCATTTCATTAATGCCAAGCGTAACTGAAACATTATTTGCAATCGGCGCAGGCAATCAAGTGATTGGTCGCACGGACTGGTGTAATTATCCTGAAGAGGCTCTAGAGTTACCTTCAGTAGGACAAATGGAATTTGATCTTGAAAAATTAATTGCCTTAAAACCAGATTTAGTTCTATCTCATGAAGGAGCATTAAAAGCTTCAAGTCACCTGCTTGATCAAGTTCGTGATGCCGGAATTAAGGTGATTGTTGTTAATAATTCAGATTCATTTGAAGGGGTTTATCAAGCTATCCAATTCATTGCTACTGTTACAGGCCATGTTGAAAATGGAACACTTCTAGTTAATGATTTAAAAACAGCTTTTACAGAAATTGAAAAAAAAGCAGCTGAAATTCCAACCGATAAGCGAAAGAAAGTTTGGATCGAAGTTGACCCAGGATTGTTTACAACTGGTAAAGGGACATTTATGCATGAAATACTTGAAACAATCAATGCGATAAATAGTGCCGAAAAAGCAGAAGGTTGGGTTAAGTTTAGTGAAGAAGAAGTCGTTGTTATGAATCCAGACGTGATCGTTACGACATATGGAGATCGCTTTGAAAATCCAAAACAACAAATTTTAGAGCGGGCAGGGTGGGACTCTGTTACAGCAGTGAAAAATGAGCAAATTTTTGATTTTAATTCTGATACGTTAACGAAACCAGGTCCTCGTTTAGCTGAAGGAGTAGAACAGCTTGCCAAACTTATTTATCCTGAAGTTTTCAACGAATAAAATAATTGTCCGCTATGTGTTTTCCGTCATATTTTTACTAATGGCTTTATTAGTTGGAATAGCATTAGGGAGTGTTTCAATACCGTTTTATCAAATAATTATGGTTATCCTTGGAAAGACAGTATACACACCCTTTTTAGACCATGTCGAACCGATGCTTCAAAATATTATTTGGAATATTCGTCTTCCGCGGGTCTTACTTGCGCTGTTTGTCGGTGGATCGTTAGCACTTGCTGGAGCTGCGTTTCAAGGTTTCTTAAAAAATCCGTTGGCAGATCCGTATACGCTAGGGGTTTCCTCCGGAGCTGCCTTTGGAGCTGTTATAGTATTGTTTTTTGGCGTAACAATCCCGCTATTAGGAGAAATGACTTTACCGATTGTAGCTATTTTTTCTGGATTTATAACATTATTGTTTGTAATTACCTTTACAAAAGTAATTAATCGCCAGATGGCTGTTGAAACAATTATCTTAACAGGGATCATTTTTAGTTCCTTTTTAGGTTCATTTATATCATTAATGATTGCTTTAACTGGGGAAGAATTGAGACAAATTATTAATTGGTTAATGGGAAGTGTTTCAATGCGGGGCTTTGAATATGTAAAGTTACAACTTCCCTTTTTTATAGCAGGAATATTGATTTTATTATTTAATAGTCAGGAATTAAATGCGTTAAGTTTTGGGGAAGAAACGGCAAAGCATCTTGGCGTAAATCTACAAACGCGCAAAATCCTAATTCTCCTAAGTGCAGCATTATTAACTGGTTCTGCTGTAGCTGTTTCCGGAACAATTGGCTTTGTTGGTTTGGTTATCCCACATTTAGTTAGGATGTTGTGGGGTCCTGATCATAAACATTTGCTTCCTTTAGCTTGTATTTATGGAGGGGCATTTTTAATCGTAGCTGACCTTTTGGCAAGAACGATTATTGCTCCAACTGAGCTGCCAATTGGTGTTATCACTGCCTTAATTGGCGGCCCTGTGTTTGCAATGATCATGTTTCAGTTAAGAAAAGTGTAGCCTAGGATGGAGGTACAGTATGTTATTACAACTTAAAAACGTTACCGGTGGTTATAACGATTTAGAAATTGTAAAAAATATTTCTATTTCTGTTATGAAAGGCCAATTTCTAGGTATATTGGGTCCAAATGGGAGTGGAAAAACGACATTATTGAAAATAATTAGTGGACTGTTACCAGCTAGTAAAGGCGAAATATTCCTAAATGAACGTTTGCTTAGCTCGTATTCAGCAAAAACTAGAGCAAGAGAAATTGCCGTTCTGCCGCAAAAAACGGAATCTGCTTTTTCTTATCGTGTAAAAGAGATTGTGGCATTAGGTAGATATCCACACCAAACAAGTTTTTTTCAAACAAAAAGGATGGAAGATGAACAAATCATTAACGAGGCAATGAAGCAAACAAAGGTTTTTGAGTTTAAGGATAAATTTCTCCATGCGCTTAGTGGCGGGGAGCAACAAAGAGTCATGCTAGCGCAGGCATTGGCTCAACAACCGAAATTACTTCTCCTTGATGAACCGACCAATCATTTAGATATTTCTTTTCAAATTGGACTATTAAATTCGTTAAAAAATTGGGTGAAGCAAAAGTCTTTAGCTGTTATTGCAATTTTACATGATTTAAATATTGCTAGTCTTTATTGTGATCAAATATTACTTTTAGAAGAAGGCAGACAAATTGCCTTAAACAAGCCAAGTATTGTTATGGAAGAAGTTCAGTTGGCGAAAGTTTACAAAACAGCGTTAAAACGCAACGAACATCCGATTGTTCCTAAACCATTGATTACGTTTCTGCCAACTTCAGATGATGGCGCTACTCGAAATATTATTGATAGCTTCTCAATTTCACAAACAACCGAAATGATGGTTATTCATAGCCCTGTTCCATTCAAAACACTTTCCTCTGCTGTATTAGGCGCAGGCTTTAGTTGGAAACGTATCTTCATAAATCGCCATGTTCCAAAAAATTATCATTATGATGACGCTCAAGCAGAATTTAACAGTTTCTTAACGGCAAAGAAGATTAATTCTGCTGAAGTTATTGGGATGATGACAGCGGCAAACTTAGAGAAGGCTGTTATTGTTGAGAAAAAAGAAAGTAATTTTTCACTGTTAGTCATCGTTACTGCTGGATTATCAAACGCTGTTGATGTGTCAAGATCTTATTTCTCTACTGAAACAAAAAGTACCATTGGTACAATAAACACATGGGTATTTATTGAAGGGAATTTGCCAGAAGCTGCGTTTGTTCAAGCGTTGATGACTGCAACTGAAGCCAAGGTAAAAGCATTACATGATGAAGAAGTGAAAGATCCTGTAACACAAACGATTGCGACAGGGACATCTACGGATTGTACGTTAATTAGTGCCTCGCAAACAGGGACTCATTTTGATTACGCAGGAACTATTACACCGCTTGGCAAAACAATTGGTCATGCCGTTTATGAAGCGACACGAACTGCTATTCAACGAGATAAAGGAGAAGGCAATGTCATTAAGCATTGAAACACATTTACTAGCCCTAACAATTGCATTTATTATTGATTTCCTAATTGGCGATCCAAAATGGCTGCCACATCCAGTTTGTGGGATGGGGAATTTGATTAAGAAATTTGATAAATGGCTTAACAAAGGACACCACCGAAAATTAAAAGGACTAATTTTTTTAGTTTTTTATTTAAGCATTATAACGAGTATTGTTATTGTAATTCTCTTTTTTGCTTATCAGATGAATTGGTTTGTTGGCTTGCTAGTTGAAGGATTTATGATTTCGACAACAATTGCTACGAAAAGTTTACAAGATGCAGCTCTGCTAGTTTATGTTCCATTAATAGAAAATGATTTTCTGACGGCTAGAAAAAACTTAGCAATGATCGTCGGGAGAGATACAGAATCGTTAAATGAAGCAGAAATCGTCCGCGGAACGGTAGAAACGGTTGCTGAAAACACAAGCGATGGGGTGACTGCTCCCCTTTTTTATGCATTTTTAGGTGGTGGAGTGTTGGCCATTCTTTATCGTGCTGTGAATACATGCGATTCAATGGTTGGTTACAAAAATGAACGTTATTTGGAATTTGGCTTCGCTTCAGCTAAATGTGATGATCTCTTAAATTATTTACCAAGTCGTCTTACTGCTTTCATTATGCTCGCTGTAAATCAGTCAGCAATTCTTACAAAGCAAGCTTGTTTGCAAATTTTGTTACGTGATGCTAGAAAACATCCTAGCCCTAATAGTGGCTGGCTAGAAGCAGCAGCAGCTAGTTTACTAGGTGTACAACTTGGCGGAAGAAATACATATAAAGGAATTGAATCCTTACGAGCAAAGCTAGGAGACCCGCTTACTCCATTAATAAAAGAGCACATTATCGCAACTAATCACATCATGGTCCGAACATGCTTAGGCTTTTTACTTACATTATGGTTATTGGGGGGATTATTAATTGCAATTACCTAATCATGGTGCTAATCCTGAACATTTAGCAAAACAATTAGAAATATTACTTCAAGCTAATGCGATTGATTTTAGTGTAAATACAACACCATTACCATTACAAACACAAATTAGTGAAAATTGGCAGAGTTACCTCGAAACGATTACAAAATATCCAGATCCAACTTCTGAACAATTAACGGCAGTTATTGCCGAAAAAGAAGGACTTTCTCCTCATGAACTTTTAGTAGGTAATGGAGCTGCGCAATTAATTTTTTTACTGGCATTATTTTTTCAAAGAAAACGGGTGGCAATTGTTGAACCCTCATTTTCTGAATACCGTGATGCTTGCCAAATTTTTAACTGTGAGATCGAAGGGATATTCCTAAACAATCCATGGAAATTAGATGTAACAGAAATTATCGCTAAGAGTAAACAGAAAGATTTATTGTTTATTTGTAATCCGAACAATCCGACGGGCGTAGCCTATTCACTCCAAGAAATAGAATACGTCATTGAGAAATTAGAACCATTTCAAGTTACGGTCGTCATTGATGAAGCATTTTATGATTTCCAGGAAAATGGTCCAACATTGATCAAATTAGTGAAGAACTATCAAAATGTAATTGTGTTACGCTCCTTAACAAAAATGTATGGAATTGCCGGGTTGCGCTTAGGGTACATAGCTGCCAATCCATCCTTTATCCAAAAGCTTCGCTTACTACAAGCTCCATGGAGTGTGAACGGCCTAGTGCAAAGAATAGGCTGTGATTGTTTACAAGATTTACGTTATCCAAAAGAAGTACAAAAATATTGTAAATCTGAGCGTCAACGAATATTTCCTCTTTTACGAGAAATGGGCTACGAAGTTTCTAATTCAGTCGTAAATTTTTATCTCTTAAAGGAAAAAACTCAACAAGGAGAAAGTATGCCATTGTTAAAGTTTTTGCTTCAGCAGGGAATCGTTCCGCGGCACACGTATAATTTCCCTTCTCTAGATGGTCGTTATTTGCGCCTTGCCGTAAAAACTGTATCCGAAAATAATCAATTATTAGCCGTGTTAGCAAGGTGGAAAGAACAATGCTAACTTTGATTACGGGAGGAGTAAGAAGTGGAAAAAGTGCATTTGCAGAAAAATTAGCCTATACATTACTAACGCCTAAACGAAATCATTTGCTCTATATTGCAACAAGTAAAAGATATGATACTGAAATGTGTTCGCGAATCCAAAAGCATCAAGAAGAGCGAAAAAATAGTGGTTATTACTGGGAAACATTAGAACAGGAAACCCAACTAGAACGGTTATTACCTTGTTTGAGTGAAACACAAGTAATCCTAATTGATTGTTTAACAACTTTAGTAGCTAACGAATTGTTTACAGACTTTGATAAGTGGTCTGATTCTAACTATTTAGACGCTCTCTTTCAAAGAATTATTACATTTTTTATTAATGCAAAAAAAAAGCAACTCACGCTAATTATTGTTTCAAATGAATTGTTAAATGGTGGACTTTCATATGATCAAGCAACGATTACTTATCTGAAGTTCATTGGTCAAATACATCAGCAACTAGTTCAAATAGTATCTCACGTTTTTTTAGTGGAAGCCGGACTTCCGCTCAAGATGAAAGGTTGTGATTACGATGAAAGGAATTATGCTTCAAGGTACTAGCTCCGATGTAGGCAAAAGCGTTCTTTGTACTGCTCTTTGTACAATTTTTCACGAACAGGGATTAAAGGTTGCTCCGTTTAAATCACAAAACATGTCGAATAATTCTTACGTAACGATGGCAGGAGAAGAAATTGGTAGAGCTCAAGGGATTCAGGCTGAAGCAGCTAATGTTGAAGCATCGGTATATATGAATCCTATTCTCCTGAAACCCAAAAATGATTGTAGCTCTGAAGTGATTGTCTTTGGAAAATCTTATTGTTCTTTATCGGGAAAGGATTATCGGCAACAATTTTATGAAACTGGCTTAGCAGCTATTAAGGTAGCAAAGGAAAATTTAGCAAAACAATTTGATTATCTTATAGTCGAAGGTGCAGGAAGTCCAGTTGAAGTCAATCTAAATGATCGGGAAATAGTCAATATGAAAGTAGCCCAAATGTTGGATGTCCCGGTTATTTTAGTTGCTGATATCGAGCGCGGTGGTGTTTTCGCTAGTATAGTTGGAACACTACAATTGCTATCTGAAGAAGAAAGAAAAAGAGTGAAAGGAATCATCATTAATAAATTTCGTGGTGACCTTTCGTTATTTCAAAATGGTATTCAGTGGCTCGAAACTTATACCCAAAAACCGGTGTTAGGTGTGATTCCTTATATACATAATTTGGCGATTGAGGCTGAAGATAGTTTAGCCATTCCTAAATTTACGTCAAAACGACAAGGTGATCTTGATATTGTTGTGATTAAGCTACCTTATGTATCGAATTTTACCGATTTAGAGCCGTTCAGGTTTGAAGAAGATGTTTCGCTTCGTTTTGTCCAACATGGTGACGAATTTGGTTCTCCTGATGCCGTCATTATCCCAGGTACAAAAAGTACGATTAACGATCTTAAATTTCTTAAACAACAAAACATCGCGGAAAAGATTACCCGTTATGTAGCAAACGGTGGACGTATTGTTGGTATTTGTGGTGGTTTTCAAATGTTAGGAGAGGAAATTATTGATAAAGCTGGAACGGATACTGGCATCGTTGGTTATAAAGAAACGGGGTTAAAACTTCTCCCGATTGAAACACAGTTTGAGCAACAAAAACAAGTCTTACAAAGTAGAGGATTTATTACGATTGCTACTAAAAAGATCGATGTTGAAGGTTATGAAATCCATTTAGGTAAATCGAAACTTCTGCCTACGTCAGATCAATCCTTTACAGCTTTTATTGAAAAAGATACTTTTCAACAAAAAGAAGGTGTCTGTCATATAAATGGAAAAATCATCGGTACGTATTTTCATCACTTGTTTCATAATGATGAATGGCGTTGCTATTGGCTAAATGAAATTAGAAATGGTAAAAATCTAGCGCAAAAACAATTTGAAAACTCCTTGAATTATCGACAAAAGCAACAACGTGCTTATCATGAACTTGGAAGCTTTGTTCAACAACATTTAGACGTAAACAAAATTATTGAAATTATCCATAAATGGGGCGACGATCAAAATGTCAATTAAGGTCATTGTTGAAGGAATTATTTTTGCATTTCAATTATTAACAACGTTGCCAATAACAAAACAAGTTCCTTATCAACGAGATCAAGTTCGGATTTCTGTAATGAGTTATCCGCTAGTTGGAGCAGTATTAGGAGCCATTATCGTTGGCTTATTAATTGTTAGTACACAATTGGCAAATGTGTCTCAATTAGTGGTTTCCTTAATCATTGTAACGCTTTCCATTATCTATACTGGAGGACTTCATTTAGATGGTTGGATGGATTGCAGTGATGCTTTTTTTTCTTATAAAAGTCAAGCAGAAAAATTAGAAATTATGAAAGATTCGCGGATTGGAGCATTTGCTGCACTTTCCTTATTTTTGCTATTAGCATGGAAACTTGTCCTTATTTATGAAGTAATTCCGTTTCTAAGTATTAAAGAGTATGTATTAATTGCCTTGATTCCTTTCTTTTCTCGAATGAATGTTGGGATGAAACTTTACTATGGGAAATTGGCACGCGAAGACGGAATGGCATTTGCAATGCGAAAATATATTAGCAAAAAAGATAGTATTAGTTATCTCATAATGATTATTCTCGTATTGGTGCTTACATTTATATTTTTTCCCATGCTCTTTTTATCCATTGTGATACTGGTGCTTAGTAATGGCTGTTTTTACTTACTTTCAACCAAAATCGATCATGCAATTTTTGGTGGAATTACAGGAGACACATTAGGGGCAAGTGTGGAAGGAGGAGAATTGTGGTTATGGATGACATTGTATCTATTACTCTTCTTCGGCATGGTGTAACACAAGAAAATAAAGAACGGCGCTACCTTGGTTGGACAGATGTTCAATTGCATCATGAGGAACTAGCAGCTTATAACAATTGTCAAATTGATAGAACCTTTGATGTTATATTCTCAAGCGATTTACAGCGTTGTATTGAGACGACCCAACTAATCCTTCCTTATACATCAATTAATAAAGATTCTAGGTTAAGAGAATATCATTTTGGTTTATGGGAAATGAAAACGTATGACGACTTAAAAGATGAATTGCTTTATCAACAATGGTTAGCTGATCCAGTCCAAACTACACCACCAGAAGGAGAATCATTTTTTCAATTTAAAGAAAGAGTTTTCCAATCTTGGCAGCAAACAATAGCAGTCTTTACGGAAATGCAAAACCGTCATTTACTGATTGTCAGCCATGGTGGTCCAATTAGACTATTATTAACAGAGCTTGCACCCGTTCATTTACAAAAAACTTGGTGGGAGTGGCGAGTAGAGCATTTTAGTGGTTATACATTAAGTTTTGAGCGGAACAGCTTGTTGAAAGGAGGAAGCAGGTGCACTTCGTTACAGGTGGAGCCTTTCATGGTAAAAAAAAGTGGGTCATAGAAGCTTATCAATTGAATAAGAGTAATTGTTACTGGTTTAACGGTTATCAAGAAAGTCGAAATTATTGTGATTTATTAACGAATATCAATAGAGACATAGTAGTGATCGAAGGGATTGAACAAGTCATTACAGAAATCATCAAAACAGAAACAATCCCAGTGCATGCTACTTTTCAAATTTGGTTGTTACAACTATTAAATTGGGAACAAAGCTCACCCGAGCGAAAAATCATCATGATTGGCACTGATATTGGCAAAGGAGTTGTCCCAATTGAGAAAGAGCAACGTTTGATTCGTGATGAAGTTGGTCGGTGTTTTCAAGAACTTTCACAACAAGCGACTCAAGTTTCTTTAATTTGGTATGGATTACGACAATTGTTAAAAAATTAGGAGGTTGATGAAAATGAGATTGTATACACGTACTGGTGATGAAGGGAAAACTAGTGTAATTGGCGGAAGATTAGATAAGGACGACATTAGAGTTGAAGCATATGGTACGGTTGACGAATTGAATTCTTTTGTTGGGTTGGCTATTACACAACTAGATCAAAAGCTTTTTAGTGATATTATTTCAGAATTAGAAAAAATTCAACATGAATTGTTTGATTGTAGCGGTGATTTAGCAATGGTGGTAATGAAAAGACCTTATAAAGCAAACGCAGAAATGACCACTTTTTTAGAAGAACGGATAGATGAATATATTGTTGAAACTCCTAAGCTTGAAAAGTTTATTTTACCTGGAGGTACGCAAGCTGCAGCAACTATTCATGTTTGTCGAACAGTTACTCGAAGAGCGGAACGTCTTGTTGTAAAATTACAAAAAAATGCTGAAATAAATCAGGCGGTTCTTAAATTTTTAAATCGTCTTTCAGACTACTTTTTTGCGATTGCCAGAGTAATTAATTATCGTTATAGTGTGGATGACGTCCAATATGAACGTAGTGGATTTGTGTTTCGTGGTGGCAAACGAAAAAATGATGAAAAATAATATCATAAAAGAATGGGCTGTAGGTAAGGCACCTACAGCCCATTCTTTTTTTGAAAAATAAGAAAGGATCACGTTTTTGAACTTTGAATACTGTCTAGCTCCAAGCCGCTAGACGGGCGCTCTATGCTTTTCTTAATAAAATTTTTAAAAATACACATTCTTCTTATCATTTGTTAATGTTTTCCTCCATATATTATTTTCGTATGAAATGGTTGAGGGGGAAACAATCATGAGAAAAATCATAACTTTTATTACATCTATTTTATTTTTAACAGGCTGTTTCATAACTAATGATGATCAGGAGGGGAGTATTAAAAAAAGTGAAGCTGTTTTTTTCATTAGGGACGTTTCCTTAAAAGAAAAAAGTAAACTAGACCTTCAATGGTCATTCATTGATTTACGTTCCAATGAAATAGTAATGTCCATTGATTTGTCAGAGTTAGGCTATCAAACAGGAGAAGGATTAGATGAAAACAAAGTAATTAAATTAGTAAATGAATTAGCCACAGAAATTAATCAACCGTTAGTAAACCCAACAATTACCCGCGTAGGAGAAATAATTGCTGGAAAAACAAAAGTTAGCTTAGCTGAAGAAGATTTAATCGATCAAATGCTCAGTTTAGCATATTACAATAAAAGCATATTTTTGCCCATTTATGAAGAAGAACCAAGCGTAACAACTGCTGATTTAAAGAGTATTAAAAATGTCCAAATAAGTTCGTATGTTACTAGTTTTAATCCAAATGTTGCCGGACGATCTCAAAATATAAACTTATCTTCGCAATCAATTGATCATTATGTTATTGGTCCAAATGAAATATTTTCCTTTAATGAAGTTGTTGGTCCAAGAACAAAAGAAAATGGCTATCAAGAAGCAAAGGAAATTGTGAACCACCAATTTGTGATTGGGATTGGCGGAGGAATATGTCAAACATCCTCTACATTATTTAATGCAATTGATTTAGCGGGTCTTGAAGTGGTTGAACGTTATTCACATTCCCGGGAAATAGGGTATGTTCCGAAAAATCGTGATGCAACTGTATCATGGGGTGGGCCTGATTTTAAGTTTCGTAATCCTTACGAATTTCCATTGCTTATTAGTGCAACAACAAATCTTCAAACAGGGAAAATTGAAGTAAACGTGTATGGTTCTTACAAACCAGATAAACTAATGGTGTCGGCACCTTAAAATCTTTTTGGAATTATTGTAATAAATTTTTAGAAGTTTCCATAGGATAGGATTGTAGAAAATGATTGTAAACTATAGGAGGATCACATGTACGATTATTTAAGACGTTTTTTAATCGCAATAGCTGTAGCTCTATCCATTGGAATATTATTTATTAGTGCGACAGTATCTTTTGCTGAATCGAATAATAACAATGGATCTTTAAACTTTATTTGGCCAACGGTTGGTTTGGTAACAGATACGTTTGGAACTAGAAATGGTCAACACCACGGGATTGATATTGCAGCTCCAGAGGGAACTACAGTCGTTTCCGTAAGTAATGGAGTTGTAACTAAATCATATTACTCTAATTCTTATGGAAATGTCGTTTTCATTGAGCATTCAGATGGTTTTCAAACCGTTTATGCTCATTTACATAAGCGAACGGTCAAAGAAGGAGCGGTTGTTTATCAAGGTGAGCAAATTGGGACAATTGGGAATACCGGTAGATCATCAGGAAATCACTTGCATTTTGAAGTTCATGAGGGAAACTGGAATATGGTGAAAAAAAATGCGATTGATCCATTAATTGTAATTGGGGAAAACAAAGAAAGTTTTTTTGTCCGTAATTAAAGCTTATATTTGAACAAGGGATAGTATTTGACGTTATAATCTTATAAAAAACAGAGAAAAAGGGCTGAGTGAACAGCAAGCAACAATTAGCTATGTTGACTAATTTTGCTTACTGTAATTTGGCTTTTTTGCATTTTACCGTTTTTAAACTTTGAATGCTGTTTAGCGCCAAGCGCTTTATTTATAAACTAAAATCATAATTATATGATAAAATAAGGCGTAAGTTCTATAAGATAATTATCTTTAAAAATAATTGCTATTAGTTTAAATAAAAAGTAGATTATCGTACAATATGAACTGACATCATTTTTGAGAGGAGATTTTTATGTTAACAGATTATCATAACCATCTTGAAAGAGGTACATTAACGTTAGATTATTTAAAACAATTTACTGATCAAGCAAAAGCGAAAGGAATTGAGCATTTCGGAATTTCTGAGCATGCTTACCATTTTTATCAAACAAAAAACATTTTAAGTAATTCATGGGTGAATGAACGCCGATTTTATGATATGGAAGATTATGTTCAATTGTTTCAACAAGCGTGGGATGCAAATATAGATGTAAAAATGTCAATTGAAATGGATTATACCCCAGGAAAACATAAAGAAATGGCTGAATTTATTAAAAGCTATGATTTTGATTATGTTATTGGTTCGATCCACTGGATTGACGATTTTGGAATTGATTTAGGAGAACATAAGCATGAATGGGATCGTCGTGATTTAATTGAAACGTATACTCGCTATTTTGACCAAGTTGTAACATTAGCAGAGTCAAATTTATTTGATATTATTGGCCATATTGATTTAGTGAAAATATTCAATTATATTCCATCCGATGAAGAATTTTTATTAGCTCAATATGAACGAGCAACAACTGCTTTAGCAAATTCTAAAACTTGTGTAGAAATCAGTACGGCAGGCTTACGAAAGCATGTTGGACAACTTTATCCTGATCCACGACTGTTACAGTTATGTTTTAAGAAAGGGATACCAATTGTTTTATCTTCAGATGCTCATATACCAGGTGATGTCGGAAAAGATTTTGACCAAGCAATTGAACTAGCACGGAGTGTTGGTTATTCTTCGATTATGACCTTTCAAAAAGGAGAACGTAAGGAAGTACCACTTGGATAATTTTCACGTTCAAACGAAAAAAAGCCTAAATGGCTTTTTTTCGTTTTTTTTATGCTTTAAGAAAGCATAAAAAAACATAATTCTTGTTTGTCAGGCATAAGAATGAGTTCAAGGTACTGTAAATTAATTTTCTAGGGAGGGGATATAGCTTGCAAAAGTATGTAGTAAAAGAAGGGGATACCATTCATAAAGTTGCGCACCTTTTTCAAATAAGAGCTTTTGACTTATTGATTCATAATTATCATTTAGAAAATGAACGTCAGTATATTTATCCTGGTGAGCAGTTGTGTATTCCTGATGGCACAGTTATTCCCAAAAAAAATGAATCCGTATATGAGTGTCAGATGGAATATGGTCCCAGTGATCTTGAAGAGGATGTTAAATACTTAAGAAAATATTATGCACCGCTTGTAACAATACAAAAAATTGGACATTCTGTGATGGGAAAACCGATTTATGCTTTTATAATTGGAAATGGAAAAAAAGAAATTTTTTACTCAGGTGGTTGGCATGCAAATGAATGGATGACTTCAAAGTTTTTGATCGTTTTCTTAAAGCAACTACTGCAACATTATCAAGTAAATATCCCTTTTTTTCATTATCAAGTAAGCAAAATTTTCGAAAATGTGAAATTGTTTCTCGTACCGATGGTTAATCCCGATGGGATTGACCTAGTTCAGCAAGGTATTTATGAAGAACATCCTTTTTTTTATTCAGTTTTAAACATTAATAAAGGTTCAAGGCGGTTTGATCATTGGTCAAGTAATATAAGAGGGGTAGATTTAAATCATCAATGGCCGGCAGGTTGGGATGTTGAAGCAAAGGAAAGTCCACAAGTACCTTGGTCAAGACATTATAGTGGACGCGCTCCACTGACAGAACCAGAGGTTAAAGCAATTTATCATTTAACAAAAAAGCAAAATTTTGCTTACGTTTTAGCGTTTCATTCTCAAGGGCAAGTTATTTATTGGGGTTATAAAAATCTTGAACCGAAACAAAGCAAAGATATGGTAGATCGATTATCTTTAGTGAGTTCATATGAACCAATTAGAACGGCTGACAGTGATGGTGGTTATAAAGATTGGTTTATTCAAGAAACAGGAAGACCGGGGTTTACGATTGAAGTCGGTGTAGGTACTAATCCGTTGCCATTTTCAGCATTTTCGGAAATTTGGTCAAATAATAGTTTATTAGCATTAGAAGGAATAATTCTTTAAGTTTTTATAGGGATAACTGCAAAGGTAAAAGCAGTTATCCTTTTTCTTTAAAAGATTAAGAAAGTTTTTAACTTTGAATACTGTCTAGCTCCGAGCGCCAGCGGCTCGAGGTCAAATAACCTGTCAGATAAAAAGTGAAAAAGCGCACTTTTTACTGCCAGAACATTTGCTTGTCGCCGCTAGGCGGGCGCT
>JAKFDP010000015.1:0-1835 GCA_036676095.1 Anaerobacillus sp. | reverse complement strand
TTCTTTTGCTAATTGTTTCACCTCTTCCATTTGGTGTTCATTGGGTTTCACCACCAGAAATTGAAAAACAACAAATGGTTTTTTACTGTTAAGTTCTTTCTTCCACTTCACAATATTCTTTGCGCCTTCCAATACTTTATCGAGCTTGCCACCAACTCTGTATTGCTGATAAACATCCTGCGTAGTACCATCAATGGAAATGATCAAACGGTCCAAGCCACTTTCTACTGTTTGTTTTGCTTTTTCTTCCGTCAAATAATGTGCATTGGTAGATGTAGCTGTATAGATTTTTTTCTGAGCAGCATATTTCACCATCGGCAAAAACTCAGGATTGAGATAGGGTTCACCTTGAAAATAAAAGATGAGATACAGAAGGTCTTTATGAATATCGTCGATCGTTTGTTCAAAAAAACTTTTTTGCAACATACCCGTTGGTCGTGTAAACTCACGTAAACCACTTGGGCATTCGGGACAACGCAGATTACAACTTGTAGTTGGTTCAAACGAAATTGAAATAGGATAACCCCATTGCACCGGCTTCTTTAAAAAGCGGCTCAACTGGTAACTACTCCACACCTTCGTCATATTCCATGCACGGCGTGGGGTAATTTTTGAAAAAAGGTTGAGTATATCGTTACGGTGTAATTGCGGCATTGAGGATTCAAAGATAGCAGAGAATGGTGGATGAGCTTATTTATTCAAAACAGTGCCCCTGAAATTTTCTTTTTTGATAAAGCCAACAAAGCGGGAGTCGAGAGCATTATGACGGTTATCGCCCAGTACAAAGAAGCAATCTTTTGGCACAAGCAGAGGGCCAAAGTTGTCAAGGGTCCATTTACTTTCTTTATTCATCCAAGCAAAAACTTCCATGTTTGAAAAAGCGTCAGCCATGAGGTAGTTTACTTTCTGCAATACAATTTCCTTTTTGGAGAAAGCATCCGCTTCTTTTGTAGTTAGATATATTTCGAATTGGTCGTGTACAATTTGATGAAGAAGCCCTTTTTCTTCAAGTTCATCACGGTTTGGTAAAGAAGAAACAAATTGTGCATTCACTATATAATTGAAAAGAAGATTTTTATCGGAGTCAACATTGATTTTGTTTCGAAACAATACACCATCTTTCATTTCAATAACATCTGATTCCTTCGCAACTAAACGAAAAATATGAAGCTCCCCTTTCGTAGAGAACCCAGAGCGAGAATCTAAATAATCACTTTTGAAAACAATAAAATTATCAGGAGTGGGTTTTTTAAGTGTGCTGCTGAAAACAATCGCTCCTCTTTTAATTGTCGGTTCATTTGAAGGAGTGGGTAATGTATACATCTGTAATATACCCGTTAATCTGGCAACAACCCATAAAACGCCTATAAGAATTAAAGGTGAAGCCCATAAAAGCCATTTGTTTTTCATCTCTCAAATTTGGCTAAAAATAAAACGCAAAAGCCAAGCTTTTGCGTTTTAATAATCAATTGTTTTATTTCGCAAACGGCTGCCTCTTCCAATACGTTAAACTACGCCAGCACCATTCAAGCGGGCCAAAGCGGAAAAACCGTAACCAGATATGGCTCCAGATAATTTGAAGTAGCCATGTAGCACCAACAACATAGTACATTTCAAAACGACTGAGTTTGCCATACATACCAAAGCCTACACCATAAAAGAACAATCCAACTAAAAGTGATTGCATGAGGTAGTTGGTGAAAGCCATTTGCCCAACAGGACGAAGTAATGCAAAGAACCATTTGAACCAGCCCGATTTATAGAGCAGCATGATCAACCCAAAAATACCAATGGCACGAAAGGTCCTTGAAATTTCATAAAACTCAAAGAGAACA
>JAKFDP010000014.1:0-4033 GCA_036676095.1 Anaerobacillus sp. | reverse complement strand
ATATGTTTTGTGAGAATATTGTCCATAATATATTATATGGGTTTCTTTTAACGACGACAGTATATTGTTATTTTATTGCCTTTTTATCACCACATTTAAGTGTTTATTACCACTTTATTGCTACTTTTAATACGACATCAATTATTTATTACCTAAAAATCAAAAAATCCCATGTCAAAAAACACCAGCGACTCAAACGTACTGATGTTTTTTTGACAGTTTATTAAAGTAATTTTCCTAAATAATACGGCATTTGGCGTCGCCACCAAATCCAATCATGCGAAACATCTTCGCCCCACTCATCAAACCATGCTGGAATTTGTTTTTCTTCAAAGGCTTCTTTTAATGTATAGTATGAAGGCAGCCCATCCTGTTCCCAATCACCTAGCCCGGTACAAATAATGATATCTGCTGAACGATATCGATCAATAAGCCAGCCGTCATTTTGATTCCATATGTAATCACTCGGTGAATTTTCGTATACAAGCGGATCATTTCCGTAATCCCCAAAAAAGAAACGCACATCGTAAACACCGCTTAGTGCAACGGTTGTTTGGAAGACATCCGGATGTCTCAAGAAAAAGTTCAACGCATGATATGCCCCCATACTACACCCCGTTGTCATCATTGGATCAAACCAACCTGTTTTATGTTTAATAAATGGAATAGCTTCTGAAATCACATAACGGTCATATGCCTCATGAGCTAATGCACGGTCATGCGCCGGTTTTGAGTCGTGCAGCCAACTTTCGCTATCTATACTAGCCAATGTAAAAAATTGAACTTTTCCGGATTCAATAAAGTCAAGACACACATCAATCATTCCAAAATCATAGTATTCAGAATGTGTCCCTCCAGATGAAGGAAAAACTACGATTGGCATGCCACTGTGTCCATATCTGTTTAACAGCATTTCACGTCCTAATTCGCCACTCCAATGGTTTAACTGTTCTATATGCATAGAAGAATCTCCTTTCGCAAATTTTTTCGTTCATGTACAAAACGGATAATGTCATCCACTTCTTCATGCGAATCTGCATTAATCGCATAAAATTGATTTCCTTGGAGTTCCGCAAACGCATCTGGCATGCGCTGTTCAAACTTCACACGGTCGCCAAATCGTTCATAAATAGCATTCGTATCATGTTTATACTCATACGCATCACGCTGTGTTACACCGACACAAAACTTGTTTTTGGCATCGGACTTCTTAAATTCTCCTCCTGTCACAAGAGAAGCATACTGAGCAAATAAATCAATGGAGTACGCGAAATTGTACATATCAATCGTGTAGCCGCCAGCCAAGCGGTTATTGTATTCAAGTGCAACATAATCCCCATTTTCTAATTTAAAAAACTCAATATGGAAAAAGCGTTCTTTCATGCCAAAAGCTTTCACAATCGCCTTTCCATAAGTTTCGAGCTTTGGATCAATTTCTTTTTGAATCACATAAGCTAAATCCAACTGACCATTAACGAGTTCCAGAGTTGGCACATTATATGTAAAGCTTGTTTGGAAAACAATGTTCCCTTTCTGATCCACTAAACCATCAAATGTACAAAGCACGCCTCCTTCGACATATGGTTCTAAGAAGTACACTTGTGCTTCTCCCCATTCTTCTTCAAAATGACGTACATCCTCTTCTGAACTTAATTTAAAGGTTGCAGCTGATCCAACTCCATTATCCGGTTTAGCGATAACTGGCAGTCCTAATTCATCAATGGCTTTAGATAACTCCTTTTTAGTTTTAACGATTCTTCCTTCTACAACAGGCACATCTGCTTTTTTAAACAGCTTCTTCATTTCAGATTTATACTTTACTTTTTTCAAGTCATTCGTTTTATTGCCGTACACGTTAAATTGCTCACGCAACTGCGCATCAAGTTCTAACCAGTATTCGTTATTGGATTCAATGCGGTCAATTGGACCATGTTTATAAAATAAAAATGCAACAGCTCGTTTCACTTCATCTACATCTTCTAAATTATTCACACGATAATATTCTGTTAAAGAGTTTTGTAATTCGGAACCTAATTGGTCATATGGCTCTTCACCAATTCCTAAAACATTGACACCTGCGTCTTTCAAACGATGAGCAAATGACTGAAAATTACATGGATAATATGGTGATATCAAAATATAATTCATAAAATAAGCTCCTTTCTCAGAATCAAAAAATTCATTATTTTCACGACTAAGGTATAATTATTTCAATTTATAAATCGATCTAAACTTCCAAAAATATTCAAAAAAAGTGATAGATTCCTCCCATGATCAAATTCAGTCAAATATTATTATTCAGTTCATTCAAGACCACTTCTCACTTAAGAAACGTAAACATTCTGGCAAGTGTTTTGCCCAAGATTTTTCATTATGTTCTTCATCCGCAAAAATATTTAAACGAATGCTATCAATTGGAACAGAGCCTTTTATCAGTTGTTTATAATACTTAAGCGAGCAATCGATATATGCCTGCTTCATATTACCATACATCAATTGTCGATCGGCATCATCGCCTTCCTGAGTCCCAACTTGAATGTACACGCGTTGTTCAGGATCCAACTCTTTTCTAGCAATATAACTGTCAAAGGCTTTACTTGTAATCCAATTGGCTAAAGAAAAAATGCCTAAACCACCAATTTGATCTTTATATTCAATACCCATAAAAGCCGAAATATTTCCTCCAAGTGAACTGCCAATCATCGCTGTATGATATTTATCCGATTTAGTTCGGTAATGCTTATCGATAAACGGCTTCACGACTGTCATGACAAACTCAGCAAACTCCGCGCCTCTTCCGCCTAGTTCAATATCTTCAGGAAGTGGGCTTTCAGTAATTTTCCAAGGCGTATATTCATTAATTCGATCTTGTTCAGCGTTATCTATCCCAACAACAATCATCTTCGGAAAATCGGGGTTTTGTTTAATTGCCGGAATAACTTTCCATGAATACCCGCTATAAGCTTCACTACTGTAGAAAACATTTTGTCCATCATGCATATAGACAACTGGATAATTTTTAGCCTCATCTTTATCATAATTTTTCGGCAATAAAACACGCACGCGACGTTTTTCATTTTTATAAGACATATGTAATTGATGTGTTTCTAGTTTTAAATAAAAATAGGATTGATTCATTTTACCTTCCTCACTCCTTTGATATTACTTACTAAAGGTACTTATCCAGAGTAACAAAGTAATCAATTGAGTGAAGTTCCTTATTCAATTCGTGAAGATAATGTGTTACAGCTTCTACTAATACAGTTGTGGAAATGTATTTGTCTGTTTCAAACTCTTGCCAAATTGAATAAATTCTTCAATTATCTTCACCCTCATATAGAAAGTTGATTATAGCCTCGACATGGTCAATGGTATCAAAGTCCATATTCTCTCTAATTACCTGTTATATAACCATTCATATAAGATCCATAATATTCTGGTCCAGTTGGTACATCTGTGTCTAAAACAAACGAAAATCTTATACCATAGAATCACTCCTCAGAGAAATATTCTACATTTAAATCACGATTCCTTCTTCCACTCTGATTCGTTAGTCAAATAAAAAAAGGGATCGCCGCAGCAACCCCAGTTCCTATACTCTAGCATTCATTACTTTAAGGACAATACTTCACAATCTGTACTTCATAAACAAACCAAAAATGTATGTACATTATTTATTCTGTAAAAAACCTTTATTGATTTTATTGATGTTGCCTATTTGCCCTACTTTTTCAAAAAGGTATTGAAAGCCATATAAGAAAAAAGCCTTATAAAAGAAATATAAAAAAAATTGAAATTCGTTAAAATTAACCAATTTATAGAGTTTTAATTTTGTGAATAACCTTGTAATTGGAAATACAAAAATTGCTTCGCCAATAACATTTAACATAATAAACTTTTTAAAATTTCTGTATCCCCATTTTAATGTCCATAAAGACATCGCCAACATTGGACCTATGAGAAAAGGAAATTCATTTTGAATAAAGGACTGTGGTTTATTATAAAAAGACCACCATCTGCGTTTTTTTCCAAT
>JAKFDP010000013.1:0-2373 GCA_036676095.1 Anaerobacillus sp. | reverse complement strand
TTGTTAATGGGTTTTCAATTTCTTCTATGCGGTAACCACAGATCACTCCTGTGATGAGGTGAGCATTGGGATTTAATTTGGCTTTCTTGAAGAATGTTTCAAACGTTACTTTCTGGTCAATCAGTTCCTGCAGTTTTTTATCATCAAAACCCGTCAGCCATTTTATAACCTGGTGCAGTTCTTCTTTTGTTCTGCCCTTCCGTTCAACTTTTGTGATATAGTGCGGGTATACTGATGCAAAAGTCATTTTTGCAATCCGTTCGTTATGTTCAGGAGTTGCTTTCATTGTCTATCATTTAATATTCAGGGATGTATGCTTGCAAAGTTGTTGAATAAATTTACTGATAATGAAGTAAAGAACAAAGCCCGGAACTACATTTGCCGAAACCCGGTTTCGCCAGACTCATCTGTGAGTCGTAACTAAACTTAGCATTGCTCAAGTGCAGGGGTAGTGACGGTTGGCAAAAGATCAGAGACCTGCGCAAGCAGAGTGAAAGAAAACTATGTCTCGTAGTTTGGATTTGACTTAATGTAGTCTTCAATTATTTCTTCTAATTCGTAATCGCCTTTTTGAGATTGATACGTTTTAATAAAATCTAATAACTCTTTTTTTGAAAAGACAGGGCTGCATAAAACTTCATAATCGCCATCCTTCAAAAGAGATAGAAGAATTGCTTTATAACTACCTTCTCTTACATCAATGCATTCGTCAAAACCTTTATCCCAACTCCAAAATTCGTATCGTCTTACAAAGAGGGCTTCAGGAGAGGTCAGAAACCAGGTTCTTGCTTTTTGATTATCATTCCATGAAGTAGTGTGGTCTCGGAAACACCATAAAAAACCTCTTTTGAAATCATCAACTGACAAGATATTTTCGTCGAAGTTCCATATCTCCCAATCTTCACGAAAATTATCAAATAATTCTTTACCGCTATTGCCATTTAATTGTTCAAGAATAAAGTTTGCTCTCGAAATATAGTTGGGGCGTTTTGTAGCCTTTAACTCGTCAGCAATTTTAAAATACAGATCTGTTGGTTCTGACAAATCAAAAGTCCTCAGTGAAGCAAGTAGTCTTAAATCTTTAATATCAATTAGCATACATAAATTGTTCAAATAATTTGAGGATTACTCTTTTTTTGTAGGCAAGTCTCCTGAAAGGGACTCGCCCTGATTACTTCATTTTTTTTACATTATACGGTGAGTCGGTTTTGCCAGACTCGCCTGTGAACGATGGTAGCTATGGTCTTGGAATATCATCTAAAATACAAAGCGACAAGTCAATATCATTAAAACTATTTACCAATCGCCATCCTCGAAAAAATTGTTTTTTTGCTTCTGTTGTTTTTGCAATGTAATTGTCTATTGCAAGTTCCCAATGTCTGGATGTTGCTATTCCGAAAACATGACCTAAGAATTCAAATTCAAAAAAGCTCGGTTCTCGCACTAAGTAATTAAATTGTTGATCTGGGTCTAAAAAGAATTCAGGTCTAACTGCCCAACTTTTAGCCATAGCAATTATCCCATTTGTTCTTTCAAAATAAAAAACAGGGTATTCTCCCAAATCGTAACGTGCAAATTCACGGATAAAATCATATTGAGGATTATGTCCATCGGATTTTTGCCTTTCAATCTCCTCTAAAAATATTTTGTACAAGCCTTTCCTGATTTGCCTACCTATTTTTTCTTGAAATCCTTTTTGCAGTTTATAAGCTGGTTTAAGTTCTAACTTGTGTTTTTTTAGATCGACTTTAAAATAGACCGAGGAAAACTTTGTAACGGCTTTATTTTTTCCAATGTTTTTATCTGTGTCAAGTAATCGAATTCTTGAAATATTGAAGGTCTCTTTGATAATAGTTTCAATTGAAGGATTTCCTTGGAAATGTGAGCCGAAATGAAGGTTACACGAATCACAAATATTTTGACAGATATCCCGTCCGCCTAAGGTTTGCGGAATTGTGTGAGCGATTTTATTAAAAAGAGTTTCTTGTTCTGTTCTCCCACACCAAATACAATGTTTCAAATGATAGAGTTTTAAGTAGCCTTGTCAGCAACAATCTAATTTATGATATTATAGAATATGATTCAAGCTGCGCATCTGAAAACCTGATTTATTATAACAAAAAAATCCCCTTGCTTCATCAACAAGGGGATTTTAAATTTATAGAGTAAGACTTATGAACCGCAACTGATACAGCCATCTTCCATGCTGCAGGTTGGCCCATCTACTTGTGTAGGTTCAATATCTGTAGCTGTTTGAGCAGCTTGTATTTTTTCTGTTGATGGAATAATCGGGCTGATGTCAGCGCTCGCCTGTTTCTCTACGGTAAACTGAACTGCTTGTGTGGCAGCTTGTGTACGCAGATAGTACATACC
>JAKFDP010000012.1:0-18849 GCA_036676095.1 Anaerobacillus sp. | reverse complement strand
CTTGCAATACCTTATATCTATATTTTGTTACCCAAATTACATGAAACTTGATATCAAAAACTGCATGACTATTCTTTTTATATCTATCCATACTTTTCACCTCATAACTTAAAGTATGGACATCGATATATAAGGCTAAAAGCGTATACCGTCTAAAGACGGTGGAGTTAGACCACGCATTTGGAAATTAAATCACGACAAATGGCAAACCTTTCGGACACAGGGAGACTGTCTATTAATTGTGATTAAAATGAAGCCGAACATTGTATTCTTATAATATTGAATGCGCTGCCAAGCAAACAAGCAAAAAGTCCACCCGAGGTGGACTTTTTGCTTGTTTCGTTCATTTTTGGTGTCTGACACCAAGTGCCATGACCACATTTTTATTGACTAAACAATCATTAGCTGTTACGATCTTGTTAATTATTTAATAAGATGCGAGGAATACTATGGATCAAACTATAGTAGGAGCAGCTTCTGGAGAGTCCGTATTGTTACGGCGCCGAAGGATTCACAATCTCAGGCAAAAGGACAGAAGAGTAACTAATAGATATTTTTTTATACGTTATTCTATTGCCTGCTTAAGATTGGAGAGATCCAATCTTTTATTTTTTATAGTAGTTTATTTTTACCAGAAAAATTAGAGGTGACGAATGATGGAAAAGAAACGTGCTGTTGTCAGTGTAATCGGCAAAGATCAAGTTGGAATTATTGCAAATGTAACGAATGTATTAGCTGAAAATAACGTGAATATCCTTGATATTAGCCAAACAATCCTCCAAGATTTTTTTACGATGATGATGCTAGTCGATGTTACAGAAATGGAATGTCTTGATACCCTTCAAGAAAAATTTGAGACAATCAATCAAAAAATGGGATTGAAAATTAATATCCAACTAGAAGACTTATTTCAAGCGATGCATCGTGTATAAAAAGGGGGATAATTAAATGAATATTGCATTCGCTGAAATGCAAGAAACAATCAGAATGGTACAAATGGAAAGTCTTGATATTCGGACAGTAACGATGGGCATTAGCCTTCGTGATTGTGCTGACTCCGACTTTGAAAAGATGAATACGCGTGTATATGATAAAATCACGAACTATGCAAAAAATTTAAAATCAGTTGCTGAAACGGTTGCAAAAGAGTACGGTATTCCAATTATTAATAAACGAATTTCAATAACGCCAATTGCTGAAATTTTAGGAAATGCCTCGAAAGAGCAAGCGGTTGAACTAGCGAAAACACTTGATAAAGCAGCAAAGGATCTTGGTGTTGACTTTATTGGTGGCTACTCTGCTCTTGTACATAAAGGAATTTCGAAAGGTGATCAAACATTACTAGATGCTCTCCCGGAAAGCTTAAGTGTCACAGAACGAGTATGTTCTTCGATTTCGGTTGCAACAACTAGAACTGGAATTAATATGGATGCCGTTCGGCAAATCGGTCATATTATTAAAGATGCTGCCGAACGTACGAAAGATCAAAATGGGATTGCTTGTGCAAAACTTGTAGTGTTCTGTAACCCTGTAGAAGATAATCCATTTATGGCTGGAGCGTTTCATGGTAGTGGCGAACCGGAAGTTGTACTTAATGTTGGTGTAAGCGGTCCTGGAGTCGTTCTTAATGCCCTGAAACGTTACCCTGAGGCTGATCTTGGCCAAGTTTCTGATGTTATTAAAAAGACAGCATTCAAAATTACTCGTGCTGGCGAATTAATTGGACGAGTCGTTGCCGAGCGCCTAAATGTTCCATTTGGAATTATGGATTTATCCCTTGCCCCAACAAATGCCCTGAATGATAGTGTTGCCGAAATCTTGGAAGAAATCGGACTTGAACGAGTAGGAACACATGGCACAATTGCTGCGCTTGCCTTAATGAATGATGCTGTTAAAAAAGGTGGTGCAATGGCAAGCTCTTATGTCGGCGGCTTAAGTGGTGCTTTTATTCCAGTTAGCGAAGATAATGGGATGATTCGGGGAATTGTCGACGGTGCTTTGTCATTATCGAAACTTGAAGCGATGACTTGCGTTTGTTCCGTAGGACTTGATATGATTGCAGTTTCAGGAGACGCTTCCCCTGCTACCTTATCAGCGATGATTGCAGATGAAGCGGCAATTGGAATGATCAACAAAAAAACAACAGCTGTTCGCGTTATTCCAGTTCCAGGAAAAAAAGAAGGCGAAATGGTTGAATTTGGTGGACTTCTTGGTCGCGCTCCGGTGATCGGTTTAAATTCGTTTGCTTCAGACAAGCTAATTAATCGCGGAGGCCGAATCCCTGCTCCACTACAAGCATTGATCAACTAATAATTTTGGCTAGAGGATAAATTCTTACAAATAATTCATTGTTTACAATCTAAAGGCTTTCGTCATGCTATTATGACGAAAGCCTTTTAGATGACCAGTATTTGCTTTTGGCGGTGGTTTCGGGCCCATTTCAGACTCTTTGATGACCGTATGGCACTTTTTTTACCGGTTTCGGGCATCAACCGCTCTCTTTAATGAGAATAAAACTGCTGATTAGCTTCTTGATTTGAGATAAAGTACGAAGCAAAATTCCCGTGTTGGGCTGAATAAATTTTTTGTTTAATAAGATTATCCATTAAAAATTGTACATATATTTCGTCTCTCACCAGTGAAGCACTATAGTTTCGTTTAATAAAATTTTCTGCTTCTTGAAATGAATTAAAAGTAGTTTCAAGCAAAGAACCATTTATTTCAACTAACCAATTGTCCGTCTTACTGGCAAAAACGAACAAATTGTCTCCCTCACGGTTTTTATAAAGTGAACCACTAGATGAATCTTTCAAATTATATTGATTGCGAAAGGCATCTGTTCTCATTGGCTCAAGTTTGAACGGTACTGCAACAAACAATTCATATGCTTCAGGAGTAAGTGTGCAGCCTGAAGCTTTGGCATGCCCACCACCAGCATATTTAATGGCAATTTGTGAAACGTCAATATGATCATGGATCGTTCTTAAGCTTATTCGTTTCCCACCAACACTTACAATTGCAATGTAATCAAGATGAGGATTCTCTTTTCCTAACTCATTGCCAAGTTCAGAGTGATACGATTCAGCATGAACGATTCCAACGCAATACTCACCAATAAACGCTTGTACTAACTCTCGTCTCTTCTTCCTGATATAACGTTGAATTTTTTCTTCTTCTAACGCAAGGAGTTTTTCTTCAAACTCATTAAATGAAAATGTTTCATCTTTCTTTAAACGTTCCATCATTCGTTCTTCAAAATCTTCAATTGAAAGCATAAAAAATAGTTCATTTAAACGCTTTGCATCCATGTTTTCATTTTGGTCCCACTCCCACGTATCATATTGACGAACAAGTTCGACAAATTGTTCAATCGCGACAGTTGGAGTAATAAAGCCTTCTGCTTTTAAATATTCGTAAAATAAACTTGTCGCTGAAGTTAAACGCCCATCATCGTACTGTACCTTCACTTTGCCCCAGTTATAATGATTAAAATGAAGTGCAGTTATATGGTGGTCAATTAATTGAACCTTTCCACCTTTACGAGTATATTCATCTAATTTTTTTTCATTTTCCTCATTTACAGATAGGTCAGTGATAAAAACAGTGTCTTCAAGATTAGGTTTTTCTAAAAAGCGAGCAATTTGATAATCTAACCCCGTAACTGAGCAATAACGATTTTCAACATTACCATCAAACGCAAGTTTTGCGACAATTCCACAGCTAACTCCATCCAAATCATTATGAGTATATAAACGATACAAGTTTATCACCACCTTATAACTTTCGATCTTCTATAAACACATATTTAGTATGTACAAAAGGTAAAGTTATATAGGGAAATCGCAATTAGAAAAACTTGGCTGAGCTAAATCTTTAGGCGTGAGCTTTAATTTAGGTTAATAACATTACAATCAGAAAAATACCAGAAAATACTATCATTTTAGCTATTAATATTTTTAATATATTATACGATAATAGTAATAGGTGATGATAAATGAAACATATTGGTGTAAAAACAGCATTATTTTCAAGTCTTATTATTTTAGTAGTTTCCATTTTATTTATAGATTTAAATCATCAGGCTATTCTTTGCCTATTTTTCATTAACCAAGCTGCTTTCTTAGGTATGGGAATTATGTATGACCAAACTAAAGTAAAGGCCGAGCGAGATCAATTAACAAATTTATATAATCGGTTTTTTATTTTACGTAAACTTCCAAAGCTAATAAAGCAAAATTCAAGTTTATCAGTTTGTGTTGTTGATATTGATGATTTTAAAAACATTAATGATACGTTCGGTCATCATGTTGGTGATCAAGTAATTAAACAGATTGCACATATATTAGATTCTGAAACTCGAAAAAACGATCTTGTTGTTCGTTGGGGGGGCGATGAATTTCTAATTATTGCTCCGAATTTAAATCCTACATTTTTAACATCATTAAATGAACGAATTAATCAAAGACTTGAAAAAGTATCAATGCAATACAACTTACCTATTAGTGTAACAATTGGAATTTCCTCTAGTTTTCAAGAAAAAAATATTGAAGCAATTATTCACCTTGCAGATGAAAATATGTACAAACGAAAGCGTGAAAAACTGAATCAACTTCAAACCCAATGTTGATCAGAAATGCGCAGAGGCCTGCCTAGCGACAAGCAAATGTTCTCCAGGAAAAAAAGCCCTAATGCAACGAGGTTGCACTGGGGCTTTTCCTTTACTTCTTTAATTTAGCTAATGCTTCAGCAAAAGGATTATTAAACGGCTGATCGTCGCCTTTCGTTTGCTGCTTTAAATACTTTGATACATCTTTTTTCGATACTTTTGTCTGTTTCTCTTTTGTTTTTCGCTCAGTAAATGTTGCAAGCTTTTCTCGATGACCACACTTACAGACAAAAATTCGTGCTTCACCTTCACCGCGTAATTCAAGCTTTTTCTTACAATTTGGACATCTAGCATTCGTTGTTTGCGAGATTGTTTTTTTGTAGTTACATTCTCGGTCTTGACAAACATGCATTTTGCCCCGTTTGCCATTTACTTCAAGCATTAACTTGCCGCATTCCGGACATTTACTACCTGTCAAGTTGTCATGTTTAAATTTTTCGTTACTGTTTTTTATTTCATTAACGACAAGCTTGGCATAACTTTTCATTTCATTAATAAATGTATTTTTATTAAGACGACCTTTCGAAATCGCTTCAAGCTTCATTTCCCATTCAGCAGTTAAGGCTGGGGATTTTAAGTCTTCCGGGGCTAGTTCGAGTAACTGTTTTCCTTTCGAAGTAACAAAAATATCTTTGCTACCTCGCTTTTCAATCAAGAAAGTATGAAACAATTTTTCAATAATATCCGCTCGTGTCGCAACAGTGCCAAGTCCCCCTGTTTTCCCTAACGTTTTGGCAAGTTCTTTATCATTACTAGACAAGTACTTTGCCGGATTTTCCATTGCTGAAAGTAGCGTTGCTTCATTAAATGGTGCTGGTGGTTTCGTTTGTCCTTTCGATTGGTTAATTGAAATAATATTTAATGTATCGCCTTTCGACATCTCTGGGAGCTGTTGTTCCTTTAGATCAGCTTCGTTGTCCTCATCAAATTGGTTATCATATACTTCTTTCCAGCCTAACGATTGAATGATTTTTCCACTAGCGATGAATGTTTCTGTTCCGATTTTTGCTTTCAGTTTTGTTTGTTCATATAAGAATGGTGGAGACAAAACTGCTAAAAATCGTTTGATGACTAAGTCATAAATTTTCCGTTCTTTATCAGTCAATTTTGCTAAGTTAACAAATTCTTCCGTTGGCAAAATCGCATGATGATCTGAAACTTTTTCATCATCTACAAATGCTTTGGTAGCTTTGACTGGTGCTTTTAAAATTTTAGCGGCTGTTTTAGCGTATGGACCGATCGCACAAGCTTTTAGGCGATCCTTTAACGTATCAACGATATCCGAAGAAATATAGCGGGAATCTGTTCTTGGGTATGTTAACACTTTATGTTGTTCATAAAGTTTTTGCATGATTGATAAAGTGTCTTTTGCCGAAAAGCCAAATATTTTATTAGCATCTCGTTGTAATTCCGTTAAATCATATAGCTGTGGTGCATAGCTTTTTTTCGCTGTTTTTTCGATATCGATCACTTTAGCTGTTTTGGCATTATTCAATTGATTCATTATCTCATCACATTTAGCTTTATTAAATGTTTTGATGTCATTTGAAGTTTGATCTTGCCAAATAAGCTTTAGTTTTTGATTAGTTTGGGCATTAATTCCGTAATAGTCTTTCGGTTGAAATTGCTTTATTTCTGCTTCGCGCTTGGCAATGATCGCCAGTGTCGGAGTTTGTACTCGTCCACACGAAAGCTGGGCATTAAACTTTGTCGTTAACGCTCGTGTTGCATTTATGCCAACAAACCAGTCAGCTTCTGATCTAGCAACCGCCGAATGGTACAAATTTTCAAATTCTTTACCACTTTTTAACTGTTGAAAACCAGTTTTAATTGCTTTATCTGTAACAGAGGAAATCCAAAGCCTCTTTAACGCTTTTTTGACATTGGCTTTCTCAATAATCCACCTTGCTACTAGCTCTCCTTCACGACCAGCGTCTGTAGCAATAATAATTTCTTTGACATCTTTTCGATGTAACTGAGTTTTCACCGCCTGGAATTGTTTGCTCGTTTTTTTAATTACTACAAGCTTTAGCTCTTGTGGTAACATCGGCAAGTCTTCGAGCTTCCACGCTTTATATTTATCATCATAAGTTTCCGGATCAGCTAACGTCACTAAATGACCTAGTGCCCACGTAACAATATACTCATTTCCTTCTAGAAATCCGTCCCCTTTTTTCGTACAGTTCAAAACACGGGCAATATCCCTTGCTACTGAAGGTTTCTCGCACAAAACTATTTTCTTCATTAAATTACATCCTTTCAAACTTCACTACCGATTACTATACCATATATAGTCATGGTAGGCATATGAGAATAAGCTTGTATGACTTTTAAGAAATAATAGTTTTTTCATTTACTAATTCCCTGAAACTGATTAAAATGTGGATATGAATTGAGAAGAAGCGAGGACTTTGCATGGAACAAAAATTGAATCAACATGGAATAGGCATATTAGCGGCCACCGGTTCTTATATTTTATGGGGTACTTTACCTTTGTATTGGAAGTTAGTAAGTCATGTCCCTGCGGATATTGTCCTTGCTCATCGAATTATTTGGTCACTCGTGTTTATGTTGGGAATGTTGCTAATTTTAGGGAAGCTGATGACATTTTTGCATGAAGTGAAAAAGCTCTTTACAAACAAAAGACAATTCCTGTTTATCACATTAGCTGCTTGTTTTATTAGCTTAAATTGGTTTTCATATATTTGGGCCGTAAATCACGATATCTTAATTGAAGCTAGTCTTGGCTATTATATAAATCCCCTGATGAGTGTTGTATTTGGGATGTTTTTCTTTAAAGAAAAATTAACAAAATGGCAAACCATTTCATTGTTGTTAGCGACAGTTGGTGTTGCTATTAAAGCTGTCTACACTGGCGGAGTTCCGCTGATTTCTATAACACTAGCAATTACCTTTGCATTGTATAGCGTACTCAAGAAAAAAGTAGAAGTTGGCGTTTTAACTGGGTTAGCCATAGAAACAATGCTCGTAACCCCAATTGCCATTTTATACTTAAGCTTTGCTTATCCTACTATTAGTGAAGCACTTTATCTTCAGTCACTTTCGACCTTCGCATTTTTAGCATGTGCTGGGGGTGTAACTGCTGCTCCTCTGCTTTTATTTGCGACAAGTACAAAAAGAATTCCATTATCGATGATTGGCTTTATCCAATATCTCTCACCAACGATCATGCTTCTAATTGGAAATTTCATCTATGGAGAAGCATTTGATAAAATTCACCTATTTGCATTTTCTTTTATTTGGCTCGCGTTAATTATTTACACAGTTTCACAATCAACAGCTGTCAAAAAACGAAACTTTGATAGTTCGCAAAAACAAAATCGACCTGCCAGCTAGAATAGCTTTCTAAACATAGTAAAATACGATTGCTTGATCCACTTTTTTCAACACAAAATATCTAAAAGGGAGTGCTAACCTATTTTGCACTCCCTTTATCTATTCCTGAACCGATATAATAATGATTAATGTTTTTTTGTTCTCTGTCTAATTTTCTGGTATAATTTTAAGGATATTGACTTATGGAGGAAAAATACTAGATGATTACAGTTTCAAATGTTAGTTTACGTTATGGAGATAGAAAGCTATTTGAAGAAGTGAATATTAAGTTCACGCCAGGTAACTGTTATGGATTAATCGGGGCAAATGGTGCTGGAAAATCAACATTTATTAAAATTTTATCGGGAGAAATTGAAGCCCAAACGGGTGACGTTCATATGGGACCTAATGAACGGTTAGCCGTACTAAAACAAAATCACTATGAGTTTGAAGATGTTGAAGTAATGACAGTTGTGATTATGGGCCATGCTCGCCTTTACGAAGTAATGCAAGAGAAAGATGCCATTTATATGAAAGCTGATTTCACCGACGAAGATGGTATGAAAGCTGCTGAACTTGAAGGTGAATTTGCCGAAATGAACGGTTGGGAAGCGGAATCTGAAGCTGCTATTCTTTTAAAAGGACTTGGGATTGGTGAAGAGTTGCACCACAAAAAAATGGCGGACTTATCAGGTGGCGAAAAGGTAAAAGTTTTACTTGCACAAGCCCTGTTTGGAAAACCAGATGTTCTTTTACTAGATGAGCCGACGAACCATTTAGATATTAAAGCGATTCAATGGCTAGAAGAGTTTCTCATTAACTTTGAAAATACAGTGATTGTTGTTTCGCATGACCGTCACTTCTTAAACAAAGTTTGTACACATATCGCTGACTTAGACTTCGGAAAAATTCAAGTCTATGTTGGAAACTATGATTTCTGGTATGAATCAAGCCAATTAGCGTTAAGAATGGCTCAAGATGCGAACAAAAAGAAAGAAGAAAAAATCAAAGAACTACAAAACTTTATTGCACGCTTTAGTGCGAATGCTTCGAAATCAAAACAAGCAACTTCGCGTAAAAAGCTTTTAGATAAAATTTCGTTAGATGATATTCGTCCATCTTCCCGTCGTTACCCATTTGTTGGCTTTACACCAGATCGCGAAATTGGGAATGACCTCCTACGTGTTGAAGGTTTAACGAAAACAATTGACGGAGAAAAAGTGTTAGACAATATCTCATTTGTTATGAATAAAGGTGACAAAATTGCCCTTGTTGGTACAAATGAACTTGCGAAAACGACGCTATTCAAAATTTTAACCGGAGAAATGGAAGCTGATAGTGGAACATTCAAATGGGGTGTTACTACTTCACAAGCATATTTTCCTAAAGATAACTCCAAATTTTTTGAAGGCTGTGAACTAAATCTCGTAGATTGGTTACGTCAATTCTCACCTAAAGATGATAGTGAAAGCTTCTTACGTGGCTTCTTAGGAAGAATGCTTTTTTCTGGTGAAGAAGTATTGAAAAAAGCTAGCGTTCTCTCCGGAGGAGAAAAAGTTCGTTGTATGCTTTCAAAAATGATGTTGAGTGGAGCTAACGTCTTACTTTTAGATGAGCCAACAAACCACCTTGATTTAGAATCAATTACAGCTGTTAACAACGGTTTAATTGCCTTTAAAGGATCAATGATCTTTGCTTCACACGATCATCAGTTCATTCAAACTGTTGCTAATCGCATTATCGAATTTACAGCAAATGGCTTAGTTGATAAACAAATGACTTACGATGAATATTTAGAAACAGTGAAATAATTATTGTGAAATGCTAATCTGAGAATGATTTTCTGATATATTAAGTCAGGAATAGCTTTTATTGGAATGTTGGACTGAAACTATTTTACAAAAATAATATTACTGAAATGTTAGTATTGAAATGAACTGCCTTTCCGAAGAGAGGCAGTTTATTTTTGTACAAAGATAAGTAAGTATAGCGTTTTTAAACTTTGAATGCTGTCTAACTTCGAGCACAAGCGGGCGCTCGAAGCTTTTCTAATGAAATACGTAATTTTCCTTTGATATCGATGATTTTCTCGCTTATAATCTATTAGTATGTGTAAAAAATTTCGGGGTGCAAATCCCATCTATAGAGGGTGTAAATCATGAGTGTACTAACTGTCAAAAATTTAAGTCACGGTTTTGGCGATCGAGCGATTTTCAATGATGTCTCGTTCCGTCTTTTAAAAGGAGAACATATTGGTTTAATCGGAGCCAACGGCGAAGGTAAATCAACGTTTATGAACATTATTACTAGAAAACTGCAACCAGATGAAGGAAAAATCGAATGGTCAAAAAACGTTCGTGTTGGCTATCTTGATCAGCACTCAGTTTTAGAACGTGGAATGACAATGCGCGATGTTCTAAAAACAGCGTTTAAATATTTATTCGACCTTGAAGCAGAAATGAATCAGATTTGTGATAAAATGGCGGAAGCCACTCCTGAAGAATTAGAAAAATTGTTAGACGATATGGGAACGATCCAAGATACGTTAACAAATAACGACTTTTATGTTATTGATGCCAAAATTGAGGAAATTGCCCGCGGTCTTGGTTTAGATGACATCGGTCTGGACCGAGATGTTACTGATTTAAGTGGTGGCCAAAGAACGAAAGTTTTACTCGCAAAGCTACTGTTAGAAAAACCAGATATTTTATTATTAGACGAGCCTACCAACTATTTAGATGAACAACATATCGAGTGGTTAAAACGCTATTTGCAAGCCTATGAAAATGCCTTTATTTTAATCTCTCACGACATTCCATTTTTAAATAGCGTGATTAACTTAATTTATCATATGGAAAATCAAGAGTTAAATCGCTATGTTGGTGATTACGATCATTTCATGAGCGTCTATGAAATGAAAAAATCACAGCTAGAGTCAGCTTACAAACGTCAGCAACAAGAAATTGCTGATCTTAAAGACTTTGTTGCCCGTAACAAAGCTCGTGTCTCGACAAGAAATATGGCGATGTCACGCCAGAAAAAACTCGATAAAATGGATGTTATTGAACTCGCTAAGGAAAAACCAAAACCAGAGTTCCGCTTTAAACCTGCTCGTACAACTAGTAAACTAATTTTTGAAACGAAAGAGCTTGTGATTGGTTATGATAGCCCACTTTCAAAGCCACTTGACCTCCGCATGGAGCGTGGCCAAAAAATTGCCTTAGTTGGAGCAAACGGAATTGGAAAAACAACGTTACTTCGTAGCATCATTGGCGAAATTCAACCGCTAAGTGGCGGCGTTGAACTCGGTGAATATCAGCATATCGGCTACTTCGAGCAAGAAGTAAAAAATGAAAACAATAATACTTGTATTGATGAAGTTTGGAGTGAGTTCCCTGCACTTTCACAATATGAAGTTCGCTCTGCCCTTGCCAAATGTGGCTTAACAACGAAACACATCGAAAGTAAAATTGTTGTCTTAAGCGGTGGAGAAAAAGCCAAAGTTCGCCTTTGTAAACTGATTAATAAAGAAACAAACATCTTGGTCCTTGACGAGCCAACAAACCATTTAGATGTCGATGCAAAAGCTGAATTAAAAGCCGCTTTACAAGACTATAAAGGTAGCATTCTCCTTATTTGTCACGAACCTGAATTTTACAAAGACGTTGTAACCGATGTTTGGAATTGTGAAGCTTGGACGACTAAGTTGGTTTAAGTAAACTACTGTAAAAAACTAAGGTAACTGCTATGTATTGTGCAGAAACCTTAGTTTTTTCTATTCACGATTTCTTTATTTTTACTTAATTCAGACTATTTATCATCATTGCAACTCTATGATAACCAGAGTTCTGCTTTTTCGGGCTTATCGGGCGTCATACCACCTCTTTGATGACCGTATTACCGCTTTTTCTCGCTTTTCGGGCATTATTCAACCTCTTGGGTGACCGAGTTAGTCCTTTTTATGCTTCTTGGTTATCATTGTGTTTTGAATTGCCGTAAATAACATTCAAGTGTCCAACCTTGAATGTTATATTGTTGGTTTCCATACGATACTGTTTGAAAGTTTTGACTTCCTCCAGAAATCCAAATTTTTTCTCCATTTTTTAATATTACAAATACACTAATTGGATGAGTTGTATCTACATCATTTCTATAATAGATCGCTTTGTTAAATGCTTTAACAAAGCGATTTATTACTTTTCTGTCAGTAAATGTTTTGTTTATTACATTCGAAGAACCATCAGGGACTTGTACGATGATTTCCTTCACTTGATTTTCGTCAATACCAGGAATTGTTTCCAATGTATTTAAATAAAGAATATACCCAGCTAAACTGACTAGAAGGACACTGATTAATCTATAAAAATATCTTTTTAGCGATTTATTTTTTAGCATTGGGCACCTCAAACTTATTTAAAACTATTCTTAATTGTATGTACAACAGGTAGTTAGTTGTTGCATGTTTTCCACTTTTTTATGTAGCTACAACCTTTGAATATATCGAATTTCCGTTAACTTCTTTTCCTTAATTTTAATAGTACACTGATCATTAGTAGCTTGAAATCCATTCTTTTCATAAAAATTTCTTGCTAGCCAATTCTCTTTTAATACCCATAAATAACATTTTTGATAACTGCTAGTATTCATATCTAATAAAGCTAACTCTAGCATTTTTTTTCCGTAACCTTTTCTTAAATAATTTGGAAGCACATAAATTGAAATAATTTCTCCCCAAGCTGAATATTTATCATCTCTTGCTTTTCCATAAGCAATACAGCCAACAGGTAATTCTTTTTCATACATGAGCTGAACTGTTAAAGTATGATTGCTTAACCAATTTTGAAAAGTAGCTACCCAAAAATCATCTTTCAATTCATCTAAATAACTTTGTGGTACTATCCCTTGATAAGCCGTCTTCCAGCTCGAAGCGTGGATTTTACTAATTACTTCTACATCTAAAACAGTTGCCTTTCGAATAATTTTGCTCAAGATATCACCGTCTTTCGCAGCAATAAGTTACAAAAAATCATTACGTCATTCTTCGATCTTACTCGTTTTGACAAACAATATAGTAAACGATCTATATAATCGTCAACTTATGCATCCATTGTTGAAAAATTTCTATTTATTAGCAATATACTTTTCGTACCATTCACAACCTGTTAACCATTCTTGATTAACCTCAGAAGGCTCTCTTACTTAAGTCATTTTCGTTAAATCAAGTTACCCCGAAGAGACATATCTCTTTGGGTATAGATGGAAATAAGTGTTTCTGTACAATAATAAAATATCATTAATTCAATTTGACTGCCAATGAATTAAGGAGCTTTTCTTGCTACTGTTATGATATAAGATACGTCATCAATAGCCATGTATTTTTGAATCCTAACCGTCTCTCCTGGTTTTATCTCTGGAATATCTTTATAAACATGAACTGGTCTGGTATATGAATCTACCGCAATACCGCCATCATTGGATTGGGATAACGGATGAATATCTGTTTTTCCTTTTGGTACAGTCTCACTTGTTAAATTTTTTATTTTAAAGAGCCATTTGAATTAGGAAGGGTTTTATATGAAAATAAGTGGAAAGCGGCATCGACATAACCATCTGTGGTATCAAATCCGTCAAAGTTAACAAATGGTTTCGCTACTAAGACCCCTTTTGTCAGTTATGTGCAATAATTTAAGCTCATTATTCCATTTATATTCGATGTCTGTATGGTCTAAAAATAAACGTTACGGTAATAACATAGCACCGTTTTTTAGGACTGGGGTTGTATCCATGTTTACTTCGTTTTTATTTACAAATGCAGTTTTAGAATTAATAGTCAATTCAAATGTATGCTTTAAGATTTCTACAGTAGCTGTTTTTGTGTAGTGATGATAAGAAAACCTTCCCACCCATTAAATCCTGTATGGAACGAAGAGGAATTAACAATCTACCTTGTTGATCAATATAAGGTGCACTTGGTTGTGTGTAGAGAATAAAGAATTTATCCATTTTAAGGTAAACAGTGTTTTTTTCAAGCTATTAATGAAACAAAGCTGCCATCGAAATGGCAGCGGGCAAAAATAATCCATAATAATTAAGTTTATAAGGGCTTACCTTAAAAAAACCATATGTTCAATCCAAATTTGCATTCAACTGTATTTCAGGTATGTACTTCAAAACAATTTCAATCGGAACGGCAAGTCCTACTGATTTCGTGCCATATTCTGAGGTTCTGCGTTTGGCAAAAACAACTGCAACGACCTCTCCATCCATATTAATGACTGGGCTACCGCTATTGCCGCGGTAAATCGGTGCGGAAATGATGGTTGAAGAATTGATATCAAGAATTTCACCTTCATTGGCAATTTGCGTCCATGTTAACGGATTGCCTATCACATAAATATTATCATGTTTTTTCCCATTTGTTTGACTAAGAGTAAGATAAGGTAAAGTGTTTCCAGCTACTTTTAAAAAAGCAATATCAATTTCTGGATAACTACTGATCACTTCAGCTTCAAAAAGCTCACCTTGATAAAATCCAACCATAATTTTTCGTTGATCCTCAATGACGTGGTGATTTGTAATAATTAAGCCATCATTAGTTATGCTAAATCCTGTTCCTCTTGAACGATCTCCTTGAACAGTAACAACTGCTTGCCTGTAAGTTTGCACATCTTCATGTTGTGATAACCGGTACGATATTTGCAAAAATTGGAGTGCATCAATACTAAACGTGTTTAATAATCCGCCAAAAATTTGAAAAAGTAACGCCAGTGCAATCACTGTTGAAATTATTTTTAGATGTTTTTTACGACTTTGATCTTGCTCGATTTTCTCTTGTTGATCCTCTTCAGCAAATAAAAAATCTTCAGGTGAAGGCTCCCAATCAGGGTCGACTAGATCGTCTAAATCATTTTTATGGTCCTTCATTTTCTCCTCCAAGTTATCGTTATCATATTAATTATAACTTATTTTTCAAGGAGAATATATTTGAGGGACTGAAAATTACAGTCCCTCGTAGCCTTATTGACGAATTGGATTATTTATGTCAATTTCATCAATAGCATTTCGTACAGGTGCCATCATCTCATTTATGTTTCGCCCTCTCAAAAAACGAAGAGCAGCTGCTCCAAGACCTAATCCGACAATTGAATACATTAAATTTCGGTTATTACGTCTTTGTTGAATCCCGAACATTTCTAAAATTTGTTGCATTCTGCGACCTGAGCGGAATGTTGTAAATAACCAGTTCATGATGGAGCCTCCATTCTCATGATATTGTAGACGTTCTTCTGAACATTCTACATGTTTAGGATGGATTTCAATTGGAGTTTTATCCGCGGATATTTTTGGGGTCTCTGATTATGTATAAAAATTTATACATTTGTAAAATAAAAAGAGAGAGTCGAATAAATACTCTCCCTAAAGACAGTTATTTAACTAATTGCCCTCTTGTTACCCTAATTGATTTGTCGCTTTTAATGTTTTCCATATGCTCGTACCTGAGCGTTTGCCATGTAATGCCTCACGATATAACGCTAGAACTTCTTTCACTTTTTTCGCATTTTTCTCTAAAAACTCCACACGATAATGATTGACACCTACATTTAGGAAATGGGAAATATACTCAGCACCAGATTGTTCAATCGCATTAAATACCGTATTACGACAACCTACATCTACACGAACTGGATGAGCAAAGCCAACACGATCTTCTAAAGAAATTCGATGTGCTTCACATGGACGTCCACAATTTGTATAATCAGTTCCTTCACTTAAAAATGTGCAATAAACACAATGTTCTGTATGATACATTGGTAAATGTTGATGAATAACCATTTCGATTTCACTTGTCGGTGCTGCTTTTAGCAAATCCATCATTTGTTGAATGTTTAAATCGTACGAAGGCGTAATTCTTGCTAATCCACGTTTAATAAATAGTTCGGCTGCTTTGTGATTAGCTACATTTAATGAATAATCTCCTATTAATGGAATATTAATTTTTTGCTCAAGATAATATTGTACCGATCCTAAGTTTCGAACTAAGATCGCATTTGGCTTTGCTTTTAAGATTTGCTGTAAAACCCCTTGTTCACCTGGCATATGAATTCTCGGTGTGGCAAGCGCAATTGGCTTATCGAAACTATTAGCTATCTCGACCGCTTGTTGGTAATCTGTTGTAAATTCAAAATCAGCATAAATATAATCAACATCCGTTTTACAGGAAGCTTCAACTTGTTCTAACGAACGACATAAAGAAATAAGCTTTGGTGAACTTCCTGTTTGCAGCACGCTATTTCTGGAAGTGTGATCAATTTCTTCATTTTTCTGATATTTATACGGCTCTTGACGTTTACTGATAAGTAATTCGACAGCTTCACGGCGGATTTTGTTCAGTTCTTTTACAGGAACAATTACACCCCCACTAAGTTGAAATTGAATCTCAGCCAATTCGAAAATAGTCCCACCTAAACGACCGAATTGTTCACTTAAAAAGTCTTCCGTTATAGGCCGCTTTTGAGCAACTTCAAGATTAACACTCGATTGAATGGTCACAGAAAGATTAGCTTCCTTGTCTAGCCATTGGGTTATTAATGGTTGACCAGCTTTTCCGATTTCGAGGAGCCTTTCCAACATCTATTACAAAGTATGGATATGGATACCTTGTAATTTCACTTTTTTCACTAGAGATGCCTTTCAGGACACACCTTGACGCTTATGTAGAGTTAGATAACAAGGAGGGGCTATTTGTTACTAATGAAAGGTAAGAAAGCCAATGACTTTCATTTCTGTTGCAATATGATTAAAAAATAGAAAACCTCCAAATTTAAGCATAAAACTATTTCTAAGGTAAAGGGGCATGTTATTCCAGCAAAAAACACTATTTTTTTCAAATTATATAGGGATTTGCACGTTATTTTAGCAAAAATCTGACGTAACATAAATTTTCTTCCGGAAAATTCACATAATAAGCTAAAGATAGCTTGATTGGGAATCTCTATGGGCATGGTGTCTTATGGAAGCCTAAACGATGAACTCTTTTCACAAAGCATTGAGTCTTCATGCCAATCACTCCTAGTAAAGCCGCGCATCGAATTTTATATATATTTATCCAAACTGGAATTCTGTACTAATGTGAAAATGAAATAACATGAAAAATTATAGAATGTAATGATAAAAATTACATACCGAGTCCTAGAGTTATGAAAAAGATTTTAAACGCTACACGAAAACATGATCCTAACATAAAAATAAGCGACTTTTAGAATATGTAGTTTATCATTTAATAAAGCTGAGAGGCCTAAATTTTAAAATCTAGACCTCCCTTTTTAATTAAAGCTTTTTAAATTCATAATAACCTTAAAGGTGAATAAATGCCTTTATCAATAACCTGCTCCATTGCTAAAAGATAGTGCAAAATAAATTTTCCATTTATAGGGGTACATTTTCTTCAGCTTGGTATAGTTCGTACAATGCCCATGAGGTACAGCTAGTACCAAGGGATATTTTTCTTTTATCATTCTCATTCTAATACCTTACTATAGCATCAATACCTAATGCATTCTTATAATGGGTAAGATGACTAAAAGACGATCCATTGGTGTGAATTCCAATTATCACTCCTCCATACCACACTGGAGACCCGCTGTCACCACCAGCTGAAGTATAGGATTTTCCAGTTCGAAATGCTGTGTAAGTTCTATTTTGCACACTATTTTCTACTTGAATTTCCCTTCCTGGGTGTGTAACCTCACCGCAACTAAATCCACTTGTAACTCCAGAAATGCAAATTGGTTGACCTGTATATGGATCGCCATTTGTTTCTCGTGTATATTTTGAATCAAAGCTAGTATATTTGTAAATGTAATTTGTGGCAATTTTGGATGAAGTAAGCTTAATTATTCCGACATCATAATTATAATTCTCTCCGTAAAGGCTTGAGGCACCAATTATCTGTCCACCTTGATACCAGTTTCGCTCATCCCGAAATACCCCATTCCCTATACAATGACCAGCAGTAACAATATAGTCTACTCCATTTCTAGTAGCTGTGTAACCTAAAGTACAATAACCCTCCCTGTACTTCTTGTAGCGGTACTTCCAATTTGTAGCCCACCCTGCATGTAATTTAAAGGTGTAGTTCTTGACTCAATTACTTCGATTTCACTTGGCACGACCATAACCATGTCATTATATTTTTCTATTAACCTCTCTTTAATCTCATCGCTGTAAGGATATATACCAATTTCCACTTTATTTTCTTTGATATTCACAGCTTTACTTACAATCTCTGAATCATTTAAAGCGGTTCCTAACTCAATAGTTTTATTAAGGTTAAATAAATTGAGGTGAGAATATTTAACATAATGAAATTCCAACATATCAGGATACGGGAAGGTATTTAGTAAGCGATTTTTAACACCATTGGTTCTATTATTACCTTCAGTTAAATATATAAAGAACTATTCGTTCTTGATGTCAGCTGCAAATGCCGTAACATCACTAGGTCTAACTTTTGTTTCACCTATCATTTAACGTATATTAGGGACGAAATAGTCGATTTCTAATATCATTTCTACTGCTAATATCTCATTCTCGTTTAAATATACACCATATCTCCCTTTTGATTCCCTGTTTCCTTGGTTTTTATTGCGTTAATGATATGATTTTCTGATGTATCTAAGCCACTTACTTCCCGAAAACTTCTTTCTTCTTGTATTAATTTCTTGGTGATGATGACTTCTTCTTCTACTTCTGGAATTGGTTCTTCTGCTAATATATAGCTAGTACCATTCCATGTGAAGAATAATAATAGTTTGAATACAAACTTAAAAATCTACTTCATCTGTTTA
>JAKFDP010000011.1:0-4555 GCA_036676095.1 Anaerobacillus sp. | reverse complement strand
ACCGGAAATTCTTCAGTAGTAATTTCTGCAAGCGTAATTGCTATTTCCTCAAGTCTTCCTAGACTTCCTAGTGGCTTTGTAAGCGTATTGATATACGCACCTACATTTTCCCCTATTTCCTTATTTAATGGTTTAATTTCCTTTAATGTTTCAATCAAAACTATTCCTCCCACTTAATTTCTAATATTCACCTTATAATGACAGACAAACATTCACTTATAATGAAGATTATACCAAAATTGATTTGAAAAGCTAAATAAATAATTTAATAGATATGTAATTTTTGCCTTAATGACAGTACCTAGAAATGTAACATTAATATACTTGCGCGGCAATTTCAAGTCGTTTGATCACTTTTTCTTGACTAATATATAGCTGGTGAGCTTTTTCAATAGTAGTTGCTTCAAAACGAATTTTTGTTCTAGGTGGTTGTTGTACTAAGCGTGGCAAATCTACGGTAATCACCGAACCAATTCTAGCATATCCCCCAGATGTTTGACGCTCTGCAAGGAGTATAATCGGTTGGCCATTTGCTGGTACTTGAATCGTTCCAAATGTAATCGCATCTGATAAAATATCAGCATTTGCATTATGCTCAATGATTGGTCCCAAAAGCCGGCAACCCATCCGATCAAGTTCAGTTGTTATCTCAAATTCCTCACGAAAAAAAGTGGCTAAGCCCGCTTTCGAAAATAAATGTTCATCAGGGCCAACTATTACGCGAAAAGGCAAATCGTTTTGATAATTTGGCACAATTTGTGGTGATAAGATACGTCCACTAAGCAACTTTACGTCATCTTTTGATTCTCCACTAAAAAGAATGTCTCCCTTTCGGATTTCTCGGCCGGCAATTCCACCTATTTTTGCTTTTCGATAGGTTGCTTTACTACCTAACACGTCTTGAGCATAAATTCCGCCACTAACAGCAAGATAAGCTAATATACCTTGTGTAGATTTACCAAACGAAAGAATTTGTCCTTTCTTCACATATGTTGATTTCCAAGTATTGAGTGGCTTGTTATCAATCGTTGCCGATAAGTTTGCTCCAGTAATCGCTATCACGCAATCTTCAAGAATGTGCAACGTTGGTCCGATCAACGTCATTTCCAATGTTGCACATGACGGTTTGTTGCCAACTAGGATGTTTGCAATTCGATGGGCAAACTGATCCATTGCCCCAGAAACCACTACACCGTATTGTTGGTAACCATAACGGCCGAGATCTTGGATAGTTGTAAAAATTCCAGATTTTTCGACTTGAAAGATGGCCTTTTTCATAACTCCATTTTAACTCCTATCACCAATGGCTTGAATAACCACTCCATGGTTATGAAGTGCTTCCTTTAGCTGCTGAACAAAAAGCACTGCATTAGGCTCGTCCCCGTGTACGCAAATGGTATCTGCTTTCAGCGGGATAAGCGTTCCATCAACAGCAGTTGTTACCCTTTTTTGGACCATTGTTATTACTCTCTCGACAGCTTCAGCAACATCTGTTATATGGGCGTTTGCTTCACTTCTCGGCGTAAGTGTCCCATTAGGCTGATAAGTTCGATCAGCAAACACTTCATTTGCGACCTTTAACCCCAGTTTTTCCCCTGCTCGAATTAGTTCGCTGCCAGCTAATCCAAACAAAATTAACGTTGGATCAGTGTCATAAACTGCTTCAGCTATTGCAATAGCATAATCCTTTTTTACAGAGGCTAGATTAAATAAAGCTCCGTGAGGTTTAACATGCTGCATTTTCACCCCATGTATTTTACAAAATCCGTTTAAGGCATTTACTTGATATACCACAGAGTTATAGATATCTCGCGGATTCATTTCGATATTTCTGCGGCCAAAACCAAAGAGATCATTAAAGCCTGGATGAGCACCAATCCGGACATTTTTCTTAACAGCTAATTGGACTGTATGAGCGATAACATTGTGATCGCCCGCATGATAACCACAAGCAATGTTTGCTGATGTAATTAAACTTAACACTTTTTCATCTTGGCCAATTGTATAATGACCAAAACTTTCGCCTAAATCACTATTAAGATCAATTGTAAGCATAACCGTATCACCTATTCATTCATAAAATCGTATTGTAGTTTGTATTTTTTTTCTTCGATTAATTTATGTATTTCTTCATAATCTGCTTTTTTTATTGGCTGAAATTTGACATAGTTTCCTGCCTCTAATAACGCTGGTTTCTCTTGAGTTGGATCATATAAAATCAATGGAGTTCTCCCAATTATTTGCCACCCACCTGGTGTACTCAAAGAATAAATACCGGTCTGTTCCCCAGCGATGCCAACTGAGCCTGCTGGAACAACTGCTCGTGGATTAGCAAGACGAGGGGTTTTTATAGCCTCTGACATTCCGCCCATATACGGAAATCCAGGTGTAAAGCCGAGCATATAAATAAGATAGTTTGGCGAACAGTGTATTTCAATAACTTCTTCAACTGTTAATTTATTGTATTGGGCAACATGAGTAATGTCCGGTCCAAACTCATCACCGTAACACACGGGGACTATAACCCGCTTTTTTTTTGCTATCAACGCCATATCAAGCTTACTAAGCAGCGTGGTTAAATCTGTAACAAGCTTGTGATAGGACGTTTTGTTTGGTTGATAAAAAATAGTAACAGCCGTATAGGTTGGTGTCCATTCAAGCACTCCTTGAAGCGGAGTGCTCTTTAACATTTCACAAAAACGATGAATGTTCCTGTTTATTTGTGGTGAAATCGTCTCTCCAAATCCTATGCGCACAGCACAATCCCCTAGCGGTGAGAAGCTATGTTCACACACTATTCTCACTCCTTGCATAAATCACCTATCAAATAACTTGGTGACCCTAGTTATAATTTGACTTTCTTAACATAGTACAACTACCTTAACATAAGCAATCAAAAGAATCATTAATGAAACAAATTTATTGATTTTCTGACGTGTATCCTTTAATAACTTTTAAAAATACATAATCAGTTTTTTTAGCCTCATAATAATTTTAAGGTTAGAAGGAGGGGTTTGCTTTATGACGGAATTTAAGAAATTTGAACTACAACAGCTAAACGAACATGAATATGCATTAATTGTTCATTTAGATAACTGCTGTGTAGAATGTGCAGATGAATTAGGATATAAAACTGAATTTCGAAAAGACTTAATATGTTCAGCTAGAAAAGTAATTCGGGAACGATTTCCCCATCTTCGTGTTACGGTTATTAAATTAATGATTGGAGGGGTCATTATTAATGGTTCAACATTTGTGCCAATTCGGACAGTATCAGAGTCACTAGGAGCTTTAGTTAGCTGGAACGGTACAACACAAACTGTATTGATAAATCAGCAAGACAAAAGAATTTCTTTTGTTGTTGGTTCAACAATTGCAACTGTTAACGGTCAGCAACAAACAACTCCTACTTCGTTTATTTTAAATGGCTCGACCATGGTTCCACTCCGCTTTGTTAGTGAAACACTAGGCCTGTTTGTTGATTGGAACCAAACAACAAGTACAGTGACCCTAACTTCCAAACAAACGGAATCAACCGTATCGGTGTATACGGTTGCTCAAGGTGATACATTATGGAGCATAGCGAATAAATTTAATTTGACTGTCGAGGATCTTAAAAAGGCAAATAATTTACTTTCGGAAGTCCTTCAAGTAAATCAAAAATTACTGATTCCTAACGTTATTCATACCGTAAATAGTGGGGAATCATTATGGCTAATTGCAAGCAAATACGGTGTTTCAATGACAGCAATTAAAGAAGTTAATAAAATCTCCAGTGATATTATTTATGTTGGCCAAAAATTACTGATCCCTATTGGAAATAGTAATGGTGTGAGCGTTACATTTGTTACTCATACGGTTCGTTCAGGTGATAATATTTGGAACATAAGCCAACAATACGGAATCCCTTATCTTGAGCTCTTACAAGTTAATAATTTAACGGAGAAAAGCGTCCTTACGATTGGACAAATCCTAAAAATACCCGTTTACAAAATCCCGGTAAAGCAAGTCGTATCTTCAAAACATGGCGAATTATTAGATTGGTGGACGGAAGCACGTTATGTATTTTCAACCGGAAAAGTAGCAACAATTACCGATTTTCAAACGGAAAGAAAATTTCAAGTAAAACATACAATGGGTGGAAGTCATGCTGATAGTGAGCCTTTAACTACACTTGATGCCCAAATAATGAAAGAAATTTGGGGTGGAAGTTATTCATGGACACCAAGAGCGATTATCGTTGCAGTTGACGGCAGACGTTTAGCAGCTGCGATGCATTCATTTCCCCATGAAGACCAAGTAATTAAAAATAATAATTACAATGGACATTTCTGTATTCATTTTCTAAATAGTCAAAGACATAGTGATGGATTAGTCCAAGATTCAATGCAAACTCAGATCAAAATTGCAGCAGGCCTACGTTAAAAGTATACTCTCTCGTAAGCTTTCTTTAACATATCAATATCTAACTTCTTCATTTGTAGCAATGCCTGCATTACTTTTTGTGACTTTTCTACATCTTTGTCTTGTAATAGTTCAGACAATATTGTAGGGA
>JAKFDP010000010.1:0-3234 GCA_036676095.1 Anaerobacillus sp. | reverse complement strand
AATGAACGAATGTATTTTGTTTTAGCTCTTATTATTAGTATTATCACATATATTGCGCTGTTTTTTTCATTCATTGGGATTATTTATGTTGGGATGTTTATCGGAATTTCATTATTTTTTCATGCCTTAATGTTAGGTTCGATTCGAACCAATGGTATTCGGTTAAACTCACAACAATTTCCAATTGTTTATGAGAAGGTAAAAGAGCTATGTAGTGAGATGAATATGTCATTTATTCCTGACGTTTATGTGTTGGAATCAGAAGGAGCATTAAATGCCTTTGCAACACGTTTTTTTGGGAGAAAAATGATTGTATTATATTCAACTATTTTTGAACTAATTGAACAAAATGCAGAAGATGAATTGGCTTTTATAATTGCCCATGAATTAGCCCATATTAAACGACGCCATATTTCAAGACAACTATTAATCTTACCTGCAATGTGGGTACCAGGACTTACACAAAGTTATTCTCGTGCTTGTGAATATTCGTGTGATCGATATGCTGCTTATTATACTAGAAATCTAGCAGCAGCCAAGAATTGTTTAACTATTCTGGGAGTAGGCAAAACATTGTATAAATATGTAAACCATCAACAGTATTTAATGCAAGTAAATGAAGAAAAGGGATTTTTTATTTGGTTAAGTGAAATATTATCAACCCATCCACCATTGCCAAAAAGAATTAATGAAGTAGCGTTGTTTATGGGAGAAACTGAGTTAGATCCTATTAGAGCAGAAAACATCTCATAAGCTTTGGGAATCTATTTCTTTAATAAAAAAAGGGATGATATTAATTTATCAGCCCTTTTACATCCGTAAGGAAATAAATAGCAAGTTGTCCAAGTATTAAGAACTCAAAAAAAAGAATTAGAAGGGAATTTATAAATATGAAGTCATTAAATCAATCAGTTATTAATCCAGCTGGATTTTGGATTCGTCTTTTGGCAGGATTTTTGGACGGGATCATCATTATGTCACCGTTAAATGTTGTTGGATATGTACTTATAGGTTCTTGGGAGGATAATTTTGTTTCAAATATTTTATCTTCTTTATACTCTATCTTCATACCAATAGTATGGTATGGATATACCGTAGGGAAACGTATAGTCGGTGTTAGGATCGTTAAAATGAACGGGGAAAAATTAAGTTTAGGAACAATGTTATTAAGAGTGATTGTAGCGGCGATCATTTATGTAGTTACATTAGGGATTGCAGCAATCGTTAGTGCCTTTATGGTTGGAATTCGTGAAGATAAGCGAAGTATTCATGACTTAATCTCTGGAACTTATGTAACTTACGAAAAACCTGAAAGATAATTATTTTTAAAGCTTTAATATTAAAGGGATCTCTTTTTATAAAGAGCTTCCTTTGCTCGATTACTCGCTGTGCTTTGCTGATTTACTATGTGTCTAGTTGCCTATGACAAATAATATCTTTGGAAAGAAATGTAAACCGAATAAAAAAATCGGTATTTTTTACAACATCTCTTAATTTATCACGCTTAAATAAAGATCCAATGAATCTTCTACTTCCTTCGAGACTAAATGAATAAAGTCTACATAGTCTTTTTGGGTGTTTGCTTTATCTAAGGCTTCGTAGTAACCCAATCGATTTTCAACTTTCATGACAATTGGTGGAAATTCATTTTTCATCAATTCTAAATTTAATAATAAGCGAGATGTACGACCATTACCGTCAATAAATGGATGAATCCCTACAAAAATAGCATGTAACATGGCACCCCGTGTAATGGGGTGCAGTTGCTTCGTTTCGCAATTATACCAATCGATTAGTTGCTCCATCTTTTCTTTAATTAAATATGAAGCTGGCGGTGTATGTGTTGCCCCTGAAATAAATACTTGTTGGTCTCGGTATACACCTGCATAGTCATCGTGAATTCCTTTTAGTATTATTCGATGTAAATTTTTCATTTGCCACTCTGAAAAAGGTTCTTGATTTGCGACAATTTCCTCTACATACATAATGGCATTACGATGGTTAATAATCTCTAAATGTTCACGCATCGTCTTACCACCAACGGTATAAACGAGCATAAATCTATTAAACTACAAATAATAGCAAAAATCCGCATCACAGTTATTGCCTTCTCTAGATACTGGATCAGCGGCAGTAACGCTATTTATTGAAGTATTGAGGCGGGGATGGTTTAATAGTAAAAATAAAAGGAGTGAAAAGTAGTTGAAGAGAAGAACTAAAAAGAGATGGTTATACTTTTTTATCGGTATGGCTTTGTTAATTTATTTTTTTTATTTTCAAAACAATTCAATTGTAACGAGTGAATATAGTATTATTTCAGACAAGATTCCTCAAAATTTCAATGGATATAAAATTGTACATTTATCTGACTTGCACAGTAAGTATTTTGGGAATAACCAAAACAACTTAGTTAAAAGAGTGAAAAAGGAAAACCCAGATTTGATTGTATTTACAGGTGATTTAATAGATTCAAAAAGATATGATGAGAAACCTAGTTTAATTTTGATGGAAAAATTGGTTCAAGTTGCTCCAGTTTATTACGTGACAGGAAATCACGAATGGTGGTCTGGGAAATTCAATTCATTAGAGGATAAATTAAAAAACATCGGCGTACAGGTGATGAGAAACACAACAGAGGAAATTACCAATGGAACGGACAAAATTCAAATTATAGGAATTGATGACCCAGCAAATGTAAAAGAATCTAATGCGGAAAGCGCCACAACCAAAGAAAATATCACAAACTCAATAGAAGGACTCGAAGAAGGAGAAAATTTTCAAATTCTATTATCACATAGACCTGAAATGTTTTCTCTTTATAGTGAATATGAATTTGATGTTGTTTTTTCAGGTCACGCACACGGTGGACAATTGAGAATTCCATTCGTGGGTGGTTTAATTGCTCCAAACCAAGGATTGTTTCCAAAGTATACTTCTGGTAAATACAATTCAGAGAACACTACAATGATTGTGAATAGAGGACTTGGAAATAGTATTATTCCGTTAAGGATTTTAAACCGTCCAGAAATTGTTGTAGTGACATTGAATACTGTTAAATAAACGCTTGTTAGTGATCACACTTCAACAAACTGGCGCTTTCCTTAAATAAGGAACAGCGTCTGTTTTTGTTTAAGCTTGATCATGCAAAATGATCCTAGTTCATATTCAGTTCATAATGAACTAGTAGTATTAAGTTGTCAGGAAGAAACATAGGTGGAGACTATTACTGATTCA
>JAKFDP010000009.1:0-478690 GCA_036676095.1 Anaerobacillus sp. | reverse complement strand
ATCTATCCTTTGATAGAACTTGCTACGGCGGTTCTTTTTACGATTTCACCACTATTGGTGGGCTGGTCAAAGGAATTGCTAATAACACTAGCACTTATCTCGCTGTTAATGATAATATTTATTTCAGATATTCATTATATGATTATCCCTGATCGAGTGTTAATCTTCTTTTTATGTCTCTTAGTTTTGCTGCGTCTTTTTGTGCCGTTTGCTCCGTGGTGGAGTCCGTTTGTCGGTGCTTTCGTTGGTTTTTTGCTTATGTATACGCTGGCGATCGTCTCAAAAGGAGGGATGGGCGGCGGTGATATTAAATTGTTTTTCGTGCTGGGGCTTGCTTTAGGTTTCCAAGCAACGTTACTAGCAATCTTTCTGTCTGCTTTTTATGGTTCATTGTTTGGGATAATTGGGATGATGCTGCGGAAAGTCGAGCGCGGCAAGCCAATCCCGTTTGGCCCGTTTATCGTAATTGGTTCGTTAACCGCTTATTTTTTTGGAGAAAAACTATTTTCTTTATATTGGCAATTGTTGCTTTGATGATTGAGGAGGCGTGTATTGTATGAACCTTAGTTTTGGCAAATCACAACCAGTAAATTTAATCATGAAAGATCATGTCATTCGCTACGTTGATGCCAAAGGTTCTAGCATAGAAACAGTTAGAGCATATGGGGAACGTTACCTTCAATCGGGGTTTATCCGTGATGGCAAAATCCTCGAGCGTGAACATGTTACAGCGGTGCTCGAGGAATGTGTCGACAATTGGAAGCTTAAAAAGCGAAACGTTAATTTTATTGTCCCGGATTCGACGGTCTTCTTTCGGAAGCTTTTAATTCCTAATGAGATACCGAATGATGAAATCAAAGGTTACTTATATTTTGAAATTGGGACAAGCATTCATCTACCGTTTGAAGAACCAATTTTTGATTATTATGTACTTGGCGAAATTGATGATAAAAAGGAAATTTTATTGTTTGCAACACCAGAACTTGTGATTAATGATTACGTTACTTTATTAGAAGCTGTAAAATTGGTGCCTAAAGTTGCTGATGTTTCGGCACTTAGTACGTATCGACTATATCATCAGTTTGATTTAAGCAACCGCCATGAGCATTTACTCTTGCTCCAATTTTCCATTGGTTCAATCAATTTAAGTATTTTTCATCAACAAAAACCGGTTTTTATGCGGCATATTTATATTTCGAATAATGAAGCACTGTTTAAAACGAAGTTAAATGATGAAGGCGAATTTCCGCTTGTTTGTGAAGATGTAGAGAAAATGCAAGCAAGTTTACAAGATCATTTAACCGAAATTGAACGTGTCATTAATTTTTATAAATTCTCGATTAATCAAGGGAAGGTTGGCATTACGAAAACATTTATTGTTGGCGACCATCCCTATCTTTCCATGATCAAACAACAATTAGATGAGACAACAGGCATCCCTAGTTCGACGTTTTCTGATGGTTTGTTTGTCACGGCAAAGGATGAGATTGTTCCAAGCTGCTATTATTTGCCTCTTAGTCTCGTTTTAAAAGAGGTGAGATAATGTTAGTAGAAATTAACCTTTTACCTCAAAAACAAAAGAAAAGTATCTTTATTTTCCTGATTGCGGGAATCGTCTTATTCACATTTCTTGTTTTATTTGCGATTGGCTATTTTATTTATGATAATAAACAGCAAAGCTTGAAAAATGTAGAATCAGAGCTGGAGCTTACAGTTTCCTTAAGAGAAATAGAAGAGAAAAAGCTAACAGAATCGAAAGAAGTTGATAGCTTCAGTCAGTTAATGACCAAGATTGATTGGATTACAAAGCAAAAGATTTCACTTGTCTTTCTCCTTAATCACCTTGTTTCTTTACTACCAGAACGCGGCTATTTCATGAATTATCAAGCTAGTGATGAAGGAACGGTGACAATCAATGTGCAATTTGATACGCCAAGGGAAGCGGCAAATTATTTGCATGAATTAAATCAATCGCCTTATATCGCCAAAGCTAGCTTGGAAAGTTTAAGTACGCAAGAAGTGAATGATGAAGAGATGAGCGATGAACGTTTCCGCTATTTGCCTCGATATATTGCTAACTTCAATATTGAAATTAACCGAGTAGCAATTTTGCGTGCGAAAACAAAGGAGGGATCGTAATGGAACTAGTCAATACCAAAAAAGTCTTAATTTTAGGAATATTTTGCCTACTATTAATTCTTAGCTTAGTTGCTAGTTATTATTACTTTATTCCTCCGTTAAATAATAAAATTGCTCAAGCTGAAGAACAATTAACGACTGAAAAAAAGTTGTTAGAAGTTGTCCAATCACAACAGCAACAAGTAGAAATGAAGCTCTCTCCATATGAGTTGCAATTATTACTTCGACAAGTACCAGTAAGACCTTTAGTTGATCAATTTATTTTAGACTTAGAAAAAGCGGAAATTTATTCAGATAGTATGATCGTTAATTATGGCTTTGCCGATGAGGAATTTTCAGGGGTTGAGGTATCAAGTGAGAGTCAAAACAATCAAACTGAAGCTAATTCACAAAGTAGTGTAAACAACCCAACTGAAGCTGATTCACAAAATAGTGAAAACAACCAAGCTGAAGCTGATGCGCAAAGTAGTGAAAATAACCAGGCAGAAGCTGATGCGCAAAGTAGCGAAAATAACCAAGCTGAAGCTGATACGCAAAGTAACGAAAATAGCCACCGAGTTACTGTAACTATGTCGGTGATCTCCCCTGGCTATGAAGAATTGCTTAACTTTTTAGAGAGAATTGAACAATTAGAACGAGTGACTAAGATTGACGAATTATCTTTTAGCGGGTACCCTGAAGTAACAATGGTCGAACAAACAGCTGAAGAGATTACTTTTTCCATCGCGATTTCAACTTTTTACTTACCGGAACTGGAACAATTCAGTCAGTTTTTGCCGAAAATTAACTATCCTGGACGAAGTCAGCGCTTTAATCCATTATACTATGGAGTGAAAGAGGAGAATTTTAATGAAATTCAGTAACATATATTTTGGCTTAACAAGCCGTGAAGTAACTATAATTGTTATTTTTGTCATCCTAATTTTGGTTGCTGTTCTTAGTATAAATACTATTATTCACCAATCGAAGGATTATGTTTTTGTATCAAATGCCCATTCTTTAAAAAAAGCAACAGAAAGGTATCATTTATCAACTGAGCTATTAGCGAAAGATAATATCACTGAAAAAATTTCTTATCGAACATTAGTAGCTAACGGTTATATTCAACCATTTAAAGATCCCGATACAAATGAAATCATGCCAACTAATAATGATTCATTTGTCACAATTGTCAAATCCGCGGGAAAGATTCAGTATTTCGTCTGTTATAAAGGTCAACAACGAAAGCTTTGTGACAAAGCAGGTGGTGTTGATATAGGAATTCCATTTACGGCACTAAACAGAAACTTAATAAGTGCAAAGTAATTCACTTGATTGAAACTGCTAAACAAGACGACAAAAGTCTTGTTCTTTTTTTGCGTTAGGCCAAGTTTTCTTTCTCCTCTTAATGTTACCCTTATAGTTTCTAAATAAATTCTACATCTCATTTTTCAAGTTCTATCTATCATTTCCTATTAATAGAATATAGTATATTAAACATATAGAAAGGAGCTGGCAATGGTTGGACAATCCGAAGAAGAATGACCGGCGAATTTCAATCGTTCTGAATGGGAAAGAAGCATTGTATCGTGAGACGGAGGTAGACAAGCAGGCGAAAGAGGAATTGTTTAATATGCAGATTTCTGCAACAAAGGAAGAACAAGAGCATCCTGAAGATTTTGATTGGCTACTACCATCCCAGCAGCAATCGTCAGCAAAGGTGGTTGACTTAGGTGAACGACGGAAAGGCAAAAAGATACTTGCAGATCCATATTGGGATGATGGAAAAAGTGAAGCATCACCGAAATTGCCACCAACTAAAAGGAAAAAAAGCCCTAAGTTTGATTTTCATTCACTGCCGCTTGGCTTAATAGCAATTGTCTTGTCGGCCATTATCGTTGGCGTAAGTTTTGGCTTTATGATGTTAACGATATTTACAGGTGAAAAACCAACAACCGAATTCGAAGCTTCGAACGTTAAAGATTCACCACAAGCAGAAGCTCCAGTTACTACAACAGCTAATCAAATTCCGACACTAGGAGTAGAAATTATTCAAGGTGGGGCGTTTTCCGTTGTCGCAAAAGGTCAGGAAACAGCGCAAATGCTGAAAAATAAAGGATTTGCTGCGGTATTAACCAATACGACAGATCCAATCTATTTATTTATCGGTCTCGGTTTAGACCGTGATCAAGCTACTATAGTTGCCGATCAATATAAAGCAAATGGACAAGATGTTTACTTAAAACCTTATGCAGTAACTGCTAATAAGCAATTGAAAAATCAAGAGCAATTCCTTTACTTACAATCAGGGGTACAATTATTTCAACAGCTAACACAGTATTCAATCCATGGACTTGCTAACACAACGAAAGCAAATAATGAGGTCGCTTTAGCGTTTGAAAGCTTCACCGCACTTGGAGATCCCTTTAAAAATAATGAGATTCAACACCAACATGCCACTGCTTTTAAAGGAGCACTAACAAATGCTTATGAGAAAATGCAAAATTTTGCTACTTCTAAAGACAATGTTAATCTTTGGCAAGCTCAACAATATTTATTAAATGGTTTAATAGCTTATGAGGAATTAGTGAAAGTATTATAATATTGTCGATTTTACAGAAGAAGTGCCTATTTAGAAAATGGTGCTTCTTCTTTTTTTGTACGTTAGGAAACTATAAATTTTTAGCAAGGATGTTTATTCGACGATGTTAAAATTTAAAGTACCAAGTATAAGAAAAACTAAGGCTTTCGGATTAAAGACTTGGCGAAAGCCAAGTTCTTCTAATCCCATCTGGCACTTTGACATTTGTTTGTTTACAATTTATAACTAATATATAAACGAAATGGAAAAAATACAATTAGAAATAAATGGAGGTTTTTATATGTCGGAAGTTCGGATTGAACGTGACTTAATGGGAGAAAAAGAAATTCCGAAAGCTGCTTATTATGGGATTCAAACCGCAAGAGCGATTGAAAATTTTCCAATCACAGGCTATCCGCCCCATCGAGAATTAATCCGAGGATTTGGCTTTGTCAAGAAAGCATGTGCAATGGCTAATCGAGATGTAGGGGGATTAAATAAAAAAATTGCAACGGCAATCGTCCAAGCTAGTGAAGAAATTATTGCAGGAAAGCTTATTGAGCAATTTGTGGTCGATTCTATTCAAGGTGGGGCGGGTACTTCATTTAATATGAATGCTAATGAAGTAATTGCCAATCGGGCAATTGAACTGCTTGAAGGGGAAAAAGGAGATTATCAAATGGTTAGCCCCAACAGTCATGTCAATATGGCCCAATCAACAAATGACACTTTTCCAACGGCGATCCATATTGCTTGTTTACATTTGGCGAAAGGCTTAACGAGTTCTTTAGAGCAACTAATTGCTGCCCTAGAAGCTAAACAAGAGGAGTTTGATCAAGTGATTAAAATGGGACGAACTCATCTTCAGGATGCTGTCCCTATTCGACTAGGTCAAGAATTCGGTGCTTATAAACGAGTGCTTACTCGTGATTTAAAACGGATTAAAAGTTCATTAGAGCATTTATATATTATCAATATGGGGGCAACAGCTGTTGGAACTGGCTTAAATGCCTTACCAGAATATATTACCCTTGTTGTCAAATATCTTGCTGAGTATACTGGAATGCCCTTTAAAAATGCCGAAGACTTAGTGGATGCAACACAAAATACTGACACTTATACTGAAGTTTCCAGTGCTTTGAAAATTCACGCTATTAATTTATCGAAAATTGCCAATGACATTCGCTTAATGAGTTCAGGACCGTTAACGGGGATTAATGAAATCAACCTACCACCGCGACAAGCTGGATCTTCGATTATGCCTGGAAAAGTAAATCCAGTCATGGCGGAAGTAATCAACCAAATAGCTTTCCAAGTAATTGGAAATGATCATACCATTTCCCTTGCCTCTGAAGCTGGTCAATTAGAATTAAACGTTATGGAACCTGTATTAGTGTTTAATTTATTACAATCTTTGACGATATTACAAAATGGGATGGAAGTATTTCGTGAGTATTGTATTGAAGGAATTACCGCAAATATTCAGCGTTGTCGCGAAATGGTGGAGAAAAGTGTTGGAATTATTACGGCAATTAATCCTCATGTCGGCTATGAAGTAGCAGCAAGAATTGCGAAAGAAGCAATCCAAACACAGCGCCCTGTTCGCGAAATTTGCATTGAAAAAGGAATTTTAACTGAAGAGGAATTAAATTTAATTTTAGATCCGAATGAAATGACAGCACCAGGGATCGCTGGGGCTAAACTATTATTTGATAAATAGCTTAGAAAAGCGCTGGCGCTCGGAGCTAGACAGCATTCAAAGTTCAAAAACGTTATACTTTCTTAACTTTATAAAAAAAAGAATTGAAAATTTTGTCCATTTTTTGCTATTCTTAGTGTAGATCCTTTGTACAAAATTTTCATTCTTCACTTTATTTTGTTTAATGAAAATTACAAAGGAGATTCTTCATGAAAAAACTCATTTTAGCCTCTGGCTCGCCTCGCCGTAAACAGCTCTTAGAACAAGGGCAACTTCAATTTTCAATTTCCACAAGTACAATTGACGAAACAATATCGAATTCATTATCTCCTTATGAGACAGTCGAACAACTTGCTTTCAAAAAAGCGAACGATGTTTTTAAACGTCATCATGATGCCATTATTATTGGAGCAGATACAATTGTTTCAATAAATGGAAGTATATTAGGGAAGCCTAATGATGAAGCAGACGCTTTTCAGATGCTTGCGCAATTGTCAGGCAACGATCATGACGTTTATACGGGTGTAGCAATTATTTCACAAGAAAAAACGGTTGTTTTTCATGAGAAAACAATTGTAACATTTTGGGAGCTTACACCTAAAGAAATCGAAGCTTATATTGCCAGCGGTGAACCGTTCGATAAAGCTGGTTCATATGGGATTCAAGGATTAGGTGCATTATTCGTCAAGAAAATTAGTGGTGATTACTTCAACGTTGTGGGCTTACCGTTAGCGAGGACTGTTAGAGAGTTAAAAAACTTTCAAAATGTTTCTTCGTAATCGGGGGTAGCCACAGTTGCTTCTCCCGAAAAAATGAAAAAGAGAGGAGCAATTTATGGAAACAAAACCATTAATGATTCGTGATGTACCAACAACGGAAAGACCGAGGGAACGTTTACTGAATGAAGGTGTACAAGTATTAGCAAACCATGAGTTAATTGCCATTATTTTAGGGTCAGGAACGAAACAAGAATCCGTCCTCCAGTTGTCACAACGAATTTTGCATCATTTTCAGGGGTTAAGACTGTTAAAGGATTCGAGTGTCGATGAATTAAAACAAATTAAAGGAATTGGGGATACGAAAGCCGTTCAATTATTAGCGGCAATTGAATTAGGTAGTAGAGTTCACAAATTACAAAATGATGAGCGGATCGTCATTCGTTCACCTGAAGATGTTTCGCGTTATGTGATGGAGGATATGCGCTTTTTAACTCAAGAGCATTTTGTTGCGCTGTACTTAAATACGAAAAATCATGTGATCCACAAGAAGACTATTTTTATTGGTAGCTTAAACGCATCGATCGTTCATCCACGCGAAGTCTACAAAGAAGCATTTCGTTATTCAGCAGCAGCGATTATCTGCCTTCATAACCATCCGAGCGGAGATCCATCACCAAGTAGAGAGGATATCGATGTGACGAAAAGACTCGTTGAAACAGGTAAAGTAATTGGAATTGAACTGCTCGATCACATTATTATCGGTGATCAGAAATATGTGAGTCTAAAGGAGAAAGGCTACGTATAGAATGCAAGTAATTTATGATCTTTAAACTTTGTAAGATGTCTAGCTCCGAGCGCCAGCGGCTCGAGGTCAAATAACCTGGCAGATTAGAAAAACTTGGCTTCTCGCCAGCCAATAGCGAAAGCCTTAGTTTTTCTTATACTATCAACCGAATAGTTAATATATTTTAGATAGTATAAAAAGTGAAAAAGCGCACTTTCTACCGCCAGAACATTTGCTTGTCGCCGCTAGCGGGCGCTCTCCGCTTTTCTAACTTCGAAGTAATTTTTTCAACTTTTTACATTTTCGCTAAAACTACTACCCTTTTTCATTTTTTTTAGTATAATAAAGGTTATGGATTTATATGATTGTTCAAGCTATACTTATTACAGTTAGCTTTTCCATTGAAGGGAGATACATAAATGTTTGGTGGTTTTTCAAAAGATTTAGGAATTGATTTAGGTACAGCTAATACGCTTGTCTATGTTAAAGGGAAAGGAATTATTGTTCGTGAACCTTCCGTAGTAGCGATTAGAACTGATACAGGTACAATTGAAGCAGTTGGTAATGATGCAAAAAATATGATCGGTCGTACGCCAGGAAATATCGTCGCTGTTCGCCCAATGAAAGATGGAGTTATTGCTGATTTTGATACGACTGCAACAATGATGAAATATTTTATTCGACAAGCTCAACGAAATCGATCGATCTTTACACGTAAACCGAATGTGATGGTTTGTGTTCCATCGGGAATTACAGCGGTTGAGAAAAGAGCGGTTGAAGATGCCACAAAGCAAGCGGGTGCAAGGGAAGCTTATACAATTGAAGAACCGTTTGCTGCGGCAATTGGCGCTGACTTACCAGTATGGGAGCCGACAGGAAGTATGGTCGTTGATATCGGTGGTGGTACAACTGAGGTAGCAATTATTTCACTAGGCGGAATTGTAACGAGTCAATCAATTCGGGTAGCTGGTGATGAAATGGATGATGCAATCATTCAATATATTAAAAAAATGTACAATTTAATGATTGGTGAACGCACTGCTGAGGTTGTGAAATTTGAAATTGGTTCTGCAGGTACTCCTGAAGGAATTGAGGATATGGATATTCGTGGTCGAGATTTAGTCACAGGTTTACCGAAAACGATTACTATTACAGCTCGTGAAATTGCTGAAGCGCTAGAAGATACCGTCAACTCGATTGTGGAAGCAGTCAAAAATACGTTAGAGAAATCTCCGCCTGAATTAGCAGCGGATATTATGGATCGTGGGATTGTTCTAACCGGAGGCGGAGCATTATTGCGCAATCTTGATCGTGTTCTTAGCGATCAAACTCACATGCCAGTAATCGTCGCAGAAAATCCGTTAGATTGTGTAGCTTTAGGAACAGGAAGGGCGTTAGAAAATCTGCACCTATTCCGTTCTAAGGCAGGAATTACCGTTCGTTCAAATCGAAAGTAAGTAGGTGTATGAACAGTGCCCCAATTTTTTTCCAATAAGCGACTAATCGTGCTGCTCGTTAGTATTATTCTGTTGGTGGCATTAATAGGCTATTCTATGAGTGATCGTCGAAGCTTAACATGGCCGGAACAGTTTATGAAAGACTCTGTAGGTTGGGTCCAGTCCATATTTAAAGAACCCGCTCTTTATGTAGCGGGTTTCTTTGAGAATATAACTGAAATGAAGAATTTATATGAGGAAAACCAAATTTTAAAGTCACATCTAGATAGCTACGCACAAGTGGCTGTTGAAGTTAACGTACTTCGCCGTCAAAATCAAAATTTGAAAGATGCCTTAGAAATTAAAGAAAGCTTATTTGACTATCAATTAATCCCTGCACTTGTCATTCATCGTACGCCAGATCGTTGGAATGAATATATTGGGATTAATAAAGGCAAGCAAGATGGAATTGAACGCGATATGGCTGTTATTACTTCAAAAGGGTTAGTTGGGAAAGTGAAGCATGTGTCGCAATTCACCTCAACCGTCCAACTTTTGAAAGACCATGATCGTACAAATCGAATTTCAGCGATGGTTGATACGGAAACTACAGAAGTATTTGGGTTTATCGAGGGCTTCGATGAACAAACAGGAGCTTTGATGCTCAGAAAAATTGCGGCGGATGTCGAAATTGAAGAAGGGCAAACCGTTGTTACTTCTGGATTAGGAGGAATTTTTCCACAAGGTCTTTTAATTGGGAAAATTATTCGTATTGAAGCAGATGAGTATGGATTAACAAAAAATGCCTACGTTGAACCTTCAGCTAGTTTCAACCATTTAGATTATGTGATGATCATTAAACGAAGTGCACCAGCCTTCGATGAATCAATTATCCAGGAAGGGGAGGAATAACGATGTCGCGATTTTTCCTTCCTTTGCTTATCTTTTTTCTGTTTATCATTGAAGGGACTATTTTTCAAGTTTTTACCCCTGATCGTTTTGGCTCAGAATTCATCATCATTCCACGCTTTGCTTTAGCAGTTGTGATTGTCGTGGCGCTTTATTTAGGGAGAACGACTGGAACGATTTATGCACTAGTGCTCGGTCTTTTTCAGGATGTTATTTATACACATGTTTTAGGTGTGTATCTTTTTAGTATGGCATTCATTACATATTCACTTGGATTTTCATATAAAATTTTTCAAAAAAATTTATTCTTACTGATTATTACTGCTATTTTTGGGACAATCCTCCTTGACTATTTAGTTTACGGAATTCATTTAATGATTGGCATTACAACTCTTATTCATGAACGTTTCTTTTTCGAGCGTCTTTTGCCTAGTTTGCTTGTGAATAGTGTATTTTTAATTATCGTAATCTATCCATTACGAAAATTATTAGTCTATTTACAAAATAATGATGATATCGAGGAAAAAATTAATAAAAGAAAAAAGGATTTTAGATGGCAACGTTGAATAAAGGAAAGTTGAGGTGACTTTGGGTGATGCAAAAAACAAACTATGTAACGATAAGGGGAACCAAAGAGGGCCTAATTTTATTTTTAGATGATGAATGTTCTTTTTCTGAACTAATAAGTGAACTAAAAGACAAGCTATCCTCTAATTATCCGCAAATTTCAGAAGGTCCAGCGGTACAGGTAAAGGTAGCTGTTGGAAATCGTTTTTTAACAGATGAGCATAGTAACGAACTAACAGCAATTATTTGTGAACAACAAAGACTTGTGATCAACCAGATTGAATCTAATGTTATCACGAAGGACGAAGCTGAAACGTTAAGAAAAGCAGCTCAAACAACAACATTGACAAAGATTGTCCGTTCTGGACAAGTTCTCGAAATAGAAGGGGATCTTTTGCTCCTAGGGGATGTAAATCCTGGAGGAACGGTTATTGCGTCAGGTAACATTTATATTATGGGTGTCTTGCGTGGAATTGCCCATGCAGGTTGTAAGGGCAATAAAGAAGCAGTCATTTTAGCTTCAAAAATGGAGCCATCACAGCTTAGAGTTGCTGACATTGTTAGTCGTGCACCAGATATGAAAGATTATGAAAACCACGACATGGAATGTGCCTACATAGGTTTTAATAATAGTATTGCCATTGAAAGAATTCAACATATGTCCAAAATACGTCCAGTGATGATAAACGAATAAATAGGTTAAGAGTTTTAAAGTTTTTGTTGTTATGGTATTCAAGCTATACTTTCATTAACGCAAAACTTACACCTCAAATGAAAGGGGAGATTCGCATGGGAGAGGCGATAGTAATAACATCTGGTAAAGGTGGCGTGGGAAAAACGACGACTACGGCAAATATTGGTACTGCCCTTGCACTTACAGGTAAGAAAGTCTGTCTTGTCGATACTGATATTGGTCTCCGAAATCTTGATGTTGTGATGGGTTTAGAAAATCGAATTATTTATGATATCGTTGACGTTGTTGAAGAACGCTGTCGCTTGCAACAAGCTCTGATCAAAGATAAGCGATTTGATTGTTTAATGCTTTTACCAGCAGCGCAAACAAAAGATAAGGCTGCTGTAAATCCAGAGCAAATGAAAATAATTATCCAAGAGTTAAAAGAAGATTATGACTATGTCATTATTGATTGTCCGGCTGGAATTGAACAAGGATTTAAAAACGCTGTCGCTGGAGCTGATAAAGCAATTGTTGTAACAACACCAGAAACATCTGCAGTGCGCGATGCCGACCGCATTATCGGTCTCTTAGAACAGGAAAAAGTAGAAGCACCTAAATTAATTGTCAATCGAATTCGTGGCCATATGATGAAAAATGGTGATATGTTAGATGTCGACGAAATTGTCGCCATTTTAGCGATTGAGATTATCGGAATTGTCTGTGATGATGATGATGTGATTAAAGCATCGAATAAAGGAGAGCCGATTGCATTTCAACCGATAAGTCGTGCTTCGATTGCTTTTCGGAATATCGCTAGACGGATTTTAGGGGAATCAGTCCCATTAATGTCTTTAGAAGAAAATAAAGGTGTCTTTTCAAAAGTGAAAAAATTCTTTGGGATTAGATCATAAGTTAATGAAAATACGTGTTCAAAATAGAAGATTTAAACAGCTGCTAAAAGAGAGTAACCATTATGGTTAGTCTCTTTTTATTTTAGCAACTAGCATATCCTTTCCGGACAAGTCATATCAATATAACTATAGTTAGGTAACTTAAAGTGAATTTAATACTTAATAAACTAAAGGGGCAACCTGCAAATAAAAAGGGGATGAAAATAGATGGCGAACAGAATTGATCAAATTCGGCGGAGAATTGACGAAAGAAGGAGAAAAATAAGTAGCGAGATTAGCAGAAAGGAACGTTCGCAACCGCAATATTATCCTAGTCACAGTGAATTTAGAGATGAACCAGATTTTTATCTTCTTGGAGACCAGCAAGAATCAAGCCAATCTGATGATCATATTATTCGTAAAGACCTCTTGATTTTACAAATTTTTGCTTCGATTTGCTTGTTTCTCGTAATTGGAATTTTGTTCAAATCACAAGGACCACCACAATTCGAAAGTGCCCGCCAATTTGTAAAAAACTCTTTTGAACAAGAATTTCAATTTGCTCAAGTTGCTAGTTGGTATGAAGATCAATTTGGCAAACCATTAGCCTTGTTACCGATCACTAAAAATATGGCTTTAGAAAATTTACGATCTGAAGAGTTAGACGTAGCCTATGCAGTACCAGCAGCTGGAACGGTGAAGAAAAGCTTTGATGAAGATGGGAAGGGGATTATTGTAGAAACGGTGTCTAGTTCAAATGTTGAAGCTGTCAAAAATGGGATGGTCCGCTTTGTTGCTGAAGAAGAAATTTTAGGCAAGACGGTCATTGTTTCACATTACGATGGCGGAGAATCTTGGTATGCAATGCTCGATCATGTGGACGTAAAACTATATGATCATATTGAGGCAGGTACGAAAATAGGTACTGTTTCATTACAAGATAACAAAGGGTTTTATTATTTTGCTCTTAAAGAAGGTGAGACGTTTATCAATCCACTTGATGTGATAACGTTTGAATAATATGCTTGCCCTTTTCAAAAAAATTAAAATTAACCCGTTATTTTGGTTTGTGATTGGCATTGGGATTATCACAGGTTATTTTAAAGAAATTATTATGGTATTTAGCATTGTGTTCATTCATGAAATGGGTCATAGTGTTAGCGCCCATTTTTTTAAGTGGCGAATTCGCAAAATTGAACTATTGCCTTTTGGTGGAGTAGCAGAAGTTGAAGAGTATGGAAATCGTCCTTTGAAGGAAGAATTTATTGTGATTATTTCAGGACCTCTCCAACATCTCTGGTTAATTGCGCTCTCGTTTCTTCTTCTCCAGTTTGATTTCTGGACGGCAAACGATCATCAACTGTTCATTAGTCATAATTTAATGGTCTTAACCTTTAATTTATTACCGATATGGCCCTTAGATGGAGGCAAATTGTTGTATTTACTTTTTGCAAGCAAGCTTTCATTTCAAAAGAGTCTTGAGATAACTTTAAAAAGTTCCTTCTTTCTCTTATTTTTGTTTGCCATCATAAGTATTTATTTGTTCCCATTCCATTTGAATTTATGGATTGTTTTGTTGTTTCTTTTTTTCTCCCTTTACTTTGAATGGAAACAAAGAAACTACGCTTATATGCGCTTCTTGTTGGAAAGATATTACAAACAAGACGACCCATTTATGGCTACCGTTTTAATTGCTGTTTTTGCTCACGAAACTGTCCAAGAGGTATTAAAAACGTTTCGGCGGGGTGTAACTCATAAAGTAATTATTAAAGAGATGTCAATCACCGAGAAAAAAATTATGAAAGAAAAAATGATTCTAAGAGCATTTTTTGAAGAAAAAAAAGCAAAGCACTCAATTAGTTCCTTACTACCACCATAAACTACATTGGTATTTCGAAGTGGAAATGATATAATTTGATAATATCAACCGGAAAAACAGCCTTAAATAAAGGCTGTTTTTTACAAAGTAGGGGTATCCGTGAAAACATTTATTTTTAATATGCTGATTAATGAAAATCGGCTTGCGATTCTTGAAAATAAAAAAGTAGTAGAAATTTTAATTGAACGACCGAATATTAACAGCATTGTTGGCAACGTTTATAAAGGAAAAGTCGTTAATGTTCTGCCAGGAATGCAAGCTGCTTTTGTTGATATCGGGCTTGACAAAAATGGTTTTTTGTATCGCGATGACCTTGTTAGTTACCAACAATTATTAGAAACAGAAGAAGTTAAAAAAGAAAAGTCAATTTCTCAACTTATAACGGTAGGGCAAGAAATCTTAGTTCAAGTAACGAAAGAAGGCTTTGGCAAAAAAGGAGCAAGGTTAACAGAAATTGTCTCGTTCCCTGGCAAATATATTGTTTATATGCCTAATGGTGGTTATGTTGGGGTTTCCAAACGAATACAAAGCGAAGAACTCCGAGAACAGTGGCGGAAAATAGGAGCAAAACTTTGTCAAGCGAATGAAGGAATGATTATTCGTACTGCGGCTTGCGAGTTAACTGAAGAAAATGTTGCTCAAGACTTATTTTTTTTACGAAAGCTTTGGGAAGATGTTTGGAAAGAGGGGAAAAATAGAAAACCCCCAACCTTAATTTACGAAGATAATTCGATTTTGGAAAAAGTAGTTCGCGATTTTAACTTTGCTGATGTAGACAAAATAGTCATTGATTCCATGAAAGATTATTTATTGTTAAAAGATATGTTTAGTCCTTATCCAGAACTAATAGGAAAACTACATTATTATCAACAACGGGAAAATATTTTTTCCTCTTTTCAGATTGAAGCAGAGCTGGAAAAAGCACTAAGGCGTCAAATTTGGTTGAAAAATGGTGCTTATTTAGTGATCGATCAAACGGAAGCATTAACCGTCATTGATGTGAATACTGGCAAGTTTACCGGAAAATTAGATTTGCAAGACACGATTGTCAAGACAAATATTGAAGCAGCAAAAGAAATTGCGAGACAATTACGGTTGCGTGACATTGGCGGGATTATTATTATTGATTTTATTGATATGAAATCGGAGCAAGCGAAAACGACCGTATTGGAAGCTTTTACAACAGTCTTAAAAAATGATCGAACGAAAACAAATGTTTTAGGGTTTACGGGATTAGGACTTTTAGAAATGACCCGGAAAAAAGTCCGGCAAAACCTCCAAGACAGTGTGTCAACATTATGTCCTGCTTGTTTTGGGAAAGGGAAGATTCTTTCCGCTGAAACAGTCGCTTATAAAGTGGAACGGGCACTTTGGGAACACAAAGGAATGGATGATGAAGCTATTCTGATTGAAGTTCCCCCAACTGTTGTTCAACTCTTAAAAGGTGAAAAGGATCAACATTTAGCACAATTAGAAAAAGCACTCTTTTTTAAAATCTTTGTCAAAGCAAATCCTTTATTAGAACCAAATGAATTTGCCATTCGTTTTGTGGGTAGTACTGCGGATGTACAAGCAAAACTGTTGAACGCGTAAAGGAAAAGTTCATTGACTCTACTTGCAAAAAATGATAAGATATTTTTTGTTAGTTATTTGGATAACCTCCAAAGAGCTATAACCGCTCAAAACAGGGTCATAAGAGTTTACGATAAGTAAAACACCCATATTGGCGAGTCTGAGTATAACAAGGAGGTGCACGTAAATGTACGCTATTATTGAAACTGGTGGAAAACAAGTAAAAGTTCAAGAAGGTCAAGAGATCTATATTGAAAAGTTAAATGCTCAAGTTGGTGAAACAGTAAGCTTTGACAAAGTATTATTTGTTGGTGGCGATGCTGTAAAAGTAGGAGCTCCATTCGTAGAAGGTGCAACTGTAACAGCTAAAGTTGAAAAAGAAGGCCGCGCAAAGAAAATCTTAGTTTATAAATATAAAGCTAAGAAGAACTACCGTCGTAAGCAAGGTCATCGTCAACCTTACACGAAAGTAGTTATCGAAAAGATCAACGCATAAGGAACACATGATTAAGGTAAACGTTACTCGAAATGCCGACAATCATATTTGTTCTTTTGAAATGAGCGGGCATGCAAATGCTGCCCCACATGGACAAGATATTGTCTGTGCCGGCGCTTCCGCGGTTTCACTTGGAACAGTTAATGCAATCTATAAGCTATGTAATGTTAAATTAGAAGTTGAGCTGAGCAACGATGGTGGTTTTCTCCGCTGCCATGTTCCAATTAATTTGGAAAGGCAAACTAATGAGAAAGTACAGCTTCTACTAGAAGCGATGGTTGTATCGCTCACTTCAATTGCCGAGCAGTACGGTAAATATATAAAAATTAGGGAAACCTAGGAGGTGAATTCATATGTTAAAAATGAACCTTCAATTTTTCGCATCGAAAAAAGGGGTAGGTAGTACAAAGAACGGTCGTGACTCAATCTCGAAACGTCTTGGTACAAAGCGTGCTGATGGTCAAGCTGTAACTGGCGGATCAATTTTAGTTCGTCAACGTGGTACACGTATTTACCCAGGTGTAAACGTAGGTAAAGGTGGAGATGACACTTTATTCGCTAAAGTTGACGGCGTTGTTAAATTTGAGCGTGTAGGTCGTGACAGAAAGCAAGTAAGTGTATATCCAATCGTTCAAGAAGCTTAATCAAACATCAAAAAGTCCTAGCCATTGCGGTTAGGGCTTTTTTGGAAGATAAGAAAGTATATAATTTTTGGAACTTTGAAAGATGTCTAGCTCCGAGCGCCAGCGGCTCGACGTCAAATAACCTGTCAGATAAAAAGTGAAAAAGCGCACTTTTTTCTGCCAGAACATTTGCTTGTCGACGCTAGGGGGGCGCTCTGCGCTTTTCTTACAAAAGGTGATCAATATGAAAATAACAGTAGTCGGACATTGGGGTGGGTTTCCAAAAGTCGGAGAAGCAACATCATGTTATTTAATAGAACATGATGGTTTTAAATTGTTAGTAGACTGCGGTAGTGGAGCTTTATCGCAGTTACAGCATTATTGTTCATTAGACGAATTAGATGCTGTCATAATCTCGCATTATCATCACGATCATATTGCCGATATCGGCTCATTACAATATAGTCGGCAAGTTGCACAAGCATTAAAAACGACAAATAAGCCAATTCATCTTTACGGACATCTTTACGATCAACAACAATTCGCTAAATTAGCGAAACCTCCTTATACATTATCGTTTCTATATGATGAAAAGCATGAAGCGAGTATTGGTCCATTTCGAATCTCATTTCTTAAAACAAACCACAGTATTCCGTGTTTTGCCATGCGAATCGAAGTAGTAGGGAAAACGGTTGTTTATTCAGCCGATAGCAGCTACAAGCAAGAGTTTCACCAATTTGCTCATCTTGCTGATCTGTTTTTTTGTGAAACTAGCTTTTACGCTCATCAAGATGGAAAGCCATACGGACACATGAATAGTCTCGAAGCAGCAAGCATTGCCCAAGCAGCATCAGTAAAAAAATTAGTTTTAACCCACTTACCTCATTTTGGTGATCCAAAGCAATTAGTTACTGAAGCAAAATCAATCTTTACAGGAGAAATACACTTAGCAAGTAAAGGTTTAACTATTGAAATTTAAAAATGAATATTTGGCAACAAAAAAAACTGAAGCTTCTACCATAATATTTGGTGGAAGCTTCAGTTTTTTCCTAGTAAAGAATTCATTTGAATTTTTTACTAATTTTAAACTAAGAAAACATTACTTTTACTTAATTTTTACACTTCCTTAATATTCGTCTGTCATACTTTACTTAAGTAAACAAATTATTTCAAAAGTAAAGTAGGGGATTTTTGTGAAACGAAAATTAGTACGGTTAAAAACGCTTCTAATTGAAAAGACAAATTTATTAACAAGACTTATGCTGCTTTTTTTACCCTTATTAATTTCTTCTTTAAGTATTGTTGGTTATGTGTCTTATTCACAATCAAAGGAAAATACAATGAAAATTATTGAAAATCGGTTAATGCGCGAAGTAAATGTCGCCGATGAAATCGCTGCAAACTTAATGTATGCCTATGTTGGCGATGAACAAGGATTTAAAAAGCGGTTTGAAAAGGGAGTAATTCCAAATCAAGCTGCGGAACTAATTCAAAATGGCTTAAATCCAGAATTCTTTGTGATTAAGTCTCAAGAAGTTGCACCACTACCAATTAGCGCAAACGCCAATATCGTTTTTTCTGAACAATTAATTACTGATATTTTACAAAAAGATAACGGCGTTTTACATCAAATGATTAATGGAATTGACTATACACTTGCTTTTAAACAAGTACAAGAATTAAAAGGGACACTCGTTCTACTTGTGCCAACGAATGATTATCTTGGACCACTTGAAATGTTAAGGAAATTTATTATTATTACGATTTTTGTTAGTTCAATTATTTCAATTTTATTAACGATGTACCTTTTAAAGAAGTATATTATTAAGCCATTGACTACGCTAAGAAATGTAATGCGAGAAGTTAGAGCGGGTGATATGACAAAGAAGATTAAAATTGAAACATCCGTGCCTGAAATTGCATCATTAATTAAGAGCTTTAACTTAATGATGGAACATATGAAACAAATGATTTCAGAGATAAATGTAACTACTAAACAATTATCGCAAACAGGTAGCAATTTAAAGGATACTACTAATCATGCACTTGACCACAACAAGACGTTAGTACAAGCTATTTCAATTGTAAAAAATGGGGCAGAGCAAACAGCTTATAGCTCAGAAGAAAGTATTTATACGTTCCAAGATATGAAGAAACAAATTGAAGTTGTCTTAGACAATATGCAACATATTTCACTTAGCGCAACAGATATGAATCGCTCAGCTCTTACTGGGGAAAAAAGTGTTCAAGAAATGATTGGGACAATCAATCATTTTGAAACTGAATTTAACACAATGACGAAAACAATTCATAGTGTAAAAGATCATTCGGTTTCAATTGCTAAAGTCGTTGATTTAATTAAAAGTATCGCTGAACAAACGAAATTATTAGCTTTAAACGCTACAATTGAAGCTGCGAGGGCTGGGGAAACTGGCAAAGGATTTGCCGTAGTTGCTGGGGAAGTTCGAAAATTAGCAGAACAATCTTCTAGTGCAACCGAAGAAATTACAAATACGATTCGGAGGATGGAAGATATCTCATCAAAAGCTTCTAATGAGTTTACAAATATGCTTGGAAATTTTCAAGCACATCTTACGGTTGCTAGCAAATCAAAGACTTCCTTTAACCATTTAATGAAAGAAATTGAAGTTGTCAATGAAAAAATTAACGGGATGAAAAACAGATTGGAAGAGCTTAATATTTCGCTACCGAAAATGGAAACTGCAGCAGAAAGTTTTGTCTCAGTCTCTCAAGAAACGTTGGCCAACTCTGAACAAATGTTAGCGGCTTCAGATGAACAAAACGAGCAAATGAGAAATACTCATGAAGTAAGCCTCAAATTGAATGAATTGGCTAATTCATTAGCGCAAATCTCAAAAAAATTTAAAGTAGATTCAACTTCGTTTTTAACATAAATCTAAGATTGTGGCGCCTCGTTTGGGAAATGATCGAAAAATCACGGGAAATGATCGAAAAACTAAAATTGTCCCCCTTCCTCATAGCAGAATTAAATGTATTCTACTAACCAACTAAGTCTTCCGCCTGTAAAACTGGGTGAAAGACTTAGTTTTTTTAAGCGAATTTACATTTCATGAAATTTGTTTACACTTTCTTTACATTCCGTTTATTCTAGCTTAAAAATCAAGTCGTATAGTAGAACTTGTGAAGGAGATACATACTATAAGCAAGTTCATCTTCAACACACAAAAAATAGAAAACAAAATTCGGGAGGAAATTACCAAATGAAGAAATTCAAACGCTCAATGTTAACACTTTCTATCGCTGCATTATTAACTGTAGCAACTGCATGTGGCAGTGGAGAAAAGACAACACAAGAGAATACACCGAATAATGGTACTCAGCCAACAGAACAAACAGAAGAAAAACTTTCTGGAACAATTGCAATTGACGGTTCTTCGACAGTATTCCCAATTTTAGAAGCTGTCTCAGAAGAATACAATTTAATCCAACCAGATGTGAAAGCTCCTGTAGGTGTATCAGGTACTGGTGGTGGTTTTAAGCGTTTTGTGACTGGTGAAACTGATTTTAGTAATGCTTCTCGTCCAATTAAAGAGGAAGAAGCAGAGCTTGCTAAAAAGAATGGAATTGATTATGTTGAATTAAAACTTGCTTATGATGGTTTATCTGTTGTAGTAAGCAAAGAAAATGATTTTGTTGACTATTTAACAGTTGAAGAGCTGCAAAAAATGTGGGTTGATGGCACAAACATTAAAACTTGGAAAGATGTTCGTCCTGAATGGCCAGATGTAGAGATTGAATTTTTTAGCCCAGGACATGATTCAGGTACGTTTGATTACTGGAATGAAGTTATCTTAGATGAAACAGATATTCGTAAAGATGCTCAACTTTCAGAAGATGATAACGTTCTTGTTATGGGTGTAGCTGGTAGTGAAGGTGGAATTGGTTACTTCGGCTATGCATATTATGTCGAAAACCAAGACAAATTAAAAGTAGTTCCAATTGACAATGGCAATGGAGCAATCACTCCATCTGAAGAAACAATTAATAAAGGAACATATGCGCCACTTTCAAGACCATTGTTCACGTATGTAAATAAAGAATCATTAAAACGTCCTGAAGTAGTAAATTATTTAACATTCTTAAATGAAAATGTTGCTGATTTAGCACTTGAAGTAGGATATATTAACTTACCTCAAGCTGAATATGATGCTAATGCTGAAAAAATTAAAGGCAATAAATAAAAAATAACAAGGAAGGGTTGACCAATACGTCAACCCTACCGCTATGTTTTCTGTAATAAGGGGGATGGAAATGAATAAAGACATAAAGTCGGTGAGTGAACTTATTGCAGAACATCACTCAAAAAGATCTTTATTAAAATTAACAGAAAAAACAGTTCCAAAAATTCTTTTGATTTGTGCAATTATCTCGATATTAACCACATTGGGCATTGTATTTACATTAATATTCGAAACAGTTACGTTTTTTAAAGAAGTATCATTTATCGAGTTTATTACGAGTAATGACTGGCATCCAATGCATTCCAATGCTAGCTTTGGAATTTTGCCGCTTGTGACAGGAACATTGTTAGTAACCGTTATTGCCGTAACAGTTGCCGTTCCAATTGGCTTAGGCGCAGCCATTTATTTAAGTGAATACGCTTCAGACAAGATGCGAAGAGTGATTAAGCCAATTTTAGAAGTGTTAGCTGGTGTTCCTACTATTGTTTATGGTTTCTTTGCCTTAACATTTGTAACGCCAATGCTTCGAAATCTAATTCCAGACTTAGCGATCTATAATGCGTTAAGCCCAGGTATCGTCGTTGGGATCATGATCGTTCCAATGATTGCTTCCCTATCTGAAGATGCAATGAGTTCAGTACCGAATTCAATGAGACAAGGAGCATATGGATTAGGTGCAACGAAATTTGAAGTGGTAATGAAAGTTGTCTTACCTGCAGCACTTTCAGGTGTGATTTCTTCTATTGTACTTGCCATTTCAAGAGCAATTGGCGAAACGATGATCGTAACGGTTGCCGGTGGTGCCAACCCAACGGCAGCAATCGATGTGACAAATGCGATTCAAACGATGACCGCCTATATCGTTCAAGTAAGTTTAGGTGATGCAACGTATGGTTCAACTGTTTATTACAGTATTTATGCCGTAGGGATGACATTGTTTGTCTTTACATTAGTTATGAATATATTAGCTCAATATATCTCACGAAAATTCAGGGAGGAATATTAAGATGGAACTGGCGAAACAACAAGAAATGGTTAAAAATATTCCTGCTCGTTTACTAAAGAATAAATTTTTTACTGTTATTTTTTTATTAGCAACATTAACGGGATTACTCGTCTTATCGGTTCTCTTATATCGAATTCTCACCCAAGGAATCGGTTACATCGATTGGGATTTCTTTACAAGTTTCGCTTCAAGACGTGCGGATAATGCAGGAATTAAAGCGGCAATTTTCGGGACACTTTGGATGATGGGTGTAACAGCACCAATTGCCTTTACGCTTGGGGTAGGAACAGCTATTTATTTAGAAGAATATGCTGAGAAAAATTTGTTTACCAAATTTATTCAAATGAACATTTCAAATTTAGCAGGTGTTCCTTCAATCGTTTTTGGTTTATTAGGTTTAACATTATTTGTACGTGGTTTAGGGTTAGAGCGAAGTGTTTTAGCAGGTGGATTAACAATGGCTTTGTTAATCTTACCAATTATTGTCGTTGCTTCTCAAGAAGCAATCCGTGCTGTGCCAAAAGAATTAAGAGAAGCTTCTTTTGGAATGGGGGCAACGAAATGGCAAACAATTCGCCGTGTTGTTTTACCAGTGGCTCTCCCTGGGATTTTAACAGGTAACATTTTAGCTCTTTCTAGGGCGATTGGTGAGACAGCCCCATTAATTATGATTGGTGCTCTAACATATATTGCCTTTGTGCCAGAAAATTTAATGAGTGAATTTACAGTAATGCCAATTCAAATTTTCAACTGGACGAGTCGTCCGCAAGAAGAATTTCAATTCGTTGCAGCTGCTGGAATTATGGTCTTGTTAGGAATGTTAATCTTTATGAACTCAATTGCTATTATCATTAGAAATAAGTTTCAAAAACGTTATTAATTTTTTTAGTCCAAGGGGGATGTTTTATGACTTTAGCAGTTCAACCAAAAGTGATGAATAAAAATGAAAAGTCTGATATACAAGCAGATAACAAAAAGAAAGTATATGAAGTAAATCAATTAAATTTATGGTATGGAAAAGATCAAGCATTAAAAGAGATTCAACTAGATTTTTTGGAGAATGATGTAACAGCAATTATTGGACCATCAGGTTGCGGAAAATCAACGTTTATCAAAACTTTAAATCGTATGGTTGAAATGGTTCCTGGAGTAAAAACGTCTGGTAGTATTATTTATCAAGGTCGAGATATTTTTGATCCAAAGTTTCATGTTGAAGAACTGAGAACAAAAGTTGGGATGGTGTTCCAAAAGCCTAACCCATTTCCAAAATCAATTTATGAAAATATTGTCTATGGACCCAAAATCCATGGAATTAAAAATAAAAAGGTGTTAGACCAAATTGTTGAAAAGAGCTTACGTGGTGCAGCTCTTTGGGATGAAGTGAAGGATCGCTTACATGAAAATGCTTACGGTCTTTCAGGCGGTCAGCAACAACGGTTATGTATTGCTCGTTGTTTAGCGGTAGAGCCCCAAGTTATCTTGATGGATGAGCCAACCAGTGCACTTGATCCAAAATCAACTCTGAAAGTGGAAGAATTGATGGAAGAATTAAAACAACAATATTCTATTATTATTGTTACTCATAATATGCAGCAAGCAGCGCGAATTTCTGATAAAACGGCGTTTTTCTTAAATGGTGAAGTAATTGAGTATGACTATACCGATCAAATTTTTTCTAATCCAAAAGACAAACGAACAGAGGACTATATTACTGGTCGATTCGGCTAATTCGGTGTCAGACACCCAAAAAAGACATTTTTCAGTAATTGTCCATTTAGGATGAACAATTAAAAAGGGGATTAAGCTATGCAAACAAGAGAAACATTTCAATCTGGTTTAAATAATTTAAAGGAAAGCATTATTTCGTTAGGTAATTTAGTAAATGAATCATTTAATAGAGCAATAACTGCTTTTGAAAACAATGATCAGCAAACATTTATTGAAATTACCGAAAACGATGTCAAAGTTAATCAACAAGAATTAGCGATTAATGAAAAAGCAACATTACTGATCGCCAGACAACAACCTGTTGCTTCAGATCTTCGCAAAATTATTGTTGCATTTAAAGTCTCTAGTGATTTAGAGCGTGTTGGTGATTTAACTGTTGATATTGTGAAAGCAGCTAAACGAATGAATAGGACAGAAATGAAAATTGATACGTCAGTATTATTAGAAATGGCTAGTATTGCAAGTGAAATGTTAACAAAAGCATTAGAAGCCTATGCAAATAGCAATGTGATTGAAGCACAGCAAATTGCTACGCTTGATGACCAAGTTGACGAAAAGTATGCGAAGTTTGTTAAGCAAATTTTTAATACGGTTATTTCAGAGCAATTAGAACTTGAATACTTAACGCAGCTAGCATTTATTTGTCGTTATGTTGAACGGATCGCTGACTATGCAACGAATATTGCTGAACTAATTATTTATGAGGTAAACGGCCAATATTTTGATTTAAATTAAGATACATGAAAAAGGGAGAAGGTTTTTCTTACCTTCTTTCTTTTTACTATTAAAGAAAATATGTATAAACTACTAACATCATCATTTAGGAGTTTTAGTGTTAGAGATGAAAAAAATTTTTTCAAGTACTTTCTGGAGGTGGAAAATGAGCCCTAAAGTACTCATCATTAATCCTGACCCAATAACGACCACTAATGTATATGAAGCTTTTCAGGATGTAGGTTACATCCTTTTTCATGCAACAAATACTGATGAAGGGTTTAAGATAATTCGTGATCAACAGCCGACGATTATTATTATAGATTTAGATTTCACAAAGTTTCATGCCTTTGATTTTTGTAGAACATTACGTTTACAAAAGAATAATTGGACACCTTTAATTTTATTATCAGAAAAAGACGAGGAATATGATTTAGTTCTAGGTCTCGAATTAGGTGCTGATGATTATATTCGTAAACCAATTCGTTCTAAGGAGTTAGTTGCTAGGGTTAGATCGATCTTAAGGAGACAAGCAACGGTTTGGCCTAAAAGTCAGACTTCAGAAACAATCATTGGGGATGAAATTATTATTAATAAAGATATTACCATTTCTCCGACTAATTTCACAGTTTATGTGAAAGGCACCCCTGTTAAGTTAACAATGAAAGAATTTGAAGTGCTTTTATACTTAAGTAAAAAGAAAGGCACCCCAATCCCAAGAAACGAACTGTTAAGTGTTGTTGGTGTTCAGGAAGTACTTGCCGAACCAAGAATTATCGATGTATTTATTAGTAGAATTAGAGAAAAGATTGAACCATGTCGACGTAAACCTACTTATATTAAAACTGTAAGAAATATTGGCTATATGCTAGTTTAAGAGTGGTGTCAGACACCTCGAAAAGACATTTTTTATTAATTGTCCATATACAATGGACGACTCAAAGGGAGATTTGGAATGTTTACCAAACTAATTCAATTGCAATGTTTATTACAGCAATGGAAATTTAATCGCTCCTTGTCATATCAACACTGTCAACAAAAAAAACAGTATGCAAAGCTATTACAAATCCTGAACCAAAAGAGAATTCATACATTATTTCAACCAATTGTTTGTGTTAACGGTGAATCAATGGTAGGATTTGAAGCGTTAAATCGCCCTGATCCAACTGATGTTTTTTCAAATACAGAAGAATTTTATAAATTTTTAGGAGAAACAGACCAAATTTTTCAATTTGAAAAATTAACTCGACAACAATCAATTGAAAAATATTTAGAACAGAAGCGTTTAAGTGAGTGTTCTAATAAAGACTTGATTTTTTTAAATGTTCATCCGCTTGTGTTAAATGATGCTAATTACCGAAGCGGTAAAACTTTACGATTTATTGAAAAATTTGGGCTGGATCCTCGGCAAATAGTTTTTGAAATTACAGAAAAACATGCGGTCCAAGATTATGTTCAATTTGAACGTGTCTTAGCGAATTACCGCTCACAAGGCTTTAAAATTGCGATTGATGATGTCGGAGCGGGGTATAATAGTTTAAAAACAATTATGTACATGAAACCAGATTTTATTAAGTTAGATCTTTCGTTTATTCAATATATCGATAAACATGTTGCTCAACAAAAGCTAGTTAATTTATTTGTTCAATATGCTTCCCAATCAAACTCGAAAGTTATTGCTGAAGGAGTGGAACGTCGGGAAGAACTACAATTTTTAAAAACGTTAAACGTAGATTATGCCCAAGGATATTACATTGGAAAACCTTCGCAATCATTACATAAACCTAAACTTTCTCAAAAAATAGTTTAAGAGAATAAATGTTCTTAGTACTTTGCAAGAACATTTGCTTGTAAAAACGATTTAATAATCCTATTCTGAATTGAAAAAAGGAACCAGAGATGGTTCCTTATTAATTAATGGTTATTTGGATTTTTCAATTGAGATTTGCTGCCACGTTTAGAGTTGTATTCGTTTCCTTTATTGTTATCTCCACTAGCTACTTCTTGCGCAAATTCTGTTTCTAACTTTCCACCTCTTCTTGGAGAACTTTGATTATTACTACCGTGATTATTACGCTTTGTCATCTTTTTACACCTCCCCTTTTTACATGCATTATTATCATTCCAAGCTTTGTTTGTTTCATTACAAAAAAATAATTATGAATGACGTTGGGGAAAGCCAAGTTTTTCTAGTGGTCAGCATATAAGAATATATTTTCAATCATTTCACATGTTTAGTTCAAAAAGTAAACGATCAAAATCGAGCTCAATGTTCCGATAAAGGCACCGATAATACAATCAGTAGGATAATGTAAGCCAAGATACATGCGTGAAAAACCTATTAAAGTAGCAATTGGTAAAAGTAATATCATCAAAAGGAAAGAGTGTAATGCAAATACAATGGCGATTGAGAAGGCTGCTGTTGTATGTCCAGAGGGAAATGAGTAATCTTTTAGTGGACTTGAGCCTAAATTTACGTTTGTTAACTCTTCATACGGACGATGACGACAATAAACTTTTTTAATGAATTGAACGAAGATATGACTTAAAGCAAGGGATAGGAGTGCTTCAAAAGCAGATGTTCTCAAGATGTCTTCTGATAAGATGATCACGATTAATAAGACTGAGATTGTAAAAGTAGCTCCGCCCATATTCGTTAGTTTTGGAAGGAGAACATCAAACAATTTACACTTTAATCGTCGATTAACAAAATGAAAGATATGAGCATCACTTGTAGTTATCCAGTTTACAATTCGATTCACTATAATTCCCCCATTCTTTTCACCTATTCTTAACTTGAAACGCCAGCACATATTATAGGTTTAATTTTAATATCGAATTGTTAAGTGAATGTTATCATTTTGTTGATTTTTCTCTGAAGATTAATCATAAAGTCTATGTAATGTAAAACTCACAATAAATCATAAAATTAACACTTCTTTTATGTTCCCTTCAAATTTATTTAAAATAATCATGCTAAAGTATAAAGTGTAGAAACAAACTATTATTTAGGAGGATTTTATGACTAACTATAAGGCGATTGTTCTCGATTTGGATGGTACTTTGTTAAAGAAAGATGAAACCATTTCCCATCGGAATAAAGAGTTTTTAATGAAGCAAAAGAAACAGGGCGTAAAGATTATTTTAGCAACTGGACGTCCTATTCGAATGTCATTAAAATATCATGAAGAATTGGAATTAGATACACCGTTAATTTGTTTAAACGGTGCGGTAATTTATGATCGCCTGCAAGACAAAGTGTTAGATCAATCAATTATTAATCCATTTGATATCATCGAAATATATCAAATTTCTTCTACTCATAATGCTACCGTAATGATTAGTCATACCTCAAAAGCTAGTTACCAAGTTATTAACAATATCGGCAATCAGGTAGAGGGAAATTTTTTAGTTGAGCCGATCGGAGTTATTCCAAAGCGATATGAACCGATCTTAAAGCTATCTGTTTACTTTCCAAATGTATCTTCGGCTTCTTTTGCTTTAGCCAAGTTGCTTTCAAAATTTGAAATTTCCAATTGGGGCGATAGTTTTGAAATTACGAATCAATCAATTTCAAAATGGTCTGCCTTAAAAACAGTACTAAATCACTTTCAGCTTTTACCTCAAGAAGTGGTAGCATTTGGCGACGGCCCAAATGATATTGAAATGTTAAAAAATGTTGGGATAGGAGTTGCCATGGAAAATGGACGCTTTATGGCAAAGAAAGTGGCAAAATATATTACATTAGACAATGAAAACGACGGAATAGCCGCATTTTTCGCAATGAATAGAACGAAGACATCTTTAATTGGTTAACAATAAATGTTTATTTGACTTGGCGAAAGCCAAGTTTTTTGTTTTAAACAGAATGGAAATAACTTTTGGTTCGTCAAAGATATTCGGCCATAAATACGGATTTGCGCAAGTAAACCTGGAAATTCCGCAATTTTTCACTTTAAAAAACAAAAACAGACGTTCTTAATTCTGGTATACTATAAATTGTAATTAATATTAAGGGGTATCGTTTAGTTGATGTTTGTATAATAAAGGAAAATAATCCTTAAAGGAGTGAGATAATGCTGATTGTAAAATCATCACCGCTAAAGGCTGTTGCCAGTGCGGACCGACTTACAGAATGGTTTCAAAAGCAACGTAAAAGTGGAAAACCAATTTATTATATCTTACCTTCCAATAAATATTTGCAAGAAGCACGAAAATGTAAAGTAGGAATGGCTTTTAAAACGTTTGATGATTTAGCTGATTTAGTGTTGCAAAAAGCAAAGGTAGATTACTTTCCAGTTTCCGAAAGCGAACGAGCATTGTTTTTTCAGGAATTACTTGCAAGAAATCCACAACGTTTTTTCCAACAATCTGCGGAATTGCGTCATAAAGCGAAAGCATATGCCGATACATATGGGCAATTAAAGCGTTTAGGGTTAACAATTAATGATTTACCGCCTCAGTTTAAGGAAATGGAACTAGTTTTCCAAGAGTATGAAACAGAGTGGGTGCAAAAACAACGTCTGCTTGATCCAGAGAATCGAATCCACCAGGCTGTCGCAATTAAACAACAATTAGATTTAAACCTTGAAGGGATTGTGATTGATGGTTATTTAGATTTTAGCACGGTTCAATATATGATGATTGCTTATTTTGTGGCGCTTGGTGTTGAGATAACGGTATATTTACCAGCAATTGAAGCTGCTGAAATTATTAGCGAAACGAAAGCTGAACTACGTAACTTAGGGTTTAAAATTGAGCCAGAGCCACAGTACTTAAAAGAAATCGAACCGCAAATCGAAGTCTTTTCAGCAACAACAAGTAAAGAAGAAATTTATGGGGTTTTACAAGAAATTGTGAAAAATCATCAGCAAGTACCCTTATCTGAAGTTGGAATTTTACTAGCAGATGAGAATACTTATCATTCAAAACTAACAAAAATTGCTTTTGAAAAGCAAATTCCAATTACACAACCTCAGAAAAGTGATGTGAAGCGATCATTACTTTTTCAACTGATGTTTCAGTCATTACTAAAACACAATGGCCGTTTTTTGAGTAGATGGGACTATCTTGATATAGTTGATACTTTATTAAGATTACACTTTCTTACGAGTAATGACTATATCAAACAGAAGAAGCGTTTTATCGATACTGGTTTTTTAGATTCTAACCTGAAAGAAAGTCTTGAAAAAATGTTGGAATTTCGCAAGTCTTTACCGAAAAAAGCAAGTTTAATTACTTATCTTAAAGCTGTCATAGAATTTCTAGAAACTAGTCAGTTAACATTAAAATGGAAAGAAAAGCTGTTTATCGAAACAAACACGGCAAAACTCAAACAAATTCGTTTTGAATGGAAAGCCTATGATTATATCATGAATTTTCTAGCGCAAAAAATTGCAATGCTTGAAATGCAAGAACTTCATGGGCTACAAGTTTCTGATCATATATTTGCTGACTGGTTGAATGAAGGGATGCAAAAAGCAACCATTTATGTAGAGCGTGCGCCTAAACAAGGAGTTCAACTCTTTACATTTCGAGATGTTGCTTTATTTAAAGGTAGTCACCTTTATGTTATCGGCATGAATGAAGGCACTTATCCAAAAGGACATAAGCTAAGTGGTTATTTTCAAGAAACTGATTTAAAACATTTACCAATCCCATTTGCAAGTCCAACGAGGAAATTGTTTCGACAAAAAGAGGATGCATTTTTTAGTCAGTTATTTTCTTTGGCAGACAAACTAACTTTTTCTTATGTGGTCGGGCTTGATCCTCATCATCCATTATTACCTTCTCCTTATTTAGAACGGTGGAAAAGTCAAATTGAAGGAAGGAAATATAGTGCCGTCAATCGGTTTACAGAAAACGAATCAGATTCGAAACGTGACTATGAGGAAAAAGTAGCTTATCACGTTGGAATAGGCAAACGAGTAACGAGTTTTCCACAGAAACTTGAAAACATTGCTAACAAGTTAGCTGCTCACGAACGAGGAACGGAAGAAGTATCCGAAAGTTGGGCAGAGAAATTAAGGCGGGACAAAATGTCTGTCACGATGCTTGAAAGTTATGCGATGTGTCCATTTAAATATGCTCTCGAGCGAATCTTAAACATTCAAGAGCCGTTAGAAAAAAGAACAACACTTGATTTTCGGGATACAGGCTCGATGTTGCATACAATTATCGAAAAGTTCTATCACCAATTAAATTTAATTGGCAAACCTTTTGGAATGTTTTCTGATGATATGAACGAAACGGCGGAAACAGTCTTAATCGATATTTTTGAAAAAGAATGGACTGCTATTGAAGCAAAACATCAAGATTTTTCAATGCTTAAACTTGCAATTGAAAAAGTAGAATGGGAAAAGAAGCTACGAAAATGGTGGCTTGCTGAAAAGAAGCATTTCTGGAAAAATAAACATTTACAATCGATGCAGCTTTTCCGTTTGGAAGAAGCAATTGAACTAGAGCTTCCATTAGATACAGACACCACGATTACCTTGTCTGGAAAGATTGATCGGATTGATCTTGATGAGGATGGTTTCGTTATTTATGATTATAAATCTGGCTTTGCCTCGTTACATTTTGAGCGTGAAGTTCGCCCTGGATTAAAACTTCAATTGCCGCTTTATTTAGTGGCGATGGAAACACGGCTAGCCAATGGACACTATCAGCTTGCTTTAGCAACTACATTTACAGAAGTACCCCATAACTTAACCGCTCATGGTGCTGCTTACATCTCACTGCGTGATCCGCAAAAGCGCGCCGGAAACAGTGTCTGGAGAGAAGAGCATTTTGGGAAAAATAGTCCATTTTCCATTCATGCCAGTGCAACAAAAGAAGAAACACTTGAGGCTGAAACATTTTTAGCAAAATATGAATTGAAACAGCGGATAAAAGCACTTTGGGAAGGTAGCCGGCAAGATTTTTCGGTGAAACCGTTAAAATGCATCAATAGCTGTTTATATAAACCAGTTTGTCGAGTCACCCAAGATCAAATTGAAGCTGGAGAGGGTGAGTGGAAATGAATTTTAATGAAGAACAAAAAACGGCAATTTATTCAAACAAGCCATTTGTAGTAATTTCTGCTGGTGCAGGCTCAGGGAAAACACGTGTTTTGACGGAACGTTACGTTTATCTTTGTGAACAGAAACTCCAAGAAAAGCTTGGCTACGAATGTTCAGCTGTTGCAGCTTCTATAGAAGAAATTGTAGCAATCACATTTACTGAAAAAGCCGCTAGGGAGATGAAAGAACGAATTCGTAGTCGGATTGAACAAATTCATACAGATGTCCCAACTTTATATGATTCAAAAGACCAAGAATTAGCCAGTAAGTATTGGCAAGTACAAAAAGAAGCATTAGATGGGGCATTTATTACAACCTTTCATAGTTTTTGTCATAAGTTATTACATGAATATGCTTTTGAAGCAGATATCACCCCTAATTTCACCGTCTTAGATGATGTACAAGTAAAGCTTATCCAGCTTGAGATATTTACTGAAATGTTTGATTCACCTGAAAATTATAGTAAGTGGCGTCCACTCTACAATTTTTATACACAAAATCAGTTAAGCGAAGCACTTAAAGCGGTTTATAGTCAGTTAAAGGAAAACATAACATCTGTTGCTTCAATTGAAGCGTTTTTTGATTGTGACGAAATTTTAACGCTCCAATTAGCTTCGGTTGAAGCAGATAGAAAAATGGTCTTAACAAACTTTTATCGTGAGGCCAAAGCGTATGTCATGGTACTAGACGAAACAGAAAAAGCGCAGAAAAAAATTATTGACCACTTTCAAACGATCGGCAACCTTTCTTTTGAAAATCCAGAGGGTGTTTATCAAGAATTACTGGAAGCAATGCCTAAAAGAATTAGTAATGCGTGGCAAGAAAGTCAGCCGCAATTGTTTGAATTGTATGAATATCTCTTTAAACCGTTAAAAGAAACTTGGAAGAATTTTCGAGTTCTAACAAAAGAAGAACTAGCGGAATTAAAAGAAATTATGGAACTTTTCGTTGATATGCTGATCATCTACGATGAAAAGTATGAAGCAGTTAAGCGGGACCGCGCAGCCTTTGATTTTTCAGATTTACAACAAAAAGCAATTGCTCTTTTAGAAAATGAACAAGTTCAACAAGCGTGTCGTCGTAAATATAAACATATGATGATTGATGAATTTCAAGATACCAATCAGTTGCAAATGAACATGCTCACGTTTATCCAACCAGATTATAAATTTGTCGTCGGTGATGGCAAACAATCGATCTACCGTTTTCGCGGTGCTGATGTTAGCTTAATCAAGCAGCTTGTTGATTTCTCAAAATATGATCGAACAAGTGATTTCGTTAATATGAGTACAAATTACCGGACGTGTGCTAGCATTATTCAATTTGTAAATGAGGCGTTTTCGGAAATTATGGGAAGTGAAGAAAAGAACGCTGATCAACCTTACAAAATAAATTACAATACAATTAAGAGTCATCGTAACAACAAAGAAGAACAAAAAGGTCGTGTCGAACTCCTTACAATTCCTAGCGAGAATGAACAGGAAGAAATTATGAACGATCAAGAAGGGAACCACTCAGAATATGAAATGGTTGTCAATCGAATGCTCGGGATGATCGCCGAGAAACAACCGCTTGTTGCTGAAAATGATCAGTGGCGAGCACCAACATGGAGTGATTTTGCGATTCTTATTCAAGCCCGAACAAAGTTAACGAAGCTTGAAAAAGCGTTGAAAGATAAGCGAATTCCTTATGTCGTTTATGGCGGAATTGGTTTTTATGAAAAACAAGAGATAAGAGATATGTTATTGCTGCTTCAATGGCTTAACCGACCTTGGGAGCCTCTGTATATTTTGGCCCTACTAAGAAGCCCATTGTTTGGTGTTTCCGTCGAAGACTTTTTAACGCTTAATGAATGTTTAGAAGCAGAGATAAGTCTTGCTGATTTTATTTATGAAGGATTATTTGAACATGAAGCTCGAATCAATCCCACCTTGAAAATGTCCTTAACAAAACTTAAACAATTTTTTGAAAAATGGGTTCCATACACACCTCAAACGTCCATTCGTGATTATTTAGAGGAGCTTTTTACGGATTCTGGCTTGAAAATGATGCTCTTATTACAGCGTAATAATCTTCAACTTATTAAAAATGTTGAAAAACTGCTAGATATTATCGCCGAGTTCCATTCATCTTCATTAGATGATTTATTAAATCATCTCAAGCAGCTTGCTGCACTTTCTGATAAAGAAGGGGAAGCAGAAGTTGAGTTAGCTGAAGGAAATGTCGTTCATATTATGACCGTCCATGCTTCAAAAGGGCTAGAGTTTCCAATCGTCTTTTTACCTAACTTAGCCAAAGGTCCAAGAGGAGATTCAGGAAGTATCCGTTTTGATCATGATGTCCGTCTTGCTTTACAGTATATGAAAGAAATTGATCCATTAAAAAAGCCTGAAGAGAAAGCTTCGCCAGCCTTTCATATGATAAAGGCGAGAGCAAAGGATCAAGCAATCGAAGAAGCGAAGCGTCTTTTTTATGTTGCTGTTACACGAGCCAGAGATTATTTAGTATTAGCATCTGAAGAGAAAGCTGCCAATCATTCTTGGTACGATATGCTCTTAAAGGCTTTTGAACAAAATAACAGCTTACGTAACTATGTCCAAGAATATTCCGAAGTTCCCGAGCTACAAAGTTGGGAAAATAGTGGTGATTATTATGAGCCACCAAAGCTCAATCCTAGAAAATTGGTGAAAGAAAGTTTTTCAGTTTCTGAGATTATGACATTTATTAATGATCCAGTAAAATATTATGATAAATACATTATAAAACTAGAAGATGAATGGCTTTTTGACCAAAACCGAGGGTTTCAAGATAATGACCAACCATTATCTAGTGCAACACTCGGTACGATCGTTCATCGTGCTTGTGAACTTCTTGATAATGGTTATGATCTCACTGAAGCCAAACAAGAAGCATTAACGATGATTGACGATGAACTTGAAAAAATAACTTATCAAGCAGCAATGGATGAATTAATTGACAATTACTGTTATTTGGAAGAATTAGAGTTAGGCACAACCGTTGCAACTGAATGGCCATTTGTAATGGAATTAGATGGGGTCGAAATTATTGGAGAGATCGATAAAATTGTCGAAAAGGATGGATTTTATCATTTAATTGATATAAAAACGAACAATAGTGACGATTATGTGTCACTGATTTCTTATTATACTCCGCAGTTGTACTTATACAAAATGGCATTTGAAAAAGTATATCAACAAAAAGTTAGTCAGCTGTCATTATTTTTTATAAGAGCGAAAAAAGCTGGGTTTAAAACAATTCCTTTTTCAAGCGAAACTTGTCTTCAACTTGAGGAAATAATTAGAAAAATGGTTTTTCTAAAACGTACTAATGCCCCAAGAACAGCCTATCAAGTCGAAAAAAATCAACTGGTAACAAAAGTCTAACAATAATTAAAAAATAACAAGGATAACTCAGTTTATGGGTTATCCTTGGAACAATAGTGATTAAATTCGGAAATGAAGCGCTTCTTGGACAGGTACATATTGAAAGCCTAAATCTTTTGCTACTGCTTCATAAGTAATTGCTCCGTTTGCTACATTTATGCCAAGCTCTAACGCTTTATTATCCATAACTGCTGTATAAACACCTTTATTGGCAATTTGTAGTGCATAAGGAATGGTAACATTCGTTAAAGCAATTGTTGAGGTTCGGGGAACCGCCCCAGGCATATTGGCAACTGCATAGTGAACAACTCCGTGCTTTTCATAAGTTGGGTTACTATGTGTCGTAATTCGGTCAACAGTTTCGAAAATACCGCCTTGATCGATCGCTACGTCTACAATGACAGAACCAGGCGACATTTTCTTAATCATTTCTTCGGAAATAAGTTTTGGAGCTTTTGCTCCTGGGATTAAAACGGCTCCAATCACAAGATCAGATTCTTGAATTGCATGAGTGATATTATATTGGTTTGATATTAATGTATTAATACTACTTCCAAAAATATCATCAAGATAACGTAAGCGTTCGACATTTACATCAATGATTGTCACATCGGCACCAAGTCCAGTGGCTATTTTAGTAGCATTTGTTCCAACGACTCCCCCACCAATAATGGTTACTTTTGCTCTTTTTACCCCAGGAACGCCGGCAAATAAAATCCCTTTTCCACCTTTGGGCTTTTCTAAATACTGGGCACCAATTTGGGCAGCCATCCTTCCGGCTACTTCACTCATTGGAGTTAGTAAAGGTAACGTTCGATTTACTTCTACGGTTTCATAAGCAATCGCAATCACGCCTTTACTTGTTAAAGCTTTTGCCAATTCGGGCTCAGCTGCTAAGTGTAAATAAGTGAAGATAATTAATCTTTTTCGAAAATATTCGTACTCTGATGGCAGTGGTTCTTTTACTTTCATAATCATTTCAGCTTGCTGCCAAATATCAGCAGGATTAGTTAAAATTTTTGCGCCTGCCGCCACATAATCTTCATCTGTAAAACCACTCTCGATACCGGCGTTTGTTTCAACAAAAACTTCATGGCCAAAATGAACAAACGAAATTACACCAGCAGGGGTAATGGCAACACGATTTTCATTGTTTTTGATCTCTTTAGGAACACCGATAATCATTTGAACTCCCTCATTTTTCACTATATTTTTTCTACTAATTTAGAAAGTATATAATTTTTGAACTTGGTAAGATGTCTAGCTCCGAGTGCCAGCTGCGCTCTCCGCTTTTATGTTTTCATACTAGATGGTGGCGGCGTGTTTTGGTCGCCATGTGGGTTTTAACTAAAATTGAATATGCTACTTTCATCCAAGGTGTGAGTGTTAAATCATGTGAGTTTCTTATAATTAGTATATTTTGGTTTTTGGAATTAGTGAAGCCTTCTTTTATCATACTTTATTTCAAGGCGGTCATTCACAAACTTTTGCTGATTTGTTGTTGAAAGAAATCCTACATAATCAATTGGCATGACGTCATAGTATACGTAATACTCTCCGTTTTGTAAGCGAATATAGAGTGAATGAGTGATATCATCATAGGTGGCTGACTTTAAATAGGTAGAGTTAAAATTTGTTGTTTCCATGATCATCCATCTCCTTTATTTTTAGTTAACATTTATATTAGTATTTCCATTACCAAAAAAGAAAAAACATTCGTCCTAGCATCTAATCGTTAGCAAAGATAATATTGGTATGAGGTAGTATAATTTTGGAAATAAAAAATAAGTAAGAGGAAAATAAAGGTAAGGGAAATACCGGAATAATTTATAAGGAATGGCTAATATCACACTTATTATTGTTAGGCATTTAGCCAATTTTTATGATATCATACTTCTATGTCATAACTTTCGATAAGTAAGGAGGTGAGCAATTTGGAATTTCCATTTGATTTATCACTGATTTGGCTTTCCTTGATTCTTTCAATGATCTTATTAATGGCCTATGTCACTCGATGTAGTTATTTACCTAGCTTTCAGCAGTATCAAGGTAAAACAACAACAAGTGAAAGTTTCCATAAAGTTGAATTGCCAATCAGCTTTTTTCTGGAAAGATTTCATCATGTCTTTCGAAAAATACCAACAAAAGAAATTGGAAGCAATTCCTTAGACGAAGAACAGCCTTTTTCCTTCTCAAAAATGCAGCATTTAATGATCAACGAGGAGGAATTTATTTATGGGGTCAAAGGACCAATTGCTCACATCGAGCCTTGTTAAAAAAGTTATTTTGTTTAGTTTAGTTATTGCTTCTGTGATTGCTTTAACTGGTTGTGGGAGGGAAACTGCACCAATTACAGTTGAAAGTCCCGGTTATTTCAATCATTTTCTTGTATATCCTTTTTCATGGTTACTGTTAAAAACGGCTGTATTATTTGGCAATAATTACGGACTTTCAATCATTGCTGTTACAATCTTCATTCGCGCAATGTTGCTTCCGTTAATGATAAAACAAACGAAAAATATGAAAGCATTACGAGATATACAACCTAAACTTAATGAATTAAAAGAAAAATATTCGGCAAAAGATGAAAACACACAAAAGAAACTCCAAGAAGAAACACTTACATTATTCCGAAATGAAGGGGTTAATCCATTTGGAGGTGGTTGTTTACCAGTCTTTATCCAAATGCCAATTTTGTTAGCTTTTTATTATGCCATCATGCGCACTGAGGAGCTTGCAAGACATTCATTTCTTTGGTTTGATTTAGGAGCTGCTGATCCATTCTATGTATTGCCTGTTTTAGCAGCAGCCATGACTTTTATTCAATTAAAAGTATCTAAAGCTACCCAACCTGCCATGAATCAGCAATTACCGATTATAAATATGATTATGCCGTTCATGATCTTAAGTTTTGCCATCAACTTGCCAGCTGCGTTATCCCTTTATTGGGTAGTTGGCGGACTTTTCAGCATTGCCCAAACATATTTCTTAAATCAAGAACGCCCACAAATGAAACAACAAGCAGTGAAAAGTTAGGGACAAGGGGACAGGGAGAGACCAGCAGCCGGTTACACCTTTGATTGGTGAAAACCGGCTGTTATATTACTTACACGAGAACAAACTCTATCTTTTCCTGAGTTAAATCGTACATTCCTCAAACGGGCAGTTTCCACAACGTAAATGTTGTTGCAGAAATTTCACATTGTGAATTGTAATAAATTTCGCATGAATCGATATAATTTTGTGTTTAATTAAATTTTTGAGAATACGATTAATACTTTCCCTTGTCGCGCCTATATAGTTTGCTAGCTCTTGATTTGTTAACTTTTTATTAATGAAAATACCACTTTCAATATTTTGGCCATGAGCATTACTTAAACGAATTAAAATTGAAAAGAGTGCCCCTTTTTTTCCACAAAAAATTAAATCACGAAATTGGGCAAGGAGGTAATTGTTGTTTTTTGTAAACCATTTCATAAAGGCGATTGCAATCGTACTATTTTGTCGACAAATTTCTTCGAGGACAGCTCGTTCATAACGGATTAAGACAACATCCTTTATCACATCAGCATTACAAGTTGCTTTAAAATTGTTGTATAAACTTAATTCTCCGATAAAATCATCAGCTTGTTTTAATTGAAAAAACAACATTTTCCCCTCAGCGTTTGTTTTACTTAACCGAACTTTTCCGCTTTTAATTAAGTAAATATGATCGGTTTCGTCACCTTCTAAAAATAAGTAGTTTCCTTTTTGAACTAAGATTTCAGTACCTTGTGCTAAAAGAAACACTTGGTCTTGCTCGTTTAATTCAGCGAATAATGTCTCTCTTTTTTGTTTACTCACCATGATTTCCTCCCTAAAAGATTGTCCTTTATTTAATCAAAACCGCCACTTTATATAAGGATGAAAGAATCTCACGAGTAGTCATATTTATAAAATACCATAGTAACCAGGAATACTTTGTGAATAAAATTAGAATTTTGCTTGGAATAATGTTTAACTTCGGTAATATTAGGGTAAATAATAATAAAATAACTTAAAATATTTGAAAGTTGAAAATAATCAGATAAATGCTATAATTATTAAAAGGGGGTTTAAATATGGAAAAGTATGCGATCAACAAAAAAATGTTAAGGCAACTTCACTTAATGAATAACCATAGAAAGCCTTCTCAGGAAGTGTTAGACTCCTTAATAGCACAAATATTTTTAGAATTGTCTATTTATAATTTTCATAAAACGTATCTTCAATCCCAAATTGATAATGCACTTAAACATCGAAATAAAGAAGAATTCAATCGTCTTGTTGAAATTTACAATACCTTTATTGAAAACTATAAAGATGGTATTCAATTATCAGAACAAGGTTTTACTTATACGATTGAACTTGACGAGTAATCCTAGCAAACTATGAAAACATCTGCCTAATCGGTAGATGTTTTTTTGTACGTTAGAAAGTGTAAAGGTTTTGAAATTTTACAATTGTGTAAACAACTGCCATTTAATGAAACAACGTGATAAAATAAGTTTAAAATAATATATTTACTAGGGTGAGTAACTACATTTTTAATAATAATGGTATCAAAATATTAATTCTTGGGGGAAGAATTATGGAACAAGTTAGAAGTGAAAATAAAGTCACAATTAAACCAGTAGGCCGAATAGATGTTGTCAATTCTCAAACCTTGAAACAAGAGCTCTTAAACTTATATAACGAAGGAATTAATGAAATTGTAATTGATTTCTCAAACATCACTTGTATTGATAGCTCAGGTTTAGGGAAGCTTTTGCTATTTCAGAAAAAATTGAAGGAACGAGGCGGCGAGTTAAGAATTATTAATGTAACCAACGACTATATTCAAAATATGTTTAAAATGATTCACTTAAATAAAGTTATTAACATTGAAAATATGTAATCTCTTTAGGAGCATTAATAAAAATGAACAGTACAGTGCGAGTATTAATTGTTAGTAACGAGAAAAAAATTATCTCATTTATTCAAAATTTATTAGTAGATGATCGGACAATCACTTGCTCTTATTTAACAAATTTTGAGTATGAAGTTTTATATACAGATTCCTTGACAAACTACTTTAAGAATGCACAAATCGATGTCATGATTTTAACTGATAATTTTCAGCAATTTAGCAATCTTGAATTAATAAAATTGTTTAAACGAAATAGATTACCAATACCAATCATTGTCATTTCGAAGCGGAATGAAACCTCTTTAGCAGTCGAAGTCATTAAAGCTGGCGGCGACAATTTTCTTGTACAAACAGAATTAACGTATCAACAATTAGTGGATGCTATTTATAGTGCGATGCAAACTCTTGAAGAAAAACGGCAACTAGAGAAAATTCAAGCTGAAAACCAAAAATTACTTAAGGCAATTGAACAAAGCCCAGTTTCGATAATGATTACAAAAGCTGAGACAGACCATATTGAATATGTCAATCCGATGTTCTCAAAATTAACAGGATATAGTAAAGAGGAAATTATCGGGAAATCACCAAGTGTTTTAAACTCAGGGACGAAAAAAACTTTCGAATATAAGCATTTATGGGATACAATTTTGGCTGGATTGACTTGGAAAGGTGAATTTTTAAATCGAAAAAAAGATGGTTCGCTATTTTGTACTTCTGCTGTGATTAGTCCAATAAAAATTAATAATAATAAAATAAGTCATTATGTTGGGATACACCAAGATATTACCCAGCAAAAAGAAGCAGAATTACAGTTGAAAAACTATGCGAAAAAACTTGAAAAGAAAAGTAAACAGCTAGAGGAAGCGTATCAAGAAATTGAAGATAAAATTCAACGAGCGCGACAACTACATCGTCATTTTTTCCCAATAAAAATACCTGCGATTAAACATATTGAATTAGATGCCTATTATCAATCAGCTCATAAAATAGGTAGCGATTATTACAATTATGTAAAAATAAACAATCAACTCCTCATTTACATCGTTGACGTTTCTGGAAGTGGAATTGACGGTGCTTTTATCAATATTTTTATCCGTCAAAAAATTAATCGCTTCCTTTATGTGGAAGGTCATACTAAACAAATTTCTCCTAAGGGTTTATTAAATTTTTTAGCACAACATTTTATCGAAGAAAAATTTCCAGATAAATATTTTGCTTGTCTTTACGTAGTAGTGTTAAATTTAGCAACAAAACAATTAACTTATAGCAATGCCGGAATTCAAGTTCCCCCTGTATTAATACGGCAAAAGGAATTAATCTCTTTAGACTTAGGTGGGCTGCCAATCAGCTCTGCTATTCCACTAGAACTGCTTTTATATGAAGAAAAATCGTTGTCCTTTGATGAGGATTCAACGCTTGTCATTTCAACTGATGGAATTATTGAGAGTGTAATTGATGGAGAAATGTTTGGAATTAAGCGGTTCCAAGCGATTGTTCATGATTATTGGTATTTACCACCCTCTGAATTGAAAAAGGTGATCAATCTCCATATAGAGCCAATTGTGAAAAATATTAAAAATCATGATGATATTACGTATGTTATTTTGCAAAATAGTTCAAAAACAATTGATAAAAAAGAATTGCTCATTCCAAGTGATTGTTGTGCGCTGGAACTAGTTGTGAAACAACTGTCTAAGTGGTTAGCAAACTATACAAATGAAGTGAACAAGATGATCGTCGGTTTTAATGAAATGGTTTATAATTCAATTGAACATGGAAATAAATTTGATGTTACAAAAAAGATTAACATTAAAATAATTGTGAAGAAAACGTATATTACATTTACAATTGAAGATGAAGGATATGGCTTTGAATGGCCGTCTCATCTTAAACGGTCACTTGATATTATGAACTTTGAAGAACGTGGCAGGGGAATTATTTTTGCGAAAGCTTCGTTTGATTACATTACTTATAATCAAAAAGGAAATAAAGTAAGTTTATATAAAAAAATATAAGGATCAATTATGATCGAAGGCACTTGGTCACTCTAAAAACGCTTGGAATTTGAATTCTGAGTGTTTTTTTACTTTAAATAATTAAAATTAATCTTCCGTGTATTGAAATATAAGCATATAATTATATAATATAAACATGATCAATTATATATGTTAAACGTAAAGGAAGGAGGGATGAACATTGGAGAAAATTCCCATTGAGAAATTAGCTACAGTATTGAAGCTTTTAGGAGATAAAACAAGATTAACAATGATTCTCCTATTAAAAGAAAGCGAATGCTGTGTTTGTGAGTTTGTGGAAGTATTTCAAATGAGTCAACCAGCAATTAGTCAGCATGTACGCAAGTTAAAAGATGCAAGTTTAATTACCGAAACAAGAAAGGGTCAGTGGATCTTCTATTCTTTAAATAAACAATCAGAATTTTATGAAGCCATTATTTCTGTCCTTGAGCATCTGCCTACTCAAGCAGAAAAACTCATCCAATTAGAGTTACAAGGAAAAAAAGTAAATTGTGAGTAATGAAGGAGTGTGGAGAAATGAGTAATGAAGCAGTGGGAAAAGGAATTAGTTTTTTTGAACGCTATTTAACGGTATGGGTGGCCCTTTGTATTATTGTCGGTGTTGCGGTAGGGCAATTATTACCTATTATCCCTGAAACATTAAGCAAGTTTGAATATGCTAAAGTGTCAATTCCAGTGGCAATCCTAATTTGGTTGATGATTTATCCAATGATGCTAAAAATTGATTTTTCGAGTATCGTCGGAGCAATGAAAATGCCAAAAGGTTTAATTATTACTTGTGCAACAAACTGGTTAATTAAACCATTTACGATGTTTTTGTTTGCCTGGCTATTCTTTAAACTGGTTTTCAGTAGTTTCATTCCGGAAGCACTTGCCACAGACTATATTGCTGGTGCAGTACTCTTAGGAGCAGCGCCTTGTACAGCAATGGTCTTTGTTTGGAGTCACTTAACACAAGGGAATCCAGCGTATACCCTTGTGCAAGTTGCTGTTAACGACCTAATTTTATTAGTTGCCTTTGCTCCGATTGTCATGTTTTTATTAGGTGTTAGTAATATAGTAGTTCCATATGATACGTTAGTTTTATCAGTTGTGTTATTTATTGTCATTCCATTAGCTGGAGGATATTTGTCAAGAACTTTTGTGATTAATAATAAAGGGAAAGATTATTTTGAACAAGTCTTTTTGAAGAAGTTTGACAATATTACAATTATCGGATTGCTGTTAACATTAGTTATTCTGTTCTCTTTCCAAGGAGATGTTATTATTAATAATCCAATTCATATTGTGTTAATTGCTATTCCGTTGATTATCCAAACATTTTTTATTTTTGCACTTTCTTATGGTTGGGCAAAAGCGTGGAAACTCCCACATGAAATTGCCTCACCAGCTGGGATGATTGGTGCTAGTAACTTTTTTGAATTAGCAGTTGCCGTTGCTATTGCTTTATTTGGTCTTCAATCAGGAGCTGCCCTTGTAACAGTGGTTGGGGTTCTTGTTGAGGTTCCAGTTATGTTAGCACTTGTTCGCTTCGCAAACAATACGGGTCATTGGTTTCCTACTACCAAATTAGCAAAATAACCGTTAACTTACGATAAATTTAATTAATGTTCAAAAAGGAGATTTAGCAAATGTCTAAAAAAATTATTTATTTCTTATGTACAGGAAATTCTTGTCGAAGCCAAATCGCGGAAGGATATGGCCATCACTATTTAAACGATGAATGGGAAGTATATTCAGCAGGAATTGAAGCTCATGGTGTAAATCCTAATGCAGTGAAAGCAATGCAGGAAGTTGGGATTGATATTTCCAAGCAAACATCAGATACGATCGCCCTTGAGTTGTTAGAAAAAGCTGATTTAGTCGTTACTCTATGTGGTCATGCCAATGATGTTTGCCCGGCGACACCCAAAAATAAACAACGTGTCCATTGGGGCTTTGATGATCCAGCCAAAGCAGTTGGAACAGATGAAGAAAAATGGGCTGTTTTTCAACGAGTTCGTGACCAAATTGGTGAGCGAATTAAACGATTTAAGGAGACGGGGAAATAATTTAATAAGAAAAAAGTTATCGCCAATAGTTAGCGATAACTTTTTTCAAAAGATAAAGAAAGTATAAAGTTTTTGAACTTTGAATACTGTCTAGCTCCGAGCCGCTAGGAGGGCGCTCTGCGCTTTTCTTATTTCTAAGTTATGTCATTAGTTGTTCAACGTTTTTAAGGATAAATGGCTGACATTTCAGCTCTTTTGGATCAAAATAAGCAATAAATAACGCTGGTCGGTCGATGATTTCTTTTGTTTGGAAATAATGTTCAATATCAAATGGAATTATTTCGACCATCGAATGTTTAAATAAATCTTTTAATGAAAGTTGTAGTGCTTGAAAGTCAGCAGAAACGAGTTGACTATTTTCAACTACAAATTCTAGTAACATCGTTTGTTTTTCTTTAGTTAACGAAAAATCCCACCATGTCTTACGTGGTTTATGTTTATGATTTAAGAAGAAATCATAAATCATCAGCCCTTTTATTATTTCTAAATTCTTTGTTTGTCTGGACATTAAAAAGGATTGTAATCGAATAAATAAGTCTTCAAGCTGATGGCCAATTTTTCCCCAAGCTTGTTTGTCCCAATAATCGCCAAACTGTTGAAAAAAGTCAAAAGGGGTTTCAAACTCGATTTGGACTAAATATTCGATCGTATGATCTAGACGATGGGCGTTCCAATATTTTTCTAATATATCTTCAACACGTTTTATCCGAATGATGTCAGCAAACGATAGAACATCATTTTTTAAGATTTCATAGGGAGCATGATCCATATAGACGTAACCGTATTTTTCAGCTTGACTTCGTAATCCTGTACCACGAAGCATTTTTAGAAAACCTAATTGAAGTTCTTCTGGTCGCATCGCAAACACATCATTAAAGGTTTTCTTAAACGAAAAATAATCTTCTTTGGGAAGTCCAGCAATCAGATCAAGGTGTTGATCAATTATTCCCCCAGCTTTGATCATTCGGACGGTTCTTGAAAGTTTTTCAAAATTTTGTTTCCGCAGCACAAGTTCGTTTGTGAGATCATTTGTTGATTGAATGCCAATTTCAAATCTAAATATTCCCGGAGGTGCATGAGTGTTTAAAAATTCTAGCACTTCAGGACGCATAATATCAGCAGTAATTTCAAACTGGAACACGCAACCTTGGTGGTGATCAATCAGAAATTGAAAAATTTCTATCGCATAATTTCGGCGAATGTTAAACGTTCTGTCAATAAACTTAATTAATTTTGCGCCATTCTCAATTAAATACAGCAAGTCTGCTTTCACACGCTCAATATCAAAATAGCGGATTCCAACTTCTGTTGAAGATAAACAAAAAGAGCAGCTAAATGGGCAACCACGGCTCGTTTCAAAATAAATAATTCGTTTATGTATATTTTCTTTATCTTCTTGAAACCTATACGGGGTTGGAATCGTATTTAATTTTAGACTTGCTCTTGGCGGGTTAACGATAATTTCTTTCTCATTTCGATAGCTTGCACCAAAGACAAGGTGATAATTTTGACTACTAGTTATTTCATCTAATAAGTGCTTAAATGTTTCTTCACCTTCGTTAAAAATGATAAAATCAACTTCAGGACATCGTTCCATCCAATGGGCAACATCAAAAGAAACTTCGGGACCACCTAAGATAATCGTAAGTTCGGGTTTTATTTTTTTGAGCATTTTAACAATTTCAAGCGTTTTCTCAATGTTCCAAATATAACAGCCAAAACCAATCACATCTGCATTTTTTTGATAAAGATCTGTAATGATATTAAAAGCTGGATCATTTATTGTATATTCTTTTATTTCAACGTCGTATTCAGCTTCTGTATAAGCCTTTAACAGCCGTAGAGAAAGTGCGGTATGAATATATTTCGCATTTAATGTTGTTAGTACTATCTTCAAAGTTAATCCCTCAATTCCATTATATAAACACTCTCGTATTTTAACATAAAATCACAACATTTTTGTCTAGGATCATCATATCCATAAACTAAGTGTGTTAAAAACCTAACTCATTTTTTATGACACAGCAGTAGTTGTGGAATAGAATCTCAAAACAACCTTGTGAAGGGTTCACAAGGTTGTTTTGAGCTTAAAATTCAAAATTCAAAAATTTCCCCATCAAAATTACGTCGTCATATGTTCCGTTTGGTAGTTTTACTTGTTTTCTTTGGTGACCTTCTTCAATGAAACCAAGTGACTTGTATAGAGCTATCGCTTTCTGATTAGAAGCTAAAACTTCTAAACAAAGTTTTTCAAGTAATGGATTATAATCTGCCCACTGAATTAATGTAGATAGCATCGCTTTCCCAATCCCTTTTTGGCGCCAGTTTCGATTTACGATCATCCCAATTGAACCGTGATGAGCATATTTTTGTAAAAAGCCCCTTTGAAAGGTTAGTAAACCAACAATCCAACCATTGTTTTCAGCAACAATCATCACATTACAAGGATCAGCGTGATAAATGTGAATAAAGTCTTTTTGTTGTTCTTCTGTTACTGTATATTCATCATTTGTCGTCACTAACGTATCGTTTTCACTGATGACTTCTTTACTTAATTGTAATACAGCTTTAGCATCTATTAAGTTTGCCGAACGGATTAATATTTTCGACCCATCTTTGGTCCAAAACTCATAAGGAATAATAGCACCCATCGTAACCACTCTTTCATAAAGTTCTATTGCAATATATGAGAATTAAATAGTGAATGCTACTTAAGATTGTTCCTAATAAAATTGAACATTTTTTAATATATAGATATATATAGATTTTGCTATATAGGCGACTAACTAAATTGTTTAAATTTATCACAAGACATCCTCCCAATTCATAAGATTTATAGTGTTAATAAACAAGTACCTATCTAGTAAAGGGAAAGGGGTAAACAAATAATGTCTTGCGGATGTAACAATAGTAAATTAAAGCAAGTAGGAATGCCAACAGCAGGTATGCTACCGCAACAAATGGGAATGCCAATAGCAGGAATGCCGCCACAGCAAGTAGGAATGCCGATGCCTGGAATGCTGCCACAGCAAGCGGGAATGCCAACGCCTGGAGTATTGCCACAGCAAATGGGAATGCCAATGCCTGGAATATTGCCACAGCAAGTGGGAATGCCAATGCCTGGAATATTGCCACAGCAAGTGGGAATGCCAATGCCCGGAGTATTGCCACAGCAAATGGGAATGCCGATGCCTGGAATGCTGCCACAACAAGTAGGAATGCCAATGCCTGGAATGTTGCCACAGCAAGTGGGAAGTTGTCATCATGGAATGCATCCACAGCAAATGGGAAGTTGTCATCATGGAATGCATCCACAGCAAATGGGAAGTTGTCATCATGGAATGCATCCACAGCAAATAGGAAGTTATCATCATGAAATGCATCCACAGCAAATAGGATGTTGCCATCATGGAATGCTGCCACAGCAATTAGAAATGCCAATGCCAGGAATGGTACCTCAGCAGATAGGAATGCCAATACCAGGATTACTGCCCCAGCAAATGGGAATGCCTATGCAACAACCACCACAGCAACAAATGAATATGCCTGCAACTGGAATTACGGCACCTAATTATTGGGATACAGAATTACAGTCATCAAATTATCCTATCGGAGAATTTGATGATTTAGAGGAATTACAAATTAATTGGAATAATAACGCGAATAATATGTATTAATCAGAAAAGCGCTCGGAGCTAGACCATTCAAAGTTTAAAAACGTTATACTTTACTTTTTTGAAAAAAGATGACATACAGCTTCAATAGCATCCAAGCAAAATAATTAGTTTGGATTAAGAAGCTGTAGTCATCTTTTATACATAATTGGATTTTATTAATAAATATTGTACGATAAATAAAAAAGTGTTTGTTTCCAAATAAGTTTTTCTAAATTATCCGCTTATGTATGAAGGAGAGAGTAATGAAAAAAAAATGGTGGAAAGAAGCAGTAGCATATCAAATATACCCGCGAAGTTTTATGGATTCTAATGGTGATGGAATTGGTGATATTCAAGGAATTATCTCCAAATTAGATTACTTAAAAGAATTAGGGATAGATGTGATTTGGATTTGTCCAATTTACAGTTCACCAAATGAAGATAATGGCTATGATATTAGTGATTATAAGGGGATTTCAGCAGATTTTGGTACGATGGCTGATTTTGATCAGTTACTGGCCGAAGTACATTGTCGCGGAATGAAACTAATTATGGATTTAGTGATCAATCACACGTCCGATCAGCATCCTTGGTTTATTGAGGCTCGTACTTCAACAGACAATCCTTACAGAGATTATTATATTTGGCGTGCAGGCAAAAACGGAAAAGAACCAAATAACTGGGAATCAATTTTTGGCGGTTCTGTGTGGGAATATGATAAAAAGACAAATGAATATTTTTTCCATGTCTTTTCACGAAAGCAGCCTGACTTAAATTGGGAAAATCCAATGGTTCGAAATGAACTTTACGAAATAATTATTTGGTGGTTAGAAAAAGGTATTGATGGCTTTCGGGTTGATGCGATTTCTCATATTAAAAAACGCCACGGCTTACCAAATCTACCTAATCCCAAGAAAAAAAAATACGTTCCTTCTTTTGCCGGTCATATGAATCAAAAAGGAATCAATCTGTTTCTCGAAGAACTAAAACGGGAAACATTTGCGAAGTTCGATATAATAACTATCGGGGAAGCAAATGGAGTAAAAGCAGATGAGGCAAAAGATTGGGTTGACGAGGAAAGCGGTTATTTCAATATGATTTTCCAATTCGAGCACCTAGATCTTTGGGGGAAAAACAAAGATACTGGGTTAGATATTGTTGCCCTTAAAGATACGTTTACAAGATGGCAAACAAAATTGGATGGAGTCGGTTGGAATGCTTTATTTCTTGAAAATCATGATCAACCTCGTTCTGTTTCAACTTGGGGAAATAGTAGTAATTACCGCGAAGAATCAGCCCAAGCATTTGCGACAATGTATTTTTGTATGCAAGGTACGCCGTTCATTTATCAAGGGCAAGAAATTGGTATGACCAATATCATATTTCCTTTGATTGAAGATTATAATGATGTTGTGGTTAAAAATTATTATTACCATGAAATTGCCAAAGGCAAGGCTCACAAAGACATTATGGAAAAAGTCCAGAAAATAAGCCGCGATCATTCAAGAACACCAATGCAATGGAATAATGGCAAAAATGCAGGATTTACTTTAGGTACCCCCTGGTTAAAAGTAAATCGTAATTATTTAGAAATTAACGTAGAAAAATCGTTACAGGATCAGCGCTCTATTTATCATTATTACAAAAAGCTTATTCAACTTCGCAAAGAAAACGAAATTTTTGTTTATGGTAGGTATGAGCTTATCTTAGCAGATCATGAAAAAGTATATGCCTATACAAGAACATTAAACAATCAAATCATCTTAATTATCACGAACCTTTTTGCTGAAGAAACTAGTGTTGTTATCCCTAATTCCTTGAACAAGAAATCGCGACAACTATTGATTAGTAATTATGAGGTTCAATCAAATAAAAATATTGTAACTATAAATTTAAAACCTTACGAAGCAAGAGTTTATCTGTTAAAATAGCATATCATTCAAAAAAAATAATAGAGAAACTTTTACAAAAAAACGGATTTGTGATATTTTTAACTTTTAGGCATTTTCACTATTAAAAGGTTATATTTTCCTATTTTTAAAAAGTGAGAATTATAGTATCATTGATTGGTAAATTAAAAAAGGGGGCTTTATCATGTCTATGTCAAGATTTAAAATGCTTTTACTTGCTGGATTGCTAGTGGTAACTTCATTTCTTGCTGCATGCGGCATTGGAGTTAGTAACGAAGAAGTTGATCCAAAGAAATTGTTAACTGATGCATTTAACAAGTCACTGGAAATAAACAGCTATGCTTTTGATGGTGATTTCACTGTTTCACTTGAATTTGATGAATCAACGCTTAGTGCTGAAGAAAAGATGGCTGCTGATATTTTTAAAAATTTAACCATTCAGTATAAAGGCGCATATCAAGAAGATATCGAGAAAATGGAATTAATCCTTGAAACAAAATTAAACTTAGGTGATTTACAAACAAGCCTCCAAATTCCACTTCTAATTGAAGGCGAGAAAATTTGGGTTAAGGTTCCAGCACTACCAGGCATCATTCCAGAAGAAATGTCAGGCCAATCTATTGAAATTGATCTAAAGCAAGTTGCTGAGATGAGTGGCGAAGAATATATTCCATTATTTACGAAAAATAAGGAAGAAGATCAAGCAATTAATGCATTAGCCCAAGAAATAATTAAGATTTTTGTAAATAATCTTGATGATTCTTACTTAACTGTAACAAATGAGACAGATACAGTTGTTAAGGTTGATATTAGTGGTGATAAATTTTATGCTGTAATAGAAAGTATATTAAATAATTCTATGCCTCAAGTTATTAAACTATTAGAAGATCCGAAAAATAGTAAATTATTAGGATTAAGTCCTGATGCTGTCAAAGAACTTAAAGTTTTAGAAAAAGGCTTACCTGAAGAAGCTGCTGGTGAATTTAAGAAAGTTAAAGAAAGTATGAAAGTTAATAAAGCAGAATTTACGACGGACATAAATAAAGATGGTTTTATTTCTAAACAAGGTGTTAATTTTGATGCAACATTTACAGATCAGGCAACAGGGAAAAACGTTCGTGTTGTTTTTACTAGCAAACAAAATTCTTCTAAAATTAATGAGAAACAAGAATTTACAACTAAAGCTCCAACTGAGAATGTGATAAATTTAATGGATTTAATGGGTTCTTTTATGATGGGAAATATAAATGGTAGTGAAAGTTTGCCAGGGGATGTTAATCAAGAATTACCTAAAACGGAGCTTTCGAAAGTAGATGAACTCCTTATCCAAGTAACTGAACAAGATTGGTTTACCCCTGAAATTGAAGAATTATTATATACAAATCAAGAATTCTACAATGCTTTGTATAATGAAAAAGTGTTAGAAATGTTATTAAATGATGAAAAAGCTCGGAAAGAATGGTTTAGTCAATATAATATTAAGTTGTAATTTGAGAACTGTGGGAAACCACAGTTCTTTTTTAAAAATCGAAAGTAGATAATTTTTGTACTTTGAATACTGTCTAGTTCTGCGCAGTTAGGGGTGCTCTCCGTTCTTCTTGCGAAATGGAAGCAAATCCCATGGTTATGTGTTATACTATGGAAGGAAAACAATCACAAATAAGATGTAGCTAACAAATAAAAAATCCTCAAGCGTTAGAAATGTATAATATTTAAGTAAGGAAGGTGTTATAGTTTGTCAAACTATAAGTGGTATCGGATTGGATTAGCAATTATTATGTTTTTTTTAATTGTTTTTTTAGGAACGCTCGTTCCGTTTATTTTTCGTCCAATTGTTGTTTTTGTTGAAACTTTATTTGCTCCTTTTTTAATAGCAGGTATTTTATATTACTTGTTTCGTCCAATTGTCAATTTTTTAGATAAACGAAAAATCCCCAGGTCTTTAGCAATTATTTTTATTTATGTTGGCGTAATCGGTTTAATTACAGCGTTAGTGTTTCTAGTAGGACCAATTTTGCAAAACCAAGTAAATAGCTTAGTAAATAATTTTCCGTTATTAATTATGGAAATTCGGAAGTTTATTATTCAGTTACAAGAAAATGAATGGTTTAATCGGTTCCAATGGAATGAAACACTTTCACTTGATACACTTTCGGTAAATATGACACAATACATTAATCAAGCATTTGAAATTATTAGCTCAAACATTTCTGGACTACTTGGTTTTATTGCTAATTTAGTTGTCATTTTTATCATGATTCCATTTATTCTGTATTATATGTTAAAAGAAGGTGAGCAGGCTTCTATTCAAGTATTAAAGCTGTTACCTGAAAAGCAGCGAATTGAAGGAAGAAAAATAATTCATGATATGGATGGGAAATTAAGTTCTTATATCCAAGGCCAAATTCTTGTCAGTTTGTTTGTTGGGATTTTAATGTATATAGGTTTTTTAATTATTGAGATTGATTATTCATTAATTTTAGCTTTGATTGCAATGTTTACCAACGTCATTCCCTTTGTTGGCCCATGGATCGGTACAGTTCCAGCTTTAATCGTTGCCATGACAATGATTCATTCTCCAATGATGATTGTTAAAGTTTTAATCGTCATTGTCGTTGCTCAACAAATTGAAAGCAATTTTATTTCGCCACAAATTATGGGGAAAAAACTAGCTTTACACCCACTTACAATTATATTACTTATCATCGTGGCTGGGCGTTTTGCTGGGGTTTTTGGTCTGCTTTTAGCGGTTCCAATGTATGCTGTTTGTAAAGTTGTTGCAAGTCATACATATCGGTTATTAAAGCTAAGAAATGAATAACCTTTTATAAAAGCATATTTAATGATTTGCTGTAAAATATTAAGTGATGGAAAAGATGGATTTCTTGATTAGTAAATATCATTTATTGTAAAGTGAGTTTGGGATAGGAAAATGATTGAAGGTGAGGTACGACAATGGCAATGTTGTTTCAAGGTGTTAAACAATATGACGTTAACGAGTTAAAAAAAATCTTAAAAACGAAACCTGAACATGTAGTTGTTATAGATGTAAGAGAAAAAGATGAGTATGAGGAATTTCATATTCCAGGTGTTCCGCTTATTCCGATGCACACAATCCCTAATATTCTCGATCAATTAAAGAAAGATAAGGAGTATATTTTTGTTTGTCGAAGTGGAAGTCGAAGTCAAAGTGTTGCTCGTTACTTAAAGGAAAATGGCTTTGAACATGCCCATAATTTTAGCAGCGGAATGCTAACTTGGGATGCCGACATTAGCACTGGATTGGAAAATGTAATTACCGATGTGGCAAAACTGTATGAATAAAGAAAATGGGCTAATCAAGAGATTAGCCCATTTTCCTGCCAGAACATTTGCTTGTCGCCGCTAAGCAGGCGCTCTGCGCTTTTCTTTATAAATGATCGGTTTTTTTAGAAAACTGTCTTTCTCCCCGTTCTTCAGTATTTTTTTCTCTTAATACATTTTTCATGTGTAGTTTTGCATTGTTGTCTTTTTTCTTTTTGTCATTATCTTTTGTATTTGACATTTAAAAAACTCCTTTCAAGAACCTTTGTATGCTGTCTAGCTCTGAGCGCTCTGCGCTTTTCTAATAGTTTGCTCATTCTCAATCAATGTATGTATAGGCAAAAGAAGAATAAATGATTTTCAAAGGATTGTAATTTTAAAATGGAGTATAAGTTTCTTGCAGCATTGGCATTCTACAATTATAAAGAGGTGATATATTTGAAAATAATTGAAGATGCTTTTAAGATGTATAAAGATCATTTAACAGGGGATGAGGAAGATATTCTTGTCGTTGTTTTTGGCTTATTAGATGATTGCAACCATCAAGATTTAGACAAGCTTATTAGAGAGTTGAACCATGAGGAAAAATTTGAGATGCTCGTCCTTTATTTATATGAGAAATTAAAAGAAAAAGTAATACAAGAAGGCATTGGTCATATTGGAAACATCGATGATCAAAATGGACCAATTTTACATTAAAGAAAACTTAGGCTTTGCCCAAGTTTTCTTTATACTGATTGTAGAAATTGATCAGCTAATATTTGTTTATCTTCATCGGAAAGCATATTCTCCGCCATAGGGAAAAGAATATTCTCTTCTTTCATAAAATGGTCAGTTAATGTTAAATAGACAATCTTTAGATGATTAAACAAATCTAAAGCTATTTCTTTAGTGACCGATTTCTTTTCTGTTTTAATTGATTCAACTTTATTCATAAATTGTTTTAAATTTTCTTTTGCTGTGTTGTGCTCATATTCCATAACTGCGATTGGACCACCTTCACGTCCAATATATTTTACCATCATTTCAAATAGAAAATTTTCTTCGAGATTTGAATGAGGATCAAGCTCATCGATAAAAATCGCTACTTTTTCATGAAGTTGATTAACTGCATCATCCCAATTCACAGGATCTTCACTTCCTTCAAATGTTTCGACCATTTGATTAAATTCAGCCATTTTTGCTAAAAGTGAAGGGTGTTCGTCAATTAACTGCTTTAATGGTGCACAAAAGTTAATTTCTTTTGGGTCGCCAAAGCCCCCGAAGCAAGGTGAGTTATGATTCATGTCTTTTTCCTCCTTGGATAACAATAATTTGTATTTTATACTTTTAGTGTAGCTAAGTTTTCACTTTCATGAGGTGATAAACGTCACATTAAGTGAAAGAAATATTAATGGGAACGTTCGCCATACTTGTTTAAAGCTTGAATTGCTTTCGTACCAACTCCAACAAATGTTTCAATAATAGTTTGTCCACCAGCAATTGCGAATATAAATATCGCTGGGATAAAAATATTAGGATAAAGAACATAACCAAGACCGAAAATAATGGCACTCCAAATGCCAGTGCACCAATAGCAATTTAATAAATAACCAAGTTTTGAGTCAGGAAGTTTCTTTGTTTTCTGATGTCCTCCATCATTGATTGTTTTTGTTACTAAGAAAGAATTGCGAATAAATTCAGTAATTTTATCAAATACAATTAAATGTGTGAAACGATAACTTGCTAAAATAATCATAATAAACATCATCCAACTGATCTTCACGTTACATCCTCCTCTTATCAGAAGCGTCTTTTCATGTTATTTACTAAAATGCCTCATTTCATACAAATATGTAAGGAAATAAAAGAACACAAAAAAGTTAGCTATAAATGCCATGCATACAGCTAACTTTTGCTTAAATCTGTATAGTATTCAATTCATTGTTCTCTCCCTTAATCTGTAAAATAAAATTCTATAACAATTGTTCAATTTCTTTTTTTCGTTTTAATAAACTTTGGAGCTTTTTCTTCTGATTTTTTATGGCTATATTATCAGTGATTTGAATGGAATCGTGCAACTCCATGAGTGTATAATCAATTTCCATGTTAATCATGTTAATCATCGTCACTGGATCAAGGTTATGGTCGAAATCTTGGTACTCGACAATTGCCCCATATTGATTCATCACGATCTTCTCACCTCCATTAATTTCAGTAATGGATTGAATCATACCATCTTTAAAAAACGTAATATATTGAGGACCTTCGGTGTATGTTTTCATAAAGCCGCTCCCTTGATATTCTTTTAATGCTAATTCCAACGCTTTAGCTACTAATTCTTCGTTTACCTTTAAGCAATCTACATCAATTGTAAGTTTTGAACCGGTTTTTTTGAAAGGGATTTCGTGAATAGATTGATTCGTGTCGATAATGAGGTAGATGATGTCGGCATGATAACGCCAATATAGGGAGCACTTATATTCCATCATTTTATTTATAAATTGCTGGAGCGATTGTTTTGACAATTCTACATATAAATCATGAAACTCGGCCTCAAAAAAATGTGGAACCATCTTAACACTCCTCACTAAAAAGTTCAAAAGCTATTTTGTATATCGTATGAAGAGGACAGTTTGAAAAGAAGTAAAAATAACTAATTAATTGAAATTATTATGCTTAAGAAAATGGCGTAAAAAAAGGCTAACTCATTGATAAACAGTCCGAGCTAATTGCTTATGGGACTGTATTCTCAATGAGTCAGCATAATTTTTTGAAGCCTTTTTGTTGGATAAAATTATTTAATATCAATTCCATAACGCTTTGAAACAATATCATGAAAACCATAGGAATTGTATAATCGTTTTGTCGCCTGATTGTTAATACCTGTTTCTAATTCGATTCCTTTTAAGTTGTTTTGTTCTGCCCAAAAAAGAATATGTAACAATAGTTTTTTGGCAATGCCCTTTTGCCGAAATTCTTCGTGAACAAATAGATCATTCAACCAAATATAATATCCACCTTTTTCCAAGCTGATCCCGATATTAAAAAATGCCAGTGCTATGATTTGTTCATTTTCTTCAACAGCAAACATTTTTGCAGGCGAATGCTCCTTTAAGGCTAACTCAATGGCATTCGTTAATAGAGAAAAGGTATCATCATCAGCGATTGCTTCCATTTGTCCCATCATTAATTGAGCAATTTTCTCTCTTAGGCTTTGATCGGCATTTTGTTCCACTAAAAAGACTTCCACGTGATAAGACCTCCTATTTTTAAACCTAAAGTCAATAATAGCAGAAGAATGGCAAACACACACGAGAATTTATGATCATAAATGAAAATTATAAATAACAAAAGCTAGAGGTTGCCCCCTAGCCAATTATTAGAGTAATTCTGGGAGATTTTCTTCGAGTTGGTCAATTTGATCTTGTAGTTCGGCCAATTGTTGTTTTTCGGCAATGGTTGAGTTTGCAAAAGCTGATGAAAGATTATTTTTTGCTTTGGCAATCTCTTGTTGGGCAGCTGCTAATTGTTCGGGTGTAGACGCATTTTTGACCATTATTTCAGCTTGCTTAACTCTCGTTCTTGCTTGTTGAAATAATTGATTTCCCATCTAACAACCACCTTTACGCCCAAATTTATTTTCTACTTCAGCCATTGTTGTTACATTGTGTTCACGTTCATTAGCTGGTTGGACAAAATCTTTTCCTTGCTGCACAAATCGTTTAGATTTCGATTTTTTGCTCATATAGCTAAATCTCTCCTTTTTGAACGGTTCTAACTTAATGAAAATAGAAGGTTCACAATTAGTTTAACTAATCTTCGTAGTCCTAATCTGGCAATTATCGCTGAACAATGTAGATTTTAGTTTTACTTCCATCTTTCATATTTTTAGATAGTCTTCTAAAAATACAGCAATTCCGTCCAGCTCGTTTGTTAACGTTATTTTATCGGCAATTGTTTTTAATTGGGGAATTGCATTTCCCATCGCAACACCAATTCCTGCATATTCAATCATCTCTAGATCATTATCTTCATCACCAAATGCGATAATCCGTTCTTTGGGGATTGAATAATACTGAGCAATTTTTTCTAAACCGATGGCTTTATTTAAGCCTGCTTTAACGATTTCGATCACATTCCATGGCGCACCCCAAACACGTTGGTTAATCACTTCAGCATGCGCTGTTTTCAATAATTTTCTTAATTGCTCGACATGATTGTCTTGGGGATGAATTAAGATTGATGTAGGATGATCAGTTAAAATATGATGAAGATTACCAAATTTTATCGGTGATTCACCCATTGTAAATGTTTTAATTAGAACTTCATCATAGTAACGTATGTAAAAATCATCAATAATTTCAACCATAATATTTTTTACTTGAAATGCTTCACAAGTTTCAATAATTGTTTTTGCAGTAGTAAGTTCTAATGGTGTATGATAAAAACCAAACTCTTTATTGTGTGGATGATGAATAAACGCGCCATTAAAATTGACCATTGGCGTATTTAACTGCAATTCTTGATAATACATTTGACTTGCCCGATATGGTCGACCAGTTGCAATGCAAACAATATGCCCCATTTGGATGGCTTTTTTTATGACTTGTTTATTGTGTTTTGAAATTGATTTTTGCTCAGTTAGCAATGTTCCATCTAAGTCGATTGCGATTAAATACTGCTTCATACAAACCTCCATATTTGCCGAACTATTTAATCTATTCTAACTCAGGGTTAGGGAAAAAGTCTAAACTTGCAAATCATGCTGGATTGCATAGTGTTATTTGAATGCTGTCTAGCTTCGAGTCATAAATAAAAGGTGACGAGACAGTATTTAGGATATATAATAGGAATACCAATTTCACTTAAACATCATCATTAAGTGATAAAAAAGATTCCGTTAGGAGATTAGAAAATGAAGAAATTTGTACTTTTTTCGATAATTCTTCTGTTGACTGTAGTAGCTTGTAGTCATAAAGAAACAGAAGATGTACATGAACAAATTGAAGTGAAATTAAAGACTATTTCAGAACTTGAAGTAAATAAAGAAATCGTCATTCAAGCGTTGATTACTCAAAACGAAACTCCAGTTTCAGATGCGGATGAAGTCGTTTTTGAAATTTGGCAGCATGGCAAACCAGATTCATATCAATCGCTTACTGGAATTGCGAAAGGTGAAGGGATTTATGAAATTGCATGGAATGCTAATGAGCCAGGAGTTTATTACATCCTATATCATGTAACAGCTAAAGGGATGCATCAAATGAAACAAAATCAGTTTGTGGTCGGCAATGTAGATGTTGAGAAAATATTAGCAACTCCAGATAAGAAACCGAATAGACATATGCACTAAAAGCAAAGCGAGTTGAATAAAAAGCTAAATCAAATTAGATTTAGCTTTTTTCCGTTAAAGATACATAAATTTTTAGCAAATTGTTTGCCTAATTATTTGTTCAGTTGTTGTGATAAAATAAAAAATCTTAATATTCGGTTATCCTCATCACTTATTTTGTTTATTTGACATCCAAATCGATATCCGGTATCTAATTCTGTAATGTTAGTAATAAGTATTCTTGGTTTAACAATCATTTTATTATTTAATTCAACATGGAGGATATAAGGAAAGCTTTTTTTTAGTAGATAATCGGCTTCAAAACCAAAGCCTTCAATTGCAATATTCGTAATTCCGACATGTTGATCTGGAGGTAATTCAAAAATTGTTTCATTGATACAATTATTGATATAACCATTTATAGTAACGCCAACACGCGGATATTTTCTCCTTTCACAAGACAGATTGTTTTTGAGTAGAGGTGCATGAATATAAATAAAATTTTCTTTTGTTTTTAATACTTTTGAATTGAAAGTAAATTCATTGTAAATACAAGAAAGTGTATGGCCAACATTAAATTTCTCTGGGTGATTAACATTTACGATCATTAGTTCACCCTCAAATTCCATTAATTCACCGATACAAACACGTTGGTCTTGAGTGATTATTTTTATATAATGCATGTTTACCTCCATATTATGTACTGCATTTCTTTTGTGAAATTGGAGCTATATAATTTATATTTTAAAATAAGGGGTATATATTTATTTTATAAACATATTGATTAATTTCAAGAATATTTTAAATTTTAAGCTATTTTAAACTTGTTCAAATGGTGAATAGTAATAAAAAAAGCATTCCTAACTATTTTTTGCTATGATAAGTATTGATTAGTGTAAAGTTGCTTTAAAAAAGGTTGTAGCGCTGTTTTTTAGATTATTTGCGAAAATAAAAAAAGTATTGTGAAAGGTGTGACAAGTAATGTTTATTGATCGAAAACCAATAAAAATTAATGAAGCGATCGAAGCCGTGTTAGCCTATACTAAAGTTGGAGATTTAGAATACATACCAATTGATGAAAGTGACAACCGTTTTTTAAAAGAAGCCATTAAAGCTGATCACGACATTCCTCCATTTGACCGTTCTCCTTTAGATGGATTTGCAGTTCGCGCCGAAGATACGGTGAATGCCTCCCGGACAAACCCAATTGAACTAGAAGTAATCCAAACAATTGGCGCCGGAGCAATTGCAAGTGTCGTACCCCAAAAAGGACAAGCTATTCGAATTATGACTGGAGCAAAATTGCCAGAAGGAACTGATGTGATCGTCATGTTCGAATTAACAAAGGAAGTAAAGCGAGATGGCAAAGAGTATGTTGTTATTAACCGTTCCTTTAAGCCAGGTGATAATGTTTCATTTCAAGCAGAAGAAACACGAATGGGCGAAACTTTAGTAGAAGCTGGAAGGGAGATTAATCCAGGTATTAAAGCAATTTTAGCTACGTTTGGGTATAGTAAAGTTCCTGTTGTCAAAAAACCTGTTGTTGGTATTTATGCGACTGGGACAGAACTGCTAGAAGTTGATGAACCACTAGAACCAGGGAAAATACGTAATAGTAATTCGTATATGATCACCTCACAAATTAAAAAAGTTGGAGCCATTCCAAAGTATTATGGTAAATTGGTTGATGATTTTGACCGTTGCTATGATGCGGTAGTAAGTACCCTTCATGAGGTGGATATCTTAATTACAACAGGTGGAGTTTCAGTTGGCGATTTCGATTATTTACCAGCTATTTATGAAAAATTAGGCGCAAATGTTTTATTTAATAAAATCGGGATGAGACCTGGCAGTGTTACAACAGTTGCTGAATACCAAGGAAAACTTTTATTTGGTTTATCAGGAAACCCATCTGCTTGCTTTGTTGGTTTTGAATTGTTAGTTCGTCCATGGATTCAACATTATTTAGGTTCCAAAAAACCACATTTACAAAAGGTGCAAGCCATTTTAAAAGCTGATTTTCCAAAAGCTAATCCATTTGTTCGTTTTATCAGAAGTGAAATGACAATTGAAGAAGGAAAAATTTATGTAAACCCAGTTGGTTTAGATAAATCAGCTGTCGTTTCATCACTTGCTAATTCAAATGCCTTAGTAGTTTTACCTGGAGGAACACGAGGCTTTACAAAAGGGGACGTCGTTGACATTCTTTTATTAAACGGAGAGGGAAGTGCGGAAATCATAAAAAAATAAGGGAGCAAAACAAGATGACCAAAAAAATTATTCAAGTAGCGGGCTTTAGTAATAGTGGAAAAACAACATTAGTTGCAAAGCTTGTTTCGCTAGCTTCAACCAATGGTCTTCGTGTAGGAACGATTAAGCATCATGGTCATGGTGGGGAACTTACTATTTTAGATGAAGGCAAAGATTCTTGGAAACATCGACAAGCTGGAGCGTATGCTTCTACTGCAGTTAGTAAAGGAATGTTGCAGTTACAAGTTTGTCAAGATCATGCTTGGGAGCTAAATGAATTGCTCACTTTGTATCAAAACATCACCTCGTTTGATGTAATTATTATTGAAGGCTTTAAGGCTTCCTCGTATCCTAAAATAGTCATGATAAAACATGAGGAAGATTTGAAATTACTTGCAAAGCTAGAAAATATTTTTTGTGTCATTAGTTGGTTTGACTTACCTTCAGAATTGAAAAATCAAGATATTACATATTTTCATTTGAACGATGAAGGAAGCTATCTTGATGTTCTAATACAAAAAATGAAGGGATGAGACAGTTGGAAAACAAACTGTTTTTAATCACAAATGAAGAAATCTCCATCCAAGACGTTGTCAATAAAGTTGTTCATCCGAATGCTGGTGCGATAAATACATTTATTGGGACCGTCCGCGAATTAACAAAAGGAAAGAAAACGATTTACTTGAAATATGATGCTTATGAAAGTATGGCGGAAAAGAAGTTAGCCCAAATTGGTAGTGAAATTCAACAACGCTGGCCTGAGGCGTTAGTTGCTATTACTCACCGCATTGGTCGGCTTGATATTACCGATATTGCTGTTGTTATCGCTGTTTCCACACCTCATCGAGCAGACTCTTACGATGCTAGCCGCTATGCAATTGAAAGAATTAAAGAAATTGTTCCAATTTGGAAGAAAGAGCATTGGGAAGATGGAGAAAAATGGATTGGTGATCAACTCGAAAAAACTGCCTATCCAACAGGAAAGCCAGAAGAGGAGCATTTATCATGATTAAACTATTATTTTTTGCAGAATTAGAAGAAATAGTTGGCTCTCGAGAACTGACAATTGAAAAAGGCGAACTAACTATTGTTGAACTAAAACAATTCTTAAAAGAACAATATCCAACTTTACCTGTTGATAGAGCAATGATCGCCGTAAACGAAGAATATGTAGAAGACACAAACGTAATTAAAGCAAATGATGTTGTTGCCTTGATTCCTCCTGTTAGTGGAGGATAAGCAAAGCAGATTGTTAGGAAACCCCACTTTTTTTAAAAAAAGTGGGGTTCATTTAGAAATAAATAAAGTAGGACAGACCACAATTAAAGTTTTTCGATCATTTCCCATCCTAGTATTCACATTTTTGAAAAAATACAATCTATTCAAAAATGCAATATTTATAAATCAAATTGTATAAAAATAAAAAATGGAATGATTTTCACGAAAAAAATATTGTATAATGAAGAAAGCATGAATTCTTTGTACTACTTAATAAGTAAAAATATTTTTAGATAGCAGTATAAGAAAAACTAAGGCTTTTACTAAAAAAAATAAAAATACAGTTGATTTTATTTTTATTCAAATTTATAATAAAAAACAATATTAATTCGTTAAATCATTTAACAACAGAAATTGAGGGGAAATTTATGAAAGCAGCGATTATAGGTGCGACTGGGTACGGAGGAGCAGAATTAATCCGAATTCTTCATCAGCATCAGGTAGTTAACGAGTATGCGGTATACTCTTCATCACAAGCTGGCATAGATATTAGTGAGAGTTATCCACATTTGCAAAAGATAGCTAATCAAGAATTACAAACAATTGATATAGAGAAAATAACGAAAGATGTCGATATTGTTTTTATGGCTACTCCTTCAGGGATATCTAGTAAATTAACACCGGGATTTGTTGAACTTGGGGCAAAGGTAATTGATTTATCAGGTGATTTACGCTTAGAGGCAGCTGTCTATGAAAAGTGGTATCATAAAACGCCTGCACCAACAGAAGTATTAGCAAAGGCTGTATACGGCTTAACAGAATTAAATCGGGAACAAGTAAAGGATGCTAGTTTAATTGCAAACCCTGGTTGTTATCCTACTGCCACAACTTTAGGATTATTTCCTTTATTAAAAAATATTGCCATCGATCACGATTCGATTATTATTGATGCAAAATCAGGTGTTTCAGGTGCAGGACGGAAAGCTAGTGTTGGCACTAGTTATTGCGAAGTGAATGAGAACTTTAAAATTTATAAAGTGAATGAGCACCAACATATTCCGGAAATTGAGCAAATGTTAAAAACCGCTAACAAGCAGATTGGACCAATTAAATTCAATACTCATTTAGTTCCAATGACAAGAGGAATTATGGCTACAATTTACTGTAAGCCTTTAAATAAAATTACAGAACAAGAACTTCGGGAAGTATATGAGCAGCAATATGAAAATGATCGCTTTGTCCGTGTTCGCAAAGTAGGCGAGTTTCCAGCTACTAAAGAAGTATATGGATCAAATTATTGTGACATTGGAATTACTTATGATGAGCGTACGGGATGGATTACCATTGTTTCAGTAATCGATAATCTAATGAAAGGTGCTGCTGGTCAGGCAGTCCAAAATTTAAATGTTATGCTAGGAATTGATGAAGGAACTGGTCTACTAGGATTACCGATCTTTCCTTAAGCTAATGAATAATGAGGTGAAAAGAGTTGGATATAGAAATGAAAAATTTAGCAGTTGCTTCTGTAGAAGCAGGTAGTATTATTACTCCAAAAGGATTTTGTGCGGCAGGCATTCATACTGGTGTGAAGCGTTACCGTCTAGATTTAGGAGTCATTTTTTGCGAAGTTCCAGCAAGTAGTGCTGCGGTATATACATTAAATAAAGTGCAAGCAGCTCCGATAAAAGTGACGAAAGATAGTATTTCTCAGGAAGGAAAACTGCGTACGATCATTGTAAATAGTGGGAATGCGAATGCATGTACAGGAAAAAAAGGAATTGAAGATGCTTATGCGATGAGAAAAGCAACTGCTGAAGTTTTTGATGTACCTGAGCATCATGTAGCTGTAGCATCTACTGGTGTTATTGGAGAATTTTTACAACTTGATAAAATTGTCAATGGAATTAAGAAAATTAAAGCAATGACGCAAGTAAAGTTTGATGCTGCTGAGCGTTTTAATGAAGCAATTTTAACTACGGATACAATTAATAAAAGAGCTTGTTTTCAAACAACTATTAATGGGAAAACAGTTACATTCGGAGGAGCAGCAAAAGGCTCAGGAATGATTCATCCGAATATGGCAACCATGCTAGCATTTTTAACTACTGATGCAAATATTGAACCGGAATGGCTTCAAAAAGCATTAAGTCAAGTCATTGATTTAACATTTAATCGAATTACTGTTGATGGCGATACTTCAACAAATGATACAGTAGTCATCATGGCTAGCGGTTTAGCAGAAAATGAACCGTTAACAGATGTTCATCCAGAATGGGATAAATTTGTCTTAGGCTTAAAATTGACTTGTGAGGAGCTCGCGAAAAAAATTGCCCGTGACGGTGAGGGAGCAACAAAACTAATTGAAGTGCAAGTAAAAGGTGCAGTCAATGACGAAGAAGCCGGAATAGTGGCAAAAACGATTGTTGGTTCTGACTTAGTTAAGTCAGCAATATACGGAACAGATGCAAACTGGGGAAGAATTATTTGCGCAACAGGTTATAGTGGGGCAACAATTGATCCAGATACAATTGATATTTCGATCGGAAATATTCAAACATTAAAAGATGGAATGCCAATTCCATTTTCTGAAGAAGAAGCAACTCAATATTTAGGTACCGAAAATATTATGATTTATGTCGATTTACATTTAGGTGATGGCTTTGGGAAAGCCTGGGGCTGTGATTTAACATATGACTATGTCAGAATTAATGCTGGTTACAGAACGTAACTAGAGGGGAGCAAAAACGATGAATGATGTGATTGTTGTTAAATGTGGTGGAAGTACGTTAAAGGAGCTTTCAACCGAGTTTTTTTCTAGTATGAAGCTTTTAAAGGAAATGAATTTAACGCCAATCATCGTTCATGGTGGCGGACCTGAAATTAATCAGTTATTAGATAAATTACAAGTGAAAAGTGAGTTTGTAAATGGTCTTCGTAAGACAACAACTGAAGTTTTAGAAGTAGCGGAAATGGTGTTAACAGGAAAGGTTAATAAATCAATCGTTACAAAACTACAAATAGCTGGTATTTCAAGTATTGGGATTTCAGGCTGTGATGCAGCGTTATTAGAAGCAGCTCCAATTAATGAAACTCAATTAGGATTTGTCGGGCAAGTGACAAAAGTCAATGGCGATTTTCTAAAACAATTATTATCGTTAGACGTTGTACCAGTCATTGCGCCTATTGGCATCGATCTTCAGGGCAATCACTATAATATTAATGCCGATACTGCTGCTGGAGCAGTTGCTGAAAGTATGAATGCTAAGAAGATGATTTTTGTTACAGACGTACCTGGAATCTTGAAAAATAACGAGTTACAACCAGTTGTAACTGTTTTGGAAATAGACGAAATGATCAACGATGGTACGATTTACGGTGGCATGATTCCAAAAGTAAATGCAGCGATCAAATGCCTTCAAGGTGAAATTGAAGAAGTTTACATCATGAATGGCAAAGGCAGCAATCTAATAACTGACGGACAGCTAATCGGAACGAAAATCGTGAAATCAAAAGAGTTAATTAAGAATTAGTATTAAGTATAAGTAAAACAGGCATCCGTCAGAAGGAATTTCCCTAAAGCATAAGAGATTCTAAGCAAGCACCATTCGCCTGCGAAGAATCTCTTTGGCGAAAGCCAAATTTTCTTAAAAAAAATAAGAAAGTATACGTTTTTGAACTTCGAATGCTGTCTAGCTCTGGGCGCTCTGCGCATTTCTAATGATTCCAAATTAAAAAGGTGGGTGAATTTATGAGTTATTTATTTCCTACATATAATAAATGGCCAATTAAAGTAAAAGAAGCCAATGGTACAACAATTATTGATACAGAAGGAAAGCAATATTTGGATTTTATCGCAGGGATTGCAGTCTGTAATTTAGGGCATTGTCATCCTGGGGTAAATATGGCAATTAAGAATCAACTAGACAAAGTGCTTCACGTTTCAAATCTTTTTCAAATTGAAGGTCAGGAAACTTGCGCTGAGTTGTTAGTTTCTCATTCAAGCGGCGATGCTGCCTTTTTTTGTAACAGCGGTACAGAAGCAAATGAAGCTGCAATAAAACTTGTTAGAAAAGCAACTGGTAAAACGAAAATTATTACATTTTATCAATCATTTCATGGACGGACAATGGGAAGCCTTTCTGCTACTGGCCAAGCAAAAATTCATCATGGGTTTGCGCCATTATTAGAAGGCTTTACATATGTTCCGTACAATGATTGTGATGCTTTAAAGCAAGCGGTAGATGAAGAGGTAGCAGCAATCTTTCTTGAAGTTATTCAAGGTGAAGGTGGCGTTCATGAAGCAACAAATGAATTTATAGAGACAATAAATGAGTTGAAAGCAACTTTTAATTTCTTAATCGTTGTTGATGAAGTCCAAACAGGTATTGGTCGAACTGGAAGAGCATTTGGTTATCAACATTATCATCTATCACCAGATATAATTACGGTTGCCAAAGGATTAGGGAATGGATTTCCAGTAGGTGGACTAATCGGTAAAAAGCATTTAATTGAGGCATTTGGACCCGGGAGTCACGGTTCAACATTTGGTGGGAATCCACTAGCAATGGCTGCAGCAACGGCGACTCTTGAAACAATTTTCACAGAAAGTTTCATGACAGAAGTTACTAATAAAGGAAATTACTTCGTTGCAAATTTGAAAGAGAAACTTCAAGATTCAGCTTTTGTGAATGAAGTTCGCGGCAAAGGGCTAATGGTAGGGATTGAATGTAATCAAGACGTCAGCACGTTCATTACATCATTAAGAGAACAAGGGTTGTTAGTATTAAATGCTGGGCCTAACGTGTTACGTTTATTGCCACCTTTAACAGTTTCCATTTCAGAGCTAGATCAGGCAATTAAGTTAATTGCTTGCGAATTAAATAAAGTGTCCGTTAAATAATGATTATTTTTTTAGTTCCTTTTGAATAAAAATGCATATAGCATAATGATTATTCGTGGGTTGAAACGAGAGGGGGAAGGATAGTGAAGGGTTATTTAGTTTTATCAACAGGGGAAGTGTTTGAAGGTCAATTATTAGGCAATGGCGAGGAAGTATACGGAGAGGTCGTTTTCTTTACTGGAATGACGGGATACGAGGAAGTTATGACTGATCCGTCCTTCAAAGGTCAGTTAGTTGTCTTCACTTATCCATTAATTGGGAACTACGGAATAAATGGAGCAGATCAAGAAAGCAAAGTACCGCAAGCCTCTGCTTTAATCATGCAAGGATGTCGAAGTCAAGGATATCATTATGAATCGTTAGAATCAGTGCAAGCGTATGCCGAAAAACATGCGATTCCAATTCTCGTTGGTGTTGATACGAGAGCTGTTGTAAAACGCATTAGAGAATTAGGAGATATGGGTGCGATTATTACAACAAACTTAGAAACAGTTGACTTTAGTACGAAACAAGTAATTGGAACGCGAAACCTTGTCGAAGAGGTCTCAACAACGGTAATTGAAACGTATGGTGAAGGTGATTATCACGTTGTGATGCTTGATTTTGGCTATAAAAAATCAATATTAACATCTTTAATCAAATTAGGCTGTAAGGTGACGGTCGTTCCATTTAATACAGAAGAAACAATTATTCATAATCTTAGACCAGATGGAATTTTATTGTCAAACGGACCAGGCAACCCAAAACAACTACTTCATTTAGCCGAACGTCTAAAAAACTTGGCAACCACTTATCCAACAATGGGAATTTGTTTAGGACATCAGTTGTTAGCTCTAGCATTTGGTGGTGATACCCAAAAATTACGTTTCGGCCACCGTGGTGCCAATCAGCCTGTCCAAGATTTACAAACAAAGAAAGTCTATATTACTTCGCAAAATCATAGCTATTTTGTGACTGATGAAAGTTTAACAGAAACAGGTTTTATTCCTCGTTATATTAATATTAACGATAAATCAATTGAAGGAATGTCTCACAATCATTTTCCAATTACATCTGTGCAATTTCATCCTGAAGCCCATCCAGGACCAGCTGATTCAGAAGAGATATTTTTACATTTTCTAACGGACATGAGTAGTAAGAGGAGAGAAAAAGTGTATGCCTAAATGTCAAGACATTAAGAAAATATTAGTCATTGGCTCTGGTCCGATTGTAATCGGGCAAGCAGCTGAATTTGATTATGCCGGAACGCAAGCCTGCCTTGCATTAAAAGAAGAAGGCTGTCAAGTGGTCCTCATTAATAATAATCCTGCTACTGTAATGACGGATAAGGCGTGTGCTGATGTCGTTTATTTTGAACCATTGACGGTAGAAAGTGTTGAAAAGATTATTCAAAAAGAACAGCCAGATGGGATCCTCGCTACTTTAGGTGGGCAAACAGGTTTGAATTTAGCATTGTCGCTTCATAAAGAAGGGATTTTAGAAAAATACGATGTTCCCCTTTTAGGAACTCCAATTGAATCGATCATGAAAGGGGAAGATCGGGAAGAGTTTCGAACCCTCATGCATCAATTAGGAGAGCCAGTTCCAGATAGTGAAATTGTCGAAACAGTTGAAGCGGCACTTGAATTTGCAAATGTTGTTGGCTATCCGATCATCGTTCGTCCGGCTTATACGTTAGGTGGAGCTGGAGGTGGGATTGTTGACGATGAAGCAGCCCTTAAAAAAGTTGTCAAAGGTGGTCTTGATTTAAGCCCTATTCATCAATGTTTAATTGAAAAAAGTATCGCTGGGTTTAAAGAAATTGAATATGAGGTAATGAGAGATGCCAATGATACGTGTATCACTGTGTGTAACATGGAAAATATCGATCCAGTTGGGATCCATACAGGAGATTCGATTGTCGTAGCACCATCACAAACATTAACTGATGTTGAATACCAAATGCTTCGCTCTGTATCGGTGAAAATTATTCGCGCACTAGGAATTGTTGGCGGATGCAACATTCAATTTGCGCTAGATCCTTATAGCAAACAATATTACTTAATTGAAGTAAACCCTCGTGTAAGTCGATCTAGTGCTTTAGCTTCCAAGGCAACGGGCTATCCAATCGCTCGAATTGCGGCAAAATTAAGTTTAGGCTATCATTTGCATGAACTCTTAAATCCAGTTACTGGTCATACGTATGCTAGCTTTGAGCCGGCCTTAGACTATTGTGTTGTTAAATTCCCAAGATGGCCATTTGACAAATTTCCTCATGCAAATCGTAGACTAGGAACGCAAATGAAAGCTACCGGGGAAGTTATGGCGATTGAACGAAATTTAGAATCAGCTTTTCAAAAAGCAATTCGTTCATTAGACATTAAAGGCATTTCCGGTTTAGAATTAGCAACAGTGAAAAAATTGTCACTTGAGCAATTATGGAAAAGTGTAACCGAAGCAGATGATTTACGCTTTTTTGCCATTTTAGAAATGTTACGCCGGGATGTTACAACAGAGGAAATTCATTTAGCTACAAAAATTAATTATTTTTATTTAAATAGCTGGAAATATTTAGTTGCGCAAGAGCAAGTGGCAAAACAGCTCTCGTTTTCAACGGTAACAAAGGATCAACTTTTACAATTAAAGATTGATGGGTTTTCTGATGAGTGGTTAGCAGCTGTTTGGAACGTAACCTTAGCTGAACTTCGCCAGAAGCGTCAAGAATTTAATATACATCCAGCCTATAAAATGGTTGATACTTGTGCTGGAGAGTTTATTGCCAAAACTGCTTACTACTATTCGAGTTGGTCTGGTGAAATGGATGTAGATCCTACTACGTCGAAGAAGAAAGTGATTATTATTGGCTCAGGTCCAATTCGGATTGGGCAAGGGATCGAATTTGACTACTGCTCCGTTCATGGAGTATTAGCATTAAAACAAGAAAACTATGAAGCTATTTTAATTAACAATAACCCTGAAACAGTAAGTACGGATTATGAAATTGCTGATCGTCTATATTTCGAACCATTAACAACCGAAGATGTATTAAACATTATTGAACTAGAAAAAGCCGATGGTGTCATTGTTCAGCTTGGTGGTCAAACAGCGATTTCATTAGTTAAAAATCTCGAGGAAGCCGGGGTACCTTTATTAGGGACAAATCATGATACAATTGATAAGTTAGAAGATCGTGATCGTTTTTATCAATTTATGAAAGCCGTAAATGTTCCCCATATTCCGGGAGTAACAGCCGTTGATGAAGTTGATTTGATAATGAAAGCAGATGAAATTGGGTATCCAGTCTTAATTCGACCGTCTTATGTAATTGGTGGTCAAGGAATGATGGTTTTCCATTGTCGTGAAGAAATGGTAGAATATATTAATGATCAGATCATTTCAATTGGTTTTCCTATCTTGTTAGATGCATTTTACCCTGGAATGGAAGTCGAAGTAGATGCTCTAACTGATGGGAGTGACGTTGTTGTTCCAGGAATGTTTCAACACATCGAACGAGCAGGAGTTCATTCAGGAGATAGCCTATCAGTAATTCCACCAATTAATGTTGCTCAAATCCATAAAGAAACCATTATTGAGTATACAAAGCGGATTGCCCAAGGAATGGAGTTTAAAGGCGTTTTTAATATTCAATTTGTCATTTACAAAGATAACGTATATGTATTAGAAGTCAACCCAAGAGCGTCTCGTACTGTTCCAATTCTAAGTAAAGTAACAGGAATGAATATGATTGCTCTTACTGTTAAGTTATTATTGAATGAGAAACTAGCAGACCATCATCAAACATTAGGTTATCAAGTAGAGCCACCGTATTATACGGTAAAAGCTCCAGTTTTTTCATATTCAAAACTTCCAGATTTAGATCCAAAGTTAGAAGCAGAAATGAAATCAACTGGAGAATTAATTTCCATAAGTGACAAGCTTGAAGAAGCCTTTCGTAAAGCGTTTGTTTGGGGTGAACGTGATATTCCATTGCTATTTAAGAAAAAGGGTACGATTTTTTGTGAAATTGCCCAGTGTGACGATCCTGAATTTATTGCCCTAAAAGAATTGCTTACAAAACTGCAATATGAAATAGTTGATGAAAAGAAAATATCGTTTGAAGAATGGCTTAATCAGGACAACAGTGTATGTTATTTAAGTATTGAAATGACTGACGCAACATCCAAACAAAGACGAAAAGAAGCTTTGAAAAATCGCTTGCCGGTAGTTACAGAGCTTTCAACATTCGGCTTTATGGTTCGTAGTTTAAGCAATGAAAATTACACAGTAAATGCAATTGATCATTGGTTACTAAAATATGAGAACTTAAAATGTAGCCCAGTAAAATTAAGTTAAAAGAAGAGATAAAAGGATGTGTCGCTCTTGACGATTTTGAGTAAATTAGATTTAGGGATAAATTTAGAAAAATATAAGGGAAAGCATTTTCTAACAATACTTGATTATTCTCCAGCGGAAATTAAAGAATTATTAGAATTTGCCTTACAATTAAAAAAATACCAAAAAGAAGGTATTCCACATCCTTTTTTATCTGGTAAGACACTAGCGATGATCTTCGAAAAATCTTCAACTAGAACGAGAGTTTCTTTTGAAGTGGGTATGACACAATTAGGGGGCTCTGCTTTATTTTTAAGCTCCAAGGATTCGCAGTTAGGAAGAGGAGAGCCAATATCTGATACGGCTCAAGTATTATCTAGATATGTTGATGGAATTATGATTCGTACTCATGGTCACGAAATAGTCGAAGAGTTAGCAAAGTATTCGACCATTCCTGTAATTAATGCGTTAACGGATGATTTTCACCCTTGTCAAGCAATGGCTGATATTATGACCATTTTTGAAGCGAAAGGCAGATTTGAAGGTGTGAAAACAGTTTACGTTGGTGATGGAAATAATGTTGCTCATTCATTATTAATAGCATCTGCCAAAGTTGGCATGGATGTGGTGATTGCAACACCGAAAGGATATGAACCGAAAGATTGGATTGTAAAAGAAATTGAGAAAATTTGTGCAGAGACAAATGCCAGCTTTCAATTAACAAATGATCCAATTGCAGCTGTTAAGGATGCAGATGTAATTTACACTGATGTTTGGACGAGTATGGGGTTTGAAGAGGAAACGGCCAAAAGGTTAGCGGATTTTCAAGCTTTTCAAGTAAATCAAGAACTGGTTGCTCATGCAAAACCTGATTATATATTCTTGCACTGTTTACCAGCCCATCGCGGAGAAGAAGTTACGACTGATGTAATTGACGGCGCTAATTCTTATATATTCGACCAAGCAGAAAATCGTCTGCATGCTCAAAAAGCAATTTTAGTAGCTTTAATGGACAATTAACCATTTATATCATAAAGGAGGCTGAACAACACTGTCAGCCTCCTTTTATTCCCAGTTTTTTCACAAAGATGTCACAAAAGCCACCGGTCAACTGTGACATTTTTCACAGTTGACCGTCCTTGAAACAAGTATGCTAAAAGTAACCAATATAACAAAGCAAATAAGTAGAGAGAAAATTTGGTATAACAAACATATTGCCAAATAACAACGTTAATTACTGTAAATGCATGAAATAATTCATTATGTTCATATGCCCCCCCAAAAACTATTGAACATAAAGTCGCAAACTATCAAAAAACTTTTGATAGTTTTTTTTTTTCAAAGATAAGAAAGTATACCGTTTTTGAACTATGAATGCTGTCTAGCTCCGAGCGCCAGCGCCTCGAGGTCAAATAACCTGTCAGATTAGAAAAACTAGGCTTTTCGCTAGCAAATAGCGAAAGCCTTAGTTTTTCTTATACTATCAACCGAACTGTTATTAATTTAGATAGTATAAAAAGTGAAAAACCGCACTTTTTCCTGCCAGAACATTTGCTTGTCGCCGCTAAGCAGGCGCTCTGCGCTTTTCTAGTTTATATATTCTTTTAATAATTCGAGATTATGAATCAATAAATATCCTTGTTTTTTGGTGATAATTTTTTGTTGTTTTAATTGGTTTAAAAGACGTGTAACACTTTCCCTTGTTGCTCCAAAAAAACTGCCTAAATCTTCATGGGTAAGCTTTAATTTAATGGTAATCCCATTTTGATCTTCAATCCCATATTCTTCAGCTAAGCGGACTAGAGTTGCAGCTAATGCGCCTAATTTTCCATAAAGGGCAACATCCCTTAATGTTGTCTGTGAAATGCGGAGTCTTTCTGATAAACAGCGAAACATGGAAATCGCTAATTGAGGTTGATGATATAAAAATGCTTGGAGTTCATCGTTTTTGATATGAGAGACATAACCACTTTCGATACAAATTGCTGTGGCTGGATATGTACTTCCCGATTTACAAAACAAGGCAACTTCAGCAAACATTTCTCCTGCCTGGCGAATACTTAAGGCGATTTCTTTCCCATCAGGTGTACTTTTGCTGATACGCACTTTCCCTTCATTTACAAAAAAAATTCCTTCAGCGGCATCGAATTCATGAAAAAGTACTTCACCTTTGGTCATTTTTTTCATCTTAATAATTTCTGAAAGCTGCTGCTTTTGACTTGATGGTAAAACAGAAAAAATAGGGATATTATCAATGAAACTGGTATTAGACATTTCGCAGCTCCTCTCTATGAAAATACTCACTTTTTGAAAAGATAATGCTAACAAAGCAATGAATAGGTAAGACGTAAAAAAGAACTTTCAATGAATACCATATAGTTACAATATCACAAAATCTGACTTTTTCAGTGTGAGGTTTCTCACAATATAAAAGTGAATATTGATATTGGGGCTGGCTGGTTAGTTGTAATTAATTAGGAAAATGTTGCTGTGACTTGCTTCACATTATTTAGGGAATGAATTTGATAAGATAAATTAAAATTACTGATATGGGGGGAGCAAATAGTGATCAGTTGTGAGTTGAACCGTGTAGGCACTGACAATCTAATCGTAGTGTCAGGAGGTACAGCACCACATATCGGAGCTGTAGTGATTGCTACATATGAGGAAAATGAAGTGAAAATTGTAAGCTATGGCTTTCTTCATCATAAAGAAGAAGATTTATTTATCGAACTAGCTAAAGTTTGGTGTCATACTTTTCAACAAAAAACAGTTATATTAGGCGGTATTCATATTGATAATGCTACGAAAGAACAAATTGAAGATCTAGTTAATGAAACTTGGATTAAATTTTTTCACTTAATGGTAGATCAGAAAGAAAGTAAAAATGCTTGTGACTTATCTCACTGTAGCAATAGTTATCCTCAATTATGATTAAACTATGGCAATACACATTTAGTAAGAACGGAGGGATAACATGGATTTTGCTAACTTATCAAGCAAACAAATAAATTATGATGAAAATCCGTTCATTGTAATCTGGGAAGTAACTAGAGCCTGTGCTTTGAAATGTTTACATTGTCGGGCAGAGGCCCAATATCAAGCTGATCCAAGACAGCTTACTTTTGAAGAAGGTAAGAAATTAATAGATGAAATTGCAACTATGGATAATCCATTATTCGTATTTACAGGTGGAGACCCTTTAATGAGGCCTGACCTTTATGAATTGGCAAGGTATGCAATAGAAGAAAAGAAATTACCTGTTTCGATGACGCCAAGTGCAACGCCGAAAGTTACGAAGAAAGCGATTGATAAAGCAAAAGAAGTAGGTTTATCAAGATGGGCGTTTAGTTTAGATGGTTCGACTGCTGAGATCCATGATCATTTTCGTGGTACGAAAGGTTCTTACGACTTAACAATGAAGGGAATCGATTATTTAAAGGAATTAAATATTCCAATTCAAATAAATACGACTGTTTCAAAGTATAACATTGACGACCTTCCAGCAATGGCTGAAAAAGTAAAAGGGATGAATGCTGTTCTTTGGAGTGTATTTTTCCTAATTCCTACGGGTAGAGGGATGGAGAAAGATATGATTTCTGCCGAGGAACATGAACAAGTTATGAAATGGTTGTATAAAATGCAATTAGAAATGCCTTATGGAGTAAAAGCGACTGAGGCTCCACATTATCGTCGTGTCGCAATTCAAGAAAAGAAACAATTAAAATTGGACAACCTCCCAGGCAACAAACGACTCGACACGCTCGGACGAGCACCCAAAGGGGTAAACGATGGAGATGGCTTTATTTTTATTAGTCATATTGGTGAAGTATATCCTAGTGGTTTTTTGCCGGTTAAATGTGGCAATGTTCGCGAAAAGTCTCTTCCAGAAATTTATCGAAACAGTCCAATTTTAAAACAATTAAGAAATAAGACATTGCTTAAGGGTAAATGCGGGGTATGTGAATTTAAAGAAATTTGTGGCGGATCACGTGCCAGAGCGTATGCTTTAACTGGTGATTATTTAGAAAGTGATCCATATTGTGCCTATATACCTAAAAGTTATGAGAAAAGCGCTCGAAGCTAGACATAAAAAAATAAACTTGGCATAAAGCCAAGTTTATTTTTTTATGTTAAGAAAGTATAAAATATTTTGACCTTTGAATCCTGTCTAGCTCCGAGCGCTCTGCGCTTTCTATTTTCGACAAATTTTTTAGATATTTTGACGAAAATGTGACCGTTTTGTGAACGAGAAAATCACAATTCTAAATAAGAATGTTGAAATATCAACGAATTAGTGTTGTTTTTTTAGTATAGAAATTAAAAGTTGAATTTTGATGTGAGAAATTACACAGGACCTGTGTGAGAAATTGCACAGTGGGAGATACCGTACTTTTCTACAATGAAATAAAGAAATATTACGCACGTTTTACAGCTAATAGGCCTATAGTTGTTCAGTGTGCAAGTACTTCTAAAGGAGTGATAAACAGATGAACAATCTTCAAAGAAATTATTCGACAAGCAATCTTCAAAGTTCAAATGCGACTAAGCTGAGTATAAAAAATCTTGAACGATCTTTTTACTCAAAGACAAGCATGTATGCTTTTTTCGTCGTTGCTATTTTGTTTGTAACGATGTGGATTGGGACTGCTCATTTCAAAAAAGTTGATTTAATGCTGCTTGGATACATGGTTGCATCATTTATCTTTTTTATCGGTTTGGTAGTAAGAATATCATCTTGGTTACTGCGTCCAGCTACTAATCAGATGGTAAAACGTAGTATTCAGAATTTCTTTAATAGCAAACGTTCAACAAGAAATATAAAGGCTATCATCAAAACGCTTATTGAAAACATTTTTTTACAAAAATTTATTTTTAAACGTGGTTTATACCGTGGCATACAGCACTGGTTAATCGCTTGGGGCTGTCTTGGATCGTTTGGGATTACATTTGGATTAACTTTTGGGTGGATGCACTTTAAATTAATTAATGCAGAAACTTATCAAATGAAGGCATTTAATCTTCCAGTGATGGAAATGAAAGCTCATGGTATATTTGCGGAAATGGTTTATAATGGCCTAAATATTACTGCATTAATGGTTCTAGTTGGTGTAATCATGGCAATCGTCAGAAGAATTCGTAATCATGATTTAGCTGTTACCGAAAGAGCGGAATTTGATTTATTGCCTCTCTATATACTATTAGTGGTAACGGTAACTGGCTTATTTTTAACTATTTCGTATAAGTTTTTAGGTGGATTTATTCATCCATATCTTACATTAGTTCATCAAGTTTCTGTTGTTTTGTTTTTAATCTATTTTCCTTTCGGAAAACTATTCCACTTACCAATTCGTCCACTGGCAACGGCTGTGCCGATGAATTATCAGGAGCAATTTATGGTTGATACGAGAGCCTGTAAAAAGTGTGGAACAAATTATAGTAGTGACGATCAAATTTCAGATGTGAAATCGATATTACAAGCGCAACAGTTTGATTTAAAGCTTGCTGACGGTACGTATTTAGCAGATTATTGTACAAGCTGTCGCCGCAGAATTCGTGTTATGGCTCAGTTGAATCTCGGTTCAGTAAAAGAAAACCCATATGGGCCAATCCAAACAAACAACGGCATTCATATTCCTGGTTTTGGTAGAAAAAGATCAGATGAATTTTATAACAAGTCTTTAGAGGAGGATAAATAATGTCACAGTATTTAGCTAAAGAAGGCGTAAAAAATCTCCATCATGAAGGTGAAAAGCTAATCACAACCCATTGCTGTTATTGTGGTATGCAATGTGGGATGCATATACGTTTAAATGAAAAAACAGGGAAAGTTGTTGGGGTAGAACCTCGTTACGATTGGCCATTAACGAGAGGTAAAATGTGTCCAAAAGGAGTAACTGCTTATCAAACAGTTGATCATGAAGATCGTATTACTACTCCATTAATTAAGAAAAACGGTCAATTTGTGAAAGCAACTTGGAATGAAGCACTAGATTTAATTGAGAAAAACTTTAAAGAAATTCAAAAGAAACATGGAATAGATGCACTATCTGTTTACGGTGGAGTATCAATGACAAATGAAAAATGTTATTTAGTAGGAAAATATGCCCGTGTTGCTTTAGGTACACGCTTTGTTGACTATAATGGTCGTTTCTGTATGAGTTCAGCTGCAGGTGGTTTTATGAAAACGCTTGGAACTGACCGTGGCTCGACTTTACCGTGGACAGAGTTAGAACATACTGACTGTTTCTTTATTTCAGGTTGGAATGCAAATGAATGTCATCCTACTTCAATTCAATGGTTATGGAAAGCAAGAGACAAAGGGGCAAAAATGATTGTTGCTGACCCTCGTGAAACTGCAATCGCTCGTTTGGCTGATGTTCACTTAGATTTAAAATCAGGAACAGACTCTGCTTTAGCAAATGGGATGCTTCACATTCTAATTCGTGATGGCTATGTAGATGAAGCTTATGTTCAGGAACGTTGTAATAATTACGAAGAATTAAAAGAAAATGTGAAAATATTTACTCCAGAATATACATCAAAAATTACAGGAGTATCTGTTGAAAAAATTGAAAAGGCAGCAAGTATTTACGGGAAATCTCCACGTTCTGTTGTAATGTTCTGTCGTGGAATTGAACAACAAACAAAAGGTGTAGATAATGTATCTATTTATACTTCAATGGCGTTACTTCGTGGTCAAATTGGAAAATTTGCTTCTGGTGTTTCAACAGTAACTGGTCAAGGAAATGGACAAGGTGGTCGTGAACATGGTCAAAAAGCAGATGCACTTCCTGGATACAGAAAAATAACTGACCCTGAACACGTAAAATATGTTGCTGGTGTATGGGGAATTAAACCTGAAGAAATGCCAAAACCAGGGGTTTCTGCTTATGAAATGTTTGATGAAATTCAAAAAGGAAACATTCGGGCAATGCATGTAATGTGTAGTAACCCAGCCGTTTCAGCACCAAATACAGAATATGTTTGGGAAAGCTTTAAAAAATTAGAGTTCTTAGTTGTGAGTGACTTCTTCTTATCGGAAACTGCTGAATTTGCAGATGTTGTTTTACCAGCAACAACTTGGGCAGAAGATGAAGGAACAACAACAAACCTTGAAGGTCGAGTTATTAGAATTCGTAAAGTAAAAGATCCAATTGGTGAATCTAAACCTGATTGGGAAATTATGAAGGTAATTGCTGAGCGAATGGGCAAAGGGAAATTTTTCCCATATGAGAATGTTCCACAAATTTTTGAAGAATTCCGCTTAGCATCAAAAGGTGGAAAAGCCGATTACTATGGAATTACGTATGATCGAATTGATAAAGAAGATGGTGTGTTCTGGCCATGTCCGTCGCTTGATCACCCTGGAACGCCGACAATGTTTAAAGAAAAATTTGATACAGCAAATGGAAAAGCAAATTTAGCGGTTATCCCTTGGCAAGAACCAGCTGAGATTCCAACTGCTAAATATCCACATACATTAACAACTGGTCGCGTTGTTTTCCATTATCTTTCAGGTAACCAAACAAGAAGAGTGAAATTCTTGTTAGAACAATGTCCATTACCGTATGCTGAAATTCATCCAGAACTAGCAAGTCAGTACAATTTAGCAAATGGAGATAAAGTAAGATTAACAACACCTCGATCTTCAATGGTGTTAGATGTACGCTTAACAAAAGCGATTCGCAAAGATCATGTATTCGTACCTTACCATTGGGGGAAAGAGCTTTCTGTTAACCAATTAACTAATCCGGCACTTGACCCAACTTCAAGAATGCCAGAATTTAAAGTGTGTGCAGTTAAAATAGAGAAAGCGTAATCGAGAGGGGAGATTTGACGATGAATAAAATAATGTATCTTGAATTTGAACGTTGTATTGGCTGTCGTTCCTGTCAAGCCGCTTGTCGTGAGTGTGGCGGTCATGACATGAAAGAGCGTAACTATGTTGAATATGTAGACTTTTTAGAAAGTCGCCAAACATATCCGATGCTTTGTATGCAATGTAAAGACCCAGCTTGTGCACGTGTTTGTCCTGCTAATGCAATCCAGATTACTCCAGAAGGTGTTGTTCTTTCAGCAATGGAAGAGAAATGTATCGGCTGTAGAAACTGTACGTTCGGTTGTCCATTTGGAATACCTAAGTTTGATTTTGAAGAAAATAAAATGTACAAGTGTGATATGTGCTACGACAGAACACAACATGGAATTGCCCCAATGTGTGCATCTGTTTGCCCAAGTGAAGCAATCCGCTTTATTGATTTTGATGAAATGCAAGCACTACGTCGTCGTAGAACACAAATGAACTTAATTGAAGGTAAAAAACCGACAGAACAAGACAAATGGCAATATGTTCCAGAGTTTTTCGGAGTATACAGTGATTAATCATTTGAGGAAAACCCTTCCTCACTTAAAGCGTTGAATTCCTTGCTTTAAGTGAGGAATTCCCTCGCTTTAAGGAATAAATTAACGAATGGAGGGTAAAATTCATGACTGAGAAAAAGAAATTAGGTCGTAATCAAAAAGATACAAACGATGACATGATCAATTTGGTTGATAATCTAAATCGTGAAGATGATTTAAAATATAACCGTCGTGCATTTTTAAAAACAGCAGTAGGTACTTCAATGGCGTTAGGAGTAGCAACCATTCCTTTTTCAGTAAAAGCAATGTTAGGATTTTCTGAAAAAGAATCCGAAAAAGTTGAAATTGCTAGACTTTCTGATCTTCCCAAAGGAGAGTCCATTACGTTTCATTATCCAACAGAAAAAGATCCTGCACTTTTAATTCATACTGTAAAAGGCGAATTAAAAGCTTACAACAATGCGTGTACTCACCTTATGTGTCCAGTGTTTTATGAAAAAGAGAAGGATGTACTTCTATGTCCATGTCATGCAGGCTTTTTTGATGTAAATAATGGACATCCGGTAGCTGGACCACCACAAAGAGAGCTTCCTTTAATTGAGATTGAAGTAGTCAATGATATTGTTTATGCGGTAGGGAGGCAGTATCGTCATGAGTAAAAGTGCTTGTTGGACTATCATTATAATTTCAATTATTGTTAATGTTATTATGCTTAATCGAACTGTTGAAGCGTTTTATGGAAGAGAACCTGAAATTCTTTTAGTTTATAGTGGCATTAGCCTTGTTTCGTCTTTCATAGCATTACTAACATATTTTCAATGGCGTAAAGTTGAATATTAGAAACAACGGAGGATATTGGTTGATTGTCAAAACCAATGTCCTTATTAATGTATAAGAAGATTTTATTATAATTAATTTAATAACTAATATTTAATATTTTATTACAGAAAATTGAACAATTCATGAACATCGTCATAGTAGTGATTTTTTTCACATCTACCGTGATAGCCCATCAACTATCATGATAGTAGTTCTAATAAATAACAATTTAATAAGAAGAAACTAGGAGGAATTTTTATGGCAAGAATTACAAGATGGGAGCCTGAAAATGAACAGTTTTGGGAATCTGAAGGGAAACGACATGCGAATCGAAACTTATGGATCTCAATACCAGCTTTATTGTTAGCGTTTGCAGTATGGCAAATCTGGTCAGTAACAGCTGCAAGCTTAAATGATATAGGCTTTAATTTCACTAAAGCTGAATTATTTACTTTAGCAGCAATTCCTGGTTTATCGGGAGCGACACTTAGATTTTTTTATACATTTGTTGTACCGATTTTTGGCGGAAGAAACTGGACAATTATTAGTACGGCATCATTATTAATTCCTACGATTGGAATTGGTTTTGCAGTGCAAAATCCAGAAACTTCATTTACGACAATGGCTATTCTAGCTGCTCTTTGTGGTTTTGGTGGCGGAAACTTTTCTTCATCAACTGCCAATATTAGCTTTTTTTATCCAAGGAAAGCAAAAGGAACAGCGCTTGGCTTAAATGCTGGTATTGGTAACCTTGGCGTAAGTACTGTACAATTTCTAGCTCCACTAGTTGTAACAATGGGGATTTTTGGAGCTTTTGCTGGTGACCCGCAAATTTTAGCTGATGGGAAGCAAGTTTGGGTACAAAATGCGGCGTTTGTTTGGGTAATTCCAATTATTTTAACAGTAATTGCTGCAATTTTTGGTATGGATAATCTCCCAGGTACAAAAGCTTCTATCAAAGAGCAAGCTGTTATTTTCAAGTATAAGCATACGTGGATTATGACTTGGCTTTATGTAATGTGCTTTGGTTCATTTATCGGTTATGCTGCTGCATTTCCATTATTAATGAGTACAGCATTTCCAGAAGTAAATGCTTTACAATTTGCTTTCTTAGGACCTTTAGTTGGAGCGTTATCGCGTCCAGTAGGTGGTTGGCTTGGTGATAAATTTGGTGGTGCAATTGTAACATTCTGGGATATTATTATTATGATTGCGGCAACAGCAGGAGTTATTTTCTTCTACACTGGTGAAAACTTTACTGGATTTTTAATTATGTTCCTAATTCTTTTTGTAACTACAGGTATTGCCAACGGTTCAACGTTTAGAATGATTCCATTTATTTTCAATAACCCTAAGGAAGCTGCAGCAGTTTTAGGTTGGACTTCAGCAATTGGGGCGTTCGGAGCATTCTTAATTCCAAAAATTTTCGGTTGGTCACTAGATACAACTGGATCTGCAAACAAAGCACTTTATATCTTTATCGCTTATTATGTTATTAGTTTAATTATTAACTGGTATTTCTACTCTCGCAAAAATGCAGAAGTGAAGTGTTAATTGTATATTATTCTATTCTTCTACCTGATAGGGTAGAAGAATAGAAATTAAATTTTAATCCTTTTGATGGGGGATGATGTTCATGACAATTAAAGAATTGTTTCATTTTAGAAATCCACGCACGAAAGTTTTACATTTTACTTGGCTTGCTTTTTTTATTGCGTTTTTTACTTGGTTTAACATGGCACCACTTTCTAGTATAATGGTTGAATCTGTTGGTTGGTTAACAAAAGATCATATGGCAGCTTTAGCGATTATAAACGTTGCTATGACAATTCCTGCCCGGATTGTGATTGGTATGGTAATTGATAAATATGGACCTCGAAAAGTTTTTTCAGTCCTACTTATCGTAATGTCTATTCCTACGTTTATGTTTGCATTTGGTGATACATGGATGCAACTATTTATTTCTCGTTTATTATTAAGTTCAATTGGAGCTAGTTTTGTTATCGGTATTCGAATGGTTTCAGAGTGGTTTCCACCAAAAAGTGTTGGTTTTGCTGAAGGATTTTATGGCGGTTGTGGTAACTTCGGTGCAGCAGCAGCAGCAGTTCTCTTGCCGTGGCTAGCAATTTCAATCTTTGGTGGAGAAGATGGGTGGCGCTATGCGATGGCATTTAGTGGTTTAGTATGTGCTATCTATGGATTTATTTATTGGTTTGTCGTTAGCGATACCCCAGATGGTAAAGTTTATCGAAAACCACGAAAAACAGCCGCAATCGAAGTAAGTTCATATGCTGATATGATCCAATTAATTATTTGGACCGTACCATTAGCTGGAGCAATTGCTTTATTGTCTTGGCGTTTAAAAAACTTACAGTTTATTTCTGAACAAGCTTTATATATTATTTATGGTATTTTAGTAGTCGTATCAATTTTTCAAATTGTCCAAATTTTAAGAGTGAATTTACCGATCCTTAAGGCCGGTGTACCTGAGGATGATAAATATAAATTTAAAAATGTAGCAGCATTAAATACAACTTATTTTGCTAATTTTGGTGCAGAACTTGCGATTGTCTCTATGTTACCAGTATTCTTTTTAACGACGTTTAACTTATCTGCTACTGTAGCTGGTTTGATTGCTGCTTCGTTTCCATTCGTGAATTTTTTTGCAAGACCATTAGGAGGTTGGCTTTCTGATCGGTTGTCAAGCAGAAGGAACGTCATGCTTATTTATATGTTAGGTATTGCGGTTGGATTAGTTGCAATGGGGTTTATCAATTCAGAATGGCCACTAGTGCTAGCAGTTATCGTTGCTATGTTAACATCGCTCTTCATTCAAGGAGGTGCGGGAGCAACTTTTGCAGTAATACCGCTGATCAAAAAAAGAATTACTGGACAAATTTCCGGTATGGCTGGTGCATATGGGAATGTAGGTGCAGTTGTTTATTTAACCATCTTTACATTAGTGACTCCACAAACGTTTTTCTTCGTTCTTGCTGGAGGGGCATTTGCTAGCTTCTTGTTTTGCCTCTTATTTTTAGAGGAACCAAAAGGTGCGCATGGTGAAGAATATCAACTTTCTAGTGTTGATTTAGCTGATCAAGAAAAACAAATAAGACAAAAGGTAAAAGGAGCATAATGCTCCTTTTTATACGTTTAATTTATTTTCCAAATTCAATTTTACATATTATATACTTCATGTTACAATTTTCTATGCGTTGCAATTTTATAGACCAGTCATTCGTACTTATCTGTATTGGACCTAATGATATTGGACACAAAAAAGTCATATTCAAATTAGTATTAACTACTTTAAATAACATCAAGGTAGTGTTAATATTATTATGTTACTACTTTAAGATTTTTAAAAAAATTTTAGGAAAAGAGGTTTTCTTAATGGAGAAGAAAGAGCTGAAAATGAAGCGTTTCTTTAATGAGTTATCAAAAGAAAACCAAGAATTGTTATTGTCAATCGGCTTGGAAATAACTGCTAAGAGTGGAACATATTTATTTCACGAAGGTGATTTTCCTGAGTTTGTATATTTGATCCGTGATGGAAAAGTACGCCTAAGTAAAATGACTGCTGATGGAAAAGAATTTAGTGTTCACCTTAAGCAGAAGGATGAACTTGTTGGAGAAGTAGGCTTATTTAACGATATGTCGATTAGTGTAACGGCTGAGGTAATTGAGGACGCAATTTTAGTTAAATTTGATAGATCTTCATTAGAAGATATATTTCGTAGAAATGGAGAAATTGCTGTTGCCTTCATGAAATGGTTTGCAAGACACACTCAATCAACACAAGCCAAATTTCGTGATTTAATCCTTTGTGGAAAAACAGGTGCTTTCTATTCAACACTAATTCGGTTTAGCAATTCTTACGGTATAAAATCTGACGAAGGAATTTTAATTAATGTTCAGTTAACTAACCAAGATATTGCGAATTACATTGGGACAACCAGGGAAAGTATTAATCGAATGCTAAATGATTTAAAAAAAGAAAATGTTATTTCGATTGATAAAGGCTTTATTACAATTATTAATATTGATTATTTAAAAAAATATTTACATTGTGGTGACTGTCCTGTAGAAATTTGTACGATTTAGGAAGAGACATGACGAAAATCATGTCTCTTTATTTTAAAAAGACAAGAAAGTATAAAGTTTTTGAACTTTAAATGCTGTCTAGCTCCGAGCCGCTAAGCGGGCGCTCTGCGCTTTTCTAATTAAAATTCCCCAGTAGCAATAATTTTTAAGTTATCTCCTGTAAGTGTAACTTCACCGGCTTTTGTAATGACTGTACATTGAATTATTTGGAAGTTATCTTCAGCAAATTCTGCTTTTTCCGTTTCAATTAATATTCCTTCAGCTAAGAGGGTATTATTATCAAAAACTTGAACTTTCTGACCTTCCATTGATACGTGTCTTGCCGATTCTAAAAAGCGAACCCATTTATTCCATCCTCGATAAATATAGGCTTCTTTCCCATCTTCTAAGTATCCCATTAAAGCTAAATGATCGTCAATCTCAGCATTAAGGTTTTCGGCAATTGTTTTAATTACATTATGAAGATGTTTATATTGTTCAAAAGATAATTCTTTTGAGAATTGTAAATTCAGTATTTTATTATACGCATCATGAGAAATGGTTGCTGTATAATTTAATTTTTTTTCAGTTAAAATGTAGTTATCTTTTTCATATTTAAACTGCAAACTACGGAGAGTTTCATAAATTGGTTGGTCACCTTCGTATTTAAAAGTTACTTGTAACATTCGTAGCACCCCCTATAGTTATTATTGTTATTTATTATACAAAGAAAACTCTATCATAACAGTGTAAAATATCACAATTTTGTGAAAGACTAAGTTTAGGTGACAATCATCACAAGTATGAATGCTTTTTTTCAGTAAAATAAAAACTATAACGTCGATTTATAAAAGAGATGAGGGATATTTATGAAATGGTTTATTCCTAGGGAACATGGAGCATGGGCAATGTTAATTGTTCCATATTTACTCGGAATGTTTTCTAGTAAGGTAACTTGGCTTCACTTATTATTTTTTGTTGGTATATTCGCATTTTACTTTGCTTCAGCACCTTTATTAACTTTTGTTAGGCAACCAAAGTTAAAGAATGTTGTAATTCCATCTTTTGTTATATATATAAGCATTGGATTAATATTTACCCTTCCTATTTTATATAAGATGCCTAAAATAGCCATTATAGGATTGTTTATTTTTCCATTCTTTGTATTGAATATCTACTTTGCAAAACAAAAAAAAGAACGGTTATTTATCAATGATTTAATGGCGATTACTGGATTATCGTTTTTGGTGATGATCGCTTATTATATTGGCGTTGGCTTGATTGATGAAAAAGTTATTATTCTTATGGGTATTAACATCATCTTTTTTACTGCAAGTGTTTTTCATGTAAAAACATTGATTCGTGAAAAAGGAAATTCTAACTTTTTGTTTGCTTCAAACATATTTCATGGTTTATCGATTTTATTGTTTCTAATGTTAGGTTATCCTTTTGTCGCAATTGTTTTCCTTGTTAGTTCTTTAAAGGCTTGGTTTATGCCAAAAACAAAACGGCACAAACCAATGCAGATTGGCTTAATTGAAATTGCCAATAGTCTTGTCTTTGTGATTACTATGGCAATATTTTATTAAAAGGGTAAAAATTCCAATCATATTCTTAGTCTAATCAACCATAATAAAAAAGAAATGATTATTGTTAGCTAGGAGTGATTTAAGATGGGACAACATCATCAGTTTACTCACGGACAAAAAGCACCAAATAACGGAATTTATGTTGAAATTGGTGAAACTGGGGATATGGTACAAAACCCGAGGAAAATCAAGCTTAAAGCAGGAGAGTTATTCCCTGAAACGAGCAACCATAATCGAAAATGGACATATAAAAGCAAATTTAAGTAACAGCGCTGCTGTTACTTTCTTTTTTATCTACGCTTTTCTTTATACGTTAAGAAAGTATAAATTTTTAGCCTAGATGTTAATTCGACGTAGCGAAAAATTTTAAGTCCTAAGTATAAGTGCAACTAAGGCTCAGCCGGCGCCTAAAGGCTTTGGTTTGCCAAGTTTTCTTTATAAAATAGGCATTGTCCTAGACAAATAAAAAAAAATCCTTGCATACATTATATAAGAAGAAACTGCTGCGAGGGATTGATAATGTCAATTACAGAAAGATTTTTCCTTATTAGTAACGAATGGAATGTCATTCACTTGCCACCCAAACCTAATGGTTTTGCCATATTTATCATTGGTGATGTCAATCATTATGTTAATAAGAATACAAGTTCTTGGCATCAGCGTCCAGACCAAAATCTATTTATTACGAACTTAAAAAATGCTGGATATACTATTATTTATTCAAATTTGTTTGGTAGGCATTGGGGAAGTGATGAAGCATGTCTGTTATTACAAAGAATATACGATGAAGTAATGAAAAAGGAAATATTAAACAAAAAGGCCCATTTAATTGCTGATGGAATGGGTGCTTTAGTAGCTGCCAAGTTAGTTCCGAATATAGAATCAGCATTTCGTTCAGTCGTAATGATTAATCCTTGCCTAAATTTAAGAGATTACTTTGATCGTGAAAAAAGCAATAAACTTTTTTATAAACGTTTTTTAAAGGAATTAAAACAAGCGTATTCTTTAGAAGGAACAAAGTTAGAAAAGGTTATTACAACTATGGATGGTACTAATTACAAAGTAATTTCAGTTCCAACAAAAATTTTTCATTGTATGCAGGCAACCCCTTATTCACTCCAAACACATGTTAGACCTTACGAACAAATGTGTAATTCGGTTAGGAAAAACGTTGAAGTATCCATTCATTTACCTTCAAAGCGTATGAATGAATTAGTACTTCCGACTATTCAATTTTTAAAAATGCATGAATTACCTTTATAAACATCTTCCTTTCCAACAAAAGAGAAGATGTTTTCTATTTTTTCTAATACTAATTACAGCTTTTCACACATACAACATTAAATAGATAAAACGTAAAGGAGAGTTTTACAATGAAGAAGGTAATTGTGACGGGTGCTTTAGGTTTTATCGGATTTTCTTTATGTCAGCGTTTATTAAATTATGGCTATGAAGTAATTGGCATTGATGGAATGGTAGATAAGCGCTTGCAAGAATTTCATGAAGAAAAACTTCTTTGGATTGGTAGAAATTCTTCGTTTCATTTCATTGGGAAGAAAATTGAAGAGTTAGACTTAACAACTTTGTTTCAAGACATTGATGTTGTTTATCATCTAGCAGCAGTAACTAGTAGAGATCGAAATTGGGGTGTACTTCAAGAAATAATTGAAGAAAATGTTAGTGTAACAAAGAAAATTCTTTCGACTGGTGACAGTAAAATAAAACTTATTTTTACATCTTCAACCCAAGTGTATGGGATAAGAACAGGTATTATTACCGAGAAGACACCGCTTAATCCAATTACACCATATAGCTTGACGAAAATGGTTGCAGAGTCATTAATTAAATCAGAGCATAAAGCATCAGGAATACCATATGTGATTTTTCGTCTCCCAACTATTTATGGACCGTGGCAAAGAGTGGATATGACTTATAGTAAATTAATTATCAATCAACTTAAAGGGACGGACAATGCCGTCGATCATGATCGTGTAACAGAAGACATTTTGTATATTGATGATATTCTTGATACACTTATTGAAGCAGGGAAAAAAGCTGATTGTAAAAATGAAATTTTCAATTTAGGTTCTGGCAAACCAAATGAATGGTTTCGTGGTCAAGCAATCATTACGAATGATGTTCGTTGTTTGCCTAATGATAAGCGATTACAAGTATCAATCAACAATGAGAAAGTAGCTACAAATTTAGGTTTTAAAGTTTTAACAACACTCGAAAACGGTATTTCAACACAAAAAGAACATTTTGTAAAGTATAAGCATTTGTATCTTTCGTAGAAGGAATAAGAAAGAAATTTTTGAACTAGATAAGATTCTAGCTCCAAGCGCCAAATTACAACATTGCCCACAGGATGTGTGTGGCTTTTAGGGTGTAATTTGGTGCTCGGACCTTTTCTAATTATTAATATTTCATAAATGAATTTTCTAAAAATGTAAGGTTAGGATATTTATCTTGAGCAGTTCGCATTTGGAAATCATTTTCAAACAAGACAACAAGGCGATCATCACGATCTTTTACTAAATTTCGTTGGGTACGGGTAAATGCATCCATTTCTTTTTTGTCTCCCATAACCCACCTTGCATAGGAAAATGGTAAGCGTTCAAGTCGAATTTCGACTTTGTATTCTGATTTTAAGCGATGTTCAAGTACCTCAAATTGGAGGACACCAACAACACCGACAATTTGTTGCTCAACAACCTTTTGATACGTTTGGAAAAGCTGAATAGCTCCTTCTTCTGTTAATTGGCGAATTCCTTTTTCGTATGATTTATGCTTTAAGGCATCTTTCACTGAAATCGCACAAAAGTGTTCAGGAGAAAAATGGGGCATTTCATCAAATTCAAACGAACCATTTTCAACAAGCGTATCTCCAATTCGGAACGTTCCTGGATCAAATAAGCCAATAATGTCGCCAGCATATGCTTCTTCAACGGCGTTTCTACTTTGTGCCAAGAATTGGGTCGGTTGAGCTAAACGAAGCGGTTTTCCTAATCTTACGTGATTAACAGTCATTCCTTTTGTAAAGATTCCAGATGTTATTCGTAAAAAAGCAATCCGATCTCGATGAGCAGGATTCATATTCGCTTGGATCTTAAATACAAACCCTGAGAAATTTTTATCTAAAGGAGTAACTTCACCTTGATTACTAGTTCTATTTGTTGGTGAAGGTGCCATTTCTAAAAAGTGGTTTAAAAATGTTTGTACACCAAAATTTGAGATTGCACTCCCAAAGAATATAGGTGTTAATTTGCCATTATCAATTAGGTCTTTATCGAATGGATCACCTGCAACATTAAGTAACTCCATTTCTTCACGGAATTGTTGTACTAAGCTATCATCATTGACTGTTTCATCAATGATTGGATCTAATGGACCATCCACTTTAATATATTCAACATGACTAGGATCTTGATGATTATAAAGTTCTAAGTAATTTTTATGGCGATCATAAATAGCTTTGAAATTTTGTCCCATTCCAATTGGCCAATTCATCGGATATGAGCGAATTCCAAGCACCTCTTCTAACTCTTCCATTAATTCAAACGGTTCTTTTCCTTGACGGTCAAGCTTATTAATAAAAGTAAAAATTGGAATACCCCTCATCCGACAAACTTTAAATAGTTTAATCGTTTGTGCTTCTACACCTTTTGCGACATCAATAAGCATCGTAGCTGAATCAGCAGCTGTTAATGTACGATATGTATCTTCACTGAAATCTTCATGACCAGGGGTATCTAAAATATTTACGTGATAATTTAGATATTTAAATTCCATCACCGAGCTTGTAACCGAAATACCTCTTTGCTTTTCAATTTCCATCCAATCACTAGTAGCGTGTTTGGAGTTTTTTCTTCCTTTTACAGTACCTGCTTCTCTAATTGCTCCACCAAAGTAAAGCAGTTTCTCAGTTAATGTTGTTTTTCCTGCATCCGGGTGTGAAATAATTGCAAATGTCCTTCTTGAATGAACCTGATCTTCATAGCTATTTGTCATAAATTTGTGCCTCTTTCTATAAAAATGTAACAACAATATAAAATATATTTTATCTGTAATCAATTATAATAGTAATAGAATAAGAATATATTTATTAATTATTATTTAGTAAATATTTAGTATTGATTGATTTTATCATACTTATTGCAGTGAAAAAAGGGATTGCCGAATATGAACATGAATTCAATCAGCAGTTTAATCTGACTGAGCTACAAGAAGTTTTTCTATTATAAGGAGAGTGGATAAGCTTATGAATGTAATTCGGATTTATTTTGCAGTAGTATTAATCCTTTTTATGGTAAGTTGTACTTCAGCGCAAGAAACTCATTCAAAGACTAAGGTAGGTCTCCTTTTACCCCATAATATTGGGGATCAAGGCTGGAATACGAAAGGTTATGAAGGATTATTAAAAGTGAATTCTAAATTAGATGTTGATGTATTTTATAAGGAAGATATTAACACAAAAGAAAAAATTCATGCCGCAATTAAAGAGTTTGAAAAATCTGGAGTAAATCTTATTTTTGGTCATGGACAAATGTATGCACCTTTTTTTATGGAGTTAAAAGATGATTACCCATCTATCCACTTTGTTACATTTAATGGAGATGTAGCTGGTGACAATATAACTAGTCTGCATTTTCAAGGTTATTCAATGGGCTTTTTTGCAGGAATGTTAGCAAGTGAAATGTCGACTACGAAAATAATAGGGGTTATTGCAGCTTTTCCTTCGCAACCAGAAGTGAAAGGATTTATTGATGGAGCAGTTTATCAAAATAGTGATATCGATGTAAAAGTTGAATATGTTTCTAGTTGGGTTGACGTTAAAACTGCACTTGCCCTCTATGATTCAATGGTAACAGAAGGTGTGGATGTATTTTATCCTGCTGGTGATGGCTTTCATGTTCCAATTATTGAAGAAGTAAAAAAGCAAGGCTTATATGTGATTGGATTCGTTGGTGATCAATCTGATTTAGGTCAATCTACTGTTTTGACAAGCACAATCCAACATGTCGATTCTCTTTATGAAATGGTCGTTGAAAAATTTATAAGTGGGGAATTAGAAACAGGTAATAAATATCTTGATTTTGCTGATGGAGTTATTTCCTTAGGAGCTTATAGTCCTGACGTTCCTGTTAAACTTCAAAACAAAATCAATGAAGCAATTCATACATATATTGAAACTAGTAAACTACCGAATGAATATTAATTAAAACTAAGGTTGTCGCTATTTTTCCAAAAAAGCTGTTTGGGACATACTCAGCAAAGGACATCTACACATAAGATGATAAAGACCTAGAGGAAAAAAACGGGTTCTTAGCTTATGTAAAGGAGGGATAACATGTATCCCACATATTTTCCAATAATGAGGAGTTATGGTTATCGCCCACGCCCACCTTATCCGCCACCGCCACCTCCACCGTATAGCGGTTATTCACCAGTGTTACCTTTTCTTGCCGGATTAGCTGGTGGCGGCTTATTAGTTAGTGCATTAGCAAAACCACCATACGTTCCAGTTCCGTATGGCCCACCACCGTATAATCCAGGACCGTATAATCCAGGTCCTTACAATCCAGCACCAAATAATCCAGGGTCATATGGATCGGCACCATACACTCCACCACCATATAATCCGGGATCGTATAATCCTGCACCATACACTCCACCACCATATAATCCAGGACCATACAATCCAAGTCCTTACAGTTCAGCACCAAATAATCCAGGGTCATATGGATCAGCACCAGCACCATACAGCTCAAATTCGTATGCTCCAGGCCCCTACGGTGCAACAGCCAAACAATAAGCAAATTTCAAGAGGATGAAAAAAATGATCATCCTCTTTTCTTTTGTCTAATAATGGGAATACTAAATATAGAAATTTTACAAAGTGTTAAGAACAACGAGGTAGACAAAGTGATGAAGATGAATTAAAATTAGTAGCAGGTCATAATATTAAGTGGTATTTCTAGCAGTTATCTAAAGCTAGCTTGGCACGATAAAGATACATTACAATGAATGGACGTAAATTTTTTATATTTTCAGTTCATCAAATGAGTGAATAGTTTGGATCCGTGGTTAGTATGGAGATCCATTGCAATTCGTTGAGTAGATAATTAAGGAAATTGGAAAACATAGAAGAATAAGGAGAGATAAGTAATGAAGAAAAATCGTGTCGTTATTACAGGACTAGGTGCAGTTACACCTCTAGGAAATAGTGTTGCAACAACTTGGGAAAATTTGATCGTGGGAAAATCAGGAATTGATAAAATAACAAGGGTCGATCCTTCGCAATTCCCAGCTGTAGTTGCAGCTGAATTAAAAGATTTTGATCCAGGGAACTTTATGGATAAAAAAGAAGCCAGAAAAATGGACCGTTTTACTCAGTATGCAGTAGCAAGTGCTGTGATGGCTGTCGAAGATGCAAACTTAGAAATTTCTAAAGAGAATGCTGAACGGATAGGTGTTTGGATCGGTTCAGGAATTGGCGGGATGGAAACGTATGAACAACAATTTTCCGTTTTTCAAGATAAAGGATACCGCCGCGTTAGCCCGTTTTTTGTACCAATGCTAATTCCAGATATGGCTGCAGGACAAGTTTCAATTACATTAGGAGCAAAAGGAATTAATTCTTGTACAGTAACAGCTTGTGCATCTGGAGCTAATTCAATTGGTGACGCGTTTAAAGTGATTGAACGTGGCGATGCTGATGTAATGATTACTGGTGGTTGTGAAGCACCAATTACGAATATGGCAATGGCTGGATTTAGTGCTGCAAAAGCCTTGTCTACCAATCCGGATCCTGCTACCGCAAGTCGTCCTTTTGACTTGAATCGTGATGGTTTTGTTATGGGTGAAGGTGGGGCAATTTTGGTTCTTGAATCTTTAGAACATGCCGAAAAACGTGGTGCAAAAATTTATGCTGAAATCGTTGGCTATGGTGCAACCGGTGATGCTTATCATATTACAGCACCAGCTCCAGAAGGCGAAGGTGGCGTAAGAGCAATGCAAATGGCTTTAAATGATGCCGGATTAACCCCAGAAGATATTGATTACATGAATGCTCATGGTACAAGTACTCATTATAACGATAAATATGAAACTTGTGCAATTAAACAAGTATTTGGTGAGTATGCAAAAAAAATAGCAGTAAGTTCGACAAAATCGATGACAGGTCACTTATTAGGTGCAGCAGGTGCTGTTGAAGCAATATTTTCAATCAAAGCAATTAAGGAAGGAATTATTCCACCAACCATTAACTATGAAACACCAGATCCAGAATGTGATTTAGATTATGTACCAAACAATGCAAGAAAACAAGAAGTTCGTGCTGTTCTTAGTAATTCATTAGGCTTTGGTGGACACAATGCTACGTTAGTCTTTAAGAAATTTGATCGTTAAAAAAACAAGTGTTTAATTGATTATTATCAATTAAACACTTGTTTTAATTAGCCGAAAATTAGCTTTCGGTACTGTCGAACTCAACATTCTCTGGGCTTTGTTTATTTTCAAGTAAGTCTAGTTCGAAAAATTGACGGATTGCTTGCTTGTTTTTTTCTATATCTAGTTCAAGAACAGCTCCAGCATGGCTATAACGAGAGTTTTCAAATGAACCCTCAACTGGAATAGTTAATGTTTCAACGTTTTCAATTGGATTTAAAAAGAAGTTTCGACCATAATCTAAGATTTTCTTACTTTCGATATTTGTTTGAATATACGGCTCAATCGAACCTAAAAGTTGTGGAAGTTTAGTAACGCCAGAAAATGTAAGGAAATCATCTTTTAAAATAGACAGCACTTGTTGTTGCCGATGAACTCGTCCGAAATCACTTTCTTTGTCATTTCGAAAGCGTACATATTGTAATGCTTGCTTTCCATCTATTTGCTGTAATCCAGGTTCAAAATCAATCAATAATCCAGCAGCAGTATCTTGATAATACATTCTTCGTTCAATATCTATTTCTACACCATCTGGAGAAATCATATCAACTACTTTAATAAAGCCATTAAAATCAACTGAAGCAAAATAATGGATGTCAAGATCAAAATTTTCTTTTAGCGTTTGCCGAAGCAGCTCAGGCCCCCCTAAGAAAAAAGCTGTATTAATTTTATTGTTCCGGTAACCAGGAATGGAAACATAATTATCTCTCATTAATGAGAGAAGTTTGATTTTTCCAGTTTTCGGCTGATATTGAGCAACCATAATGGTATCTGTTCGAGCAGGACCGCCATCCTCATTATCAACACCAACTAGCAGGACATGAACAAAGTCAAGAATTTCCTCATCCCCATTGAACTCTATATTTTCTTTATTAGGCTGAATGCCCTTGTTTTTTTTGATTTCTTCAAGCGTTGCCTCTCTTGCCTTATTGTACTGATAAGATGTATAAGCAACAGCTGATAGGCCAAACAAAATAAATAATAAGATTGTTAAAATAAAAACTTTTCTTTTTAGCGTTGAACGTTTCTTTGTCTTTTTTCCCGTCTTAGCCAACCTTGATCCACTCCTTTAAGCATTCAAGGTAGATTATAGCAGAAAAAAAACTGTTTTTGTAGGATAAGATAAATATTTGTAAAGAAATTAACAAGACATAACGAGTATCCTTCTAAATAAACTAGGATATAAAAAGGTTGAAAAGAGAGATTTATTGATTTAAGCTTAAATTGTACAAATTTCAACAGGACATTTGCCGCAACGCAAATGATTTTTTAAATAATCGATATTTTTGATTAATATATTTCCATTTAAGAAAGCAATAATATTGTCTCGTTTTAAATCTTGAAGCATTCTATTTGCCGTTTCTCGAGAGGTGCCGATAAAATTGGCAATATCTTGATTTGTTAGTTTTACATTTATTAAAATATCGTTATGATACTTTGTTCCATATGAATTACTAAAGCGGATTAAGATCGAATAAAGCGCTCCCACTTTTCCATAAAGCAATAGATCTGAAAATTTCGCTTGTGTTGATTGGGTATTTCGAGCAAAAAGTTTGATAAATGATACGGCAATTTCTCCATTTTGTAAAAATAAAGCTTCTAAATGGTCACGATTGAATTTTACTAATTTGGCATCTTCGACGACTTCAGCAGTCATACTGACTGACATATCATTAAATAAACTAAATTCGCCGACAATATCATAGTTTTGTTTTAAATGAAGAAAAAATTTTTTGTGATCTATTGTCATTTTACTTAAGCGAACTTTCCCAGATTTGATTAAATAAATGTATTTAGCTTCGTCTCCCTCATTAAATAGAGTTGTCCCTTCTCTAACAAACATTTCCACACCATTTTGTAACAAAATATCTTGGTTTTCCTTTGAAAGTTGCTTAAAAAAAGGTGTAAACTCGACTGTTTTATTCACTCTGCGGTCACCCCTTAAATCGCTCTTAGTACTCCTTACAACTAGTTTATGTCATAATAGTTGATCTAATTAAAGAATAACACAAAATTGTCATAAATTGAATGAATTATGTTATTTTGCGAATGTTTCTAAAAACACGTATGATAAAAAAGGAAGATAAATTTAAGGAGAATCTTATGAAACTACTAATTGCTGAAAAGCCAGATCAAGCGAAAGCTCTAGTTTCTCAGTTTAAAACGAGAAAACAAGCGGGGTTCATTATCATTGAACCAAATCAATGGTTTCCCAATGGTGGTTATTGTACATGGGCAGTAGGACATTTACTACAACTGGTGGCACCGGAAAAATATAACCCTACCTGGAAAAAATGGACATTAGAAAATTTGCCACTTATCCCTGAGAAATTTCAATATGAAGCAATCAAAGGGAAAAACAAGCAATTGCAAATTGTTCATAATTTATTACGAAAAAAAGAAGTTTCCGAAATTATTCATGGAGGAGATGCAGGAAGAGAAGGGGAACTAATCATTCGAACGATTATTCAATTAAGTGGAGTGAACAAACCGATAAAACGGTTGTGGATTTCCTCATTAACTCCCCAGGCGATTGTTGCTGGATTTGAAAAATTACTTGACGAGGAAAAAACGAGAAGTTTGTATTATGAAGCATACACAAGAACTTGTGCTGATTGGTTAGTAGGTATGAATGCCTCAAGAGTGTATTCCATTCTCTTGAAAAAACAAGGAATCAGTGATGTCTTCTCTGCAGGGAGAGTGCAAACTCCAACATTAGCTCTGATAGTGAAAAGGGAAAATGAGATTGAACAGTTCCAGTCAAAACCCTTTTGGGAAGTGATTGCAACATTTTTTATCAATCAGAAAGAATATACAGGAAAATGGGAACATGAGCAAAACCCTCGAATTGATACTCAAGATTTAGCAAGGAAAATTGCCACGTTTTGTGAAGAAAAACAGGCGGATATTGTTGAAGTAAATAAAGAACGAAAGAAATTTGAGCCACCACTCCTCTTTAACCTTTCAGCAATCCAAGCAACAGCAAATAGTATTTATAAATTTTCACCAAAGAAAACTCTTGATGTCCTCCAATCGTTGTATCAAAAAGGGCTAGTTTCCTATCCAAGATCGGATTCCAATTATGTTACGAAAGGAGAAGCGGAAACTTTTCCTGAAATAATGAAAAAACTTTGTTGCCTAAAACAATATGCAGAGTTTTTTCCGCTGCCGGTTCGCTCAATATTGAATAACAAACGTTATGTAAATGAGAAGAAGGTTACAGACCACTATGCGATTATTCCAACAGAACAAGTGAAGGACCCTAGCAAACTAGCGGCAGATGAAGCGAAAATTTATGATTTAGTCGTTCGTCGTCTAATTGCCGCCCATTATCAAGCTGCCATCTTTGATTATACGACCATTAGGACATTGGTCGACAAGCGTGCAGAATTTATCTCAAAAGGTAAGCAACAAATTGAAGAAGGCTGGAGAAAAGTTTTATTTAAACAGGCGGAAGATCAAGACGTATTATTACCTCCTTTAGAAGAAGGTGAAAATGGGATCGTTACAAATGTTAAAGTAAAAGAAGGAAAAACACAACCACCGAAACGCTATACAGAAGGTCAATTAATTACTTTGATGAAAACCGCAGGAAAGTATCTCGAAAATGAAGAGTTAGAAAAAGTTTTAAGTAAAACGGAAGGCTTAGGGACTGAAGCTACAAGGGCTGGCATTATCACAATGCTTAAAGATCGAGATTATATTGAAGTCGTTAAAAATAATGTATTTGCTACGAAAAAAGCAAAAATATTAATCGAGGCTCTCGGAGAAAATATTTTAACTTCAGCTGAAATGACGGCAAAATGGGAGCAACGTTTAGCAGAAATTGGTCAAGGGAAAGCATCGCCAAGAACCTTTGTAGAGCAAACGAAAATGTTAGCAACGAAAATTGTGGAAGATGCGATTAGCAAAGCAGAAGGATGGGCATTTCAGGGGCTAGAATATGAAGTGAAAACTAGCTCGCGATCAAAGTATACACTAGGAAAAAAACTTGGAAAATGTAAACTTTGTGATGGTGATGTGATTGATAAAGGAAAATTTTACGGATGTTCAAACTTTAAAAAAACGGCATGTTCTTTTAGTGTTTCTAAATATATTTTAGGAAAAAAACTATCTGAAACAACTGTCATAAAATTACTTACCGATGGGAAAACAGCTGTTTTAAAAGGGTTTAAAAAAGGGGATAAAACTTTTAATGCGATGCTTGTTTGGGATGAAAAAGAAAAGAAGGTCAATTTAAAGTTTTAGTTTGTGGCACCTTTGTCATTAATACATACCTATAAGTAATGGGGCTATGTTGGAGGTGCAGGAATGAGTGTAGTAAAAACAAATCTACTCGTCAAAGAGTTTATGAAACAACGCAAAGAAGTTTCTCAAAAGCAATATTTTCAAATTCAATGTGATTTATTATGTGAACCAATTGCTGAACATTTTGAAGAGTTTAATGCTATCCAACTTCATCAATATTTTTTGGAAAGTGGCTTATTTTATCCGAACGCTAAAATTTCAAATGAAATAAAACAATTAGAAAAAAAACAAGTGTGGGATCAATTACAAAAGCATTATGAAAAGCTAAAGAGTACATGGGCTGGAGCAGACGCTCATACTTATCTGTTTCCAATTGAAAGAAGAAATAAAATGATGATGCAAGAGTTACATGGGAAAACGGGAGTAAGCTTTCATCATGTTATTGTTTTATTTTTGGCAAAAGAACTTTCAATTAAGGAAATTTTTGCTTTATTCACTCATGAATACAATCATGTTTGCCGTCTATCCTATATCGAAAAAGAATTTGAAGAACTAACATTATTAGATTCACTAATCATTGAAGGGATGGCCGAAGTGGCGGTTGAACAAATCTTTGGCCAAGAAATGCTCGCCCCGTGGGTCAAACTTTACACAAAACAAGAGCTGCTTCCTTATTGGTCGAGAGTTCATAGGTATCTTGAAGTAAAGGGCAAAGAGAATCATCATCTATTTCTATATGGCGATAAATCTGGACAACGTTTTCCGAAATGGTTTGGCTACAGTATCGGCTACTTTATAGTGAAAGAGTATTTAGCAAATAACCAACAAATCCTAATGAAAGATTTAATAAAAACAGAAACAGCGCAAATATTTGAAAAATCTGGATTTGCTTAATTTATAATAAATATGAAAAAACTCTTGTAAATAGTTTACAAGAGTTTTTTAGAATTGTACGTGTAGAGTGGACTTTCAACGTAAAATGTCTTTTTTGGGTGTCAGACACCCAAAGTATCGGTGATCGTTTTGGAATAAGCCACGCTTGCTAGTTTTGGAAAGTAAATAATATAGTCCTTCTACATGATCACCGATAATTCTTTCAACTGCAGGGGCAAATCCTCTTTTTGCGAAGTGTTCTTCTGGACGTATTTTATTGAGTTTATCTACTTCAACCCGATGAACAGTCTTAGCAATTAAGTTGTTTTCTAATAAAACTTTTGATTGAGCTACAACGGGTGATACCAAACTGTCCCAGCCAATTATATTTAGTGCTTTTCTACTTAGTCCGTGAGGTACAGCAATCATCGAGCTTACCCCAAGGCCTTTTGAATCATGAGCTAAGTTAACAGCATATTTTAAGGCAGTAACAATATTTAAAGGAAAACGGAGATCTAAATAATGATTTAAATCGTTTAAAGAAAGGTCAACACCGTTGGCAATTGCTTTAGCAAATGGGAATAGGTCGTTTGCAGGAATTAGAAAATCACCATCAATAAATAAGAGTATATCGCCTTTCGCGTATTTTGCACCTATGGACCGTCCGACATCATTTCCGAGTCTTTCGTTGATTTCAATTGTTGTTGCCCCATAAGCTTTAGCAACTTCTGCGGTATGGTCACTTGAACCATTTACGACAACAATAATTTCTAGTGGTTCTATTTTTCGGGCTTGTTGGATGACTGATTGGATCGTTTTGGCCTCATTTTGAGCAGGTATAATGACTGACAATGTTTTCCCACCATAAATGAGCGTCTTATCAATTGTCTTCCAACCAGTTGTGATTTTTGGGGAAAAATTAGTCTGTTTTATTTCTTCAATGGTTGCCCGGTTTCTTCCGCCATCACTAAATCCACCGCGAGGTTCTTGTAAAATATGAGCTAATCCGTATAAATGGTCGCCAATCATCCTTTTTTCGGATTTTGATAAATGGTCAAAATTCACTTGGTGTTCTGAAGGGCGAAAGCGGTTTTTACTAATTACTTCGATTGGATAACGGTGAATGACTAGAGCTGGATTTGAAACTAATAGGATGTGGGATAGAATAGGGTGTGCTAAATTTTCCCACCCTATCGAATTTACGGCTTTTTTTGTGAAGGCGTGGGGAACAGATAAAATAGAGTCGATCCCTAAGTTTGATTTTCCAATGATTGTATTAACAATTTGTCGCCAAACGGTAATCGAATGGGGGCGTTTTTTTTCATAAAACAACTTAGTAAAATCATTGAGAACGACATCTGCTTCCCCGTTCATGATCGGTTGTAAAAAAAGGAGTAGCTCATCCTTTGAAATCACAAAATCAGCATCAAGAAATAAGAGAACTTCTCCGGTTGCTTCCTTTGCGCCAACAGCTCTACCTACATCATTTCCGAGTTGCTTTTCGACTGTGATTAGTTTAATTGGAGCGGGAAATTTTTTGACAATGTCTACAGTCTCATCAGTACATCCGTTAGCAACAACAATCACTTCTTTTGGCCTAAGCGATATACAGGAAAGTAAAACATTTTCGATTGTTGCAGCTTCGTTGTAAACAGGAATAACAATGGAAAGTGAATCTTCAAAGCTTAGCTTCTTCACAAGATTAGATTCCCCTTTCCAGCTTCGTCCAATGAATCGTTTCTTTTAACCCATCATCTAATGGGACTATTGAAGAATAGTTTAATAAATTATTACATTTGTCAATACTCGGAATTCGATTCGGGATTTCTTCAAAGCCATCAGGATAAGCTTTGTCAAACGGTACATAAACAATTTGAGAAGTGGAACCGGTAAGTTTTTTGATCTTTAAGGCTAAATCTTTAATTTGAATCAAGTTTGTAGAACCAATATTAATGACTTGTTGATTAAGACTTTCGTCGTTATTTCCTGCTAAAATAGTAGCTTCAACTGCATCTGTAACATATGTGAAGCATCTGCTTTGACTTCCATCCCCATAAATCTGGATATCATTCCCTAATAAGGCAGCTACTATAAACCGTGGGACAACCCCAGCATAAGGTCCTTCTTTAGCAAATGGGCCATATATATTGAAATATCTTACAATTGTAATTGGTAATCCTTTTCTCCCATATCCAAGGCATAAGCATTCTTCTAATGATTTACTAATAGCATAGCTCCATCGTAATTTAGTAGTTGGTCCATAAACTCCACCCATTTTCTCGTCAAATGGAGGTATTCCTTTTCCATAAACTTCCGAGGTTGAGGCAAAAACGACCTTAATTTTTGATTCGAGTGCAACTTTTAGGATATTTAACGTTCCGATAAAATTGTTTTCAACTAGTTCAACAGGTTTGGTAACGGTTGTACGTACACCTAACATTGCAGCGAGATGAAATACCAGATCAAATTTTGGAAGTAAAGTTTTTAATAAATTAAAATCCATTATGCTACCATTAATAATGGTAATTTGTTTATTTTTTATATTTGACGGTATTTGCTCTTTATTATCTAAAATGGTAACTTCATTCCCGAGTTCATGAAGGCGAACGGCAAGGTTACTACCAATAAAACCCGCACCTCCAGTAATCAAAATCTTCTTAGCTTTCATTGCTTTAAAAGCCCCCATTTCTTTCGATGTTTTTTGTACGATAGGAAAGTATAAAGTTTTAGCAAGGATGTTTTTTCGACGTTGCGAAAAATTAAAAGTCCCAAGTATAAGAAAAACTAAGGCTTTCGCTTAAAGGTGTAGCAAAAGTTAAGTTTTTCTAATTACACCACGAGTATCGATAAGAATGGCGGCATTATTTTTTAAAATGTTCCAGTCAATAATGGAATGGTCAGTTAAAATTACGACAATATCATGTTGTTTAATCGTTTCTGGAGTGAGTGGAGTAGATGTATAGGTCTGATTGTTAATCATGATGTTTGGTATAAGGGGATCGTGATAATTAACATCGATTGCTTCGTTTAGTAACAATTCTAATATAGTAAGAGCAGGCGATTCACGAATATCCTCTACGTCTTTTTTATACGTTAATCCGACTAGTAAAATAGATTTGTTTTGCTGAGGAACTAATCCAAGCTGATCTTTAATATGTTTAATTATTTCTAATGGAATAGCTTTATTAATTTCATGAGCGACTTTCACTAATTCGCTAGCAAGTCCAAGTTTGTCTGCTTTCCATTGAAAATAAAGTGGATCAACTGGTATACAGTGACCACCAATCCCTGGTCCAGGATAATATGGAGTAAATCCAAAAGGCTTTGTGGCGGCAGCTTCAATTGCTTCTCGGAAATTAATACCCATCTTTTGGCAAATGAGTTCTATTTCGTTTACTAATGAAATATTTACTAACCGTTGAGTGTTTTCAAATATTTTTGCCATTTCAGCAACTTTTGGCGAACTAACTGGGACAATTTTTTTAAAGACCTTTCCGTAAAAATCAATCACCTTCTGTTTACAACTTTCTGTTTGCCCACTAACAATCTTTGGAATTTGATCAATCGTATAGTTTTTATTACCAGGATCAATTCTTTCGGGAGAATAGCCAAGAAAAAAGTCTTTTCCAACTCTTAGACCAGATTGTGATAAAATCGGCAAAATCACTTCTTCTAATGTTCCAGGATAAGTAGAACTTTCAAAGATGATCGTTTGATTCGGCATTAAATTGTTCGCAATAAACTCTGAAGCCTGGATGACAAAGCGTAAATCTGGCTCATTTCGCTTTTCATTATATGGTGTGGGAACAGTTACAACGATATAGGGAGTTTCTCTTATTTTCGCTGAGGGTAATAAGGCTTTAAAACCAAATTTGTCGATAGCTTCTTTTAGATCAGAATCTACTACATCTGTAATATAGCTAAGCCGATTATTTATTTTTTGAACTTTTAGTTGATCAACATCAAAACCATAGACTTTATAGCCTTTTCTAGCAAAAAGAATAGCTAAAGGTAGACCAACAAATCCGAGCCCGATAACTGCAAGGCTATTTTTCTGTTTCATGCTTAATTCCTCCGTGTTTCAGTTGACTAATTATTTCTCGAGAACGATTTCCATCACTAAATCCTCCACGTTGATTTGTTTTTGCTAATAAATATCCTAGTGCTTCTATATGATCACCAAAAATCCGATCAAAAGCGGGAATTCTCCCAACTTCAATTCGATGCTCCGGTCTTCTCCGATTAGGTTCTACCACATTTATAAAATGGACAGCCTTTAGCGTAAATCCTAATAAGATTGCTTTTGCTTGTGCTAGTGGAGGAATAATTAACGAAGAATATCCTATTTTTTCAATCACTCGTCTTTGCATTGCTAACGGTACAGCTGTCATCGAATTATTTAGCAAGTGTGGTTGGTTTAAGGCGATATTCAGAAAGTATTTCACAGCACTAATCGGATCAATAGGGTAGAAACGATCAAGTAAGGATTCAAGGTTATTTAAAGCAATATCTGTTCCATTTTCTACAGCCTCAATGAAAGGAGTTAAGTCCTTTGGTCGAAGGATAAAATCGCCATCAACAAATAAGCAAACGTCTCCAGTACTGTAAGCAGCGCCTATTGCCCGTCCTACATTATGGCCAAGTGGTTCTGGATAAGCAACAACAATTGCCCCTTGTTCTTTTGCCTTAGTAATGGTTGTTTTATCGGCACCATTAGCAACAACAATGATTTCATCAATTCCTGCAAGACTTACGGATTCAATGACACCTTCAATCGTCGCATTTTCTTCCATTACCGGAATAATTGCACTTCGTGTCGCTTTTTTACGATTTTGAGGCAGTTGTAAATGGTTAATCACTGAGCGATTTCGTTTTCCTTCAGAAAAACCACCTCTACTTCCATTTTCTTTAATAAGATAATGGATTGCCTCTAAGTGATCACCGATAATCCGGTTTGTCGTTTCTGGAAATGGTGACCCTTCCTTTAAATGAAGGTGGACTGGACGAATTTTATTTTTATTAATGACATCTACTTTACAAGAAGCGTTTATTTTTAACCCATTTTGAATGATGATTGCTTGAACTAAAATAGGGTCAATCAAGTTCCACCAACCGATTGTTTCTAGTGCGTTTCTACTTAATGCATGAGGAATTGCCAGGATTGAATTGACGGATAGTCTAGATTGTTTCAGTAAATGATTCGTTGCTTGTTTGATGACCGTTGTTGTATGTGGTCTAGTCGGCAAAGTTGCCGACCAAATTAAATTATTTAAGACAACATCATTCCCTTGCTTTATAGCTTGAATAAATGGGGTTAAATCAGCATGTGAGATAGGAATGTCGCCATCGATAAATAAAAGAATATCTCCTTTTGCATAATAAGCTCCAATCGCTCGACCTGTATCATTTCCTAAGGGATCAGGATATTCAATGATTGTACAATCAAAGTCTCGAAGCGCTTTTTTCGTGTTATCAGTCGATCCATTTAAAACAATAATAATTTCAAAAGGGTTTAATTTAATGACTTCTTCTAAAACTAGCCCGATTGTTTCTGCTTCATTTTGGGCGGGGATAATTACTGAGAGCTTACTCATTGAGAAAATCTGACATACGCTATGTCGTCAATCCTAATCATATAATCAGTTATATCTCCATAGCCAGGGTATACGGTTCGAACAACGGTTACCTTAGGAGTTACATCTTTTAAAATTCCAGAATAAGCTTCGCCGTTAGCTACGATATAAACTTGTTGCAATAAATATTCTTTTAGTTCATCATAATACATATAAATCACCCATTTCCTTTAAGTATGATGTTTGAGATATGATTGTAAGGTACAAGGGTATCTGTACCGGTCGTTTCTGTAAATTTCAAATAATCTATTCCAATTTCAGTGATTATTCCAGTTAATACTCCGCCAGTTGTTGTAAGTTCAATTTCTTCGTTCAAGTATTGCTTTGCAACTTCTGCAAAGGATGGATCTAAGTCGCCCAACGTCCGCTGAAGAAAGACCGCATACTCTGGTGAATTTAGATTGGTTTTCACAGTTTGATTAGTAGCTTGATTAATTTCGCTAACGGCGGCACTTAATTGAGTATCGATATAATTTTTTAGTTCATTAATAATGTTTTGTTCCATTTTCTTTAACTTTGTTAATACTTTACTACAACAGTAGTTGCTGTTTGGTCGCTCATGGTAAGACCATGAATCGCAAGAATGTTGGTTTTTCGTGTAGGTGCACGAAGTAAAATAAAATGAGTGGCCTGAATTATTTTTACACATTAAAATTCCCCCCTAATCAAATTTCTAATTTTGGATCATAAATGTTGCTAACTATTGTAATGAATGTCCCAAAAATCATCCATTGATTAAGTTACTATCATTAACAACTAATTTAAGATATGTACTAATTAAGTTTGTGTATATGGTGTTCGTCCCCTATTTTTCTAAAAAAATGGATTAAGGTGGGAAAAGAGATGATTTTTCGTTTTTTTTTCTTGTTAATTGGTTTTAGTCTGGCTGTATATGGTGGGGTAAGTATAGTTGCCTATTTAAACTATGTTGCAGCTGGCTATACTCTTAACTATTTTGTAAAATTCATTACTTACAGGATTGAGTTTCACTTATTTCTAATTGGATTTTTGGTGATCGTCATCAGTATTTATGTTCCTTCATCTAAGCGATAGAAAATATTATTAGGAAAATTTACCTTATAATAAAGATTGTGGAATAAACTTCTCTACCTCTGCCCATACTGTTTGTACAACATTCTTAGAGCAAGGGGGCTTTGTGATGGTCCACATTCGGGATGTATGGATCAACTGGTTTGAAGGCGAGGAAAATGGGTATAATGTCTGTGAGTTTTTTGAATGGAGAAAGGATGACAAAATTGAACTGTTAGATCAGGTGGTCATTGTTAAAGTAACAAGTAAATTATTTGATTACATAGAAAATAATTTATTGGATCTGCCGGATGAACTGTTAGAAGATGTATACCAGCAAAGTTATCAGCGGAAAAATAATCACCGAATTCAATTAGATTATTGTTTCATTGCTACAGATGGAAAAAGAGTTTTAGCCGTTGATACATTAGGGTATAGAACGCCAATTCGAAAAAGTAAATTAATGCCAAGGCAAGAAGAACTCGTCTTAGAACTGGCAATGAATGAACTTGTAAAAAAATATTATGTGGAATATATTGATATTCCAAAGGAGTACCACATTTTATCCCCAGATCCAAAGCTTATGAGTGGGCTCATTCGTCGTGAACGAGATTTAAAGCAGTTGCTATTTATGGTACTAGATCAATTATATTCAACTGGTAATGTTGCAGAAATACGCTATTGGTATACGGAGTGGACACCTAATAATTATGAAAAAATTCAATTTATGAACTTTGAAGATGCTTGGAATGGGCTATACAATGACGTGAAATTTGGTTGGACGAAACAACATTATCAACTTTGTGAACGAATAATTAAAGGCCAACCATTTTTTGAAAAGTTATGGGAACTTCAACATGGCGAAAGTGTGAAATAAAAAGAAGCGAAGACAACGTATATTTGTCTTCGCTTCTTTTTTCTGACCAACCAAAGCCTAACCAACTGCCCTTAAAGCTTTCGTCCTAATCCCATTGCTCGCTTAGCTTTAGCAAGTGTTTTTGAAGCAACTTGATCAGCTTTCTTAGCACCTAAATCCAAAATATCATCTAATTCTTTCGAGTTGATCATCTCTTGATAGCGAGTTTGAATTGGCTTTAATGTGCTACATACAACTTCACCTAATGATTGCTTAAATTGCCCATAACCTATTCCGGAAAACTCCAGTTCTAATTCTTCAATTGACTTTCCAGAACATAGTGAATAAATCGTTAAAAGATTTGAAACGGCTGGTTTGTTTTCTTTATCGTACTTGACAATTCCATCCGAGTCCGTTACAGCACTTTTAATTTTTTTCATGATTGTTTTTTCATCATCAAGCATAGATATGTAACTTTTTGGATTTGGGTTCGATTTACTCATTTTTTTGGTCGGCTCAGTTAATGACATGATTCGAGCACCAACTTTTGGAATTCTGACTTCAGGAATTGTAAAAATTTCTTTGAACTTTTTATTAAAACGTTCAGCTAAATCACGAGTTAATTCTAAGTGTTGTTTTTGATCTTCGCCTACTGGAACGATATCCGTATTATAGAGAAGAATATCAGCTGCCATCAATGGGGGATACGTTAATAACGCACTTGAAACAGCTTCTTTCCCCGCAGATTTATCTTTAAATTGTGTCATTCGTTCTAATTCTCCAATGTAGGAAACGCACTGCATGATCCAGCCTAGTTGTGTATGTGCACTAACTTCAGATTGGATAAATAGTGTGGATGTTGTAGGGTCAATCCCAGCTGCTAAGTAAAGAGCCGCTAAACTTTTAATGTTTTTGCGAAGTTCGCTCGGTTCCTGTGGAACAGTAATCGCATGTTCATCGACAATACAAAAGTAACATTGGTAATCATTTTGTAGCTCAACAAAATGTTTCATAGCCCCTAAATAATTTCCTAATGTTAGAGTTCCACTTGGCTGGATACCTGAAAAAATGGTTTTCATTTGCTTTCTTCCTTTCTAAACGTAAAAAATGACAAAGATAGAACTTAAAGTCTAGCATAATGGAAAAAGCTGCTTGTCGCAAGCTTCCTGTAATTGATACAGGAATTAGGCATATATATGTACAAAGTAGGCTTGGTTATGGTCTTACAAATTTTTCATTCTCGCCCTAGATTCAAGAATGGAGTTTGATATAGCTGAAATTTATAAGGAGGTGTCCATTTTGGTTATTAAAAATAAATATTTTTACTTAGCTATTTTTTTTCATATTTTTTTATTTTTAGCAATTCAATATGAGCGTTCAGAAAGTGTTTATAAACAAAATAATCAGCCCCAAGTAGTTTCAACTACTGTAAAAACTGGCGCTTATAAAGGCGAGTTGGCGAAAAATTTTCAACTTTTAAATGGGCGTGGTGAGAAAGTCATGTTATCTAATTTTCGAGGGAAAAAAGTAATGATCAACTTTTTTGCGACTTGGTGTGCGCCATGTCAAGAAGAAATGCCCTTGTTAGTAGAATTATCCAAAAAAATAAATAAAGAGAAATTGGTAATAATCGGGGTAAATGTAACAAAAGAAGAATCAAATCCAAACAACGTTCAAGAATTTATTAAACATTTTCAAATTCAATTTGAGGTACTTTACGACGAGGATGGAAAAGTAATGGATGACTATCAATTAATTGGCATTCCTACAACGATCTTAATTAATGAAAAAGGGAAAATTGTTGACCGTTTGAATGGGGTGATAACACCAAAAATGATCAAACAACATTCATTTTTTGCACGTTAGGAAGTATAAATTTTTAGCAAGGATGTTTTTCGACGGTGTTAAAAATTTCAAGTACTAAATATAAGAAAAACTAAGGCTTTCGCATTAAAGACTTGTCGAAAGCAAGGTTTTCTAACCGATACAATTACAAAATGAAATTAACTTAATCAAAAACTGACATGACTTCAGTTTTTTTTTGCGCGAAAAATGGGATATTAATTAGAGAACATGATGAAAAACATCAAAAAATGTCAAAATTTTCGGATTAATTATTGGAATTCACTATAAGCAAATGTATAATTTATACGGAGGAAATATTCTAAAACTTGAAAGGGAATGTTGCAAAGAAAGCCGAGGCTTAAAGAATAAAGATAAATTTTATAAGATTAGGAGATGGGGTGAAGTATGGGGAAACTTCTTCTGAAATTCTTCGTTACGGTATTTATTTTCATAACATTAATAATAGGAACAAGCGTAACTTATGCCGAAAAAATTGCTGGGGAACATGCATTAAAAATAACAAACTTACGACAACCCGAAATTCCTGATCGGGTGGCAAGGTTTAGTTTTCAATCGGGTTATCAATTTGATTATCCTGACCATGTTCGGGGAATATACGTAACTGGTCATTCGGCAGGTGGAGAACGATTTAATTCTCTGATCAACCTAATTAAACAAACAGATTTAAACACGATGGTTATTGATATTAAAGATGATTTTGGTCATTTAACCTATATTCCAGAAAGTGATTCACCATTTAAAGATATAAGTAAACCTTATATTAAAGATCCAACTGCAATGATGAAACAATTAGAAAAACATCGAATTTATCCAATTGCTCGAATAGTTGTGTTTAAAGATTCAGTTTTAGCCGAGAAACGTCCCAAGTTATCATTCTCAAAAGATGGTAAAGTATGGAAAAATAAACGTGGTGAGTCTTTTGTCAATCCATTTCTAAAAGAAGTATGGGATTATAATGTTGAGATTGCCATCAAAGCAGCAAAATTAGGTTTTCAAGAAATTCAATTTGACTATGTTCGTTTTCCAGAAGGATTTGAAAAAAGAGATGAAATATTAACATATGACACAGGGAATTATCTAAATGAAGATCGGAATAATGTGCAAAAGCGTGTGGATGCTGTAACAGATTTTGTTGCTTATGCCAGAGAAAAACTTAAACCATATGATGTTGATGTATCTGTAGATATTTTTGGCTATTCAGCGACCATTACTGAAGCACCAGGAATTGGTCAAAACTTCTCAAGAATTGCAGAAAATGTGGATGTTATTTCCTCCATGATCTATCCAAGTCATTGGACTTCTTATTTCGGAATTACAAAACCTGATTTATATCCTTTTGAACTCGTAACAGCATATACAAAAGTCGAAAATGAAATATTAGGAAAATTAGCAAACCGCCCAATTTCAAGACCATGGCTTCAAGATTTTACTGCATCTTACTTAGGACCAGGAAATTATCAAGTTTATGGAAAGAAAGAAGTAGAAGCACAAATACGAGCACTTTATGAAAATGGAATTCATGAGTTTTTATTATGGAATGCCGGAAATCGTTATACTACAAATGTAAATTATAAATTAGAATAAATGATGGTGAAATTAGGGAAATTACCAAGCTAACATAACGGTATTACATCATAAAGTTTGAGGCTTGGTACAGCCCGAGTTTTCTTTATACGTTAAGGGAGTATAAATTTTTAGCATAGATGTTAATTCGACGTAGCGAAAAATTTTAGGTCCTAAGTATAAGTGCAACTAAAGCTCAGCCGGCGCCTGAGGGCTTGGCTTTGCCAAGTTTTCTTTAACATTTATTAAAAAAAGCATATAATATACAGTAAAGACATGTTTTTTTAAAAAGATAAAAATTTCCTGTTTGAAGAAGTAAAAGGCACATGCAAGAGAATTTTCAAAAGGAAGGTGTTGAAATATGAAAGGAAGAGACAAGAAACGTAAGAAGAAACGAGAAATTTTGAAAGAGTTGAAAAAGAAATTACCTGGATGGAAAAACATCCCTACCGGAAAGCCAATTTCTTCAAATTCAAAAACAACCGCATAATAAAAGAGGATGGCTTAAACTTTAAGTCATCTTTTTTTTGATGTCTAGCCCCGACCTGCTAGGCGGGCGCTTTCCACTTTTCTAATACGTTAAGGGAGTATAAATTTTTAGCATAGATGTTAATTGCCATGGCGAAAAATTTTAGGTCCTAAGTATAAGGCTCAGCCGGTGCCTTAGGGCTTGGCAAAGTCCGAGTTTTCTTTAGAAACTTTTTTAAATTAGTTTCGTATATATTATATAAGGGTATTTGTTAATAAGGAATGTGTATCTATAAAGTTTCCACTGTGTACAAATTGTATAAATTTTGTTTATTTTCTTTTGAACTAAGGGTGTTCAAATTAGAATAATTATTGTATAATTTTTTGTATCTATTAACAAAGAATTACAAATGTTTAAATAGATCATTTGATAAAGATAAATTGAAAGGAGAATGGAAATGGTAACTCTACTATCATCCCCAAGTTGCACATCTTGCCGAAAAGCAAAAGCATGGTTAGAAGAACATAATATTGAATTCGTAGAAAGAAATATATTTTCTGAGCCGTTAACGATTGAAGAAGTAAAAGAAATTGTTCGAATGACAGAAGATGGAACAGATGAAATTATTTCTACGCGTTCGAAAGTATTTCAAGAATTAAATGTAGAAGTAGAAACACTTTCGTTACAACAATTATTTAAGATTATTAGTGAAAATCCTGGTCTTTTACGTAGACCGATTATTTTTGATGATAAGCGTCTTCAAGTAGGGTATAATGAAGCGGAAATTCGCCGCTTTTTACCACGTAAAGTTCGCACTTTTTTCTTACAAGAAGCACAAAAAGCAGCAAATGAATAGAAACACGTAGAGCGCTTGAAGCTAGACATCTTATAAATGTTATCCGATAATAATCAAGACAAAGAGGCAGTTAGCAAATGATTGCCGCTTTGTCTTTTTTTATGGAAAATATAACGTTTTTCAACTTTGAATGCTGTCTAGTTCCGAGCTTTTTTAGGTACATGGACACACTATTTGTTTTGTAAATGAATATATAATAGCAACAGCGAATTCTGTATAAATTTACTTAGCATATAATTTTCATTCTTAATTGATTTATCATAGAATAGAAGTATAATATATGAAAAGGTATTACTTTTTGTCTTGAGATTGTCAAAGAAAAGCATAGTGTTAACCTTTATGATGGATACTTAAATTAATGTTAAGAAGTAATAATATTGAAATTTTAGAACGTTTGCAATGATAAAGATTAATATGAAGCTTTCCTCCATTTGAATTTGCCAGAAGGGAGAGAAGATTTTATGGAGATTGAAAGATTAAACGATTCAACAATTAAGTTTTATATTACGTATAAGGATATAGAAAATCGCGGCTTTGATCGGGAAGAAATTTGGTATAATCGCGAACGTGGCGAAGAACTATTTTTTGAAATGATTAACGAAGCAAATGATAAAGAAAATTTTGAATTAGAAGGACCATTGTGGATCCAAGTACAAGCTCTAGAAAAAGGCCTAGAGATCATTGTTACGCGAGGTCAAATAAGTGATGGTAACGTTAGGTTAGAAATTCCAGTAACAAATGAACAAATAAATATTCCCGTTGATGAAAAAATCGTTGACATGCTAGATGAGAAATTCGTTAAAAATAAATATCGTGATCGTGATGATGATGAATTAGAATTATTGGACCTTGTTATCGGTTTTGATGACTTTGAAGATCTTATTTCATTAAGTCATGATCTACCAGTAAGAGGCTTTACGAATTCTCTTTATCATTTTGAGAATCGCTACTATTTATATGTAATGTTTACCGATGAATTTCCAGAAGAAGAGCAAGATGATATTTTAAGTCAGATTTTGGAATTTGGATATGAATCTGAACTTACGATTTACCGCATTCAAGAGTATGGAAAAGAAATTATCGCCGAAGATGCCTTACAAGGCCTGCAAAAAATGTTTTCGAAATAACAAATTATTATTTAAAAGGGTTTGACACTTCCTAGAAAAGATAAATGCTACACCTTCATTATGAAGGTCTTATCTTTATACTTAGAAAGAGTCAGCCCTTTTTTTAAGCGAAATACTCTTACGCGAAAGAAAAAGGAGGGATTAGGTTTGCTTGTGGCCTTAACAAAAGATGGAAAATCACTATCAATCGCTAATTCAAATTTGACAAAAGAAGAGCTAATTCAATTACGGGAGCAAGAGCAATTTTATTGTCCGGCTTGTCATCAAGAAGTAATCGTAAAATTAGGGGCAAAACATGCATGGCATTTTGCCCACAAGAAAAAATTAACTTGTACCGATGAAATTGAAAATGAGACCGCCTATCATATTGCAGGTAAAAAACATTTATATGAATGGTTTAAACGGCAAGGTTTAGATGTTGTGCTAGAGCCATATTTACAAGATGTAAAGCAAAGACCAGATTTATTAGTAACAACATCTAAAAAAAAATATGCGATAGAATTTCAGTGTGCGAAAATATCTACAGAAATTTTTTTGAAAAGAACAAATTGTTACCAAAATCTTCTTTATACACCAATTTGGATTCTCGGTGGAAATCAACTAAAACGCCAATATAGCTCTATCTTTCGTTTGTCTAGTTTTCATTGGTTATTTACATATGATTTTTCTCCTAACTATTACTCACCACAAATCCTCTCATTTTGCCCAGAAAATAAAAAATTTCTCATTCTGAAAAATCTTACAGCCATTTCTGCAAATCGTTCAGCCACAACTCCATTGTTAATGTCCCCAGCAGATTTTTCACTTCAACTTTTTTTTGAACCAACAAAACCATTCATTCATTTAGAACATTGGCTTAAAGCGAAAAACAAATGGAGATCACACCGAATGAAATTAAGTCGTGCTGAACTATTTTTGCAAAAATTGTATGTTCAAAAAGGACGAGCGTTAGCTTTATTTCCTAGTGAAGCTGGATTTCCTGTTAACCACCATCATTTTATTGAAACTCCAGCTTACATTTGGCAAAGTTGGATCGTTGAAATATTTATCACGTCTAAAAAACAAGGAGAAATATTTCATAAGAATTTAGTGAAAAGAGCATTTCAGACTCTCGTAAAAAAGGGGATCTTTCAACTTCGATTACTACCTTTTGCCAGTGATGAAAGCTATAACCTTTTGGCAATTGATTCTTATTTGCAATTTTTATGTCAATTAACAATTTTAAACACAAAAGATGGCCAGTATTATGAGAAAATGAACGATATTTCTCTACCAAAAACAATTACTGAAGCTATGACAAGAGATCAACAATTCCTGTTTCATTTTTGTCAAAGGTAAAACTAGCCAATTTCTTTCGGAAATAGTAAGATGATTCTGTAACCAAAATGATTAATTCTTTTTGGCAAGGAATAAACTAAATAAATAAGTTTCCTTATGTTTTACTTAAGAATGTAGTAAAAGAGAACTATGGAGGTGCAAATTTTGGCAGACCAATCAAAAACAAACCAGCTTCCAAAGCGTGAGGAGATTCCAGTTGAACAAACTTGGGATTTGGAAGCTATATTTTCAACGGATGCAGACTGGGAGTCTGAATTTCGTTCATTACAACAAGAAATCCCCAATTTACAACAATTCAAAGGCCAATTAGGATCTAATAGTGACACACTATTCCAATGTTTAACGTACCAAAATGAATTAAGTATGCGCTTGAATAAGCTTTATGTTTATGCACATTTAAAAAATGATCAAGATACAACAAATTCTTTTTATCAAGGCTTAAATGATCGTGCTTCTACACTTGCAACACAGTTTAGTAATTACTCATCGTATATTGTTCCAGAAATTCTTAGTGTTCCAGAAGAAAAAATTAATCAATTTGTCGTAGAAAACGATCAATTGAAAATTTACAAGCATGCTTTAGATGAAACGAATCGCGGACGCCCACATATTTTATCAGAAAAAGAGGAAGCAATTTTAGCACAAGTAAGTGAAGTAACCCAAAGCTCGACGAATACCTTTGGGATGTTGAACAATGCTGATATAAAGTTTCCAACGATTAAAGATGAAAATGGCGAAGAAATCGAAGTAACCCATGGTCGTTATATTCGTTTCTTAGAAAGTAGTGATCGTCGTGTTCGTGAAGCGGCCTTTAAGGCTGTTTATGAGACATATGGAAAATTTAAAAATACGTTTGCGAGTACGCTAAGTGGAAATGTTAAGAAAAATTTATTTAAAGCGAAAGTAAGAAAGTACGAATCAGCTCGTCAAGCAGCGTTAGATAATAATAATATTCCAGAAATTGTTTATGACCAGTTAATTGATACAATTAACGATCATTTACATCTTTTGCAACGATACGTTGCCTTACGGAAAAGAGTATTACAGCTTGATGAAATTCATATGTATGATTTATATACACCGATGGTCAAAGATATAAAAATGGATATTTCCTATGAAGAAGCAAAAGATTTAGTGCTCAAAGGGGTTGAACCACTTGGAGAAGAATACGTTAAGATTATTAGAGAAGGATTTGAAAATCGTTGGGTTGATGTTGAAGAAAATGTTGGCAAACGAAGTGGTGCTTACTCATCTGGAGCATACGGAACAAGGCCATATATACTAATGAATTGGCAAAATAATGTGAATAATTTGTTTACACTAGCTCATGAGTTTGGTCATTCGGTTCATAGTTATTATTCAAGGAAAACCCAGCCATACCACTATTCAGGTTATTCAATTTTTGTTGCCGAAGTTGCTTCCACATGTAATGAAGCATTATTAAATCACTATTTATTAAAAGTAACAGAAGACAAAAAGAAAAAGTTATACTTATTAAATCATTTTCTTGAAGGATTTAGAGGTACAGTATTCAGACAAACGATGTTTGCCGAATTTGAAAAGCTAATTCATGAAAAAGCAGCCAATGGCGAGCCACTAACTCCAGAGTTGTTATCAGCAACTTATTATGATTTAAATAAAAAGTATTTTGGTGATGAAATCGCAATTGATGATGAAATTAGGCTAGAGTGGGCTCGTATTCCCCATTTTTATTACAATTTCTATGTATATCAATATGCAACAGGCTATAGTGCGGCAACTGCATTATCAAAGCAAATTCTCGAAGAAGGGGAACCGGCTGTTACACGCTATTTAGATTTCTTAAAAGCTGGTAGCTCAGATTATCCAATTGAAGTATTAAAACGTGCTGGAGTAGATATGACTAGCCCAGAGACAATCAAAGCCGCTTTAGTGGTGTTTGAGAAAACTCTTGATGAAATGGAACAATTATTATTTGAATAATAAAGAACTTTACCAAAAGGTTAAACTTTTTATTGATCTCAAAAAAAACCCCGCATCACTATAAAAGTGATGCGGTCATCAAAGAGGTTGAATGAACCCGAAAGCATGAAAAATACGAGGATGCGGTCATCAAAGGGGTTGAATGAAGCCCGAAAGCATGCAAAAATAGAGAAATCGGTCATCAAAGAGGTGGAGAAGCCCGAAATCTGAGCAAAAGAAAGAAAGGGTTTTCAATAGAGTGGATTGTCATCAAAGCCTAGCTTTTGACGACTATCTCTTCTTTTTCTTCTGCTGACTGATAAAGGAAGGCTGCTAATTACACTCTTTAGTCAGCCTCTTTACTAGTACGTTAGAAAAGTATAAATTTTTTACATAGATGTCTATTCGACGTAGTGAAAAATTTTTAGATTTAAAGCTTTTCTATGAAAATCCTCGAAATCTTTTTTTCTCATTGAAACAATGGACTGTAAAAATAATCGAAAGTAATAGTAACAGAGATGCGAGCCAAATTGGAAAAAATCGTATTAGGCTCAAAACAAAGAGCCAAAATGTAACAAAGATAAAAAGAAGACCAATAAAAAAAAGTCCATAATACATGATTTATCCCCCAGTTAAAAATAGCTTTAATCGATGATATGATTAGAGAGGATCACTTATTCATAAACGATAGGATAAGAGTGTAACTCGAATTATGTCTATTTTGTGAAAGTATTCACGAAGTTATTGAAAAAGATCAGCTTAATTGGTACATTATAAATGTGAAGAAAATCATAAACCTCCCCCTAGGTTAATGTGAAAATATTCACAAAACCCTTTTGATTATTATTTAATCCCTTATTGTTAACCTTAGAAAATTCAAAGCAAAAAAGGCTAGGTATCCCCAACCAAGCCTTTTTTTGCACGTAAAGAAAGTATAAATTTTTTGAACTTTGAATGCTGGCTAGTCCCTCGAGGTCGCATGGAGCCAAGATGGCGATATCACACTGTTGCTCAGAGGACGCGAGCGGCTTTTAGGTGTAATTCGACGCTCTGCGCGTATCATATTAATCTCCTATATACCGCCAAAATGTTCCATATTTAACAGGAACACGCTCCACAATTTTACGCAAGATTAGTTTTTTCATTTCTTTTTCTACTTCATCAATCGTCAGGTCATAGACAACAGCAATTTCTAAAGAAGCGACAAAAGTATGATATTTTAAGAAATCTTCAAGGAAAATGGGTGAAGAAGAAACAGGAGTTTTCCCTAACATTTCTTCAAGGACTTTTATATATATTTCATAGTCATAGAGTCCAGATATCATAATGCCAGCTTCATCAACATTATCATTGAAAACAACAATGGTTGGGAAAAATTCTACTTCCATGTCTTTTGTTGTTTTCAAGTCACATTGCAATGCTTTAATTGCAGCCTCTGAATTTAAATCATGTTTAAATTCAATCATATCTAGTCCATCAATGGTTTGAGCACATTGGAGCAAAATAGCTTCATTAGAAATATTTTGTTTATCTAAAAAAAGCAGCTCACGTAATTTTCTTAAATATTTTATCCCAATTTGTTTCCCTTGTAACTCAGCAGCTTTTACGGCGATTGAGGGTGCAAATGGGGTTGAAATCGGATTTTCAAGCCAAAGATCACCATCACAAGACATACCAGTTCTACTTGCTATTTTTTCCCAAGCTTGAGCAATTTCTTTATGAGATTTTTTCTCAAGGCAAGCTTGTAGTTTTCCACCAATTACATAACGAATGGTAAAATATTTACAAAAATCCATTTGCAATTTTTTTAAAATTGGCTCAAGTGCCCAACATTCTGGACAGAGGGGATCTACAAATGTGTAGATTTCTAATGGCTTTTTGATCGGTTTTGACAGGTCTGGTGTTAGTTCATCAGAACAACATAATCCTATTTCATCATCACAGTTGGAATGAAAGTCGTTAGAAGACAACGAGATCCCTCCTTTCGGTTGTGTTACTTATTTACACGTTAGGAAAGTATAAATTTTTAGCAAGGATGTTTATTCAATGATTTTAAAAATTTTAAGTACTAAGTATAAGAAAAACTAAGGCTTTCGCATTAAAGACTTGCACTAAAGCATAAGAGTTTCTATGCAAGCCCAATTCGCTTGCTAAGAATCTCTTTAGCGAAAGCCAAGTTTTTCTTATCATATGATAGGCAAGATGTCTCCTTTTTATTAGTTTGTAGCCTTATTTTATCAAAGGCTAGTTTATGATCGCAAATAATCCGCTTTTGTGAAAGGCAATTATAAATATGAATGCCATCTAGCTCGAGCCGAAGCGGACCAAGGTCTTGTCGTTCTATAACAAAAGCGATTTTTGAATAGAACCTAAAAATGGGTGATGATTACAATTTTGGTAATCAAAGAGGTCGAATGGAACCCGAAAATGGAAAGTAATTACAATATCGGCAGTCAAAAACCTTGAACGATACATTTGCCCTTTTTAATAAGAAAAACTGAGCGAGGTGGTTTTCCTCACTCAGTTTTTCTTTTACACGTTATAATAAGTATCTAACACTTTCGGTACATAGTTTCTTGTTTCTTTAAATGGGGGGATGCCACCGTGTTTATCAACATTTCCTGGTCCTGCATTATAGGCAGCCAACGCTAAATTGATATCTCCGTTGTAGCGATCTAACATTTGTCGTATATATTTTGTGCCACCATCAATATTTTGTTTTGGGTCAAAAACATTTGTAACGTTTAAACCGCGAGCAGTTGCTGGCATTAATTGCATTAATCCAGCTGCTCCTGCTTTGCTTTGGGCATTCGAGTTGAAATTAGATTCTTGCTTAATGACGGCATAAATAAGTTTTGGATCAACATTATATTTTTTTGCTGCTTCTTCAATATAAGGTCGATATTTTTCGGCTATATTGGCAATCTGATTGGGCATTTCTTTTACTGTTTGGACAGGAATATCAAATGTCTGATTAACTTTAAAGTTAGTAAACATTTGCGAGAGATCTTGTTTCTTTTGATTAGTAAGGTTGGTCATTACTTGTTCCATATTTTTTTGTAATTCGTTTTCTAAGAAAGTCGAGAATATGGACTCGGACGATTGTGAAGTTGTTTGCTGATTACTTGATAGATTTCGGATGGCTTGAAGCTGAAACAAATGCTGGTACGATGCTATCTTCATCCAATCACCGCCTCATAAATAGTAAAATAATTACTGTTGTGAAAGTTTTGTAAAGAAAAACCGTTTAATCTTATTATCGGTTTGTTTTAGTGGAATTTTATAGTTAGAGAAAATATTATGAAAAATTTCTTTTCCAGTCTTCTCATCTTTTACCTCATATTCAATTTCAAAATCTTCTTTATTCAAATAGAAACTATGATCAAATACAAGAATGCCATCTAAATAAGCAATTTCTGCACGATTAGTCGTTAACGATCCTAAATAGCGGCATTCAGTAAGGTCAATTTGAAATGATTTTTGCAGTTGGTCGGCAATCACTCCGAGTGGCAAAGTTTGATCTTGAATAATCCCTTCAGCTGTAATGGTACTAAGAGGTTGATGGGTTTCTAGTAGCCCTTGCTCGTGAGGTTGCTTTAAAGTTAAAGTGAAGCTATGATTTTTTTTGCGAATTCTTAAAGCACAACCGTTTTTTTTCAGTTGAAAGTCATTTGTATCAAAGTAATAATTTACTTGTTGAATAAAATTAGTTTGTTTAATAGAAAATTCTTGACAAAGTCGTATAAAATCAGCTTTTGAAACGAGATTTTTAAATTCGATTTCTATTTCCTGATGCAAACGATCACCTTCTTAATTAAAGATAAGAAATTATACAATTTTTGAACTTTGAATGCTGTCAAGCTTTCTTATGATATTAATGTGATCAACTTCTTTATCATACTATTTTTTGCGTAACATGAATAGCCTGATTATCGAAAATCAGCATTTTATGATACACTATAGGGCGTAAAAAGTTATTTTTAATGAGATGTCTAGCTTAGAGTGCCAGTCCATCGATGCTCTGTGCTATTCTATGGAGGAAGAATAATGGTTCAAAAAATGGATGTAACTAATTTAAGCATTAATCAGCACGAGGCAAATGTATATGTTGATAACCTGCAATTATTCGAAAATAAACAAATCCAGCCTACCGGTAGGCTTTTAGTTGATTCAGCTTCTTTGGCGTTTATATACATTCTTGATATTGCGGATGAATTTGTTTATTTGAGTTTTCCAAATTCGCTTTGGAACGAATTGAAGACAATTTTAGCAAAGGATTTTCCATTATTCTTATATATCAACACTGAGTGCAGAGTTCCGTTGCTGCAGTTTAAAGAGGAGATTGAATATTTAGTCGCGAATATTGAAGGGAACAGTAACTATGGGGAAAAACTAGTTCAAGCTGTTAGCAACGTGTTTATTGATTAGAAAGAAATTGGGGGAAAACAATGAATTGGGATGTTTTTTTAGCACCTTATCAACAAGCGGTTGAAGAGCTTAAAATTAAATTAAGAGGGATACGCAAACAATATAATATGAATTCCTCAATCCATACACCGATTGAATTTGTAACTGGGAGAGTTAAGCCGATTTCGAGTATTTTAGATAAAGCAAAACGAAAAAAAATTCCGCTAGAACTATTAGAAGCACGAATGCAAGATTTAGCAGGAGTAAGGATTATGTGTCAGTTCGTTGAGGATATTGATGCAGTCGTAAAGTTGCTTCGTATGCGACAAGATTTTGCAATAATTGAAGAACGAGATTATATTACGAATAAGAAACGTAGCGGGTATTGTGCCTACCATTTAGTGATTGAATATCCAGTTCAAACATTAAACGGTGAAAAAAAAGTTCTTGTTGAACTTCAAGTTAAGACATTAGCAATGAATTTTTGGGCAACGATTGAACATTCATTGTTGTATAAATATAGCGGAGAAATTCCTGAAATGATTATTGATCGTCTCCAACGTGCTGCTCAAGCGGCTTTTCGTTTAGATGAAGAAATGTCAAACATTCGTGAAGAAATTTTAGAAGCTCAGGCAATTTTTCGAAAAAAAGAAGTGGAACAAAGAACTCATTAGCATTTTCATTACAGATTAGGTAAATTTGTGAATTTGGTAAGATGTCTAGCTCTGAGCTGCGCTTTTCTAAGAAGTCTAGCTTTGAGCCGCTAGGTGGCGCTCTGCACTTTTCGTTGAGGACGTAATTTTATATATAAAACGTGACACTTTAAGAATGGAGTTGTAAATTGGAATGAGGTTTGCAGTAATCTCACGCGGGGATGAAACGTCAAATAAAATAAAGCAAAAAATAAAAAACTATTTAATCGAATTTAATTTAACGTACGATATTGAAAATCCAAATATCGTCATTACAGTTGGTGGAGATGGAACGTTACTTTATGCGTTTCATCAATATCGACATTTACTAAATGATACTTCTTTTGTTGGTGTACATACTGGGCATCTTGGATTTTATGCAGATTGGAAGCCGGAAGAAGTAGAACGATTAGTCATTCATATTGCCAAAACGCCGTTTAAAATTGTCGAGTACCCTCTCCTAGAAGTTATTGTTCGCCACCATGACTCAACGAAATCGGAACGTTATTTAGCATTGAATGAATGTTCAGTGAAAAGTGTAGTTGGTTCGTTAGTCATGGATTTAGAAATTAAAGGTGAGTTATTTGAAACATTTCGTGGGGATGGCTTGTGTATTTCTACACCTTCAGGCAGTACAGCCTATAATAAAGCTCTTGGTGGAGCGATTTTACATCCGTCGTTAGCATCTATCCAAATTTCGGAAATGGCCTCAATTAACAATCGGGTGTATCGAACAATTGGTTCACCACTCGTCTTACCTCAACATCATACTTGCTTATTGAAGCCACTAAATAACGTTGATTTTCATATAACGATTGATCATTTAACGTATGTGGAGAAAAGTGTTAAATCAATTCAATGTCGCGTTGCTAATGATAAAATCAAATTTGCCCGGTTTCGTCCATTTCCGTTTTGGAAAAGAGTGAAGGAATCGTTTATTAAATAATTAATTTTAAAGAAGGTTAAACTATGCGCCAAATAACACTTGATTGGCTCGTTCCAAAAACATATCATCATGCCTTATTAAGAGATTTTTTGCGAGTAGAAAAAAATTTGTCACGCCAAGTATTAACACATATTAAAAACGAGGGAGATTTGTTAATTAATGGGGAACATGTAACGGTTCGTGCTCTTGTCAAAGAAGGAGATCAAGTAACCGTTGTATTTCCAAAAGAAAAGCGAAGTGAAGGTTTACACCCTAGAAATATTCCGTTTCAAATTGTCTATGAGGATGACCATTTTCTTGTCATAAATAAACAAGCCAATTTACCAACAATACCATCGATTTATCACCCAGAACGGTCGTTAGCCAATGCCGTTCTTTATTACTATGACAAACATGAAATCCCGTGTACATTTCATGCTGTCAATCGTCTTGACCGTGATACATCAGGGTTACTGATTGTTGCTAAGCATCGTTACGCTCATGATTTATTGACGAAACAACAAAAGACAGGTAAGGTGAAACGCACTTATCTTGCCATTGTTCATGGTTACGTAAATGAAGATCAGGGGAGAATTGAAGCTCCAATTGGCCGAAAAACAGATAGTATTATTGAACGAGAAGTACGTGTGGATGGACAAGAAGCCATTACAAAATATCAAGTTTTAAAACGATTTGCGGAAGCTACATTACTTAAATTGTCATTAGAAACCGGTAGAACACATCAAATTCGTGTTCATATGGCCTACCTAGGCCATCCATTACTAGGCGATGATCTTTATGGGGGATCAATAGCAAAGATAAACCGCCAAGCGTTGCATAGCTCAGAATTACAATTTTTTCATCCATTTTGCGAACAAGATATGAATTTTAACGTTTGTCCACCTAAAGATATGGAAGCAATCATTACAGAAAATCATCCTATTTGAACTTGATAAGATGTCAAGCTCCGCGCCAGCGGCTCGAGGTCAAATAACCTGTTAGATTAGAAAAACTGGCTGCTCGATCACGAATGTTTTCTTAAAGCAGCGGATGTTCTCTGTGCTCTCCGCTTTTCCTATGTAAACGTCCGAAATTTTTCAGGTAAATACGGTTGTTTTGAGGGAACGGAAACAATTTCTTGTTCAGGATAACGATAGGCAGTTAGTTTCCCACCGAAAATACAACCGGTATCAATGTTAATCGTTTTATTTATCATCCGTGGTTCTTTCACAGGTGTATGACCGTAAACGATAAATGCACTACCATTGTAATTTTTTGCCCAATCGCGGCGTACAGGAGTTCCATCAGGATTTTTTTCACCAGTAATATCTCCGTATAAGACGAATGTCTTTACTTTTTTATCCGTTCTCCCGATATAGTCAGCTTTTATACCGGCATGGGCGACAATTAATTTTTTATCGTTTAATACTAAGTATAGTGAGGCATTTTCGAATAATTCCATATATTGTGTGCGGATTTGTTCGTAATCATTTTTCGAAAGTGCTTTTAATTCAGCAACAGTTGTTTCAAGACCATGTGTTTCTTGAACCTTTCTGCCAAGAAAATAGCGATATAATTTATCACAATGGTTGCCTGGAGTATAATAGGCAAGTTGATTTTTGACGACTGTCGCAACAATTTCAATCACTTTTAGTGAATTTGGCCCCCGATCGGTTAAATCACCTACAAAAGCAAGCTTACGCCCTTGTGGATGGATTGGATAGCCTTCTGCCCAATGATAGCCAAGTTTATGAGAAAGATCTAAGAATTCTTCAAAACAGCCATGAATATCACCAATTATGTCAAACATTTATTGTCACACCTTTCTAAGCGTAATATTGCATGATAACTATAGTAAATACTTTCTATATTACAATATTCGCTTTCAGCTACGATTTTATCAACATCATTAGACACAAAAACAGTTCTTTGCTTATTTACACGTCCATGCTATAATTGTTAGGACCAAGTACTAATAACAACTTATTATATTTAAAATAAAGGAGGCTTTTATTAATGAATATATTAGAAAATCGTACAATTGTCGTTATGGGAGTTGCCAATAAACGTAGTATTGCCTGGGGAATTGCCCAATCGTTAGCTAATGCTGGGGCAAGGTTAATCTTTACATACGCTGGCGAACGACTTGAAAAAAGTGTTAGGGATTTAGCTGAGACGTTAGAAAGAAAAGACCATCTCATTCTTTCGTGTGATATTTCAAGTGACGAGGAAATTCGCAAAACGTTTCAAACGATTAAGGAAGAAGTTGGCGTTATTCATGGAGTGGCTCATTGTATCGCTTTTGCCAATAAAGAAGAATTAGAAGGTGAATATTTATCAACAACCCGTGAAGGCTTTTTACTTGCCCAAAATATTAGTGCCTACTCGTTAACGGCAGTTGTGAAAGAAGCAAGAGGCTTAATGACAGCTGGCGGTAGTATCGTTACTTTAACCTATCTTGGTGGCGAACGTGTTGTTAAGCATTACAATGTCATGGGTGTTGCTAAAGCTGCTTTAGATGCTAGTGTTAAATATTTAGCACACGATCTTGGACAAGAAGGAATTCGGGTGAATGCAATTTCCGCTGGCCCAATTCGGACATTAGCAGCAAAAGGGATTTCAGACTTTAATGAAGTTATGAAAGAATTTGAAACGAATGCTCCGCTAAGAAGGCCTGTAACTCAAGAAGAAGTTGGCGATGCAGCACTGTTTTTAATGAGTGATTTAGCAAGAGGAATTACCGGTGAGCTTTTACATGTAGACGGTGGTTATAATACAATTGGTTTAATGAAAAATTAATTTTTGAGGTGTGTAACATTTATGTTACACACCTTTTTTATTTAAAAAATTTTTGTTTTTCTCTAACCAAATAGCTAGTATTTTCATATGTTATTGTAGGGGGCCGGCCTCTAAGTTATTTTTGGAGGTGAGAACTTTATGAAATATGCAGGTAGTGGATATGCGCTAGTATTAGTGTTATTCATTTTATTAGTTATTGTTGGTTGTGCTTGCGTACTTTACTAATATCACCGTAAAGCTGTTGAGTTTACTCAACAGCTTTTGTTTTTTACCATCAATAAATTATTATGCGCCGGTGTGAAAAATTTTAAGTACCAAGTTTTTCTAATGATTAAGTTCCTTTTTCTGCAAAGGCACATATTCTAAAAAGAATATATATTTTTTAAAGGAAAAGGTGAGGATCAATGAAATTAGAGTGGTTTGATTTTGTGTTGTTGATTTTAGCCAGTTTTCGAGTGACGAGATTAATTGTCTTTGATACAATTACCCAATTTATCCGTAAGCCCTTTCATGAAATGGTCGAAGAAACTTTACCAGATGGAACTCCTACCTCGTATTTTCAACCAAAAGGAACTGGAATGAGAAAGTTTATTGGTGAGTTGTTAAGCTGTTTTTGGTGTACTGGTTTTTGGTGCTCGCTATTACTCGTCGGTGGATATTTTTTATATCCAGTTTTCGTATATCCAATAATTATTATTTTTGCCGTTGCCGGAGCGGCTGCTTTTCTAGAAACGATTGTTGGTAAGTTGTATTAAATCATTTCATATATCAGGTCATTAGAGGTGAGTATTTTGAAAGCTGTTATTCTGGCAGGAGGAACTGGTACTAGGCTAAGGCCATTGACACATATCATTAATAAACATCTTCTTCCGGTTGGACCTTATCCAATGATCTATTGGTCAATCTTAAAATGTAAAGAAGCAGGGATTGTCGATATTTTGATTCTCACTAATCGAGAACATTTAAGTTCTTTTATTCAGTTATTAGGTCTTGGCGATGATCTTGAGGTAAATATCCAGTATAAAATTCAGGAAGGAGCAAAGGGAATTGCAGATGCCGTGTCCTATGCGAAGCCTTTTGTAAAAAGTGAAAAGTTTGTTGTTATTTTAGGAGATAACATTTTTGAAGATTCCCTTTCTCCTTATATTCAAGCATATAAAGCACAAAACCATGGAGCGCGTGTTTTGTTAAAAGAAGTTGATAACGCTACGCGCTATGGAGTTGCCTTGATTGATAAAAAGAGAAATGAGATTACTTCGATTGTCGAAAAACCAAAAGTTGCACTCTCGTCTTATTGTGTGACGGGTATTTATATGTATGATGCAAATGTTTTTCAATACATTGCCCAGATCAAACAATCGGATCGCGGCGAATTAGAAATTACTGATGTAAACAATTTATATGCTAATGAACGGCAGTTACAATTTGATATTTTGCCAGGCTGGTGGATTGATGCAGGAACTTGTGAGTCATTGTATCAAGCGAATACACTGATTTATCAAACGGTTAGGGAGGGGAATTTTTGAGTAAAGAGTTATTAATTACTGGTGGTGCTGGATTTATCGGTTCGAACTTTATTCGTTATTTATTAAATAACTCCGCATATAACCTTACTAATATAGACTCTTTAACTTATGCTGGAAATCAAAGTACAATCAAACAATTTAATGAAGGAGAAAATTATCGGTTTATCCAATGTGATATTTCTGATTTACAGCAATTAAAGAAAGTTTTTGATCGTAAATATGATATGATCATTAATTTTGCTGCAGAATCACATGTTGATCGAAGTATTGAAAATATTTTGCCATTTGTTAATACAAATGTAGTAGGAACTGTTCATCTCCTCCAAGCTGTTCTAGAAGGAAAGGCCAAAAAAATGATCCAAATTTCAACGGATGAAGTGTACGGTTCATTAAAAGATGATGAAGATCCGTTTACAGAACGAACACCGATTTCACCAAATAATCCATATTCCGCAAGTAAAGCAAGTGCAGATTTATTTGTACAATCTTTTTTGCATACTTACAAACTTCCAATTATGATTACACGCTGCAGTAATAATTTTGGTCCATATCAGCATCCGGAAAAATTTATACCAAAAGTGATCTTTTCTGCAGTAAAAAATCGAGAAATCCCATTATATGGAGATGGGTTAAACCGCCGTGATTGGCTATTCGTCAAAGATCATTGTCGAGCAATTGAAAGAGTGATGGAAGCAGGTCGACCTGGTGAAGTTTATAACGTTGGTGGCGGGTTTGAGTGTTCGAATAAAGAGGTAGTTATGACCATCTTAAACTATTTAGACAAGAGTGAAGCTTTAATCAAGTATGTTGAAGACCGAAAGGGTCACGATTACCGCTATGCAATAAACTGTTCAAAGTTGAAACAACAATTGAATTGGAAACCAAGCTATTCTTTTCAGGAAAGCATAATTAAAACAATTGAATGGTATAAGCAAAACAGTCAATGGGTTAATCATGTTGCGAAAAGTAGGTGATTTTCATGCGAGTATTAATCACTGGAGCAAATGGTCAATTAGGTCAAGAACTTGTAAAAAATTTAACTAACAACCATCTAGTTTTTGCTACTACAAGGAAAGATCTTGATATTACTGATCAAATGACTGTCGATAAAATTATTTTAGATATAAAACCAGAGATGATTATTCATACAGCCGCCTATACAGCTGTCGATCAAGCTGAAATTGACAAAAATACAGCCTTTGAAGTAAATATATTAGGAGCATTTCATGTAGCAAGGGCAGCCCGAAGAGTTGGTGCTAAGATGGTCTATATTAGCACCGATTATGTATTTGATGGTCATAAATTAACTCCTTACAAAGAAACAGATGAACCAAAGCCGCTATCAACTTACGGGCTGAGTAAATGGCTAGGAGAAAGATTAGTTCACACAACACTAGAGGAAAGTTTTATTGTTCGAACTTCATGGCTATATGGTCATGATGGTAAAAACTTTGTAAATACGATGCTTCATTTAGCCAAACAGCAAAAAGAGATAAAGGTAGTCAATGATCAAATTGGTTCTCCAACGTATACAAAAGATCTTGTTGGAAAAATTAGTCAACTTTTTGAGAAGAAATATGGAACTTATCATGTTAGTAATTCTGGAACTTGCAGTTGGTTTGAGTTTGCAAGATTTATATTTTTAGAATCAGGCTATGATCCTTCTCTTGTTAAACCAGTGAGTACAAAAGAATACGGTGCAATCAGTGAACGACCAAAGTATTCTGTTCTGGGTAACAATTCGTTAATAACAGCAGGAATTGAACCTTTAAGACCATGGCAAAGTGCAGTACGAGAATTTATCAGAAAGGAGTTATCATCTCATGATTGAGGGTGTTAAGGTGAAGCATATCATGAAGCATTGTGATGACCGAGGTTTTTTTGCCGAGCTTGTCAGAGATGATGAGAACTTATTAGAGCATTTCGGCCAAGCTTCAATGTCAATGAGTTACCCTGGTGTCATAAAAGCATTTCATTTCCACGAATTTCAAGATGATCTTTGGTTTTTTCCCTCTGGAAATGCTCAAGTTGTCCTCCACGATTTACGAGAAGATTTACCGACATTCAGCCAAACCGATGTTTATTATATGGGGGAAGAAAACCCGATTTTGTTGTTAATTCCAAAAGGAGTCGCTCACGGTTATCGTGTCCTTGGTGAAAGGTCAGCGACGATTATTTATTTTACGACGAGATCATACAATCAGCAAAAACCAGACGAGAAAAGAATTGCTTGGGATGATCCAACAATCGGATTTAATTGGGAAACAAAAAATCGTTAACGGGTACGCCATAAGTTTTAGTAATGAATATAAGAAAATAAATGAACATATACATGAACGTGGAAAGGGAAAAGTTAGCAATGGTTCTTAATAGTGTAAAATAATTAGGGAGAGAATAAATCAATGTCACCTAAAGTATCCATTATCCTAACTAGCTATAATAGACCCCATTTACTAAAAAAAGCGATCGAAAGTGTCCTAATTCAAACAATGAATAAATGGGAATTATTTATTATGGATGATGCGTCTAATAAGGAAACAACAGAGATCATTCGCTCATACTTAAATGATAAACGTATCCATTATATTAATAGTGGAGTACAAGATGAAGATCGTCATAAAACAACAAGGTATGCCTCACTTATTAATCAAGCCATCCCTCTGACGAAAGGGGAGTATTTGTCGTATTTAACAGATGACACTGTCTACTTACCTAATCGTTTACAAATAATGACATCCTATTTAGATAAGCATCCTTCCATTGATATCGTCTATTCTAGTCAAAAAGTACAAATTTTAAATGATCAATTAAAAAGTGTTGCAGAAAGAAAGCGAAATGCTTCAAGAATTTTAAGTAAAGCAGCTAATGTTGTCGACCATTGCTCTGTGATGCATACTAGAAGGATTGCAGAAAAAGTATATAAAAAATATTACAGCTATTGGGATGATAGTCCGGAGTGTTGGCATAATGGTGATGCAGTTTTCTGGATGAGATTAAATCAATTTCAATCATTTTATCCAATTCCACATGTCTTAGATCAGACGGTTAAAACACCGCAATGTTTTCAATTACTAAATAGATTTTTACCGAATGATGTTCCTAATGGAACATTAGTAAAAGGGTTGACCTCTGAAATATATGTAATTGATCAGAAAAAGAGACGGAAAATTACTTCAGAAATGTTAATCTTATTAAAATACGATAGCTCGAAAATTGTTGATGTTACTGACCCTTTACTCTTTAAATACCCATTAGGCCCTGAGATTGATCAATCGGCGCTTTCAAACCATAATTTATTTCCTAACCAAAGACTAATAAAATGTACGAAGACGAATCAACTATATTTTCTTGAAAATAATCAAAAAAGGTTGATAGAGCCTAAAGCTTTTAAAAGATTTGGCTTTAAATTAACAGAAATTATTACTATGAATCCTGAATTATTAGCATTATTTGAAAATGGTCTGCCAATTGAAGTGGTTTTTAAACCTAATTGTATTTGTCCAGATAATTTTTTATTTACTATCGGTTCAACTTATTATTTAAGTATGGATAACCAATTACATCAAATCGATATAAATATTATAAAGAGACTTAAATTAACTTTAAATAAAGTAATTCAGCTAAGTTCAAATGAAGTAAAACATTTCAAAAAAGGAACTCCGATAAAATGGGGCTTTCGTAAGTGAATAGAACGAAATGAGCTGTTGTTTCGTTCTATTTTTCTATTAAGGCCACCATAATTATTTCTAAGTACTATAAATTTTGTAAGGTGGAGCTCTATGAAAAAATTTGAGAAAATGAAATTAATAGATTACACGAATATTTGCCAAATAAAAGATTTTAATGATTTTAAAAATGGTTGTTTAGAAGAAAATAGTTTTTATATTGTAAAAAAAAGAGAAAATATAGACATTATTCGTCCTACAATGCCACTATTTGCAGATATTATTCCAAATAGTTGTACAACAAATGATTTTTATCTAGCTAGTATAAGAAATGGAGTATGTATAAAAAATCAAATTATCGTCTACAATAATAAATATATTTTACCTGATAGTTTCAGGCATTATGATTTATACTCCTCACATCGCTCACTTCAGTACGACGTTACTTCAGATAGTTTTTATCTAAAAGAAAAAATTAACAAGGTTGGCTGGCAACCTGGGAATACTATTTTTTTAAGTGGCGAAAACTCAAATGGATTTGGTCATTTTTTGTTAGAAGTTGTCTCTAGATTGTGGATAACAAAATACATTGATATTAATAAGTATACATTTATTTTGAATACGAATGATCGACAACAGTGGCAACTTGATCTTTTGCTAGCACTGGGAGTAAAACCAAAACAAATGATATATTTACATCAACCGACGGAATGTGAAAGACTTCACATTCCAGTACAGTCTTTTGTATTAAGAAAATATACATCATCAGTGGCAGCTTATATTTGGAGAAAAATAGGCGATTACTATGATAATGGGGTTGGTCCTAAAAAAATTTATGTTTCAAGGTCGAAATTGAATAATAGAAGGCGGACATTAATAAATGAAGTGGAAGTTGAAAATTTGTTTAAATCTTATGGTTTTATGGTCATTCATCCACAAGAATTAAGCATAAAGAACCAAATAAATTTTTTTAGAAATGCAAACATGATCGCCGGCCCCTCAGGATCTGCGATGTATAATTGTGTTTTTCAAACGAAGCCTACACAAAAGCTTATCCTTACTCCTAGGAATTTTTTTAAAAAAAGTGATGTATTAATCAATACATCTACTCGAGGACAGTTACATTATTTTGTTGGTGATACAATTAACAATACTTCACCAGTTAATATAGCTGATTGGGTGATCGATATCGTTAAGTTAAAAAAATGTTTAACAGAAATATTCAAGTTATGAGTGAATTTTAAGGAGAAAGGTGTTATTTCCTTCTATGATTTAAAGCCTGAATGAATTAGCTGTTTGATTAATCTTTGTTTGGCAAAGTGATATAATTCCCTATCTAAATGATTATTGTTATTTATAACTGCAATGGTTTTAGGAGATAATTTTTCTATCTGCGGTTTATTTTTAGTAATGTTTAACTTTCGATAAGAAGTTCTATTCCAACCAAATCTTTTTTTCATTAAATAAAGCGATTCATTGAACATTTCTGTAATCCCAACAATTGAAAAATATTTTTCAATATTGTTTTTTGCTTGTTCTAAATGAATGTTTGTTAAAGGGTGATCGAGAGACCCAGATATTAAGCGAGTTTGCAAATTCATTTTTGAAGTTTGTTTCTGGTAATCATCTAAACTCATTTTTATGACTTCCTCATGTTGCTCGTGCCACGGAATACTTCGAATAAAATAATATTCGGAAATAATTCGTTGTGTTGGTTCTCGAAGCATAGTGATGTACGTGAATGGAGAGTTGAAATAGTTATGAATACCAAATGGAAAATGTCCTTGAATACAGGAGACTTTTTTTTGAGATAATTGTTTAAGAGTTATCTCTCTTTTTTGATCAGGTTCATAAACATGATAATTCACACTAGAATCAATATTTCTACCAATAATACTTTTTAACGTAGTTCCGGCTGTTTTAGGCATATGGAGATGAATTAATATTTCCTTATATGTCAATGTGATCACTCCTCTAACATACTATTTGTTCTGTTTAGCTTTATTTTTGTTTAATCATTAATTTCTTTGTAAACCTTGTATCAACACTTCAATTACTTCAGGCCGGCTAAATTCTGCAGGTGGTTTTTCACCATTTTTGAGCATTTCTCTCAATTTTGTACCTGATAAAATAAGTCTGTCTTTTTTTTCGTGTGGACAAGTTTTTATTGAGGCTGTATTTTGACATTTTGTACAGAAAAAACTGTGTTCGAAAAATAGTGGTGTAATTCCTAGCTCATCACTTGTAAAATGATTAAATATTCGCTGAGCATCGTAAGTGCCATAATAATCGCCAACCCCTGCATGATCACGCCCAACAATAAAATGAGTACAACCGTAATTTTTACGAACTAATGCATGAAAGATTGCTTCTTTTGGCCCAGCATAGCGCATCGCTGCTGAAAAAACTGCTAAACACACACGTTGTTTAGGATAGTAATTGTTTAAAAGCACTTCATAACTTTTCATTCGAATATCAGCTGGAATATCATCTGCTTTTGTGTCACCAACAAGCGGATTTAAAAATAAGCCATCGACGATTTCTAATGCCGTTTTTTGAATATACTCATGAGCACGGTGGATAGGATTACGCGTTTGAAATCCGACAATTGTTTTCCAACCCTTTTCTGTGAAGATTTTTCTTGTTTCACTTGGATTAAGCCTATATTGAAAAAATGTTTCTTTTTTCGGAGGTTTAATTAGGGTAATTGGTCCACTTACATACACACTGCCACGGTTAAATAATCTGTTTACTCCTGGATGGGCAAGATCATTCGTTTGATAAACGGTTATTGCTTCTTTTTGTTTGTCAGGCTTGTAGATTTCTTGTAACTCAAGTACTGCTTGTAATTCACCGTTGTACAACAGTTTTGTTCTTTTGCCGGTATCTAATAAACTTGCTTTCATTTCATCAATTGGTAAAGTGATCGGAATGCTCCAAATAAGACCATTCTTAAGTCGCATCTTTTCAAGAACTTCTTGATAATCAGTTTTTGTGAGAAAGCCTGTTAGCGGACTATATGTGCCATTTGCAATTAAATGTAAATCTGAAAGAGCAATCTGATCAATTTCGATCTCTTGTGTTATCGTTGAATAATCATAATCTTCATTAATCCGATTAATTAATGTACCACCATGCGGCTGATTTTTCGGCAATTGCTTTCCCACCTTTACTAAGAGTGCTTATTTCGATTAAGTATTAATAATAGATAGTAATTGTTCTAAACGATGTTTAAACGTATGTTCCCGAAGTGCTTTTTCCTGACCATTTTTGGCAATCTTTTCTCGCTTTTGCGGGTGTAATAGGTAATGGTTCACTTTTTTTAGAAAATCTTCATCACTATGAAAAGAGATAATTTCTTTTTCCTCTTTGAAGTGAGGTGAAACGTCGGCTTTATCATCAATAAGTTGAAAGGCTCCGCAACATGCAATTTCAAATGTGCGATTGTTGACACTTTTATTTATGATTGATAATGAATTTTGATTTTCTTTAAGATCATAGGGGCGATGTGTATTAAGAACAATGTTTGACTGATGATAATATTGGTTGATCGTTTTTGGTGGTAACCATTTACTATTAATAAATAAGTTACAATGATGTCTAATGTTTTTTAAATATTGATCCCATTTCACACCAACGACGAGTACAGTGTAGGGGGTTTTACTTAAGAGCAACTTTATTAGCTGAACTCGATCAGGATAAGGGTAACCTACAAGACAAAGGTCATATTTTTGGCTAGTGTTAGAAGAAGACGGGCGATAGATGAGCGGGTCAGCACCGAGTGGCAAGTAGTAACATTGCTTATAACCTTGTTTTTGATAGAATTCTAACGCAGCTGTATCAATTGTGAATACATAATCAAAATTGGGTATTAAATTAATCGAACGATCAATGTAATAAGGGTCTTCTGTTAACCAGATAGCGGTAGGAATACTTTGCTTTCTTAACCATGTTATGATCTTTAAAGGCATCTTTACTCCAACCATCGTTAAGACGAGGTTTGGACGGAACGAACGAATAACTGATTGTAAACGATCTAATCCGGATAAAATATTGAAGCTTCTTACTTCAAGGTGTAATTCTGCCAATTCTTTTATTATTGATTGATCGAACGATTCATAAATTCTTTTAAACCCAGATGGAATATATAGTATTTTCACATTGTATTCCTCCCACTGGAAAATGGCCTTCACATATTATGTAGTCGAACAAAAATTTCTTGACGTAAAATGAAAAGAGGGGGAACCCCCTCTTTTCGATATAATCTAACTTGGTGGAAAAATAGCAGGGCATTGTGGCGGGAATGAAAGTGGTGGACAAGCAATATCTATCTCTGGACGAGGCCTACAAATTTCACCTACAATTTCCAGTTTTACCTTTGCTTCCATTTGTACATTTGCACAAAGGGTAATCGAAATATCAAGTTGTTGGAACGTGTTATTTGAACACATTAAGTTGGCATCACAATCGGCCTCTGAAAAATCACAAACGAGTGTTGTTCCTGGTGGTGCACATAGAGTGAATTTTTCTACTCTTGTAAATTCAATTGGGCTTGAAATACATGACAGTGTTTCTTGGGCATTACTAATTTGGACAACGACAAATCCTTTTATCAATAATTTTACTCTCTGTAAAGTGATTGTTTGCCCTGAAGGCAACGTAACATTGACATCTTGTCGTGTACCTATTTCTTCACAAATGATTGCACCTGGGGTTAATGGATTAATAGGCACACCCTCCGCATTAGTAAAAAAGCATTTAACAATTAAGTTATTATTGTTGCCATTTATAAAATCACAAGGATCTGCTAAAAGGCCTGTTACTCCATTACATTCGAATTGTAATGCTTCTAATCCAAAAAGTCCAGTAAATGAAAGTGGGCCGATATCAACTTGACGCGTCACCCAATCATAAATTTTGTCAACTCTAATACAAAGATTTTCTTGTGCACCCATACCTGATTTAAAGTCCATAAATAAACTCCTTTCCTAAAAGATAATACATCATATTCACTATAGACAAAAACGCATAGATGAATGGACTGATGATTACGTGGAAAATTAGTTATAGGACTAGATATTTTCTTTTGGGTACATAAGAAAGCCTGTTTTAAAAGTTAAACACAATATTGTTTAATGAAGAAAAACCTTCCTTTAACTCTTGAAAATAGACAAAAGCCTCGACAATAACTGAATTACTGTTCTCTGGTTTCCTGCATCTTAAATCAAAATTTGAGAAAATTAGCTTTTCTCCAGGTAATAATTTATGTTTGTTTTTTGGTCTTAACCAATGTTCACCTGATTCTTTTACTTTTTCTTTCCAATTTTTATCGATATACATCCACTCTTCAGAAGATGTTCCATCAATAACTAAATCACCTTTTTGGATAAAATTAATTTTCCCCCCTAAGTTTCCAGCTTCTGAGGGTTTGATACGAATGCAAATAATTGGAGTAGTAATTGAGTCGGAACTATAGTTTGTAATGATGAAATGTCCTAGTAGCAGGACTTCCTTAGTTTCTTCCATTAAGTCAGGTAGGATAACTGAATAATTAAAAAATGCATACACATTATTATTTATGTTTCTATCACTCATAAGAACCCTCCTTTGTTAAAGTAAATACTTTTAGAAATTTATATGAAAAAAGGTCATTTTTTATCTGGAGTTTCAACGTTTGTACGCTACATTTTTTTAAATTTCACATAGAATAATAGCAAAAGATGAGGAATGGAAAACATCATTCATTCTTTCAATAGAGGACAATTAGGTATAGCTGCCAACTTTAACCTAAATTTCTCTGTAAATATGGAGGAGTCCACCTCATCTTTTTAAAATCTAGATAAAACTTAAGTTGTTTGGACAACGACAAATTCTTTTTTCAATCCTTTTATTTTTGGAGGATAACAATTCTCCGTCAGGGGGGATCAATCTACCTCCCTGCTTTTTTATGAAATTTAACAATCATTCCCAGTGAAAATATCAGGACATTGCGGTGGAACATACAGTGGTGGACATGAAAATGGAATTTCTGGCCGCGGCTGACAAAAATCTGCAGTTACCTCTAATTTAACAATTGCTTCCGTTTGGACGTTTTGACACATGTTAATAGAAACATCGATTTGTGTAAAATCAGTATCTGAGCAGATAATTGTTGCATCACAATCAAAGTCTGTAATCTCACATTGTAAAAAGGTTCCTGCTGGTGCACATAAGTAAAACTTTTCAGTAACGGCAAAAGGTTGTGCAACAGATGTTAATGATTCTCCCCGAGCATTAAAAACCCGAACAACAAAATAGCCTTTTTTTAATACTTTCACCTTTTGAATGGTAATTGTTTCGCCATCTGGCATAATAAAATTGACGTTTTGTCGCCCTCCATTTTGAGGAATTTCCGTACACAATATTGCATTTGGAGCTAATGGATTAACCGGATTTCCATTTACATCGGTAATGATACATTCAACGAATAAAGCACCACCACCAGCCAATTCCACACAAGGATTAACAATAATACCAGTAGGTCCTTCGAAGTTTAAGGTGTCTAAGCCAGCTTCTCCAATGAAGCTTTGAACTGGAACATCAACTTGGCGCGTTACCCAGTCGTAAACTTTTGGTACTTTAATACACAAAGTATGTTGTGAACCTTTAATCGCTCTCTGCTGCAAAGGAATCACCCTTTCTAGGTAATTGTTTATTATTTGTTTTATCATATGTAGTAAACGTTTATGTGTGCTAGTCTAATAATTTTTAGCGATCGTTTTTAACAATTAAAAAATTCTTTGGTATAAAAGAAAAGGAAGGTCAAATGACCTTCCATTTTATTAGATTCCAGGAAAAACCTCTGGACATTGTGGCGGGAAATTTAAAGGTGGGCAGACAAACGGAATTTCTGGGCGTGGTTGACAGAAATCTGCTGTAATCTCTAACTTAACAGTAGCTTCCATTTGCACGTTTTGACACATGTTAATAGAAACATCGATTTGTCTAAATTCAGTATCATTACAAATGATGTTGGCGTCGCATTCAAAATCAGTAATTTCACACTGTAAGAATGTTCCTTCAGGAGCACATAAGAAGAATTTTTCAGCAACGGCAAATGGCTGTGGTACTGATGTTAAGAATTCACCACGAGCATTTGAAACACGAACAACAAAAAATCCTTTTTTCAATACTTTCACCTTTTGAAGCGTAATTGTTTCACCATCTGGTAAGTTGAAACTGGCAGTTTGGCGACCACCAATTTGAGGGATTTCTGTACATAAGATAGAACCAGGTGCTAGTGGATCAACAGGATTGCCCTCCGCATCTGTAATGATACACTCAACCGTTAAAGCTCCTCCACCAGCTAACTCTGCACAAGGATTGAGTTCACCAGGAGTCGGACCGTCAAAGTCAAGTGCTTGTAAGCCAGCAACTCCTGTAAAACTTTGAACTGGAACATCAACTTGACGCGTTACCCAATCGTATACTTTTGGCACTTTAATGCAAAGCGTTTCTTGACGACATTGAACAGATTTGATATCCAAAATAATCATCCTTTCAATTTGTGGTTATGGTATAGCTACCACTGTATCCTATGTATATCCTAAAAATATGTGTGTATTTATCCAATATTTAGGCATGCCTCTAGCAAAAAAAATTTTAATTTTTTAAAGCTTAAATTGAAATTATTATAATAGGACTATATGTAATAAATTAGGTGGATTAGCCTATATATAGTAGATGTGGAATGTATAATGGGCTTTGGCGTATATATGTATAATAAGTAATAACGTTTCGAGGATTTTCAGTTAATAATCTAAATAATTAAAAAAGGAGGCTTTTATAATGAGTCCGCAAACTCGAAATGATTTAAGTAATATTCAATTAAAGCAAAAATTAATTCATTTCAAATCTGAACTTGCCCGATTTCAAATTAATGAAGAAAAATATAATGAGCTCGTAAATAAGTTAACGCGTGAAAAAAATGAATTGCATCGAACATTGGAAGAACAGAGTTTAAGGTTAAATGAATTAACAGAACAAAACCGCGAGCTACTAAATGAAAAAGGTATCTTTAATGAGCATTTTGAAAAAATAGCCTCGGAAAATTTATCGCTCCAACTGAAGTTAGAAGGTTTTGAATCTGAAAAATTAGCAATGGAAAAAGAACTTTTGGATCGTGTTGAAAGAAGTGAGCAAATCAGCTCAGAGTTAAGGCAAGAAATTGAACAAATGTTAAATGAAAAAACAGATTTACAAAAACAATTTGATAACCATTCACAAAATTTGAACGAATATAAAGAACGGTATGAACAAAAAACAAAGGAAGTAGAACTAATTATTAATGACAATAGCGAGTTAGTTCAAAAGTTAGCTAGTGTTGAAGAAAACAGCAATAATCTCGAACAACAACTGATAAATGCTAGAAAAACCTCAGATCAATTCGAAAAAGAACTTATAGCAATTAAAGAAAATGTTAGTCAAGATCAATTACATTTAATTGAAGACCTAGCGAACGTGAACAAAGAAAAAGATAGGTTAATTCAGCAGGTAGAGGAACAAGCATCTTTCTTTAATAATTATGAAAGTAATTTAGCTACCCATAAGCAACAAAATGAAACGTTAGTTCAGCAGTTAGAGGGCCTTGAAACTAAATTACGAAATAGCGAAGCGCAATTAAAACATTATGTCGATGAAAATGTCGAGCTGAAAACCGAAATTAGTCAATACAATGAAAAATATAAGGAAGATCAAGCGAGTTTAAAAAAGGAACTAGAAAATGTTAAACAAATGAAGCAAAACATTCAAACTAATCTGGATGAGAAAATAGCGTTAATTAATCAATTAATGCTTGAAAAGAAGGATTTAGAAGAAGAGAATAAAACAATATCAGACGAACTTGAAAGTTTAAGAGCGGAAAAAAGTACCTTTAAACAGCAATTAGAAACTTATGAAATTGCTAATAAAGAATTAGAACAAGAAATTAGTGAGTTTGTTGAAAAGCTTGATGCAGATCAACTTGAAATAATTAAAGAATTAGAACAATTAAAAAAAGAAAATAACACGCTGCAAGACTTTTTAGAGCAAGAAAAAGCAAAAGTAGTTCAGTTTGAAGAATTACAGGCAACTATTCAAAAAGAAAAAACAGAAATTTGTAATCAGCTAGAGGAACAAATAAAAGTAATTGATGAATGGAAAAATAAAGAAACTTATTTTTGTAAAGAAAAAGAAGATTTGGAAAATAAGTTAGTTAGAAAATCTAATGCCCTACTACAGCTAGAAACAGAGCTTAAACAACTAAAGCTAGAATTTTCAACTAAAGCTGAGCAAACTGAAGCTACTTCTAAAAAACAAAGAAATCAACTTCTTAGTCAAATTGAAAATGTAAAGACAGAAAAAGAAGTTCTCCAAAGCAAACTTAATTCTTCTGAGGCTGTAAGTGAGGATATGGAACAACAAATTTCTGTCATTAATCAAGAGTTGAAAAAGGCTCAAATAAGCTTAGAAGAAAAAACAAAAGAAAATATTAGAATACAAACAATGTTAGAAAAGCAAACTAATAAGATAAATCAATTAGAAAAATCAATCAAGGAATTTAACCAAGAAAAAGAATTATATATGAACGAGAAAAAAGAGTTGGTAAAACAGGTTAAAGACCTAAGCAATAACAACATAACTCAAGAAAGAAAAATTTCCAAGTATGAAACGATGATTAGCAAAAACGATGATGAAATGAAAGAATTAAAGGAATCTTTAAGTGAAGTAAGAAAAAACCTAAAGGAGTTGAAAAAAGAAAAATATCAATTAGAGCATGTTATTGAAAAAAACAGCTTAGAACTGCAGCACTTTAGAGATCATAAGAAAGAATATTTACAAGATAAAGAGTTATTAATCAACTTGTTGAGAAGTTTACAAAAAGATGAAAAAGTAAACAAAGATTCTCCAGAAACAAGCAAAATTAAGGAACAAATAGCCACTCCGAAGGTAGAAGTAAATTCGGATAGTTCCTGGTTTTACAGAAACTTAAAAGATCAATTAAGAGGAACCGTTCAAGAAAAAGGTAAACAACCTAATACGAAATTTAATCCGATGACAGATTCATTTTTTTCGTTAACAAAGCAATATCCAGAAATGTTAAACAAAGCAACAGAAAATCCAAAGGATCAATAACTAATGCAGATAGAAAACAATTATATAAATGAAGGAAAAAGTTTACCTTGAATGATTAACTTATATAACCAGGAACTACCGTTAGAGGCTTGTAGTTTAATAACAGGGTATGAATCTTTAGCTACAAATATTTGTAAGGCCATTCGTGGAATCACTCCAAGTTTCAAAGCATATAATAGGTTACGTAAAATTATTGTATGGAGTGATCAAATGTGAGCTTTCAGAATAGGAAAACCCATTATGGATCTAATTCATCAAAACCGTATCATGTCCCCACATACCAAACAAAGAAACCTGCTATGATAACAAAAGTTATTGCTTCGACTCCAAGACCAACTTATCCCTATTCGAACTATGGTGGATGTAATTGCGGAAAGAAGCTTCCAAAGCGATAAGATAAAAGGCTGTACTAAAGGCGTGAAGCTCTAATGTTGTTGGAGAGAGCATAACACGTACCATTTTAGTTCAGCCCTTTTTTCCGAATACTTTATTAAATAGTATGATTGATCAACACTATGATTTTTGGGGTGAACGTATTGAAATTAGATCTTTTACGTTATTGGTCTTTATATTTGCAATTCTTCGAGGATTTTAAACAGTTAAATTATTACGGGATTCTTATTCCTACGCTTTTTAATTTTTCTGAGCTTATCAAAGACAATGTTGTTTTGCAAGAAGAGAAACTAAAAAAAAAATCTCTTTAGAAAAAGAGATTCAACCTCATTTTGACCAATATCACCCATTATCAATAAATTCTAATAAAACAATTCAAATCAGAGGTAAAGTACTTCTTCATGAATATGTTTTACGCTTTCCTGATTACATCTTAAAAAATCATTTTATCCTATTAAAGACAGTAATTCTCAGGAAAGAACGGAAAATAAAGTCTAATAAGTTTCTTCCAACCTATTTCTTAGATGACCATAAACAAGATATTTCAGTATTAGTAAAAAAAATGCAAGAACAAGCGATGAATATTTTTTCTTCTTCAACATGTCATCCTGCTTTTAAAAACATTGATTTTAAAGCAAGGTTTATGAATACGTTGCCTCATTTGTTAAATGATCTAGTATCCATTATTAATTTTTTTCATACAGTTCCTATTTCATGTGTGGTTGTTGGCACTACGGAAGATTCACTTAGTCGTAGTATTGTTGCTGTAGCATCAGCAAAAGGTATACCGAGTATATGTATGCAACATGGATTAATTATCAGAGAGGATGAATGTTTGCCAATTTTTTCAACAAAGCAGGCTGTTTACGGAAAGTTTGAAAAAGAATGGTGTGAAAGCAAAGGGGTAACGGAAAATCGAATTGAAATCATTGGCCACCCTCGTTTTGACGAAATTTTTACAAAGCGGTTGAATAGGCCTCTGCACAAAATATGGAAAAAATCGGTGTTAATAGCTACACAGCCTGATAATCGAGCTAAATGGAAGCAATTAATAAATTGCTTAATGAAGGATACTACCATTGAAATAATAATTAAACCACATCCAATAGAAATCAAAAACAAAGATTATTTATCTTTCAAAATGCTAAGTTCAGGGTCTAAAAGAGTGAAACTAATTTCAAATCCGAGAATCCATTTATATGATATTCTTGCAAGCGTAAATGTGGTAGTCGTAGATGCTTCAACCGTTGGACTCGAAGCAATGTTAATGGGCAAGACAGTAGTAGTTTTAAAAAATGACTCTACCAATTATTATGATAAGCTAGGTAATTTTGTTCAGCCTAATCCTGAAATACTTGCAGAATACATTAAAAAGGTTTTACGTGATCCTTATTTTAAAAAGAACTATGAAAAAACTCGTCAAGAGTTTATCTCATATGCCTACCCACAACAGCTTTCAATTCATAAATTATTAAATTTAATCGATGATCTAACGAATGAAAAGTAGAAAACATTAGGCATAGAAATTTATAACCAACTGGAGAGATTTGTATGAATACATTTTTTAAAAACTATTGGTCTCTATTTATTGACTTTATTAAAGATTTTCAGGATGTCAAGTTTAAGGAGATTCCCTTACCAATTCTAAGTGTATTCCATTTTTATTTAGATGATGACCTTAAAAGACAACTGCGCGAGGAATCATTTGGGAAAATATTAAAAACAAAGATTGAATATGAAAATCAAATGCAACCTAACTTTGATCTGTTTTTAAGTAAAATTACCAAAAAAAATTCAGAAATGAGCGATTCTAGTAAGCTTCTTATTCATGATGGAGACTTATTACGTTTTCCAGAAGCATATTTACAAACTTTTGATAAACGTAAAACAGAATATATGTTTTCAGCAAAAATGAGAAAATCTAAAACATGGCATGATTATGTACAAAACCTAAAAAAATCAGGAAAAGTCCATATGTTAGATGATTATCGAGAGGATAACCAAAAGTTAATGAACCAATATTTAACACAAATAAATTCTTTATTTGTTAAATATAAGGACCATCCAGTTTATGGTAATCAATACTTTCAAAATAAGTTTCTCGAAGAGCTTCCTTTAATGGTTGACCTATTAGTGGCATATGATAATTTCTTTAGTAAAGTTCCAATCTCGTGTGTTATTGTTGGCAATACACTTACTTTGTACAGTCGAATTCTTACACTAATAGCTAATTCTAAAGGTATAACTACCATTTGTATGCAGCATGGAATACATTCAAATGAATTATGTTACTTTCCAATTATTGCATCAAAACATGCTGTTTATGGCCATTATGATAAAGAATGGTACTTAAAAAGAAGGGTATCTAGTCAATCGATAGAAATAATCGGGCACCCTCGATTTGATGAAATTTTTACAAAAAAACACATGCCAAAAAGAAAGTTCATGCAGAAACTTGGAATAAGTTCTAAAAAGAAACTAGTATTTGTCGCTACTAACATCGATCGTGATATCAATGTTTGGTCTACCTTCATTAGAGAGTTACAGAAAAGCCCATCAATTACTATTATTGTTAAACCTCATCACACTGAAGAAAGACTTATAGGAACTAAAGATTTTACTGAACTTAGTTCAAAATATCCTTCAGTAAAACTTGTTCCAGCAGCAACGAATTTATATGATATTATCGCTAACGTTGATATCGTCGTTCAAGAATATACAACCGTCGGCTTAGAGGCAATGCTATTTGGTAAGCCAGTATTCAACTTACGAAAAAAAGACTATTACAATGTAAATGATCGTTATTATTTTGATCAATTAGCAGAATTTTCTGACGTTGATCCTCTAGCTGTAGTAAAAATGATTAATAATTTTTTGCAAGATATTCATTTACAAACAGAAATTAAATTAAAACAGAAGCAATTCCTTTCGTTTGTTTATCCTCAAAGTTTATCGGGGAATAAACTCCATGATTTACTACACAAAGTTAATGGCCCCATGCTGACCAATGTTACTGCTGATAATTTAGTTGAAAAATCGCTGCCGACAAATGTTTCTGATAATACAGAAGTTAAAGGATCGATACCGATTATTGCTACCGATGAAACTGAAGTTAAAAAAAAAATGGCGATTAATTTTACTGATGGCATGATAGTTAAAGGAACAGGCTGCCACATTTATTTGATTCACAAAGGGAAAAAATGTCACATTACCTCTCCTAAAATTTTTAGAAAATTAGGCTGTACAGCGAAAGATGTCAAAATCATTCGTAATAATATTTTAGAAACTATACCGAATGGTCCTAATATTACCCCAGACAATTTATCAACATTCATTAAAATCAAAATGAAGCATTAATGTTTTTTTAGTAAAACTGGTCAAGAGTTTATATCATATGCCTACCCACAACAGCTTTCAATTCATAAATTATTAAATTTAATCGATGCTCTAACTAGTGAAAAGTAGAAAATACATTAGGCATAGAATTTATAACAAACTGGAGAGATTCGTATGAATACATTCTTTAAAAACTATTGGTCTCTATTTATTGACTTTATTAAAGATTTTCAGGATGTCAAGTTTAAGGAGATTCCCTTATCAATCTTAAGTGTATTCCATTTTTATTTAGATGATGACTTTAAAAGACGAATAGGTGAGGAATCATTTGGGAACATATTAAAAACAAAGATTCAATATGAAAATCAAATGCAACCTAATTTTGATGTGTTTTTAAGTAAAATTAACAAAAAAAATTCAGGAATGAGCCATTCTAGTAAGATTCTTATTATAGATGGAGACTTACTACGTTTTCCAGAAGCTTATTTACAAACTTTTGATAAACGTAAAACGGAATATATGTTTCCAGCAAAAATGAAAAAATCTAAAACATGGTATGATTATGTACAAAACCTTAAAAAATTGGGGAAAGTCCATATGTTAGATGATTATCGAGAGGATAATAACAAGTTAATAAACCAATATTTAACACAGATAAATTCTTTATTTGTTAAATATAAGGACCATCCTGTTTATAGTAATAAATACTTTCAAAATAAGTTTCTCGAAGAGATGCCTTTAATGGTTGACCTATTAGTGGCATATGAAAATTTCTTTAGTAAAGTTCTAATCTCATGCGTTATTGTTGGCAATACACAATCTTTATTCAGTCGAATTCTTACATTAATAGCCAATTCTAAAGGTATACCTACAATTTGTATGCAGCATGGTATAATAGGAAATGAATTAGGTTATTTTCCTGTTTTTTCCTCAAAACATGCTGTTTGTGGGTATTATGAGAAAGAATGGTACCTTAAAAGAGGAGTACCAAGTCAATCGATAGAAATAATAGGGCACCCCCGATTTGATGAAATTTTTACAAAAAAACACATGCCAAAAAGAAAGTTCATTCAGAAACTAGGAATAAGTTCTAAAAAGAAATTAGTATTTGTTGCTACTAACATCAATCGAGATATCAATGTTTGGTCTACCTTTATTAGAGAATTACAGAAAAACCCATCAATTACTATTATTATTAAACCCCATCATACAGAAGAAAGACGCATAGGAACTAAAGATTTTAAAAAACTTAGTGCAAAATATCCTTCAGTAAAACTTGTTCCAGCAGCCACGAATTTATATGATATTATCGCTAACGTTGATATCGTTGTTCAAGAATACTCAACTGTCGGCTTAGAGGCAATGCTTTTTGATAAGCCAGTTTTCCACTTAAGAAAAAAAGACTATAGCTATTTAAATGACCGTTATTATTATGATCAATTAGCAGAATTTTCTCACGATGATCCTCTAGTTGCTGTAAAAATGATTAATCATTTTTTGGAAGATATTCATTTGCAAACAGCAATTAAAATAAAGCAGAAGCAATTCCTTTCGTTTGTATATCCTCAAACATTATCGGGGATTAAACTCCATGATTTACTACACAAAATTACTGGCCAAAAATCCATGCTGACCAATGTTACTGATGATAATGTAGTTAAAAAATTGATACCGACAAATGTTACCGATAATACAGAAGTTAAAGAATCAATGCAGATTAATTTTCCTGACGGCACGATCGTTAAAGGAACAGGCTACCACATTTATTTGATTCACAAAGGGGAAAAATGTCATATAACATCTCCTGAAATGTTCAAAAAATTAGGTTGTAAAGCGAAAGGCGTCAAAATCATTAGTAATAAAATGTTAGAAAATATACCGAATGGTCCTAATATCTCTCCAGACAATTTATCAACCTTTATTAAAATTAAAAAACAAAAAAAATCAATAATGTTTTTTTTTAGTAATTGAAATGGAAAGTTCTAAGGAGATTGTTATTCCTTTAATATTAGGGAGATTTAACATTGCTGTTGTTATAGAACTAGCATCTAAAAAATATAATTTGAAAAGTGATGCTATGAAAGCAAAAAGAAGAGATACCGAAATTTAGCATAAAGGGAACATCTTATTTTATGAGAGGAGGGATCCTCAGTGAAGATCCTTGTCACTGGTGGTGCTGGTTTTATCGGAAGATGGGTTGTTAAGCAATTATTAAGTGATGGTCATGATGTCTGGATATTAGATGATCTTTCTAATGGAAGACTAGAAAATATTGATGAGTTTGTAAACCAAAAAAACTTTGTCAAGTTCATTAAAGGAGACATAAAAGATCTTACCTTACTTGAAAACTTATTTAGTAATAACTTTGATCTTTGCTATCACTTAGCTGCAAGTATTAATGTTCAAGATAGTATTGATCATCCAAAAACAACTTTTGATAATGATACGGTTGGAACATTTACTGTTTTGGAACAGTGTAGAAAGCACAGTGTCAAATTAGTGTTTATGAGTTCCTGCATGATTTATGACCGGGCATTTCATTCAACAGGAATCAAGGAAACAGACAAAGTGAAACCAGCGTCTCCTTATGCGGGTTCCAAAATTGCCGCTGAGAATATGGTCTTGTCATATTACTATGCATATGATCTTCCTACTGTAGTTATTCGGCCATTTAATACGTATGGACCTTTTCAAAAAACGGGGGGAGAAGGAGGAGTAGTGGCGATCTTTATAAAAAACAAGTTAGCTAACAAACCTCTGCAAATATTTGGTGATGGAACGCAAACTCGTGACCTTCTTTATGTTGAAGATTGTACAAGATTTATCGTGAAAACAGGCTATTCAGATAAAGCAAATGGCGAAATAATAAATGCAGGTTTAGGACGCGATATTTCGATAACTGATTTAGCTAAGTTGATTGTTAAGGATGAATCACGTATTCAATATGTTGAGCATATTCATCCACAAAGTGAAATACAGAAATTGTTATGTAACTATGAAAAAGCGAAAAAACTATTAAACTGGGAACCACAAGTAAGTTTAGAAGAAGGAATCAAGAAAACAGAGGAATGGATTAAATCAACTAATCTTATTTAAATAGGAGTAAAAAAATGTTAAGAGAAAATAAATTAGCTATCCATGGTGGAAAGCCAGTTAGAGAAACATTCCTCCCATATGGCCGCCAATCGATTGATGATGCCGATATTCAATCCGTTGTTACTGTATTAAAAAGTGATTTCTTGACTACTGGACCTGTTATTTCTAAATTTGAAGAAAAGATAGCTGACTATGTTGGGGCAAAGTATGCAGTTGCTTTTTCGAACGGAACTGCTGCTTTGCATGGTGCCTGTTTTGCTGCTGGTATAAATGCAGGAGATGAAGTGATTACCACGCCAATGACATTTGCGGCAAGTGCAAACTGTATCATCTACCAGGGGGCTACCCCAGTGTTTGCCGATATCGACATGAGAACCTTTAATATTGATCCAAACTGCATAAAGAGATTAATCTGTAGTCAAACAAAAGCTATTATTCCGGTAGATTTTACCGGGCAACCTGTAAATTTAGAAGAGATTATTAAAGTTGCTAGAGAAAATAGTCTTATCGTCATAGAAGATGCAGCTCATGCACTTGGAGCCGTTTATAAAAGTAAAAAGATTGGCGCAATTTCTGACATGACGATGTTTAGTTTTCATCCTGTAAAACATATTACAAGTGGTGAAGGGGGAATTATTACTACAAATAATCAGGAATATTATGAAAAATTACTTCAGTTTCGTTCACATGGTATTACTCGTAATCAAAGTAAATTCAATGGAAACAATGACCCATGGTACTATGAGATGCAATTTTTAGGATACAATTATAGATTAACAGATTTTCAAGCTGCATTAGGGTTAAGTCAACTACAAAAGCTTGATCATTTTCTCAAAATTAGAAAAAAGTACGTTGATATATATAATGAAGCTTTTTCAAAAATTTCTCAAATTGAAGTTCCTTATCAGTCATCTGAAGGGCAATCAAGTTGGCATTTATATATGATTCGACTGAAAATAAATTCTATAAACAGTAGTAGAAGAGAAATTTTTAAAGCTTTGCAAAAAGAAAATATTGGCGTTAACGTTCACTATATACCTGTATACTATCATCCATATTACCAAAAATCAGGTTATAAAAAAGGAATATGCCCTAATGCAGAACGATTATATGAAGAAATAATAACATTACCATTGTTCCCTGCTATGAGTATGAAGGATGTAGAGGATGTTATAAAGGCTGTTAAAAAAGTAATCTTTGCCTATTCTAAATAAAAGAAAGCGTGGGAATATTGAATATTTATTTTCGTGTTGATTCTTCAACAGCAATTGGCACAGGGCATATAATGAGGTGTCTTACATTAGCTTCTGAAATAAAAAAGCAGAATGTAACAGTTGCATTTATTTGTAGAAATATTCCGCAGCAACTGGCAGAGCAGGTACGTAAAAGTGGTTATCATCTTTTTCTTTTGCCGAAAACTGTAAATAAACAACTAGAAGCAGATAGTAAGTTAGGGCAAAGTGATTGGTTAGACGTTCACTGGGAAATTGATGCTGCACAAACACAGGAAATAATAAAAGCAAATGGATATGCTGATTGGCTTGTCATCGATCATTACGGAATAGATTATCGATGGGAAAACATGCTGCGAACGTCTTGTCGTTCTATTTTTATTATTGATGATCTTGCTGATCGAAAACACGATTGTGACATATTACTTGACCAAAATTACTACCATAATATGAGGGAACGGTATCACGGATTAATAAATGATGACTGTAAGCTACTCTTGGGGCCGAAATATGCATTGCTTAGAGAGGAGTTTCGAAAAGCTAGAAAAAAAATGAAATTAAGGAATGGAACTGTGCAAAGAATCATGATTTTTTTGGGCGGTAGTGACCCGACAAATGAAACAGTAAAGGCCCTAAAGGCTATACAACTTTTAGGTAGCCAAAATATTTGGATAGACGTAGTAGTTGGGGCATCAAATCCTTATGTAAATGATATTAAAAAAATAATACAAACATTAAATAATGTAAATTTTCATTATAATATTTCAAATATAGCGACAATAATGGCTAATGCCGATTTGGCAATAGGAGCGGGCGGGAGTGCTACTTGGGAAAGATGTTATTTAGGTTTGCCTACAATAACCATTTTAATTGCCAAAAATCAAATCGAGGTCAGCGGAAATTTAGCAAAAATACGAGCAATTTGGAATCTAGGCTGGCATGAAAAAGTAACAGTAGAACGATTAGCAAATACTCTTAAAGAAGCAATAATGTGTCCAGAAAAATTATTAAAACTGGCTGATGAATCTATAAATTTAATGGAAGGGTATGAATACGGGAGAATTGCTGCGGAAATCGGGATATAAAGGAATTTCTTGAAGACAGATCATTAAATAATCTCCTGTTAAGAAAATGCTAAATTATGAAGGAGGAACTTTTTTGAAAGATATAATTATCGAAAATCGAAAAATTGGTGATACGCATCCTCCATTTATAGTAGCCGAAATGTCTGGCAATCATAATCAATCGCTTAACCGTGCGCTTGAAATAGTAGAAGCAGCAGCTAAATCGGGTGCACATGCATTAAAAATTCAAACATATACTGCTGATACAATGACTTTAAACATTAATGAAGGCGACTTTAAAGTTAATGATGAGACTAGTCTTTGGAAAGGTCGAACCCTTTATCAATTATATAAAGAAGCGTATACTCCGTGGGAATGGCATAAGGTCATTTTTTCTCGTTGTCGGAAACTTGGTATGATTCCCTTTAGCACCCCTTTTGATGAAACTGCAGTCGACTTTTTAGAGGCATTAAATGTTCCTTGTTATAAAATTGCTTCATTTGAAAATACAGATCTTCCATTAATTCGCAAAGTAGCAGCAACAGGTAAACCGATCATTATTTCAACAGGGATGGCGACAGTAGCAGAATTAGACGAAACAGTTCAAGTTACAAAAGAAGCTGGTTGTAAAGATCTTATATTACTTAAATGCACAAGCACATACCCTGCTACCCCTGAAAATACAAATATTCTTACAATACCCCATATGAAGGAATTATTTACTTGCCAGGTAGGTTTATCAGATCATACCTTGGGAACCGGAGTAGCAGTGGCAAGTGTGGCATTAGGTGCCACAGTAATTGAAAAACATTTTACATTATCAAGAGCAGATGGGGGTGTGGATGCATTATTTTCCATGGAACCAAAAGAAATGGAGTCTCTTGTAATTGAAACAGAACGAGCATGGCAATCACTAGGGAAAGTTACGTATGGAGCGACAAATCATGAAAAAAGCTCACAAAATTATCGTCGTTCTTTATATGTGGCAGAGGATATGCAAGCCGGAGATGTTTTTACAAAATCAAACTTAAGAGCAATTCGACCTGGATATGGCTTACCACCTAAGTTTTATGATGTTATACTAGGAAAGAAAATAAAACAAAGTGTAAAAAAAGGCACATTTGTAAGTTGGGACTTAATCTTAGGGAAAGATGCTAACTCATAGAGTATGAGCATCCATGTAAAATAATCAAAGGAAACAGAATAGCGGACTATACAGCGTTAATCGTTAAGTATAGTCCGCTATTTATTTATGATTTGGGTAAAAAATTTATTTTGATGTTTTCCACATAAATCACGTCTGTATAGCTAGTTATCTAACCGACACAACGAGTGATCGCACTACATAAGATGTAGTTAGTAATAATATTAGAAAGGAAGTATAGGGGGAGGACACTTCAAAATGCAACAAGAAGGAATATTAATGTACCAACTAATGGATAAGTTATATCCTATTTGTCGAAGCATCACTGGAGATGGTGTGAGAGAAACATTAAAAATCATTCAAGAAGTAGTTCCACTCAGTATCTATGAAGTGCCTTCAGGAACAAAGGTATTTGACTGGGAAATCCCAAATGAGTGGAATATTAGGGATGCTTATATCCTTGATGCTAATGGTAATAAAATAGTTGATTTTAAGAAAAATAACTTACATGTCGTAAATTATTCGATTCCAATAGATAAAGTTATCACATTAGATGAATTAGAAAAACACTTATATTCACTTGAAGACCAACCAAATGCAATTCCTTATATCACTTCGTATTATAAAGAGAATTGGGGGTTTTGTATTACACATAATGAAAGAATGTTACTTCAAAAAGGAAAGTATCAAGTTTATATTGATAGTGATTTAAAAGCTGGGTCTCTAACTTATGGTGAACTAATTATCCCTGGGAAAAGTGAAAAAGAAATCTTTTTATCTACTTATGTCTGTCATCCTTCTATGGCTAATAATGAATTGTCAGGACCAGTTTTAACGGCTTTCCTTGCTAAATGGATCTTAAAAAACCCTAGAAAGTATACGTATCGAATTATTTTTATTCCAGAAACAATTGGATCGATTACTTACTTAAGTAGAAATTTAGAGACGATGAAAGCTAATATGATTGCTGGATTTAATATCTCCTGTGTCGGAGATGAACGTGAATATTCCTATTTACCATCTAGAAATGGAAAAAGTTTAGCAGATAAAGTAGCATTAAATATTCTTAGGTCTAATAAGATAAAATTTAAAAAATATTCATTTCTAAAACGTGGGAGCGACGAGCGGCAATATTGTAGTCCTGGTATTGATTTACCTGTTGCCAGTATTATGCGATCAAAATTTGGCGAGTTTCCAGAGTACCATACTTCTTTAGACAATATGGATTTGGTAACATCAACTGGATTACAGGGAAGTTACGATATCTATACTCAATGTCTTGAATTGCTTGAGAAAAACGAGACATATAAGCTGAATTGTTTGGCTGAACCTCAATTAGGAAAGCGAGGATTATACCCTTTAATAAGTACAAAAAAATCAAAAAAAGTGATTAGGGATATGCTGAATTTTATTGCATATGCCGATGGGAAAACAAATCTAGTTGAGATTAGTAATATAATTAATTTACCTGTTCAAGAACTTATTCCAATTATCGAAAAACTAGTTGAGGCTAAACTTATTTCAATAGTAGAGAGCAAAGAATAGATTAGGATAAAAAAGAGAGAAAACGTTTTTGGGACAGTGTATTTTTGAGGATATTGTTATTTTTTTAAAAAAATTAACACTTAACATTACGATCCATATAGATAAGTAACGACGTAAATAAGGAAGTGTTAAAGATGGACGCTTTTTTAAAAGGAACGATTGTCGATTTAAGAGTACCTAATATAGAAACTGATGTCATCAATGGAGATTGGCATACATGGTTTAACAATGATGAAGTGACAAAATTTCTTCATCAAGGAGTATATCCTAATACCCGTGAGCAACAAATAAAATATGTAAAAATTGCCTTAGATAGTAAAGATACGATCATGTTATCAATCATCGACAAAAAAACAAATGAGATGTGTGGTGTCATAGTTTTAAAAGAAATAGATTTAATTAACAGAGTAGCATTTATTTCTATTGTAATGGGAAATAAATTATATGCACCTGGTGCTCCTTTTGAAGCTATGGCCTTGATGACGGAATACGGATTTCAGAAATTAAATTTAAACCGGATTGAAGCGGGTCAAAACGAAGGGTTGTGGCAATGGGTTAATCAATTATTTCTATTAGGCTATAAAATAGAAGGATTTATTCGACAGCCATTTATTAGATACGGAAAAAAACAAAATGGTGTTCGAATGGCTATTTTAGCAGAAGATTATTACCGTATTTTAAAATTGCGAGACGGTATATACCTAACTAATAATATAAACAATCTTCTTAAACAAAGGAAAAAAATTGATCTAATTAAAGAATTTAAAAAAATAGTTGATAAATTTTATGATGAACATTATAAGTGAATTTTTAGAAAAGATACTAGGGGAGGAGAATATTAATGGTCATCAAAAAATTACAGGAAATATTTAGAGACATCTTTGATAAAGATGATTTAGTGATTACTAGGCAGACCACACGAGATGATTTGGAAGGATGGGACTCATTAGCGACTGTTAGTATTATTGCTGCTGTAGGTGAAGAGTTTAATATAAATATTAGTGTTAATGACATTGACAAATTTAAGGCTGTAAATTTAATTGTTGATTTAATTGAAGCTAAGTTAGGATAACAAATCATTCTAATGATTTTAAAAAAATTGTTAACTCCTTAGAGGGAAATCTTTAAGGTGTTAGCAATTTTTTTATTCTGAGCGATCAATAACCACCTGAAAATTCCCATATTTCTTTTATATATAATCATTTTCCATATTTGTCCTTGTTCCCCCTTCTATCGTCAGCAATATAATATCTTATTAAGGTATGACGATTTTTAAGGTTATGTTTTTCCATGAAGAAGCGAAAATATAAAAAATTCTAACGGAAAGAAGGATATACAGTGTTCTTTAAAGATAAAAAAATATTAATTATTGGAGGAACTGGAACTATTGGTCAAGGCTTGGTTAATCATATTCTATTGCAATTGCCAAAGGTTGTTCGCATCTTTAGTCGAGATGAATATAAACAATATTACCTCCAAAATAAATTTGGGGATAGACAAGATCTTCGATTTTTAATTGGCGATGTTCGCAATTATGATCGGGTTTATAGTGCGATGCATGGGGTTGATTATGTCTTTCATGTAGCTGCAATGAAGCATGTTCATTCATGTGAATATAACCCATATGAAGCTGTTTTAACAAATATAAATGGAACTTACAACGTGATAAAAGCAGCAATTGCTCAAGGTGTTGAGAAAGTAGTATTTACTAGTTCTGATAAAGCTATTTCCCCTACCAATACGTATGGTGCTACCAAGCTTACAGCTGAAAGGTTGATATCAGCTGCTCAATTTAGTAAAGGACATGTCAAAACAACATTTGCCAGTGTAAGATTTGGTAATGTTATAGGGTCAAGGGGATCTGTAATTCCATTGTTTATTAAACAAATTAAAGAAGAGCAAAGAGTCACAGTTACAGATTTTAAGATGACTCGATTTATGATGACATTAAAACAGGCGACAACCCTTACAATCAAAGCACTTCAAGAGGCAAAAGGTGGTGAAGTCTTCGTATTAAAAATGCCAGTGTTAAGATTAGGAGATTTAGTTGATGTAGTTATCGAACTAGCTTGCCAAAAATATAATTTAAAAAGAGCTGATATAAAAATTGAAGAAATAGGTTTAAGACAAGGCGAAAAAATGTATGAGGAATTAATGACTTATGATGAATCAATGAATGCTTGGGAATTACCTGACATGTTTATCATCCCAGGAATACATGATAAAAAGACAACTTATAAAAATGCAATAAGTCCTAATATTGGCACGTATAAATCTGATAGTCAAACACCTCTTTCAATAGAAGAGATAAGAAAATTGCTCTTAATTGAAGATCTTATTTAAAAATTTATCGTTAGGGAGGAACAAATGAATCCCCATGAACTTAACGTCTCTAAAATAACGTTGGGTACAGCTCAATTAGGCCAGATCTATGGTATTGCAAACAAAACAGGGAAGCCAAATGAAAAAACGGCATTAGCTATACTTTGTTATGCTGTTTCAAATGGAATAAATTCATTAGATACAGCCCCGGAGTATGGTGAAAGTGAAATCATTTTAGGGGAATATATAAGAGAACAAAGGAAACTATTAAAAAAAATTCCGGAAATTATAACGAAAATTTCTTCAGTTAAATTAGACCACACTTCTAACTCTCAAAGTATTTTTGATTATGTTGAAAAACAGGTAATGTCATCTCTTAATAAATTAAATATTGAATCTATTGATGTTTGCTTACTCCATAATCCAAGTGACATGACTTCATATAAAGGGAAAGTCGTTTCGGCATTGGCTAAATTAAAACAAGCAGGTTTGATTAAAAAAATCGGTGTATCAATTTATACACTAGATGAAATTAAACAATTCATTTCCTTTGATTGTTTTGACAGCGTACAATTACCAGTAAATATATTTGATCATCGTTTTATTAGTCCATCGATATTAAATCAATTATCAAAACGGAAAATTGAGATCTATGCAAGAAGTATTTATCTTCAAGGATTAATTTTTTTAGATTCTAGCAACTTATCTTCCTATTTGCAAAAAGCAAAGGAACCTTTAGAAAAGTTAAGAAAATTAGCACAAGCAACAGGATTAAGTCATTCTGAACTTTCATTTCTATTTGTGCGGGACATTCCAGAAATTAAAAAAATCATCATTGGTTGTGAAACAAAAAAACAACTACAACAAAATCTTAAATTAATCGATTTACCTTCATTAACTGACGATGTTTTAAATGAAATTTATTCGCTTTTTAAGGATGTTCCAGAGGAAATTGTTAATCCTACAATGTGGAAATAGGAATAAAAGGTCCGTTTAAAATGACTTTAATAATTTAATTTAGTGAGAAGGGAATTTAAATGATATTGACTATTCTTCAAGCTAGAGTATCGTCAACTCGTTTACCGCGGAAAGTATTAATGCCGCTTCTTGGTTCTCCAATGCTCCTTCGCCAAATTGAAAGAATTAAACGAGCAAAGTATATTGATCAGTTTGTAGTAGCTACTAGTGAAGAAATATCAGATCAGCCAATTGTTACATTGTGCAAGGAAAACCAAATTATCTGTTTTAGAGGAAGCTTACAAAATGTTCTAGATCGTTATTATCAAGCTGCAAAAATGTATTCGTCAACCCACGTCGTACGTTTAACTGGAGATTGTCCTCTCATAGACCCTCAATTAATTGATAATATTATTCAATTCCATTTATCTAATCATTTTGACTATACAAGTAACGCTATCGAACCTACCTTTCCAGATGGTTTAGATGTCGAAGTATTTCGTTTCTCATGTTTAAAACAAGCATGGGAAGAGGCGAATCTCCCTGCACATCAGGAGCATGTTACCCCTTTTATTTATCAACAGCCTGATCGGTTCAAAATTGGCAGTTATAAAAACAAGATAAATTTGTCACATTTACGTTGGACCGTAGATGAAGAATTAGATTTTAAACTAGTAACGAAAATATATGAGGCTTTATATCCAACTAATCCACAGTTTACAACAGAAGAAATATTAAAATTTTTGGAAAACCATCCAGATTTATTGGACTTAAATAAACATATAAAACGAAATGAAGGGCTTTACAAATCTAATAAAAATAATATAAAGAGGGGTTGAAAATGCTAGATCGTTACCAGTGTTCAGAAAAGCTGTTAGAGAGGGCGCTAAAAACAATCCCTCTTGGAAGTCAAACATTTAGTAAAAGTAAAACACACTATCCTTTCAGTGTCTCACCATATTTTATCCGGAAAGGAGAAGGTAGTCACGTATGGGATGTAGATGGAAATAAATATGTAGATTTTATTAATAGTCTGGCGGCAATCACATTAGGGTATAACGATCCAGATGTTACAAGAAGTGTTCAAGAACAACTAAAAGATGGTGTTATTTTTTCTCTTCCCAGCCCCATAGAGGTTCAAGTTTCCGAAACGATCGTCAGTATCGTTCCGTGTGCTGAAATGGTTCGTTTTGGCAAAAATGGCTCCGATGCAACTTCTGGAGCTATTCGTCTTGCTAGAGCATATACCGAACGTGATCGTGTGGCCGTGTGTGGATATCATGGGTGGCAGGACTGGTATATTGGAACTACATCACGAAATCGTGGGGTCCCAAAAGTAGTCCGAGATTTGACAGACACTTTTATTTATAATGATCTAGATTCGCTAAGAAAAATATTTAAAGAATGGCCAGATCAAGTTGCAGCGGTCATCTTGGAACCTATGAACATAATTGAACCAAAAGCTGGTTTCTTGGAGGAAGTAAAAGAATTAACTCATAAAAATGGTGCGCTTTTAATCTTTGATGAGACGATAACAGGATTTCGTTACGCTAATGGCGGTGCTCAAGAGTATTTTGGAGTTATTCCTGATTTGGCGACATTGGGCAAAGGAATGGCCAACGGGTATCCGTTGTCAGCGGTTGTCGGACGTGAAAACATTATGAAACTAATGGAAGAGATCTTTTTTTCATTCACATTCGGAGGAGAAACTTTATCATTAGCAGCATCATTAGCAACAATGAATAAAATACAGCAGCAACCAATTATTGAAACAATAACAAAACAAGGGCAAAAAGTAGTTAGTGGAATCCAGAAACTAATTAATAAACATCATATTAGTCATATGTTGTCTGTTTCAGGCCATCCCACATGGTCATTTCTCCAATTTAAAAGTATAAATGGATATGATCAATGGAGTATTAAAACGTTATTTTTGCAAGAAGTATTTGCGCGTGGAATTTTAACAGTTGGTACACATAACATGAGTTATGCTCATCGAGACGAAGATATTCATTATTTATTAAAAGTTTATGACGAAGTGTTTTCAATATTAAAAGAAGCAGTTGATCAACAAAAGTTAGAAAAACATCTTAAATGTCGTCCTTTAAAACCATTATTTAAAATTAGGTAAACAAACTCAAATGATTTATTGAAAACATTTGAAGTTAAAAGAAAGTTTAGTTTGTACTCTATCTACAACAATTAATCAAAAAAGGGAGGCTTAAAGTTGAGAGAAGTGTTTGAGTATCCTTTAGATTCTGGTTATATTCTCCGTAAAAAAAAGTCTATTAAAAAACAACTTTTAAAAAAAGAAAATTTTCTTAGTAAAAAAGTAGCCATATTAGGTGGTTCCACAACCTCAGAAATTAAGGAGATATTAGAGTTATTTTTACTAAATGAAGGGATAAAAGCAGATTTCTATGAGTCAGATTATAATAAATATTATGAAGAAATCATGTTTAGTGAATTTTTAAAAGAATTTAACCCTGACATTGTCTACATCCATACATCATTTAGGAATATTAGAAATCTCCCTAAAGTTGACGATGACCGGGAACAGATTGCTAATAAACTAGAAAAAGAATACGAGTACTATAAATCACTTTGGGAAACAGCAGTTGCAAACCTAAACTGTATCGTCATTCAAAATAATTTTGATTTACCAAGAAATAGAAGTTTAGGGAATTTAGATACGATAAATTTTAATGGTTTGACCAATTTTATCATGAGATTGAATTTAAAGTTTTCAGAGTTTGCTGAAGGAAATCAACAAGTTTTTATAAATGATATTAATTTTTTAGCAGCTTATATTGGTCTTGAAAAATGGCATGATTTATCGATGTGGTCTAACTTTAAATATTGTTTAGCTTATGAAGCCATTCCGCATTTGGCTAAAAATCTATCTATCATTATTAAGTCTGTTTATGGAATGTCTAAAAAGTGCTTAGTTTTGGACTTAGATAACACCTTATGGGGTGGGGTCATTGGCGATGATGGAGTTGACAATATTAAAATTGGCAAAGAAACTGGAGTTGCCGAAGCATATACAAGCTTCCAGAATTATATTAAAGAATTAAGGAGTATAGGTATAACTCTAGCAATTGCTTCCAAAAATGATTATAAGAATGCAATAGAAGGCTTAAATCACCCTGATATGATCTTAAAAAAAGGTGATTTTTTAAATATTAAGGCGAATTGGGAACCAAAGTTTATTAATATCGAAAAAATTGCTAAAGAAATTAATATCGGCATCGATAGTCTTGTATTTGTCGATGATAATCCAGCAGAGCGTGATATTGTGAAAGCACAATTACCGTCTGTTGCTGTTCCTAACGTGGGCGAAGATCCGGGGAAATATATTGATTATCTCGACAGAAATGGTTATTTTGAGCAAGTGAAGATTTCTGAAGAAGATAAACAAAGAAATCAATTTTATGAAAATAATCAAAAAAGAAATGAGGAAGTTGCAAAGTATAATGACTATGGACAATTTTTACAATCCCTGCAAATGGTTGCAGACATTGATTATTTTAAACCGATTTATCTTGAAAGAATTACCCAATTAACGAATAAAACGAATCAATTTAATCTTACAACAAGAAGATATTCAAATACAGAAATAGCTGAAATCAGCAAATCCAACAACAAAATAGCACTATATGGAAGACTAAAAGATAAGTTTGGCGATAATGGACTTATTTCAGTTGTGATCGGCGATATCAAAGTAAAAGAGTTGCATATTGATTTATGGCTTATGAGCTGTAGAGTCTTAAAAAGAGAGATGGAAAAAGCGATGTTTGATGCACTCGTCGCAGAATGTAAGAAAAAAGAAATTGAATTCATTTACGGGTATTATATTAAAACCCCTAAAAACAATCTAGTAAAAGACCATTATCAAAATTTGGGGTTTGTGGCTGTTAAAGAATCCAATAGCAAATGGGTTTTTGAGATAAACAAGGCAAAAGAAGATACAAATAAATACATTAAAAGAGAAGCGTATTAAGTTAATAGTGAGATAGTATATTAAAATAATTTAAGGCGAATGTTCAAATTTAAAAAATTGAGTAAAACACTTAAGACCTTGGCCTAATCCTTTAAGTTTTACTTGCATTTAATAAAGTATCAAAAGAAAAGGAGTGAAAAGATAAATGAGTAAGTGTGGAAAGATTAATATTGTTTCATGTAAGCATAAAGTTAAACATGCAAAAACACTATCTGAGTGTGCAGCAGAGTTTCGTCCAATTATTGGTGTTGATGGTCCATTAGTAGCAAAAATTCCAGTGGTGCTAGCTGAGCCAGAAGTACAAATCAATGTTGAAGCATTAATTCCGCTACCTGAACGTGCCTTAGAAATAAAACGAATTTTAAAAGATTTAAGTATTACGCAGTGTAAGTTAGTTCCTTCGGGTCGCTTTGTCGACGATGATCGGATCTACAAGCTATTTCTTGCAGGTTGTGTTCGAAAGAACATTGAATATGCGACAATCGATAGCAGTCCATTTAACAAGCGGCGTATCTCAGGAGATATTAGACACACAACTGTAAACGTTCCATTTGATTGTGTTGTTGAAGTACCACTTTCACCAGACGTTTTAGTGTTTAGAGACCCAAGGTTCTTCTCAGAGAGAATTGATTTTATTAGTAAATGTGGATTAAGTAGAGATCCAAGCGAAGTTATTTTACGAAATAGAGCTGATTTCCAAGAAATGCCTTTCTGTGAAATTATTGATGCCGAAGTTGTTGAATTAGATATTCAAGAAGATGGCACATGTTTGGTTAATGGAGAAAGAACCTTTAGAAAATTAAGAGAAAAAATGGTTATTCATGTAGCTTTCAAAATCTTACAAACTCAACAAGTAAATATTCCAGGAAATAATTGTTAAAGTAAATAGGGAAAGAAGTTCTTAGATATTAATCTAAGAACCTCTTTTTTTGCATAATAGATGGAAAGACGTATTTTTATTTATTGTGTTTTTAGATTTTACTTATTCTGTCTCTTCAATTGATTTATTAATAAATTGTTTTAAGTCAAATTTTATTTTTGGTTTATCTCTTTCATTGTCTTTTTCTTTATGCTTTTCTTGATCTTGTTCTCTCTCTTTGTCCTTCTCCTCTTCTACGTCTCTATTTGTATCTTTGCATTTGTGCTTATCTTTGTTTTTTTTATGTTTTTTCTTTTTATCTTTATCTTTATCTTTATCCTTTTCTTTGTGCTTATGTTTGCACTTGCATTCGCACTTACACTTGCATTTATCTTTCTTCTTTTTATCTTTCTCCTTATCTTTTTTCTTTTCTTTATCTTTTGATATTGATACTTGTTGATTTTGTAAAACTTTCAACGTAATCAACACAACCATTTTTTCTTTAAATGTTCGGAATATTTTATCTGTTTGCCCACCTTTCTTAAATTGGCATCCATCTAAAATAATATCCAATTCAATAACTGACGTTTTCACTAATTCACAAAACAGTTTTTCATTTAGAAGTTCCGCGTTAATATTACCGAATTCATGTTGATCACGACTTAACTTATGACAGGGGTCCAAAAATTCTAATTCGGCGATCGGATTAGGTTCTTGATATTGTAAACAAGGGAAAACTTCTTTTTCAAGCTGTAGCTCAGTTATGCAACTAAATGGGACTTTTACAGTTGTGTGACGAATATCTCCGTTAATTTTCTTCGGATTGCCAAAATCAGCTGTTGCATATTCAATATTTTTTCGAACAAAACCGGTTAAAAATATCTTGAAAACTGGCTTATTTTTACGGAAAAATGAAGGAACGATTTCACATTGTGTAAGTTCTACATTTTTTCGAATTCGTTTAATTTCAAGTGCTGGCTCTGCAAGCTTTACAAAAGATTCAAGATTGATTTCGATCTGTGGCTCTGCAAGTACAACCGGTACTTTAACTGCTAAGGCTTTATGTTGATCTTCATGAATTACGTTAGTATGGCAACAATTTGCTTCACTCACAAAATCTATACTCGAATGTTTTTTACAATATTTATGTTCAAACCATTTAGGGTCAAGAACCATTCGCTGCAGTGTTTTTGGAGCCGTATTAGTTAAATCTCTCCCATCCCACGGTTGTTTTAAATCCATATTATTTCCTCCTAAATACTGTTTTTAAATAAATGTAGCTTTCCTGGAATTCATATTCTCAAATCCTTTGCTAACAGTTTTAATATATGGGGAATTAACCCAAGTGTGTTTGGATATCATAATATTTTTTTACAACAATTAAATCACCAATAGGAGTGCACCATAATATCTTAAATTAGGAATTTTGTTTAATAAGGATCGTCAATCCTTATAAGAAAGAAGGTTGATTAATGATAGATTTTATCAAATTAAAGGAAGAGCATCTTGAACAAGTGTTAAAATGGCGAACGAAAGAAAATGTCACAAAATTTATGTTTACCGACATTGAATATAATTTAATTAACCAAAAAAAATGGTTTGAAAAAGTATCTAAGAGGCCAACAGAAAAGTATTGGGTGATTGCCATTAAAGGAAATTTAATTGGGCTCCTATCTTTAAATAATTTAGATTTCGCTAATAAGAGGACAAGTTGGGGATTTTATATCGGTGACGACAATTATCGAATGTACGGTGGAATTATACCTCCATATCTTTATAATTATGTTTTTTATCATCTTAATCTTAATAAAATTACAGTAGAAATTATGGAAGGTAATCATAGTGTAACGAAAATCCACAAACTTCATGGATATAGGGAAGTAGGCATATTTAAAAATCATATTTTTAAGAATAATCAATTTCATGATGTATATCTAATGGAGTTATTAAAAGTTGATTGGGATAAAAAGTCAAGTAAGTATAAAAAATCTGTTATAGATTTGAATAATAAAAGTAAGGAGGCACTTTCATGAATAAATTATTAAATATTATTAATCAAATATTAGAAGAAGCAGGAAATAGTCCCGTTAATTCTTTAGAGAACTCAACACGTTTAAGGGATGATCTTAATCTAGATTCATTAATGTTAGCTGAATTAACGGTTATTATCGAAAATGAGTTTGGTGTAGATATATTTGAGGATGGTATTGTCGAAACAATAGGTGAAGTAGTTTCTAAAATTGAGGGTAAATAATGGAAAAGAAATTTTTAGTTTTTTACGGGAAAGAGTACTCATACGAAAAGCTTATTGAAGACTTATATTTGCTGAGAAATTATTCTCCTTATCTATATATTAAAGGAAATAATCCTTATCAAATATTTTTATCAATTATTCATAGTTTAATTTATGACTATCCAATCGAAGTTATTGACGGCGATTTGTCTGAAAAAGAGCTTGAGGAAATGGAAATTGATACAAAGTCATTATTTATATTAAAAGAGGTAAAAAATCAACATAAAGTAAACGATTTTCAAACACTTTTAAATGATATATCCGAAAATAAAAATTGGACCTTAACTTTATACACTTCAGGAACAACAGGACGACCAAAAAGGGTTAGTCACAATTTAGAAACATTAACTCGAAATGTGAAAGTCCATGACAAATTTAAAGAAAATATATGGGCTTTCGCCTATAATCCTACCCATTTTGCTGGCTTGCAAGTTTTTTTTCAAGCCTTATGTAATCAAAACACGATCATTTATACTTTTGATGGTCAGGAAAAGAATCTGCCTGATTTAATTGAAAAACATAAAATAACGAATATATCGGCAACCTCTACATTTTTCAGGAGTGTATTACCTTCCCTTAAAGGCAAAGTATATCCAAGCATGAAGAGAATTACTTTTGGGGGAGAAAAATACGATTCTAGCTTAGAAAAGCCATTACAAGCCATTTTTCCACATGCCAAGATCCGGAATATATATGCTTCAACTGAAGCTGGTAGTTTGTTTGTAGCAAACGGTGAAGTTTTTGAAGTTCCAGTGTCAATTAGTAAGTTGGTTAAAGTAAATGATAATAACGAATTGCTAATTCATCATAGTTTATTAGGGAAATCTGAAACTTACACACTAGAGAATGGATGGTTTAAAACTGGAGATCTTGTTGAACAAGTCGATCCAAATCATTTCAAGTTTATTTCTAGACTAACAGATCTTATTAATGTTGGCGGATATAAAGTAAACCCTATCGAGGTTGAGAACATATTAATCAAAGTTCCAGGTGTAATTGACTTATTAGTAAAAGCCAAAGCTAATAGGGTAACAGGGCAAATACTTGTTGCAGAAGTTATTAAAGACCCTGAGACTGATGAAATGGAACTGAAAAAGTCAATTAAACAGTTTGCAGGCAAGTATCTACAAAAGTGGAAAATTCCTAGAATTATTAATTTTGTAGATGAAATTCCGAAAACTCGGACTGGAAAGAAGGTTAGAAAATGAAAAGTGTAATTGTTACGGGTGATTCCAAAGGTCTTGGCAAAGAAATAGTGACACAAATTTTGTCAGAAACTGAATTTAGAGTTATTGGTATAAGTCGTTCTAGTGAAGCTTCAGTCCAAGAATTAATAGATCAATACGCTGAAAGATATAAACATCTTTCTTATGATTTAGAAAATGTAAAGGATATTAAGAAACTATATACTCAACAAATCTGCAAATTAGGACCAATTTATGGTTTAGTTAATAATTCTGCGTTAGCTTATGATGATATTGTTTCTAATTTGAATATCGATCAACTAGAGCGTATGTTTCGCGTTAACGTTTTTTCCGCGATGCATTTAACTAAATATGTAATAAGAAATATGCTTCTAAATAAGATTCAAGGATCAATCGTTCATGTATCATCGGTATGTTCGCACACTGGTTATAAAGGTTTGAGTATGTATGCAGCAACTAAAGGTGCCATGGAGGCATTTTCAAAAAATATTGCCCGTGAATGGGGAAGTAAAGAAATTCGCTCAAACTGTGTTGCACCAGGGTTTATGGAAACAGCAATGAGTGCTTTATTAACATCTGAACAAAAACATCGTATTTATAATAGAACTTCATTGAAACAAGAAACTCAGATTAAAAGTGTTGCTAGTACTGTATTATATCTATTATCAGAAAAATCACGGTCAATCACTGGCACTGTTATTCATGTTGATAATGGAACTATATAATGTCCAACTTAGGAAGTATAAAAATTTTTAGAGCCGTCAACTACTATGACTTTTGTAACATAGTCATAGTAGCTGACGGCTCTTCTTTGTAGACAGTTTGAACACATAAGCAGCAAAAATCTACGGTATCACGGCAAATCCAATAGACTACCAACACGGTTAGTGAAAATCTTATTTATTCTCTGTTAACACGTAAACGACAAATGAAACAAAGCCAGAAGCAAAGCCAAATAGTATAATCTCAAAGTTAAATCCGATAAAGACAAGGTAAATAAACACACCACACCAAAATCCATTACAGAAAGGACACTCAAGAAACATTTTAAATAAATGGTACTTTTTCAAATAGTTGCGGAAAGCTCGGAATGTTTTAAACTCGAAGAGGAAAAACCGTAGAGCAAGAGCATACAGCAAATAAAGAGCAATCAATCAAGCTTCATCTCCAACTCCATAATTTTTTCAGCTAACATTTTTGCTTCCGCTTTTGTTAATCTTACCTTTCCATTGTAATCATCACTAATTGTGACTTCCTTTTCAGTAATTTCAACAATTGGACAACAACCACCACTACATAAACTAAGCTTAATTCTTTTCACTTTTAGATCCCCTCTCACAAATATTAGTAAAAATCTCTTTTGCTAAAAAATTATCCTCCTAACATCTAAAAATCGTTTGCATTACCAATATATGTTTTATGCCGTAGAATGCTTGAGTAAAAACCTAGCAAAATGATTTTTCCATAGTTATTATGAAAATATAATGATAGAGGAAATAGTGTTGTAAATAATTAATGTATTAATGCGTAATTTTAGGTTAATAAAAAAAGCCAAGTCGAGAGGTCAAGCAATTGACCCTCTTATCTCAGCTTATTGGATAAATTCTTCAATTTAATATTACTCTTCGTCCTCGTCCTCATCATCATCATTTACTATTTTAAATTCAACTTCTGTACCATCAGCAAAGACGACCTCTACATCAGCTTCAATAAATGAATCGCAACCTAATACTGCCACCACTTTTTCAGAGATTTTTTCGGCTGTCATATCGGAAGTTACCGCTAATTGTTCTATAAATCTTGCATTAAAAACACTTCCGTCATTACCGACTTCTTCTTCATCTGTATCGGTTTTCTTATAAATTTTCACTGCTTCTTCCTCATAATGCAGCTCATATTTTTCCTCATTTTCAAATTCTAATTCAATCGTCAACTCTTGGATTTCTTTGCTCATTTCTGTTCCTCCTTGATGTAATTTGGGGTAATCATTTTCCTTTTTAAATTATGACCTAACGTTTAATTTCGTTTAGGACAATTAGGAAATTTTATTTGTTTTATCGAAAAATTGTGCCCTTACCTATATATGAAAAAGAAGGTGATTATAGAAGTAAAACGATCGAAGAAAGTTTTTCGCTTTTTACGAGATATATATCCATCCACGTTTTCATCTGTTGAATATAGTAATTATTAGATTAAACCCAGGAGGCGAAAAAATGAGTGAGGAACAGATAATTATCCCTTGGGATTTAGATGGAACTCTTGGAGATTTATTTGTCCCAGAGTATATTGTGGAAATGGCTAACGTCGTTGTTACTTATTATGATTTACAAGTAAGTCATATGGAAGTGATAACAACTAAAGCTGATAAAGGCGGCTTAATTTGGAAAATAGAGACAGATAAAGGTCCAATGAGTCTGAAAATATTACACCGCAGACCGACTCGAAGTTTATTTAGTTTAGGAGCACAAGAGTATTTAGTCGTTGAAAAAAAAGCAAAAGTTCCACCCATTATTAAAACAAAAATGGGAGAAAATTTTGTTGAAATGGGTGGGAAGCTGTGGTTTATCGCAGAATGGATACAACCATTAGAACCCGTCGAAAAAAGTTTAGAAGGTGCGAAGCTACTTTGTTCGGCTATCGGGGAGTTCCACAATCTTTCGAAAGGGTATGTTCCACCAAGTGGAGCTGAAATGGCTTCGCGGCTTTACCGTTGGCCGAAAACGTATAAGAAGATTGTTAAGAAGATGGCTTGGTTTCGAGACATCGCGAAGGCTTATCATGAAATGCCAGCTAGTAGCACAATATTAGCTGTTATTGATATGTTTGAATCTCAAGCAATAAAAGCATTACAAATGCTTGAGCAGTCTGCTTATTTTCAGTTAGCTGCTCGCGGTAATAAAGAATGGGGACTGGTCCATCAAGATTATGGTTGGTCAAATGGGCAAAAAGGTGCCGATGGAATGTGGATTATTGACCTTGATGGAGTAGCTTATGATTTACCGATCAGAGACTTACGAAAATTAATTACCGGCACGATGGATGATCTTGGCACCTGGGATATTACTTGGGTGAAAGGAATGATTGATGCTTATCAAGAGACAAATCCAATTGAAAAAGAGTTAATGGAAATTCTCTTAATTGATATGTCTTTACCAAACTTATTTTACAAAAATGTTAAAGAACTATTATTTGAACCAACCGTCTTTATGGATGGGGAGTTAGAAACTCTAGTTAACCGAATCGTTGAAATGGATAAAACGAAATGGCCAGTGATCGAGCAGTTAACAGAAGAATGGAAAGGGGTGAGTTCTTCATGAAAGTGTTAATTATTTGTACTGAAAAGCTCCCAGTTCCACCAATTCGTGGTGGAGCGATTCAAACTTATATTGCTGGTTCAGTGCAAAGTTTAAGTAAAGATCATCAAATTACGATTTTAGGAATTACAGATCCTGATTTACCAGAAAAAGAAACAATTGCTGGAATTGAATATGTACGTGTTCCAGGTAAGCTGTTAGAAATCTATCGTGAAGGTATTGTTCACTTTCTAAAGGATCAAACATTTGATTTAATTCATATTTTTAATCGACCACGCTTAGTTATTCCTGTCCGCGAAGTAGCACCTAATGCTCGAATTGTCTTAAGTATGCATAACGATATGTTTAAGCTAGAAAAAATTGAACCAGAAGAAGCGAAAAAAGCGATTGCTCAATTAGATAAAATTATTACGATTAGTAATTATATTGGTAAAGCAATTACTGAGTTATATCCTGAAGCACAGTCAAAGTTACAAACAATTTACTCTGGAGTCGACTTAGAACGTTTTATCCCAGCTTATACGGAAAAAGGGAAGCGTATTAGAGAAAGTGTACGCAGAGAGCATAATCTTGAAGGTAAGAAAGTCATTTTATTTGCCGGGAGACTGTCAGCCAATAAAGGTGCTGATGTTTTAGTTCGGGCAATTCCTGAATTAGAAAAGAACCATTCTAATATAGCTTTAATTATTGTTGGCAGTAAATGGTTTAGTCAAGACGATATTACGGACTATGTAGCTTACGTCCGTGCTCTTGCTGCGAGAATGAGTGTACCAGTAATCACAACAGGCTTTGTTGCTCCTGAAGAAATTCAAAATTGGTTTTGTGCTGCTGACATTTTTGTTTGTCCGTCACAATGGCAAGAACCATTAGCTCGTGTTCATTATGAAGCAATGGCTGCTGGCTTACCAATTGTAACAACTGCCAGAGGCGGAAATCCAGAAGTCATTGAAGGCGGGAAAAATGGATTTGTTGTTGAAAATCCCGAAGATCCTCACGAATTTGCGTTACATTTAGCGAAACTACTATCTAATCCAAACTTACGAAACGAAATGGGGCAATACGGCCGTAAGCTTGCCGAAGAAAAATATACTTGGAACCGCGTGGTTAGTAATATCGCTTCCGTTTGGCGTGAGATGGAACAAAAAATAAAAAATAAAATTGCTATTGGAAGTACAAACGATGCTACTAATGAAGATTTAGAAGCAATTGCAACAGAAGCTGAAAATGAACTAGAAATGAATGCAGAAATGGCTGATGTTAATAGTCAGTTGGTCATTGAAAGTGGAAAAGAAGTACTGGATGGTATTATAGAAACAAATGAAACAAAGGAAAGCGGAGAAATGACAGAAGTATTGGCTGATGCAGAAGAGGAAATAATTGAAACTCCGCCATTGAAGAAAATTTTTATCTGTTATAACAACCCACCTGCTAAACCGTGGTTGAAAGTAAATAAGAAGGAAAAAAGTAGAAAACGTTAGTTAATAAAAAGGTTTAAGGCAAACGCGGTCTTAAGCCTTTTTATACGTTAGAACTTGTCTTTTGACGATGTTGTAAATTTAAAATTCTATGATTTAAAAACGGTAAGTACAATTACATTTGTACTTACCGTTTAATAGTACGAAGTAATAAATTGAAGATAAATTGGTGCATTGATAATTGGAATATCTTCTGTTTCCAAAGCGAGAACGCCTTTTTTAACGAAATAATTGACCTCAGGTTGGACAACTCCATTTACATAAAGTTGATAATAAGAAGTATCGGCTGGATTGAGGATGCCTTGATCGCCGTACATCTTCAATTCATCTTCGTTTGTGTAAATTTTTTTTCCATCTGAGGCAGTGTTATATTGATAAGTTTCGGTATATACAAGTTGATTAAAGTTGTTTTTTATGCTGATTGCTTCTAAGATAATTGGCGTATCTTTGATTGGAACTTCTGCTGTTGTTAACGTTAACTTTCCTTTTTGAACATTATAGTTCGTTTCTGGTTGTAAAACACCATTAATGTATAAGTTGAAATAGGAAACTTTGTTTGGAGCCGGGATGCCTTGGTCGCCATACATTTTTAGTTCATCTTCATTTGTATATGTTTTTTTTTGGCCATTAGAAACAGTGTTGTATTGTTGATTTTCTACCATTAAGATCTGCTTATTTTTGTCTTTAAAAGTAATAAATGTAATAATAATTGGAGTGTCTTTTTGCGGAATATCAATTGTCTTCAACGTAAGTTTTCCTTTTTCAATTATATAGTTCGTTATCGGCTGTAAAACCCCGTTAATGAAGAGATTATAATAAGATACATCGTTTGGATCGAGAATCCCGTGATCCCCGTATTCCGTTAGTTCATCTTCATTCGTATAAATTCTTTTCTTTCCATCAGATACTGTATTGTATTGAGAAACTTCTGCATTTAGTGGACTAATTTGATAGGAAACAATTATCTCACACCGAAAATCGACTGAATCATATATTTGAGTTACGTTGACACAAGCTGTATTTTCACAAGTCGATAAACGATTGCTTTCGGAAATCAAGAGTGTTCGTTTCGTTTCGACATCAACATTTGCTTCAATCGTGATTAACTTCTTTACCTGTTTCCTTAGTATTTCGTTTGTGGGATAGAGAGGGATGTCATAACAGTGAAAGTCATTCACGGTGAAATATAGGTTTGTTCCTTTTGGTGCATATAGATAAAGTCGTTTCATTGTTTGAAATGGGATTGGTTTAGATAAATAATCTTCCTTAATTGAAATCACAAGGTAACCTGTAATCGAAATCAAGACTTTATGAAGAGTAATTGTTTCACCTGATGAAAGCTTGACTTGTATTGTTGGGCGATTGTTTGGGCACGAGAGCTCGGTAAAAATAATAGCATTGTGTTCATATGGACTTATGATCTTCCCATTTTTATCGGCTAAATAACAATTGATGTTAGGGGAGCTACTTCCAAACACGACGATCACTCCTAAATAAATGACAGTAGAACTAATAAAAATACTTTTATAGTAAATATGATAAATAATCATCATATTTTATGAAAAAAGAGTAGGATAAGTTCCTAGTTAACTGTCTATATTCGTGCTTACTTAGGGCTTTCTGTTCTAATTAAAAATTTTACAAATAAACTAGTTAAAGAGAATCAAAATTCCATTTGGAGGGTTACGATGGACGGCAACGCGAAAAAACTGCTTGTTACTGGCGCAGATGGTTTTATTGGTTCGCATTTAACTGAAGAATTAGTCCGGAGGGGGCATCAAGTACGAGCATTTGTTTATTATAATTCTTTTAATTCGTGGGGCTGGCTCGATCATTCCCCCCTAGGGATACGAAAGGAAATCGAAGTTTTTTCAGGCGACATTCGTGATCCAAATGGAATAAAGGCGGCAATGAAAGATTGTGATCTTGTCTTTCATTTAGCGGCCTTAATTGCGATTCCTTATTCATATCATTCGCCAGATACGTATGTTGATACAAATATAAAGGGAACGTTAAATATTTTACAAGCTGCACGAGAGTTAGAAATTGAAAAAGTTGTCCATACCTCAACGAGTGAAGTTTATGGAACAGCACAAACCGTTCCGATTTCCGAAGTTCATCCATTACAAGCGCAATCTCCTTATGCTGCCACAAAGATGGCAGCTGATCAATTGGCATTGTCATTTTATCGTTCATTCGCCACTCCGATCACAATTATTCGTCCATTTAATACGTATGGGCCACGTCAATCAGCACGAGCTGTCATTCCAACGATAATTACGCAAATTGCCAATGGTGAGCGGAAACTTAAGTTAGGGGCTTTAACACCAACGAGAGATTTTAATTTCGTTGAGGATACAGTTCGTGGCTTTATTGAGGTAGCTAAGTCGACTGCCACTCTTGGTGAAGTAGTCAATATTGGTAGTGATTTTGAAGTTTCCATTGGAGAAACAGTTGCAACAATTGCCGAAGTAATGGGGGTAGAAGTTGAAATTGAAACGGATGAAAGGCGGCTTCGACCTGAAAATAGTGAAGTAGAACGGCTTTGGGCGGATATTTCGAAAGCAAAACAATTATTTGGCTGGAAACCGAAATATAGTGGGAAAACAGGGTTTAAACAAGGTTTAGAAAAAACAGTTGAATGGTTTAGCAATCAAGAGAATCTAAAGATGTATAAGGCTGATAGGTATAATTTATGAGTAAAAATCTAAATCTTGCTGAGGTTGTTTCCTGCCTAAAAACAGTTTTACAAAAGGAAGACGAGTTAATTCCTTTACATGAGCCATTATTTACCGGAAATGACTGGACTTATGTTAAGGACTGTTTGAATTCAGGCTGGGTTTCTTCTGTCGGGCAATATGTTGATCAATTTGAACAAAATTTGGCTCAATATACGGGGATACGCTATGCAATTGCCGTAGTAAATGGTACAGCTGCACTGCACATTTGTTTGAAACTTAGTGGCGTCGAGCAAGGTGATGAAGTATTGCTTCCTGCACTTACCTTTGTGGCAAGTGCAAATGCAGTTGCTTATTGTGGCGCTGTGCCTCATTTTATTGATAGTGATTTTGAAAATCTAGGAATTAATGTTGGAAAGCTTGATGCTTACCTTTGCGAGATGACCTTTGTTAAAAATGGGATTTGTGTTAATAAACAGACGTTACGACCGATTAAAGCAGTGATTGCCGTTCATACGTTTGGTCATCCAGTCGATTTAGCGCAACTTTTAACTGTCTGCCAAAAATATCGACTTGAGTTAATCGAAGACGCAGCAGAAGCGTTAGGTTCATTCTATAAACAAAAGCATGTCGGTAACTGGGGAAAGTTATCCGCATTAAGTTTTAACGGAAATAAAATTATTACTACTGGGGGAGGTGGGGCAATTCTCACCAATGATTTAAATTTAGCAAAACAAGCAAAACATCTTACGACAACAGCAAAACTTGCACATCGATGGTCATTTTTTCATGATCAAATCGGCTACAATTATCGTTTACCCAATATTAATGCCGCAATCGGCTGTGCACAATTAGAGAAAATTGAACAATTTATTGAAAAAAAGCGCGCATTAGCGGAAAAGTACGCAACAGCTTTTGCTAACGTACAAGGAGTTATCTTTTTTCAAGAGCCTAAGTATGCTACAAGTAATTACTGGTTGAATTGCTTAATACTTGATGAACAGTATGCAACATCCCGTGATGCTCTGCTTAGAGCAACACATCAACAAGGAATATTAACTCGTCCTGTATGGACATTATTAAGTAAACTTCCAATGTATCAAAACTGTCCTCGAATGGATTTAGCAAATGCGGCAAGCTTAGAACAGCGAATCATTAATATTCCAAGTAGTGCTAGTTTGGGAGGATGTGATGAGTAAACGGAAAATCTGTGTTGCAACAGGAACTCGTGCGGAATATGGTTTACTAGCGAAAGTAATGAAAATGATCGACGAAGATCAAGAGTTTCAATTACAAGTAGTTGTAACTGGAATGCATTTAGCACCTGAATATGGTTTAACCTACACAGAACTTGAAGCAGACGGCTTTACGATTGACAGAAAAGTAGAAATGTTACTCTCCAGCGATACCCCTATCGGGATCACAAAGTCGATTGGGTTAGGAATAATTAGCTTTGCCGAGGTGTTCGCCCAATTACAGCCAGACCTTATTGTTTTACTAGGTGATCGGTTCGAAATCTTGGCAGCTGCTCAAGCAGCGCTAATCGCCAAAATTCCGCTTGCTCATATCGCTGGTGGTGATATAACAGAAGGAGCATTTGATGAAGCCATTCGTCACAGTATTACCAAAATGTCGCAGCTGCACTTTGTCACGAATGAAGCATCTTGGCAATTAGTACGGCAACTCGGCGAAAATCCAGATTATATATTTAATGTCGGCAGTCCTGGCATCGATCGAATCATCGAACTCCAACGAATGAACCGCTCCGAACTAGAACAGTCGTTGCAATTTACGTTTTTAGAGAAAAATTTACTCATTACTTACCACCCCGTTACACTAGAAAACGAACCCTCAAGCAAACAATTTCAAGAACTATTAGCAGCCCTACACAATCTTGGTCCTGACATTGGTTTGATTTTTACGAAGCCGAATGCCGATCCAGAAGGTCGTGAGTTACTATCATTATTAGATGAATTTGTCTCAAAACATCGTAATGCTTGTGTCCATACTTCTTTAGGTCAGGTACGCTATTTTAGTACAATCGCTCAAGTTGATGCAGTCGTTGGTAACTCTTCAAGTGGGGTCTATGAAGTTCCATCTTTTCAGAAACCTACAGTTAATATTGGTGATCGCCAAAAAGGTCGACTTCTAGCATCATCCGTAATTACATCTCCTCCAAATCAAGCAGCGATTGAAGCGGCTATTAGAAAAGCTTTCGTCATGGATTGTTCGACAACAGTTAATCCATATGGGAATGGCACTAGTTCAACGAAAATCCTCCAAACTATTAAATCAATCCCTGACTATAAAGCTTTGTTAAAAAAACGGTTTTATCGAGTAGGTGAACTATGAATGATCAAAATCGAGTTTTCGTTATTGCTGAAATTGGTGTAAATCATAATGGGTGTATCGAAATGGCGAAACGGTTAATTGATGGTTGTGCCAAAGCTGGTGCTGATGCCGTAAAGTTTCAAACGTTTGCTGCTAAACAATTGATCACTCCGAACGCCAGTAAAGCTGAATATCAAATAAAAAATACAGAGAAAAACGAAAGCCAATATGAAATGGTAAAAAAGTTAGAATTAAAGCCTGAAATGCATTTTATTTTGAAAGAATATGCTGAGCAAAAACAGCTTCAATTTATATCGACCCCGTTTGATCTCGGTAGTCTTAAATTTCTAGTTGACACGTTACAGTTACCAATTGTAAAAATCGCATCTGGTGAAATTACAAATGCTCCTTTATTGTTAAAGGCTGCCCAGTCTCGGAAAAAAATCATTGTTTCTACAGGGATGTCGACGTTAGGAGATATTGAAACCGCCTTAGGTGTGCTTGCTTTCGGTTATCGCGAAGGAAAGGAAACCCAAGTTCCTCCATCTCAAACTGCATTTAAAGATGCCTATTATTCTGATGAAGGGCAAATACTGTTACGGCAAAATGTTAGTATTCTTCACTGTACGACGGAGTATCCTGCCCCATTTGCAGAAGTGAATTTACGAGTTATTGAAACGTTACGTCAATGTTTTGGTTTAACTGTTGGCTATTCAGATCATACACAAGGAATAGCCATTCCATTAGCAGCAGTTGCCTTAGGTGCAACAATTATTGAAAAACATCTTACTTTAGATCGAAATTTACCTGGACCAGATCATCAAGCTTCGTTAGAGCCAAACGAATTAGCTCAGCTGATTAAAGGGATACGGCAAATTGAGATGGCGCTCGGTAAACGCTTAAAAAAACCAGCTAATTCTGAGTTGAAAAACCAAGCAATAGTTCGGAAAAGCATTGTTGCAGCGCAAAATATTCAAAAAGGAGAACTTTTCACGGAACAGAACATAACAGTGAAAAGACCGGGTGATGGTTTATCTCCTTTCCAATTGTGGGAGCTGTTAGGGAAACGGGCAACAAAAGATTATTTAGTAAATGAGCTGATTAGATGAAATTAGCAATCTTTGGCGCCTCTGGGCTTGCTCGAGAAGTAAGAGATATTGGCTTTGTTTTAGGTTATCAAGAAATAATTTTTATTGACAAAACAGAAGCAGAAAGAAGGGGGGATTTCTGCGTAATTTCAGAACAAGATGTTTATCCCCTTGCCCAAACTGGCTATAAATTTGCGATTGGGATTGGTAATCCAGAAATACGTAAGCAAATAAGCAGGCGATTTAGTAATTTAAACTATGTAAATCTGATTCATCCAACAGCCACTTTTGGTTATCAACAATTAGAACTGATGGAGTTGAAGGTCGGTAATATTATGTTTGCTGGCACAAGAATGACGAATAACATCGAAGTTGGTAACTTTGGAGTTTATTATCTTAATAGTACAGTTGCCCATGATTGTATTGTTGAAGATTTTGTGACAATCGCTTCTGGAGTAAATATTTCGGGAAACGTTAAATTATCCCAAGGTTGTTATATTGGTACGAATGCTTGTATTTTACAAGGGAAATCACTAACGGAAAAAATGATCATTGGAAAAAATTCGATTGTAGGTGCAGGCTCCGTTGTAACGAAAAATGTCCCAAATAATAAAATAGTAAAGGGAATTCCTGCTAAATAAAAAAATGCTTATTCAAAAGAATGTTAAACATCTTTTGAACAGTTTTTTAAGGGAATTCGAGTGGGAGGGACATTTGTAGTATGGAGAACTGGAAAAACGTATTAATATCACCTGAAACAACGATTAAAGATACAATTAAAATTATCGATTTATATTCATTACAAATTGCCATTGTTATAGATCAAGATCATAAGTTAATCGGGACTGTGACCGATGGCGATATACGTCGTGGAATTTTGCGTGGGGTCTCTACAGACGCTCCTGTTAAAGAAATTATGAGTGCAAATCCGATCGTGCTTCCTGACAATAACAATAAGAAAAATGCTTTAAAGATAATGACCAAACATAAGCTGCGCCATCTTCCTGTCGTAAACGATTTAGGTTGTGTAATTGGCATCGAACGACTAGATGATTTACTGCAGTTTTCCAAACATGACAATTGGGTTGTGTTAATGGCAGGTGGTTTAGGCAAAAGGCTAAGACCGTTAACTAATCATTGTCCAAAACCAATGCTGCAAATTGGTGAAAAGCCAGTTTTAGAAACGATTATTCATCATTTTATCGAGCAAGGATTTTATCAATTTTGTATTTCAATCAATTACAAAGCAGAGCAAATTAAAACGTATTTTGGCGATGGTTCCAAATGGGGAGTAGAGATACAGTATATTCAAGAAGAAGCGAGGATGGGGACGGTTGGCTCCTTAAGTTTATTTCCGATCAAAACAGAGAAACCAATTATTGTGATGAACGCCGATATATTAACAAAAGTAAATTATCAGCAATTGCTTACTTTTCATTTAGAGCAACAAGTTGAGGCAACTGTTGCTGTTCGCAGCTACGAATTTCAAGTTCCGTATGGTGTTGTAAAAGTGAACAAAGATCGACTCATTGGCTTTGATGAAAAACCAGTTCAGACAAGTTTTATTAATGCTGGGATTTACGTCTTAAATCCAAATTTATTAAAAAAAATACCTAGCAATCTTTATTTTGATATGAATCAATTATTTGAAATTATGCTAAATGATAATGAAGCGATATCTGTATTCCCAATTCGTGAATATTGGATTGATATTGGCGGAATCGAAGATTTTAAACAGGCAAAATTAGATTTTGATCAGGTCTTCAAATCATGAAGTGTGTCGTTGTCGGATATGGTTCAATTGGGCAAAGACACACCCGAATTTTGCAGCAACTTGGCTGTCAGGTTGCCGTTGTTAGCCGGCGAGAAATTCCTTTTCCACTAACTTACTCAAGTATATGTGATGCACTCAAACGAGAAAAGCCTGATTATTTTATTTTGGCAAACGAAACGATGAAACATTACGATTCGTTAACGGAATTGGCAGATCTGCACTTTCAAGGAATTGTCCTTATCGAAAAACCGCTTTTTCACATTGTAAAGGAAATTCCTAACCATTGCTTTAAAGCCGTTTATGTCGGCTATAATTTAAGGTTTAACCCAATCCTACAAAAAATCTTTGAGCTAATTAATACTGAGAAGATCTTATCAAGTCAAATTTATGTCGGACAATACTTACCAAACTGGCGACCTAACCAAGATTTCCGTACCAGTTACTCAACAAAGAAAAATCAAGGTGGTGGCGTTTTACTTGACCTTAGTCACGAATTAGATTATATCCACTGGCTTTTTAAAGACTGGAATCGGCTCGTGGCCATTGGTGGCAAGTATAGTTCGTTACAAATCGACAGTGATGATCAGTATAGTGTACTAATCAAGATGAAAGCATGTCCAATCGTGCAAATCCATCTAAATTATCTTGACCGAATTAATCGAAGAGAAGTTTCAATTATTACTGATAACTATACAATTAAAGCAGATTTAGTTAAACAAACCTTACAAGTAAACGATGAAATTATTAATTATCATCTTGAGCGTGATGATACGTACATTTTGCAACATAAAGCGATCATGACAACCGAAAAAAAACATTTATGTACATTAGACGATGGGGCAGCTGTTCTAGAGATGGTTAAAGCAATCGAACAATCAACAAAGCAAAGAAAGTGGGTGACCAAATGAAACGGTTATGTACAATTTGTGTACGATCGGGTTCAAAAGGGGTAAAGAATAAAAATGTCCGTGAACTTTCAGGAAAACCACTCTTAGCTTATAGTCTTTTACAAGCAAAAGCGTCGAACTTATTTGAAGCGGTTGCTGTAAGTAGTGATTGTGACGAAATTTTAAAGCTTGCTAAAAACTGGGGAGCAGATTATTTGATTAAACGCCCAGCTCATCTTGCTACTGATCAAGCAGCAAAAATACCTGCCATTTGGCATTGTGTCAAATCGGTCGAAGAGTTAGCAGCCCAATCATTTGAGGTAATTGTTGACATAGATGTAACTTCGCCACTGCGACTTATTTCTGATATTCAAGCAGTAGTGAAACTTCTTGAAACAAAGCAAGTATCGAATGTGATTACCGGAACCCCTGCTCGTCGTTCCCCTTACTTTAATTTAGTTGAAATCAATCAGCAAGGAAGGGTGCAGTTAGCCAAACCGTTAGCGGAACCAATTTATCGCAGGCAAGATGCTCCCCGTTGTTATGATATGAACTCTTCGATTTATGCTTGGCAAAAGTCAGCATTAGTTCAAAGCAACACAGTGTTTCATCAGGATACGTTACTTTATCTTATGCCTCCGGAACGTTCTGTCGATATTGATTCGGAACTAGATTTTCAAATTGTCGAACTATTAATGAAACGACGAGTGAATAGCGATGAAGCAAGCTTCCTATAAAGATCTCTTTCTTTTAAACGGGAAAACAGCCATTGTTACTGGTGGCTTAGGAATATTAGGGCAACGGTTTTGTGCTGGCTTAGCGGAGTTTGGAGCGAACGTTGTCGTCGTCGATTTAGATGAAGCAAAAACAAAAACATTTGCCCAACAGTTAGCCGAATGTTATGAAACGAAAACGTTAGGGATTGCTTGTGATGTTTCTTCTCCCCAAGCGGTAAAAGCGATGGTTGCCCGAGTTATTGCTGAATTTCAAGAAATTAATATTTTACACAATAACGCTGCGCATAAATCAACGGATTTAAAGGCATTCTTTGCTTCTTTTGAACAATATACGCTTGCTGAATGGCGGAACATTATGTCTGTTAATTTGGATGGAATGTTTCTTGTTGCTCAAGCAGTTGGCTCACAAATGGTCCAACAAGGCAAGGGAGGAACGATTATTCAAACAGCCTCGATATATGGAATCGTTGGACCAGATCAGCGGATTTATGAGGGTTCAAATTATTTAGGGAGAGAAATTAACACACCTGCAGTTTACGCTGCTTCAAAGGCAGCAGTCATCGGTTTAACTAAATATTTAGCTACTTATTGGGCAGATAAAAAGATTCGCGTCAATACCTTAACACCTGGTGGCAATGAAAGTGGTCAAAACGAAACATTCAAGTACAAATACTCTACTAGAGTACCTTTAGGGAGAATGGGGCAGCCAGATGAAATGGTCGCTGCCTTAATTTATTTAGCATCAGATGCTTCAAGTTATGTGACAGGTCAAAATATAGTTGTGGATGGTGGGTTATGCGCTTGGTAGGAGGACATTAAAATGAGAATTATCGAAAACTATCACGAAGGACATGAAGTTTATACAAGTGAAATAAAGAAGCGTGTTGTAGATGTATATCATTATATAAATCAATCCAGCAAAATAAAGGGGTTACTAGCGGAAATCAAACATGAAGCAAGTAGTTTACGTCAACTTTTTTGGACGGAGGAAGATTTGAAAGAAAGAAATGAAGTACAACAATTTTTTGAAGCGAGAATGCAGGCAACCGTCTACTATACATTGAAAAACATTGAAGGGTATCAACAGCAGGGCTGGAAACAATTAATTGACGAAGGAGAATAAATGAAGGATGAAAGAAGTAACGCTATCTGAAAAAAGATATGAAAGATTAACAAATTCATTACTCTCCACAATTGAACAGTTTCGCAACGGAAATGATCATCTTGGTCTAGATTACTTTCTAAATAGTATCGTTGATTTAGAAATATTATTAGCTCTGAATTCATTTATGGGCGAAGAAAAGCAACTGCTTGATATGATCATCCCAGTAATGGAAAAGGTCTACTTATGTCTGCAAAACAAAGATGTGGTTGGCTTAACGGATATATTAGAATATAAATTATTTGCACTAACACAACAGTGGTTTAAGGGATGTGAACAAAATTGATTGTTGCCAAACCCGGACAAACAAAAGAAATATTTCAGAAAAATATCCAACTTCTATCGCCATGGTTAAGAGATTCGGTATTAAAAATAGATGAATCCAAACTATGGGAGAAAGTCCAAATCACCTATAATGATGAAGGCTATCCGATCTGTCGATATGTTAAAGAGAATACAAGTTTTCAGATTACTAGTGAACGACCAATTGAAGAAGCCCAAAAGTGGTGTAACTCCATATCTTTACAAGGAACTGGAGCCATTTTTATGTATGGCTCTGGTTTTGGTTATTGTTTATTTGAGTTGTTTATGCAAAAACAGCCTCATACTTTAGTCATTCTCTTTGAACACGATATTTATTTGTTTGTAGCAATGCTCCATTATTTTGATTTAGAACCGCTTATTAAAACAAACAAAATTGCGATTCTGATTGGGGATATTGAAGATTTTGCAAAAGCGTTTGATCAATTATTTTTCAGTATTGTATTTGCTAATTGTACGGCACCTACGATCGCCTTTACTCCAATCGCCCAACGCAATTTTAAAACTCAATACCAAAAAATCCATCACTATACTTTTTCCCAACTGGGGTTATTTGTATTTTACATTGGGAATGATCATCTTGATAATTTAATTGGACTTCATAATTTACTAGCAAATATGAAAGAAATTATTAAAAATCCATATTTAAGTTGTTTGAAAGACAAATATAAAGATGTTCCAGCGTTTATTATCGGTAATGGTCCTTCATTAGATAAAAATATTGGTCAATTACAGAAGGTTAATGATAAAGGGCTAATTATTAGCACGGAATCAGCGATTATTCCATTAATGAAAAATAAAATAAAGCCAGATATTTTAACGATAATTGAACGGACGAAGTATACGTATACTTATCATTTTGAAAATATTAATTATTCAAAAGATATCGCTTTACTATGTTTAGGTTTAGTTGATAAACAAGTGTATCCTTCTTTTCCAGGGGCGAAAATTCCGATTTTCCGAAACATGGAAGCAATTAATCAGTGGCTTAATCAACATGTTGGCGATGGAAGTGCACTTGATGCCGGGGCAAACGTTTCCCATTTAGCCTTCGAACTAGCTGTATATTTAGGAGCAAATCCAATCGTTTTTGTCGGGCAAGATTATGCATATGGACCTAATGGTGTCACTCATAGTAAAGACGCCCTTTATTTGGAAGAAAAAGGAAAACGAGCACGAGAAATATTGAGTTCTAAACCGATCGTTTATGTCGACAGTAATGAAGGAACGAAGATTGCTTCAAATCAGTTATGGATTGATTTTAAGCAAGGTTTAGAACGGAAAATTGCTACGCACCCAGATAAAACAATCATAAATGCGACAGAAGGTGGAGCGAAAATTAAAGGAACAATATTTGAGAAGTTAGATTGGGTGATCGAGACATATTGTACGAAACCAATCCAAGATCCTGTCTATAAATTGATAGCTGAGAATAAAAACAAGCTTTCGCTGGCGGAACGAAAAGGCGGTTTGAAAAGTTTTATCAAGAATATGAAAGAATACGTTAAATTGTTTCGAAACCTTAGTCGGGAGGCCTCGAAAGAAAAGTTATCTTGTCAAGAAATGATTCGCTTAGCACAATCAAAAGAACGAGATCAATATCGTACAATTTTAGAAGAAACATATCAAAAGAATATTAATACGTTTCAACGTTATATCACTGACGATTTAACTCGCTGTTTTTCACAACAAACCATCTTTGTTTATTATTATCTGATGAATCGTGTAGGAAGAATTGATACACCAGAAAAGATAACAGAAATATTTCAAGTCCAACATGATTTTTTTCATCATTTAAATATTGTTTGTCAATCGGTATCGATTCATTTAGAAAATGCGATTGAACCATTAATAAACATTTTAGCAGAGATCGGAAATGAGGAGGATGGGAGTTTGTGAATGATGTTGAAAAATTAGAACGAAAACTAGATCAATTGCTGTTAGAACCCAGTAGTCCTCAGCTTTTGAACCAAATTGGCGTCTTACTTTATCAAATGAAAGATTGGCAAAATGCAGAAGTGTATTTTCAAAGGGCTTATCAACTAAACGAAAGAAATGAAGATATCTTATATAATTTTGCTTCAGTTCTGTATCGGCTAGGAAAATGGCAGGAAGCAATTACTTTTTACCAAACTTATTTAGAGCTTTGTCCAAATGACGAAAATGTGATTGAAAAGGTTGGGGATTGTAGCTATCAAGTAGGAGATTATCAATTAGCTAGAAAGATGTACAATCAGCTCAATAAGTGTAAGGAGGAGAATCTTTGATCAATGGCCGAAAAAAGCGTTTAAGTTTATGTATGGTGACGAAGGATGATGAAAAGTATCTAGCCAATTGTTTCAGCAATTTAAAAGGGATTGTTGATGAAATAATAATTGTTGATATAGGTTCTAGTGATCAAACCGTTACAATCGCAAAACAAGCAGGTGCTGATGTTTATCAAATGAACTGGAACAATAATTATAGTGAGGCTAGAAACATTTGTTTAAATAGGGCTAAAGGAAGATGGTGCTTATTTCTTCAGGCTAATGAGACCATTTCTACAGAACAGCTTGATTTGATTTCTCCCCTTTTAGAAAATCCTAATGTAGAAGGATATTTACTATATATTGATCATCGTTCTGAAAATTATTGCATTTCTTCACCTGTACAGTCCTTGCGCTTACTTCGAAACCGTGAGGAATATCGTTTTCAATACCGGATATTTGAACGAATTCCAGATGAGCAGTTTTCGAATATTAAGGATTCAGGAATTCGCGTTGTTCAACAATCAGATTCAACGCAACTAACTGAGAAATATTCACTTCAAATGTTATTACATGAGGATTTGAAAGAACATCCAGAGGATAGTTACTTACTATATATGAAAGGAATTGAGTTATTAAACGATCAGAACTACAAAGAAAGTGTTGAATATTTTCAAAGAGCACTGAATCATATTAATCTCGGCTATTTATTTGCCCCTCATTTATTTAAATGCTTAACTTGGGCGCTTATCTCGTTGCAACGGCCTTATGAAGCTCTAGACGTTTTGAATGAGGGAATAACACATTTCCTTTTTTACTCTGATCTGCTTGTTTTACGAGGAGAGATAAGAAAGCAATCTCAGCAATATGGAGAAGCAATTCAAGACTTTGTAAGTAGCTTAAATATAAGAGCACAGTCTAATTCTATGGTTCCAAGACCAGAGATTAATAGTTCGGTCATTTTAGAAATGTTAGGAGAAGTACATGAGGAGATTTTTAATTACGATAACGCCATCAGTTGTTATTGGGAAGCATATGAGTTAAACAATACTAATCTGCAGCTTTTATACAAAATAGCTGATTTAGCCTACAATTTAGGTTCCACCAAAGAGCTTGAGGAGCTGCTTAAGGGAGCAATTGAGAAAAATCAACTAGAACAGCTAATGATTATGATGGACATTCTGTTCCAAAAGCGAGAATACAGACTCGTTTTAAATCATATCGAATATTTAGAAGCGGTTCTTGGGGAAGGGGAGCAAATTGAGAGTATTAAGTTTTCTTGTTATATGATGCTAGGAAGAACGGCAGAAGCAGAACTGCATTTTTTAGCAATAAACAAGGAAAGCCCTTTATATAGTTTGCTCTTACAACAACGAATTGAAGGCTATTGGTTTCAAAATGAGTGGCAAAAAGCATATCAACTAATAAAGGAACTAGATCAAGCTTCTAAAAGAATCTATCATCTCCTGCATGGATTACTTTCAAGAGAAGTTGTAAGCTATGTTAGACTTATGGATCAGGAATATGAAATTGTTAGCTCATTGCATGAAAATCTATTATGGATAGGTCAAGCCGAAAAAGCACACATATTACTGCCTTTATTATTACAAGCACAGAAAGAAGAACAATATCTACAATTAGCTGAGCATTGGGCAGAACGTAATGATTTTCAATCAATTGCAATGATTTTTCAGTGCATAACTAATAAACAAACGCAATTACAGTTTAAACAAAAAATTATTTTTCAATTGTTGCAACATGAACATCTAATAACGGCGCAAAAGTTGATCGATTTAGGTAGTTCACAACCATTGGGAGTTTTAGATGCTGTTCTATGGTCAAAAAGCTTTATTAAGAAGCTAGAGGAGTGGATTGCCAAGGTCGACCGTAGTATAGTAAAGAAATCTGAAGCTACAATTTCTATTCAGTATCCAGAGGTTAAACCGAGCAAAGATTTACTAGACTTCTATCAAAGTCTATGCAATTCTAATGAAACAATTGAATCACAATTTTCGGAGTTGACATGCGCCAAAATACATGAGGAAATTGGTCAATTTTTTGAAAAAGCTCAAAAGAAACAAGAAGCCATAATGGCGTATTTGCGGGCACTTCAGTGGGACCCATACAATCAAATCGTACAAGAAAAAATAATTAATTTTGCGGACAATTTTAAGGATTTCTTTCCTTTTTTAGAGGAGAAAAATTGGATTTTAGAAGGAAATCTGTTTTGTAGTCAAGAAGCATTTATTTATTATATTCATGGAATGATTCAAATTAAGAAACAACAGTTTGAGCAAGCGCAAGCCATGTTCTCGAAAATTGCAAAAAATGAAGCTACTGAGTATGTAGCTTTTCCCTACAGGCTCAGTAGCTTATGGCTTGCAGGAAAGGAAACAGAAGCAAATCAGCAGCTAGATAATCAAAGTAAACTAGTAGATATTTTTCTCCTTCCTTTTTTTCGTATTTGTCAAGGATACGCTTTAGAAAGATTAAAAGAAGCACAGCAACAATTCCCGTTCAGTGAATTGATCGTAGCTGAAAAAGAAAGGATTAAAAATTTTCGTTTGTTTTATCAGGAGTTATGAATCTAAAAAGGATGCGCAAATGTATGCATCCTTTTTACTTTTCTAGTTTTACGTTGATATAGTAGTTGTAGAAGTAGAGCTTGGGGCAAAGTTATTTACAGCTAACGTAATCGGTGCACTAACTGGAACTGTCGATGCCTGAGTAAGTACTACTTGTGAGCCGTTCGCACTAACTGTAAATAAACTAGATTGTTGTAAGACACCGTTGATAAATAACAAATAATAACCATTGTCTGTTGATACAGTTGTAAGGTTTGTAGTCATACTGTTACCAGCATCATCAAAAAATTGACCAAATGGAATTGTTACTGTACCACCAGTTCTTTGGGCTTCTTTCAAATTATAAAAGTACTTTTCTACTGCTGGATTACTTGTGGTCCCTGTTGTGGTAGCAGCAGACACAATAAGTTTAAATAATTTTTTAGCCATATTCTCTCCTCCTTTCCTTTTACAGTTTTAATATATGAAAGGAGATTTATTTTGTATAGGTTAGTTGAGTATCTTTTCCTAATTTACACTGGTATCTATCGGTTCATTTAAGTGTTTACAATCAGTTCCACAAAGCTCCTCGTATACCCCCTCAAGCCGCCTTGCTACATGCCGAAACTGAAAGTTAGATTCAACAAAGCTTCTGCCGTTCCTTGCAATCCATGAAGCTAACTGCTTATTTTTTAGATAATAATGAATAGCTTGGACGTAGGCGCTTTCTTTGTCATATTCCTCAATGATATAACCGTTATACAAATGAGTAATTACTTCTGCATTTCCACCACGGTTTGTCGTAATAACAGGCAGACCTGCGGCCATCGCTTCGTAATGTACTCGTGCTAGTGGTTCTTGCCACTGTGAGCTACAGACAAATAGATCACTCATAATAAAAATGTTCGGAATTTCTGAAGCTGGAATAAAATTAGTAAAAATAATCTGCTGAGCTAAAGGGTTGGCAAGCTGGTGTAAATAACGTACATAGCCATTTTGTTCGTCGCAACTAAACCATTTGCCTCCTGAAATAACGAGAACTGTTTGTTTATTTTCTTTGCTAATTTTCTTCATCGCTTTAATGAGGAGGTGAGGTCCTTTATTTGGTGTAAGTCTACCTGAAAAGAAAATGACCGTTTTTCCTTCAACACCGAATCTTTTTCGGTAAATTTCCCTGATTTCTTTACCATCAGCTGACCAGATTGGTGGATAGTCAGTTAAATTAACACCGGAGTAGACAACTTTTATTTTTGCTTCGGCAAATGGAAACCGTTGGACAATCGTTTCTTTAATATAGTGACTAATGGTAACAATTTGATCGACTGCTTCAATCACTTCTTGTCCGAGCTGAAAAGAGAGCTTTCTTTCTGAAAATACATCATTATGCAGACCTAAAACAAATTTGCTATTAGGAGTAGCTGCTCTATAAAAAGGAATATGTTTCGGGCGATTAAAGACATGAATAATGGCAAATTGTTGTTTCGCTAAATGTTCGGCGACGTTCGTTACATAGTTATCGCTAGGGTAACGGATATACTCAATATTGTCGTTGATTTCATAGTCTGGTAAATCTGGATCGCTGACCGAATAAATTGTTAAACGAAACGTTTCTTTAAGTAAAGGAGCTACGCCATCAATCATCATTTGAATAGCGCCACCCCTTATCGCTGGTGAGGGAAGACTTTCTGTACAGATAAATGCCAGTTTCACTACTCTCCCCCCAAATAAAGCTTGATTAGGTCATCCAGCTCATGTTTTAAACCGACTTTTAAGGAAACTGTCGGTTTGTAATTTAAGAGTTGTTCTGCTTTAGTAATATCTGCCCAGGTATGCATTGGTTCGCCGTGTGCTTTTTCACAAAAATTTACTTCTACTTTTTCACCGATCAGTTCTTCAATGATGGCGATAATCTCTAATATTGAGGCACGTTCTTTGCCACCGATATTGATCGTTTCACCAATCAGATTATTGGCATTCAGTACAGCAGCTGTAGCTTCCACACAATCTGAAACGTACGTAAAATCGCGTGTTTGTTTACCACTTCCGTAGATTGGGATCGGTTGTTTTTGCAATTTGTGTTGAATAAAGCGATGAAAGGCCATATCGGAACGTTGTCGTGGCCCGTATACGGTGAAATAGCGGAGAATAATAATAGGGATTTGATCTGTTTTTTGATAGACGTTACATAAATATTCTCCGGTTAGTTTTGTAACTCCATATGGGGAAAGTGGAGAAGGAAGGCTATCTTCTGGCACTTTTCCTTGTTTCTCTCCATAAACTGAGGATGTTGAAACGTAAATAAATTTTTTTATAGGAATGTTTCGACAAGATTCTAATAATCGTTGTGTAACATTAATATTGTTAATGACATACGAATCGAAATTCGTACCCCAACTAGATCGGACTCCTGGTATGGCAGCAAGGTGGTAAATGACATCAACGTTTATCAGGATTTTTTTCCAATCAATGGCTAATAAATTTTCATTGATAAATGTAAAACGAGGATGTTGGCGTAACGTTGCTATATTTCTTTCTTTTAGTAGCTTTAAATTTGGATCAATTAGTCCATCAATACCGATGACGTGATGATTTTTGTCAACTAACAGTTGTTCGCAAAGGTGGGAACCAATAAAACCAGCTGCTCCTGTTACAAGAATGTTCATGGCCTGGCCACTCCAACATAGTTTAAGTGATACCTTTTTAAGAGTTGCGGATCAAGAAAGTTTCGTCCATCAACGACGATTGATCCTTTCATTAAATCTTTGACCTTTTTCCAGTCAATCTTTTTAAATTCATCCCACTCTGTCGCAACGATCAGTGCATCTGAATTTTCGATTGATTCATAAATCATCGTGTGACAAATTGGTGGTGAAGTATCAAGTTGAACAATTGGATCGTAGGCATGCACTTCTGCACCGGCACCAACTAATTTTTCGATGAAATGGAGCGCTCTTGAATAGCGTGTATCATCTGTTTCAGGTTTAAACGCTAATCCCCAAACAGTAATTTTCTTGTTTTTAAGACTGGTAAGTGCTTCGTTTAATTTAGCAAAATAAAAATCTATTTGTGTATCGTTTACTTTTTGAACGGCCAAGAGGATTTCTGGGGTAATATTTTTTTGCAAAGCGGCTTGTTCAAGTGCTTGCAAATCTTTAGGAAAACATGAACCACCGTAGCCTAGCCCGGCATTTAAAAACAACGGTCCAATTCTCGGATCTGTTCCTAGTCCTAAGGCAACTTCTTTAATATCAACGTTGTAAGCGTCGCAGATTCGCGACATCTCGTTCATAAAGGAAATCTTTGTTGCTAGAAAAGCATTGGAGGCATACTTGATCATTTCTGCACCTGTTAATGATGTAATAATAAAAGATGCATTTACGTTACGATAGAGAGCTTGCATCGTCTTAATTGGCTCTGGACGTTTAATTCCGATGACAATTTTATCAGGATGAAGCATATCCCAAACCGCTGACCCTTCACGTAAAAATTCAGGATTTGAAACAACATCAAATAAAGTAGGTTCAATTCCTTTTTCTAGTAAGGAAGTTGCTACCCATTCATTCGTTCCTGGCGGAACTGTACTTTTAATAATGATTGTTTTATGAGAAGTAAGATTGCTAGAAATTTCCTCAATAACCCTCTTCAAATATGTTAAGTTTGGACGACCGTCAGCTAACGGAGGAGTACCAACTGTAATAAAGATAACTGAGCATATTTGCAAAGCCTCTTGAAGATTATTACTAAAATGTAGCTTTCCAAGCTGTTTGTTTTGTTTTACCATTTCTTCTAATCCTGGTTCGTAAATGGGTATATGCCCACGAATTAATAACTGGATTTTATGTTGATCTTTGTCAACACAATAAACGTCATGACCGAATTCAGCGAGTACTGTTCCAGTTGTTAAGCCAACATATCCCGTTCCAATCACACATACTTTCATCATTGTCCCCTTTCTAGCCGATAAGCCAAGTTTTTCTAATAAAGATGTCTAGCTCCAAGCGCCAGCGGCTCGAGGTTAAATAACCTGCCAGATAAAAAGTGAAAAGCACACTGTGCTCCTGCGCCACTTTACGCTTTTATAAATAGGGATGTTATATCGTATTAGTAAATAGTGAAACCGTGCTTGATTGGTCTTGGAAAGCAGAAAAAATAGGTAATCTCCTATATAAATAAATACCAATTAACGGTTATTTACTGTAGGACAACTTGCAAGCTTATCTATTAAGAATAAATATAATATTAGTGAAATGGTTATAGAGAGAAGGTCATTGGATGAAAAAAATAAAAAAAGCAATTATTCCAGCAGCAGGCTATGGGACAAGGAATTTGCCCATTACAAAAGTGCTCCCAAAAGAAATGTTTCCAATCGCCGGTAAACCAGCACTTCATTACATTGTTGAAGAAGCAGTCAAGTCTGGAATCGAAGAAATCTTAATGGTTGTTTCGCGAAATAAAACAATGATTTTAGATTATTTTGATCGCTCCCTTGAACTTGAAGCATTCTTAGAAAAAACAAATAAGCAGTATTTATTAGAGACGAGTGCTATTCCAAATATTCATATTCAATATGTCCGTCAACCATATGCAGAGGGACTAGGTGATGCGATCAAATTAGGGAAACAGTTTGTTGGAAACGAACCTTTTGCAATTTTACTTCCAGATGATTTATTTATTTGTCCAAAAGAAGGAGCATTAGAACAATTAATCAGAGCTTACCATACTTATAAAGCGCCAATAATTGCTCTCAAACAAGTGAAAAAACATCTGTTAGGGAATTATGGAGTGATTAAAGAAAAGCAGCTACAGGAACAGTTATTTGAAATTGTTGATATTGTCGAAAAACCAAAAAATTCCCCTCCTTCAAATTTAGCGGTTAGCGGGCGCTATATTTTTGAAGCATCGATCTTTTCTTATTTAGAGCAAATAAAAAAAGGAGCTGGCGGAGAAATTCAATTGACGGATGCAATCAAAGCTTTATTAAGGGAGCAAAAATGTTATGGAGTAGAGATTGTTGGAGAACGTTATGATATTAGTTCAGAAGGCGATTATGTAAAGCTCATTACGCTTTTATCAAAGTTTGCTGAAACATAATTTTTATTTGACTATTATGATAAACGCCTACACCAATAGCAAACTGGTGCATATGGTAATGTAGATGATTATTAACAGTTTCATATTAAGCGAAAAACGCTAGTTTTGTAAGTAAGGAGGATTTGAAGAATGAAAAAGAGAAAAGCGAAAGCTAAAGAAGTAAAGCAAGAAACAGCAAATGTACAAGAAGAAATATGCGCAGAAGAATTGCCTCATAAAGAGGAAACGAAAAGAGTATCGCCTTTTTCAGCTTGGGATAACCTTTTATTTATTAGAAGACCACATCTAGAAAACCAAAGTGAAGAATCAACAGATACGTCTGAAGAAAAATCTGAGACAGAAGAAAAATCTGAGAGGGATAGAAGGAATCATGGTTGGTTCTGGTTTTGATAGTAGAAATGTACATCAGGTAGGTTTAGCCTACCTGATGTATAACTAAGCACAATATTTCAGATTACATTCAGTTAGCTGAAAAAATCTGAAATATTGTGCTGTTTTATTTAGTGATAGAATTATTACATTTTTAGCGTATTCATTTCCCGAATAAAACGCGATGAGTTTGCTTTTTTTCCTCGTCTTTTTTGGGGAATAGAAAGGTAAAGCTGCTCCATTGCTCGAGTGATGGCGACGTACATTAACCTACGTTCTTCTTCAAGTGGTGCACTGTCGCCTTCTCGGAGTGCTTCAAGTGCATAATCGTGAGGGAACGCTCCTTCAACAACACTAAGGACATAAACCGTTTTAAACTCAAGCCCTTTTGCGCGGTGGACGGTCATTAGCTGTATACTATCCTTATTTTCACCTTGTCCTTTATATAGCTTTGCTTTAGCAATCATATCCTCGACGTGCATGAGAAAGTTATGAATTCGATCATGGCTTCCTGCAGCAACTTTTAAATCTCGTAAATCATCGGAACCTTTATCAATTACATTTCCTTCATTGCCATGCTTTTTAAAATATTCGTTTAAACCCATTTCTTTTTCGATTAGATCTAATGCTTCTTTTGGAGCCTTTTTTTGGAGTTGCTGAAAAAGTGGAATGATCTTCTTTAATTTTTTTTGCTGAAATGGTTGAATGTCTGCAAGCTTTGTCATTGCTTCTAATAATGAACAATCATTTAAAATAGACAATGCTTTTAAATCCTTTAAACAAGATTGCTTGATAAACATTGCTCCTAAAAATTCTCTAATTGCCTCTAGATCATCAGGATTAACGCTAAGCTTTAAGTAGGCTAATGCTTTACGAACATTCCTTCTTAAATAAAATGAATCTCCTTCTTGTTCAAATTGAAATGGGAGACTTGAAGTCACTAGTCGTTCAAATATCGCCCGTGCTGAGGAATTTGTCCGAAAGAGAATGGCAAACTCCCTTGGATGAGCACCTTGCTCTATCTTTTCTTTAATATCTGTAACAATCATCGTTGCTTCTTCTTCTTCGTCATAAGGGTAAAATTGAATTGGTCGCTGTTCATTTTCACGGATAGCAACGCTTTTTTTATGTTTACGTTTTCTATTATGGGTAATCACATTTCGGGCAATTGCGACGATTGAGTGGTGGGAACGATAATTGCAATTTAATGTGACCACTTTCGTATTTGGAAAATCAGTTTCAAAGTTTAAGATGTAGGAAGGATCACTTCCTCGAAAACGATAAATGGCTTGGTCGTCATCACCAACAACACATAAATTGTTTGAGTGTTTTGCTAGTAGAGAAATAATTGCGTATTGAACTTTATTAATATCTTGAAATTCATCTACTAAAATGTAGGAAAAGCGTTCTTGATACTTTTCAAGTAATGTTTTGTTTTCACTTAAAAGTTGATAGCATCCGAGTAACATGTCATCAAAATCAAATTGTTGAGCTTGCTGCTTCGTTTCTTCGTATCGTTCAAATAAAAATTTCACATTTTCTTCCCAATCGCTATTTGGTTTAATATCGAAAGGCATTAAGAGATGATTTTTCCAATAGCTAATTTGTGATAAAGCTTGATCAAAGGCAAATTCTTTTTCGTCAATCCCTAGTTCACGAGCAGCCTCTTTGATAATTTGTTCACGTTGCCAATCCGATTTCATTAGCTTGTTAGGTTGCCATTTAGCACTTTGATGGAACATTAGCATTTTAAAAAAAATGCTATGAAACGTCCCAATGACAAGCGTATTTAAGTCTTGTGGTGAAATACGCTTCATCGAAGCCATGCGGTTTTTCATTTCTTTAGCTGCTTTTGACGTGAAAGTAACGAGGAGTAAACGATTACTAGCGATTTTTTTTTCCGTTAGCATATACGTCGTTCTAGATGTAAGAACCCTCGTTTTTCCACTTCCAGCCCCAGCTAAAACTAATAAAGGTCCCTCTGTAGTTGATACAGCTTCCCATTGCTTTTCATCTAACTGATAGTTAGCGATTTTTCTGACTGAGTTTGTCCTTATCATGAAAGGTGGAATAGCCCTTACTTCCTTAGGATCTTGCCAACAATCAATTGCTACGTTTGCTTTTTGGAGTGTAGCAACATCGCTAGAAATTCCTCTTTGAACCGGAAGCTTGAAGCCACCAATTGTTTTTTGAACGGGGTCATTCGTTTTCATTTCTAATACAGAAATTGTTTCAGCACAATTGTATTGTTGTGGTGGATGAATAAAGATTGGAGGATTATGAATACTTATTTTTAGTTTGATTGTTTGCCGACAGCATGGGCAAGAAAGTTCATCTCGCTGACTGGCAAGAAACAGCTTCTGTATCTCTTTTCGTTTTATTTTCGTTATGTTGATTATCTTTTCTTTATATAATGCAATCTTCATGGAAAACCTCCACTTAAATGAAACTACTAAATCATAACTATAGCAAAAAAAGCAGAAACAAGTAAAGAGGAGTTCGCATATTAATAAAATGAGATTGTGAGTAAATTTTGGGAGTATAGGGTATATAGTAAATATAAGGATGTCTAGTTCCAAACTGCTAGGCAGGTGCCCTTCACTTTTCTTGGAGGTGATTAAAATGGGTTATATTCCACCAGTCCGTGATGAACAATTATTTCAGTATGGGAATCGTCTAAATCATCATTCACAAGGAATCACGCCAACATCACCAGTCATTAAAGGTACGTTTCATAATGTTTTAACAGAAAAGCAAAAGCAACTATTAATTGACCATAAAAAATACCATCATCAAAAAAAGAAGAAAAATCTCAATTATGAAATTATCCAAGAAGTTACAGGGAAAGGCTATTATATTAATGAAAGTGTTTGAAGTAAAAGTATAAGTTGCACAAGTAAAACCGAAATTTCCGCAAGTCTAGTGATAAAATACGTAAGTAAACCGACAAAATAGTGAATATATTGCAAAAAATATAGCCTAGCAGGATCAAAAAAAGGACTGAGTGTTCACTCAGTTCTTTTACATTAAAAAACTTTTTACCATTTCATTCTTGATTACACAATTTTTATTAATAATTGAAGCAATTTCATTAGCAGCAAAGGGTTTTTTTAATTTTTGGGCGTTTTCCACCATCATACTATGATAATATTTATTAAAAATAATCCGTTCTAATAACACTGGAATTTCTTCGATTACTTCTGCTCTAATTGCTGCACCGTAATTCATTAAAAAATGACTATTTTGTTCTTCGACACCAGGAAGAGGCTGAAATAGTAAAATCGGTGTTTCACAAACTAATGCTTCTGACATTGTTACTCCACCAGCTTTAGATAATAGAACATCACTAGCTTTTAAATATTCCATAAATATATTTGTAAAGCCGACGATACGAACGAGATGTTTGCTGTGGAAACGTTCAATTTTTGCCCTTGCTTTTTGATTTTTACCTGTTACACAAATGATTTGTAATTTTTCTGCAAATGCTTCTAGGCCAGTTAAAATGTTCGTGAAGTTTGCTAATCCTACTCCGCCGCCAGCAACTACGACAGTTTTCAAATCTTCATCTAGATGTAATTTTCTTCTTAATTGTTGTTTAGAAATTAGATGTAAATTCTCTTTTGGAGTGGGTATCCCTGTTGAATAAAAGAGTTGTTCATCTAGTTTGTACAACTTAGCATAATAGCGTAAATGCTCTGAGGCAATAAAGTATCCGCTAACTTCATGATGGATCGACATTGGGTGAATTGAAAAGTCAGTTAATAGTGCATAAAGTTGAACCATCAAATTTTTTTTTTGAATAATGTTGGCAATTAACGTAGTAGCAATTGGATGAGTAGTAATGATTGTTGCTGCTTGTTTTCCTTGTAAGAGTCGGTACAACCTATTGGCTAAAAATTCATTAAATTGTTTTAAATAGACAGAATTAGGATTAGCCTCAGAATATTGATATAGTTTTCCCCATACACTTGGGCGAAAGCGAAGTAACTGTAAATAGCTTTCAATAATCACTTTATGAAATACTGGATTAAGAACGTCAAACGTGTCAATAATTTCAACCTCAAAATTGTTTTCTCTTAACTGATTACGGAGAGTTTGAGATACTTGATAATGTCCATTTCCAAATGAGACTGAAAAAATAATGATTTTCCTTTTATTCATGGTAATAAACCCTTTCATAAAGAGGTCAAAAACAGCAAGTATAATCATGAATACAATATTATGTTTATTATTTCGGAATTTTGGGGAATTCATGCACAGTGCAATTAAAAGTAAATATTTTAGCTGGCAGCAAACTATTTACTTATTACATAGGTTGACGCATTAATTTAAATAGATTAATATTTAAATGCATTAAATAATTAAATGCATTAAATATTAATTCTGTTAATTAAAGAGGTGTCAATAAATGAAAGATCTTGATTCATATGTTGAAAGGCTCCAAAATTCTTTCGAAACAACCATGCGTAAAATAATTAGTGAAGTATCGGAAAGTAAAGACTGTGATTTGACGAGAGCCCAGTATTATATATTATATATGTTGTCAAAAAAACCATACTATACATCATCTGATTTGGCCCAAAAACTTGAAGTAAAGCCAAGTGCTGTGACAGTGATGATTGATCGCTTACTTAATACAAATTTAGTAACAAGAGAGCGAGATGAAAATGATCGCAGGATTGTCAAGATAAAGATCACAACAGAAGGAACGAATATTTTAAAAAAGGCAATGCAGAAGCGAAACGAAATATATAAACGTTATTTATCTCATTTGGAGGAACATGAATTAGATTCGTTATTGAATATATACGAAAAACTTGCAAGGATAACAAAAGGGGAACAATAATTTTTTAAAAGATAAGAAACGTTTTTGAAAATTGAATGCGCTCTGCGCTTTTCTTATTTGTAATTATTTAAATTGTTTAAATTTTAAATAGGTAAATTATATTTTGAGAGGAAGAGATGTTCATGAGGCAACAAGAAGGAATTAACACGAAATTAGTAGTGATTGGGTTAATTATCAGTATGTTTTTTAGTTCTCTCGAGCAGACAATCGTTGGAACAGCAATGCCTTCAATCATCGCTGATTTAAACGGGTTTACTATTTTTGCCTGGGTTACGACTGCTTATTTAATTGCTTCAACAGCCGTTACACCGATTGTTGGGAAATTGTCTGATCAATATGGTAGAAGATTCCTATATTTAACAGGAGTACTTATTTTTATCATAAGTTCTGCTCTTTGTGCAACTGCGAGCACTATGGAGCAGTTAGTAGTATACCGTGGCCTTCAAGGTATTGGTAGTGGAATGATCATGCCATTATCCCAGACAATTATTGGCGATATTTTTACGCCTGAACGACGGGCAAAATGGAAAGGGGTTTTTGGGGCAATCTTTGGCTTAAGCTCGGTGATTGGTCCATTTATTGGCGGATTTTTGGTAGATGCCGTTAATTGGCATTGGATTTTCTTAATTAATGTACCTTTTGGACTTTTAGCAGCTATTTTAATTTTTGTCGGATTAAAGAATGAAATCGTTTCAAATAAAGAAAAAGCAACCGTTGATTTTCTAGGAATATTCACCTTAATTCCAGCCTTAATTCTTTTATTATTGACACTGACTTTTGGTGGCGATAAATTTGCGTGGAATTCATTTATGAGTTTGCTTTTATTTGGCAGTTCTCTATTATTTATTTTGTTATTTGTTTTTGTAGAAAGTAAAGCAAAAGAACCTATTCTAGATTTAGCATTATTCAAAAATCGTGTTTTTGTTACTACTAATGGATTAGGATTTTTGTTAGGGCTTGGAATGTTTGGGACGATTATGTTTGTGCCAATGTTTATGCAAGCTATTTTAGGTGTTACACCTACACAAGCTGGATCAACGATGACCCCGATGATGGTTTCTTTAATTGTGGCTAGTATTATTGGAGGAAGGTTACTATTAAAAATTCGTTATCGGACTGTTTTAACTTTAGGGATGCTGATTACAATGCTCGGTTTCTATTTAATGAGTACGATGGGTATTCATACGAAAGAACTAACCGCGTACTTATATATGATTATTTTAGGATTAGGTATGGGACTTGTTATGCCAACGTTAATGATTGCAGTTCAAAATGAATTTCCAAAATCAAAACTCGGCGCTGTTACAGCTGCCACTACTTTCTTTCGATCAATCGGAGGGACAATTGGGATTACAATTTTAAATGCGGTGATGAAAAAGTCACTTGAAACAAATATGAGTGAAGTCACAAATCATGCCACAACTACTGAAGTCACTCAAGTGTTACAACAACTTGGACAGGAAACGAATACTTTATTTCGGATACTTGTTAACCCTGAATTATTACCAGTACCTAGTCAGCTCAAAGAAGCTGTGATAACATCTATAAAAATAGGATGGGCACAGTCATTTAATGCAGTATTTTTAGCTGGACTAATTTTCTTAAGTGTAGGTATTATCGTCGCACTTTCTGTTGGTGATGGGAAAATTAAACGAGATGAAAAACCGAATGTTGTTTTAGAGGAAAAAAGGATAGCAAACTAGTGTCAACTTTAGCGTAGAACGGCTTAGAAGGAACTTGGGTTCTACGCTATTTTTGAAATAAGTAAATTGGATAAACGGTTAGGTTCAATAATCTGATGTAGGTTTCTTAAAAATAGTGAATGGTGGCAATAATATAGTTATCTTTATGATGAGGGTGAGGTTCATGAATCGACCACATTGGATTTACTGGAAACAAATTTTTGCTTCGAAATTTCAAGCAAGCTGTTTAAAATCTAAATTAGAAGAAAATTGGTGCGGAAAGTATGAAATTCCGCCATGGGTCGAAATTCGAAAATTAGCTGAAAATAAGTATGTAGTTCGCTACACGTACGATGAATAACAACTTTTTATGTCGATGGAGTAAAAGTATATTGACAAAAGATTAAAAAAATTATAATATAGATTATGTTGAAAATGACTCGTTAGCTCAGTGGGAGAGCACTTGCTTGACAGGCAAGGGGTCGTTGGTTCAAGTCCAATACGAGTCACCATACATAAAATACAAATAGCAAGGTTCTCATTTAGAGCAACCTTGCTATTTTTTATTTAGCGCCACAACCATTATCCAATCCGTTCTTCTAAATCACGTCTAGCAATCTCTTCTTCGCGACGTCTTTCTTGACGATCACGAATTCTATGGGCTAAGCGTCCGGAGGCATTTGCAGCAATGCTACACACTAAATCATCGAGAAATGTATTGATCTGCGCGCCTTTTGAATCTAATTCTTTAATAATACCTCTTTTTTCTTTATCAAGGAAACCAAATGTAGTTACTGCAATGCTTCCGTACCCAAATACACTACCAAGGGCAATCGTTTCATCTACACCAAAAAGGCCTTCATCATTAGCAATAATTGATTGTAATGGTTCTGAGAGCATTCCTTGTTCCGCTAATTTGTCTAACTCTACACCTACTAAAATTGCATGTTGAATTTCCCGTTTTTCTAGAACGCGTTCAACACTTTCAATACATTCATCTAATGTTAATGAATCCGTATACTGGACTTGCATATCATAAACTATTTCAGCAATATCAATAATTCGAACTCCACGTTCAAACAGTAAATCTCTAGCAGCTTGTTCAACGATTTGACCATGAACTGGTTCTCTATCTTTCATTTGTTATCACTCCTCTGCCCATTTCACCCAGCCATTATTATTTTATCATAAATCTGTGGTTTCGACATAAAAAAAGGGAATAGGATAAAGTTTCAATTTGTAAATTATGGTATATTGAAAGTGAGGGAAAATTAAGGAAAAATAGCAAACAGTTTTGATGAAAAAATGAAGAAGGGAGTTTGATTATGAAATACCGAGTTGTAATTTTCCCATCAGAAAAATTACAGGAAATAGCAAATTCGTTTAGAGCTAGATATGATTCTCATTATGCGTTAATTCCACCACATATTACTCTTAAAGAACCTTTTGAAGTAGAAGATGTAAAAAAACTTGTAAATGAAATAAAAAGAATTGTTAACAAAGTGTACCCATTTCCGTTAATCATCTATAAGTATCGTTCATTTCACCCTGTCAGCAATACAATATATATGGGGATTCAAGAAAACGAGGAATTACTTACACTTTATAACCAATTAAATAGTGTCGTTCTAGAAAAAAAACAGAAAATTCAATTTGTTCCTCATATTACGATAGGGCAAAATTTAGAGAATGCTGAATTTCATGATGTGTTAGGTCGATTAAAAATGGAAACGATTCATCATGAAGAAATTTGTGATCGAATTCAACTTTTACACGAATTAGAGAACGGAACTTGGGGTGTATACGAAACATTTTTGTTAGGGAAAGATTGTTAACAATCGGGTTACAAATATCAAAAAAGCGATGATTTATCATCGCTTTTTTGATATTTGCTAATTACTCTTCTAAATTTCTAATACTAATTTGTTTCTCGTTAGATGGAGTAAGGAGTCGATAAAGGTGGATGATTAGTAGGCCACGTTCATAATGTGCATCGACCTTATCGTAACGAACAGGATAGGGGAGTGTTATATTTCGTTTGAAATTGCCATTATGAAACTCCGATTGCGTTAATTGGAAACTTGGAAATTCAATATTGATATTGCCGCTGACCGTTAGGAGATTGCTTTGTGCATATAAGTTAATATTTTCCACGTTTTTGATTCCTGGTATGAAGATGACACAGAGCATTTCATTAATGCCTTCGTAAATATTCACTTTTATATTATGATCATTATCTTTATTTTCAAAAAGGTGTTGAAAACTTTTGAAAAAATTTTGATCAAATGTTTTTTGAAATGGCTTCATCCATTCCATTATATCTCGATCCATTTTTGTCACCACTTTTCAACTTCTTCTTATGCATTTGCCGCTTGATTTTGATCAAGTACATCAGGGTCTAACACATTGTTAACACTAATTCCATTATTTACAATCGTGAAGTCACCAGAGTTCCCCCCACCCGAACCAGAAACTGATTTACTTACACTCTTTGGTGAGATATTAAGAGCATCACCAAAATTCATGATTCCACCGTTTTCATTAACTTTGAAAGGTCCACAAATAATAGAAGGCATAATGACACCCTTTTCATCCAGATTAATACTTATTGTATGTCAAGCTAGGTGATAGGTTACAAAATTAGCTAATTTCTTCGGGGAGTTCTTGAATATGACGAATATGCTTAATTCTAGTTTCAGCATCGATATGACAAGTTGAACCAATATGGTAAACGCTTGATGCTGAAACACTTGTGATGTCAATATGATTTACTTTAATGAAATTTGTTTGATTATAGCGTTGTATAGTTATTGACTCAACAGAGGCTAAGTGTGGTAATTCTTTCGTGAAAATTGGATAGATAGTTAAATTCCCTTCATTGCCATAAAAAAGTTGAAGTTGACGTTGGACAGCAAGTGCCTTATTTCTAGGTATAATTTGTACAGAATCGCCAATTTGGAATACAGAACTTAAACTTATACTGCTTACTTTTGTACTAGTAACTACCGAAGTTCTTTTACCCATTTCGCATCACTCTTCAGGGGTAAGTGGCACAAAAGGACCGATAATTAAAGATTCAGGTGGTGTATCAAAGGTTGAAGATAACGAAATACTATCACAATCTCCAACAAGAAAAATGGAAGCAGCTACTACACCGCGAACATCGATATTCCCTACTGAAATATGGTGATTTACAACTGTAAAATTCATTGTTTTTAGACCCCTTTCTGTGGTAAATGTTTAATAAATTGTTCAATTGTTTGATTAATGTCATAAATTACTTTGTTAATTATTGTTGTTTCCATTTCTTTTAAAGCTTGTTCATTATTTTCATTGATGTTTAATCCTTTGAGGTAATAATGAATTCGAGAATCAATTTGTTTCCGCACATCTTCGATAATGAATTTCCGATATGGCCCATCTAATTGATAATTGTATTGTCTCTCATAATTTTCCATACCTTTAAAGCATTCATTGTGTAAGTATTGATTGATTTCTCTTTTAATATTTTCAAATAGTAAATCAGATTGTTGTTGATTTGAGGAACGGACATCAATTGTATTTTGGTCTATTGTGAAATCTTCAATTGAGCTTGGTTGAATCCCACCTGTTGGTGTAATTCCGATATTTAACGTACCTTCAAGTCTTTCTACTTTTAATTGATCAAATTTATATTCGATCCGTTCTATTTTCCCTGAATTTTGTTTTTTTATCGCTGCTATTTCGTTTTGTAAGGCTTCAAGTGTCTTTTCTAATTCGTCAATTTTATGTTGCTGAGTTTCTATACGCTGATATAATTGTTGAATAGTTCCAATAATGTCATATTGATAACTCATAGCTTATCACGCCTCCTAATGACGAAGTAAATGATATACAATGAAATCTATGCGTGAGTTACTGGCCCATGCGGTACAGGGATTACTGGTGATCCAGATGGAGCCGGTGGTGCAAGTGGTATAAGTGGAAGTAGACCAGGTTCTAGTGGTTCAGTGATAGTAGGAGCAGGTTCAGTAAATCCACCAGTATTATACAAATTGGACAAAGAGCGGATCATCCCGGCACTACCAATTTGTAATACTGATGAATTTGAAACGCTATTTACTTTTAAGTTGTTTATTTGAATTGTTTGATTAATATAGAAGTTCATTAAGGCACCACCTCTATTAAACGACTGTACTAATATTTCCATCTGCAAAATCTTTATCGTAAGTATTCGTCGTACTATGTTCATTTCTGACAGTTATATAATCACCAGTATTAAAGGAACCCGCTCCAGCAAAAGTTTTTACAGTACTATCAGGAGAAATCGTATATACGTCACCAATATTAAACACTGCGCTAGAACCCATGGCATTAATTTTCACGGCACCAACGATTGCAGGCATTTAAATCCGTCCTTTTTCATCATGTCTTTATTATTAAGATATGAAAGTGCCTAATAATTGTTAATCTCATTTTTGCGATGGTGCCAAATACTAATTACTAAAAACACTCAGTTACCTAATATCGTATAAATGTGGGACAGGAAAAATTCCAAAATTTTTCGAAATCTTTTTGTGTTTTTGTCCTTTATTTAAGCTATATTAGTAAGGTAGGAGGAGGCGGTTTTTTGAAAAAACAAAGAATGATTAGTATTTTCATTTTCATTATCGCAGTTGGACTTATTGGATACGTTGTCCAAACAACACAGTCAACACAAATTGGCATAGAAGAAGGGAAATTAGCACCAGATTTTACATTACCACTTTGGAATAAGAATGAAGAAGCATCATTATCTTCATTCAGAGGAAAAATTGTCGTCTTAAATTTGTGGGCATCTTGGTGTCCTCCTTGTCGGCAAGAAATGCCGGAGTTCATTCGCTTATATGAAAATTACAAAGATAAAGGTGTCCATGTTTTAGGTGTGAATTTAGCTACTCATGAGCGAGACGCTAGTGGTGTGGATGAATTTATGGAGTATTTTGGTGTTCCTTTTCCGACTTTCGTTGATCAACCGATTGACGAGGTTAATCAACGAGGGGTAGTGTCAACTTTATATAATATTAACAGCATACCTTATACTTATATTTTAGATGAAAATGGGAAGATTGTTCATATCATTCAAGGAGCAACTACTTACGATATGTTAGAAAAATTAATAAAAAATTTACTGTAGAATGTTACCCATAAACAAGCTATAATTACTCTCTAAGCTTTTCTAAAAAGATAAGTAAATATAATAAAGTATTTGAACTTTATATACTGTCTAGCTCCGAGCACCAACGGCTCGAGGTCAAATAACCTGTCAGATAAAAAGTGAAAAAGCGCACTTTTTACTGCCAGAACATTTGCTTGTCGCCGCTAGGCGGGCGCTCTACGCTTTTCTAATAAAAATAGAGATTTTTATTCTATTAATATTAAAAAAGTGTTATAATACAGACATTACTGTTATTTATCACATATTTGAGGGGGATTTATCGTATGAAAGATTACGTGAAAGTTGGTAATTTACAAGTTGCAACTATTCTTTATGATTTTGTAAATGAAGAAGCTTTACCAGGTACTGGATTAAATGTAGAACAATTTTGGGAAAGATTTTCAACATTAGTTAATGATTTAGCTCCTGAAAACAAAGCCTTAATTACTCGTCGTGACGAAATTCAAGCTAAATTAGATGCTTGGCATAGAGAAAATAAAGCTGATTTTAAATTTGAAGAGTATCAAAGCTTTCTTGAACAAATTGGCTATTTAGAGCCTGAAGTAGAAGATTTTCAAGTTTCGACTGAAAATGTAGATCCTGAAATTGCAGTGCAAGCTGGTCCACAATTAGTTGTACCGGTTAATAATGCTCGTTATGCAATTAATGCGGCGAATGCTCGTTGGGGTAGCCTTTATGATGCACTTTATGGAACTGATGCGATTAGTGAAGCTGAAGGTGCTGAAAAAGGAAAAGGATACAATCCAGTACGCGGTGCTAAAGTAATTGCTTATGGAAAACAGTTCTTAGATCAAGCAATTGCTTTAGATGATGCTAGTCATAATGACGTAGTTCAGTATGCAATTGTAGATGGTCAATTAGCTGCAAAGCTTTCAGATGGCAGAACAGCTAACCTTAAAGAAGCTAATCAGTTAATTGGTTATCAAGGACAACTTGAAGCTCCACAAACGTTATTATTTATAAATAATGGCTTACATGTAGAAGTTCAAATTGATCGTACCCATCCGATCGGTGAAGCAGATCAAGCAGGTATGAAGGATATTGTCCTTGAGTCTGCCTTAACGACAATTATGGATTGTGAAGATTCTGTTGCTGCTGTTGATGCTGAAGATAAAGTAGGAGTTTATCGTAATTGGTTAGGATTAATGAAAGGTGATCTTGTTGCTTCTTTCCAAAAAGGTCCAAAAACAGTTGAAAGAACATTAAACCCAGATCGTACTTATGTAAATCTTGCTGGAGAAGAGTTTACTTTACCAGGGCGTGCTCTAATGTTTGTTCGTAATGTTGGACATCTTATGACAAACAGTGCAGTTTTAGATCAAAATGGTCAAGAAGTACCTGAAGGTATTATTGATGGAGCAATTACTGGATTAATTGCTAAACATGATTTATTAGGTAACGGTAGCGTTACTAATTCAAAGACAGGTTCAGTTTACATCGTTAAACCGAAAATGCACGGTTCAGAGGAAGTTGGCTTTGCTAATAAATTATTTAATCGTGTTGAAGATATGCTTGAATTAGCAAGAAATACGTTAAAAATTGGTGTTATGGACGAAGAACGTAGAACGTCTCTAAATCTTAAGAACTGCATTAATCAAGTAAAAGAACGAATTGTCTTTATTAACACTGGTTTCTTAGATCGTACTGGTGATGAAATGCATACTTCAATGGAAGCTGGAGCAATGATTCGCAAAAATGATATGAAGACATCAACGTGGCTTCAATCTTACGAAAAGTCTAATGTAGTGGCTGGGTTAACTACAGGCTTACCAGGACGTGCGCAAATTGGTAAAGGAATGTGGGCAATGCCTGATTTAATGGCTGATATGTTAACACAAAAAATCGGACACCCTAAAGCAGGAGCAAACACGGCATGGGTACCTTCACCGACTGCAGCAACATTACACGCTCTTCACTATCATCAAGTTGATGTAAAAGAAGTTCAACAGGAAATCGCTAGCCAATCAGAGACGTTAGCACAATTACGAAAAGCAATCTTAGTGTTCCCAGTTGCAGAAAATACGAACTGGAGCGAAACAGAAATTCAACAAGAGCTTGACAATAATGCTCAAGGAATTCTTGGTTACGTAGTACGTTGGGTTGACCAAGGGATTGGTTGTTCGAAAGTACCAGATATTAATAACGTAGGCTTAATGGAAGACCGTGCAACACTTCGTATTTCTAGCCAACATGTGGCAAACTGGTTACACCACGGTATTTGTTCAGAGGAACAAGTATTAGAAACGTTACAAAGAATGGCTAAAGTAGTAGATGAACAAAATGCCGGTGATCCAAATTATCGCCCTATGGCACCAGATTATGATAACTCAGTTGCATACCAAGCAGCTTGCGAGCTAGTATTCCAAGGAAAGCAACAACCAAGTGGTTATACTGAACCAATTTTACACCGCAGAAGAATTGAAGCAAAGGCTAAGTTTAAAGTAGAAGCTTAATCGTTAATAGAATATATCTGCACATGTATCGAGGCTGACATTTATGTCAGCCTCTTATTTTTTAAAAAAGAGATGGATAACATCTTTGAACTTAGTTGATGTTTAGCTCCGAACGGCAACGGCTCGAGATCTTATTAGCATTCTTAATAAAAACTATGTTTAAATGATGCCCGAAAAGGCATATAAAGCGTAATTCTGGTAATCAAAACCCTTAAAAAATAGTAAATTATTCATTTGATCTTTGTATTTAATGTTAATAATAGGACAAAGTGAGGTGGTTTTCCTCACTCATTTTTCTTACTTTGAATAATTGTTCGTGGATTGTAACAAATCTATGATTTACGTCAAACTATCACATTTATAATAAAGCTATACTAAAAAGTAGTTAAAATATTAAAAAAGTTTGGTGATGTAAATGCATGAAATGGGACATTTAAAAGGAATAGGGCATCTTCATGGGAAGGGACATCCTCACCAAGGAGGGCATCCTCACGGGAAAGGACATCAACATCGAGGAGGACATCCTGGTGGGCATCCAGGTGGAATTGGTGCAGAAATCGATTATAATGAAAACCCGTTTATTGTCATCTGGGAAGTTACAAGAGCATGTGAATTAAAGTGCGTTCATTGTCGAGCTGATGCACAAACAAAACCTGATCCGAATGAATTATCACATGAAGAAGGAATTAAGCTAATAGATGAAATATATGAAATGAATAATCCAATGCTTGTTTTTACAGGCGGAGATTGCATGATGCGCAAAGATCTATATGAGCTTGCAGAGTACGCGGTGAATAAAGGAATGCGTGTTTCGATGACCCCGAGTGCTACTCCAAATGTTACGAAAGAAGCAATGGAAAAAGCGAAAAGTGTTGGACTTTCGCGCTGGGGAATTAGTCTTGATGGACCAACGCCAGAAATCCATGATCATTTTCGCGGGACGCCGGGTTCATTTGAGTTAACCGTTGAAAAAATTAAATATTTAAATGAATTAAATATGCCACTGCAAATTAATACGGTTATTTCACGTTATAATTATGATGCATTAGAACAAATGGCTGAATTAGTGGGTGAATTGAAAGCAGTTATGTGGTACATCTTCCTGCTTGTACCAACAGGTAGAGGACAAATGGATGATTGCTTAACGCCTGCTGAACATGAAAAGGTCTTTCGCTGGCTTTATGAACTAGGAAAAACAGCTCCTTATGATATAAAAACAACAGCGGCTCAACATTATCGTCGTGTTGTCATTCAACAAAAAACGAGAGAAAATCTTGTTTCTAAAGGTGATATTCGTTATGAGGATTCGATTACTGATACAGCTTACTTAATTGACGGTTTAAAGCGAGCTCCTAAAGGAGTAAATGACGGAAATGGGTTTATTTTCGTATCCCATACTGGCGATGTTATGCCAAGTGGGTTATTACCAATTAAAGTAGGCAATATTAGAGAACAACCACTAAAAGATATTTATCGGGAAGCTCCTGTTTTAAAACAACTTCGTGATCCAAATTTGTATAAAGGAAAATGTGGAGTATGTGAATTCCGGTTTGTATGTGGAGGCTCTCGATCAAGAACGTATGCAGTAACTGGAGACTATTTAGAAAGTGAACCGTTTTGTGTTTATATTCCAGAGGTGCTCCGTAAAAGCCAAGAAAATTCTACTTCAATTTAATTGTGAATAGCGAAAGACTGACATTAGGCTCAAATGTCAGTCTTTTCTAAAAGATAAAGTATATAATTTTTTGAATTTTGTATGATGTTCTAGCTCCGGGCCGCTAGGCAGGCGCTCTGCGTTTTTCTAACTTAATAAATACCCTTTTTGATTAAGAAATTTTTTCAAGTGTTTTCGTTTTTCAATTGCTAATAAGTTTGTCATTTGTTCTGTCCAACGGTCATTTCTTTTCCCTTTTGTTCTTTCGGAATAATAATTAGAAACAATTTTATTGTAATCATGTAATTGTGTCTTTAATGTTGCGTTGTTTTGTTCATAAATTTCTTCATGATAGATATTTTTTAATGGAAGGCGCGGCTTTTGACTTGACTTTTTCTCAGGAAAGCCTACAACTAAACCAACAAGTGGCACTACATAATTTGGTAGTTTAAGTAGTTTACTTACTTCTTCGATGTTATTTCGTATCCCCCCGATGTAAACCGTCCCAAGACCAAGTGATTCAGCTGCGATGACTGCATTTTGAGCTGCAAGTGCTGCGTCAATAGTTGCGATTAGAAATTTTTCTGTACCTTCTAATGCCAATAGTTGATCGTGTAGTTCTAATTCAGCGCCAAGTGTATGGCGATAGAAATCTGCGCAAAAAACAAAGAAATGCCCATTTTTTGCGACATAAGGTTGATTTCCGGCAAGTTCTGCTAATTTTTGTTTCGTTTCTTTATTTTTTATACCGATGATTGAGTATGCTTGCATAAAGCTTGAAGTGGCCGCCATTTGGGCACTCGTGACAATTGTTCTTATTTGTTCATCAGTTAGCTGGATATCTTGAAAGTTTCTAATTGAAACATGGTTCTGTAATAATTTAATTGTTTCGTTCAAATTAACCTCAACTCCATCATGAATGTTTTTTAGATCGAAAAAAATAGCACTAAACTGTTATGTATTTCAGATTAAATTTTACCATATGGCCAAGATTTAGAAAAACTTGGCTTTCTAAACGTAGAACAAAAAGCTTGGAGTCTCCAAGCTTTTTGAAATGTTATTTTTTAATAAATAAGGCACCAATCTGTTTCATAATCGGACTAACTTGATTTACGGTTTTCATCATTTGATCAAATTGATTGATTGTCTTTTGAAAATCAAATTTGCCATCAGGTCCAGTAAACAAGCTAGTCGGTAAGTTTGGTGATTGGAAATTATGCTGTCCATATTGGTAATGTTGAGGGTACGGCATTGGTTGAAAATTTGCCCCATGATAGCTATATGGTTGGTAATATTGGTTTGGATAATAGGGCATTTGTTGATAAGGGGAAGGGTAATATTGGTTTCGATAAAACATTATCAATCACTTCCTCGTTAACTTATTCGATTTCAATTGATCGTTTTTTATTAATAATCGTAATTTTTAACAGACCGTTACGATAAGAGGCTTGAACATCTCGTTGCGAAATGTAAAATGGCAGCGAAATAACTCTTTCTGCTTTTTGATATGATCTAAAACTTCGAAACTGTTTATGAATGTCATCAGTTTCTTCAATTACTTCTGAATTCTTTATACTAATTTTTATGAAATTGTTATAAACATCTAAGTTTATTTGTTCTTTTTTAACTCCAGGTAATTCTGCTTCAATTATATAGTGATTTTTTGTTTCATATTGGTGAATTGGAAAGCCTCCTCCAAATTGAAAGTTACGAAAAGCATCTTGAAAAAAACTATCGATCGATCTCAGAACATCACCTATCGGTCTTTCGTTAAAAGGAGTAGGTAAATGATCCTTCTTATTTGTCATAAAAATATCACCTCAGAAAAAATAGTCATAATAAACATAAATTCTCTGTTTATCCTATGTAGAAATAATGTCGTTGATTAGGCTAATGACTCAATCGTCAAATCTTAAAACAATTCAAACTTTAAGTATAATACTTTTTTCCTACTATGTAATAAAATGACCGTTTCCTCGATAAATTTCAAGAATAAACTAGTAAAAAGAGGGGAGAGTGATAGAATGTTAACAGATATTTTATCTCAAATAGAAATCCATCAACAGTTAACGATTGTTGTCCCTGCATTAATGATTATTGGTTACGCCTTAAAGCGAACTCCCAAAGTTCCTGATTGGTTAATTGTTTGGATACTTTTAATTATTGGAGCGCTTGCTAGTGTCTTTACCTTAGGGTTTACTGTTAATGGAATTTCTAATGGTATAATTGCAGCTGGAGTTGCAATCACTACCAATCAAGCATATAAACAAACGATATATAAAAGGTGAGATAGAAGGGGAAATTGTCTATAAACAATCAGCAGTGAATGAGAAAAGAGCTAACTTTCGCGTTTTTGAAAGTTAGCTCTTTTCCACCGAAAAAGAGTAAAAAAATTTTGAATTTTCAAAGGGTGTAGTCCTCGTTAGGAGATTACTAGACACTTAGTTTATTTTATTTAATGTATTATTCGTTGTTGGTGATCATATTTTTCAACTAATTTACCATTTACAAGCTGTAAACTACGATCATACACATGACAGGTATCTTCTTCGCCAGTAATGACTACTGTTAAATTATGTCTTTTTACATAGTTCAATAGAAGGTTGTATAAGTTGTATTGCTCTTCTAATGTTAAATCAGTGGTTAGTTCATCAAGTAATAAAATTCGCGGATGGGATATTAATATTCTGGCAATTGTAATTTTTAATCGCTCGATTTTTGTTAAATTTTCTGGGTATTGGGAGAGTTTCGGTTCATCAATATCGAGCATTGCTAAAATGTATTGTGCATCATCATTAAACAAATCATAACTAGAATCATCATCATCTTGACCCATTAACAAATGCTGTTTTACATTTAGGTAGGGAATTAAATAGTCTTCACTTGTCAAATAACCAATATGTTTTAGACGCCAATCAGTTCGATTTTCTATTGTTATTACATTTTGTCCAAATACTTCAATAGTTCCGTGATTAGGTGGTGTCATAGCTGCAATCATTTTTAATAGAGTTGTTCTGCCACTTCCATATTCGCCACTGATAAAGATAATCTCACCTTCTTGTACATGTAATGATAAATCTGTAAACAAGATAGTTGGTTGATTTCCAGTAAAATATTTTTTGGAAACGTTTTTCGCTGTTATCACATACACGCACCATCACCCCTCTCAAAAATTGCAATATCTAATTAACTCCCTTAATATTATTTAACCATTATTTTCTATCAAAATAAACATGAATTATGGTAAGAATATGAATATTGTATTAAGAAATTGTGATAATTATCACAGTGAATGCATAAAGGAAAGATGATAACCACATTATATGATTCGGTTTGTAAATCATTCCAAATGTTGCAGAAAACTTGCTTCAAAGTTTATGATGGGGTTATCAATAAATTAGGAGGGTTTAAACGTTGGATCGACTAGTATCACATTTTACGTGGCTTTACCAATGGGAAAGTATTGGTATTGCATTTGCCATCTTACTTTTTTTTCATGTGTTTCGAAAAATTTTTACGAAGTATTTATTTAAGCTCTTATTAAAGTTAGCTCAAAAAACATCTACAGATATGCTAACAAATATTTTTTTGGCGTTTGAGGCGCCACTACGATTATTCTTTGTCGGAATAGGTTTTTATTTATCCTTAATGTATTTACCTTTAGACATGAAATCAAATCAACTAATTGTGCAAATTTTTCGTTCTTTTCTTATTTTATTAATTGGATATGGATTTTTTAATTTATCTGCTACTTCATCAGTCTTGCTAAAAAAATTTGGTTCATTGCTTGATTTTAAAATAGACGAAGTCTTACTACCATTATTATCAAAACTTATTCGCATTATAATCGTCGTTTTAATAATTAGTATAGTTGCCGATGAATGGGGTTATACAATTAATGGAATTGTAGCGGGATTAGGATTAGGAGGTTTGGCTTTTGCTTTAGCAGCTAAAGATGTTATTGGTAACTTGTTTGGTGGTGTGGTTATTATAACAGAAAAGCCGTTTAATATAGGTGATTGGATTAAAACGCCAAGTGTCGAGGGGACTGTCGAAGGTATTTCATTTAGAAGTACTAAAATTCGTACTTTTGCCCAAGCCGTAGTAACTGTTCCAAATTCAACATTAGCAAATGAACCAATTACCAATTGGACAAAAATGGGTAAACGAAGAATTTCTTTTCATCTAGGTGTCACCTATTCAACACCAAAAGATAAATTAGAAACTTGTGTAAAAAAAATTTCTGAAATGTTAAAAAATCATAATGAGATTGATCAAGAAATAATATTGGTTCGATTTGATGAATTTAGTGAAAGTAGTTTAAATATAATCTTGTATTTTTTTACAAAAACGACTGTTTGGGGGCAATACTTGGCAATAAAAGAAGATGTCAACTTTAAAATTATGGACATTTTAGAAAGTGAGGGAGTTTCCCTAGCCTTTCCAAGCCGTAGTATTTACTTAGAAAAAGTTGAGAGCGCCCTTTAGGGGGCGCTCTACTTGTTATTACAGGGTATAAGTTTTTGAACTTTGTATGCTGTCTAGCTCCGAGCGCCAGGCGGGCGCTCGGAGCTTTTCTTGTTTATTTTAATATTTTAAGGCTTTGGATTCCGTCTTCTAATTTATGATCAATGATATTTGCATCTTCAATATGTTTTAGGATCAACTCATTAGCTTGTTCAAAAATTTCTTTTGTCATATGAATTTGTTCCATTACTTCACTACTGTAAGTTTGTTGTTCCTCAATTGAAGATATTAATTGCTGTACGTTTTCTTGTACTAAGCTGATTGCTTTAATAATACTATCGATACTTTTAGCAGTTTGATTACTTAAGGTAATACCTTCATTTACAGCTAATAAACTTGTTTGGGAATCTTTTAAGGCTTTTTCTGTATCTAACTGCATATGCTTGATTAATTCAGTAATTGAGCGGGTGCTTTGTGAAGTGTTTTCAGCTAATTTTCGTACCTCATCGGCAACAACCGCGAAACCTTTCCCATGTTCACCTGCACGAGCTGCTTCAATTGATGCATTTAATGCTAATAAATTTGTTTGTTCAGCGATATCATTAATTACATTTACAATTCCTTCGATCTCTTTAGAACGAGAACCAACTTGTGACATACTTAATGCTGTTTGTTTCGCTTCCTCACCTAATCGATGAATTAGATTTTGCACTTGTTCTACAGCCGTTTGTCCTTCCTTTGATTTCAGCTCCATCTCATTTGCTGATTGTATTAATGATTTCCCTTTATCGGATGTTTCAACGGAGTTTTTACTTGCTTGGATACTAATATCGTTTACATTTTCAAAGTGCAATTTAATTTTTTCAACAATTTCAGCTAGAAGGTTATGTTGATTATTAACAGAATCGTGTTGTGCTAAAATACTAGCTAAATCGTTATTCATTGATTGTAAAAACGAGTGAATAGCATCCGTTTTAACTGCAAGAGCTTTTTCTGTTTCTTTTAGTTTAGTAGCAAGTTCTTCATTTTTATTGACTAAATCTTGATAGGAACTACGTAAAACGATCATTTAGGTACACCTCGATTTTAACTTAGTAAATTAATTGAGAATAACAATCAATTAAATGATAATTGTAATATATTAATAATATCATAAATTATTAAACATTGGGACATTACTTTTTTATCTTTCTACTATTACTATAATAAAATTTAGTAAAGTAAAAATCGTTTCAATAATTGCAGGATTTTTGAATGGGATCTCGAATCCAGGTAATAACTAAATAGATACACACATTAAAATTATTATTAATTGATATTTACTATTTTTAGTTTTTTTGATACGATGAAGTTAAATAAAAAAAGGAAAATGGAGGAATATTTATGACCACTTTTGAAGTGATTGTTTATACTAGCACAGGTTGCCCATATTGTGAAAAAGTAAAAGATCAATTAACTAAATGGGGAATTGAATACGAAGTTCGCAATGTCTCCATTCATAAAGAATATTTTGATGAATTACGAGCAAAAAAAGTATTGGGTACACCTGCTACATATGTAAATGGCAAACTAATCTTAGGTTTCCAAGAAAAAAAATTTAAAAAAGCTTTTGGAATTGATGAAAAAGAAGAAAATGTTGAAACAAAGCAAGCGGAAGCTTTAGTTGAGGACGAAGTATATGAAAAAGTCGATACACAAGTGTTAGAGAAAGTATATGACCTCGTGACGATTGGTGGAGGTCCTGCGGGAGCATCTGCTGCTATTTATGCTGCAAGAGCGAAACTTAGTACACTTGTTATTGATAAAGCACCAAAGGCGGGGACGTTAGCATTAACACATAAAATAGCTAATTATCCTGGAGTGCGTGAAAGTGTAACTGGTTTAGAATTGTTAACAAGAATGCAATTTCAAGCGAAAGACTTCGGTGCAAAGTTCGTACGCTCGAATGTAGTTTCTGTAGATTTTGCTAAAGAAATCAAAGAAATCGTTGTTCCAGAAGGAATTATTAAGGCAAAATCAGTGTTTATTGCAGTTGGGGCCAAAGCACCTTCAAATAAGATTATTGGCGAAGAAGAATTTACAGGACGAGGTGTAAGTTATTGTTCAACATGTGATGCTGCCTTTTATCAAGAAAAGCTAGTTGTTGTTGTCGGAGATAATGATGAGGCAATTCATGAAGCTAAGACACTTGCGAAGTTTTGTAAAGAGGTTCGATTTATTCTCCCTTCAGGGACCATTCGTGGGCAAGCGGATTTACAAAGTTTAGAAAACGATGCAAATATTACGATTTATAAGAAATATAAACTTAAAGAAATAAAAGGTACGGATTCTGTAGAAACAGTTGTTGTCGTCAATAATCAACGTGTTGAAGAAGAATGGAATGTTGATGGTGTTTTCCTTTATCTTGGTGGAATGAAGCCTGGAACAGATTTTTTAAATAATGCAGTTGGGCGAGATGAAGAAGGATATATTATTGTTGATAATTTTTTGCGTACGAATATCCCAGGAGTATTTGCTGGTGGTGACGCTAGAAGAACACCAATAAAGCAGGCAGTTATTTCAGCAGCTGATGGTGCAGTAGCCGCACTTGGTGCTGATCAATTTGTTAATCAACGAGCAAAACTTAAACCTCAGTATTGAATATTAGTTCTATATATAGTATAAAAATAAAGGTGAAGTCAGTTTCAATGAAATTGAGACTGACTTTTTGGTTGTATTCTATTTCAAAAAATTTTTTTTTGAAAAAGTGTTGCAATCACAAACTTTCTGTTATAGTATAGTAAGTATAAACCACATACTGTAGTAAAACAGCAAGGACACACAGTATATTACACAATTTAGGGAGATGAAATTATGTCAAATTTTCAAGAAGAAGTACAAAAGTTAGAAAACAGCTGGAAAAATGATGAAAGATGGGCTGGAATTACTCGTAATTACACTGCAGAAGATGTAGTTAAATTAAGAGGTTCCGTTCAAATTGAACATACATTAGCTCGTCGTGGTTCAGACCGTCTTTGGAAACAATTACATTCAATGGATTTCATTAATGCGTTAGGTGCTTTAACTGGTAACCAAGCTATTCAACAAGCAAAAGCTGGTTTACAAGCAATTTATTTAAGTGGATGGCAAGTAGCTGCTGATGCAAACCTTGCAGGACAAATGTATCCTGACCAAAGTTTATATCCAGCAAACAGCGTTCCTGCAGTAGTTAAAAGAATTAACCAAGCATTACAACGTGCTGACCAAATTCAACATATGGAAGGTAAAGGCGATGTTGATTATTTCCTTCCAATCGTTGCTGATGCTGAAGCAGGATTCGGTGGTCAATTAAACGTATTTGAATTAATGAAAGGTATGGTCGAAGCTGGTGCTGCTGGCGTTCACTTTGAAGATCAACTTGCTTCTGAGAAAAAATGTGGACACCTTGGAGGAAAAGTATTAATTCCAACACAAACAGCTATCCGTAACTTAACTGCAGCTCGTCTTGCAGCTGACGTTTCTGGAGTTCCAACAATCATTATTGCAAGAACTGATGCTGATGCAGCAGATTTAATCACTAGTGATATCGATCCATACGATCGCGATTTCATCACAGGCGAAAGAACACCAGAAGGTTTCTTCCGTACAAACCCTGGAATTGACCAAGCAATCGCTCGTGGTTTAGCATATGCTCCTTATGCTGATTTAATTTGGTGCGAAACTTCTAAACCAAGCTTAGAAGAAGCAAAACAATTTGCTGATGCTATCCATGCTCAATTCCCAGGAAAAATGTTAGCATACAACTGCTCACCATCATTTAACTGGAAAGCAAACTTAGATGCAGACACAATTGAAACTTACCAAGTTGAATTAGGTAAAATGGGATATAAATTCCAATTCGTTACATTAGCTGGTTTCCATGCATTAAATCATAGCATGTTTGAATTAGCTCATGCATATAAAACTCGTGGTATGGGAGCATACTCTGAGCTTCAACAAGCTGAATTTGGTAGCGAATCAAAAGGTTATACAGCTACTCGTCACCAACGTGAAGTTGGTACTGGTTACTTTGATGAAGTTGCACAAGCAGTTTCAGGTGGTACTTCTTCAACAACAGCATTAAAAGGTTCTACTGAAGCAGAACAATTCTAAGCTGTAATTAATTAGTTTTGTTAATCCATTACTTAAATACCTCCATTAAACGTTACGTCATTTCGCCAGACGTAACGTTCTTTTTTTTGGAGAAAAAGTTTAAAATGTTAAAGCTTTGTAAATTGTCTAGTTCCGAGCTCTCTTCACTTTTCCTGTGAAAGTAAAATTGAATATGCTACTTTCATTCAGGGGTGTGAGTGTTAAATCATGTGAGTTTCTTACGCAAATGACTTGTCACTGAGTGAAGTTTTTGATAGAGTAAAGTATGATTTGTAAATTTACTACATATTTAAAAAGTATTAAAATTGTATATTAGGAGGAAAAGAAGATGAAAATGGTTGATGCAAATGAAATAATTGCTTATATTGCAAACAGTGTTAAGTCAACACCTGTGAAAGTTTATGTAAAGGGAGATTTAGAAGGAATTAATTTTGGTGAAAATACGAAAACATTTCTTTCTGGTGGTACAGGAACGTTATTTGGAGAATGGTCAGTTATTGAAGCTGCTTTAAAAGCAAACGCAGATAAAATTACAGATTATGTTGTTGAAAATGATCGTCGTAATTCTGCAATTCCATTACTTGATTTAAAAAATATTCATGCTCGAATTGAACCAGGAGCAATTATTCGTGATCAAGTAGAGATTGGCAATAATGCAGTTATTATGATGGGAGCTTCAATCAATATCGGTGCTGTTGTTGGTGAAGGAACAATGATTGATATGAATGTAGTATTAGGTGGTAGAGCGACTGTTGGGAAGAACTGCCACATCGGTGCAGGTGCTGTATTAGCTGGTGTTATTGAACCACCTTCAGCAAAACCAGTCGTTGTTGAAGATAATGTTGTTGTTGGAGCCAATGCTGTTGTTTTAGAAGGAGTAACTGTTGGTAAAGGCGCAGTTGTTGCTGCTGGGGCAATTGTTACTGAAGATGTGCCTCCAAATACTGTTGTTGCTGGAGTACCTGCTCGTGTCATTAAAGAAATTGATGAAAAAACGAAAGGGAAAACAGAAATTAAGCAAGAGCTTCGCCGCTTAAACGAAGATCAATAGAAAAAAATGCCTACTCGCCGCTATTTTAGGCAGTAGGCATTTTTTTTACACGATAGGAAAGTATAACGTTTTTGAACTATGAATGCTGTCTAGCTCCGAGCGCCAGCGGCTCGAGGTCAAATAACCTGTCAGATAAAAAGTGAAAAAGCGCACTTTTTCCTGCCAGAACATTTGCTTGTCGCCGCTAGGCAGGCGCTCTGCGCTTTTCTAGCTATCAATATATAATTAATTTTTTAGAAAATGAGGTAGGTATGATGGATTATTCTCAGTTCATTCAAATTAGAAGACGGCTACATCAAATTCCTGAACTCGGTTTTCAAGAGTTTAAAACCCAAGCATTATTATTAAACTACATTCAAGATTTACCGCAACAATTCCTTACAATTGAAACTTGGAAGACAGGTATTTTTGTGAAAATTAATGGATCGGCTCCAACAAAGGTTGTTGCTTATCGAGCTGATATTGATGGCTTGCCGATGGATGAAGAAATAAATGTGCCATTTAAATCACAACATGAAGGGAAAATGCACGGTTGTGGTCATGATTTTCACATGAGTATCGCCCTTGGTGTCCTGACTTTTTTTGCCGAGCATCAACCAAAGGAAACATTGTTATTTATTTTTCAACCAGCAGAAGAAGGACCAGGAGGAGCAAAACCGATTCTTGAAAGTGATTACTTTAAGGAAAATCGGCCAGATATGATCATGGCTTTACATATCGCTCCAGAATATCCAGTTGGAACAGTTGCAACTAGAGAAGGTTTACTTTTTGCTAATACTTCTGAATTATTTATCGATTTTAGCGGGAAAGGTGGACATGCTGCATTTCCTCATACAGCCAATGATATGGTTGTTGCTGCAAGCCACTTTGTTACTCAGCTACAGTCAATTGTGAGTAGAAACGTCGATCCACTTGATTCTGCAGTTGTGACAGTTGGGAAAATAACCGGTGGTACAAAGCAAAATATTATTGCGGAAAGAGCTAGAGTAGAAGGAACAATTCGTACTTTGTCGATCCAATCAATGGAAAAAATTAAAAACCGAATTTTGGCACTTGTTCAAGGAATAGAAAGTGGCTTTGAATGTAGGGGTACAACTGATTTTGGCGCGAATTATTGTCAAGTTTATAATGAAGCAAAGGTTACTAAACAATTTATGACTTTTGTTGAAAATCGCTCAAATTGCGAATTAATCGTTTGTAAAGAAGCGATGACGGGTGAAGATTTTGGTTATTTTCTTGAAGATATACCGGGCTTTATGTTTTGGCTTGGTGTTGACTCAAAGAACGGTTTGCATTCATGTGCATTAAACCCAAATGAAGCAGCTATTCCGTTTGCGATTGAACTAATTATCGATTATTTAAACTCTTTATAAAAGCAGGCGGTCAGTTTAAAGAAAGTATAAGCTAAGCAGGCGCTCTCCACTTTTCTTGTGAATAATCTTCCATTTAATTGGACAAATTACCGTTGTAGAGAAAAATCTTTACATAATTAACGGAATGTCTGGAAGGAGGAACATTATGGCAAAGATTGGTGTTGAACAATCTTTAACCGCAGTTCAGGAAGCTTTACAATCAAGAGGTTATGATGTTGTACAATTAAAACAGGAAAATGATGCACAAGGGTGCGATTGTTGCGTTATTACAGGACAAGATCAAAATGTAATGGGCATTCAAAATATTGTGACTAATGGCTCTGTTATTAATGCTCATGGTTTAACAGCTGAGGAAGTTTGTGAGCAAGTTGAAAAAAAATTACACTAAATAATTTGGAAAAGAAGGAATGGCATTATCTGGGACTAACATTATTAATCAGTCTCATTAAATGATCATTCCTTATTTGTTTTTGTTTAGAAAGCATAAAAAGTGAAAAAGCGCACTTTTTCCAACCAGAACTTTTGCTTGTCGCCGCTAGGCGACGCTCTGCCTTTTATGTTCAAGCAAATTATTGGTTAATTACAATTAGTTGAGGATATAATATAAAAGGATGAAATTTCAAATTTTTTCAGTTGACTATTTAAAATGTTTATCTTATAATAATAATTGTAAATAACAAATTTAATTTTGGGTAATTAATAGGAGGGTTTAATATGAGTGATAAAAGAATGGTAGCAAAACAAGCACCAAGATTTGAAATGGACGCGGTCATGCCTAATAAAGAGTTTGGTAAAGTTGGCTTAGAAGAAAATATGAAAAATGATAAATGGACTGTACTTTTCTTCTATCCAATGGACTTTACGTTTGTTTGTCCAACTGAAATTGTTGCTGTAAGTGAACGTTATAATGAGTTTGAAGATTTAGATGCAGAGGTAATTGGCGTTTCTACAGATACAATTCATACGCATTTAGCCTGGATTAACACGGATCGTAATGCAAACGGATTAGGTCAATTAAAATACCCATTAGCTGCAGATACAAACCACGTTGTTTCAAGAGAGTATGGAGTTTTGATTGAAGATAAAGGGATTGCACTTCGTGGCTTGTTTATTATTAGCCCAGAAGGTGAATTAATGTACTCAGTAGTACATCATAACAATATCGGTCGTGACGTTGATGAGACATTACGTGTTCTTCAAGCACTACAAACTGGTGGATTATGTCCAGCAAACTGGAAGCCAGGTCAAGCAACTCTTTCAATTTAATAATTACAATTAGAAAAAGGTCTAACTATTTGTTAGACCTTTTTCTAATTGTAACTGTAATTATAGATTGAGGTGATTTTTTGTGAAAATAAACGATAAAAGAAATAGTTTAGTAAAGCATACTAGTAGAATCTATCGGAGAAGAGAAAAGTCTGAAATAACAAAAATAGCGATTCATCATAGTGCAACCATTACTGGGAGTACAGAAGCTTTTGCAAGATATCATGTAAGTCAACTTAACTGGCCAGGGATAGCCTATCATTACGTTGTTCATAAAGATGGATCAATTGATTTCTGTCATGACCATGAGGTAATAAGCTTTCATGTGGGAAATAGTAACGGATCTACTCTTGGAATTTGTCTAATCGGTGATTTTCGGTTTCAAACATTAGAAAATGTCCAGCAAAATGCATTATTAACGTTAATTGAAAAGTTATTAATTGAGTTTCAATTAACGTTTGCTGATGTGTGGGGACATATGGAATTCCCAGGATATGAACACAAGCAATGTCCCTCAATTAATATGGACAAATTCCGAGATTTATTAGCAAGAAAAGAAATTAGAACGATATTTAAAGTGTTTCTGTGTCGCGGTGATTTTGGCGCTAATGTGAAAGTCATACAGCAAAAACTTAAGGATTTAGGATTTAATCCTGGACCAATTGATGGTATATTTGGATTAAATACAGAAAAGGCTGTTCGTGCTTTTCAAAGAAATAAAGGAATTGAAGTAGATGGAATCGTAGGGCAACGAACTTGGTTTTATTTATTTCACAATTAGCTATGAATTTGAATATTATTGCTTAAATATTGTGTTATGCTTGAAGTAATCTCATAATGAATGGAGAAAACGGTCTTATGAAAAAACAGTTTGCAGTCATTGGTTTAGGTAGATTTGGGGGAAGTATTTGTAAATCGTTAAGCGAACAAGGGATGGATGTACTGGCAATTGATATAGATGAAAACAAAGTAAAAAATTATGCTTCAATTGTTACACACGCAGTTATTGCAGATGGGGCTGATGAAGAAGCTTTACGAAAACTTGGTATCCGTAATTTTGACCATGTAATTGTGGCGATTGGTGAGAACATTCAAGCGAGTGTTTTGACTACGCTTATTTTAGATGAATTAGGGGTGAAACATATAACAGTAAAAGCGCAAAATGATTATCATGAGAAAGTATTAAATAAAATTGGCGCCCATAAAGTTGTCCACCCTGAAAGAGACATGGGAGTCAGAATTGCCCATAATATTGTTTCAAAAAATGTGATCGATTATTTAGAACTTTCAAATGATTTTAGTATTGTTGAGTTAATTGCTGGAACAAAGCTTGACAACAAGTCGTTAATTGAGTTAAATATCCGCGCTAAATATGGAGTCAACATTATTGCAATAAAAAGTAATGATGTTATTAATGTATCACCGCACGGAACACAAAAAATTTTTATTGGAGATATTCTGATTGTGATTGGAGCTGTTAGTGATATTCATAAATTAGAAACTGCCTTATTTTGACAAAGAAAAATAGCAATAAAGATATTTAGCTCTTTGATTGCTATTTAGGTAAAAAATAAAGAAAATATTAAGTTGTACTATTTTAAAAAACCAATTCTTGAGCTACCGGGAACTCGATCCCAAAATATTTTCTACTTAAACTTCCATTATGATAGGTAAAATCATTGGTTTTCGTTTCGTTTTCTCATATAGAAAAGGCCCTAAAACATCAGTAATTTCATTTTTGATTTCAGACCATTGCGTTGTTTTTCGATCCATAATCGTTTGTAAATGCTTAGCTAGGAGTGTTTGAGCATCATTTATTAAATCACCAGATTCGCGCATATACACGAAACCTCTTGAAATAATATCAGGCCCAGCCGTTACTTTAAATTCTTTCATATTTAAACTTACAACAACAACAACAAGGCCTTCTTCAGATAAAATGCGGCGATCTCTTAATACTATGTTACCAATATCGCCAACTCCATTTCCATCAACGTAAACCGATCCGGATGGAACTTTTCCAATAACATTTGCTTCAGTTTCATTTAAAGCCAATACTTCTCCATTGTCCATCACAAAGCAGTTTTCTTCAGGAATATCACAATCAATTGCAAGCTTTATATGCATTTTTAACATCCTAAATTCTCCATGGATTGGCAAGAAATACTTTGGCTTTATAAGACGAAGCATTAATTTTTGTTCTTCTTGACCACCATGTCCTGATGTATGAATATCATTTAAAGAACCATGAATAACTTCAGCACCAGCACGATACAGCTGGTTAATTGTTTTACTTACACTTAGCGTATTTCCTGGAATTGGTGAAGAAGAGAAAACTACAGTATCACCGGGAATAATTTGAATTTGGCGGTGTGTTCCAAAAGCAATTCGAGATAATGCAGCCATTGGCTCTCCTTGACTTCCAGTACAAAGAATTGTTACCTCATTTGTAGGAAGCTTATTTAATTGACTTGGATCAATAAATGTACCTTTAGGAGCTTTAATATATCCTAAATCTTGTCCGATTCCGATTGCTGTTTCCATACTTCGCCCAAAAACAGCAATTTTTCGCTTATTTAAAACAGCAGCTTCAACAACTTGTTGAAGACGATGTATATTTGAAGCAAAGGTTGCAAAAATAACTCTTCCTTCTACTTTGCGAAAGATTGCATCAATACTTTCGCCTACTTTTCGTTCTGACATGGTAAATCCAGGAACTTCACTATTGGTACTATCGGATAAGAGACAAAGAACACCTTCTTGTCCAATTTGAGCCATTTTTGTTAAATTGGCGGGTTCGCCAACTGGAGTAAAGTCAAATTTGAAATCACCTGTGTGGACGATATTTCCAGGTGGCGTACGAACAACGATTCCGTATGAATCAGGAATACTATGAGTTGTTTTAAAGAAAGTCACCGACATTTTATGGAATTTAATAACATCGTCTTCTTTAATGTCAATCATTTTTGTTTTTCGTAATAATCCGTGTTCTTCTAATTTTCCTTTAAGTAAACCAAGAGCTAATTTCCCGCCATAAATTGGAATATTTACTTGCCGTAAAAGATATGGTATTCCACCAATATGGTCTTCATGCCCATGGGTAATAAATAACCCCTTAATTTTGTCTACGTTTTTAACTAAGTACGAATAATCGGGAATTACGTAATCAATTCCAAGTAATTCATCTTCAGGAAACTTAATGCCTGCATCAATTAAAACAATTTCATCTTGATATTGTACAGCATATGTGTTTTTTCCGATTTCACCTAAACCACCTAAAGCAAAAACGGCCGTTTGATTACTTTTCAATTGCTTCATAGCTTATAAATTCTCCACTTTGAAATTTTCGTTTTGTTGTTCAAATTCAAGGTATTTTCCTTCTATCGGTAAGATAAACTCAATATTGTACGCTCTTGAAGCTAATTTTTGTCTTATTTCCATTTCTGTATGTGCTTCAACGTACATAGATTTTGTTTTTTCTCGAACTGGAACTTCTGTATTCTTTTCTTGGTATAAAACTTTATAAATCATTCAAACCTCTCCTTAAAAAGCGTTAATTTATCTTTTCTCATTATAAATGATACTGGTTTTTTTTTCATGTTTTTTCTTGTACGCTAACAAAGTATAAAAAAGCAATGATAATTAGCATCATACATGATTTTTGTTTAAATAACAAATAAGAAAAAAGTTAGGTTTTTAATAATCGGTTTTTTGGCAGGAGATCACGACAACGTTTTAATAATTTTTCTCGCCATTTTTTTAGCATAGATAATTTATCCTCCTTAAGGCAAACATTTTATATAGGTAGTATGTGTTAGATAAAAAAACTAATGAGTGGAAAAATATGATGAACAAAAAAGTAAGAAAGACAGAAATATTTCTGTCTTTCTTACTTAAAAGCATCAGGAATTGGTTTTTTAAATCGATCGTTTACTTCCTCAATTCTATCGTAAAACATAATCCCGTTTAAATGATCAATTTCGTGTTGGAATACAATTGCTGGAAACCCACGTAATCTGATTGATATGTCTTTTCCATCTAAAGTGGTTCCTTGGACAGTAATCCTTGCATACCGAGGAACAAGACCTGGCACATCTCGATCAACTGATAAACATCCTTCTCCATTTTCTAAATGAGTTTTTTCAACGGAATGGCTAACAATTTTTGGATTAAATAGCGCGTATTCATACAACTTACTACTTTGGTCCGTAACCGAAACTGCAATCATCCGTTTGGAAACATTGATTTGTGGTGCAGCAAGTCCAACACCGGGTCTTAAACTATGTCTCCGAGCCATTTCTTCATTTTGACTATTATGTAAAAAATCTAACATTTTCTGTAATATTTCACAATCTTCTTTTGAAGCTGGTAAAGAAACTTCTTTTGCAACTTTACGTAATGTTGCATGTTCCTCTTTTATGATATCTTTCATTGTTAACATGAAACACACTCCTTATATTTTTGAAAAGATAATAATAATTTCATTTTAAAGATAATAGTATACTATTATCTTTAAAAAAGAAAGAAACGAAAGCGATTGCCCTCGTTTCTTTTCGTCATTATTAAGCGATTGGATAACGTGAAGCACCTATAATAATTAATAAGATAAAGAGGACAACAACTATTGCAAATCCTCTTCCTCTTGGGGCTGGATAATAAGCTGGAGCTGCATATCCAAATCCACAAGGATCATAACAACCGCATCCGTACATTGAAAATTCCTCCTTCACTAGTTTAATCGCTAATGCTTGCGATATAGTATCATGCTATGCCAAAAATTAGTCTCTGTTTGGATAAACACCTATTTTAAACTTTGTTTTTTTAGACTAATATCCGTTCATATATATTGTGAAGAACTTGTACTAAACAGTTATTAATGACATATATATTAAGGTATAGATAAGTTTAAATTTTGTTGCTAAATTTTGTCTTTTATTATACGTTAAGAAAGTATAAATTTTTAGCATAGATGTTAATTCGACGTAGAAAAAAATTTTAGGTCCTAAGTATAAGTGCAACTAAGGCTCAGCCGGCGCCTGAAGGCTTGGCAAAGCCCGAATTTTCTTTATAATGTTTTAATGAATATCCGATAATAGTGAAGGAATATTGCAAGGGGGAATAATTATGTATCAGGTAGGAAAAATAAGGCAAGGAATATTAACCCTTTTATTAGTAGTAATCATTGTTGGTTGTACAAAGACTAATCCAGCAGAAGAAATATATTTTCATTTAGAAAAAGCAGTTAGTTTAGAAACAACGTTTCAAGAACAACAAGAGCCATTGGCCAAAATAGAAAATGAAGAATATGAACTTTATGAGCAAATTCTTAGTCTTAGCGATATGAAAGAAATTAAATCATTAGCAAATCAAGCAAAAGAAAAGGCAATGAAAAGAAAATCGATGATTGGAAAAGAAAAGGAAAGTATTAATAAGGCATATGAAGAATTTATTAACATTTCACCAATTATTGAAATGATTGATGATGTAAAGTTAAAAAAGGTAGCAAATGAAATGGTAGTAGTGATGGATCATAGATTTCAAGCATATATAAACTTAAACAAGGAATATCAAAATGCAATTAATTTAGATTTAGAGCTTTACAAACTTATTCAACAAACGGATTTAACAATTGATGAACTTGAAGCACAACATGAAAAAGTGAATGCTTCATATGAAAAGATTAAAACTTATAAAGATGAATTTAATCAATATACGACTGACTATAATGATAAAAAACGAAATTTTTATCAAATAGCTAAACTAGATGTCGTTTATAAATAACTTAGAAAAGAAAAATTCAGATAGATGAACTGAATTTTTCTTTTTTTTTTACGAATATAACAGACTTATTTCCGATAATATTATCCAAACGTTATAAAATCACAAGGAAATTTGTAAGAATAAATGAAGTTGTAATCAAGAAAGATAATGGGCAACCTAAAGTAGAGTTTTTTTGAATACGAACTTGTTACTATGTCTAGCTCTGAGCGCCAGCGGCTCGAGGTCAAATAACCTGTCAGATAAAAAGTGAAAAAGCGCACTTTTTCCTGCCAGAACATTTGCTTGTCGCCGCTAGGCGTGCGCTCTGCGCTTTTCTAATCTGAAAGGAAGAGGTGAACGAAATTATGAAGAGTAAAACATTAGAAGTCGTTGAATCTCAATTTAATACCTTCCAAATTTTAAATGAAGAAGGTGAAATTATAAATGAAGGTGCGATGCCTAATTTAAGTGATCAACAATTACAAGAATTAATGAAACGGATGGTTTATACAAGAATATGGGATCAACGGGCGATTTCATTAAATCGCCAAGGTAGATTAGGGTTTTATGCACCTGTTGCAGGACAAGAAGCTTCGATGTTAGGTTCCCAATTTGCTTTAGAAAAAGCTGATTGGATATTACCAGGGTATCGAGATCTTCCGCAAATTGTTTTTCATGGAGTGCCATTAGAACAAGTTTTTTTATGGTCTCGTGGCCACTACCTTGGTGGGCAAATGCCTGAGGGTGTAAATGTTTTGATGCCGCAAATTATTATTGGCGCCCAGATTATTCAAACAGCAGGAGTTGCTCTAGGGCTAAAACGGAAAAATACGAATACAGTAGCAATTACCTATACAGGAGATGGGGGTGCTTCTCAAGGTGATTTTTATGAAGGATTAAATTTTGCAGGTGTGTATTTAGCTCCAGCTATTTTCGTCGTCCAAAATAACCGCTTTGCAATCTCAACGCCGGTTGAAAAGCAATCTCAGGCAAAAACAATTGCCCAAAAAGCAGTTGCAGCTGGGATTTCAGGTATTCAAGTTGACGGGATGGATGTTTTGGCGGTTTATGCCGCTACTCAAGCAGCTCGTAAACGCTGCATAAATGGTGAAGGGCCAACATTGATTGAAACTCTAACGTATCGCTATGGTCCACATACAATGGCAGGTGACGATCCTACACGTTATCGTACTTCTGAGTTAGATACCGAATGGGAAAAGAAAGATCCCCTTGTCCGTTTCCGTAAATTTTTGCAAAAGAAAAACTTGTGGTCTGAACAACAAGAAACTGAAGTTGTTGAACAGACAAAAGAAGACATTAAAGGAGCAATAAAGCAGACAGACAGTGCCCCGAAACAAAAAGTTACTGATTTGATTGGCTTTATGTATGAAAAACTCCCTGTTAATTTACAGGAACAATTAGAACAATATAAAGCAAAGGAGGCGAAATAATCAATGGCCCAAATGACAATCATTCAAGCAATTACAGATGCGTTGAGAATAGAAATGAGACGTGATGAAAATATTCTCTTATTTGGCGAAGATGTCGGGAAGAACGGAGGGGTTTTCCGGGCGACTGAAGGGCTTCAAGCTGAATTTGGAGAAATTCGTGTCTTTGATACCCCACTAGCTGAATCAGGAATTGGCGGGCTGGCGATTGGACTAGGGTTAACTGGATTTCGTCCAATTATGGAAATTCAGTTTTTTGGCTTTGTTTTTGAAGTATTCGACTCAATTGCTGCGCAAATGGGACGAATGCGTTATCGTTCTGGAGGGAAATATCATTCGCCGGTTACTATTCGTTCTCCATTTGGAGGTGGGGTAAAAACTCCAGAATTACATGCTGATAGCTTAGAGGGATTAATGGCACAAACACCAGGTATAAAAGTAGTCATTCCTTCAACACCTTATGATGCAAAAGGTTTATTAATTTCGGCAATTCGTGATAATGATCCAGTCATATTTTTAGAACATATGAAGTTGTATCGTTCTTTCCGCGGTGAAGTACCAGAAGGAGAGTACACAATTGAAATAGGAAAAGCGGACGTGAAACGGGAAGGAAAAGATATTTCAATTATTACTTACGGAGCGATGGTTCACTCTGTGTTAAAAGCTGCTGAAGAACTAGTGAAAGAAGGATTAGAAGCTGAAGTGATTGATCTTCGGACAATTAGCCCGCTTGATATCGAGACAATAATAACATCAATCGAAAAAACAAATCGGGCAATTGTTGTTCAAGAAGCACAAAAACAAGCTGGAATTGCGGCAAATGTTGTCGCTGAAATTACAGAAAGAGCAATTTTATACTTAGAAGCACCAGTACTTCGTGTCACAGCACCGGACACTGTATTTCCATTTTCCTCCGCTGAAGATGTTTGGTTACCCGGGTATAAAGAAATTGTAAATACAGCAAAAAAAGTCATTCAATTTTAAGTTGAAAAAGAAGCCAATGCTTCTTTTTCAACTATTATTTTATGCACTAATTTTTTCAAGTTTGAGAAATAAAAATATAAGGGAGGCGTTATAATGGCATTCGAATTTAAACTTCCTGATATCGGTGAAGGAATTCATGAAGGTGAGATCGTTAAATGGTTTGTCAAGCCGGGAGATCAAGTGAAAGAAGATGATATTTTACTAGAAGTTCAAAATGATAAAGCGGTCGTTGAAATTCCATCCCCTGTCGAAGGGAAAATTTTAGAAGTAAAGGTTGCAGAAGGGACAGTTGCAGTTGTAGGAGATGTGCTCGTAACAATTGACTATGATGGTGAAATTCCAGCTTCAGCTCATGGACATCAAGTTGAAGAAGAAACTGCTCAAGTTTTAGATACAAAAGAGACTATTGGAACTGAAGCGAAAAAAGAAGTAGATCAAGAACCTAAACGGGTAATCGCTATGCCATCAGTGCGAAAATATGCTCGAGAAAAAGGAGTTGACATTCAGAAAGTCCAAGGAACAGGCGCAAACGGTCGAGTAATAAAAGCTGACATTGATAATATCGGAACAGAAACAACTGCCGGAGTTGCTCCTGTCAGCCAGGTTACGCTTGAGAAAAAAGTAAATACAGCAAATGAACCAGTTGTTGACCGAGGATTAGAAACTCGTGAAACAATGAGTGGAATTCGTCGGACAATTGCTAAGGCAATGATTTATTCAAAACATACAGCCCCACATGTGACATTGATGGATGAAGTAGATGTCACTGAGCTAGTGTTACACCGTAAAAAGTATAAAGAAATGGCCGTTGAAAAAGGGATAAAGCTAACATACTTACCGTATGTCGTTAAAGCACTTACATCTGCATTACGAGAATTTCCAATCATAAACGCTTCAATAGATGACGTAAATGAAGAAATTGTTTACAAGCATTATTATCATATTGGTATCGCTACTGATACAGAAAAAGGCTTATTAGTACCGATAATTAAAGATACTGATCGTAAATCAATTTTCAAAATAGCAGTTGATATCAATGAATTAGCTACTAATGCCCGTGCAGGAAAACTTAAGCCTGAGCAAATGAAAGGTAGTACTTGTACAATTACGAATATTGGTTCAGCAGGTGGACAATGGTTTACACCGGTAATTAATTATCCGGAAGTAGCGATCTTAGGAATTGGTCGAATTGCTGAAAAACCAATAGTAAAAAATGGAGAAATTATTGTTGCTCCGATACTAGCGTTATCGTTTAGCTTTGATCATCGTTTAATTGACGGGGCAACTGCCCAAAATGCATTAAATCATATGAAGCGCTTACTGAATGATCCACAATTATTACTTATGGAGGCGTAAAAGATGGTAGTAGGAGATTTTGCGGTAGAAGTTGAGACACTTATTATTGGGGCTGGACCTGGAGGTTATGTTGCTGCGATCCGTGCAGCTCAGTTAGGACAAAAGGTAACAATTGTTGAAAAAGAAAAGTTAGGTGGAGTTTGCCTAAATGTCGGCTGTATTCCATCTAAAGCATTAATTTGTGCGGGCCATAAATATCATGATGCGACAAATTTAGGTGATATCGGTATTACTGTTGAACATGTCAGCTTAGATTTTACTAGAGTGCAAAAGTGGAAAGATTCGGTTGTATCAAAACTTACAAGTGGTGTTGAAGCATTATTAAAAGGGAATAAAGTGAACATTGTCAAGGGTGAGGCCTACTTTGTTGATGAAACAACAGTTAAAATTATGGACGAAAAATCATCGCAAACGTATAAGTTTCAAAATTGTATTATTGCTACTGGCTCAAAACCAATTGAATTACCAGCATTTAAGTGGAGTAAGCGTGTCATTTCGTCTACAGGAGCATTATCCGTAGATAAAGCTCCGAAAAAGTTAATTGTAATTGGTGGTGGCTATATAGGAGTAGAGTTAGGATCAGCCTTTGCAAATTTAGGAGCTGAAATTGTAATTTTAGAAGGGGGAAACCAAGTATTATCCGGATTTGAAAAGCAACTGAGTCAATTAGTAACGAAGCGGTTAAAGAAGAATGGTGCTGAAATTTATACGCATGCCCTAGCTCAAAGTGTAAAAGAAAATTCTAATGGAGTAATAGTAACCGCTGAGATTAAGGGTGAAACCAAAACGTTTGAAGCTGATTACGTGTTAGTAACGATCGGTCGTAGACCAAATACGGAAGAGTTAGGTTTAGAACAAGTAGGGATTGAGTTATCTGATCGCGGCTTAGTAAAAGTAGATAAACAATGTAGAACAAATATTGCTAACATTTATGCAATTGGTGATATAGTTTCAGGTCCTGCATTAGCACATAAAGCCTCGTATGAAGGAAAGATTGCAGCGGAAACAATTTCTGGGCATAAATCAGAAGTTAATTATTTAGCAATTCCAGCTGTAGTTTTCTCTAGCCCAGAACTGGCTTCTGTTGGGTTATCCGAAGCTGAAGCTAAAGAAGCTGGTTATGATATTGTTATTTCTAAGTTTCCGTTTGCAGCGAATGGACGTGCTTTATCATTAAATGAAACAGATGGCTTTATGAAGATGGTCACTAGAAAAGAAGATGGTTTAGTTCTTGGTGTACAAATTGCTGGCTTAAATGCATCAGACATGATTTCAGAAGCGACAATTGCAATAGAAGCTGGCATGACAGCTGAAGACATTGCGCTGACGATTCATGCTCATCCATCTTTAGGTGAAATTACAATGGAAACTGCGGAAGTTGCTCTTGGTATGCCAATTCATACGATGAAATAAAAACTGAGTGAGGTGGTTTTCCTCACTCAGTTTTTATTTAAAGATAAGAAAGTATAAAGTTTTTGAACTTTAAATACTGTCTAACTCCGAGCGCTTTTCTTTATAAAAAGTTAAATAATATTGCTACGACAGGCTTTATTTAATACCATTGATTATATATATATATTTTGATGAATAGGTGGGAGAAAAAATGCAAAAATATCTTTATTTCATTGGTATCGTAGTGTTTCTAATTTTGATCACTGCTTGTGGTAGCTCAGGGGATATAAAGACAGAACAACAAGAAAAAATAGAACAAGAAATAATAAATAAGGAAAAAAACAATGAAATTGTAAATAAAGAAAAAAATAATGTTGAAATCAAAAAAGATCAAGGAAAACAAGTGTCTAACGTAGTGGAAGAACAAACCAAACCACCAGTGTATACATTACAAAGCGATTATACCGTAAAACCGCTTGATAAAAGTAGTGGTGGTGAACGAGTAGTTTTATTAACGATTGACGATGCACCAGATCGCTATTCGCTTGAGATCGCCAAATTGTTAAAAGAAAAAAATATTGATGCCATTTTCTTTGTTAATGGACACTTTCTTATTGATGAAGCAGGAAGAGAAAAATTACGAAAAATTTATAAATTAGGATTTGAAATTGGTAATCACACGATGACTCATTCTAATTTAAAAACTTTATCAGCGGAAAAACAACGCCAAGAAATTATTGAGGTAAACAATCTAATTGAGGAAATTACTGGAGTTAGACCACGTTTTTTTCGCGCTCCATTTGGTGTAAATACAGAAGTCTCTCGTCAAGTAGTGTCAGAAGAAGGGATGCAAGCAATGAATTGGACGTACGGCTATGATTTTGAAAAAGAATATATGGAAAAAGAGGCTTTAACGGATATCATGATTAATACGAATTTACTAAGACCAGGAGCAAATTTACTGATGCATGATCGTCTGTGGACATTAGAAGCGTTACCTGAGATTATTGCTGGTATAAAAGAAAAAGGATATGGATTTGTTGACCCTAAATTCATTAAGTAATAGAAAAATTATCTATAAATAATGTTTATCGACGAATTTAGTTGGTCAAAATAAAGACTAGTAAAATGTAAATTAGGTGAACCATAATGAAAAAACCATTACTAGTCTTTAGTATAATATCTCTTTCCATACTCGGAAATGCTTGTAGTTTGAATAATAACCAAGCTAAACATGAAATACCTTTAAAACAAGAAGATAAAGAAAATCGTATGCAAGGAGTTCAATTAACAGCAAAAGAATTATTGTTACAAACAATTAATGAACAATTAGTCTTTTCAATCGCGGACTTCATAAAACTTGTAAATGGGGAATATGAATATAACGAGATTCATCGAACTTTAAGCTTGAAAATTGATGACCAAGTCTTTAAGTTTGTTGAGGGTGTACCAGTAGTCGAACAAAATGGTATTTATTTACCTATTGATGATGTTACATTAATCGTATTTGAAAATCATCCTTATTTACCGATTACTTTTTTAGTGTCTGTTCTAGGCCAGAAAGTGGAAGTAATCGGTCATAAAGCTTTTGTTTATTGGTCCGGAAATACATTTCCAACTAGTTCGGTATTTGCTAGTTTTTTTGAAAAAGATTGGACAGTAGAAAAAATGATTGATTATTTATCATTTCTAAAAAAACCAATTGCAGGGGCACAAGTCAGTACAATTCCTAATCATCTTCCGGGTGCAGCGCGACCATATCGTAATGGCTATCATGAAGGAATTGACTGGTATGCTTATGCTTCAGGCCAACACATTTCTACCAAGACACCTGTGTATGCAATGGCAGAAGGGACTGTTGTTAGAGTTGACCATAATTATGTAGAATATCCATCTGCAAAAATTAGAAATCAAGATTTAGCCCTTTCAACTAAGCTAGGATTGTCACCAGAATATATTCTTGATCGATTACGTGGTAGACAAGTTTGGATTCAATATGAAAAAGGTGTAATGAATCGCTTTGCTCACCTAAATAATATTCCTGCTGACCTCAAACTAGGAGAGAAAGTAACTAGTGCAACAATTATCGGATATATTGGAAATTCAGGTACAAGTGGTGCGGTAAACAAAGATGGCTCGCAAATACATCTTCATCAGGATTTATTGATTTATGGAAAGTTGTTTTGGGAACCGTTTACTCATGAGGAAGTGACAAAAATAGTAACTAATGTTTTTAAAGAATAAAAGTCTTATATTAAAAAAAATTTTGCTCAAGACAAAACATGACAGTATTTGCGTTGTTTCAATGCTATCCTTATGTAGTTATCATATTTTCTACTATAAAAATACTTTTTATTTTACATTAAATGGAATTTTTTTCTGATACTTTTAATATTGTATAAAAGAACGTTTGGATATATTCGGGGGGATTTTGGTGAATAAGTCAGATAAGCTTGATGAACTAAGACTTGAAGTTGGTATGATTGCTGAACAGGTGTCCACACAGGAGGATTTTTATTTTGGGATTATTCATACAATTGCAAGGCTACTTCCGCCAAAGTTTGGAGTTGCTATATATCTCTGTTTCGATAACCATTTTACGTGCCTAGTAGACTCAGGAAAAATATCTGAGAAAAAAATTGTGAAATATGGCGATGGAATGTTTAGTATTTGTAGTATTAGGGGTAAAGTAACAATACATAATGAGGTTGGTCATACAAAAGCATATGCTCCTTTTTATGATGGTCATCATCTTGTTGGAATATTTTATGCTGAATGTCAGGATATCAATTATGATGTTACTGAGGAAGATCTCATTTTTCTGAAGGAGTTAACAAAATTTATTGAAAATAAAGGAAAACAATATTCATCAATTGATAATTTAGAACAATAATGATCATTAATCTATAATAATGATCATTAATCTATAATAATGATGTAAATAAAGTTAGTGATATTGTTCACAAATTATTCATTGACTATAATAATTAGTTTAGTTATAGTTTAGTTATAGTTAGTTATACTAAAATTCAGAAAACTTAATAAGGAGGCGTTGCTAATGAATTTTGAAAGACTTTATGATGAGCAAGAAGACGTGAAGGTTCAATTTATTGGGTTTACGACTGAAAATGCCCGTTACGATTTCGGGATTGTTTATTCAAATATGTTCTTTGGGAAGCCTCTAGTAGTTTGCATGCAGACTGGACGATCAACGTTAATCTGTTCTGAAGAAGCTGAAAATTGGGAACATGTGAAAAGGGTATTTCAAATCAATTGTGAAGATGAAGCAAAATCGCTATCTTTATTTTTCTCGCAAAAATTACCAAATATGAGTTTTGAAGCTCAATATTAAAAATAAAAAATAAGATAAAAAGGAGGCTCAGATCATTCGATTTGGCTTTTTTTTTTTGCTTTTTTGACTAAATGTGTTATACGAATGTGTCTTGACACTTCAATTGTGACATATTATTATATAGAAAAGGTTAATAAAGCGCTTTCAGAATAATTGAGGGGTGATCAAATGGGAGTTATCATTTGTCAAACATGTGGAAACGTAATCGAACATTTTGATGCTGAAAAGGTTTCTACATTATATGGCACATGCTGTGAAGACTGTAAAAACAAACAAAGTAAAAAATAAATAAAAAGAGCAAACAGGTAGACAAAAAGAAGTTGTCTACCTGTTTTTTTGCGCTCTCTGCTTTTCTGAAGAATGCTGTCTAGCTCCGAGCACCCGCTTTTCTTAGTAAATGGCTTTGTGTTCTTTAATGACACGAATCGTTTGAAATGTTTCATCTTCCGGGCCTTGAACGGGTAAACCTACGTCAATATTTTCTTGGATATATTTAATATTTTCTTCAGTAATAATTTCACCAGGTATATAAATAGGAATTCCAGGTGGATATACCATAACGAACTCAGCGATAATTCGCCCTGCGGACTCTTGAAATGGCACGATTTCCGTCTGAGCATAAAAAGCATTTCGAGGTGAAATTGCTAATGTTGGAATGTCTGGAACATGTACAGAGATTCCTTTTTTTGCTTTCAGAGGTTCATTGGCGGTATATTGATTAGAAAGGTTCGTTAACGCTTCGATAAGAATACCTGTAGTTTCATGGTTATCTCCAATTGAAACAATACAAAGAATGTTATACAAATCAGACAGTTCAACTTCAATATTATAATTCTTTCGTAACCATACTTCTACATCGTGACCTGTGATGCCTAAATTTTTCACTGAAATAATTAATTTAGTTGGATCGAAATCATAAGTTGCTTTCGTTCCAAGAATCTCAGGACCTACACAAAAAAGTCCCTCAATTGAATTGATTTGCTCTCTTGTTTCATTCGCCAATTTAATCGTTCGATCAATCAATTCATAACCATTTGTTGCGAGTTGTTTTCTAGCTACGTCAAGCGAAGCTAAGAGCAAATAAGAAGTTGAGGTAGTTGTTAACATACTAATAATTGACTGTACTCGCTTAGCGGAAACTAAATTTCCTTTTACATTTAAAATAGAGCTTTGTGTCAATGAACCACCAAGTTTATGAACGCTTGTTGCTGCCATATCAGCACCGGCTTGCATTGCTGAAAGCGGAAGTTGATCGTGAAAATGGATGTGGACACCATGAGCTTCATCGACAAGAACGGGAACGCCATAACCGTGAGCAATCTCAACAATTTTTTCTAAGTTAGCAGAAATTCCAAAATAAGTTGGATTAATAACAAGTACTCCTTTGGCATCTGGATGTGTCTTTAATGCTTTTTCAACGGCTTCGATTGTAATACCATGAGATATCCCTAAATTTGGATCAATAACTGGATGAATAAAAATAGGGGTTGCTCCAGAGAAGATAATTGCTGACATAATTGATTTATGCACATTTCTAGGAACAATAATTTTATCTCCAGGACCACAAACACTCATGATCATTGTCATGATTGCTCCACTTGTTCCTTGAACAGAGAAAAATGTATGATCTGCTCCAAAAGCTTCGGCTGCTAAATGCTGTGCTTCTTTGATCATTCCATGGGGATGGTGAAGATCATCCAAAGGACCGATATTGATTAAATCAATCGATAAAGCGTTATCGCCGATAAAGGTACGAAATTCCGGGTCCATTCCTGTACCTTTTTTATGACCTGGTATATGAAATTGAACTGGATTTTTCTTGGCGTGTTCAACTAATCCAGTAAATAACGGGGTTTTTTGTTGGGACATTTGTGTTCGTTCACCTCATAAGAATAAATATAAATGTATGTAACAGCCGCAATGTAGATTCGCAGGTTAGTGATACGATTCTTTATATTGAAGTTGTTAACTATTCTTCAAAACAAAATGAGTATATCAAATTGGTCTTAAAATTCAAAGAAAAAAAATACTTTTTTCGATTTTATCTGTAGTTTACCAAAACAACATGAAAGAAAACCAGAAACATTCTAAAGAAGATCATCATATGCTATAACAAACAATCAGAAAATTTGGAATAGGAACTTATTTTCCAATGACAAATCTTGTAGAAAATTTCATGTTAACAAAGTTATCTGAAATAAGAACAATATTTTCACAAGCGGAATAGAATCTAATAAAAAGGAGTGTAGGTTACCATGGAACAAGTTATTCGAACGTATAAAAAGATTGATGGTGAAAAAAGAATTGCTGTTCTACGCTTGGAAATCGACTATGAGTTGGCGACGCTACACGATGCAATGGTTGCTTATGATTATGAAAAAATAATTGAATGTAAAAAAAATCTTGAAAAGTATCGTCAAGAATTAGTTCGTTTAAAAGCTTACAACAAATACTAATCTATTAAAGCAGGTGATACAATCGCTTTCTTCGTAAAGATAGCCATTGTGTCACCGTTTTTATTTTATGTTAAGAAAGTTTTTGAACTTCGATTACTGTCTTGCTCCGAGCCGTTAGGCAGGTGCTCTGCGCTTTTCTTTCCAATTTTTTTATAAAAGTTAATTTGATTTAAGTTGTTTTCTTTATATATGCTAGGTGTTTATGTCATAATAGAAAGCAAAAACAGAAGGAGTTTTATGAAAGATGAGTATAACTGATTGGCATTACATTGCAAATAAAGCACAGTCTTACGTAAAAGAAGCAGCTCAGATCATCAGAAAGTCATTAAAAAAAAAGCGTACTATTGAGTATAAATCCCACCCTAATGATCTAGTAACTGAAATGGATATGAAAATCGAAGCGTTTTTTAATGAGGCGATTCAAAAGGAGTTTGTCGATCATGTTATTTTAGGTGAAGAAGGAACTGGTAAAGACTTAGATACTCTTAAAGGCATTGTTTGGATTATCGATCCGATTGATGGTACGACAAATTTTGTCCACCAACAACGTCATTTTGCCATTTCAGTTGGCGTTTATGAAGACGGTGTTGGTAAAGTTGGAATCATTTATGATGTTATGGCTGATGAATTATTTCGAGCAGTTAAAGGAGAAGGTGCTTTTCTCAATGATTGTAAATTACCTATGTTACCAGATGTTGCTGTAAATGAGGCATTAATAGCAGTTAATTTCCGCTGGCTATTAAAAGAAGAACGGTTAATTCCTTTTATTAAAAAGTGTCGTGGAACGCGGTCTTATGGGTCGGCAACACTTGAAATGGCTGCTGTTGCTGCTGACCGAATTGATGCTTATATTAGTCTCAACTTATCTCCTTGGGATTTTGCAGCTGGTGCAATTTTACTACAAGAAGTTGGAGCCAAAGTATCGACAATCGAAGGAAAGGAACTTAATTTTCTAAAATCAGGATCAGTTTGTGTTGCCAAAAAAGGGATACATCAACAAATACAAACGGACCTCTATTAGAAAACTTGGCTCAGCCAAGCCTTAGGCGCCGGCTGAGCCTTAGTTGCACTTATCCTTTAGGACCTAAAATTTTTTCTTTTTAATGTAAATCCAACCCCACAACAAATACCAGCAATTAAAATGGATAAACTAAACACGGGGATACTAGCCAGTGAAATTGAAATCCCGATTCCGAGAAATGCGAAAGTTGTGAAAATAGCTAATAATAGAAATATAATTTGGTCTTTATTCACGATATTTCCCTCCTTGTGTAATTGTACAATGAAAAATACGAAAAATAAAACTGTTTTGCTTTATGAATAATTTAATTGATCTATTTCTTGTTTTGAAAAAAAATCATTCCTTTGCAAAAATTGTGCTATAATAGAAAAGTTGTAAACAAATTCGGAAATAGATTTAATTTTAAGGAGAGACATAATAGATGAAACAACGAGAAAATATTCGAAACATAGCGATTATCGCTCACGTTGACCATGGAAAAACAACGTTAGTTGATCAGTTGTTACACCAGTCAGGAACGTTTCGACAAAATGAACAAGTTGAAGAAAGAGCGATGGATTCTAATGCCCTTGAAAAAGAAAGAGGGATTACCATCTTAGCAAAAAATACGGCGATTCAATATGGAGAAACTCGAATTAACATTCTTGATACGCCTGGACATGCTGATTTTGGTGGCGAAGTTGAACGAATTATGAAAATGGTTGACGGTGTCCTTCTAGTTGTCGATTCTTATGAAGGCTGTATGCCACAAACACGGTTTGTGCTTAAAAAAGCATTAGAGCAAAAACTTACCCCAATTGTTGTTGTTAATAAAATTGATAAACCATCAGCTAGACCAACTGAAGTCGTTGATGAAGTCATTGATTTATTGATTGATCTAGGGGCTGATGAAGACCAATTAGATTTTCCTGTAGTTTATGCATCGGCAATAAATGGAACGTCTAGTATTGAACCTGACCCAGAGAAACAAAAAGATAATATGGATGATTTATTTACAGCAATTATTGAACATATTCCAGCGCCAATCGATAATCGTGATGAACCACTTCAATTCCAAGTAACAATGTTAGATTATAATGAATACTTAGGAAGAGTTGGAGTTGGTCGAGTTTTCCGTGGGAATATTAAAGTCGGTCAACCGGTTGCGTTAATGAAACTTGATGGATCTGTCAAACAGTTTCGCGTGACAAAGCTCTTCGGATTTTTAGGTTTAAAACGAATTGAAATTGAAGAAGCGATTTCTGGAGATATCATTGCCGTATCCGGGATGGAAGAAATTAACGTTGGTGAAACAGTTTGTCCATTAGATTCGCAAGAACCTTTACCGATTTTACGAATTGATGAGCCAACACTTCAAATGACATTTTCAGTAAATAATAGTCCATTTGCTGGTCGAGAAGGGAAATATGTAACGAGCAGAAAAATCGAAGAGCGCCTACGTTCACAGCTGCAAACGGACGTTAGTTTACGAGTAGATAACACAGATTCACCTGAAGCTTGGATTGTTTCAGGACGTGGAGAACTGCATTTATCAATTTTAATTGAAAATATGAGACGTGAAGGTTACGAACTACAAGTATCTAAGCCTGAAGTAATTGTCAAAGAAATTAATGGCGTTCGCTCAGAGCCTGTAGAACGAGTGATGATTGATGTTCCTGAAGAATATACTGGTACAATTATGGAAGCACTTGGAGAACGTAAAGGTGAAATGCTTAACATGGTCAATAATGGTACTGGAAATGTTCGGCTTGAGTTTTTAGTTCCAGCTCGAGGATTAATTGGATATTCAACAGAATTTATGACGCAAACAAGAGGCTACGGCATTATCAATCATACATTTGATAGCTATCAACCAATGGTTGAAGGAAGAGTTGGTGGAAGACGTCAAGGAGTTCTAGTTTCAATGGAAAATGGAAAAGCGTCTCAATACGGAATTATGCAAGTCGAAGATCGTGGTATTATTTTTGTTGAACCAGCAACAGAAGTTTATGAAGGAATGATTGTTGGCGAACACACAAGAGAAAACGATATAACTGTCAATATTACAAAAATGAAACAAATGACGAATATGCGTTCGGCAAATAAAGATCAAACAGTAACAATGAAAAAGCCAAGAATTATGACATTAGAAGAGTCATTAGAATACTTAAACGATGATGAACTTTGTGAAATTACACCAACTTCTATTCGTTTAAGAAAGAAAATTCTTGAAAAGAATGAACGTGAACGAATTGAAAAGAAAAAGAAGTTAGCAACAGCGCAAAAATAATTTCAACTTAAGTAAGGAGGACGAGGACTTATTATGGGTACTTCTGAAGAAAAACTAGCATCAATCAAATTTTCATTTTTGGCTGAAATGTTAGGTGCAGGAAATCCTGAACAATTTTTGTTTGCCTTTTCAATTTTATATGTAGTTGTTGTCGCCTTACTTATTGTTGTTTTTAATTTAGGATTTGCAAGGAAACTTCCGATTCTTAAAGTAGCAATCGTTTATCTTGCTTTACTTTTTGGTTCAATTTTTATTACATTGCTAGCTCTCAAACTTCCTATAGTTGAATCACTGTTAATAGCAACGTTTGTCCTAGGAGCTTATAAAATTCGCTTATATAAAGAAAAACGTGAAAAAAGGAATGTAACCTTATAACAAAAAAATAAAGATGACTGGTAAGGATTAGCTTACCAGTCATCTTCATTTTTTACAGGCTTATTCATTCTAAACTTACCAGTTGCTAATCGTTCTTTTGTTCGTTCTGTAATGCGATCATAGCATAGTTGGCATGTATATGTATGGATTGGTCTATTTCTTAATCGTTTTGCTAAATTTGATTCATTATTGATTAATTCAATTTTGTCACAAATAAAACATTTAACCCTCATCATTTCACCTCATTACTTCGAGTGACACTTGTTTTTAAGTTGATATACAAGCATTATAGTTGAAAATGTCACTATTGTGAAGTGGTAGGAGTTTGAAATTCTGGACGATCAACATACTCCAATAAATCACTAATCCATTCGCCGATAAGTGGTAAGTCTACAAATTGTTGTAATAGTAACCCAAGTAGGGAAAGAACAATTACAGTCCCAATTGTTAAACCTAATCCTCGTCCAACGCCAACAAGGACATTTATCCAAAATACACGATGTGGTTTTGTGTAATTTAAGAGAATATCAGCAACATTTGCTTTTTCTAAGGCAATTCCGATTCGGTCAAGTTTACTGTTTAGTTTTTCGACTTTTGCTAATGTTTGACCGTGTTTTTCAATTATTTTCATTAATTGTTCAACTTCATCAATCTTTCCGCGCATAATTTTCCCCTCGCTTTTCTTCTTAGAAAATTGGTAAAACCGATGCATAATTGTTTTAAGATTAGGTGAAAAAAGGTATAGTATTAGTGTATACATTAACAGATCTGATATTTCACTTTATTTTTCCGGACAGAACATTTGCTTGTCGCCGGAAGCTAGGATGGCGACATTATACCGTTGCCCACATGACGTGTGCTACTTTAAGGTGTAATTTGACGCTCTCCGCTTTTCTAATTTTGTAAACACAATTCAAGGAGGATATACGATGGCTAATCAAATAGAACCAATCTTAACAGATGAATTATTTCACATACTTCAAAAAGAACGATTTGTAACAGTAGCAACTGTTGACTTTGAAACGGGAGGACCTAATGTTAGTGCAATATCATGGGTTTTTGCTCCAAATAAAACAACCATTCGTTTTGCTGTAGACAATCGCTCGCGAATTATCCAAAACATTAATGCCAATCAACGAATTGTATTAAATCTATTTGGCAGTGAATCAATATATTCAATTAGCGGTTCTGCTACTGTAAAAATTGAAAAGTTAGCTGAGGTCCCTTTAAAGTTGGCACTTGTTGAAATTCAAATTCAAGAAGTTCGTGATGTAATGTTTTATGGATCAAAAATATCGATAGAACCACAATATGAGAAAACGTATGATAAACAAGCTGCGGATAAATTAGATAATCAAGTAATGACTGCAATGAAAAAAGCTTAGTTTCTGACTAAGCTTTTTTCTTTGTCGCGTACCCAGCACTCTGTGATTTTCTACATGTCTAGCTCCGAGCACCCTCCGTTTTTCTACTATTCAGCAATGTTTTTTTTCCCTTGTTTCTCTTGAACATTTTTAAGTTGCTTTTCTTTGTCTTTACTTAGCTTAGCGTCATTAGCTTTTGTCGGTTCCGGATTTGACTTTTTGTGTTCGGGACCTGGTACAACGGGAATAATTCGCCCAACAATTCCTGCTAATTCATTCATTATTCCGGTAATTGGATGTCCTGCATTCATTTCTTTTCTCATTTCTTTAAGTCTTACGTTAATATCAGGATCAGCCGAAATAAATGCATAGGCACCATGAGGATCGTTACTTAATGCCTCCGCAACTCCATATTTTACAACACCAACATCTGAGCGATCTAGTTTAGCGTTCACATCAATTCCAACAACTACTAAGTCACCGATCACAATCGCCGTGGCGTTTTTAACATCAGGGACCCTTTCTGCAAGATGTACTAAATGTTCAGCAATGTCTTCTGCATCTTTTTTATTTGTTAGGTCTGTTATCCCTAATGGTTGTTGTGTTCTTGGTTTTAAATCTTCGCTTGCGTTTTGTTGGCAACCAAACAATAAAGAAATGACGATAACGTAGAGCCAAACAAGCCTTGATTTCATTAACAATCCTTCCTTTCAAGTAAATATTTATTAATATTGTTCGTTTCTTCGTCTATCTTTATTCTGTTAGACATACATTTATAGTAAATTCTCTTCTTTACAAAATCTGTGCAAGAATAAATTAAATATGTTATGATTAAACATTTCCTATTTTTTCTTAAGCTATCTCATTTTGATTTTCAATGCATAATTTAATATAAGACCCCACACCGATAACAATAGTCAAGGAGGCGTGACGTTGAATAAAATCTACGTCTTAGATACAAACGTATTATTGCAAGATCCATTGGCAATTTTTGCATTTGAAGATAATGAAATAGTCATTCCTGCAATTGTATTAGAAGAAGTAGACTCAAAAAAAAGATATATGGACGAAATTGGTCGCAATGCGAGGCAAATTGCCAGAATAATGGATCAGTTACGTGAAAAAGGAAAACTCCATGAAAAAGTTCGTTTAGAAAATGGTGGAGAATTAAGAGTGGAATTAAACCATCGTTCATTTGAGAAAATGAAAGATATGTTTGATGAAAAAAGTAATGATAATCGAATTCTTGCAGTTGCTTTAAACTTACAAATAGAAGAGAATGTGAAAAAAGATGGAAAACCAGTAATCTTAGTTTCAAAAGATGCTCTTATGCGAGTAAAGGCCGATGCAATAGGTATTCAAGCACAAGATTTCTTAAGTGATAGAGTTATTACTACTGACCATCTATATTCAGGTTATCTTGAAGCATTTGTAGATGTAGATTTATTAAATACATTTTATAAAGAACAAAAGATTTCCCTAAAAGAATTACAACTCCAAAAAGTTTATCCAAATCAATTTATTATTATAAAAGATGTATTGGGCAGCTCTGGTTCTGCTATCGGTAAAGTTGATAAAGATTGCCAAACGATAATTCCTTTGCGCAAAGAATTAGATCATGTATGGGGAATTAAACCGCGAAATGTTCAACAGAGAATGGCGTTTGATTTATTGTTAAGAAACGATCTGCCACTAGTTACCTTAGTTGGAAAAGCTGGTACTGGAAAAACACTCCTATCTCTTGCTGCTGGATTATTACTTACTGAAGATCAGCATAAATATAAGAAACTTTTAGTCGCTAGACCTGTTGTTCCAGTTGGAAAAGATATCGGTTTTTTACCTGGCGAAAAAGAAGAAAAGTTAAAGCCATGGATGCAACCTATTTATGATAATTTAGAATATTTATTTAATACGAAAAAACCAGGAGAATTAGACAAAATTTTGGCTGGGATGGTTTCAATCCAAGTTGAAGCATTAACTTACATTCGTGGTCGAAGTATTCCAGAACAATTTATTATTATCGATGAGGCTCAAAACTTAACAAAGCACGAAGTGAAGACCATTTTAACTAGAGTTGGTGAAGGAAGTAAAATTGTATTAATGGGTGATACACAACAAATTGACCATCCTTATTTAGATCAATATAATAATGGCTTAACTTATGTAGTTGAAAAGTTTAAAGGGGAAAAAATTAGTGGTCACGTAAAACTCGAAAAAGGTGAGAGGTCTGGTCTCGCTCAATTAGCAGCAGATTTATTATAGTGTAAAATATAAAAATGGCTACCACTCTATGAATGTGGCTTAGCCTTTTTTATATTTAGATAAATAATGAAAGTTTTTGAACTTTGAATACTGTCTCGCTCTACTCTTTTCTTATTAAGTCCTTCTAAAATATTGCATTTTCTTATTATAAAAGCTATCATATTGTCATAGGGACAGTGAAAAGACTCGGTATGGGAGGGATAAACATGTCTAAGGAATCACTAACAGGACATTCTGAAAAAGCGTACGCCCTTCTAAAAGCGGATGCAAATAAGATTTTAAAGCTAATTGAAGTTCAAATGGTGAATTTAACGATGCCCCAATGTCCTCTTTATGAGGAGGTTTTAGATACGCAAATGTTTGGTTTGTCAAGAGAAATTGATTTTGCTATTCGACTTGAGCTTATCAATGTTGAACTTGGCAAACAATTGTTATCTGAACTTGAACGGCAATTAGCAGCACTTCATGATGCTTCAATGAAAAAATAATAAATAAAGAAAGATGGCTTTTAATCGACTTATTCTCTTAATAGGGAGCATGAGTTAATTGAAGATCATCTTTTTTTAATGCTTAGAATATGGACAAAAAGCACACATTATCAAAAATTGCTTTTCTCAAGTTACCAAAAAATGATATGATAATTACTAAGTTTATTTTTTATTCTTTCATCAGCTCATTAGATCAATTTTCTAATTTTTAAGCATCTTCACTATACACCTATTTTTAAATCACCCTTGGTGTATGGATGAGCGTAATATTTTTTTGGAAAAATAAAAGCATAATAGTAGAGAGTTTCTTTCAATCAAGGAGGAGTATTATGAATAGGATGACAAAAATTAGAAAAGTATTAGTCGCAAATCGGGGCGAAATTGCTATTCGGATTTTCCGAGCTTGTACTGAATTACATATTCGAACGGTAGCAATCTATTCGAAAGAAGATACCGGCGCATATCATCGTTATAAAGCAGATGAAGCATATTTAGTTGGAGAAGGAAAAAAACCAATTGAAGCATACTTAGATATTGAGGGGATTATTGAAATTGCCAAACGAAACGGTGTTGACGCAATTCACCCTGGATATGGATTCCTTTCTGAAAATATTCACTTTGCAAGACGATGTGAAGAAGAAGGAATTATTTTTGTTGGACCAAAATCTGATCATTTACATATGTTTGGTGATAAAGTTCAAGCCAGAACGCAAGCAATAAAAGCTGGTTTACCAGTAATTCCTGGTAGTGATGGACCAGTAAATTCTGTAGAAGAAGTAGAAGCATTTTCTAAGCAATATGGTTTCCCATTTATCATTAAAGCGTCTCTTGGCGGTGGCGGTCGAGGAATGAGAATTGTTCGCTGCAAAGATGAGTTACGTGAGGCGTATGATCGTGCTAAATCAGAAGCGAAATCGGCATTTGGTAATGATGAAGTTTACGTAGAAAAGTTCATTGAAAATCCTAAGCATATCGAAGTTCAAATTTTAGGAGATCGTAGTGGAAATATTATTCACTTGTATGATCGGGACTGTTCAGTTCAACGTCGTCACCAAAAGGTAGTTGAAATAGCTCCAAGTGTTTCTCTATCACTTGCTCTTCGTGAAAAAATTTGCCAAGCTGCCGTCCAATTAATGAAGAATGTAGATTATATAAATGCAGGTACTGTAGAATTTTTAGTGACTGAGTCCGAGGAATTTTACTTTATCGAAGTAAATCCACGTGTCCAAGTAGAACATACAATTACTGAAATGGTTACGGGTGTTGACATCGTCCAAGCGCAACTTTATATCGCTGATGGTGAAGAACTTCATGGGAAAAAAATAAACATTCCCCCACAAGCTGAAATTATTTGTCATGGATTTGCAATTCAGTCTCGGGTAACAACAGAAGATCCAAGCAATAATTTCCTGCCAGACACAGGCAAAATAACGGTTTACCGTTCAGGTGGTGGCTTTGGAGTTCGCCTTGATGCAGGGAATGGTTTTCAAGGATCGGTTATCTCGCCGTTTTATGATTCTCTGTTAGTCAAATTATCAACATGGGCATTGAATTTTGAGGATGCTGCTTCGAAAATGCTCCGCAATTTACGTGAATTTCGGATTCGTGGTATAAAGACGAATATCGCCTTTTTGGAGAATGTTGTCCAACACGAGAAGTTTTTAAACGGACAGTATAATACTTCGTTTATTGATACAACGCCAGAGTTATTTATTTTTCCTAAACGAAAAGATAGAGGTACGAAAATGCTTACCTTTATCGGCGAAACTACTATTAATGGTTATCCCAGTTTAGAAAAAAAGAAAAAACCTGTGTTTGATGAGCCTGTGGTTCCACAATCCAACCTTGCAGCTCCGTTTCCAAGTGGTACGAAACAAATTTTAGAAGAAAAAGGGGCAGAAGGTGTTGCGAAATGGGTAACTGAACAGAAAGCAGTATTATTAACTGATACAACTTTTCGTGATGCCCATCAATCACTATTAGCAACTCGGGTAAGAACACACGATTTAAAGAAGATTGCCGAACCGACAGCAAGATTGTTACCGAATCTTTTTTCTTCAGAAATGTGGGGCGGAGCAACATTTGATGTAGCTATGAGATTTCTACATGAAGATCCATGGGAGCGTCTCATAACATTAAGAAAGAAAATGCCGAATATTTTACTGCAAATGCTGTTTCGTGCTTCTAACGCAGTAGGTTACACGAATTATCCAGATAATGTAGTTAAAGAATTTATCCAAAAATCAGCAGAAGCTGGAATGGATGTTTTCCGTATATTTGATTCGTTGAATTGGGTTCCTGGGATGAAATTGTCAATCGAAGCAGTTCGGGATACTGGGAAAATTGCCGAGGCAGCGATGTGTTACACTGGAGACATTTTAGATCCAACGCGGACGAAGTACGATTTGAATTATTATAAAAATTTAGCAAAAGAATTAGAACAATCTGGGGCTCATATTTTAGGAATAAAAGATATGGCTGGATTATTAAAACCGGAAGCTGCTTATCGTTTAATTTCTACTTTAAAAGAAACACTTTCAATCCCAATTCATTTGCATACTCATGATACGAGTGGCAATGGAATCTATATGTATGCAAGAGCAATTGAAGCTGGCGTTGATATTGTTGATGTTGCTGTTGCTTCTATGGCAGGCCTTACGTCGCAACCTAGTGCAAATAGCTTATATTATGCACTCGTCGGTAATCAACGACAACCACAAGTAAATATCGAAGCTTTAGAAAAACTTGGTATTTTCTGGGAAGAAACTAGAAAGTATTATCAAGGGTTTGAAAGTGGGATGATTGCTCCTCATACAGAAGTGTATGAACATGAAATGCCAGGAGGACAATATAGTAATTTACAGCAACAAGCGAAGGCTGTCGGCTTAAAGAATCGTTGGGATGAAGTGAAAAAAATGTACCGAACGGTAAATGACATGTTTGGCGATGTAGTGAAAGTAACTCCTTCATCGAAAATTGTTGGCGACATGGCCTTATTTATGGTACAAAACAATTTGACTGAAAAAGACATCTATGAAAAAGGTGAGACTTTAGATTATCCTGATTCAGTCGTTGAATTTTTCCAAGGATATTTAGGTCAACCATATCAAGGTTTTCCACAAAAATTACAAGAGATTATTTTAAAAGGTAAAAATGCGATTACGGGAAGACCTGGTGAAAACTTACCTTCGGTTGATTTTGAAGTAATCAAGAAAGAACTAACTGCCAAATTAAACCGACAAGTGACGGATTTTGATCTGCTATCTTATGCAATTTATCCGAAAGTTTACTTAGACCATCAAAGGTTTTATGAGCAATTTGGCGATGTTTCTGTCCTTGGTACCGCAACATTTTTCTATGGGCTTCGCCTTGGCGAGGAAATTGAAGTGGAAATTGAACAAGGGAAAACATTAATCGTGAAGCTTGTTTCTATTGGGGAAGCTCAAAAAGACGGTACTCGTGTCATTTATTTTGAACTAAACGGTCAACCGCGTGAAGTAGTCATTAAAGACCAAAATGTAGAAACGACCGTAGTTGCGAAAATAAAGGCGGATAAAGATAATCCGAGCCATATTGGAGCGACAATGCCTGGTACAGTTGTAAAAACTTTAATTGAAAATGGCGATAAAGTGAAGAAGGGTGATCATTTGATGATTACAGAGGCAATGAAGATGGAAACAACTGTTCAAGCTCCATTTGATGGAGTCGTAACAAGGGTTTATGTAAATAATGGTGAAGCAATTCAAACAGGTGATTTATTACTTGAATTAAAAAATGAATAAAAAGAAAAGCGTAGAGTAACTAGACTCTACGCTTTTCTATTTTCCCCTAAGTTGCAAAATAAAGATTTTCACACAAACATATTTTTACTGTTTATACCATAAAAATATTAATATCAAATAACAAGCAAAAATAGAAAATATAAATGATGAAACTGAAGTATAGTCTATGGAGGTGAAGAAATTTGAATAAAACTGTTTTTGAAGGTGCAAAGGTACTAGAAACAACAATCGCTAATGAAAAGATTGCAAATGTTACTTGGCGAGATTTCCTTGCTTTGACGAAAATTAGGATCGTAATGTCAAATATGATGACAGTCTTTACAGGAATGTTTTTGGCAGCGTACTATGAGGAAGTTAACTTATTCTCAAATTTACAGCTTGTTATATTGGGTCTACTGGGAGCTGTCCTTTTGATAGCAGGTAGTTGTAGTTTAAATAATTATATTGATCGTGATATTGACCACTTAATGGATCGGACAACTGAAAGACCAACGGCTATTGGGAAAATTCCTGAAAGGCAAACGTTATTATTTGGTCTTCTTTTATCTACATTAGGAATTTTATTTTTATTATTTGTATCCTTTACTTGCGCTTTAATAGGTTTTGTCGGTCTAATTTTTTATGTTGTCATTTATACGATGTGGACAAAAAGAACAACATCATTGAATACAATTGTCGGTAGTGTTTCAGGTGCAGTTCCACCGCTTATCGGATGGGCAGCAATTGATTCTAGCTTACATCCAATTGCTTGGGTTTTATTTTTAATGATGTTTATTTGGCAACCACCTCACTTTTTAGCTTTGGCTATTAAGCGCTGTGAGGAATACCGAAAAGCAGGAATCCCTATGCTTCCAGTCGTAGCGGGAATAACAGTGACAAAACGGCAAATGGTCTTTTACGTTCTGGCATTAATTCCTATTTCATTGCTCTTATCACCAGTACTTGGTCCTGTGTACACGATTGTTACAGCCATGTTAGGAGCTGGTTGGCTTGCTTTAGCTATTTATGGATTTTTAATAAAAGATGATATGAAATGGGCTAGATTGATGTTTCTCTATTCGTTAAACTACTTGACAATTTTCTTTATCCTTATCGTTATTCTCCATCTTGTTTAAAGTTTAAAATTAAGTTTAATAATGCCGGCTTCTTTGGCAGATGTAAATAAAATAATTAAGAGTGGACCAACGATAAAACCTAATATTCCTATTAATTTGAAACCAATATACATAGCAATCAACGTTGCCAGAGGTGATAAACCAATTTGCTGTCCCATCACTTTAGGTTCAGCTACTCGTCTAATAATTAATAAAACTGCAGCTAAAATGAGTAGCTTTGTGGCAAGACCAATATTACCGGCAATTAAATGGTAAAAGGCCCATGGTGCCAAAATGATTATTGATCCAAGTATTGGAATGATATCAATGGCCCAAATAATAAATGACATTAGTAAAGCCACTTCAGGAACAATTAGTAATAATCCGATTAATGAAAAGATAAAAATGATAATACTTACTAAAACTTGTGCCTTTATAAATCCGAAAATCACATATGATAGCCTAGAACTCATAAATTGAACCTTTTCTTTTGTTTTCGCAGATAAATTTGCAAAAATTTGTTCTTTTAGCTTTGGGAGCTCTAATAAAAATAAGCAGAGAGCAATTAAATATACGAGAAGTGAGACAAAATAGGCAGGTATTTTCGTAATGAGAGAAGTTACATCACTTATTAAATTTCTACTACTAACACTGTTTTTTAAGGACATTAATGATTGTTGAACGTAACTTCCCATCTTGTCTAATAATTCGGGTGGCAGTTCTTCAACTTTATCATTAATATTTAGTTGGAATTTTAGCCAAGCTTTATTAATTTCAGTAATATAGGCAGGTAAATTTTTCACCAAGTAATCCGCTTGAGTAATTGCTTTTGTTGAAATAAAGTAAACTGTCAAACCAATGAAACATAGAAGGATCATAAATAAAATAAAAATGGCTATGCTCCTTCTGATTTTATTTTTCATTTGGATGATCGTAACTATAGGAGCAAGAAGGATGGCTGTAATTAATGCTAATATAATTGGTAGAGAAACAGGTAAGATAAAATATGCTGCAATAGCAATTAAGATCATTATCCCAACTAGTAAGATGTTTTTTTGTGTGAGCAATGCTGACATGTTGAACCCCTCTCTTAGAGAAAACTAATACCATTATATTATTTTTAAACTTAAATTATACAGCGAAAGTATTTTGTGAACAAACGTTAAATAAATAATAAAGAAAACGTATGAGCAATTGCAGCTCATACGTTTTCTTTATCCAACTATTTTATTAGTGTAGTAATTTGGTCTAATTTTTTTTTGCTTTTTTCTACTATGTGTTTGGGGAAATCTTCTTCTTGATATTCTACTCCATGTGGATAATAGTGCTTTCCTAAGATTGGATCTAAAAGTTTTATCACGCTAGCACGAGAAGGGATTTCGCCTTTCACTGCGTATGCTTGAACTCTTAAGTAATATATGTCGTTATTTACTAAATCATCAAATTTATAATCAAATGTTACACGTTCATAATCCCATTGTCCGGCATGAATAAAGCCTGCTTCCCCTAGTACGTGTTCAGCTTCTGAAAATTCAACTTCTTTTCCTGTCAAACCAGTTTCTTCAAATTTCATTGTTAACCCTCCTCGTATTTTTTAGCTAGCTTCTATAACCATGATAGTATGAAAAAAGGTAAGATGCAATATAATAACCTTAATATGGATAAAAAGGGATATGTTTCTCCAACTCGATCTTACAAATAATGGACATTAATTTATTTTTTAATAAGATAAAATTAAATGGACATATTAATAATGTATTTCATTTAATTAAGGAGGAATTTTTTATGGAACATGTACGTGAGGTAATGACATCAAATGTAGAGCATTGTACCCCTCAAGATAACGTTTTTGAAGCTGCTGTTAAAATGAAAAACTTAAATGTCGGTGCAATTCCTATTTGCGAAAATGACCAATTATTAGGAATGATTACAGACCGTGATATCGTTATTAGAGGAGTAGCAGAAAAACAACCAAACTCCACGAGAGTTACTGATATTATGAGCGAACACTTAATTACTGCTGATCCAGGAATGGGAATTGAAGAAGCTGCAAAATTAATGGCTAAGCACCAAATAAGAAGATTACCAATTGTTGAGAATAATCGCTTAGTTGGGATTTGTGCATTAGGAGATTTAGCTGTACATCAAGGTACTGATGATGATGCTGGTTATGCATTATCGGAAATATCTGAAAGTCCACAAGTTCATCATTAAAAATCTTTATCTACTCCTTTTTTGGAAAAAGGAGTAGATTTTTTTTGGATCAAATTATCATATTGCTAATTGCAGGAAAATACATATAGAAAGAAGAATTGTCTACTATAATCCAAAAATGTTCTTGCATAAAATTAGAAATAGAGAGGAGAACCACATGAAAAAAATAGGATGTGGATTGTTCGCCATCTTTTTTGCGGGATTAGTAATATTGTGTGCATATTTTTGGGACAACCTTGTAGAAAATGAATCCTCATCAATCAATGAAAATTTTACTAAAGCAGAACATTCAATTGACGACACAAAATTAGACGACAAAAAGAATCAATTACCTAAGCATTTGTTTCCAGAAGGTCTGTACAAGCTAATTGGAAAAAAAGCAACTGAGGTTAAAAGAAAGTACGGAACTCCTAGCCGGATTGATCTATCTGCGTATGACTATGAGTGGTGGGTTTATCCATTAACTAATAGTTATCTCCAGATTGGAGTTGAAGATGATCAAGTTGTCACTGTGTATTATATTGGTGAAGTTGATCCAATAACGGCTCCATTTTATATTGGGCAACCTTATGAAGAACTCCAGCAACAATATAAGTTTCAAGATCAAATTTCCTTTAATATTCAAAATAACTCCTATAAATTTCAATTATCTAGCGAAGAAATAAATACTAGGCCACTAATTAAAGTTGATAATATGTTTATTCAATTATATTTTGATACATTTACAAATAAGCTGTCTGGAATTCGTTATCTTGATGGAAAAACGTTAATAAAACAACGACCTTATTCAGTCATTTATCGTGGAGAATTAATTGAAGCGAAACCATTAGCGGCAAATGAATGGCGAAAAATTGAGAAAGGTACAGCCCTTCAAATTTTGGCGATTACGAATGAAATTCGGAAGAGACATCAGCTTAATGAACTTTACTGGGATGAAAAAACCGCTGTTGTTGCTTTTCAACATAGTGAAGATATGAGAAATAATAACTATTTTGCTCATACATCACCTACTTATGGAAAATTAAAAGATCGCTTAAAAAAACAGCGAATTTTGTATCAGTTGGCAGGAGAAAATATTGCCGCAAAATATGTTGATTCAATTGCTGTTGTTGAAGGTTGGTTAAATAGTGAAGGACATCGTGTAAATTTGCTACATGATGAGTTTACTCATTTAGGGGTCGGTGTATATGAAAAGTATTATACACAAAATTTCATAACTCCTTGGTAAAAGAAAGGCATCTTCATTCTGCATGAAGATGCTTTTCTTTAGTGGGAGTATAACGTTTTTAAACTTTGAATAATGTTTAGCTCCGAGCCGCTAGGCAGGCACTCTACGCTTTTCTTCAAAAAATAGGCGCACACTTAGCTAGGCACAATTGTATAAATGTAATAGAACTGCTTAGTTGAAAAGTGGCTATTTTGATTAGGAGGTGCCATGAATGAATAAAAAAGTGACATCGAACCCATCAGTGCAACAATTTAAACAATTCGTAAAAAAACATCCACATATCATTCAAGAAGTAAGGGAAGGTCATAAAACTTGGCAAGCTTTTTATGAAGAATGGAGCATTTTAGGGGAAGAAGATCTCTTTTGGAAAAAATATCAAAATGACAACAATCATCTCGATGAACAAGTAAGTATAAAAGAGGAGGAAGCAAAAGAAAGCACACAACTTAGCGACATCTTAACAATGGTTAAATCAATAAACTTAAATGAGCTACAAGGACATATCAAAAATTTAAGTAGTATGATGAATACGCTTCAAGGGTTATTACAAACGTTTCAGTCAAGTTCACCGAATCAAGGTGGGCAAAGTCAACAAAACCAACAAGGTCAGCCTGGTCAGCAGAGTCCTTTTAACTTTCGCAGGTTCTAAACAATGAGACAAGAAATCCAATTGTATATAATCCAACGACCGGAATTGAAACAATTTCTGCGGCGACATCCAGTTTGGTACAGGTATTTATCAAGGAATCCACATTCGTTAGCTCAAATTGAAAATGAAGCGAAAATCTATTATGGAAAAACATTTCCGCAAAAATTAGATCGTTTCCAATCTAATTTAAATCTAGCATTAATGTTATTAGAAATGGTTAAAGGAATGGGCTCATCAAATTAAGCAGGTGAAATTTTTAATTCATCTGCTTAATTATTTAGAAATTATCAATGACAACTAGGAAAGGATTTGATAATCCTTCAAAATTTAAGTACCAAGTTTTTCTACAGGGATAAATAAGATTGAATTAGGCAAAGCTTTAGCTATGATTAAGGAGCTAAGGTGGGAAATTTTAGAATGACATTTTTTTCTAGTTTGCTTGTAGCAATCAAAATTTTTTTCAGTGATGTTTCGTGGAATAATAAAGAAAATGGCGGAGTGAAATTGATCCCTATTAATGATCATTATGAGTTAGTTATTCCAATGACAAACGCACAAAATAAACGATTGAACATAAAATATACTCTAAAAGATCAAGATATTTATGTTGAGTGTCATATGAAAGAGTTTATCATTACAAAAGCGAAGAGAAGATTAGTAAAACAGAACGGTGAAGGCCATCTTCACCTTTATATTAATAATCAAAAGGTTGATTCAATTTTTACTTCAGCCTTTATTATTAAATCTCTTCCAATTGGTGTGCATAAGATTAGAGTAGAGTTAGTTCACAATGATGATACTTCCTACGGAATATATGAAGAATTTGAGGTTAAATTGTAAAATTAGGAAAGAAAGAAGGTAGGCCAATGCTTTTTAATAATGAGAATCCATTCGTTGTTCAAAGTGATGGCACGATTATTGTTGAAGCAAATCATAGACAGTTCCCAATTATTCAACCAATGTTATCGCAAATGGCCCTTTTAGAGAAGGCAACACTTACTACTCATACATATAAACTTTCGCCCTATTCAATTTGGTCAGCCTCTGCTCAAGGAATTCAAGTAACAGAAATGATCAATTTTCTAAATGAATATTGTAAGTATCCATTAGCGACGAGTGTAATTCGAGCAATTGAAAATTATTATCAACGCGCAAATTCCATTTCAATGGGGAAAAAGTTTGATCAGTATTTTTTAACTTTTACGGATCAATTGGTAGAAAATTCGTTACTAAAGGATCGGAAGCTTCAAAAGCTTTTAACAAAAAAAGGTGAAAGGTGGTATTTCCAAGAAGCGCACCGTGGCGAGATAAAAACAATTTGTTTTACCTATGGTTATTTTATCAATGATTATATAGGATTTGATAAAGGTCAGCAGATGGATATCCAAACTTTAGATATCGTTCATTTAAGACCATATCAAAAAGAGGCTGTCAAACAGTTTTGTAAGGATCAAAACGTAACTGGAGGTAGTGGAATTATCGTCATGCCTTGTGGCTCAGGAAAAACCATTGTTGGTCTTGGCATCATGGAAAAAATAAAAGAAGAAGTCTTAATTATTACATCTAGTGAAACATCAATGAAACAATGGCAAAGAGAAATTTTATCGAAAACAAGTGTTTCTTCTAATGATCTTGGTTTATATAATAGTTCGTCGAAAGAAGTAAAACCAATTACTATTGCTTCTTATCAAATGATGATTTATAAAAGCCCCAAAACAAAGCAGTTTATTCATTTGCCGTTATTTAATAAGCGTAATTGGGGTCTGATTATTTATGATGAAGTTCATCTCCTTCCTGCACCGGTTTTTCGGCAAACAGCCGAGATTCAAGGCAAGAAAAGGTTAGGTTTAACAGCGACACTTGTGAGGGAAGATGGAAAGGAAGAAGAGGTTTATAGTTTAATTGGACCTAAGCAATATGATGTTTCCTGGAAAGGGCTTGAAAATAACGGTTGGATTGCGAAAACAACTTGTAAAGAAATTCGTATTGACTTAACGGAACAAGTGCTACAGCAATACGTCGTAAGTAACCACCAACAACAATTTAAAATTGCCTCCATCAATCCTTCAAAAGAAGAAGTTATTAAGCAGTTATTAAATAAACACAAACGGCAACCGACACTTATCATTGGTCAATATATTCATCAACTTGTGGATGTTGCCCATAAGTTTCAGTTACAAATGATTACTGGAAAAACACCACAAAAAGAACGCGAGCGACTTTACGAGCAATTTCGTCATGGAGAGATTTCTGTACTCGTTGTTAGCAAAGTTGCTAATTTTGCTGTGGACTTACCTGATGCAGAAATTGCGATCCAAATATCCGGTGCATTTGGTTCAAGGCAAGAGGAAGCGCAAAGAGTTGGCAGAGTTTTACGACCGAAAAATAACAATAATGAAGCTGTTTTTTATTCAATTGTGACAAGAAATACAAAAGAAGAACAATGCGCTAGTCACCGGCAATTATTTATGTTAGAGCAAGGCTATACGTATGAGGTGGAAGAGTGGTAAAGATAGAGCAATGTTTAGATCAATTAGACAACAAAGTAAAACAAAAAATAATTGCTAAGCAAAATGAAATTATGGGAGAAGAACAAGAAGATGATTTACAAAAACGCTTATTAAACAATGAATTTCGTAAGCGGTTACTAACAAGCTTAACTGAACTTGAACAGAAGCATTTTAAAATGATTTTAAATAAGTTTAGTTTATATAGCAATGACAATTGTCAGGAAGAGCAAACCACTTCTATTGAAGAGAAGCTTGCTCTTCTTTTGTTACGGCAAAGAGGGATTGTCTTTAAACTTCAGGAAAAAATGCATAAACAAAACTTTATTGTTCCCCTTGAATTTGTTGAAAGCTATTTTGAACTTACCTTTGAAACACAGAGGAACCAAGGTTTTCATAAGGATGTTTCAATTAAAAAGTATCTTTCCTATTTATTTAAGTTACTTTTTTTTGTTGAAGAAAAATCAAGTAGTTTTCATTTGAATGCCTTAAAAGATGTTCATCCTGACTATGTGAATTGGGATTTATTGTTCCAATTTCTGTTACATGAGCAGTTAGTTATTTATGTCGAAGAAAACAAACTAGTTGTAGTTGCTAAAAACTGTGATCTTTTTTTTCAAAGCGCTAATATAGAGCTAAAACAGCGCTTAGCAGCATTTATCTTCCGAAATTTAACAAGACAACAAGTTAGTTTTCATTTATTATTTTGGGCAATTGCTAAAGGTAAAGGAGTACATATTAATGAACTGATGAAGTACTTAAGCAAATATCCGAACTTTTCCGAACAGTCTTTTTCTGATGCTCTTGGGCAATTAGTAAGTTTGGAAATTGTTTCAATAAGTAATGATTTCATCGTTTTTGAAACAAACGATGAAACAGATTCTTTAGAAATGTTACGTGGGATGGAAGCTGGATGGCTAGAATTTCTTGTTCCAGTTTCGCTTGAAAATGATACACTTTGGACATTTTCGTGTTGGAGCAAAGTTTTACAATGGGAACCAATGATTCATTTTGTTATCACCTTTGATACGGTGAAGAATGCCCTGAAAGCCCAGCGAAATATTTATGTATTATTCGAGTTGTTAAAAAAGAATCTTCCGAAGAATATTATTTCACAATGGGAACCGACATTAGAACAATGGGTAACACAAAATAACCAAATTACCAAAAAAGAAAACCTTGTTTTATATACAATTACCGAAAAGCTTCATTTGAAATTTATCGAGGAGCACTGGCCAAATTGGCATGAAAAAATAACAAAAGGTATTCTGATTGAACAATGTTATGCAGAAACGTTTGAAAAACTTTTAAGCAAACTCTCATTAACGATTAGTACGCAAAAAGGAGACCACGATGAGAATGGACAAAAATTTCAGCTACCAATTGTCAATGAATATCCACTCATGGAATCAGTTATACCAGAAATAGCAAAATTACCTAAGCAATGGTTCATTTTAACTGCTTATGAAGAAAGAATGATGCAACGAATTGTTAAGCAAGTAATTGTGTTACAATTATCGTTACAAATTGAAAGCACAGATAGAAGAATAATAAAGTTTAATCCTGTAAAATTACTAAATAATAACGGCTGTTATGAGATTTTAGCTCAAGATAACCGTAAGTATCAGTTCGCTGATATTTTAAAGCTTGCGATTATTGATCCGCTAAAAAAATAAATTTAGGCTTAAAGCTGTATCTAACTATGAATAAGCACTTTCTCATGGTATAATGTTTAATTTGAGGAGGGTAATTATGTTACACGTAGTTACGCAAACTGATATTATTACACAAGCACTTACTTTAGCAGAGATGATTATACAATCGCAGCAGTTTAAACAATATCAAGCTTCCAAATGTGCTCTCCAAAGGGATATTCATGCCCAAGAAATGATTTGGGAATTTAATAAGTGCAAAGATGAATATGAAGAAGCTCAGAGGTTTGGGGATTATTATCCGGATTATCAGCGACTAGAAAAGGAAGTACGTGAACTGAAACGAAGATTAGATTTGTATCAACCAATTGCTTTATATAAAAAATCAGAAAAGGATCTTGAACAGTTACTTAATGAAGTTAGTTTAATTATTGCTCATGCAGTTTCTAAATCAATAAAAGTACCAACAGGTAATCCCTTTTTTGATTCAATGTCTTGTAGCAGTGGCTGTAGCTCTGGTGGAAACTGTGGGTGTAAATAGCATCAAATGAAATCATTATTGAAGTAATAAAAAAGTCGTGTTAGACTAATATTGGTTTTATGTAAGGAAAAAGGAGAATCTAAACATGATAGGGAACCGAATCGGTCTAGCAGTTTGGTTACACTCATTAAAATATGTAAGGCAAATGAGGAAATATGGAAATGTTCATTATGCTTCAAAGCGAATGAAATATGTTGTTTTATACTGTGATGAAAATGCAATTGATGAAACAATTGAACGGCTTCAATCCTTACATTATGTTAAGTTAGTAAGTAAATCAATGAGACCTTATTTAAAAACAGAATTTCAAAATGCACGCCCTGATAAAGCGAAAGAATACGATTATAAAATGGGGATTTAGATGTAAGATAACAGGAGTTTGACCGTCATCTTGGTTGGTCAACCTCTTTTTTTTCATACTTTGCATGCCGTCTAAAATCTGAGCGCAAGGCGGGTGCTCTGTGCTTTTCTAATTAAAAAATCCTCGTAGGTTTACCTACGAGGTGCCAGATGGCAAAAACAAAACGATGTCAATTTTGTTTTTGCACAAGGCTATGGGAGAGGAGAAACCGGAGGAAGAACTTATGGGGAAACGTAAGTCTTCTCCGCGGTTGTCAGCAACACGGAATATTCATGTTGCTATTTTTAGTATGACCATAGAAGATTGTTCTATACATCAGATTGTTAAAAGAAGTTTAGATCTATTAGTTTTTCTAATCTTTTATGTTAGGATGGGAAAAGATAAAAACAAAAGGTGAGTGGAAAAATGAAATGAGAGTAGTAGCCGGTATTAGTAAAGGACGAGCTTTGAAAGCTGTGCCAGGACAAACAACACGACCAACGACCGATAAAGTGAAAGAAGCAATTTTTAATATTATTGGTCCTTTTTTTGATGGTGGTTTAGGTTTAGACTTATACGCAGGGAGTGGTGGACTCGGAATTGAAGCGTTAAGTCGGGGCATGGAAAAAATGATTTTTGTTGATCAAAACCAAAAGGCAATTGAAATTGTTCAACTTAACTTAAAAAATTGTCGCTTCGATCATCAAGCGGAAGTATATCGAAATGAAGCAAAACGAGCCCTTAAAGCGGTGGCAAAAAGAGAGCTTAAATTTGATGTTATATTTCTTGACCCACCTTATGCCAAGCAACGATTAGAAGAGGATATTACCTTTATTGCTCAAAATAATTTATTAACAAACAACGGGATTATCGTTATTGAATATGCAGCTTCAACTAGGATTGAACAAACCATTGAATATTTATCATGCGCAAGAATAGAGCAATATGGAGACACAGCAATTTCAATTTATAAAAACTGTGTATAAGTAAATAGGAGGGTCACAATGGCAAGTATTGCAGTCTGTCCAGGTAGTTTTGATCCAGTGACATTAGGGCATTTAGATATTATTACAAGAGGATCAAAAGTTTTTGATAAAGTTATTGTTGCTGTCTTAAATAATAACAGTAAACAACCATTATTTACAGTGGAAGAACGAGTGTTTTTATTAAAAGAAGTAACGAAAAATTTACATAATGTTGAAATAGATTCTTTTCATGGATTATTAATTGATTATGTGAAAGAAAAAGAAGCGAGTGCAATTATTAAAGGATTAAGGGTAGTATCTGATTTTGAATATGAAATGCAAATGGCCTCAATTAATCGCAAGCTTGATGAAGATGTTGAAACATTTTTTATGATGACAAATAACAAATTTTCTTATTTAAGTTCAAGTATTGTTAAGGAAATCGCCAAATACCAAGCTCCTGTTGGAGATCTTGTGCCTGAGGTTGTTGAAAGCGCTTTAAGAGAAAAGTTTCACAAATTAAAATAGCATTGAAGAGGTCGACAAGCGAATTTGTCGACCTCTTTCTTTATTTTGCCAATTTATTAAACGTAATGATAATAAAGATCATTAAAGATACTAATGTCACGATTGAACCATATTGTAGTAATAAATCCCAAAGAATTTGCAAGAATGAAAACGTTTCTGATTGCAAAAAAACAGGCAGTGCATGGCTTTCTTCATCAGAAATTTGTTGATTTAGATATAATGGTTTCCATAACAGGACAGTAAAACAAGCGGCAAATGTCCCGTGAAAAATTCTTGCTATAAAAAATGGTTTAAAGCTAATGTCAGTTTCTGCGAGAATACTTGCTACTTGCGCTTGCACTGAAAATCCGCTAAAAGCTAAAATAAAGCTAGTAATGATAACTTGGTGGAAAAGAATGGCATTTGTTTGGCTAGCCATTTGACTCCCTAATGTAATCTCAAATAAGCCAGAAAGGAAAGGGATGCTTAAGTCTTTTGGAATTTGGAAAAAGGCAAGAATAAGTGAAACAAATAATGATAAAAAAGTCGTAATTTCAAGTAAACTTAATAAACGATTAAGAACTGAAAATAAGATAATAAATCCACCAATCATTAATAATGTGGCAACAGATGAATGAACAGCATCACCTATTAATTTTCCAATTGGCCGACCATCACGTAAGCGTTCTTGATGAAGCATGTAGAGAGCTGTTCTTATCGATAGCTTATTTTTTTTATCTTTTTTGGGGGCACTCTTATTTTCTTTCCCATGAAATCTCATAAGTAATCCAACACAGAAATTTCCTAAATAGTGAGATAACGCTAGAATAATTCCCAGTGCAGGATTGTGGAAAAAACCAACGGCAATTGCTCCGAAAATAAATAAAGGATTCGATGAATTCGTGAAAGAAACTAATCTTTCGGCTTCAACCACCGTTAATTTATTTTCTTGCCTAAGTCTTGCTGTTAGTTTCGCACCTGCAGGATATCCTGATGCAAGGCCCATGGCCCAAACAAAACCACCAACTCCTGGAACTTGGAAAAGAGGTCGCATTAGTGGTTCTAATAAACTTCCAAGAAAGCTAACAACACCAAATCCAATTAAAAATTCTGAAACGATAAAGAATGGTAATAAAGACGGGAAAACGACTTCCCACCACATTGTTAGTCCGCGTAGAGAAGCTTCAAATGATTCCTTAGGAAAAATCATTAAAGAAGCTGCCATCATGGTTGCGCTTAAAGCAAGGATAATAGTTTTTAATTTTGAGGCGTTCAATTTCCCTTGCCTCCTTCGAAAATTTTCCAATAATACATGTCCTAATACAATATACGTAACCAAGTCTAATTTAGACCATAAGTTTTTTAAGAGATACAGCTTGAGTGGAAAAAAGTAGTGAGTAAAAGTAGGGATATTATGAAAAGAGAAATGATTCGCTTTTGTGAAATAGAAAGTGATATTATGATATCACTAATGGTTAAATAATATAGTTTAGCTACTTGTAAAATTTCGGTATGTGAAACAAGTAAAAGATTATTAGCGGAAAATAGGAAGGGGAAGGAAATGACAATTATTTATAAGAGCTCAGCAACAAAAAAACGCTGGATATTTTTAATTGTTTTTTTACTCTTTATTAACTTTTATCAATTACCTTATTATTTCACTAAGCCTGGTGATGCAGAAATTTTAAATAAAATAATTAAAGTAGAAGGTGGTTATCAAGATACAGGTACATTTATGCTAACTACCGTTCGAATGGGGCAAGCAAACATAATTAACTATTTTTTGGCAAAGATAAGTGACTCTAGTGAACTTATTCAGCAAGATTTGATTAGACGTAGTGGTGAAACAGATGAAGATTACCAACATCGACAAATGATGATGATGAGTTCATCGCAAGATAATGCTACGTTCATTGCTTATACGAAAGCTGGAAAAGAAGCAAATTATACAAATTATGGAGTTATCGTTACAGGAACCATTGAAAAAATGCCGGCAGCCGAACAGTTGCAAAGCGGTGATTTAATCGTAGCTGTTGATAAAAAGAAGATTAAAACTGTTGATCAGTTATTAGCCCCACTAGAGGAGAAAGAAAAAAATCAGGATGTCCTATTAACAATTATCCGAGATGGAATTTCTAAAGATGTTAAGTTACATATGCGCTCGTTCCCAAAAGAAATAGATCCATCTGGCGAAAAAGTAGGAATAGGAATTACAAGTCCAATAACCAAACGTGAATTAACGGTTAAACCAAAGATTGCAATTGATACGAAAAAAATTGGTGGTCCTTCAGCCGGTTTAATGTTTAGTTTAGAAATCTATAACCAACTTGTAAAAGAAGATATAACAAAGGGATATGCAATAGCAGGAACAGGGACTATTAATGAAGCAGGAGAAGTTGGTCGTATAGGTGGAATAAAACAGAAAGTGATAGCTGCAGAAAAAGCTGGAGCGGATTTCTTTTTTGCTCCGAATGAATTTGGTGCTTCAACCTCAAATTATGTTGAGGCTTTGGCAGCTGCCAAAGCCATTAATACAACGATGGAAATCGTACCTGTCAATACATTTGATGATGCCCTTTCTTTTTTAGAAAAGCTTGATTCTAAATAAAACTTATAATAAAAGTGGTGGTTGAGCATATTCTTGCTCCGTTAGTTTTTTTTGTATCAATGGGTCATAACCTAATGAATAACAGGTTGTGGCCCTTTTTTCGATTTCAATGAATGGGTGGTTACACTTAGAGACGGTTGAAATAAGTGGTACTTCTATCTTTTTCTTTTGTTTATTTAAAAATTCTCTTCCTTTGTTGTTCATCCCTAGTACGCGGATATACGGACAAGCGACATGACGATGGTACATTTCTTCTTTAGTCGTATTTGTAAGAATGTGTACACAAAATCGTTGTAACCTAGTCCACGTATAGCGTTTCGTTTTTAATTTTTGCATTAAACTCTGAAAAGAAGTAGCTTGATTGATTATTTGTAATATTCGATTTTCTAGACCTTCTTCTGCTTCATAAATGTTTGCTAATTGTTTAGGGGTTGTTGTTAAAAGTTTATATTTCAAAAACGGAAATAATCGTTCCCAATATTGGAAGCTGGAATGAATTTGTAGATAATTTTGCAATTCTACAAAAGTTTCGTTTGGAACAACGTGTCTCACGGCTTCTAGATCTTTCTTTTGTTCAATTAAAGCTTCTCTAATACTAGTAGCACTTGCAATGGCTAAGTTGGAAATTTGTTTATCATGGTACTGTGCAGAGGTTCTTATAATGGAATAGGGTTTTATTTGTGCTCTTTGATCATAAATCGCCTTAACATAATGATACCCTAAGATATTATTTGGTTTCGTTAAATCAACAAATTCCTCGTGATTATTCATTTTATGAAAAGCTAATGCTAACGCTTTTGGATAACTATTCCCTTGGGCAAGTGCATCTTGAACAAACGTGTTATATGTCTTTTCGTGTTCTTTTAAAAAAGAAACTTGCGTTATAAATTGTTGAATATCACCTGATTCGCTGCCGAAGCATACAGCATTCCCGCCAATTGCCTTTAGAATTGAAATCGCTCCTTCAGCAAAAATTTGCGCATGCTGTGTTGCAAAAACGTATGGTAATTCTAAAACAAGATCAACACCTGCTGCTAAGGCCATTCTTGTTCTTGCCCATTTCGAAACAAGGGCAGGTTCGCCTCGTTGTAAAAAGTTGCCACTCATAACAGCAACAATTAGATCGGCTTGTGTTTGTTTTTTTGTTTCAAAAATATGGTGGGCATGTCCATTATGAAAAGGATTATATTCAACGATAATACCAGTAATATTCATTTTGCACTCCTTTTTGAACATAGTAAGCCTGTCTAGCTCTGAGCCGCTAGGCAGGCGCTCTTCGCTTTTCTAAATAAAAATTATACAAAAAGGTAGCGCCAAAGTCTAATAAATCTAGTTATGAAGATTTGTATAAGAATGAGTAAAAAATATCATAAATAAAGAGAAAGAGTGTAAAGAAGAAAGGTTGACAAAATATATTTCGAAGGCTATAATTACCTTTGTTGTCTTGAGGTGAAAATGATGAAATGGTCAATTCAGAAATTGAATACATTAAAGAATAAGGGAATTAAAATTGACGAGATGGTTGATGTAAGCGATTTGAAAAATAGAAACCAAGAAATTCGTGATATTTCACTAGTCCATGTGACAGGTGAAGGCACCTTTTCTAATCATTCGCTCACTTTTTCTCTTGAAATTAAAGGGGAAATGATTTTACCTTGTTCAAGAACACTGGCAGACGTTTTGTTTCCGTTTCAAGTTCAAACAATTGAAGTATTTAAGCTCCATGATTGGAGAGGTTTTGAGGATTATGATGAAGATGTCCATGAACTTGAAAATGATACAGTAGACTTACTACCTTATATTAAACAAACAATTTTGTTAGAAGTTCCAATTCAAATTTTTTGTGAAGGCGAGACGGGTGAAGCACCACCATCTGGAAGTGGTTGGGAATTGTTAACAGAAGAGCGCAAGAAGGAAAAAATTGATCCACGTTTAGCTGTTTTAGCCAAATTTTTTGAAAAATAAGAAAGTATAATTTTTAACTTTGAATAATGTCTAGCTCCGAGCGCCAGCGGCTCGAGGTCAAATAACCTGGCAGGTAAAAAGTGAAATACCGCACTGTGCTCCTGTGCCGCTTCGCTTGCTCGTCGCAAAGCTGCAAAGAAGTATTTTCAAGTAGTAGCTTTACTGCCAGAACATTTTCTTGTCGCCGCTAGGCAGGCGCTCTGCGCTTTTCTAAAAACAAATGATGTGTTTAAAAATGTAAGAATCCGGCTTTTCCGGCCTTCATTTTAACATATTTTATTTCAGTTGAAGGAGGTGGGAATCATGGCAGTACCTTTTCGTAGAACGTCAAAAACTCGTAAAAACAAACGTCGCACACACTTTAAGTTAGAAGTACCAGGAATGGTGAAATGTCCAGAGTGCAGTGAATTGAAACTTGCTCACCGTGTATGTAAAGAGTGTGGGTCTTATAAAGGAAAAGAAGTAGTAAGTAAATAGTAATTAAGGAAAAGAAGCTGTCACAATGTGTCAGCTTCTTTTCTTTCAAGAATACATATATTCCATAATTTAACCAATGAATAAATAGGTTTGAATAGGTAATAATTCTTTAATAGACCAAAAGAGTCTATCTTTTCTAGCAATTGCATAAAGATATTAAAAAGAACTTTTCATTGGAGGGATTAGATTGTCTATCGTGCGTCAAGATGCTTGGACTAATGATGAGGATTTGATATTAGCAGAAGTCGTTTTAAGGCATATTCGAGAAGGTAGTACTCAGTTAGCTGCTTTTGATGAAGTTGGAGAACGTTTATCAAGGACTTCGGCAGCTTGTGGTTTTAGATGGAATTCAACAATTCGCAAGAAGTATGAAGCTGCAATTGCAATTGCCAAAAAACAGCGCAAAAATCTAAAGAAAACGAAGTTAGACAACGCTTCCGAATCAGCACCAATTGATATAGATGAACTTATTCCAAAGGTAGAAGGAAGGGAAGCGAACGTTGAGCCGTCTTTACAATTAAATTTTGACGTCGTTATCGATTTTTTAATATCACAGAAAGAAATCTTATCTTCTAAAAGCAATTTAGTAAGTTCAAATAATGAACTAACAGAAAAAATTGTTGAACTAACAGAAGAAAACGAGAAATTAAGAAATGAACTAATGTTACTAAAAGATAGTTATGCTGGAATGAAACAAGATTACCAACTTTTAATTGATATTATGGATCGGGCAAAACAAATGTCTATAGCTAATGGTTAATGGAATTTTGAAGGATCGGTCCTAATGAGGAGCGATCCTTTTTCTATGATATATGGAGTATAAATTGTTGAATTTGTGAGATGTCTAGCTCCGAGCGCTCTGCGCTTTTCTTATTTATTCTTTTTCGGTAACGCCTTCAGGAAACCAAACATAAGGATTTTCGCCACGATCCCTTTCTGGATGGTAGGTCAACGAACTAAAACCCATTTTTACCCAAAAACCATCAGAGCGTTGTCGAGCGTTTGTTTTCACTGGTAAATTAAAATTTTTCGCAAAATCTACAAGTAATGTCCCAAATCCTTTTCTTCGATAGGGTTCAAGAACTTCAAGCTTCCAAAGTTCATAATAATCTTGAGGTGGTTCAAAGTAAACATCATAATTTCTATCAATTCGATACAAGCTCATTCGTGCAACAAGTTTATTCCCATAATAAATTCCATAAAAAGGAGAATCGCTATCATTTTCAATAATATTTGCTCGTAAATCTTCTTTCATCGATAATTCTTCTGCGCCGTATTCTCTGAAATTTTTAAATTCTTCAAGTGTCTTATAATTAATTAGTAAGGGCTTTACTTCCACATTTTCCATTATCATCCCTCCATAATTGAATAATTACAATTGTATCTTTTTTTTACTTCTTATTTTACTATAAAATAGAAGTAGAAATATTACTAAATTTTTCAAAAATTTATTTGACTATTGTTTAAAGGTGGAATATTTGTGCAAACGAAAATAAGAGTAATCGGTGGTGGTTCGATAGAACAAGCTAATCAGTTAACTATATGCGGCTTGCGCATGGAAAATGAATTGGGAAACTCAACTTTTTCTGTAAAAAGTGTTGCCTTTACAGAAATGAAGCGGCTTTCCGATGAGCTTCTTTTTCTAGCAGTTAAGCACTATCATTTATCAAAAATTATTGCTAGACTTTTTTATACGTTAAGAAAGCATAAATTTTTAGCAAAGATGTTTATCCGACGTAGTGAAAAATTTAAGGTTTTAAGTATAAGTGCAACTAAGGCTCAGCTGGCGCCTAAAGGCTTGGCAAAGCCCGAGTTTTCTTTATTTACGAGTATTAAGGGATGGAGCTTGAAGGAAAGGTAGGAAGATTATGAGTAATGCTTTAGCTTGGATCGTTGCGACTTTTGTGACAATGCCAATTTTGGCCTTATATTTCATCTATTTAATTAGTATTAAAACAACAAAAAATAAAAAAAGATCATTGAAATTAGCTGTTGACTATTCTACCATTTTATTTATCATTGCAGTCTACTTTATTGTCTACGAAATTTGGACTAAATCTTTCTTTTGGATCATTATGATTGTCATCTTAATAATTGGAATGATTTTCACGATTATCCATTGGAAGGTATCTGAAGATATACAATTAGGAAAACTACTAATAGGAATTTGGCGTGTTAACTTTTTGCTCTTCTTTTTTGCTTATTTATTACTTAGTTTATATGGTTTATTTATTAGTGTTTATTATGTGATATAAATTTTAATGAAAATTATTGGCAAAAATGATTTTTGTCTGCTATACTCTATTTTATTTCAATCGTGAAGTTTAATCGAGGAGGTGTAAACAGATTGATTGTAAAGGAATGTAAATTAACGCATTCGAAATTTATGGAAGATTATATTGCTGAAAAGCCACAGTTACAATCTTTTTTTGATTATAACTATAAAAACGATCATCACTACATAGAACGTTATCGAGAATTAATGGACCGGAAATTTCAACGAAAAGAATTGGCAAATTATTTGTTGCGTTTCAATCGAAAATACGACTGTTCTAGTGAAACAATCATAAATATTGAAAAATTGACGAATGATCATGCTGTAGTTGTCGTTGGGGGTCAACAAGCTGGGGTTTTAACAGGACCTCTTTATACGATTTATAAAATTATTACTATTTTAAAGTTAGCAAAAGCTCAGGAAGAAAAGTTACAAGTACCGGTTGTACCGATCTTTTGGATTGCTGGCGAAGATCATGATTTTGCTGAGATAAATCATATTTATAGTACTCAATCCGGAACACTTCATAAACGGAAAGTAAATCAATTAAACAACAACCGTTGTTCTGTTTCTGATCTTATCTTAGATAAGTTGGCGTTACGTAAATTTGTCAATGAAGTATTGCTTGATAATAAAGAAACTTCACATACTCAGGCATTAGCTGCTGAGTTAAATAAAGTGATTGAAAATAGCAATACGTATATTGATTTTTTTGGTTTTCTTATTCATAAATTGTTTAAGGATAGTGGGATCGTTCTTCTTGATTCTCATAGCCAAGAACTTAGAAAATTAGAAATTAGTTTTTTAAAACAAATCGTAACTAAAAACGAGACGTTACATGAAAAATTTTTGGAGAGTGCTCATTCTTTGTTTGAAAATGGTTATGGAGAGCCGATAGAATGCCGAGCATGTAATGCTCATTTGTTTTATCATCTCAACGGGACTAGAATCCTATTAGAGCGAACCGAAACCGATTTTTTTAGTGATAAACAAAAAACTTTTTTATTTTCAAGTGAGGAATTAGGCGCGCTAATTGAAAAGGAACCGGAAAATTTTAGTAATAACGTTGTCACAAGACCGATAATGCAAGAATTTCTTTTGCCTGTATTAGCATTTGTTGCTGGTCCCGGAGAAGTTGCTTATTGGGCCACCCTGAAGGAGGCTTTTCATTTATTTGGCTATAAGCTTCCACCGATCGTACCGCGCTTAGCAATGACTTTTATTGAACCGAAAATCAACAAATGGCTAAAGAATGGAAATCTAATAGTTCCTGAAATCATCAACCATGGAACTGCATATGCTCGGGAAAAAAGTGCATATTGGGCGGAAGAAAGACGGATAGATGAAACGTTTTCCTCGGCGTTCATGGAAATAGAAAAGGTTCACTTGCCATTGATAGATCTTGTTACGTGTTACGATAAAGGGCTTAAAAAGCTAGCGGAAAAAAATATTGAGATTATTAAAAAAGAAATTAACTTCTTAACTGAAAAACTAACAAAAAGCGTTCGCCAAAAGTATGAGAATGAATGGATAAAATTTGACATAATTGACGCAACAATCCGTCCAAATGGGGGATTACAAGAGCGTAGTTTAAACATTGTCACTTACATTAATTATTATGGTTTTGATTTTGTTAAACAAGTATTAGATCTTTCAATTGACCTTAATGATTATCATAAACTTATCTTTTTAAGATGACAAATATCGGTGAGTATAGACCTACGATAAAAAAAATGACGAACAGAAATCCTGTGTAAAAAGCAGGATTTTTTTTTATTTGCGAGAATTTTTAAATTTGAAGTGGTAGAAAGTGGGGGGATGTGGTATTTTAAAGGTATAAAGTGGGGGAAGGGGGTACTTCACATGTTTATGGGGGAATACCATCATACGATTGACGAAAAAGGAAGGATGATTATTCCTGCTAAATTTCGTGAAGAACTAGGCCTCAACTTTATTATTACAAGGGGATTAGATAAATGTTTGTTCGTTTATCCAGAAAGTGAATGGAAAAATTTAGAGGAAAAGCTTAAAGGTTTACCGTTTACCAAAAAAGACGCACGAGCGTTTACTCGTTTTTTCTTTTCAGGAGCGTCTGAATGCGAACTAGATAAACAAGGTAGAGTAAATGTTTCCCCGCCACTCCGCCAATATGCGCAATTAGAAAAAGAATGTGTTGTTATTGGGGTTTCAAATCGTGTGGAAATTTGGAGTAAAGCAACTTGGGAGGAGTATTTTGCCCAATCTGAAGATTCATTTAGTGAAATCGCCGAAGGAATTGTTGATTTTGATTTATAAAATTAAGAAAGTGGATAAACAATGATCATTTGTTACAACATAGAAAAAATACATAGTTATAAGAAGGTGTTTTGATTGTTTGATCATATTACTGTCTTAAAAGAAGAGGCCGTAGCAGGATTAAAGATAAAAAGAGATGGAATTTATGTTGATTGCACTCTCGGTGGAGCAGGGCATTCGCAATTAATTTTGTCTCAACTTTCAAAAGAGGGACATTTGTTTGCTTTTGATCAAGATGAAATTGCTATCGAAAATGCAAGAAAAAAACTAAAAGAGTATGAAGGTCAATTTACAATTATTAAAAGTAATTTCCGCCATTTAGTTGAAAAATTAGCTGAATTTGGAGTTGAGAAAGTAGATGGTGTGCTGTTTGATTTAGGTGTTTCATCGCCACAATTAGATGAAGCAGAGCGAGGATTTAGTTATAATTTCGATGCTCCATTAGATATGCGAATGGACCAAACAGCAGCGTTAACCGCTGCTGAAATCGTGAATGAATGGTCATTTCATGAGCTCATGCATATCATTTCAAAATATGGGGAAGAACGATTTGCAAAACAAATTGCTAGAAAAATTGAAACTTATCGCTCAAATAAAAGTATCGATACAACTGGAGAATTAGTTGAAATTATTAAAGAAGCTATTCCTGCTCCAGCCAGAAGGACTGGTGGACATCCGGCAAAACGAACGTTTCAAGCAATTCGGATCGCTGTAAATGATGAATTACAGGCTTTTCAGGAGGCAATTAATGGCGCAATCGCAATTACAGATGTTGGTGGACGAATTGCCGTTATTACTTTCCACTCATTAGAAGATAGAATATGTAAAACTGTTTTTAAACAAGCAAGTTCAACACCGGAATTGCCTAGAAATTTGCCAGTTATTCCAGAATGCTATGAACCGGTTTTAAAACTAATTACGAAAAAGCCGGTTCTCCCAAATGCAGAAGAGATTGAAGCAAATAAAAGGTCTCGTTCAGCAAAGTTACGGATTGCCGAAAAACAAAAGGAGGTTTTAGTGAATGAGTAATCTTGCAAGAAAGCTAGAAAAAAAACAAATTCAAAATCTTGCTCAACAAAAACAATTAATTCCTCAGCTTAAAACAAAGTTCCAGATCACAAGGGGCGAAAAAGTTTTGTATTTTTCTACGTTAGTTGGTGTGATTTTTGCTGCATATTTAATCATTTCGACATATGCTGCTATTTATATTACTAACAATGAAATACATACTTTAGAACAAGCAGTTAGTAGCCAAGTAATAACGAACGAAGCGCTTCAATTGCAAGTAACAGAACTATCTGCTCCTGATCGAATTTTACAAATTGCAACAGAGACACTCGGTATGACGTTGAACGATAAAAATGTGAAGGTTGTAAAAAACTAGTTCGATTCATGGACTAGTTTTTCACATATTAAAAGGTGATCAGTTTGGTAACATTTAAGGTAAAGAAAATGAATTTACGGGCAGTCATATTATTATTGTTTTTTCTATCTGTATTTTTTCTGTTTTTTTCTCGAATTGGTTACATCCAATTTGAGAAAACCGTAGATGGAAAAGAACTAGAAGAGATGGCCGAAACTCGTTGGACGAGAAAGCAAATTTTGGAAGGGAAACGCGGGACGATTTATGATCGCTTTGGAGATAAGCTAGCTGAAGAAATCCCCTCATATACACTTGTAGCCATATTAGATGTCAACTCCCAAAATCGAGTGGAAGATCCGAAGCGAACAGCTGAACTATTAGCTCCAATTGTCGATAAAAATGTTGAAGATTTAGAGCAGCTGCTATCACAAGAAGGAAGGTTTCAAGTAGAACTCGGAACCGGAACGAAAAATATGAGTTTTGAAAAAAAAAGCGAAATAGAAAAATTAGGTCTTAAAGGGATTACTTTTCGCGAAGAAGATCGGCGATATTATCCTAAACAAACGTTTGCCTCACATGTCATTGGTTACACAGAACGAGATATGTCAAAATCCCGGATGGGTCTTGAAAGTAGTTTGAATGATTATTTAAACAAAAAGGACGGATTTATTCAATATTTAAGTGATCGTAAAGGAATTAAACTTCCTACCATAGAAGAGCTCATTCAGAAACCTAAAAATGGGTTTGATATTTATTTAACGATTGATTCTAATATTCAAATGGCACTTGAGCAAGCCCTAACTAAAGTGGAAGAGAAGTATGAACCCCAACGAATTATGGCGATTGTTGCAAATCCCAAAACGGGAGAAATACTTGCGATGAGCAATCGACCTAGTTTTAATCCGAACTTTTATGAACAAATTACGAATTATACAAATTTTACAGTTTCATCTCGCTTTGAACCAGGTTCAACGATGAAGATATTTACATTAGCTGCAGCCATTGAGGAAGGTGTTTATCATGGTGAAGAACTTTATCAATCTGGTAGCTATCAAATTGGTGGTCGAACAGTACGAGACCATAATAAAAAAGGTTGGGGGAAAATTCCCTTTGATGAAGGCTTTCAACGCTCTTCGAACGTTGCTTTCTCAATTTTAGCTTTAGAAAAATTAGGTCCTGAGAGGTTGTACGAATATATAAATAAATTTGGTTTTCGTAAGCCAACAGGAATTGATCTTCCTAACGAAGCAACTAGTTTAATTGCTGATTCTTATCGGATCGATGCAGCGACAACCGCCTTTGGTCAAGGCTCAGCCATTACTCCTATTCAGCAAATTCAAGCAGCGACAGCGATTGCTAATAAGGGCAAGATGATGCGCCCCTTTATCATTAATCGAATAGTTAATCCTAACACAGGGGAAGTGGTTAAGCAGGGGGAGCCAACTGTTGTCGATCAACCTATATCTAGTGAGACATCTAAGCGAGTTCTCGATTTAATGGAAACCGTTGTTACATCTCCTGCAGGTACAGGAAAGCCATATTTTATTGATGGCTTTGAAGTTGCAGGGAAAACTGGAACCTCTGAAATTCCCAATCCAAATGGTCGTGGATATTTAAGTGGGAATGGTCAATATATCTATTCCTTTTTAGGAATTGCACCTAAATATAATCCGCAGTTAATTGTTTATGTTGCGGTTGATCGCCCGAAAATTGAAATTTATGAAGTAGGCTCGGCACCAGTGTCCGAAATATTTACGACAGTTATGAAACATAGTCTGCAATACTTAAACATTTCACCAACTGCTCGTTCAAGCAAAACAAATATTGTTGAAGAAGGATCACTTATTGACGATTATGTTGGGGAAAAGATTAATTTAGCAAAATCAAAATTAAGCGAGCAAGGATTAGATGTTTATGTTTTAGGTTCAGGCAGTCAGGTTGTCGATCAATGGCCGGCTAGCTCAACAATGCTACTTTCAGGAGAAAAAGTTTTTTTAAAAACTGATAGTAAATCTTATCAAATTCCAAACATTATTGGTTGGTCTTTACGTGATGTGATGAATCTTTCTAATTTATTACAATTAAATACTAACATCGTTGGGAACGGTTTTGTGATTGATTTTAATGTCCCAGAAAATCATCAACTTAAAGAAGGAGATTATTTAGTAATTGAATTAGCCTTGACTCATTCTGAAAAAACTTCTTCAAACAAAGCTGAAAAATCTAGTCAAGAGCCAACAATCCCAATGGAATAATTCGTTTACAACAGTTCTATTTCTAATCGTACAAGCATACTTTGGAAACAAGCCTACAAATGTACCTAAGATAAGGAGGATATTGTTGTGCGTGTTTCAAATGTAACTGTACGAAGACGGTTAGTTTTCGTTTTATCTTTTGGCCTGTTATTCTTTTTTGTGATCGTTTTAAGACTAGGGTTTGTCCAATTTGCCTTAGGGAATGATTTATCTAACCGGGCGAGCGACCTCTGGAGTAGAAATATTCCATTTGAAGCGCAGCGTGGTGAAATATTAGATAGGAACGGGGTTCCGTTAGCAACAAATGTGAGTGCGCCATCTGTCTTAATTGTCCCTCGACAAATTAAAAATCCTGGAGAGGATTCAGAAAAATTAGCAAAAGTATTAAAAATGGATCAAACAAAAGTTTATAGTTTACTAACGAAACCAAAGTCAAGTGTTCGGATTAATCCGGAAGGGAGAAAAATAAGCAACCAGCTTGCTAATGAGGTTCGAGCGTTAGATATCCCTGGAGTATTTATAGCCGAAGATAATAAACGCCACTATCCGTTCGGGAAATACTTATCCCATGTACTTGGTTTTGCTGGAATTGATAATCAAGGCTTGACTGGAATTGAGCTTTATTATGATAAAAAATTAAAGGGTCAAAACGGCCATGTATCCTTTTATTCCGATGCGAAAGGAAGACGGATGCCTAAACTAGCAGATGAATATACACCACCTGTCGACGGATTAAATTTAAAACTAACGATAGATACGAAAGTTCAAACGATCATTGAACGAGAGCTTGATATTGCCGAGGCAATATATAAACCAGATGGAGCAATTGCCGTTGCCATGAATCCAAATACAGGCGAGATTTTAGGAATGTCTAGTCGACCGGACTACGATCCTGAAAACTTCCGAAACGTACCACCAGAAATTTATAATCAAAATAAACCTGTTTGGATGCAATATGAACCTGGATCAACATTTAAAATTATTACACTTGCCGCTGCCCTCGAAGAAGGTGAAGTAGATCTTGAGAAAGATACGTTTAATGATCCGGGTTTTATTGAAGTTGCTGGACGCCGACTTCGGTGTTGGAAAAAAGGTGGCCACGGTCATCAAACATTTTTAGAAGTGGTGCAAAATTCTTGTAACCCTGGTTTTGTTGTTTTAGGGGAAAGGCTTGGCAAAGACCGCCTCTTTGATTATATTGAAAAATTTGGTTTTGGCCAAAAAACAGGAATTGATTTACAAGGTGAGGGGAAAGGAATTTTATTTAATCGTGATCGAATTGGGCCACTTGAGCAAGCCACCACGGCGTTTGGTCAAGGTGTAGCGGTTACTCCATTACAACAAGTAGCCGCAGTTTCTGCAGCGATTAATGGTGGTTACTTATATACTCCTTATATTGCCAAAGAATGGCTGGACCCAATTTCCGGTGAAACAATTGAATTTACCCAACCCAAATTAAAACGACAGGTGATTTCTAGTAAAACAAGTGAAAAAGTGCGTTATGCACTTGAAAGTGTAGTAGCTCAAGGTACCGGAAAAGGTGCATTTGTCGATGGATATCGTGTTGGGGGTAAAACAGGAACTGCTCAAAAGGCACAAGGTGGTCGATATTTAGAAAATAATCACATCGTTTCCTTTATTGGCTTTGCTCCTGCAGATGATCCGCAAATTGTCGTTTATGTGGCAATTGATAATCCGAAGGGAACTGTTCAATTTGGAGGAGTGGTTGCAGCACCGATCGTTGGAAAAATAATTGGTGATAGTTTGCGAGCAATGGGAGTAGAAAAAAGAACAAATCAAATTGAAAAGGAACTTGTTTGGACAGATCAGCCATTAGTTAAAGTTCCTGATTTAGTTGGTAGAACACGACGAGAAATTAATGAAGCCTATTATGAATTGAAATTAGATGTAAGTGGCAAAGGGGATACTGTCCTAGCGCAATCTCCAGAACCAGGGATAAAAGTAAAACAATACTCAACAATTCGTATTTTATTAGGTGACAAATCTATAACACAAGATTAAAATGAGTTTATGTGTTTTTAAAAGCTTTAAGTTTTGCTAAAAAGGGATGGCACTTTTTAAACGATTAAAGTGCTATCCCTAATCCTTAAATATTGAATTTTTCATTTTGAACGACAAAATGAAAAATTCAATATTTAATAACAAAGGTGAAGTTTAAAAGCTAATGTAAAAAGCTACGATAGATAGTAAGTTATGATTGCGAGGGAATTTTAGATGATATTGTTAGATGAATTAATTCAACATTTATTTCAATATAAGAAGAGTGGTTCTGAAAACCCTCTTATTACGTCAATTGAAATGGACTCCCGGCAGATCAAAGACGGCAGTCTGTTTATTTGTATTGAAGGTTATACAGTCGATGGACATGATTATGTTAATCAAGCGATTGAAAAAGGCGCGGTAGCTATTCTCTCTCAAAAACCATTAGAGGTGAAAGTTCCGGTTGTATTAGTGAAAGATACAAAGCGGGCGATGGCAGTAGTAGCAAATGTATTTTACGATTATCCAACTTCAAAGCTTTCACTGATCGGTGTAACAGGCACCAATGGGAAAACAACAACGACTCATTTAATTGAGCAGATTATAAATGATTCAAACAAAAAAACAGGACTGATTGGTACAATGTATATGAAAATCGGTACCGAAACGTTTGCAACTAAAAACACGACTCCAGAATCGCTTGCTTTACAAGCAGTTTTTGCCGAAATGGTTGAAAAAGAGGTAGATACAGCGATCATGGAAGTTTCAAGTCATGCCTTACATCTCGGGAGAGTCAGAGGCTGTGATTTTAATATTGCTGTTTTTACTAATTTAACTCAAGATCATCTCGATTATCATAAAACAATGGATGCTTATTGTCATGCAAAAGGTTTATTGTTTGCGCAGTTAGGTAATTCTTATGGCAATGATCACTTAAAAATAGCCATCTTAAATAGTGATGATCCTGCATCGAGTGAATATGAAAAAATGACAGCAGCGGAAATTGTTACTTATGGAATTGATCGTGACTGTGATGTAAAAGCAACAAATATTAAAATTACCGCTCAAGGAACGTCATTTGAGATTAATGCTTTTGGCGAAAAAGCATTTGTCCACTTGAAAATGATTGGAAAGTTTAATGTTTATAATGCTTTAGCTGCAATGGCGACTAGTCTTGTATACGGGATTTCCCTTTCTTCGATCATTAAATCATTAGAAGAGGTAAAAGGAGTTTCAGGAAGATTTGAGCCAGTAGATGCCGGCCAACCTTTTACTGTTGTCGTCGATTATGCTCATACTCCTGATAGTTTAGAAAATGTTCTACATACAATCAAAGAATTTGTAAAAGGAAAAATTCATGTTGTCGTTGGTTGTGGTGGGGATCGTGATAAAACGAAGCGACCACTAATGGCGAAAATAGCTAATGAATTAGGCGATTATCTTGTCTTAACATCAGATAACCCAAGAAGTGAAGACCCAGAACAAATTATTGCTGATATGAAAGCTGGTTTAACAAAGGAATGTGACTTTGTTGCAATTACAGATCGAAAAAAAGCAATTATTTATGCAATCAAGCAAGCAAAGAAAGATGATGTGGTGTTAATCGCAGGTAAAGGACATGAAACATATCAAATTATTGGTACTGAAACGTTCTTTTTTGATGATCGGCTTGTAGCAGCTGATGCTATAAAGGAGTTGTTAAAAGATGAGCTTTAAAATCGAGATTTTAAAAGAAATTGCAACTAAATATCAGGGGACTATTTCTACAGATATCATGATCGAACAAGTTTTTATTGATAGTCGTAATCAAGCTCGTAAAGGGCTTTTTATTCCGATTGTTGGTGACCGGTTTGATGGTCATGCTTATATACATGAAGCAATCAAAAATGGGGCAATCGCTACATTATGGGAGGAAGGAAAACCAATCCCAAAAGAGTTTTCTGAACAATTTCCAATCTTTTATGTTAAGGATACCTTACAGGCATTAGCAGATTTGGCAAAAAAATATTTACAAATAGTCGCACCGAAAGTAATTGGTATCACTGGAAGTAATGGAAAAACAACGACCAAAGATTTAATTGAATCAGTTTTAGCTACTTCATTTAAAACACACAAGACTGCCGGGAATTATAATAACCATATTGGTTTGCCTTTAACCATTCTTTCTATGCCTAACGATTGTGAAGTTGTTATTCTGGAGATGGGAATGAACAACTTTGGAGAAATTGCTCTTTTAAGTAAGTTAGCCACCCCAGATTTAGCTGTGATTACCAATATCGGCGAATCTCATATTGAGCAATTAGGAAGTAGAGCAGGGATTGCCAAAGCAAAATTAGAAATTGTTGAAGGATTAAAAAAGGAAGGTGTCTTAATTCTTGATGGTGATGAACCTTTACTTTTAGACAGCAAAACAATAAAAACTGTAACTTGTGGGTACGGCTCTACTAATGATTTTCATATTTCAAATGTTGAACAAGCAGATGTTACAAAATTTTCGGTTAACGACCAATCTCAGTTTACATTAAAACTATTAGGAAGGCATAATATTAAAAATTCAACATATGCAATAGCTGTAGGAAACTATTTTGGTTTAGACGAGCAGACAATTCAATTAGGTTTAAATCGTTGTGTATTGACACAAATGAGAATGGAGAAAAAACAAGGTATTTATGGTTCGACAATCATAAATGATGCTTATAATGCAAGTCCGACCTCGATGAAAGCAGCCATCGAAACGATTAAACAGCTTGAAGGCTTTACGAAAAGAATTCTCGTTTTAGGTGATATATATGAATTAGGCAAAGATGAAAAAATGCTTCACCGTTCTGTTGCAGATGTGATTACTAGCCCAATTACCCATGTATTTACTGTTGGTGTTAAAGGTAAATGGATTGCCGAAGCATTATTAGAGCAGAACAACGCTCAGCTAAAAGTAAGCTCGTATGAGACAAAGGAAGAGCTTACTGAAAAATTAGTACCTTTATTGGATCTTGGAAGTATCGTATTGATAAAAGCTTCACGTGGGATGAAGTTTGAAACGATAACCAAAGAACTATATAGTTAGGAAGGGGGAGGTAGGTTATGCCTGAAAAATTAATGTTTTTTACACTAGTTGTCGCATTTTTTATATCTGTTATTTTATCTCCCTTGATCATTCCGTTTTTACGACGCTTAAAATTCGGTCAAAGTATTAGGGAAGAAGGACCTAAATCACATCAAAAGAAGAGTGGGACACCGACAATGGGCGGCGTTATGATTATATTAGCTATTATCATTACTACTATAGTTATGGTAGGCCAATTTGCTACATTATCTGCGGAAATTTACTTGCTATTACTTGTAACTGTAGGATTCGGTCTTTTAGGTTTCTTAGATGATTTTATTAAAGTTGTGTTAAAGCGAAATTTGGGATTAACTTCTAAACAAAAATTAGTCGGACAATTGTTGATTGCGACGGTTTTTTATTTTGTTCTTCAGCAAGGAAACTTCTCAACCGAAATTGCTATTCCAGGGATCGAAAATGGGATTGATATTAGATTCTTCTATTTTCCGTTGATTATTATCATGTTATTAGGTGCATCAAACGGTGTTAATCTGACAGATGGTTTAGATGGTTTATTAGCAGGGACTGCGGCGATTGCTTTTGGGGCTTATGCAGTAATTGCCTTTAATGCCGAGCAATTGGACATAGCGATGTTTTGTGCAGCTGTTGTTGGTGGCGTTCTTGGCTTCTTAGTTTTTAATGCCCATCCAGCGAAAGTGTTTATGGGTGACACTGGTTCACTTGCTTTAGGTGGGGCGATTGCCGCAGTTGCTATTCTTACCAAAATGGAAATTTTATTGGTGATTATCGGCGGAGTTTTCGTACTTGAAACACTTTCGGTGATCATTCAAGTTATTTCTTTTAAGACTACAGGGAAACGTGTCTTTAAAATGAGTCCGCTTCATCATCATTATGAGTTATCAGGATGGTCTGAATGGCGTGTAGTTGTTACCTTTTGGCTTGTTGGTCTTGTTTTTGCTGTACTAGGAATTTATTTAGAGGTGTGGATGTAAGATGAAAAATACAAACTATTTTAACGGAAAAACAATATTAATCATTGGTTTAGCAAAAAGTGGATTAGCGGCAGGGAAGCTGTTACATAAGTTAGGAGCTACTGTTGTTGTAAATGATCAAAAGCAATTGGAAGAAAATTCACCAGCAATTGAACTTCAGCAATTAGGAGTTGAAGTAATTTGTGGGGGCCACCCGCTTGAACTATTAGACAGAAATTTTGATTTAGTTGTAAAAAATCCAGGGATTCCTTATTCTAATCCTTTAATTCAAAAAGCATTACAAAAAGATATTTCTGTCGTTACTGAAATTGAAATTACTGCAATCATTTCCGAAGCAGAAATGATTGCAATCACGGGTTCAAATGGGAAAACGACAACGACAACACTCATTTATGAAATGCTAAAAGAAAGTCCTAGAACTCCTTTAATTGCTGGGAATATTGGAACTGTTGCTTGTGAGGTTGCCGAAAAAGCAACGGAGCAAAATATTCTAGTTACAGAAGTATCTAGTTTCCAATTGATGGGCACCGATAAATTTCATCCTAAAATTGCTGTTTTCTTAAATTTATTTGACGCTCATTTAGATTATCACGGAACAAAAGAAGAGTATGGTTTAGCAAAGGCGAAACTATTTACCAATATGACGAACGAAGATTATTGCGTAATAAATGCCGATGATCAAGAAGTATTACACCTTTCAGATATGACTAAAGCTCAAAGGATTCCTTTTTCTGTGAAAAAAGTTGTCGAAAATGGAGCGTATATTAAAGAAAATGTTATTTACTTTCGTGATGAAAAAATTATTTCAACGCAGGAGATCATCCTTCCAGGCATACATAACCTTGAAAATATTGTCGCTGCAATTTGTGCTGCAAAAATAGCAGGAGCTTCAACTTCTAGGATTGTAGAGGTTTTGTCTACTTTTGCTGGAGTGAAACATCGGACACAATTTGTCACAGAAATGAATGGTCGGAAATTTTATAATGATTCAAAAGCCACAAATATATTAGCGACAAAAGTAGCAGTTTCCGCCTTCCATCAACCTGTTATTTTACTCGCGGGTGGCTTAGATCGAGGTAACGAATTTGATGATTTAATTCCAACATTACAAAAAGTGAAAGGCATTGTTTTGTTCGGTGAAACAGCCTCAAAACTTGAAAAAGCAGCTAAAAAAGCTGGATTAACAATGATCAAACAAGTCAACAATGTTAATGAAGCAGTAATTGCAGCTTATGAGTTCTCTGAAAGTGGTGATGTCATTTTACTTTCACCTGCATGTGCAAGTTGGGACCAATTTAAAACGTTTGAAGAACGAGGCGATACTTTTATTAATGCCGTTTATAAAATGGAAAAATAAAGGACATGTTTTTGAAAAGATGTGAATAGAGATAGGTAATAGGGGCTTGCCCAAATTCATAAATGGATGAGGTGTTCCACATTGCCTAAAACGAAATCAACACCAGACTTTGTTTTGATTATGACAACCCTAATGTTATTAACAATAGGAATGATCATGGTTTATAGTGCTAGTGCTGTTTGGGCAACATACAAATTTAACGATGCATTCTTTTTTGCAAAACGACAACTATTTTTTGCCGGGTTAGGGATCATTGCCATGTTTATCATTATGAATGTTGATTATTGGATCTGGCGAAAGTATGCAAAACTGATTGTCATTATTTGTTTTATTTTGTTAATAGTTGTACTGATTCCTGGTGTCGGATTAGTAAGAGGAGGAGCACAAAGTTGGTTAGGCGTTGGTGCTTTCTCGATCCAACCGTCAGAATTCATGAAGTTTGCAATGATCGCTTTTCTTGCAAAATATTTATCTGAAAATCAAAAGATTATTACGAAATTTAAACAAGGTCTATTACCATCACTGTCATTAGTTCTAATTGCCTTCGGTCTGATCATGCTCCAACCAGACCTAGGTACAGGTGCAGTTATGGTTGGAACTTGTATTGTAATGATTTATGTTTCGGGTGCAAGATTAAGTCATTTTGTCGGCTTAGGTTTAATTGGAGTAGGTGGACTTGTTGCTCTAATTATCTCAGCTCCTTATCGGATGAAACGAATTACCTCATTTTTAGATCCGTGGTCAGATCCTTTAGGAAGTGGATTCCAAATTATTCAATCCTTATATGCAATTGGCCCTGGTGGATTAATGGGTTTAGGATTGGGAGAAAGTCGCCAAAAATTTTTTTATCTGCCTGAACCACAAACTGATTTTATTTTTGCCATCCTTTCAGAGGAACTTGGTTTCATAGGTGGAACGTTTGTTATATTATTATTTAGTATTTTGTTATGGCGGGGAATTCGTGTAGCGCTTGGAGCGCCGGATTTATTTGGTAGTTTATTTGCAATAGGAATTATTGGTATGATTGCCATCCAAGTGATGATTAATATTGGTGTGGTGATTGGCTTAATGCCAGTCACAGGGATTACCTTGCCATTTTTAAGTTACGGTGGCTCCTCACTAACGCTAATGCTTATAGCAGTAGGAGTGCTATTAAATATTAGTAGATATGCCAGATATTAAGTGGCAGGAGTTAATTCCGCATTATTCCAACGAGGAATATAATCATAACTAAAACTTTAACTTAAAAAGCCCAAATTGAAAGGGCTTTTTATACGTTATTTTTAAGTGATATCTGCTCAATAATTAAGATATAATGGAGAAATGAAAAGATTTTCTTTTTCAAGCGGAGGTGACGTGCGTTGAGAGTGATAATAAGTGGTGGTGGTACAGGGGGTCATATATATCCTGCACTAGCCTTAATTAAAGAAATTAAGAAAAGGGAACCTAACGCAGAATTTTTATATATAGGTACAAGAAAAGGGTTGGAAAGCACACTCGTTAAGCGAGAAGGAATTCGATTTGACACAATTGAGATAACAGGCTTTAAACGAAAATTGTCGCTAGAAAATTTAAAAACAATTGTCCGCTTTTTTAAAGGTGTTCTGCGGTCTAGAAAGTTAATTAAGCAATTTAAACCTAAAGTTGTGATTGGAACAGGGGGATATGTTTGCGGTCCCGTCGTTTTTGCTGCTTCTAGACTAAAAATAGCAACGATTATTCATGAACAAAATAGTGTTCCTGGATTAACTAATAAATTTCTCAGTAAATATGTTAATAAAGTAGCGGTTTCTTTTCGAGAATCCTGCGTATTTTTCCCAAATGATAAAGTGGTTTACACAGGAAATCCAAGAGCAACTGAAGTAGCAGTTGTTGCAGAAGTAGACCGGTTAAGTGACATGGGCTTAGACAAGAGAAAAAAAACAGTCCTAATAGTTGGGGGTAGTAGAGGAGCAAGACCAATAAATGATGCGTTCTTACAGGCACTTAAATCCGCTGGAACTCGTGATTATCAATTTTTATACGTTACTGGTGATGTTCATTATGAAACTGTAATGGCAAAAGTGAAAGAACATGGGAACCCTCCAAATATTCGAATTGAACCATTTATTCATAATATGCCAGAAGTACTAAAAAACATTGATTTAATCGTTGCTAGAGCTGGGGCAACGACTTTAGCGGAAATTACAGCGATTGGGTTACCAAGTATATTAATTCCTAGTCCTTATGTTACCAATAACCATCAAGAAAAAAATGCTCGGGTCTTAAGTGATCACGGAGCAGCTATTTTAAAGTTAGAAAAAGAAATGTCAGGTGACATTCTCTTAAAAGAAATTGATGAGATTTTATTTAATGAAGGAAAATGGCAGCAAATGCATGTAGCTGCTTTAAAACAAGGTAAGCCAGAAGCAGGAAAAGAAATGTATGAACTTATTAAACAACTAACTAAATAATTCGATTTGGAGGGTATTATGGATCGACTTATAAATAGACTACTAGCAGAAAATGTAGGCCAGATAAAAGTCAATGAACCTTTGGCTAATCATACAACTTGGAAAATTGGCGGTCCAGCGGAAGTTTTCGTTGTTCCTAAAGATATTAATTGTTTAATTACTACGCTTACGATAGTACATCAAAGTAAGACTCCCTTTTTTATTATTGGTCGTGGCTCTAATTTATTAGTTTCAGATCTAGGAATAAACGGAGTTGTGATCAAGATTAGTGACTGCATTAATCATTTAGAGGTAAATGGTGAAGAGATTCGAGTGGGTGCTGGATTTTCTTTCATTAAACTAGCAACAATGCTAAGCAAGAAAGGATTATCAGGCTTAGAATTTGCAGGGGGAATCCCTGGTTCAGTTGGTGGCGCTGTTTTCATGAATGCTGGTGCCCATAAATCAGATATTTCCACCATTTTAACGAAAGCGAGAATCCTCTATCCCGACGGTACATTGAAGTGGTATACTAATAAAGAAATGGAGTTTTCTTATCGAACTTCACGACTCCAAAAAGACCAAGGCATTTGCATAGAAGCAATCTTTTCGTTAAAAAAAGGAAATAGAGATGAAATTGTCGCCCAACTACAAAAGAATAAAGATTACCGCCGAAAAACTCAGCCGTGGGATTATCCATGCTGCGGCAGTGTCTTTCGAAATCCACTTCCCAACCATGCTGGAAAGTTAATAGAGGATGCCGGATTAAAAGGATTTACGGTTGGTGGAGCTCAAGTTTCAACAATGCATGCTAATTTTATTATTAATATTGGTGGGGCGAAAGCTAGTGATGTGTTAAAGTTAATTGATCATATTAAAGTTGATGTTTTCCAAAAATTTAATGTCAAGTTGCAAACCGAAGTAGAGTTAGTCGGCGGCAACAGATTTTAAATGTACGGACGATTATTTTATGGTACATTTAAATAGTAAAATGAATTTAACGAAACGGCATATAAAATGTATGCCGTTTTCAAAGTTTTTATGTAAAGGACTTCAGTCTGATGGATAATCATTTAACATAGCGTACAATGGAGGAAGTTGTTATGGATCAAAAAAAAGTGATAGCACTTGAAGAGCGTATTCCCAAGCTCAAAATTCAACGAAAACAACGGTCAAATAGACGGCTCATTTTCTATTTGTCCTTTTTCTTCCTATTATTACTTAGTGTTGTTTACTTTCAGTCACCTTTGAGCAATGTTAAAGAAATAAAGGTCAATGGAAACCGCTATGTTTCTGATGAGAAAATTATCAAAGTTAGTGGTCTTAATGATAAAACAAGTTTTTGGAATATTAATAAAGATTTTATTGAAAAAGAATTAACCTCTTTGGTTGAAATAAAAGAAGTAAGTATAGACCGAAAATTTCCAAACATCCTGCAAATTACTGTTAAAGAATATTCAAGAGTCGCATATTTAGTTACTGATGGAAAGTATTATCCAATCTTAGAAACTGGAAAAATACTTACCGAGGAAAACTCTAAGAAACGCTTTCCGACGGATGCCCCATTGTTAATGGGCTGGAAAAAAAATGATGAATTAGCGGAAATGGCAGCTGAAATAAGTAAGTTACCAGAAAGTTTAATTCAACGGATTTCAGAAATTTACTATACACCTGTAAAAGATGATCCATTAAGAATTACACTTTACATGAATGATGGATTTGTTGTAAGTTCAACAATCAGACATTTTTCAGCAAAAATTGCTTCCTATTCAGCGTTAATAAAAGAGCTAGATCCAAAAAATAAAGGAATTATCCATATGAGAATTAATCCTTATTTCGAACAATTTGATAATGAGGAGGAGGACAAGCTTGAAAGTGAAGGGTAATCATGTCATCCTTTCAGTTATCTTGATTATTACAGGGTTTATTATTTCACTATCATATCAATTTGCTAATCAAACTCCTAACAGTCATGTAATATCGGAAAGGCAATGGAAAAAAGAAGATGAATTAAGAAATCAAGTTTTATTTGAACAATCAATAAACCGAAGTCTAGCTGAAGAACTAAGAGAAATTCAAACGAAAATTTCTAAAATTGAAGAAGAAATGGCTTTCCAAGAAAAAACCTATTTTAATTTAGTAGAAGATCTTGATAAACTGCGGATGGTAACAGGAGCTGTAGGTGTCAAAGGGTCCGGGATTGAAGTGACATTAACCGACGCAGCCTATGTACCGGACGGTGAAAATCCCAATTTTTATATTGTTCACGAATCTCATATTCAAAAAGTTGTTCATGAATTGTTGGTGACTCAAGCTGAAGCAATCGCCATAAATGGCCAAAGAATTTCTAATCGCTCATATATCCAATGTGTAGGACCTGTCATTCGGATTGATGGGATAACATCTTTTGCCCCATTTGTAATAACTGCGATTGGTGACGCTGATAAACTTCACGACTCATTGAATTTACCTGGTGGTGTAAAAGAACAACTACTCTTTGATCAAATAGAAGTAAAAATAGAAAAGAAGGATTTGCTCCAAATGGAACCTTATTTATCAGATAGAGGATGAGATCGGTGAAAGATAGGATGATAATATTTGCAATTGTTACCACGATTATTGGCTTTATGGTGGCTATTCAATTTAAAACAACCAATGAACCAGTTGTTCGCGATACGCGAGACATTTTACAACTAAGACAAGATTTACGGCTTGAAAAGGAGCGGCAACAAGAGTTAAATGAAGAAATTGACAAGCAACTTGCTTTGTTAAATCAATTCAATCAACAAGATGATCTTGAAGATGTTATGATTGATGCCTTAAATGACCTTAAAGAGCGAGCTGGGTTAACTTCGGTAAGTGGAGAAGGAATTATTCTTGAGATTAAGCCATTATACACTGATTACGGATTTGTACCTGAAACAGTACCTCCTCACTTATTAAGGTTTTTAATTAACGAATTAAACATTTATAATGCAAAAGAAATTGCGATTGGAAATGAACGGATCATTTCGACATCTGCAATTCGGGATGTAAATGGAGTAACTCATGTAAACGCTAAAAGAATAGCTACTTTTCCGTTACAGATAAAAGTACTAGCTAATGATGCGCAAAAGTTACATCATGAAATGGTTGTTTCACAGTCCGTTGAATATTTTGCAATTGAAAATTTAAGTTTAAAATCGACACCGGTTAATTTTATTACATTGCCTGAATATGACCAGGCGCTACGAGTTCGATATTTACAGCCTATAAAGGAGGAATCATAAATTGTGGTTGCCTGTACTTGGACTACTTATAGGTCTTCTACTCGGATTGTGGACTGAGTTTAGAATACCAGATGCATATAGTAGCTATTTATCAATTGCCGTTTTAGCTGCCCTTGATACGTTATTTGGAGGAGTAAGAGCTCATCTTCAGAATATATTTGAAGAAAAGGTATTTGTCACTGGTTTTTTTTCAAATATCCTTTTAGCTGCAAGTTTAGCTTTTCTAGGTGTTCATCTTGGTGTAGACTTATATTTAGCCGCAATTTTTGCTTTTGGAGTTCGTTTATTTAACAATATTGCTGTAATTAGAAGAATCCTTCTTTCAAAATGGACAGCAAATCAAGAAAAGGAAAATTAACTTTTAATAACGCAAAAAATTCGGATGATTTTTTCAAAAAGAAAAGATTTTTCGTGTAAAAAAAAAAGGGAATAAAAAGTATTTGTTGAATATTAACATATTGGCAAAAATACTTTCTTTTCCTAATGCAGGCGAAAGATAGTTAAAAATATTAAGATTAATTGATTTATAAAATAGACAAGCTTATTTATTGAAGGAGGTGCCAAAGAATGAACAGCAAAGAGACTTATGTAAGTTTAGACATCGGTACATCCAATGTTCGAGTAATCATTGGAGATATTACAAATGGCTCATTAAATATCATTGGGGTAGGAGATGCAAAATCAAATGGTATTAAAAAAGGCTCGATCGTAGATATTGATGAAACTGTTCGTTCAATTAGACGAGCGGTAGATCAAGCCGAGAGAATGATTGGAATGTCTATTGAAAATGTGATTGTCGGTGTTTCCGGAAACCATATTCAACTTCAACCATGTCACGGTGTTGTTGCGGTATCTAGTCCTGATCGTGAAATTGGTGAAGAAGATATCCGTAGAGTGATTGATGCAGCACAAGTTTTTTCGTTACCGCCTGAGCGGGAAATCATTGATGTTATTCCAAAACAATTTATCGTAGATGGATTAGACGAGATCACTGACCCAAGAGGGATGATTGGTGTTCGGTTAGAAATGGAAGGAACAATTATTACAGGTTCAAAAACGATCTTACATAACTTATTACGATGTGTTGAAAGGGCTGGATTAACAATTGTAGATATTTGTTTACAGTCGTTAGCAGCGGGATCTGTGGCCGTATCAAAAGATGAAAAAAGTTTAGGTGTTGCCTTAGTAGATATCGGTGGTGGTTCCATGACGGTGTCAATTTTTGAGCAGGGTACATTACAAACAACTTCAGTTATTCCAATCGGCGGAGATCATATCACAAATGATATTGCGATTGGTTTAAGGATTTCAACTGAGGAAGCTGAACGAGTGAAAGTAAAATATGGACATGCCCACATAGAACTAGCCTCTAAAGATGAAACATTTAAAGTCTCTAAAATCGGTAGTGAACTAAAAGAAGAATTTTCTCAAAATGAACTTTCATACATTATTGAACCGAGGATAGCTGAGATGTTACAGTTAGTAGAAGATGAGGTTTATAGACTTGGATACGGTGATTTACCTGGAGGATATGTTTTAACAGGGGGCACAGTAAAAATTCCTGGTTTACTTGAATTGGCAAGAGAAATTCTAAAAAATAGTGTGAGAGTTGCTATTCCTGATTATATCGGAGTCCGTGAACCTCAATATACGACTGGAGTTGGATTAATCCAATTTGCCTACCGAAATAGTAAAATTCAAGGCAAGGAAGTGGCTGCTACCTTAGGAAACATTCAGCACGTAGATGACCAAGAAAGAAAAGATGCTCCTGTAAAAAAGAAGGAGATATCACAAGGTCAAAACGTAAAAAAGAAAGTTTCGAATTGGTTTAAAGTTTTTTTCGAGTAGCCGATAATTACGGAAATTTTGTTCGAGAGATGATCGATTGGGGGATCTTATATGTTAGAGTTTGAAATGGAAATGGATCAATTAGCGAAAATTAAAGTCATCGGAGTTGGCGGTGGTGGAAGTAACGCTGTTAATAGAATGATTGAAAATGGATTACAAGGTGTTGAGTTTATTGCTGTAAATACAGATGCTCAAGCTCTGCATTTATCAAAAGCTGAGCATAAATTACAATTAGGTGGAAAACTTACTCGTGGGTTAGGAGCAGGTGCTAATCCTGAAGTTGGTAAAAAAGCTGCAGAAGAAAGTCGCGAGCAACTTGTTGCAATTTTATCTGGAGCCGATATGGTATTTATCACTGCTGGAATGGGTGGTGGAACAGGGACAGGTGCTGCTCCTGTAATTGCCGAAATAGCAAAAGAAATAGGGGCGTTAACCGTGGGTGTTGTTACCCGACCGTTTACGTTTGAAGGTAGAAAGCGCTCTAGTCAAGCTGCTGGAGGAATTGGTGCACTCAAAGAAAAAGTCGATACATTAATTGTTATCCCAAACGACCGTTTACTAGAAATTGTTGATAAAAATACACCAATGTTAGAAGCATTTCGTGAAGCAGACAATGTACTAAGACAAGGAGTGCAAGGGATTTCTGATTTAATTGCTGTCCCAGGTTTAATTAATCTTGATTTTGCTGATGTAAAAACAATCATGAGCGATAAAGGCTCAGCATTAATGGGAATAGGAATTGCTAGCGGTGAAAATCGTGCTACTGAAGCTGCCAAAAAAGCAATTTCTAGTCCTTTATTAGAAACATCAATTGATGGAGCACAAGGTGTGCTAATGAATATTACTGGTGGATCAAACTTAAGCTTATATGAAGTTCATGAAGCTGCAGAAATTGTTTCTTCTGCATCAGATCAAGAAGTAAACATGATCTTTGGCTCAGTTATTAACGAGAATTTAAAGGATGAAATTGTTGTGACCGTGATTGCCACGGGTTTTAATGATCAAGACAAAATTTCAAGGCCACAAACTCCAGTAAAAACAATGAATGGGAAAAAGCCAATAATTCAACAGCAATATCAGGAAGAAAATCTATATGTAGAAAGACAATCTCAAAGTCAGGGACAACAAGAATCGACTGATACTTTAGACATACCTACATTTTTACGAAATCGTCGTAATCGCTAGAAATATTAGATATAAAAATAAGAGGCTACCTCATTGTATACTCCGAAATTGGAGGAACTGTGAGGGAGTCTTTTTTTCTCCCAGAACATTTGCTTGTCGGGGAGGCAGGATGGCGACATTACACCAATACCCATAGGATGCGGGCAGTTTTTAGGTTTAATTTGGCGCTCTACGCTTTTCTTTACGACAATTTCATTGAAAAAACCTGAAAATTTCTCAGAATATACCCGCATAAACTGACAGACTTATAAATAAGAATTGATATATACTAGTCTCAAATTCTTTTAAAAGTTATAGAAAGGAGCCGATATGGCGATATATTTAGATGTCATATGGTTTCTAAATTTTTGTATTGATTTATTATTACTTTCTTTAACTGCGCTTGTATTAAAACGAGACATTCGAAAACGCCGTTTAATTTTTGGGGCATTTGTTGCATCAGGTTCAATAATATTAGTAATTACACCTTTAAGTTCGCTATTTTATCAGCCATTTTTTAAATTTATTTTATCTTGTGTGATTGTTGTTACCACCTTTAGTTTTAAAAAGTTTTCATACTTTTTTCAAAATCTATTAACATTCTATTTTGTTAGCTTCATATGTGGAGGTGGATTAATTGCATTACATTACTTTTTCAATAATGAAATGATCATTTTGAATGGAGTAGTGACAACTAAAACAATAGGACTAGGAACACCGGTAAGTTGGTTATTTGTGGTTGTTGGTTTTCCTACCATTTGGTTTTTTTCTAAAAAGAGAATTGAGCAAATTGAATTTATTAAAGTGAAATATGATGAGATTGTTACTGTAGATCTGATGATCGTAGACCAGCAATTTCAGTTAAAGGGATTGATCGATAGTGGCAATCAGCTACAAGACCCACTAACAAAAAAGCCTGTTATGATAATTGATATGAGTTTGTTGCAAAATAAATTCCCCAAATCGATCGTTCAGGTAGCAAAACAACCTGAAATGATTGGAGATCCAACGGTTCCAATTGATAAAGAATGGGAAGAAAAACTTTGCATTGTTCCTTATCGTGGAATTGGGCAAGTAAATCAATTTATTATTGGACTAAAACCGACGAATGTAATTGTTACTCTTAATCAGGGAGATGTGTTGGAGTGCAATCATGTAATTGTCGGATTAAATTTTACAAATTTAGCTTCAAATGGAGAGTTCAATTGTATTCTGCATCCACAAATGTTTATCAATGGTAAGAGAAGTTTGGCTTGAAAATTAGGAACTGTAATTATTAGGGGGTACATAGATGATAAAACTTAAGCTGAAAATAGTATTACTCTGGTATAAACTATTAATGAAATTAGGATTAAAAGCTGATGAAATTTACTACATTGGAGGAAGCGAAGCATTGCCACCTCCGCTATCCAAAGATGAAGAAGAGCACTTATTAAGTAAACTTCCAACTGGAGATAAAGCTGTCCGCTCTATGTTAATCGAACGAAACTTACGGTTAGTCGTTTATATTGCTCGGAAATTTGAAAATACTGGAATTAATATTGAAGATTTGATAAGCATCGGAACTATTGGATTAATTAAAGCCGTTAATACATTTAATCCAGAGAAGAAGATTAAGTTAGCAACATACGCATCAAGATGTATTGAAAATGAAATTTTAATGTATTTAAGAAGAAATAATAAAATCCGCTCAGAAGTATCTTTTGATGAACCACTTAATATTGACTGGGATGGAAATGAACTTCTTCTCTCAGACGTCTTAGGAACAGAAGAAGATATTATTACAAAAGGAATTGAGGAAAAAGTTGATCGTAAATTACTAGTAAACGCCCTTCATACTCTCAATGCAAGAGAGAAACAGATCATGGAACTTCGTTTTGGACTAGCCGGTGGAGAAGAAAAGACCCAAAAGGATGTAGCAGATCTTTTAGGAATTTCCCAATCATATATTTCTCGACTAGAAAAGCGAATTATTAAAAGGCTTAGAAAGGAATTTAATAAAATGGTGTAACTATCATAAAAAAATTTTTTTGAACCGCTTAGCCATTGATGTATCAAGGATTATCTGTAAGAAAAGGGTTAATCACCTCGTAAAACGAATGCATATTTTTTCCACCTGAGGAGATACTTAGTCTTGTACATCATCTCCTGCAAGGAGGGAAAGAATTGACCCGAAATAAAGTTGAAATATGTGGTGTTGACACGTCTAAATTGCCAGTACTAACAAATAAAGAAATGCGCCAACTATTTGAGGAACTACAAAGTGGGGACATTTCTGCAAGAGAGAAGCTTATTAATGGAAATTTACGATTAGTTTTAAGTGTAATTCAACGCTTTAATAACAGGGGAGAGTATGTCGATGACCTATTTCAAGTAGGTTGTATTGGTCTGATGAAATCAATTGATAATTTTGATTTAAGTCAAAATGTTAAATTTTCTACTTATGCAGTTCCAATGATTATTGGAGAAATTCGCCGCTATTTACGCGATAATAATCCAATTCGAGTGTCAAGGTCATTAAGGGATATTGCTTACAAAGCATTACAAGTACGCGACTCATTGATGAGTGAAAAAAGTCGTGATCGAGAACCAACTATTCAAGAAATTGCCAAAGTACTAAATGTTCCAAAGGAAGATATTGTTTTTGCGCTTGATGCTATTCAAGATCCTGTATCATTATTTGAACCAATTTACAATGATGGTGGCGATCCCATTTATGTCATGGATCAAATTAGTGATGACAAACAAAAAGATATCCAATGGGTTGAAGAAATTGCTTTAAAAGAAGCAATGGTGCGTCTAAGTGAACGTGAAAAAATGATCTTAAATATGCGTTTTTTTCAAGGAAAAACACAAATGGAAGTAGCTGAAGAAATCGGTATTTCTCAAGCTCAAGTATCACGGCTTGAGAAAGCAGCAATCCAACAAATGAATAAACATGCTAAAGCTTGAGGTGATCCATAGGATTACCTCTTTTTTTTTCGTTAAAGTATATACTTTATTGAACTTTGGATGATGTATAGCGCTAAGCAGGCGCTCTACGCTTTTCTAATAATATTATCATCTTCTCGTACATATAAATGGAACATAGAATATAGCGGATGGAGGAAAAATTACATGTTAAAGGTTTCTGAAATTCAAGTAAAAGAAATTGTGAATATTTCCAATGGCAAAGTTTTAGGTCATATTAGTGATTTAGATATTAATTTAGAAGAAGGCACAGTTAAGTCGATCATCATTGGGGGAACAGGGAGGATGTTAACATTCTTAGGAGGGAAAGAAGCTGAAATCATTATTCCTTGGGAAAATATCCTAAAATTCGGATCTGATGTAATCCTTGTTCGTTTAGAAAAAGAGTAAAATTCCTCAAAAGACTCAGGCTTTCGCGCTAACTCAGCTTATCGTGGAAGTCTGAATGTATAATTAGCAATATATTTGATTTTTAGCTTTGTCGTAACTAAGCACTATTTGTAGATAGAAAAATATGTTAGAATAAATGAAAGTGTTTAGAATAGGAAGTGTCTTACTTGAAAAATGAGGCTTTTGTAGGGAATAATGACTTGTATTTATCTGTCGAACCGTTTTGTAAACTTAACAATAGACTAATCGTTGGATTTTCAACGCGTAACAATGGCTGTAGTATAAAACCATATAACTCCTTAAATCTCGGTTTACATGTTCAAGATAACGTTCAGGATGTTATCACTAATCGAAACAAGCTTGCTACAAAATTGGGAATACCGTTATCGAACTGGGTGCTTGCAGATCAAGTCCATGGCAATCAGATAAAAAAAGTCCATGTAGAAAATTGCGGGGCAGGTACTTTGAATTTGAATAATGTGATTTCGAATACTGATGGTCTTTATACATTTGCTGAAAATGTTCTTTTATGCAGTCTTTATGCTGATTGTGTCCCGTTATATTTTTATGCACCCAATTACCGGATAATTGGTTTAGCTCATGCTGGGTGGAAAGGAACAGTGGCTCAAATTGGTCCTAACATGATCCGGCTTTGGACTGAAAAAGAACATATTCCTTTAAAGGAAATTTATGTTGCAATAGGACCTTCCATTTCTCAAGGTTACTATGAAGTGGATGATTTTGTGATCAGTAAAGTTAAAAACGTTTTAAATAGTAATTCTCCTTTCCCATACGAGGAAATTAGTCCGAACAAATACTTATTAAACTTAAAAGAATTAAATAAACAATTATTAATAAGAGCTGGAGTTAAAGAAGAGCAGATATTTGTCTCAAATTACTGCACCTATAATGAAAGCGAATTATTTTTCTCGTATCGTCGCGAACAAAAAACTGGAAGAATGATGAGTTTTATTGGTAGAATTTAAGGGAGGAAATAAGAGTGACAGTTAAAGAAAACTTAGCCCAAATTCAAACAGAAATTGAACGAGCGTGTGGGCGAGTCGGTAGGGATCCTGCAAGTGTAAAGATTATTGCTGTTACAAAATATGTCAGCGTCACAAGAGCCAAAGAGGCGTTAGATGCAGGTATCTCGCATATTGGTGAAAATCGAGCAGATACAAGTCTGCAAAAATGGGAATTGCTTAAAGGAAAAGGTATATGGCATTTCATCGGCACCTTGCAGTCACGGAAAGTTAAAGAAATGATCCAAATCTTTGATTACGTTCATTCGTTAGATCGTCTTAGTTTAGCACAGGAGATTCAAAAAAGAACAACAAAACCGATAAAGTGTTTTATTCAAGTTAATGTATCTGGTGAACAATCAAAACATGGAATTAGACCAAATGAATTGCTCAAGTTTGTGATTGACTTAAAACAATTTTCGTTCATTGAAATTGAAGGCTTAATGACAATGGCCCCTTTTTTCGAAAATAAAGAAGAAACCCGGCCCATTTTTCGAAAACTAAAAGAAATGCAAAAGGATGTACAAGCTCTCGGGCTTTCATATGCCCCATGTACCGAGTTATCAATGGGCATGTCAAATGACTATCAAATCGCGATTGAAGAAGGAGCAACTTTTATCAGAATAGGTACTTCACTAGTCGGTAATGAAATAGAAGAATAAAAATTAAGGAGGAGAATAAAATGAGCTTAAAAACAAAATTCAAGCGGTTTTTTGAGCTTGAAGAAGATCAACATGAACCACAAGTAGCTCAAAATGAATACCAAGAAATTGATGAGGAATATCTCGTCCGTAATCAAGAGAAAAAAACAGATAATAAAGTAGTTAGTATTCAAAGTGTACAAAAATCTGCAAAAGTAATCTTAATCGAACCAAGAGCATATGAAGAAGTTCAAGATATTGCTGATCACCTAAAAAGTCGTAAGGCAGTCGTTATCAATTTACAGCGAATTAACCATGAACAAGCGAAACGAATTGTCGATTTTTTAAGTGGAACCGTGTATGCTATAGGTGGAGATATCCAAAAGATAGGAGCAAACATATTTCTTTGTACTCCTGACAACGTAGATGTTACAGGAACAATTTCAGATTTTCTTGCTGATTAAAATATTAAAGTAGGTGATAATGATTATGGATATGATTGAAACTATTATTATTAAATTAATATCTTTATATTCTTGGCTTGTAATTGCTTATATTCTAATGTCGTGGTTTCCAAATGCAAGACAAAGTTCGATTGGACAGTTTATTGGTTCAATCGTTGAACCTTATTTAGGCCCCTTTCGCAAAATCATTCCCCCACTAGGAATGATCGATATTTCGCCAATTATCGCCATCCTTGCCTTAAATTTTGCGCAAGATGGAGTAGCTGCGATCTTCAACATGCTATAAAATTAGGTAAAAAAAATGAGTATATATGATCATTTTCGTAAAGAAGAACGACCTTTAATTGATCAAATTATCGAATGGAAAGAAAACATAAGAAATCACTTTGTACATAAGTTAACTGACTTTTTAGATCCACGTGAACAACAAATAATCGCTTCTATTATTGGGCAAGACGAAGAAATAACATTTTCTTTTTTTGGTGGTACAGAAAATGCCGAACGAAAGCGTGCTTTTTTGTATCCTCGTTACTTTGAGCCTCATATGGAAGACTATCAACTTTCAGCATTTAACGTTCATTACCCACATAAATTTGTGCAATTATCACATCGAGATTTGTTGGGGTCTCTGATGACGTTAGGTTTAAAAAGGGAAAAGTTTGGTGACATCTATATACAAGAAGAAATTCAAATTATTATCGCTTCTGAAATTAGTAGTTATGTGGAAGCGAGCTTGCAATCAATTGGTCGAGCTTCAGTTCGTTTAGAACCAATTCCTCTCGAAAAATTGCATATAGTTCAAGAAGAGTGGATAGAAAAGTCAATTACCGTTAGCTCCCTACGCCTTGATGTTATTCTTTCTGAAATTTATCAATTATCTAGGTCTAAAATAATTCCATTTATCGATTCTAAACGAGTTAAAGTAAATTGGCGAATTGTTGAAGACAGAGCTTTTTTGCTCCAAGCGGGTGATTATTTATCGGTACGAGGATTAGGGAGAAGTAAAATTTTAGCTATCCAAGGAAAAACAAAAAAAGATAAGTGGAGACTACAGATCGGAATGCGAAAATAGCAGGAATTTTTCCATTTATGTCGAATTTAAAATCAGCAAATTTAACAAGTAAACTTGGAGGTGGCAGAATGCCTTTAACACCATTGGATATCCATAATAAGGAATTTACCAAAGCGTTTCGTGGCTACGCTGAAGATGAGGTAAATGAATTTTTAGATCAAGTTATTAAAGATTATGAAATCGTACTTCGTGAAAAAAAAGAGCTAGCAGAACGGTTAAGTGACCAAGAAGAAAAATTAGCTCACTTTACAAATATCGAATCCACACTAAATAAGTCTATTTTGATTGCTCAGGAAACAGCAGAAGAAGTGAAAAGAAATGCACAAAAAGAAGCACAATTGATTATAAAAGAAGCGGAAAAAAATGCTGATCGGATTATCAATGATTCGTTATCAAAATCAAGAAAAATTGCCTTAGAAATTGATGAATTAAAAAAACAAGCTTCTGTATACAAAATGCGCTTTAAAATGTTAATCGAAGCCCAGCTTGAAATGCTTAGTAGTGATGATTGGGAAGATTTTAGTAAAGCAAACCAAGATGAAAATGAATTTATAAAAGAAGGATAAAAGCTTTCTTGACGTTGATATATTTTTTTCATATAATACGTTTATTAATTAATCGTAAGAAATCTGCGTTTCTACTTGAGTAGCGCTTGAATAAAATTGATAAAAATGGTTTTTTTAAATAATGAAACAAAAGGCATGGATTGGGACAGTATTTTTTACAATCTTTTCTTAGCGAATCAGGGATGGTGAAAGCCTGGTAAAAGGTGTAAAAAGGAAAATCACCCATGAGCTTCACACCGAACATTAGTAGGCTGTGACGAGTCATTCACGTTACGAAATTCAAGTGAACAGATGAAACTGTTTAACAGGGTGGTACCGCGGGTAAACCTTCTCGTCCCTACAAATGGATGAGAAGGTTTTTTTGTATTCTCAGAAAGTATAACGTTTTTAAACTTTGAATGCTGTCTAGCGTAGAGCTCCAGGCAGGCGCTCTTAGCTTTTCAAATAAAAGGAGGATAAATAAGTGGATTTTAAAAATACATTATTAATGCCGAAAACAGAATTTCCGATGAGGGGAAATTTACCGAATCGTGAACCGCAAATTCAACAAAAATGGAATGAACTTAACATATATGAAAAAGTTCAAGCAAGAACAAAGGATTTTCCATTGTACGTTTTACATGATGGACCACCGTATGCTAATGGTGATATTCATATTGGCCATGCCTTAAATAAAATTTTAAAAGATTTTATTGTTCGATATAAATCAATGGTGGGATTTTGTGCTCCGTATGTTCCAGGTTGGGATACACATGGTTTACCAATTGAAACAGCTCTTACCAAAAATGGGAAAGTAAATCGTAAAGCATTAACTATTGCTGAGTTTCGAAAACTTTGTGAGGAATACGCTTTAGATCAAGTAAATCGTCAACGAGAGCAATTTAAACGACTTGGCGTTCGCGGCGATTGGGAAAACCCTTATATTACTCTTCATAAAGAGTATGAAGCACAGCAAATTAAAGTATTTGGAGATATGGCTAAAAAAGGGTACATTTACAAAGGGAAAAAACCAGTGTATTGGTCTCCTTCTTCAGAATCGGCACTTGCTGAAGCTGAAATTGAATATCAAGATAAGCGTTCTCCATCCATTTATGTCGCCTTTAAAGTTAAAGATGGAAAAGAAGTGTTAGCTGGGGACGAAAAACTGATCATTTGGACAACTACTCCTTGGACGATCCCTGCTAATTTAGCGATTTGTTTGCATCCGGATTTAGATTATTCTGTTGTGAAAATTGGCGAAGAAAAGTTTATTGTTGCTCAAGGTCTGCTAGAAAGCCTTGTAAAAGAATTAGAATGGGAAAATTATGAAATTATCAAAACGCTTAAAGGTGCAGAGTTAGAATATGTAACAGCTACTCATCCACTTTATGACCGTGAATCGGTTGTTATTTTAGGTGAGCATGTGACGTTAGAAGCAGGAACAGGTTGTGTCCATACTGCACCAGGACATGGGGAAGATGACTTTATCGTTGGGCAAAAATATAAATTAGACGTATTATGTCCTGTTGATGATAAAGGATGCTTTACAAATGAAGCACCAGGATTTGAAGGTTTATTTTATGATGATGCAAATAAACCAATTACCGAAAAATTAAAAGAAGCAGGAACGTTAATAAAGTTAACATTTTTTACCCATTCATATCCGCATGATTGGCGTACAAAAAAACCTGTTATTTTTCGAGCAACAGCTCAGTGGTTTGCTTCAATTAAAGATTTTCGTGAGCAACTTTTAACTTCGATACAAGAAGTAGAATGGGTACCAGCATGGGGCGAAACTCGTTTATTTAATATGGTTCGTGATCGTGGTGATTGGTGTATTTCCAGACAACGAGCTTGGGGTGTGCCAATTCCCGTCTTTTATGGTGAAGACCATGAGCCAATCATTACTGATGAAACGATTGATCATGTTTCAAATTTATTTAGACAACACGGTTCAAATATTTGGTTTGAATGGGATACAAAACAATTGCTTCCTGAGGGCTTTACTTCGCCACAAAGTCCAAATGGAATCTTTACGAAAGAAACAGATATTATGGATGTTTGGTTTGATTCTGGATCATCCCATCAAGCAGTGTTAGTCGAACGAGATGATTTACAACGACCAGCGGACCTTTATTTAGAAGGTTCTGACCAGTATCGAGGATGGTTTAATTCTTCATTATCGACAGCAGTAGCGGTTTCAGGGAAAGCGCCGTATAAAGGTGTCTTGAGCCATGGCTTCGTATTAGATGGAGAAGGTCGAAAAATGAGTAAGTCATTAGGAAACGTAGTTGTTCCAAATGATGTTATGAAGCAACTAGGTGCTGATATTCTTCGACTATGGGTTGCCTCAGTTGATTATCAAGCGGACGTTCGTGTTTCAGATAATATCTTAAAACAAGTAGCAGAAGTTTATCGGAAAATTAGAAATACATTCCGTTTCTTGTTAGGAAATCTTCACGATTTTCAGCCGAAAACTGATCGTGTTGCTTTAGCTGAATTGCCGCCACTTGATCGCTATATTTTAATTAAGTTAAACAAACTTATTAAAGAGGTAAAGACGAATTACGATCTATATCAGTTTGCCGGTGTTTATAATAAAATCCATAATTTTTGTACGATTGAGTTAAGTTCGTTTTATATGGATATTGCCAAAGACACGCTTTATATCCAATCAACTAATGATGTAAGTCGTCGTTCGATTCAAACAGTTATGTATGAGGTGTTAGTTGCATTAACAAAACTTATCGCACCAATTCTACCGCATACTGCTGATGAGGTGTGGGAATTTATTCCTGAAGTAGATTCGATTAGTGTGCAACTAACTGATATGCCAATAGAGGATTCAACTGTTTTTGACGAAACAATTGAAGCGAAATGGGATCAAGTATTAAAATTACGTGACGACATATTGAAAGCACTAGAAACTGCCAGAAATGAAAAGAAGATTGGAAAATCGTTGACTGCTGCTATTCAACTTTATCCAAACGAAGCTGTAAAACAATTGCTAACATCAATTACCGATTTAGAAAAGTTGTTTATTGTATCTAAAGTAGTAATTGCCGGTGAAAAAGAATCTGCACCAGAAGAAGCAGAACATTTTGAATCAATTGCAATTGTTGTCGAGAAAGCTTCAGGTGAGACGTGTGAACGTTGTTGGGTTGTTTCTGAAACAGTTGGAACTGATAAACAACTTACAACAATTTGTTCAAGCTGTGCCGACATCGTTAAAAACCATTATTAATTTGTTTTTTCTCAAAAGCCGTGTCGTATTTTGCGATACGGCTTTTGAACATCCTATTTTAGTAAATCTTGTTTCGGGTATTGTTACTAAGACAGGCAACACTATATTTGATACCATCTTATTTAAAAGGAGGTTTACGTGAGATGGGCAAATATACTGAAATTAAAAAGCAATTATTGGCTGAGAAACAGCGTTTAGAAGACAGGATCCATGAATTTGACAAATATGGATTGAACGATACGATGTCATTTTCAACTGGAGAGTTATCGCAATATGATAACCATCCTGCGGATACAGCAACTGATACTTACGAAAGAGGGAAGGATATTGCTTTATTTGAACATATTCAGCAAGAATATGAAGATGTAATTGCAGCATTAGAAAGAATTGAAAATGGTACTTATGGTGTGTGTGAATTTTCTGGTAAACAAATTCCTCTTGAACGTTTGCAAGCATTGCCAACAGCAAGAACAACGATTGATTATAGTAAAGAAAAGGAAATCGCACGAGAACGACCTGTTGAAGAAGATGTTTTAAGAAATTTTGATAAGTATAATTTTGATAATAATGATAATGAAACAGAATTTGATGCAGAAGACGCTTGGCAATCAGTTGCTAAATTTAATGACAATTCGATGGTTTTTGAAGATTCTAGTCTAAATTCAAGTGAAGAATTAGTTGGATATGTTGAAGTGCTTGAAGCTTTTGCGTCTACAGGTATTGAAGGATATCGTGGTGATGAAAACATCTCTTTTCAACGAAATGTTCAATATGATCAATATATGGATCAATTAGATCGACTTGAAGCTGGTGATGAGATCGACTAAAGGGAGGGAATAATCCCTCTCTCTCCGCATTTCTTTGTCTAGCTCCAAGCGCCAGCGGCTCGAGGTCAAATGTTCTGGCAAGTAAAAAGTGAAAACCACACTTTTTATTGCCAGAACATTTGCTAGTCGCCGCTAAACTGGCGCTCTCCGCATTTCTTTTGATTGTTATAATTAGACAGCTATGCTAAAATCAAGAGATGATTACTAAGGAGAACGGAGGATCAGCGGTGAAGTATTACATAATTGCATTTTTCGTACTTATTTTCGACCAGTTGACAAAATGGCTAGTTGTCTCAAAAATGACAATAGGTGAACAAATAACGATTATTAATAATTTTTTTTATATCACATCTCACCGAAATCGCGGAGCTGCTTTTGGGATTTTACAAGGGCAAATGTGGCTTTTTTTTATCGTTACTTTTTTGGTCGTTGCTTTTGTTGTTTACTATATAAAAAAACATGCTACAGAAAGTATGCTCCTAGGATTGTCATTAAGCTTAGTTTTGGGTGGAGCAATTGGTAATTTTATTGACCGTTTTTTTCGCGGTGAAGTTGTTGATTTTCTTGATTTTTTAATTTTTAATTACGATTTTGCCATTTTTAACATCGCTGACATGGCATTGGTAATTGGTGTAGGTATTTTGATGATTCAAATTTTTTTCGAAGGAAAGACAAGGGAGATTAACTAGATGGAATTTTTTAATTGGATAATAGATGAAACAGGGCAAAATGAACGATTAGATAAGTATCTTTCGTCACAAGCGAACGATTGGTCACGTACCCAAATACAGCAATGGATGAAAGATGGAAACTTAACAGTGAATGGGGATAGTGTGAAAAGTAATTATAAGTGTAAATTAGGAGACATCATTAATTTACAAGTGCCAGAACCGCAACTTCTTGATGTTATACCAGAAAAGATGGATTTAGATATCGTTTATGAAGATGAACATGTTCTAGTTGTTAATAAGCCCCGTGGCATGGTTGTTCACCCTGCGCCGGGACATTTAACTGGAACGTTGGTTAATGGCTTAATGGACCATTGTAAAGATTTATCAGGCATCAATGGTGTACTTCGCCCTGGAATTGTCCATCGGATTGATAAAGATACTTCAGGACTTTTGATGGTAGCTAAAAATGATAAAGCTCATGAATCATTAGTGAATCAGTTAAAAGATAAAACAACAACTCGGATTTATAAGGCAATCGTTCATGGGGTAATTTCCCACGATCATGGCACAATTGATGCGCCAATTGGAAGAGACAAACAAGATCGACAATCTATGACAGTGACAGATGAGAATAGTCGTGAAGCAGTCACTCATTTTACTGTTCTCGAAAGGTTAAAAGATTTTACGTTAATTGAATGTCGTCTTGAAACAGGTCGAACTCATCAAATTCGTGTGCATTTAAAATATATTGGCTATCCTTTAGCTGGTGACCCTAAATATGGTCCGCCGCGAACGTTAAAGCTTCCAATTCAAGGACAAGCTCTTCATGCAGCGATGCTAGGATTTACCCATCCTGCGACGAATGAAAGATTAACGTTTGAAAAAGATGTTCCTGATGATTTTCTTCATTTACTTAACGAGCTACGGAAAAGTTCTTATTGACACATACGACGAATTTTGACATAATACACATAGAAAACAACATATTATTCCCTTTAACTACAGTCCCGTGAGGCTGAGAAGGAATTTAGAGTAACTTTCAGATTAGATATCTATATCTGTTATTACGTATGCTCAAAAAGCCTCTCATCATTACGGTGAGAGGCTTTTTTATAAGAATGTATAAAGTTTTTCAACTTTTGAATGGTGGTGCAAGCCCGTGACACAAGCAACTGTCCTATTAGACGAACAAGCTGTTCGAAGAGCACTGACAAGAATTGCCCATGAAATAATTGAACGTAATAAAGGGATTGAGGAATGTGTTCTAGTTGGCATTAAAACAAGAGGTATTTATATTGCAAATCGCCTTGCACGTCGAATAGAAGAAATCGAAGGCTCTAAAATTGGTGTTGGTGAAGTCGATATTACTTTATATCGTGACGATCTCTCCCTCAAAAATGAAAAGATGGAACCTTTATTAAAAGGTACTTCATTTCCCTTTGACGTAAATGAAAAAAAAGTGATCTTAATTGATGATGTCTTATATACAGGTCGAACAGTTCGGGCGGCGTTAGATGCGATTATGGATATCGGAAGGCCCGCTCAAATTCAATTAGCTGTACTAATTGATCGTGGGCATCGCGAATTGCCAATCAGACCTGATTACATTGGGAAAAATGTACCAACTTCCAAAAGTGAGATTATCGTAGTAAAGTTAACAGAAGTAGATAAACTTGATGAAGTAACAATTGAACAAAAAACTTCAAAAGAAAACTAACGATTAGTGAAAATGATAGGTTTTGAAATGATAAAGTGAAAGCATTTTAAAAAAATTCCGCTGTCCCTTTAATTAAGTTCTGAGAGACTTAAAAGGGTGTTTCTTTAAAAGAGTTAGGGTATATTTGTTACCCATTTTCTTTAGTACACCCTTATAATAAACGGATAAGGGTGTTTTTTGTCGAAATTAGTCAATAATGAATGAAGAGGCTGTCTAATCTGTGAGCATTGAAAGGGGAACTTGAAATGAAACATTTATTAACAATCACAGAACTCCAAAATGATGAAATACTTGAAATTTTACAAGTAGCACAGCAATTTTTAGAAGGGAAAGTTTGGACACCAGCAAATGAAAAATTTGTGGCAAATCTTTTCTATGAACCAAGTACGAGAACAAAAACTTCATTTGAAGTAGCAGAGAAAAAGCTTGGGCTACATGTTTTAAATTTCGAGATTCAGTCTTCTAGTGTGCAAAAAGGAGAAACATTGTATGATACGGTGAAAACATTAGAGTCGATTGGGGCAAATGCAGTAGTCATCCGTCATCCACAGGATCACTACTTTGATGAATTGGTTGGCGGAATTTCGATTCCGATTATTAATGGTGGAGATGGGTGTGGTCATCATCCTACTCAATGCTTACTTGATTTATTAACAATGCAGCAAGAATTTGGTTATTTCCAAGGATTAAATGTAGTGATTGTTGGTGATATCCGTCATAGTCGTGTTGCTCGATCAAATGCAGATGTTCTTAATAGACTTGGAGCAAATGTTTATTTTTCAGGCCCAGTTCAATGGATGGATGAAACGATTGTCAATGATCAATATGTGCCAATGGATGACGCTGTTAAGTTAGCTGATGTGATGATGATGTTGCGAATTCAGCATGAACGTCATGCGTTTAAGATGATTTCCTCTAAAGAGGAATACCATGAGCTTTACGGATTAACAATCGCTCGTGAAGCAGCTATGAAAAAAGAAAGTATTATTATGCACCCAGCTCCAATTAATCGTGATGTCGAAATTGCGAGCTCACTAGTTGAATGTGAACGATCCCGGATTTTTAAACAAATGACAAATGGTGTAGCTATAAGGCAAGCCGTTTTAAAACGAGCATTACAACAAAGGGAGAGATAATAAATAGTGGCTAAACTGTTGAAAAACGGCAAAATATTAGATGAAAATGGCTTATTTATAGCTGTTGATTTATTAATAGAAAATGATGTAATTGCCAAAGTTGAAACCGAAATTTCCGAAGTAGGACACGATGTGATTGATTTGAAAGGAAATGCAATTTTTCCAGGTTTTGTTGATCTACACGTTCATTTACGGGAACCAGGTAGTGAATATAAAGAAACGATTGCTACAGGTACATTAGCTGCTGCTCGTGGTGGCTTTACAACGATAGCTGCAATGCCAAATACTCGCCCTGTTCCTGATTCAAAAGCACAAATAGATTGGTTAAATAAGCGGATTGCTGAAACTGCTGTTGTCAGAGTGTTACCATATGCCTCGATTACCGTTCGTGAATTAGGAAAAGAATTGACGAATTTCGCTGAACTTGCTGAAGCAGGAGCTTTCGCTTTTTCAGATGATGGAGTCGGAATTCAGGATGCGAATATGATGCTTCGGGCGATGAAGGAAGCGGCGAAAATCAATAAAGCAATTGTTGCTCATTGTGAAGAAGAAACATTAATTAATAAAGGATCAGTCCATGAAGGTGAGTTTTCTAAAAAAATGGGTATTAACGGAATTCCATCCGTTTGCGAATCTGTACACATCGCTAGAGATGTACTTTTAGCTGAGGCAGCAGGTGTTCATTATCATGTATGTCATATTAGTACAAAAGAATCTGTCCGAGTTGTCAGAGACGCGAAAAGAGCTGGAATTCGCGTAACAGCTGAAGTATCACCGCATCATTTATTATTGTCAGACCAAGACATTCCTGGCTTAGATCCAAATTATAAAATGAACCCACCATTAAGAGGTGAGGAAGATAAACAAGCATTAATCGCAGGTTTATTAGATGGGACAATTGACTTTATTGCAACAGATCATGCCCCACATTCGGCTGAAGAAAAAAGTGAATCAATTACTTTGGCACCATTTGGAATTGTTGGTTTGGAAACGGCATTTCCGTTGCTATATACACATTTTGTAGAAACGAAAATAATGACACTGAAAGAGTTAGTCGATAAATTATCAACTACACCGTGTGAAGTTTTTGGGTTACCATACGGAACATTACGTGTAGGTGCAAAAGCTGATTTGACAGTAGTAGATTTAGACCATACAGAAAAAATTGATCCGACAACCTTTTTGTCAAAAGGGAAAAATACCCCTTTTACAAATTGGGAATGTAAGGGTTGGCCAACGCTGACAATTGTAAACGGCAAAGTGGCTTGGAAAAGGGAGGAATAACAAGATGAAACGTCAATTAATTTTAGAAAATGGAGCAGTGTTTGTCGGGAAAGGATTTGGAAGTGAGCGTGAAATGTCAGGAGAGGTTGTCTTTAATACAGGAATGACTGGATATCAAGAAATATTATCAGATCCTTCTTACTGTGCCCAAATTGTTACATTAACTTATCCATTAATCGGAAACTACGGAATTAACCGTGATGATTTTGAATCAATCAAACCATCCATTAATGGTTTAATCGTAAAGGAAGCAGCAAAACATCCGAGCAACTGGCGTCATGAAGAATCGATCGATGATTTATTAAAGGCGTTAGATATTCCAGGACTTGAAGGAATTGATACGAGAAAATTAACACGAATGATTCGTAATGTTGGTACGCTTCGTGGAAGAATTTGTAGTATGGATGTAGATGTAGAAGCAGTGGTAAATGAATTAAAGAACTTAACTTTGCCTACTAATCAAGTGTCACAAGTTTCGACAAAAGTACCGTATGCAAGTCCTGGTAGAGGCTATCGTGTTGTCTTAGTTGACTTTGGGATGAAAAAAGGAATTTTAAGAGAATTAAACAACCGTGATTGTGATGTTGTCGTTGTCCCTTATAACACAACGGCTGAGGAAATTTTACGTTTAAATCCAGATGGAATTATGTTAAGTAATGGTCCTGGAGACCCTGTTGACGTTCCTGAAGCTGTTGTTATGATTAAGAAACTTTTAGGTCAAGTGCCGATCTTTGGAATTTGTTTAGGACATCAATTATTAGCTTTAGCAAGTGGCGCGAAAACAACAAAATTAAAATTCGGACATCGTGGTTCGAACCATCCAGTAAAAGAATTAGCAACTGGTAAAATTGCAATTACAGCGCAAAACCATGGTTATACGGTTGAACAAGAATCAATCAAAGATATAAGAATTGCAGTTACTCATGTAGCTGTAAATGATGGCACAGTTGAAGGGATTGAACATTTAGATTATCCAGCTTTTAGTGTTCAATACCACCCGGAAGCATCTCCTGGGCCAGAGGATGCCAATTATTTATTTGAACGATTTATGGAATTAATGAAAAACAATATTGAACAAAAAGCTGGAACTAGGGGGTAACATCATGCCAAAACGTGAAGATATTAAAAAGATTTTAGTAATCGGTTCAGGGCCAATTGTTATTGGCCAAGCTGCTGAGTTTGACTATGCAGGAACACAAGCTTGCCAAGCTTTAAAAGAAGAGGGCTATGAAGTTATTTTGATTAATTCAAATCCAGCGACAATTATGACGGATACATCAATGGCTGATAAAGTGTACATTGAGCCGATTACGTATGAATTTGTTAGTCGGATTATTAGACAAGAGCGACCTGATGGCTTACTACCAACATTAGGTGGACAAACAGGCTTAAATATGGCAGTCGAGCTGCAAAAATCGGGAATTCTAGATGAATACAACGTTGAGTTATTAGGAACAAAGCTTCACTCTATTGAGCAAGCTGAAGACCGTGATTTATTCCGAACATTAATGAATGATTTAAATGAACCAGTACCACCGAGTGCGATTATTCATACGCTTGCAGAAGCTTATGAATTCGTAGCTGAAATTGGTTACCCAATTATCGTTCGTCCAGCGTATACACTTGGAGGAACTGGTGGCGGACTAGTTTATAACGAAGAAGATTTAATTGAAATTGTGACAAGTGGTTTAAAATATAGCCCGGTAACGCAATGTTTAATTGAAAAAAGTATTGCTGGCTTTAAAGAAGTAGAATATGAAGTAATGCGAGATGGTAAGGACCAAGCGATTGTTGTATGTAATATGGAAAATATTGATCCAGTCGGAATTCATACCGGTGATTCAATCGTTGTTGCTCCTAGCCAAACATTATCAGATCGCGAATACCAAATGCTCCGTGATTCTTCACTGAAAATTATTCGAGCGTTGGGAATCGAAGGTGGCTGTAACGTTCAGTTTGCTCTAGACCCAGATAGTTATCAATATTATATTATTGAGGTTAACCCTCGCGTAAGTCGTTCATCAGCATTAGCCTCAAAGGCCACTGGTTATCCAATTGCGAAAATTGCTGCCAAAATTGCTGCGGGTTATGCGTTAGATGAAATTATGAATCCAATTACGAAAACGACTTATGCATCATTTGAGCCAGCATTAGATTATGTCGTTTCGAAAATTCCACGTTGGCCATTTGATAAGTTTGAAGCAGCAAACCGAACATTAGGTACGCAAATGAAGGCTACTGGAGAAGTAATGGCAATTGGTCGCAATTTAGAAGAATCATTATTGAAAGCTGTACGTTCGTTAGAAGCGAATGTTTTACATTTACAAATTGATAAGCTGAAAGATTTGTCACAAGTTGAATTGGAACATAGGTTACAAAAAGCTGATGATGAGCGTTTATTTATTGTCGCTGAAAGCTTCCGTCGTGGTTATACGGTTGAACAACTATGGGAACTGACAAAAATTGACCGCTTCTTCTTAAATAAAATTTCTGGAATTGTTCAGTTTGAAGACGAGTTGAAAAAGGCTCCTTTTAATGTAGAAGTGCTTCAAGCAGGTAAAGAATTAGGTTTTGCTGATGATATTATCGCTAAGCTGTGGAATGTAACTGAGCGCGAAATTTACGACTTCCGTTATGAAAAAGGAATTGTTCCTGTTTATAAAATGGTGGATACGTGTGCCGCTGAATTTGCTTCCGAAACACCTTATTTTTATGGAACATATGAAGATGAAAATGAATCAATCATTACGGAGAAAAAGAGCATTGTCGTTTTAGGATCAGGTCCAATTCGAATTGGTCAAGGAATCGAGTTTGACTATGCGACTGTTCATACAGTACTTGCAATTAAAGAAGCTGGTTATGAAGCGATTATTATTAATAACAACCCTGAAACAGTTTCGACAGACTTTAGTATTTCAGATAAACTTTATTTTGAACCACTAGCAGTCGAAGATGTGATGCACATAATTAATCATGAACAGCCACTTGGGGTGATCGTTCAATTTGGTGGTCAAACAGCGATTAACTTAGCTGATGAATTATCGGCAAGAGGAGTAACGATTTTAGGAACTTCATTAGAAGCGATGGACCAAGCAGAAAATCGTGATAAATTTGAACAAGCCTTACAGAAATTGCAAATCCCACAACCATTAGGGCGTACAGCGACAAGTGTAGCTGAGGCGGTAGAAATTGCAAAAACAATTGGTTATCCAGTGTTAGTTCGACCTTCGTACGTGTTAGGTGGTCGAGCGATGGAAATCGTTTATCAAGAAGCTGAATTGTTACGATATATGGAAAATGCTGCAAAAATCAATCCGAAACACCCTGTGTTAATTGACCGCTATTTAATCGGGAAAGAAATCGAAGTTGATGCAATTTGTGATGGTGAAACAGTTGTTATCCCTGGAATTATGGAACATATTGAAAGAGCAGGTGTTCACTCTGGTGACTCAATTGCTGTCTATCCACCGCAAAGTTTAACAGAAGCAACGAAACAAAAAATTATTGAACGCACAATTAAATTAGCCAAAGGCTTAGATATTGTTGGTCTATTAAATATTCAGTTTGTTCTTCATGAAGATGAGGTTTATGTACTTGAAGTGAACCCACGTTCAAGTCGTACAGTGCCATTTTTAAGTAAAATTACCGGCGTACCGATGGCTAACTTAGCAACGAAAGCGATCCTTGGCCTTAAGTTACGCGATTTAGGTTATGAAACAGGCTATGTAAAAGAAAGTAAAGAAGTTTCTGTGAAAGTTCCTGTCTTTTCATTTGCGAAACTACGTGATGTCGACATTACGTTAGGTCCAGAAATGAAATCAACAGGAGAAGTAATGGGACGCGATTATTCGTTAGAAAAAGCACTTTACAAAGGATTAGTGGCATCAGGAATGAAAATCCCTACCCATGGATCTGTCTTATTTACAGTTGCAGATAAAGACAAAGAAGAAGCACTAGAAATCATTCGTCGTTTCCACCGTATCGGCTATCATATTTTAGCGACTGAAGGAACAGCGAAGCGCATTAAAGAAGAAAATATTCCGGTTACAGTTGTCAATAAAATCGGTGATCAAAAACCAAATATGCTCGATGTAATTCGTCAAGGTGAAGCACAATTTGTGATCAATACGTTAACAAAAGGGAAACAACCTGCTAGAGATGGCTTTAGAATTCGTCGGGAATCAGTTGAAAATGGGGTTGTTTGCTTAACAAGCATTGATACAGCAGAAGCATTACTCCGAGTATTAGAACTAATTACTTTCGCTGCTGATGCGATGCCATCATTTAACGAGCCAAAAGTGATGGTGACCACAAAATGATCGTCGAAACTATGGAAATAGTTGGTCAACGAAAGATTGCTAATAACGCTTACGAGCTTGTCCTTAAAGGACAAGACCTCGTAAGCTTAGCTAATCAAGGGCAATTTTTACATGTACAAGTGAATGAAGGAACAGATCCTTTGCTCCGCCGTCCGATTAGTATTGCAGATATTAATAAGCAAAATGCTGAGTTAACCGTTATTTACCGAGCAGGTGGTAAAGGAACAAACATGTTAGCATTAAAACAAAAAGGGGAATCTGTCTCTGTTTTAGGTCCACTCGGAAATGGATTTTCAATAACTGAAACAAATCCTGGAGAAGTTGCCTTGCTTATTGGCGGTGGAATTGGTGTTCCGCCTTTATATGAACTTTCAAAGCAACTGACAAAGCTAGGAGTAACTGTTATTCATGTCCTTGGATTTTCTTCAAGTGAGGATGTTTTTTATGAAGAGAAATTTGCTGAGCTTGGCCAAACGTATGTTACTACAATGGATGGTACGTATGGTGAACATGGCACAGTAATTGATGTCATTTTAAAGCAAGGATTTCATTTTGACATTATTTATTCATGTGGACCAACGCCAATGTTAAAAGCGATTGAGTCAACTTTTCCGAACAAAAAAGGCTTTCTTTCCTTAGAAGAACGGATGGGATGTGGAATAGGGGCTTGTTTCGCTTGTGTTTGTCATAAAAAGGATGACCCTACTGGTACAGCTTATAAGAAAATATGCACGGATGGACCAGTATTTGCGATTGGAGAGGTGGAACTATGAGTAGGTTAAATATCGAGTTACCTGGCCTTTCCATGAAAAACCCAATTATGCCTGCCTCAGGTTGCTTTGGCTTTGGGAAAGAATACGCGAAACTATATGACATCGAGAAACTTGGAGCAATTGCGATTAAAGCAACGACTGTTGAGACGAGATATGGAAATCCAACACCGCGAGTTGCTGAAACGACGAGCGGGATGTTAAACGCAATTGGCTTGCAAAATCCAGGCTTAGAATCAGTGTTAACTAATGAACTTGTCTGGCTTGAGCAATTTACTGTGCCAATTGTCGCCAATATTGCCGGTTCAAAAGTGGAAGATTATATTGAAGTAGCTGAAAAAGTCTCAAAAGCGAAAAATGTCCAGGCACTTGAATTAAATATTTCTTGCCCTAACGTGAAAGAGGGCGGAATTGCGTTTGGTACAAATCCAGACGTAGCTGGTGAACTAACGAAGCTAGTGAAAGAGGTTTCAAGTGTTCCGGTATATGTGAAGCTTTCGCCAAATGTTACTGATATCGTTGAAATGGCAGTTGCTGTTGAAAAGGCAGGAGCTGATGGCTTATCAATGATTAATACATTGCTTGGGATGCGAATTGACTTGAAAAAACGGAAACCAATTTTAGCGAATAGAGTAGGCGGACTTTCAGGTCCTGCCATTAAGCCTGTTGCTGTCCGTATGATTTATCAAGTTAGTCAAGCTGTTGAAATTCCGATTATTGGAATGGGCGGAATTATGAATGCTTGGGATGTGATTGAATTTTTCTTAGCTGGTGCAAGTGCTGTAGCCGTTGGAACAGCTAATTTTGTCGACCCATTTGTATGTCCAACAATTATTGAGGAATTACCTCAAGTCCTTGATGAGCTAGAAGTTGATCATATTTCAGAATTAATAGGAGGTAGTTGGAAATGAAACAAAACCCAATTATTATTGCCTTAGATTATTCTGATGAAGATGCAGTTTGGGATTTATTAAATAAATTTAACAATGAACAGTTATTTGTAAAAGTTGGAATGGAACTTTATTATAGCTGTGGAAATTCGTTACTTGCAAAGTTAAAAGATAAGGGACATCATATTTTTCTTGATTTAAAGCTTCATGATATTCCGAATACCGTAAAAAAAGCAATGCAGTCACTTGCTCGGCTCGATGTTGATCTTATTAACGTTCACGCTGCTGGAGGACAAGTAATGATGGAGCGGGCACTTGAAGGGCTTGAAAGCGGAACGGTTAGTGGAAAAACAAGGCCAAAGTGTATTGCCGTTACCCAATTAACGAGTACGAGTGAAGCGATGATGCAAGAGCAATTACGGATTAAAGGGAAAATCGAAGAAGTTGTTGTTCACTATGCTAGTTTAGCCAAACAAAGTGGTCTTGATGGTGTCGTCTCATCACCATTAGAAGTTCCGTTAGTCAAAGAAGCATGTGGTCCTGCATTTCTTACAGTTACACCTGGAATTAGACTGCTCGGTGATTCGCAAGATGATCAGCATAGGATCACTACACCTAAACAAGCTCGTAGTTTAGGGAGTGATTTTATCGTTGTTGGCAGAAGCATTACGGCAAGTTCTGATCCTTTAAAAGCATTAAATCAGATAAAAAACGAATGGAGTGAAGGTGCATGAAACAACAATTAGCTAAACATTTACTTGAAATCGGTGCAGTTCATTTAAAACCAAATGATCCATTTACGTGGACATCAGGAATTAAATCACCAATTTATTGTGATAATCGCTTAACACTTTCGTTTCCACTTGTCCGTAGAAAAATTGCAATTGGTTTAGAAGAATTAATTCGAACACATTTTCCGGAGGCTGATGTGATTGCAGGAACTGCTACAGCCGGAATTCCACATGCAGCATGGGTTAGTGAGAATTTAAATTTACCGATGGTCTATGTACGCAGCAAAGCAAAAGAACACGGCAAAGGAAACCAAATTGAAGGGTTAATCAAAGCCGGTCAAAATGTTGTCATTGTCGAAGATTTAATTTCTACAGGCGGAAGTGTGATTGTAACAGCAGATGCCTTAAAACAAGCGGGAGCAAATGTTCTCGGAGTTGTTGCGATCTTTACATACGGTTTAGAAAAAGGAACGCAACAGTTAGCAGAAGCTAACTTAAACTATTATACAATAACTGATTACTTAACCTTAATTGAAGTTGCTAAAACGGAAAAACAGATTAATGAAGAAGATTTACAAAGATTAAAAAAATGGCGTGAGAATCCTGCGTCGCAGGATTGGCTTTCGCGCTAATCTTGGTGTCAGACACCCAAAATGAACATAAAAAGCAAAAAGTCCACATGAAGTGGACTTTTTAGCATTGACTTATTCGAATTTATATTATTAACTTCACTTTCTATTTAATTCGCAATTTCCTCACTAGTTGTTCATCGGGTGTTACATAAATAGTCGTTTGGTTGTCGTAAATGACGTAGCCTGGCTTTGCGCCGCTCGGTTTTTTTACATGTTTAATTAAAGTGTAATCAACTGGAACAGCGCTTGATAACCTTGCTTTACTAAAATAGGCGGCCATTTTTGCCGCTTCTAACAACGTTGTTTCATCAACATCATTACTTTTAATCACGACGTGAGAGCCGGGGATATCTTTCGTATGAAGCCATGTATCATTTGAGCGTGCTAAGCGGTTTGTTAAATATTCATTTTGTTTATTGTTTTTTCCGATCAAAATTGTCAATCCGGTTGAAGATTTGTATTCTTCAAGGACGGGATTTTGCTCTTTTTTCTTTTTGATTTGTTTTTTGTGGCGATTACGTATGTACCCTTCCTCCATTAATTCCTCACGAATTTCGGCAATATCTTTAGGGGCTGCTGTTTCCATTTGTGCTAATAATCCTTCGAAATAAATTAACTCTAGTTCTGTTTTTTCAATTTGTTCTTGAACAATTTCTAATGATTTTTTTGCTTTCGTGTATTTTTTAAAATACATTTGGGCATTTTCGGGCGGTGTTTTTTGCGGGTCTAACAAAATGACAATTTCTTTTCCTTCTTCGTCATAAAAATCAATGACCTTAATCTCCTTTTGTCCTTTTTTTATTTGATGTAGATAAGCCGTTATTAATTCTCCAATCTTCCGATCTTCTAACGCGTTATTTGCAGCGACAATTGTTTCTTTAAGCTTTTGTAATTTTGTTTTATTTTTTTGATATTCATTTTTCAAAAATTTCTCTAAATCATTTGCTTGTTGTAAGACACGATCCCGCTCGGCTTTGCCAAAATAAAACTGAGTAAGCATTTCGCTAACAGAAGAAAAGACAGTTGCCGTTCCCTTTACGTGACTTAGTGGGATAATTGAAAAATATTCTTTGTTTGCAGTAACCGTAATTTGTGGTAAAAAATTCTCTTGCTTTATTTGTTCAATGACATGAAAAAAAGCACGAGTCAACGTTTCGCGATTAGGTAGTTTTGCCAAATGGACGATTTCCTTTGCTACTTGTGGTGAAAGGCCTGTAAATTGATTGACGATTTGCTGATCAAGTTTTCCAGAGTTGAAATCTATTTTTTGAATAAAAGTTACCTCATCGATTTCTAAAGGATTTAGTTTTTCATGTTCTGGAGGGAGTTTATATTTATGACCTGGTAATATCGTCCGGTAGCTGTTTACTCCGGGAGATAAATGTTTGATACTATCAATAATTTTTTCATCTTTTTCATCAAGCAAGACGATATTACTATGTCGTCCCATAATTTCAATACTTAATTTTTTATAACAAAGGTCGCCTAGTTCATTTCTTGCTTTAATCACGATTGTTACAATTCGTTCGAACTGCAATTGTTCAACAGCTTCAATAAATCCCCCTTCGAGATGTTTTCGTAATAACATACAAAACATTGGCGGTTCTGCAGGGTTCTCAATTTTTTCGTTCGTTAAATGTAACCGGCTAAAACTAGGATTGGCTGATAGTAATAACTGGTTGTTTACCCCATTTGCTCGAATAGTAAATAGAAGTTCTGTTTTATAAGGTTGATATATTTTCGTAATTCTTCCAGAAAGGATCGTCGATTTTAATTCAGTTACTACCGATTTTATTAATGTGCCGTCAAAGGACATAATGTTCACTCCATTATTTTTCTATTTCTTTAATTAGTATAGCATTTTTTTGGACTTGCTTGAATAAAGATAGTTTGTAAAGGACAAGACACAAGTCTAAATGTTTATTGATGTGGGGTGTGATAATGAAATGGTATGAGCAGGAGCTAAAAGAAGTTGCAAAATTAACACGATCTCATTTTTCTGATGGATTAACAGCAGAAGAAGCAAACAGAAGATTAAAACAATTTGGACCAAACAAACTGACTGAAGGAAAACGAATTCCAGCATTTTTCTTGTTTTTAGCGCAATTTAAAGATTTTATGGTGCTTGTTTTATTAGTAGCAACGTTGATTTCAGGTTTATTAGGTGAATATATTGATGCAGTCACCATTATTCTAATCGTATTATTAAATGGATTTCTAGGCTTTATTCAGGAACGTAAAGCTGAAAAATCATTAGCTGCTTTAAAAGAGCTCTCAGCACCACAAATGACCGTCCTTCGCGATGGAGAATGGACAAAAGTTCCTTCTTCTGCTGTCGTAGTGGGCGATATTGTCAAGTTTTCGAGTGGCGATCGAATAGGAGCTGATATTCGAATTATTGAAGCAAAGGGGTTAAGAATTGAGGAAAGTGCTTTAACTGGGGAATCTGTTCCTGTGCTAAAAACAGAGACTGTATTAGCAGGAAAGGATTTAGCGATTGGTGACCAAGAAAACATGGCCTTTATGGGGACACTGGTGACTCAAGGGAGCGGTACCGGTGTCATTGTGGCAACGGGAATGAAAACAGAGATGGGTAAAATTGCACATCTTCTCCAATCCGCTGAAACAATGATTACACCATTACAACGAAAACTCGAACAATTAGGCAAAATTTTAATTATAGTTGCGCTTTTCTTAACAGCTTTAGTTGTTATGATTGGAGTTTACCAAGGTCATGATATGTATACAATGTTTTTAGCTGGAGTTTCGTTAGCTGTTGCTGCAATTCCAGAAGGCTTGCCAGCGATCGTCACAGTTGCCTTAGCATTAGGAGTGCAACGGATGATTAAGCATAAAGCAATCGTTCGCAAGCTACCAGCAGTTGAGACGCTAGGGTGTGCATCTGTTATTTGCTCTGACAAAACGGGAACATTGACGCAAAATAAAATGACAGTTACCCATCTTTGGTCTGGTGGAAGAACATGGCAAGTTTCAGGTACAGGATATGAACCGAAAGGCGATTTTTATGAAAATGAGAAAATCATCAATGTCCAAACGAAAAAAACATTGTTACAATTGCTTACTTTTGGGGTGTTATGTAACAATGCAAAAATAATTACAAAAGAAGCAAAAGAAGGACTACTTAAAAAAACTAAGCTGGAATATAAAATCGATGGAGACCCGACAGAAGGAGCGCTAGTCGTTACAGCAGAAAAAGCAGGAATTATAAGAAGTAACTTGCAAAATGAATATAAAATTATGAAAGAATTTCCTTTTGATTCAACAAGAAAGATGATGAGTGTAATTATTGAACGAAAACGAGATGGAAAACGGTTTGTTGTTACAAAAGGTGCACCAGACGTTTTATTAAATCGATGTGAGCAAATTTTATGGGAAGAGCGTAGGGAGCTATTCACAAAAGAAAAAAAAGCTGCAGTTGGAGCTGCTATTGATCAATTAGCATCTTTGGCCCTTAGAACGATTGCAATTGCTTATAAAGAACTACAATCATATGATCCAATAGTTTCTGAAGAAGTTGTTGAAAAGAATTTAACGTTTATTGGCCTGGAAGGAATGATTGATCCACCAAGACCTGAAGTGAAAGCTTCAATAATCGAGTGTCGTGAAGCTGGGATTAAAACAATTATGATCACTGGTGATCATCAGGTAACAGCAAAGGCGATTGCTGAACAATTGAATATAATACCTAAGCATGGAAAAATCATGGATGGAAACACGTTAGCCAAAATGAGTGTCAGTGATTTAGAGGAAATAGTTGACGATATTTACGTTTATGCTCGCGTTTCTCCTGAGCATAAATTAAAAATAGTAAAGGCTCTTCAAGCCAAAGGGCATATTGTTGCCATGACAGGCGATGGAGTAAATGATGCGCCAGCTATTAAAGCGGCAAATATTGGAGTTGCGATGGGGATTACTGGCACAGATGTTGCAAAAGAAGCTTCAGCACTTGTCTTAAGTGATGACAACTTTGCAACGATTAAAGCAGCGATTAAGGAAGGTCGTAATATTTACGATAACATCCGAAAGTTTATCCGTTATATTCTTGCATCGAATGTTGGTGAAATTTTAGTGATGTTGTTTGCAATGGTACTCGGAATGCCTCTTCCGTTAGTAGCTATTCAAATTTTATGGATTAATCTTGTCACCGATGGCTTACCAGCGATGGCTCTAGGTCTTGATCAGGCGGAAAATGATGTAATGAAACGCAAGCCACGCCATCCACTTGAAAACATCTTTGCTAGAGGGCTTGCCTGGAAAATTGTTAGTCGTGGATTTATGATTGGAGTTGTCACTTTGTTGGCTTTTTGGATAACATTAGCACAAAATCCCAACGTTTTAATTAGAGCACAATCAGTTGCGTTTGCAACATTAGTAATGGCTCAATTAATTCATGTATTTGATTGTCGGAGTGAACATTCTGTGTTTCATCGAAATCCATTTCAAAATATCTTTTTAGTTTTAGCAGTTCTGTCATCGATCATCTTGATGGTAGGCGTTATGTACTTGCCGGTATTACAACCTGTTTTCCATACGGTAGCTTTAAATGTTCGTGAATGGCTTTTAGTATTAGGTTTGGCCTCAATTCCAACAGTTGCATTAGCAGGATTTCATATTTTTGGTGTCAGACACCCAAAATGAACAAAAAAGGCAAAAAGTCCACGTGTGGTGGACTTTTTTCTGTTTGTGCAGACACACCCAAAATGAAGTTTTCTTTATCAGATGCGTGCGGTTTTCTATTTCCTATACTTGTTGATAATGGTAAAATTGGTTAGAATAGAATTATGGATGTGATATTATGTTAATGAGTATGACAGGTTACGGTCAGGCGTTTATCGAAAGGGAAAATTACCGAATTGTTATTGAAATGAAATCGGTGAACCATCGGTTTTCTGAAGTGACGATCCGCATGCCGCGACAGTTTTTATTTCTGGAAGATCGTCTTAAAAAACAAATTAGTCACTATATACAACGTGGGAAGGTGGATGTTTTTCTGTCAATTGAAGGTAGTGGATTAGTAGAAAGAACACTACAAGTTGACTGGGATTTGCTCAATGAGTTCTATCAAATTTATCATAATGCACAAGCAAAATTTAACGTTAGTCAACAATTTTCTTTAGAAAGGCTTCTTCTTCATCCTGATGTTGTCACGATAATAGAAAAGGAAAATCAATCAGAGACATTGATTGAAGACATTTTTGAAATCACTGAAAAAGCAGCAATAGAGTTGTTTGCGATGCGTCAAAAAGAAGGGAATATTCTAGCCAATGATTTGAAACAGCGACTGACAAAGTTAATAACTTTAACAGCTACGATTGGAACGTATGCTCCACAAGTAGTTGATGCCTACCATACACGCTTATTGAAAAGAATTGAAGAATATTTAACTGGAAAATTAGAAATTGAAGAAAGTAGAATTCTTACAGAAGTAGCTATCTTTAGTGAAAAAGTAAATATTGACGAAGAAATAACGAGGTTAAATAGCCATATTCAACAGTTTTTCATGAATATTGAAAATGTAAATAAAGTACCTATTGGTAGGAAACTTGATTTTCTTGTCCAAGAAATGAATAGAGAAGTAAATACGATTGGCTCTAAAGCAAATGATTTACATATTAATAAACAAGTAGTTGAGCTAAAAGCAGAGCTAGAAAAAATTAAGGAGCAAGTTCAAAATATTGAATAAGTTTGTCCGAAAAAAAGGTGTTAAAATAATGAAAGTTATGGTTATAATATAAAGATGGGCAGGGGAAAACAATGAATATAAAGCTTATTAATATTGGCTTTGGCAATATTGTCTCAGCAAATCGGATTATTTCGATTGTAAGTCCGGAATCAGCTCCAATTAAACGAATCATTCAAGAAGCTAGAGAACGGAACATGCTAATCGATGCTACATACGGAAGAAGAACACGAGCTGTGATTATTGCTGATAGTGATCATGTTATTCTATCTGCTGTTCAACCAGAAACAGTAGCACAACGTTTATCCAACAAAGAAGATATTTCTGAAGACTAAAACGAAAAGATCAACAATCTCCATTTCTTACAAATATTTATTAACTAAAGTTTTGTAGTAATAATTTCAGTAAAGGTATTTAGGAGCTTCTGCTATTAAATAGTAGAAGATTAGTTGGTTTTAAAGGATAATTTTGGAGGTAGTGATGAAGAAGGAACGAGGTTTATTAATTGTCCTTTCTGGACCATCTGGTGTCGGGAAAGGAACGGTTTGTGCTGCACTTAGGAAACAGGATACTGATATTTTATACTCAGTTTCGGCAACTACCCGCTCTAAAAGAGAAGGAGAAGTTGATGGGGTGAATTATTTCTTTAAAACGAAACAACAGTTTGAAGAAATGATTAAAAATGACGAGCTACTTGAGTGGGCAGAATATGTAGGGAACTGCTACGGCACACCTGTAGCGTATGTTGAAAAAACTTTGAGTGAAGGAAGAGACATTATCCTTGAGATTGAAGTCCAGGGCGCATTAAAAGTTAAAGAGAAGTTCCCTGAAGGCATCTTTATTTTTTTAATGCCGCCTAGTCTTGCCGAATTAAGAAAGCGAATTGTAAATCGTGGTACGGAAACAGAAGAATTAATTAATAGTCGGATGACAGTAGCAAAAGATGAAATTGAGATGATGGACAAATATGATTATGTAGTTGAAAATGATGAAGTCCATCTTGCAGTTGAAAGAATAAAAGCAATCGTTGTTGCTGAACATTGCCGAAAAGATCGCTTAATTGAAAAATATCAACAATTAGTGGAGGCCGAATAATGCTATATCCATCAATCGATAATTTATTAACGAAACTAGATTCAAAGTATACGCTAGTGACTGTTTCGTCAAAACGAGCTCGTTATTTACGCGAATCTAACGAAAAAGATTTAATGGTTATAAAGCCAAAATCACACAAACATGTGGGCAAAGCACTTGAGGAAATTGCTTGTGGGCAATTAAGTTATAAGCGTCGTGAAGAATAATTAATAAGTGGGAATTATAAAGGTGAACTTCCGTTTGATGAATGATTATTTAGAGATTAACCCGTAATAAGGTTTTCACTAATTCATTTATGAAGGGACAGTTATTCACCTTTTTTTACATAAGAAAAAGTTTTTGCACACTTGCCCCGAGCGTCAATCGAATATTGTTCACAAAACAATTTTTTGAAAAACAAAAGATTACAATTTTTTTTTGGAGTTGATAAAATGTTAGCGGGGAAAAAAGTATTATTATGTGTTTCTGGTGGCATTGCTGTTTATAAGGCATGTACGCTTACTAGTAAGTTAACTCAAAGTGGAGCGATTGTAAAAGTTGTTATGACAGAAGGAGCTACAAAGTTTGTCACACCGTTAACTTTTCAATCACTTTCTAGAGAACAAGTTTATGTTGAAACGTTTGAAGAAAAAGATCCTACAAAGATTACTCATATTGATATTGCTGGTTGGGCTGATGTTGTCATTGTTGCTCCTGCGACAGCCAATGTTATTGGGAAACTTGCCAATGGAATAGCTGATGATCTTGTTTCTACAATCCTTCTAGCAACAACTACACCTGTTCTCATTGCCCCAGCAATGAATGTACATATGTACGAACACCCGGCTGTGAAAGCAAATCTACGTAAACTCCAAGCTTATGGGTATCAATTATTAGAACCAGATGAGGGATATTTAGCTTGTGGATACGTCGGCAAAGGACGATTAATGGAGCCTGAGGACATTATTGGAAACCTCGAAACCTTCTTCAAAATATCATCCCAATTAAATGGAAGGACGATTTTAGTGACAGCCGGACCTACTCAAGAAAAACTTGATCCGGTCCGTTATTTTACTAATCGATCTTCTGGAAAAATGGGTTATGCAATTGCTTCAGAAGCAGCCAAACGAGGCGCAAATGTTATTTTAGTTTCAGGTCCAACCAATTTACTACCGCCTAATAATGTTAAGTTCGTTCAAGTAACAACTGCTCAGGATATGTATGAAAAAGTCAATGAATATTATCCAAACGTTGATGTAGTTATAAAGTCGGCTGCTGTTGCTGATTATCGTCCAAAACTAGTTTACGATCAAAAAGTGAAAAAACAACCAAACGATTGGAAAATTGAAATGGAACGAACAAATGATATTTTAAAGGAGTTAGGCGAAAAGAAAGCACAGCAATTACTTGTTGGCTTTGCAGCCGAAAGTGAACAGCTAGAACATTATGCGAATGATAAACTTAAGCGGAAAAATTTAGATATGATCGTAGCTAATAACATTGTTCAGTCAGGCGCTGGCTTTCAAGGAGACACAAATATCGTAACAATCATCAAAAAAGATGGGACAAGTATTGCTTTACCGTTGCTGACTAAGAATGAAGTTGCCCAACAGTTACTAAATGAAATTGAGCTTATGCTAAAGGAACAGCAGAAATGATCGTAAAAGTTGTTGTTGATGTTCCAACAGGAGGAACTGACCGTCTTTTTGATTATCAAGTACCGCCACATTTACAAGAGATTGTTGAGAGTGGAATGAGGGTAGTTGTTCCTTTTGGTCCTAGAAAGGTTCAAGGATTTATCAGATCGATTATGCCCGAGACTGAAGTAGAGAAATTAAAACAAATTGAAGCAGTATTAGACGTTACTCCAGTGTTAACAAAAGAACTAATAGACTTAGGCGATTGGCTTTCGACAAGTACCCTCTGTTTTAAAATTACAGCATATCAAGCAATGCTACCAGCAGCGTTAAAGGCTAAATATAAAAAGGAAGTACTTCTGACAAATCGCAACGTCTTACCCGAGTTACCTTTGGAAATAAGAAAATGGTTTGAACATAAAGATTCGGTAGCCTGGGATGAGTTTGTTACTCGAGATCAACCACTGATAGCTTTCATAAAAAAAGCGGTTACGAATGGATTATTGGAAATTCTTTATAAAGTAAATGATAAAGCAACTCAAAAAAAGTTGAAAGTCGTCGAGCCTGTTTGTTATGAAAAACTAGCACAGCAATTTCGCGAAATAGGAAATCAAGCTCCGAAGCAACAGCAAATTATTGAATTTTTTCTTAGTAATCGAAAGCCAATTTTAGTAACGGAGCTTATTGAAAAGACTCGTACAACCCGTAGTACGATCAAAGCACTAATTGAAAAAGGAATTGTGCTTGAAAAAGAAGTGGAAGTTTCTCGTGATCCTTATGCCAACAATTCTTTTAAACAAACAACACCTCTACCATTAACGAAAAATCAACAAATGATTATTGAACCAATTTTTGAAACGTTAAAATTAGGAATTTATCAAACTTTTTTAATCCATGGTGTTACCGGAAGTGGAAAGACGGAAGTTTATTTGCAAGCGATTGCTAGAGCATTAGCGTATGGAAAGGAAGCGATTGTACTTGTGCCTGAAATTTCCTTAACTCCGCAAATGGTCCTACGCTTTAAAGAACGTTTCGGTTCGCTCGTTGCTGTTCTCCATAGCGCGCTTTCGATCGGCGAGAAATATGATGAATGGCGAAAAATTCATCATGGACGGGTGAAAGTCGTTGTTGGTGCCCGGTCAGCAATCTTTGCACCGTTTAAAAATATCGGGATTATTATTATTGATGAAGAACATGAAGCAACGTATAAACAAGAAGAAAATCCCCGTTATCATGCCAGGGAAGTTGCAATAAAACGAGCAAGTTACTATCATTGTCCGTTAATTTTAGGTAGTGCTACGCCTTCATTAGAAACATATGCAAGAGCCAAAAAAGGTGTCTATCATTTATTAGAGATGCTAGAGAGAGTAAATAATGTTCAGTTGCCTAGCGTCGAAATTGTCGATATGCGTAATGAGTTAAAAAGCGGAAATCGTTCAATGTTCTCCAATTCATTGTATGATAAGTTAGCTCTACGACTAAATCGTAAAGAACAAACTGTGTTATTTTTAAATCGACGTGGGTATTCAACATTTGTCATGTGTCGAGACTGTGGGTATGTAGCTGAATGTCAACATTGTGACATTTCGTTAACGTATCACCAAACGATTCGTTCCTTAAAATGTCATTACTGTGGCCATCAAGAAAGGATGCAACTAAAATGTGCGAATTGTAATAGTGAGCATATTCGCTTTTTTGGTTCAGGTACACAAAAAGTAGAAGAGGAAATTGCTAAATTATTCCCTGGAGCTCGAGTAATTCGGATGGATGTTGATACGACAAGGAAAAAAGGGGCCCATGAACGACTATTATCGCAATTTGCGGCAGGGGAAGCTGATATTTTGCTGGGAACACAAATGATTGCTAAAGGGTTAGATTTCCCTAATATTACGTTAGTAGGCGTGTTAGCTGCTGATTCAATGTTGCATTTGCCGGATTTTCGAGCCAGTGAACGAACATTTCAGTTATTAACTCAAGTGAGTGGTCGAGCAGGTCGCCATCAACTTCCAGGAGAGGTCGTTATCCAAACGTATAGTCCAGAACATTATAGTATTGATCTCGTTCGCAATCATGACTATCTGGCATTTTTTGAGAGGGAAATGGCCATTAGGAAGCTTCAATGCTATCCTCCGTATTACTTTATTACTGTCATTTTAGTTTCCCATCCTGAAATTACAACAGTGATCGATATTAGCGAAAAGATCACTACATATCTAAGGAGATCATTATCTAAAAAAGCGCTAGTGCTAGGTCCAGTCGCAAGTCCAATCCCAAGGATAAAAGATAGATATCGTTATCAATGCATGATAAAATACAAAAATGAACCGCTATTAATCGATCTATTAAAAGATATTATTGAAAACTATAAACGCGAAACAAGTCAAGGTAATTTACAAGTTTCGATTGATATGAATCCGTATGTATTAATGTAAATACTTAAATAAAAAGGAGTGATAATATGCGTGTTGTTTTTATGGGAACGCCTGATTTCTCTGTGCCAATCCTAAAGCGTTTAATTGAAGATGGTTATCAAATAGTCGGAGTGGTCACTCAACCTGATAGACCTAAAGGAAGAAAAAAAGAGTTAACACCTCCACCAGTCAAAATTGAAGCTTTAAAACATAATCTAAAAGTCATTCAACCAGAAAAATTAAAGCGTCCTGATGATTTACAACAAGTAATTGATTTACAGCCAGACATAGTTGTAACGGCAGCTTTTGGTCAAATTTTACCGAAAGCCTTGCTTGATACTCCTAAGTTTGGCTGTATAAATGTTCATGCTTCATTGTTACCAGAATATCGTGGTGGTGCACCTATTCACCAAGCAATTATTGATGGGAAAAAGGAAACAGGGATCACGATTATGTACATGGCTGAAAAATTAGATGCAGGTGATATATTAACGCAAGCAAAAGTAGATATTTTAGAAGCGGACAATGTAGGTACTTTACATGATAAATTAAGTGTGATTGGTTCAGATTTATTATCACAAACAATCCCTAAGCTGATTGAAGGAAACTTAACGCCGATCAAGCAATCTGAAGAAAAAGTGAGCTTTGCCCCAAACATTAGTCGTGAGAAAGAAAAAATCGACTGGCAAAACAGTGGCGAAGCGATTTACAATCAAATTCGTGGATTACATCCTTGGCCCGTTGCTTATACACTTTTACATAATCAACCACTCAAAATTTGGTGGGCCGAAAAAGTAGTCAACAATCAACATCATCAACCAGGAACGATTGTTGCAATTGAAAGTGATGGTTTTATCGTTAGTACAGGGAATGCCACTTATTTAAAAGTAACAGATTTGCAACCGTCAGGAAAAAAACGAATGAAAGCAGACCAGTTTTTACGTGGAGTAGGTAACAATTTTGTAGTAGGTACGAAGTTAGGAGAATGATGATGGGCAAGAAAAAAGTACGAGAAGTAGCGTTAGATATTTTGCTGAAAATTGAAAAAGATCAAGCATACTCTAATCTCCTTTTAAATCAATCGATAAATAAAGAAGATATAAACGACAAAGATGTCGGCTTACTAACGGAAATTGTTTATGGAACGATTCAACGTCAGAACACACTAGATTATTATGTAAAACATTTCGTAAAAGGTAAGTTTAGTAAACTTGATCAATGGGTTCTCGTATTACTACGTCTTTCATTATACCAAATTGTTTTTTTAGATCGAGTTCCAGAGCGAGCGATTGTCCATGAAGCTGTAGAAATCGCTAAGAAAAAAGGTCATAAAGGCATATCAGCCATGGTCAATGGCATCTTGCGCTCATTTATCCGTGAAGGAATACCGTCAGTTGAGAATATCAATGATCCGCTTGAACAAATGTCGCTAAAGTTTAGTCACCCTAAATGGTTGATTGAACGTTGGCTAAAACAATTTGGTCAAGAAAAAACAGAGCAGATTTGTGAAACGAATGCGATACCACCAACAGTTACGGCTAGAATTAATCGAATAAAAACAGAAAATAATGATAAAGTTATTGAACTACTGAAAAATGAAAGGATTGAAGCGGAAGTCGGAGATCTTTCGCTTGACGGGATAAAAGTAGTAAAAGGTACGCTACCGAATTCACAGTTGTTTAAAGAGGGTTGGTTAACAATTCAAGATGAGAGTTCGATGTTAGTGGCTAGGGCCTTAGATCCTAAACCGGGAATGACAGTCTTAGATAGTTGTGCAGCACCCGGAGGTAAGACGACGCATATTGCTGAACGGATGAATAACCAAGGGATGGTTTATGCGTTAGATCTTCATAAACATAAAGTTAAGCTCATTGAAGAACAAGCGAAACGTTTGAATTTATCAATTATTAAAACATTAGCTACAGATAGCCGTAAAGCTAATGAAGTATTTGAAGATAACAGCTTTGACTGTATTTTAGTAGATGCGCCGTGTACGGGACTTGGGGTTATTCGGCGTAAGCCTGATATAAAATGGCAAAAAAATGTAGAGGATATAGAAAAAATTAGCTTGATTCAAACGGCGATTTTAGCGGCAGTAGCCCCACTCTTGAAACAAGGTGGAAGATTAGTTTATAGTACTTGTACCATTGATCCCGAAGAAAATGAATTCATTGTTCAAAGCTTTCTTGAGCAACATCAACAATTTAAGGTTGACAACTCACTAAAAGAACGACTACCGAAAAAAGTCCAAAACCTGGTGAATAACGGAATGCTTCGCTTACTACCATCTGATTTTCAGACAGACGGCTTTTTTATCGCTAGTATGATCAAAAATTAATAATAAAAGGTGTGTAATTACGATGATTGAATTTCAAGATGAGAAACCATCGATTTATAGCTTGGAGTTTGGAACATTAGAAACATGGGTAAAAGAGAATAATGAACCCAAATTTCGTGCTGGGCAAATTTTTGATTGGCTGTATAAAAAAAGAGTCAATTCATTTGCTGAGATGACAAATTTAACAAAAGATTTACGAGAAAAACTGGCGAATGATTTTTCAATTACAACGTTGAAATTATTGACAAAACAACAATCAAAAGATGGCACGATTAAATTTTTATTTGAGCTACAAGATGGTTATTCAATTGAGACAGTAATTATGCGCCATGATTATGGGAATAGCGTTTGTGTGACTACTCAAGTAGGTTGTCGAATTGGCTGTACATTTTGTGCTTCAACATTAGGAGGCCTAAAACGCAATTTAAAAGCAGGAGAAATTGTTGCCCAGGTCCTTGAGGCACAGCGCGCTTTGGATGAAGAAAGTGAACGAGTAAGTTCAGTAGTAGTAATGGGGATTGGTGAACCATTTGATAATTATGACGCACTCGTTAGTTTTATCAAAACCATTAATATTGAAAAGGGTTTAAATATTGGTGCTAGACATATTACCGTTTCAACGAGTGGTATAATTCCGAAAATCTATGATTTTGCTAATGAAAAAATGCAAATAAACTTTGCGATTTCGCTGCATGCACCAACGGCAGAAATCCGCTCTACCTTAATGCCAATAAATAAAGCTTATTCACTCGAAAAGTTGATGGATGCTGTGCGTTATTATATTGAGAAAACAGGACGAAGAGTAACATTTGAGTATGGCTTATTTGGTGGCGTCAATGATCAAGATGAGCATGCTGAAATGTTGGCAAAATTAATTACTGGACTTAAATGTCATGTGAATTTAATTCCAGTAAACGATGTTGTTGAAAGAAACTATGTTCGAACTTCCAAATCACAAATTTTAAAATTTGAAAAAATTCTCAAGGCTCATGGGATAAATGTTACGATTCGCCGTGAACAAGGACATGATATTGACGCAGCATGTGGTCAATTAAGGGCGAAGGAACGTAAAGAAGAAATGAGGGGATAAGCCAATGGAAGCAGCATTTAAATCAGATATAGGACAAGTTAGAGCTCACAATGAGGATAATGGCGGGGTTATTCATAATAAAGAAGGCTTGTTGTTAGCGATTGTTGCTGATGGAATGGGTGGTCATCAAGCTGGCGATATTGCCAGCAAAATGACGATTGAAATTTTAGCTGAAAAATGGCGAGAAATAGAAGGAATAACAACACCATCGAGTATTGAAGCTTGGCTGAATGAGGCAATAACAGATGTTAATGCCCAAATTTTTAATCATTCGTTAAATCATCCACAATGTCAAGGGATGGGCACAACTCTAGTAGCAGTTGTTTGTACAAGCCGTTTTGTTACATATGCTCATATTGGCGATAGTCGAGCATATGTAATGGATGGAGCTACCCTATTACAAAAAACAGAAGATCATTCATTAGTCAATGAATTAGTTCGTTCAGGACAAATAACAGCTTTAGAGGCCGAAAACCATCCACGGAAAAATGTTCTTTTGCGAGCATTAGGGACAGAACGAACACTAAAAATTGATATTAAAACGATTGAATGGGAAGCGAACAGTTATATCCTGTTATGTTCAGATGGTCTCTCTAATAAAGTTAATAGTGAAGAAATGTTCCAAGTGTTAAAAAAGGAAGAAACTATTGAAAATAAGGTGACAGAATTAATTTATATAGCCAATGAACGAGGCGGCGAGGACAATATAACAGTTGCACTTGTCTATAATTCTTGTAAAGAAAATAATTGTGGTGATGATAATGATCGATAAAAGAATCAATGATCGCTATCAAATATTAGAAATAATTGGTGGCGGCGGGATGGCAAATGTTTACAAAGCCCATGATGTCATCTTAAATCGGACGGTAGCTGTTAAAGTTTTACGACCACAATTTTCTGAGGACGATGAATTTATTCGAAGATTTCGCAGAGAAGCTCAAGCTGCTACGAGCTTGTCTCATCCAAATGTTGTTAATATTTATGATGTAGGTGAAGAAGGTAACCTTTATTATATTGTTATGGAATATGTTGATGGATTGACATTAAAGCAGTTAATTCAACAACGTGGCATTTTACCACTTGAAGAAACAGTTAATATTATGTTACAAATTTTATCCGCGATTGCTCATGCTCACGCAAATCATCTTGTTCATCGCGATATTAAACCCCATAATATTTTAATCAGTGATAAAGGAGAAGCGAAAGTAACAGATTTTGGGATTGCAAGAGCAATGACTTCTGCAACAATAACACATACGAATTCTTTGATAGGTTCTGTTCACTATTTATCACCAGAGCAAGCGAGAGGTGGAATGGTAAATGAGAAGTCAGATATCTATTCCCTTGGGATCGTCTTATATGAAATGGTAACTGGGAAAGTACCTTTTTCTGGTGACACAGCTGTTTCGATTGCGATCAAACACTTACAAACAAAAGTTCCAAACCCAAGAAAATATAATCCTACTATTCCGCAAAGCATTGAAAATATTATTTACAAAGCAACTGCCAAAGATCCATTTTACCGGTATGCGAATGTTAAGGAATTGGAAGCGGATTTACATACAGCTTTAGATCCTAAGCGCCTGAATGAAGAAAAGTTTGAAATTCCACAAGACAATGATGATGTTACGAAAGCTATTCCGGTTATTAAAGAAGATGACTTGAGCAAAAAAGATCTTGAGCAAACAAAAGTGATAAAACCACAAGAGGAAAACGAGAAACAGCCACCAAAAAAACAAAAGAAATGGTTGAAAATTACTCTACTATCAGCTTTTTTATTGATTGGGGCGAGCATTATTGCTTTTATGATTTTTTTAAATCTCCTTCAGGTCGATGAAGTTAAGATTCCAGAAAATTTAATCGGGATGGAATATGAAGAAGCTTATGAAACATTAACTCATTTAGATTTAAAAGTTGAAAAAGAGTTAATTATTCATGAAGAGATTCCTGAAGGACATGTCGTTAGTACAAACCCTGAAGTTGGCAAGTTTGTAAAAGTTAATAGTTCGATTACTATTTTTGTAAGTGAAGGAAAAGAAAAGATTGAGATGGTTGATCTGACAAGAATGGATAAAGAAGTAGCTCGCCAAACATTAATAAGACTAGGTTTTAAAGAAGAGAATATAAGGGAAACAGCTAAAGAGACGAATCAAGAGGAAAATTCTATTATTGAGCAATTGCCTCTGTCCAAAGCGTTGGTTGTTCCGGAAGATACGATTGTTGTCCTTACATATAGTATTGCCGCGAAAATTAGTTTAGAAAATTTACATGGGTTATCTCGTAATGAAGTTATTGAGTATATAAACAAAAATGAATTAACCATGAAATCCGAGGATCGTTACTCTGAACAAATTCCGAAAGATCATGTAATTGAGTTCAATCCACCGCGAGGAACAATGATTAAAAAAGGCACTTTGGTGACAGTTGTTTTTTCCTTAGGGCCAGAACCAGAACCAGAACCGGAACCTATCTCTACACTTATTAAATATGACGTTGCAGTATCTGAAGAGGACCAAGTAGCAGGACGGATTTATCCTGTATCAATCACTTATAAAGATTCTCAAACAAAAGAACATGTATCTTTTGTTGTCGAGCAGCTAATTAGTAAGACGACATCGTTTCAAATTCCTGTGACGATTAATCCGAACGATACAGCAGAAATTAAGATATATATTGGTGATGAACTGTATGACACAATTACGATACCATATGAAAAAGCAATCGAAAATCAATAATAGGTACAATTTTATCAGCTGATTGTAGTTTACATGCTGAAGATGATAAAGGAGGTCTCAATGCCTGAAGGAAAGATAATCAAAGCATTAAGTGGATTTTACTATGTTGATAGTCAAAATGAATTATTTCAATGCCGAGCTAGAGGGAATTTTCGTAAAAAAAAGCTAATGCCCTTAGTCGGAGATATTGTTCATTTTGAGGCAGAAAATAAGACAGATGGTTATATCTTAGGAATCAAAGAACGTCTAAATCAATTAGTACGTCCACCAATTGCTAATGTTGAGCAAGCCATTTTAGTTTTTTCTGCGATGGAGCCGAAATTTAGTAGCTTATTATTAAACCGCTTTTTAGTTCATATTGAAGCAAATCAGATTAAACCAATTATTTGTATCAGTAAAATAGATTTATTAAAAGTTGATCAAAAAGAAGAAATGAATAACTATATTTCCGAATATAAAGCTTTAGGTTATACAGTACTGGAAACATCGATTTATATCGAAGAATTAATTAAGGAAGTAACACCTTGGCTAGATGAGAAAACAAGCGTTTTTGCCGGTCAATCGGGTGTGGGGAAATCTTCATTGTTAAACGCCTTAAAACCTGAGTTGTGTTTAGAAACGAATCAGATTTCTACTCATTTAGGGAGAGGGAAACATACGACACGGCATGTTGAATTAATCCCGATTGGGTCGGGTCTAGTAGCTGATACACCAGGATTTAGCTCATTGGAGTTTTCTAATATCGAAGTAGAGGAGCTATCTGATTGTTTTCCAGAGATGCGAGCGCGAGCCCATCTGTGTAAGTTTAGAGGTTGTACGCACATATCCGAACCTAACTGCGCGATCCGCCAAAGTGTAGAAGATGGCGAAATTGTAAAATACAGATATGAAGATTATGTAAGCTTTTTAGACGAGATCAAACAAAGAAAACGGAGGTACTAACATGATTAAAATTGCGCCGTCCATCCTTTCTGCAAACTTTGCAAGACTAGGGGAAGAAATTATCGATGTTGAAAAGGGAGGGGCAGATTACATTCATGTCGATGTAATGGATGGTCACTTTGTTCCAAATATTACAATTGGGCCATTAATTGTTGATGCTATTCGTCCACTGACCAAATTACCATTAGATGTACATTTAATGATTGAAAATCCTGATCAATATATCTCTCAATTTGCAAAAGCAGGTGCCGACATCATTACAGTTCATGTAGAGGCTTGTACACATCTGCATCGCACAATTCATTTAATCAAAGAAAACAACGTGAAAGCTGGAGTAGTACTTAACCCAGCAACACCAGTTTCCTCCATCCAACATATTATTGATGATGTTGATATGGTGCTATTAATGACAGTAAACCCGGGCTTTGGAGGGCAAAAGTTTATTAAACAAGTAGTTCCTAAAATTTTCGCTGTTAGTGAAATGGCCAAGTCAAAAGGTTTATCGATTGACATCGAAATTGATGGTGGTGTAAATGAAGAAACGGCAAAACTTTGTGTTGAAGCAGGAGCAAATGTCTTAGTTGCTGGTTCTGCAATTTATAATAATAAGGATCGTGGACAAGCAATTAAAGCTATTCGAGGGTATTAAAGGAATACTAGTTACTTGTTGATACGTTAAGAATTATCTCCCGCCCTCACCCTAAGGATAAAAATGGGGGACGACAAACATTTTCACAGAAAATAGGTACTATTTTAGAAATGCTGAATATACTTAAAATAACTGAGGACTTTTGATTATATTCATTAGTAGTGCCGATGATGACAATGTCATGTCGAGGAGGGAAACTTATGAAATTTTATACGATTAAGCTACCTAAATTTTTAGGTGGGTTTGTAAGGGTGATTTTAAATTCATTTAAAAAAGGGTAACAAAAAAGCACCAAACTGGTGCTTTTTTGTTTGCGCTATAGGCGCTCTCCGCTTTTCTAAGATGTCTAGCTTCAAGCACCAGCCCCTCGAGGTCAAATGTTCTGTTAGATAAAAAGTGAAAAACCGCACTTTTTTTCTAACAGAACATTTGCTTGTCGGGGCTAAGCAGGCGCTTTCAGCTTTTCTACCTTAAACGCGCTCAACTTTTCCTGATTTTAAAGCTCTAGTAGAAACGTATACTCGTTTTGGTTTTCCATCTACCAAAATACGAACTTTTTGTACGTTAACTCCCCACTTACGCTTTGATTTATTCATTGCGTGTGAGCGTTGGTTTCCTGTACGAGCTTGCTTTCCAGTAATTACACATTTACGTGCCATTAATTGCACCTCCTTGTAAACCATGAGATGACACTTAAATTCATCTAAATAAATACTTGCTTATATTAGCACAGTAAAAAACAGATTGCAAGAGGTTTTAGGATATTTATCAAGGCAAGATACTTGACAGTCAAATGAATATCGGATTTGACATAAGAAATATTTACGATTTCAAAGCAACTTTGCAAAAAAAAATGAACGTTAATTAAATAACAGTCGTCTTTAAAAACATAGGTAATTATAGTAAAATGTGATTAGTTTATGCAGGGAGACGCTATATTAAGGGAGGATATGATTATGTCAATTAAGATGAAAACCAAATTAGGTGTAATTGATGTATCTAAAGAAGTCATAGCCGTTATTGCTGGTGGTGCTGCTCTTGATAGTTATGGAATTGTTGGGATGGCATCCCAACAGCATTTTAAAGATGGATTAAATGAGCTATTTGGTAAAGAAAACTTTACAAGAGGCGTTTTAATTCGAGAAGAAAATGATGAAGTTCATATTGATCTATATATAATTGTCAGTTATGGAACGAAAATCTCTGAAGTAGCGCATAACGTTCAAACAAAAGTAAAATACCAATTAGAGAAAATGGTAAGCTTATCGGTTGATTCAGTTAATATTTTTGTGCAAGGAGTTAAGGTTTTGAATTTATAGGGACAAATTAAGGAGGAGCATCCTGTGGCACTTAAGAGTTTAGAGGGTGAAAGATTAGCTCGAATGTTAATAGAAGGAGCAACTAATTTACATCGTCATGTTAAATTAGTTGATTCATTAAACGTATTTCCAGTTCCAGATGGAGATACAGGAACAAATATGAATTTATCAATTACTTCTGGAGTTATGGAAGTAAATAAACGTAATCAAGACCATGTTGGCCAAGTAGCAAGTGCTTTTGCCAAAGGATTACTTATGGGGGCAAGAGGAAACTCTGGCGTCATTTTATCACAACTCTTTAGAGGATTCGCAAAATCTGTAGAAAGCAAAGCAAGCTTAACTGGGAAGGAACTTGCTAATGCATTCATTGCGGGTGTTGAAATAGCGTATAAAGCGGTGATGAAGCCAGTTGAAGGAACAATATTAACAGTGGCGAAAGATGCAGCCCAAAAAGCACAAGAAGCAGCAAAACGTTCCGATGACCTAATTACAATTATGGATGCTATGCTCAGTGAAGCAAAGCAATCTTTAGAGCGTACACCAGATCTTTTACCAGTGTTAAAAGAAGTAGGTGTTGTTGATTCGGGCGGGAAAGGTCTTGTATTGATTTATGAAGGCTTTTTAGCTGTGTTAAAAACTGAAAAGATGTTGGACCTAGAACAATCTGCTCTAGCCATTAAAGAAGTAGATATTAATGAACATGAGAATATTCAAACTCATTTAAATACTGAAGACATTCAATTTGGATATTGTACGGAAGTGATGGTTAGGTTTGAGAAAGAGAAACTAATAACACATCCATTTAAAGAGCAACAGTTACGGCAATTATTAACAAACTCTGGCGATTCATTATTAGTTGTAACTGATGATGATTTACTAAAGATCCATATTCATACAGAACAGCCTGGGGATGTTCTTAACCATGTCCAAAAATTTGGTAGCTTAATTAATGTAAAAATTGAGAATATGCGTGAACAACATACGCATTTATTAGAAGAAACAAAATCAACTTATGAACCGAAACTAGAAGTAGAACAACCTATAACAGAGTATGGTTTAATTACAGTTGCTATCGGTGAAGGCATTGCAAAAATGTTTAAAAGTTTAGGAGTTGGAGTCGTTATTGAAGGTGGTCAAACGATGAATCCTAGTACTGAAGACTTTGTAAAAGCAATTTCAGAGGTTCGAGCGAAAAAAGTACTGATAATACCTAATAATAGTAATATTATTATGGCAGCAAAACAAGCAGCTTCCATTGTAAATCAAGAAGTAATCGTTATTCCAGCAAAAACGATCCCGCAAGGACTAGCTGCATTATTAGCCTTTAATCCAAGTTTAGATGTAATTGCTAATGAAACTACAATGACAGAAGCTTTATCGTTAGTGAAAACTGGAGAAGTAACTTTTGCTGTTCGTGATACGAACATTGAAGGAATTGCAATAAAAAAAGATGATTTTATTGGAATCGCTGAAAAAAAGATTATTTCATCTGGACCAAATCAACAAGTAGTAGCTGAGGAATTACTCAAAACAATGATTGATGTGAATTCAGAAATGTTAACGATTATTCGTGGTGGAGATACTAGTGCAACAGAAGTTGAAAATCTTGTTGCATTTGTTGAAGAGCATTTTACTGATATTGAAATAGAAATTTATGAAGGAAATCAACCGTTGTATTCATATATTTTCTCTGTTGAATAGGATGCTGAAATAAGCAATCGTTGCAAACAAAATCAATCTAACGATGGGGAGTAATGGTTTTTGATTATTAACAAATGAAGCGTTTTGGGAAGGAGGATTAGCGCTACTCCAACAGGTAGAGTGCGCCAAGAATAATAACATGTTACATCAATCAACTATGTTTGTAAAAGGAATAGGCGAAGAAAAAGCAAAGGACTTACAGGAGTTGGGGATTTATTCGATTAAAGATTTACTTGAATACTTGCCATTTCGCTATGAAGATTATCGACCAAAGCCGATCGAGGAATTGAAGCATGAAGAAAGAGCAACGATCGAAGGAACAATTCAAAGTGAAAGTGTCGTTCGTATTTATGCAAAGAAAAAATCGAAGCTTTCAGTACGTGTTTTAATCGGAAATATTTTAGTCACAGCCGTATTTTTTAATCAGCATTATTTAAAAGCGAAACTAGTTGTAGGGACTCGAGTAACATTAACAGGTAAATGGGACCAGCATCGGCTTATGTTAACGGTAAATGATTGTAAATTTGGGAAAGGTATCAGCCAAAGCAGTTATATTCCTATTTATTCTGTTGGAGGTAAAATTACAGTCAAAGCTTTAAATAAAATGATTGCGAACGCGTTTGCGCAATACGGAAATTTAATTCCTGAAATTTTGCCAGAGCAGTTTTTGCAAAATTATAAGCTCTTAGAAAGAAAAGTTGCGCTTTACAAACTTCACTTTCCCAATAGTTATGAAGAAGCAAAACAGGCAAGAAGAAGGATGGTTTACGAAGAATTCTTACTTTTTCAATTAAAGATCCTAGCGCTACGAAAATTTCAGCGGGAAAATAGTCATGGTACGGCAATCAACTATCAACAAAACAAAGTTGACATGTTTGTTAAACAATTGCCTTTTCCTTTAACAATAGCACAACAACGAGTGGTAACTGAAATTATAAATGACCTAGCTTCTCCTTATAGAATGAACCGATTATTACAAGGAGATGTAGGTTCAGGAAAAACAGTCGTTGCAGCAATCTGCCTTTATGCTACTGTTACTGCTTTATATCAAGGAGCTTTAATGGTACCTACTGAAATTCTTGCGGAACAACATTATCATTCGTTAAAACAGTTGTTAGAGCCGATGGATGTTTCTGTTGAATTATTAACAGGATCAATTAAAGGGAAAAAGCGTAAAGAATTGTTGCATCGTCTTGAGACTGGTCAATTACAGATCATCATTGGTACGCATGCTTTAATTCAAGAAGAAGTAAAATTTAATCGACTTGGTCTTGTAATTACTGACGAGCAACATCGTTTTGGTGTTGAACAAAGGAGAATTTTACGGAATAAGGGGCAAAATCCAAATGTCCTCTTCATGACTGCGACCCCAATTCCTAGAACATTAGCTATTTCCGTTTTTGGAGATATGGATGTTTCAACGATTGATGAAATGCCAGCGGGACGAAAGCCAATTGAAACTTATTGGGCACAACATCACATGCTGAGTAGAGTGCTAACATTTGTAGAGAAAGAACTAAAAAAAGGTAGACAAGCATATGTTATCTGTCCATTGATCGAAGAATCGGAAAAACTTGATCTGCAAAACGCGATTGATGTCCATACACAACTACAACAGTTTTTTAAAGACTATCAAGTTGGTCTTATGCACGGTCGACTTCATTCTAGTGAAAAAGAAACTGTTATGCAACAATTTAGTCAAAATAGTGTACATATCTTAGTTTCAACGACCGTTGTCGAAGTAGGAGTAAATGTTCCTAATGCGACAATAATGGTCATTTATGATGCAGAACGGTTTGGTTTATCTCAGTTGCACCAATTAAGAGGAAGAGTAGGACGCGGTGAAGCCCAGTCGTATTGTATTTTATTAGCAGATCCTAAGTCTGTAGTCGGAAAAGAACGGATGAAAATTATGACTGAAACGAATGATGGTTTTGAATTGTCACAAAAAGATTTAGAGTTAAGAGGTCCTGGTGATTTTTTTGGCTCCAAACAAAGCGGCCTACCTGAGTTTAAAATTGCTGATATGATCCATGATTATCGGGCTTTAGAAGTAGCTAGAAATGATGCTGCACAATTAGTGTTATCAGAACTTTTTTGGACAAGTCCAGATTATCGTTATTTAGTCATTTATCTCGAAGAAGCAGGGGTATTGCGTGGGGAGAAAATTGATTAAAATATTTAATGATTGAAATGTCTAGTGTATTTATATATACTACTATTAGTACCTAGTCATAGAAGAAGGTGTAGAAAGATGCGACGATCAAAGAAAGAGCGTCAGCAAATGTTGAAAAAAAAAATAAGCGAAAATCCTTTTATTACGGATGAAGCACTGGCTGATTTTTTTCATGTTAGTGTACAAACGATTCGCCTAGATCGATTAGAGCTTTCGATACCTGAATTGAGAGAAAGAATTAAACATGTAGCTGAAAAACAGTTTGATCCGATAAAAGCGTTATCGATTGAAGAAGTGATTGGTGAAGTGATTGATCTCCAATTAGATCAAAGAGCGATATCGATCTTAGATATAGGACCAGAGCATGTATTCACTAGAACAAAAATTGCTAGAGGACATCATTTATTTGCTCAAGCAAATTCACTAGCTGTAGCGATTATCGATGATGAATTAGCCTTAACGACAAAGGCAAATGTTCGTTTTTCACGAAGAGTAAAACAAGGAGAGCGAGTCATTGCCAAGGCAAAAGTAGTAAATCACGAAAAAGAACGGACAAAAGTTGAAGTTAACAGCTATGTTGAACAAGAATTAGTTTTTTCTGGTGAATTTCAGCTGTATCGCACAGATAAAGATGTAAAAGGAGAGAAGTTTGAACATGAAGATAGCAATTGATGCTATGGGCGGGGATCATGCCCCCCGAGAAATAGTAAAAGGTGCCATGGCTGCTATTAAACGTTATGATGATATTGAGATTGTTCTTGTTGGAAACGAGCGGACAATTAAGGAATATCTTACCGATCCCACAAGGATCTCTATTATCCATACTGATGAAAAAATAGCTTCCACCGATTCTCCTGTTACAGCTATTCGTCGCAAAAAAAATTCATCAATGGTTTTAGCTATTAAAGAAGTAAAAGAAGGTCGGGCAGATGCTTGTATTTCTGCAGGTAATACAGGGGCTTTAATGGCAGGTGGGATTTTTATCGTTGGACGTATTTCTGGAATTGAACGTCCGGCATTAGCCCCTATTCTACCTACACTTTCAGGTGATGGGTTTTTATTAATTGATGCTGGAGCAAATATGGATGCTAAGCCAGAACATCTCCTTCATTATGGGATAATGGGAAGTATTTATATGCAAAAAGTCAGAAATATTCAAAACCCAAAAGTGGGGCTTTTGAATGTAGGAACAGAAGATGATAAAGGCACAGAATTAACAAAACAAGCCTTTACAATGTTAAAAGCAGCATCGCTTAATTTTATTGGCAATATTGAGGCAAGAGATTTATTGGAAGGTGTCGCAGATGTAGTTGTTTGTGATGGTTTTTCAGGAAATGTTGTGTTAAAAACAGCTGAAGGAACAGCTCTTTCGTTGTTTGCGTTAATTAAAAAAGAACTGACAAGTACATTTTTTAATAAATTGGCCGCAGGGCTGTTAAAGCCAAGTTTTATGAAAATTAAAACGCAAATGGATTATACTGAGTACGGTGGTGCAGGACTTTTTGGCTTACAAGCACCCGTTATTAAAGCTCACGGCTCTTCAAATGAAACGGCTATTTTCAATACAATTAGACAAACAAGGGTAATGGTTAACGAGCAGGTTGTTGAAACGATTAAAACAGAGGTAATGCAAAAGAAGATTTAAACAAGGAGGATGTAAAAATGGGTAAAATCGCCTTTTTATTTCCAGGGCAAGGATCGCAAGCGGTTGGTATGGGTAAGGCACTAGCCGAGCAAAATGAGACAGTTGCAGCAATTTTCAAACGAGCAGATGAGCATCTTGAAACAAGCCTTTCAAAAATGATTTTTGAAGGACCTGAATCAGAATTAACATTAACAACAAATACACAACCAGCTTTACTAACGACGAGCGTCGCAATTTTAGAGGCTTTTAAAACGGCTGGAATTTCAGCAGATTATGTTGCTGGACATAGCTTAGGCGAATATAGTGCGCTTGTCGCTGCCGAAGCAATTTCCTTTGAGGATGCAGTTTATGCTGTTAGAAAACGTGGAACATTTATGGAGGAAGCTGTTCCAGCGGGTCTTGGTGCCATGGCTGCAGTTCTTGGCATGGAACGAGAATTGTTAAAAGAAATTACCGAAGAAATTACATTATCTGGACATGTAGTTGAATTAGCCAACTTAAATTGTCCAGGTCAAATCGTTATTTCCGGTTCAAAAGAAGGGGTTGCTGAAGCTGGACAGGTTGCGAAAGAAAAAGGGGCAAAAAGAGTTATTCCTTTACAAGTAAGTGGCCCATTTCATTCATCGTTAATGAAACCAGCAGCAGAAAAACTTGCCGAAGTTTTAGAGACAATTAATATCACCGATGCAAAAACTCCGGTTATTGTCAATGTTTTAGCAACAGAAGTCACATCAGGTGAAACAATTAAACAACATTTAATTGAACAAGTATATTCTCCAGTTTTATGGGAAGATACAGTTAATTATTTACTTAATAAAGGTGTTGATACTTTTGTGGAAATAGGTCCGGGAAGTGTTCTGTCAGGACTTGTCAAAAAAGTAAATCGAAAAGTAAATGTATTTGCGATAAATGACGGTGAAACGTTGACAAAAGCCGTTGAAGGTTTAAAAGGAGGCAATTCTTAAATGTTAAAAGGAAAAGTTGCTCTAGTAACAGGGGCATCGCGTGGAATTGGAAGGGCAATTGCCATAGAATTAGCTAGACATGGGGCAAAAGTTGCTGTAAACTTTGCAGGAAATGCTGTAAAAGCAGAACAAGTTGTTGCAGAAATTAAAGCACTAGGATCGGAGGCAATTGCTATACAAGCAAATGTTGCAAATGCTGATGAGGTTGCGTCAATGGTTAATGAAACGATAGAAACTTTTGGTTCCCTACATATTTTAATTAATAATGCAGGAATAACTCGTGATGGTCTTCTCATGAGAATGAAGGAAGACGATTGGGACGCTGTGATTAATACAAATTTAAAAGGAGTCTTTAATTGTTCAAAAGCAGTAACAAGACAAATGATGAAACAACGTTATGGCAGAATTGTTAATATTTCATCTGTAGTTGGTGTATTAGGAAATGCTGGTCAAGCTAATTATGTTGCTGCAAAAGCTGGTGTAATTGGCCTAACGAAAACATTAGCACGTGAACTTGCAAACCGTAATATTAATGTAAATACAGTTGCTCCTGGTTTCATAGAAACCGATATGACTGATGAATTGTCAGATGAGCTTAAACAAGAATTATTAAAACAAATTCCACTTGCAAAATTAGGTAAGGCAGAAGATATTGCTTCTGTAGTTAAGTTCCTTGTAAGTGATGACGCAAATTATATGACTGGTCAAACATTACATGTCGATGGTGGTATGTATATGTAAAAGTTGCAGAAGCGCACTGCGCTTTTCTTAATGTATAAGAAAAAATTGTTAATCCTAGCATTTTAGCCTATAATGTTGTAATAGGTTTTGAATACTTGAGAGGAGGTGACCTTATGGCAGACGTATTATCACGTATTACTAAAATCATCGTAGATCGTCTTGGAGTTGACGAAGCAGAAGTAAAACTAGAAGCAACTTTCAAAGAAGATTTAGGAGCAGATTCTCTTGATGTCGTTGAGCTAGTAATGGAACTTGAAGATGAGTTCGATTTAGAAATTTCTGATGAAGATGCAGAAAAAATTGCTACTGTTCAAGATGTTGTTAATTACATAAACAACAATCAGTAAGGTATTATGAAGATGATTTAAACTATGACTAAGTTCGTAGCTTTAAATCATCTTCCTATCATTTTATTCAATATTTTTGACTCATGAGCGTAAAAAGTTCACTATTATAAAACAAAATAATAGTACATCCTTAATTTAGTAATAAGCTAAATTCTTCTAATAATCTATGTATTGAAAGGTTTTGGAGGTTAATATGCAACAATCTTCAAGGAAAATCCGCAGACGGATGTCTAAACGAACTGAAAAACGGATTCAATTAACACCTGCTCAAAGTGTGAAATTTGAAAAGCTTCTTGATAAATTAGAACTTCCGTTTCGAAATGAAAAACTAGTAATTCAAGCATTTACCCATTCATCCTATGTGAATGAGCATCGCATTCGTCCGTTCCAAGACAATGAACGGTTAGAATTTTTAGGAGATGCCGTTTTAGAATTAGCTGTCTCTCAGTACTTGTATAAAAAGTTCGAGACAATGAGTGAAGGAGAAATGACAAAGCTAAGAGCTGCCATTGTTTGTGAACCATCATTGGCGAAATTTGCAATCGATTTAGATTTTGGTGGAATTGTCCTTCTTGGAAAAGGTGAGGAAATGACAGGAGGTAGAGAACGTCCAGCCTTACTTGCTGATGTTTTCGAATCATTTGTCGGAGCTTTATTTTTAGATCAAGGACTAGAAGCCGTATTTTACTTTTTAAGCCAAACGATTTATCCTAAAATTGATGAAGGTGCTTTTTCTCATATGATGGATTTTAAGAGTCAACTACAAGAATTTATTCAACGAGATGGGCTCGGAGCCATTCAATACCAAATTGTCCAAGAGCGCGGTCCTGCTCATGCACGTGAGTTTGTATCGGAAGTTATTTTAAACAATGAAACATTAGGTTTGGGAATTGGTCGCTCAAAAAAAGAAGCAGAACAACAAGCTGCTCAAAAAGCATTACAAAAATTAATGGAGAAGTAAGAAAAGTGCAAAGGAATTTCTTTTGCGCTTTTCTTATACGTTAAAGTATATAATTTTTGAACTTTGAATACTGTCTAGCTCCGAGCGCCAGCGGCTCGAGGTCAAATAACCTGTCAGATAAAAAGTGAAAAAGCGCACTTTTTCCTGCCAGAACATTTGCTTGTCGCCGCTAGGCGGGCGCTCTACGCTTTTCTTATTAACTACAACATGAGTTTACTAAAATTGTTTATGGGGTGAAGGTATGTTCCTCAAAAGATTAGATATCGTTGGTTTTAAGTCCTTTGCAGAACGAACATCAATCGATTTTGTTCCAGGTGTTACTGCCGTAGTTGGTCCAAATGGAAGTGGTAAAAGTAATATTTCAGATGGGATTCGTTGGGTATTAGGGGAGCAGTCAGCAAAATCACTCCGCGGCGCAAAGATGGAAGATATCATTTTTGCTGGAAGTGATACGAGAAAACCATTAAATTTTGCTGAATTAACATTAACCTTAAATAATGAAGATCAATATTTGGCGATTGATTATAATGAAGTTAGTGTTACGAGACGAGTCTATCGCTCAGGTGAAAGTGAATATTACATAAATAAACAAAGCTGCCGTCTGAAAGACATACATGAGCTGTTCATGGATACTGGATTAGGAAGGGAAGCATATTCGATTATTGGCCAAGGAAAAATTGAAGAAATTTTAAGTAGTAAATCTGAAGAACGCCGCGTTATATTTGAAGAAGCAGCAGGAGTACTAAAATATAAGACGAGAAAAGTGAAGGCAGAAAAAAAGTTAAGCGAAACGGAGGAAAACTTGGTCCGTGTCGAGGATATTTTACATGAATTAGCCAGCCAAGTTGAACCTTTAAAACAACAAGCTTCAATTGCCAAAGATTTTCTAGATAAAAAATCAGAATTGGAAAAGATTGAAGTAGGTTTATTAGCAGTAGAAATCGAAGAACTACATAAAAATTGGGATCGGCAAAAAAAGCAAGTTCAACAACTTAGTGAAGAACATTTACATTTTTCTTCACAGCTAAAAGTGGAAGAAGCAAAAGTGGAAGAATTGAAGGCGAAGATCGAAACTCTAGATGTATCAATTAATGATCTTCAAGAAATTCTGCTTACAACAAGTGAGCAACTTGAAAAAACAGAAGGCCAAAAAGAAGTATTAAAGGAAAGAAAGAAAAATCATCATAAAACAAAAGAAGCTCTTGTAAACAAAAGAAACCTTTTAATAACTAGCAAACAACAAATTGAAAACTCATTAAAAAACGAACTTGAGAAACAACGGTTGTTTAACAAAAAACTTAATGAATCTAAAAAACGCTTGGAGGAAGAAACAAAATTATTTGTTTCTTTAGAAGAAGACCTTGATATAGAATTGGAACGCCTAAAAGCAGATTACATTGAAGTCTTAAATGAACAAGCCACTATTCGTAATGAGACTAGAAATTTAGAAGACCAATTAAGGCAACGAAAACATAAAATTGAACATTTAGATAAGAATAATGAGACGTTAGTCGAAAAAAGAGAAGCAATCAAAGCAACTGAAACTAGTTTAAGGGAAGAACTTTCACAAAAGGGAAAAGAATTAGATGAGCATCATGATTTTTTACTTCAAGAGCAGCAAGCATTAGAGAAGCTAATTGCTGATTACAAACAGCAAGAAAAGCAATTATATCAAGCATTTGGTCATTTACAACAAATAAAGTCTAAAAAAGAAGTTTTAGAAGAAATGCAAGCTGACTTTGCTGGTTTTTTTCAAGGTGTTAAGGAAATTTTGAAGGCAAGAGATGTGACATTAAAAGGAATTGAAGGTGCTGTTGCGGAGCTAATTACAGTCCCGAAAAAGATAGAACTAGCCATAGAGACAGCTTTAGGGGGGGCAATGCAGTACATCGTAGTTGCTACTGAAGAGCACGGAAGACGTGCGATTGAGTTTTTAAAAACGCAGCGTTTTGGAAGAGCTACTTTTTTACCAATGACCGTCATAAAAGGGCGAGAAATGTCTATTGACGATAAAGAAATGTTACAAAGTCATCCAGCTTTCGTTGGAATCGCCATCGATTTAGTTCACTTTGACAAAAAGTATCAAGCGATAATTTCCAGTTTATTAGGTTATGTTGTCATTGCCAAAGACTTAGAAGGAGCAAATCACTTAGCAAAGCTTTTGCAATATAAAAATCGAATTGTTACCCTTGAAGGCGATGTTGTTAATCCCGGTGGTTCGATGAGTGGAGGGAGTGTTAAACAAAAAGGAACTCCGTTGCTTGGGCGCCAACGTGAAGTAGAAGAGTTAAATGGTAAACTAGTTAAGACAATCGAGCAAACTAATCTTATCGAGTTAAAGGTAAAAGAGTTAAAACACGAAATAAAAAACAAAGAAAGCCAGCAAAGTGAACTACGAAAACAAGGAGAGTTCATTAAGAAAGATGAGCATGAATTAAAAGCACGGCTCAGGGAAGTTGAATTTGAAAGAAAAAATGTCAACGAACAACTTTCTATTTATGATCAAGAAAAAGCTATTTATCAATTAGAAGAAAAAACATTGAAAGAAAAGCTGCAAAATCTAACAGTGAAACTTTCTGATGCAACAATATTAAAAGCTAAGCTAGACCACCAAGTTCAAAGTTTAACTGAAAAGAAAAAACGACAGCAAACTTCTAAAGAAATGCTAACAGAAACTATTACAGAATTAAAAGTTCAAGTAGCAAAAGAAGAGGAACAATATCGAAATCAACATGAACGTGTCCAAACAATCATTCGTGAAAAAGATCGTCTAAAAAAAGAATGGAACGAAGCCGAAGAGGAATACTGGTTGCTAGAGCAAGAGATGGATAATTCTTATTCAGGTGAAGATTCTCTCGATAAGATGATTGAGCAAAAACGTCATGAAAAAGAACGAACCTTAACTTTGATTCAAGAGCGCCGCAAAGAACGGTTATTATTGTTAACAACCTCGGAAGACTTAGAAAAAGAAGTAAAAGAATATAAACGAAAGCAAAGACAATTATTAGACTATCTGCAAACTGAAGAAGTAAAGGTTAATCGACTAGATGTCGAACTAGAAAATCGTTTACAAAGGCTTTCAAGTAATTTTAAGATTAGTTTTGAGTTGGCTAAAGCGAATTATCCTCTGGCAATCTCAGTCAATGAAGCAAAAACAAAAGTAAAGCTGATTAAATTAGCGATCGAAGAATTAGGGACTGTAAATATCGGGGCAATTGAAGAATATAATCGTATCTCTGAGCGTTTGAATTTTTTAACTGAACAAAAAGAAGATTTACAAACAGCAAAGGAAACACTTTATCGGGTGATTGCAGAAATGGATGCTGAGATGTCTTCGCGTTTTAAAGCAACATTCTTGCAAATAAGTGGGCAATTTCAGCTTGTATTTCAACAACTATTTGCTGGTGGGAAAGCAGAACTGATTTTAAGTGACCCAGAAAACGTATTAACCACTGGAGTTGAAATAATCGCTCAACCACCTGGGAAAAAACTACAAAATCTTGCGTTGTTGTCAGGTGGTGAACGGGCTTTAACGGCGATCGCGTTACTTTTTGCCATCTTGAAAGTACGACCCGTCCCTTTTTGCGTATTAGATGAGGTGGAAGCAGCTCTGGATGAAGCAAATGTCTTTAGGTTTGCTAGTTTCTTAAAAGATTTTAGTAATGAAACGCAGTTTATCGTTGTTACCCATCGCAAAGGAACGATGGAAGAAGCTGACGTTCTTTACGGAGTTACGATGCAAGAGTCAGGAGTTTCCAAACTAGTTTCCGTACGCCTAGAAGAAGCACCACAATTAATTGCTAATTAGGTAGCATATTGGTAGAGTAGGAAAAAGGGAGACTTTGACAAATGCAAAACTAGTTAAAGGAGGAAATGAATTTGAATTTTTTTAAAAAGTTAAAAGAAAAAATTACGAAACAAACAGAAACCGTCACTGAAAAGTTTAAAGAAGGCTTAACAAAGACGAGAGATACATTTGTCGGAAAAATGAATGATCTTGTTAAAAACTATCGACGTGTTGATGAAGAGTTTTTTGAAGAATTAGAAGAAATCTTAATTGGTGCTGATGTTGGTGTAACTACAGTTATGGAACTTATTGATGACTTAAAGGATGAAGCAAGAAGGCGTAATATCAAAGATTCAGTCCAACTTCAACCAGTGATTTCCGAAAAACTTGCCGAGTTATTACAAAAAAGTGAGGAAGATTCAAAACTAAATCTGCAAGACGATGGAATGACTGTTATCTTGTTTGTTGGGGTTAACGGCGTCGGAAAAACAACGACGATCGGCAAATTGGCGAACAAGTTAAAAAAAGAAGGAAAGTCTGTTCTATTAGCAGCAGGAGATACATTCCGAGCTGGAGCAATTGAACAGTTAGAAGTATGGGGAGAACGCGTTGGTGTAGATGTCATTAAACAACAGTCGGGCTCTGATCCAGCTGCTGTGATGTTTGACGCAATAAAAGCAGCTCAATCTCGTGGTGTTGACGTTCTTTTATGTGATACAGCCGGTCGTTTGCAAAATAAAGTCAATTTAATGAATGAGCTGGAAAAAGTGAAGCGAGTCATTCAACGTGAAATCCCAAATGCCCCCCATGAAGTTTTGCTAGTTCTTGACGCTACAACTGGTCAAAATGCAATGTCACAAGCAAAAACGTTTGGAGTTGCAACAGATGTAACGGGGATTGTCTTAACAAAATTAGATGGGACTGCTAAAGGAGGAATTGTTTTAGCAATTCGCCATGAATTAGACATTCCTGTAAAATTTGTTGGCTTAGGCGAAAAAGTCGACGATCTTCAAGAGTTTGATGCCGAACAATTTGTTTATGGATTGTTTTCCGAAATGCTAGAAAATACAGAAATTGAATAGTGTTAAGAAAAAAACTTGACACTATTTTTCAGTTCATGTATTATTAATACTCGTAAAGGGATTTCACTTAACAAGGGAGGTTTTTTCGTGTTAGAAAAAACGCTGCGAATGAATTATTTATATGATTTTTATCAAAGCTTACTAACAACGAAACAGCGACAATACATGCAATTGTATTACCTTGATGATTGGTCCTTAGGTGAAATTGCTGAAGAATTTAAAGTTAGTCGTCAAGCCGTTTACGATAATATTAAAAGAACTGAAACCATGCTTGAAGAATATGAAGCAAAGCTAAAGCTTTTTTCAAAATTCGATGAGCGAGCAAAACTTATTCAAAAATTAAAAACGGCGATAGAGAAAGAGGCAACAACAGAATCTATTTTAGTAATCGTCGATTCTCTTGAGAGGTTAGATTAGGAGGCGACAAACATGGCATTTGAAGGCTTAGCTGAACGCTTACAAAATACGTTAAATAAAATTAGAGGAAAAGGGAAAGTAACTGAAGCAGATGTAACAGCGATGATGCGTGAAGTTCGGCTAGCGTTACTTGAAGCAGACGTTAACTTTAAAGTTGTCAAAGATTTTATAGCGAATGTAAAAGAACGAGCTGTAGGGCAAGAAGTGTTAAAAAGTCTTACACCTGGGCAACAAGTTATTAAAGTAGTTAATGAAGAACTTACTAAATTAATGGGTGGAGAGCAAAGCAAAATTGCTGTTTCCAAAAAGCCACCAACGATTGTGATGATGGTAGGATTGCAAGGGGCTGGGAAAACAACAACAACTGGAAAGTTAGCAAACCATCTAAGGAAAAATCATAATCGTAACCCTTTGCTTGTTGCCGCTGATATTTATCGTCCAGCAGCAATAAAGCAACTCGAAACGTTAGGAAATCAGTTAAATATGCCAGTTTTTTCACTTGGTGATCGTGTCAGTCCGGTTGAGATTGCCAAGCAAGCGATTGCCAAAGCAAAAGAAGATCATCTTGATTATGTTCTCATTGATACTGCCGGTCGTTTACATATTGATGAATCATTAATGGGAGAGTTACAACAAATCAAAGCAGCTGTAAATCCTGATGAAATTTTGCTTGTTGTTGATGCAATGACAGGACAGGATGCTGTAAATGTAGCTGAAAGCTTTAATGAGCAATTACAGCTAACTGGTGTGGTATTGACGAAATTAGACGGGGATACCCGCGGTGGCGCAGCCCTATCAGTGAAAGCTGTAACAAATACACCAATTAAGTTTGCGGGTATGGGTGAGAAATTGGATGCGTTAGAGCCGTTTCATCCTGACCGGATGGCATCAAGAATTCTCGGGATGGGAGATGTTCTCACACTTATTGAGAAGGCCCAATCTAACTTTGATGAAGAAAAGGCACGCGAACTTGAAAAGAAAATGCGGACTGCAGATATAACGTTTGATGATTTTCTCGAACAACTCGCCCAAGTTCGAAATATGGGTCCACTTGATGAATTGTTGAATATGATGCCTGGCATTAACAAAATGAAAGGTTTAAAAAATGTTCAGGTAGACGAAAAACAAATTAGTCATATTGAAGCAATTGTTCGGTCGATGACCAAAAAAGAAAAAGAAGACCCTACGATCTTAAATGGAAGTCGTAAAAAAAGAATTGCTAAAGGTAGCGGAACTTCAATTCAAGAAGTGAATCGTCTTATTAAGCAATTTGATGAAATGAAAAAAATGATGAAACAAATGTCTAATATGACAACAAAAGGCAAGAAGAAAGGGAAGTTTAAATTCCCGTTTATGTAAAGTTTTTTTGCTTTACTAGTTTTCAACTAGTAAGTTTTATGATAATATACCTTATTGTGTGAATTAATTTTGGAGGTGAAATATAGATGGCAGTAAAAATTCGTTTAAAACGTATGGGTTCAAAGAAAGCTCCATTTTACAGAGTAGTAGTTGCTAGTTCAAGTGCACCACGTGACGGTCGCTTTATCGAGGAAATTGGCACATACAATCCGTTAGTTAATCCGATTGAATTTAAGGTTAACGAGGAAAAAGCATTAAAATGGATGCTTGATGGCGCTAAGCCTTCTGACACAGTTCGTAATCTTTTCTCAAATGCTGGTTTAATGGAAAAGTTACACAATACTAAAAACGGGAAGTAATAACTTAACAAACAAAAACTCTGGCTGTGTAAATGGCTGGAGTTAAGTTTAAGGGGTATGATAATAATGAAAGAGTTAGTTGAAACAATTGCCAAAGCTCTTGTTGATCATCCCGAAGACGTTCGTGTAACTGAAGTTGAACACGAGCAGTCCTTGACTTTACAACTTTCAGTCCATGCCTCAGATATGGGAAAAGTGATTGGCAAGCAAGGACGAATTGCGAAAGCGATACGCTCGGTTGTTTATGCAGCTGGAGCAAATCATAAAAAGCGAATAAATTTAGAAATTTTATAAGCTGAGCATTTACACTTGATAAAAAGGCAAGAGGATAACCTCTGCCTTTTTTAGTTATACTATCAGAATCGGTTGATAGTCGAAGCTGAGATTACTTTAAAAGATAAGATGATTTTTGAATTTGGTAAGCTGTCTAGCTCTGCGCTTTTCTAGTTTTTTCTTCCTTGAAAAGTATGGTAAAATTAATTGAGAATGTTCATTTATTTCAATGATTGATCTATAAATGGGGTGTAAGATGAAAGTAATTAAGAAAGTTGTTGTCAAACAAGTTTTAACAGAAAAACGGAAGCAATTGATAACAGAAGAACTTTTGAAACAAAAGAAACAAATTGAAAAAGAAATTAAACAATTAGAGTTTCAATTACATAAAAAACTTAAAGCTAGCAAAAACAATTATGACTACCAAAACGCCCTTAAGTCTTCATTTCATAAAGAAATAAAAGAGCGGAATGATAAAGGAAAAATGATTGATTTTCAAATAAGTCAACTAAAAGAACTAGAAGTTGGAACAGAAATGAAAGAACAAACGATTGATTGTTTATATGAATTAAACGTAGGTGATAATTGGCATTCACACTTACATGGAACAGAAATTATCGTTAAAGATGGGATTGTTGTCGAAATTCGTGAAGGAGGTAGTCAAAGCAAATGACAAAGTGGTTTAATGTAGGGAAAGTGGTAAATACTCATGGTGTTAGAGGAGAGGTAAGAGTAATTGCGACGACTGACTTTCCCGATGAACGGTTTCAAATTGGATCAATACTTTATCTTGAACATAAAGATTTACCGGAAAAAATACGCTTAATAGTAACTAGTCACCGGCAACACAAAAATTTTGATTTATTAACTTTTGAAAATTACAGAAATATAAATGAGGTAATCCCCTTTAAAGGTGGAATATTACAAGTTAATGAGGAGCAACTTTCGCAATTGGATGAATCTGAATATTACTACCATGAAATTATTGGTTGCACTGTTGTTACTGACGAAGGTGAAATCTTAGGAAAAATTAAAGAAATTCTTGCTACAGGTGCAAATGATGTTTGGGTAGTTCAACGAAAAAACGGGGGGCGAGACTTGCTTATTCCATACATAGAGCAAGTGGTAAAAGCAGTCGATATCTCTGAGCAAAAAGTGATCATACATTTAATGGACGGACTTGAGTAATGATGCGTTATGATATCTTAACGTTATTTCCAGAAATGTTTTCAGGAGTACTTGGAAGTTCAATTTTGAAGAAAGCTGCCGAGAAAAAGTTGGTTTCTTATCAGGTTATGGATTTTCGCTCTTACTCAAAAGATAAACATCAACGTGTAGATGATTATCCTTATGGTGGTGGCGGTGGAATGGTACTAGCTCCCCAACCAATTTTTGATGCGATCGCTGATCTTTCGAAAGTGAAAAGTCAAAACAAGCGGATTATTTTATTATGTCCCCAGGGTGAACGCTATACACAAAAAAAAGCGGAACAATTAGCGCAGTGTGACCACCTTATCTTTATTTGTGGGCACTATGAAGGGTATGATGAACGAATTCGCGAGCAATTAGTTACAGATGAAATTTCGATTGGTGACTATGTTTTGACAGGTGGAGAATTAGGGGCAATGGTTATTATTGATAGTGTAACAAGGCTCTTAAAAGGTGTTCTAGGAAATGAAACTTCTGCAATCACGGATTCCTTTAGTACCGGATTATTAGAATATCCTCATTATACAAGACCTGCTGATTTTCGGGGGTTAAAAGTTCCAGATGTCCTTTTATCGGGTCATCATAAGAATATTAGTGAATGGCGTCACCAAGAAGCTATAAAAAGGACATATAAACGAAGGCCAGATCTTTTGCAAAATCGGGAATTATCTGAATGTGAAAAAGCCTGGCTTAAAACTTATGAAGAAGAGAATTTGTAAAAAATAGATGCTAATCTTGTAACTGATTAAAGGTTATGTTATTATATTCTTTGTACTTTAAGAAAATTTTAACGTTGTTAAAAATTAAAGTAAAAGCAAAACAATGGCTGATGCCAGTATCAAGATGTTCCGCTACATATCATTTCTTGTATGAGCATCTGTTAGGGAAGGAGGGAACGATACGATGAACAACATTATTCAGGAAGTTACTAAAGCTCAATTAAGAACAGATATCCCAGCTTTCCGTCCTGGAGATACTGTACGTGTACACGTAAAAGTTATCGAGGGAACTCGTGAGCGTATTCAGGTTTTTGAAGGGGTCATCATTAAGCGTCGTGGATCTGGTATTAGTGAAACTTTCACTGCACGTAAGGTTTCTTACGGTGTAGGTGTTGAACGTACATTCCCATTACACTCGCCGAAGATCGATAAGATCGAAGTAATGCGTCGTGGTAAAGTACGTCGTGCTAAACTGTACTACTTACGCGCACTTCGTGGAAAAGCGGCTCGTATTAAAGAAATTCGATAATCAATTAGTAAAAAAGGAGCTTGGTTTTCAAGCTCCTTTTTTCAACTAAGCTTTTTGTGATGTTTGCTGAATACAGCAGGTACGATATAATAATAACGATAGTAATCTGGAATACTGGGGGATACATATATGTCAAACATTAAAGGTGAATCTTGGGAATGGTTAAAAGCTATTATTATTGCATTAATCCTTGCTATTGTCATCCGTTATTTTTTATTTGCCCCGATTGTTGTTGACGGCGAATCCATGATGCCAACATTACAAGATAACAATCGCTTAATCGTAAACAAAATTGGCTATACAATTGGGAAACCAGAGCGTTTTGATATCATAGTTTTCCATGCTACCGAAGAAAAGGATTACATTAAACGGGTGATTGGCTTACCTGGTGACTCAATTGCTTATAAAAATGACATCCTATATATCAATGGCAAACCTGTTGATGAACCTTATTTAGCCGAATATCAAAAGAATGCGCTTAGTTTGCCGTTAACTGGTGACTTTACGTTGAAAGATTATACCGGTTATGATGCTGTTCCAGAGGGGAATTTATTTGTTTTAGGTGATAATCGCCAACATAGTAAAGATAGTCGGCATATTGGTTTTATTCCTTTTGAACGTGTAGTAGGGAATGCCGACATTGTTTTTTGGCCATTTTCAGAAATTAGAATAGCAAAGTAGGTGTTGTGATGACGACGATACAATGGTTTCCTGGACATATGGCAAAAGCACGTCGTGAGGTAACAGAAAAATTAAAACAAATTGACGTTGTTTTTGAATTAATAGATGCAAGGGTTCCTCTTTCTTCAAGAAATCCTTTGATTGATGAACTAGTTAGCCATAAACCACGCTTGATTCTTTTAAATAAAGCCGACTTAGCTGATCCTATAATAACTGAACAATGGAGTCGTTATTTTCTAGGAAAAGGATATAAAGTACTAGCAATTGACTCTCAAACAGGGAAAGGTACGGAAAAAATCCCCACTTTAGCAAAAGAGCTAGCAGTTGATTTATTAGAAAAACGAAAAGAAAAAGGTATGAAACCAAGAGCTATTCGGGCGTTAATTTTAGGTATTCCAAATGTCGGTAAATCAACCTTGATCAATCGTTTAGCCAAAAAAAGGATTACCAAAACAGGCGATCGTCCAGGAATTACGAAGCAACAACAATGGATTAAAGTAGGAGATCAATTAGAGTTATTAGATACGCCAGGAATTCTTTGGCCAAAGTTTGAAGATCAAGTAGTTGGGTTGCGCCTTGCCGCAACCGGTGCAATTAAGGATGAAATTCTAGATTTTCAAGATGTCGCTGTGTTTTTGCTGAAATTTTTAAATGAAGCGTATCCAAAGCCATTAATGGAGCGCTATAAACTTACAGAACTTCCTGACGATATTGTCGAATTATTTGATGCGATTGGCAAAAGTCGTGGCCTATTAATGAGCGGAGGCTTAATTGACTATGATAAAACAGCAGAGTTAATTTTGCGCGAGTTTCGCTCTTGTAAAATTGGTAAAATTACCTTAGAAAAACCTGAGTAAAAAAGGTATACATTAGTGTGTGCCTTTTTTTTACGTTAAGAGAGTATAAATTTTTAACAAAGATGTTTATTCGACGTCGTGAAAAATTTTAAGTTTTAAGTATAAGTGCAACTAAGGCACAGCCGGCGCCAAAAGGCTTGGCTGTGTCAAGTTTTCTTTATTTCTTAACAAAACTGGAGATTAGGTCGATAATACATAAAAATAGAAAAATTTAATGAATAGGTAGTGGAAAAACGTGAAGTTGTCAGTGAAAGAAATTGAGAGTAAGTTACAAGAGAATAGCCATATAGATCAAGAATTTTTACAAATAGTAAAAAGTGATGAGAGAAGAGGAGTACAAAAAGTATTTGCAAAATGGGAAGCTTTGCAAAAGAAACAAGCACAGTTAATAGATACATTCGAAGAGATGTTACATTATGAACGAATGAAGAAAGAGCAAGGCTTTGCATTAATTGCAGGTGTTGATGAAGTTGGCAGGGGCCCTTTAGCAGGTCCGGTTGTAGCTAGTGCAGTTATTTTACCGGATAATTTTCAGTTATTAGGTTTGAATGATTCAAAAAAAGTGACCAAAAAAAACCGTGAAGCCTTTTTTGAAATTATTAATCGAGAAGCAGTTTCGATTGGGATTGGAATTGTCTCTGCGGCTGATATTGATCGAATAAATATTTATCAAGCTTCTAAACTAGCTATGCAAAAAGCAATTGCTAGTTTAAAGATAACACCAGATTATTTATTAATTGATGCGATGCAACTTTCCTTACCAATTCCGCAGATGGCGATAATTAAAGGTGATAGCAAAAGTATTTCAATTGCAGCTAGTTCGATCATCGCGAAAGTGACTAGAGATCAATATATGGAGAAGCTCGCTGATAAATTCCCTAATTATGGTTTTGGAAAACATATGGGGTATGGAACTGTCGAACATTTGGCAGCCATTGATCATTATGGAATATGTCATGAACACCGACGATCATTTGCACCGATACGCAATCGTTGTCAAGAAAAAGCATAACTGTCGTTAAATTAATAGACTGTAATTCTATCTCTTTTTTCAATAAAGGTGGTGAAATGGTGTTTCAAACAAATTTAGTGCAAACTATCCTTAGTAGAATTGATCCAACTTCTTCTAAAACAATCACTTTAACTCCAGGCCAAATTTTTAATGGGAAAATTATCAAATTATACCCAGGTCAATTGGCAACATTACAATTAGGTGGGCTGACATTGACTGCCAAACTGGATGCACCGCTAACTGTTGGAAATCGGTCTTGGTTACAAGTTCAACCGGGAGAAGGGATCCCTGTTTTAAAAGTGATTGAAGGGGTTGATCGAGCTGAAAAAAATTTAGCTCGTGAAAGCGAAAATGTTTTAAGACAATTAGGAATAAATCATTCAAAACTAAACGATTTAGTTTTTCGTTACTTTGCAAAAGAAGGGCTTCCATTTACCCGAGAACATGTACTGAGCGGTACTGAAACATTACAAACTGTAGGGATTACCAATGATCAAGGATTAGCAAATTTAAAGTTTCTTGTGGAACGAAATATCCCGATTACCCCTGAGACTTTTTCAGCGATAAATAGTGTTATAAATGGTCATGGATTAATTGATCCGCTTCAGGAACTGTTATCGTCGCTACAATCATTTAATCCTAATTATTCTGATATTAAGCTAAAAGATTCAGTAACTGATCCCAAAGAACCAATAATTGTCGAATTAAAGCAGTTTCTTGAAACGTTGTTAAAAGATGCAGATCTAAAAGTAGACGAACCTGAAAAACCACTTTCAAAGCAATTAGCTTCATTAATTATGCGAATCGGCTATCAACATGAACGGGACGTCTTACAGTTGATGCAACAACCGAATCAGAAAAGTGAGAGTCCCCTAAATCAACTTAAATTATTACTATTTAAGTCACAACAATTACAACTGCCACGTAACATTCAAGAAAAAATTGAAACGATTATGGAACGGATTACCGGTCAACAATTGCTCTCTACTTCTCAAGAGGGGCCAATTGCAAATTATGTAGTGATGATACCAGTTAAATTATTTGGGAAAGAGACAGATTTAACCCTTCAATGGGAAGGGAAAAAAGATAAAAACGGAAAGTTAAGCCCTGACCATTGTCGAATTTTGTTTTATTTAAATTTGCAAAATTTAAATGATACGATAATCGATGTTCAAATTCAGAGTCGAATTGTGTCACTTCATATTATAAATGAGCAAAAAAAGCCTGCAAACTTAATCACTACTCTCCAACCTTATTTAAAACAAGCGTTATTAGAACAAAATTATCAGCTCACTTCAGTAAAATGGATCGAAACAAAGCAAGAACCAAAAAACAATAGTAAAAATCACATTTTTGCAAGTCCAACGAATTATCAATCCCCAAAGCCGTATCAAGGAGTTGATATTAGAATATGAAAGAAGGATTGGAAAAAAAACAAGCAGTCGCCCTCACTTATAATGGAGAAACTGATTGTGCTCCAAAGGTATTAGCCAAAGGAAAAGGATTTGTTGCTGATGAAATTATTAAAGAGGCATTAAAACATCATGTACCACTTCATGAAGATCCGACCCTAGTAGGCTTGTTAAGTCAGTTGGAGATAAATGAAGCAATTCCAGAACAGTTATATGAGGTAGTAGCTGAAATTTTTGCCTTTGTTTATCGGATAGACAGTCAATTAGGATCGTCAAAAAATCTTGATGGCAGATAAATATCTATTAATTCGTAAAATTCATTTCCCTTGGGAATACTAAATTCAAATAAAGAGAAATGATTTCAACGAAAAGTAATCGGATAAAGCCGACAGGAAAAGGTGAAAATAATGAAAAAACAAAGAAACTTCGATCCAAATCCGAAAACTCCCCTAGATAATTGGAGTATTGACATAGATCCTGCTGTTATGTCAGGAGACCATTGGGCCCAAGCAGAAAACTCTCCTTTAGAACAACTTGACTTTTTTAAAGATGGAAATTGTGAAGAGGTAAGTGCTAAAAAAGAACATCCATTTCAAATGTTTATGCATCCGACAATGAATGTTAGTTACGGTAATCTGAAAAGAGATCAGATTAAAGATAATGGGTAAGAATAATAGGTAAAAATCTAATTTTGTCAAAAAGAGCAGGGAAAATAAAATTCCTGTTTTTTTTTTGTACTTTGAACTTGGTAAGCTGATCTAACTCCGAGCACTTTTCTAAAGTAAAATAAAAAAGCAATCCTATTTTTCAAAAAATTTCGCAACTTTTTTAGAAAAAAGAGGAATTAATAGTTTTTTGTCGAACATGATAAAGTGTGTGTAAGCACTTACTTTGGAAGGGTAACCATTTCCTATCACAGGGGGTGTTATTTGGATTAACTGGTAAGTCAAGGTTTTCTAATCAATTTAACTATTACAGGAGGATGGACGATGAATATCCACGAGTATCAGGGGAAAGAAATCCTACGTAAGTACGGTGTAAGTGTTCCGAATGGAAAAGTAGCATTTACAGTTGATGAAGCAGTTAAAGCCGCTGAGGAATTAGGTACAAAGATAACGGTTGTAAAAGCACAAATTCATGCAGGTGGTAGAGGGAAAGCAGGCGGAGTAAAAGTAGCAAAAAGTCTCGAAGAAGTTCGTACATATGCAAGTGAGATTTTAGGTAAAACGTTAATCACTCACCAAACTGGCCCTGAAGGTAAAGAAGTGAAACGCCTACTAATTGAAGAAGGTTGTGACATCCAAAAGGAGTACTACATCGGTTTAGTGTTAGATCGTACGACTTCCAGAGTTGTGATGATGGCATCTGAAGAAGGTGGAACTGAAATAGAGGAAGTTGCTGAGAAAACACCTGAGAAAATCTTTAAAGAAATCGTAGATCCTGCGGTAGGATTACAAGGGTTTCAAGCAAGAAGATTGGCATTTAATATAAACATTCCAAAAGAATTAGTTGGTCAAGCTGTAAAGTTTATGATCGGATTGTATCATGTATTTATTGAAAAAGATTGTTCCATTGCCGAAATAAACCCATTAGTGACTACTGGTGATGGGCGCGTAATGGCATTAGATGCCAAATTTAATTTTGATTCAAATGCTCTTTATCGTCACAAAGATATAATTGCATACCGAGATCTAGATGAAGAAGATCCAAAGGAAATTGAAGCTTCAAAGTTTGATTTAAGTTATATATCATTAGATGGGAACATTGGTTGCATGGTAAATGGTGCAGGCCTTGCGATGGCAACAATGGATATTATTAAACATTATCAAGGTGAACCTGCAAATTTCCTTGATGTTGGTGGCGGAGCTACTACTGAAAAAGTAACAGAAGCATTTAAAATCATTCTTTCAGATCCAAAAGTAAAAGGAATTTTTGTTAATATATTTGGTGGAATTATGAAATGTGATGTAATTGCAGCCGGAGTTGTAGAAGCAACAAAACAAGTTGGCTTAAATTTACCTTTAGTTGTTCGTCTTGAAGGTACAAACGTCGAGCTAGGAAAGAAAATTCTTGATGAATCTGGCTTGAATATAACTTCTGCTGATTCAATGGCTGATGGAGCAGAAAAAATTGCATCTCTAGTTAAATAGAAGGGCGGGAGAAAAGATGAGTATCCTCATTAATAAAGATACAAAACTAATTGTGCAAGGGATAACAGGAGCAACAGGTATTTTTCATACAATCCAAGCTATTGAATATGGTACGAATGTAGTAGGTGGTGTAACACCTGGGAAAGGTGGTACGGAAATTGAAGGAATTCCCGTATTTAATACTGTTGATGATGCTGTTAAAGCTACCAATGCCAATGCTTCAGTTGTTTATGTTCCACCGGCATTCGCAGCAGATGCGATCATGGAGGCAGTAGATGCAAACTTAGAATTAGTCATTTGTATTACAGAAGGAATTCCAGTCTTAGATATGGTGAAGGTTAAACGTTATATGGAAGGAAAGAATACTCGTTTAATTGGACCAAACTGCCCAGGAGTAATTACTCCTGAAGAATGCAAAATTGGAATTATGCCTGGTTACATTCATAAAAAGGGTCATGTCGGTGTTGTTTCCCGTTCAGGAACATTAACATATGAAGCAGTACATCAATTGTCGACAAGAGGAATTGGTCAGTCAACAGCTGTTGGTATTGGTGGCGACCCTGTTAATGGAACAAACTTTATCGATGTCTTAAAATTATTTAATGAAGATGATGACACTTATGCTGTCATTATGATTGGCGAGATTGGTGGTACAGCTGAGGAAGAAGCAGCAGAATGGATTAAAGCAAATATGAAGAAGCCTGTTGTCGGCTTTATTGGTGGTCAAACTGCACCACCTGGTAAGAGAATGGGGCATGCTGGTGCAATTATTTCAGGGGGGAAAGGTACCGCAGCCGAAAAAATTAAAACACTTGAAAGTTGTGGAGTGAAAGTTGCTGCGACTCCTGCTGTTATGGGTGAAACATTAGTAGCTGCTTTAGAAGAAAACAACTTGTTAGAAAAATGTATTACTCACAAATAATAAGCATGAAAACAGCTCAGCTTTGAGCTGTTTTTTATATAAGCAGGCGCACTCCACTTTTCTAAATGTCTAGTTTCGAGCGCCAGCGGCTCGAGGTCAAATAACCTGTCAGATTAGAAAAACTTGGCTTTTCGCCATCCAATAGCGAAAGCCTTAGTTTTTCTTATACTATCAACCGAATAGTAAAATATATTAGATAGTATAAAAAGTGAAAAACCGCACTTTTTACTGCCAGAACATTTGCTTGTCGCCGCTAAACAGGCGCACTCCACTTTTCTCATGAAAGGGTGATATAATGTTTACAATACGAGATAGATTAATTCATATATATCATTGTCGAGGGATTACATGGTTAACAATAAAAAAATTTTTTGATTTTGATCCGACCTTACAGAAAATCTACCTTCTTTGCAAAGAAGAGTTACGTGCAACATTTTCAATGCAGCCCTACCAAACTGAAAATTTCAGCGAAGATTTAAAGAAACCTAAAAATTTTGTCGAATATTACCGGCGAAATAATATACAAATTGTTACAATTTTCGACTCGATCTACCCGAAATTACTTAAACAAATTTATGATCCACCGTGGGTGTTGTTTTGTAAAGGAGATGTATCTCTCTTGTCATATGAAAAGAAAATTAGTGTGATTGGCACTAGAGATCCCTCACAAAATGGACTTTTGAGTTTAGAAAAGATTGTTCGGCCATTATTAGACACAAAATGGTTAATTGTAAGTGGATTAGCAGTAGGTATTGATGTAAGGGCCCATACTACTGCGATGAATAATCAAGGAAAAACGATTGCAGTCCTTGGATCAGGTATTAACAGTATTTATCCCCAATGTCATAAATACTTAGCTTCAATTATTGCTAAAGATCATTTGCTTATTTCTGAATTTCTCCCAAATCAACAACCACAAAAATGGACTTTCCCAATGCGAAATAGAATTATTAGTGGGTTATCAAAAGGAACATTAATTATTGAAGCGAGAAAACGAAGTGGGTCATTAATTACTGCCGACCTAGCTTTGCAACAAGGAAGAGAGGTGTTTGCTGTTCCAGGTTCAATTTTAGATGATCGGACAGAAGGAACACATTGGTTAATTCAACAAGGAGCTAAGTTGACAAAATGCAGTGATGATGTTTTAAATGAAATAGTTTAGAGTATAATAGACGTAAGTTTTGTGAAGAAAATGTAAAATGATTAAAATTTTTCGACAAATTTTGAAAACCCGTATTTCCTCGTGTTTTTGACATATTATTTTTAGATGAAAAAAGATTATTTCATTATTAATGTTTGACAAATAGCAAAATAGTGGTTAATAATAGGGAAGATTTTAAAATACCTCTAAAGGGGGAGGAAACACAAAATGGCAGATTATTTAGTAATCGTTGAATCTCCCGCTAAAGCAAAAACAATTGGTAAATATTTAGGGAAAAAGTATACAGTAAAAGCATCGATGGGACACGTCATTGATTTACCTAAAAGTCAAATGGGTGTTGACATTGAAAATAAATATCATCCTAAATATATTACGATCCGTGGCAAAGGGCCGATTTTAAAAGAATTAAAAGCCGCTGCAAAAAAAGTGAAGAAAGTATACTTAGCAGCTGACCCTGACCGAGAAGGAGAAGCAATTGCTTGGCACTTAGCGCACAGTTTAAAAATTGACGAGAATTCAGACTGTCGAGTCGTATTCAACGAAATTACAAAGCAAGCAATTAAAGATGCGTTTAATACCCCAAGACCAATCAATATGGATTTAGTTGATGCGCAACAAGCAAGACGTGTTCTTGACCGTCTTGTTGGTTACAATATAAGCCCTTTATTGTGGAAAAAAGTAAAAAAAGGTTTGAGTGCAGGAAGGGTACAATCTGTTGCTGTAAAAATGATTATTGATCGGGAAAAGGAAGTAAAATCTTTCATTCCTGAAGAATATTGGTCGATTGTTGCGACATTTAAATCGGAGACTGAAAGTTTTGAAGCTAAATTTTATGGCCTTGATCATAGTAAAACTGAATTGCATTCAGAAGCTCAAGTTAAAGAAGTTCTTAGTAAACTAAAGAACATCTTTAAGGTTGAAAGTGTTAAAAAGAAAGAACGTAAACGTAATCCTGTTTTCCCATTTACTACTTCTTCCTTGCAGCAAGAGGCTGCTAGAAAGTTAAACTTTAGAGCAAAAAAAACAATGATGATCGCCCAACAGCTCTATGAAGGAATTGATATCGGTAAAGAAGGCACAGTAGGATTAATTACATATATGAGAACAGATTCTACGAGAATATCGGAAACAGCTGAATTAGAAGCTAGCGAATATATACAAACACATTTCGGGGTTGAATATTTACAAACTGAGAAACGCAAAGAAAAAAAAGATAAAAAGACACAAGACGCTCATGAAGCAATTCGCCCTACATCAGTATTCCGAGATCCCAAAATGTTGAAAACTTATTTAAGTAGAGATCAATTACGTCTTTATAAATTAATCTGGGAAAGAATGGTGTCTAGTCGTATGGCACCTGCTGTTTTAGATACTATGACCGTAGATATTAATGATAACGGTGTTATTTTTCGAGCAACAGGATCGAAAATGAAATTTCCAGGTTTTATGAAGGTTTATATTGAAGGCAATGATGACGGAAAGAAAGAAGAAGACCGTCTCTTACCTCATCTTGAAGAAGGTATGATTGTAACAAATGAAGATATCCAGCCTAATCAACATTTCACACAACCACCACCACGATATACAGAAGCAAGACTCGTAAAAACATTGGAAGAACTAGGAATTGGTCGACCATCGACTTTTGCGCCAACGCTCGATACTATTCAACGGAGAGGGTATGTTGCGTTAGAAGATAAGCGATTTGTACCAACTGAATTAGGTGAAATCGTTCTAGAACTAATTAATGAATTTTTCCCAGAAATTTTAGATGTTGAATTTACAGCCAAAATGGAAAGTGACTTGGACGCAATTGAAGAAGGACAAACGAATTGGGTTGATATTATTGATCATTTTTACCAGGGTTTTGAGATAAACCTTAAAATTGCCGAAGAACAAATGCAAGAAGTTGAAATTAAAGATGAACCTGCTGGTATTGATTGTGAACTTTGTGGTCATGAAATGGTTTATAAGATGGGGAGATATGGGAAATTCATGGCTTGTTCAAACTTCCCTGACTGCCGTAATACAAAAGCGATTGTCAAGGATATTGGCGTACAATGCCCAACATGCACGAGCGGGAATATCGTTGAAAGAAAAAGTAAAAAACGGAGAATGTTTTACGGCTGTGATCAATATCCTAGCTGTGAATTCATTTCTTGGGATAAACCACTAGCTAGAACATGTCCTAAATGCAATCAAATGTTAGTAGAAAAGAAGTCGAAAAAAGGTGTGCATGTACAATGCACGAAATGTGATTATGAAGAAGAAACAAATTAATTGTTTCTTCTTCATCCATTCTTAAGGTTTAATCATTGGAGGAATTGATCTTGACAGAAACAAAAATAAAAGTAATTGGTGCTGGACTAGCGGGAAGTGAAGCTGCTTGGCAAATTGCAAACCTCGGTATTCCTGTACAATTATTCGAAATGCGACCTGTGAAACAAACGCCAGCTCACCATACCGATAAATTTGCTGAACTTGTTTGTAGTAATTCTTTACGATCTAATTCATTAGCGAATGCAGTTGGAGTATTGAAAGCGGAAATGCGTTATTTAAATTCAGTAATTATTCGTTCAGCTGATGATTGTGCTGTTCCTGCCGGCGGAGCATTAGCGGTAGATCGGCACGAATTTGCGAATCTGGTAACAGAACGAGTAAAAAATCACCCTTTGATTGAAGTGATAACAGAAGAAATAACAGAAATTCCAGCTGGACCAACGGTCATTGCTTCTGGACCATTAACATCGGAATTGCTTTCACAGCAATTAAAGGAGCTTACTGGTGAAGAATATTTGTATTTTTATGATGCTGCTGCACCAATAGTAGAAGCTGAGAGTATTGATCGTAATAAAGTTTATTTGAAATCACGCTATGACAAAGGTGAGGCAGCCTATCTAAATTGTCCAATGAATGAAGAGGAATTTAATCGTTTTTATGAGGCGCTGATTAGTGCGGAAACAGTGCCACTAAAAGAATTTGAAAAAGAAATCTTTTTTGAAGGTTGTATGCCAATTGAAGTTTTAGCGCAAAGAGGTAAAAAAACGTTATTATTTGGTCCAATGAAACCGGTTGGCTTAGAAGATCCCAAAACAGGGAAACGTCCTTTTGCTGTAGTCCAACTTAGACAAGACAATCAAATTGGAACTCTTTATAATATTGTAGGGTTTCAAACTCATTTAAAATGGGGACCACAAAAAGAAGTGTTGCAATTAATCCCGGGACTTGAGAACGCTGAAATTGTTCGCTATGGGGTTATGCATCGTAATACTTTTATCAATTCTCCAAAGGTCTTAATGCCTACTTACCAATACAAAGGCCGAAAAAATCTCTTTTTTGCTGGTCAACTTACTGGTGTTGAAGGGTATGTTGAGTCAGCAGCGGCTGGACTGGTTGCCGGGATTAATGCTGCAAGGTATGTTAAAGGAGAGGAATTACTAGTATTCCCAACGGAAACGGTTTTAGGAAGTATGGCAAACTATATTACAACAGCAAATGAAAAACATTTCCAGCCAATCAATGCTAATTTTGGCTTACTACCGCTAATTGAACCGCGGATTAAAAATAAACGAGATCGCTATGAACAATTAGCATCGAGAGCGTTAAATACAATTCAGAATTTTGTGAAAAAATTGTAAACTACCTTGCGCCTTGACCAGAACTATGGTAATATTTAGAGGCTCTAGTGAGGTGAGAACACAAATGTCAAATCAAGTACTAGAATTAGAGACGTTTATTCGTTTTTTGCAAGTTGAAAAAAATTTGTCAATACATACTGTCTATAATTATAAAAAAGATATTGAGCATTTCTCATCTTTCATGAAGCAGCATAGCATTGAGCGTTACGCTGCTGTTTCTTATGGACTTGTAAGGTTGTATTTAACGGAGCTATATGCTTTAAAAATGAAAAGAAAAACGGTTGCCAGAAAAATTTCAGCTTTACGAAGTTTCTATAAATTTTTAATGACTGAACAATTCGTTACTGAAAATCCGTTTATCCAAGCTTCTATTCCGAAACAAGAAACGAGATTACCATCGTTTCTTTACGAAGATGAACTGGCGGAGTTATTTTCTGTTTCAGATTTGACTACTCCCTTAGGCCAGAGAAATCAAGCTTTATTAGAACTATTGTATGGTACCGGGATTCGGGTCAGTGAGTGTTGTAGTCTTCAATTTCGTGATATTGATTTCCAAATTGGAACGATTGTAGTTATGGGAAAAGGGCGAAAAGAACGCTACCTGCCGCTTGGCAGTTATGCAATAAATGCACTACAAATTTATATAAACGATGGCCGAAAAAAATTGTTACAAAAAACAGCACAAGTAAACAAACATGCTCTTTTTTTAAACTATCGTGGCGGGAATTTAACTCAACGTGGTGTTCAAAAAATTTTAGCAGAGCTTGTCAGTAAAGCAGCTGCTACTTTTCAGATAAGCCCTCATGTTCTTCGGCATACTTTTGCCACACACTTGTTGAACAAGGGAGCTGATATGCGTAGTGTTCAAGAACTATTAGGGCATTCGCACCTTTCATCGACTCAGATTTATACACATGTTACAAAGGAACGATTAAAGCATGTTTATAACAGCTTTCATCCTAGAGCGTAAGAAGAAAAGCGCAGAGCGCCCGCCTAGCGGCGACAAGCAAATGTTCTGGCAGTAAAAAGTGCGGTTTTTCACTTTTTATCTGACAGGTTATTTGACCTCGAGCCGCTGGCGCTCGGAGCTAGACATTGAAAAGCGTAGAGCGCTCGGAGGTAGAGATCGTACCGAGGTCAAAAACTATATACTGTCCTTATTTTTAGAAGAATGTAATATTAGGAGGTGTTTTCATTTGGAGTCTACCTTCCATGCTACCACTATATTCGCAATTCAACATAATGGTCAATGTGCAATGACTGGAGACGGACAAGTGACGTTTGGAAATGCAGTTGTGATGAAACATACAGCGAGGAAAGTTCGAAAATTGTTTAACGGAAAAGTATTAGCAGGCTTTGCAGGTTCTGTTGCTGATGCTTTTACGTTATTCGAAAAATTTGAAGCAAAACTTGATGAGTACAACGGCAACTTACAAAGAGCGGCAGTTGAATTAGCAAAAGAGTGGCGGAGTGATAAAGTATTAAGACGTCTTGAAGCAATGCTAATTGTTGCGAATTCTGATCATATTTACCTTGTTTCTGGAACTGGTGAAGTGATAGAGCCAGATGATGGTGTTTTAGCAATTGGCTCTGGTGGGAATTATGCTTTATCAGCTGGTCGTGCTCTTAAAAAGTATGCCCCGCACCTTGAAGCAAAAGAAATTGCACAGGCAGCATTGCAAACAGCAGCCGAAATTTGTGTTTATACGAATAATCACATCATTCTAGAAGAGTTGTAAAGACAGAAATAGGAATTTTCAATGAGGAGCGATGGTATGGAAAATCATTTAACGCCTCGGCAAATTGTAGAGAAATTAGATCAATATATTGTAGGTCAAGAAAAAGCGAAGCGTTCAGTCGCAATTGCCCTTCGTAATCGTTATCGAAGGGGACAGCTAGATGAGAAACTCCGCGATGAGGTAACACCAAAAAATATTTTAATGATTGGTCCGACTGGTGTCGGCAAAACGGAAATTGCTAGAAGACTGGCAAAATTAGTTGGAGCACCATTTGTGAAGGTGGAAGCAACAAAATTTACTGAAGTTGGTTACGTTGGTCGGGATGTTGACTCGATGGTGCGAGATTTAGTTGAAACATCAATCCGTCTTGTGAAGGAAGAAAGAATGAAAAGAGTAAGCGGTAAAGCTGAGGAAAATGCTAATAAGCGGATTATCGAGTTACTAGTCCCAACCAAAAAGAAAGAAACCTCTTATAAAAATCCTTTTGAAATGCTTTTTGGTGGTCAAAATCAAAGCGAATCTCAACAAACGGATGACAATTTTGTTGAAGAAATTAAAGATCGAAGAAGAAGAATGGAACATCAATTAGCATTAGGTGAATTAGAAGACCACTATGTGACAATTGAAGTGGAAGAACAAACTGGTGGAATTTTAGATATGTTTCAAGGCTCTGGTCTAGAGCAAATGGGAATGAATATGCAAGATATGCTCGGCAGTATGATTCCGAAAAAGAAGAAAAAGAAAAAGCTCCCGGTTAGAGAAGCTCGTAAAGTATTGATCGAGGATGAAGCCCAAAAACTAATTGATATGGATGAAGTGTCCCAAGACGCAGTTAGACGAGCTGAACAATTAGGGATTATTTTTATTGATGAAATTGATAAAGTTGCAGGAAAAGGAAATCAATCAACTGCTGATGTTTCAAGAGAAGGTGTACAGCGAGACATTTTACCAATCGTCGAAGGCTCAACTGTTGTTACGAAATATGGACCAGTAAAAACAGACCATGTTTTATTTATTGCAGCTGGAGCATTTCATTTAGCGAAACCCTCAGATTTAATTCCAGAATTGCAAGGCCGATTTCCGATTCGAGTCGAACTTGCTAATCTAACTGAAGCTGATTTTGTCAGAATATTAATCGAACCTAACAATGCTTTGCTTAAACAATATCAGGCTTTGTTAGCTACTGAAGGTATACAAGTAGAATTTTCTGACGATGCTATTAAAAAAATTGCCAAAATTGCGACAGAAGTAAATCAAGATACCGAAAATATTGGTGCAAGAAGACTTCATACAATCATGGAAAAACTTTTGGAAGATTTATCATTCGAAGCACCTGACATAAACTTAACAAAAATTGTAATTACTTCAGAATATGTAGATGAGAAGCTAGCAACGATTGCAAAAAATCGCGATTTAAGCCAGTATATTTTATAGAGTTAGAATTTTTAGGAGGATTTTAAATGGAATTACTGTCGAAAACTAGAAGAATTAATGAAATGCTGCAAAAAACTGCCGGTCAACCAGTCAATTTTCGAGATATGGCTGATACACTTTGTGATGTTATCCAGGCAAATATTTTTATCGTAAGTAGACGTGGAAAATTGCTAGGTTTTTCAATTAAACAAGAAATTGAAAATGAAAGAATGAAAAAGATGTTAGAAGATCGCCAATTCCCGGAAGAATATACGACAAATTTATTTAAAATCACGGAAACATCTTCAAATTTGGATATAAATAGCGAACTAACTGCATTTCCAGTTGAAAATAAAGATTTATTTAGTACAGGACTAACAACAGTTGTTCCAATTAATGGCGGTGGAAATCGGATAGGTACACTAATTTTAGCTAGATTATCGCAAACATTTGATAACGATGATTTAATTTTGGCTGAGTATGGTGCTACAGTTGTTGGAATGGAAATTCTTCATGAGAAAACGCTTGAAATTGAACAAGAAGCTAGAAGTAAAGCTGTTGTGCAAATGGCTATTGGCTCGCTTTCGTATAGTGAATTAGAAGCAGTTGAACATATATTCGATGAGTTAGATGGAAACGAAGGTTTACTAGTAGCATCGAAAATTGCTGACAGAGTAGGGATAACCCGTTCTGTAATTGTAAATGCGTTACGTAAACTTGAAAGTGCTGGTGTCATTGAATCTCGCTCTTTAGGAATGAAGGGAACGTATATTAAAGTACTTAATGATAAGTTCCTTTTAGAATTAGAAAAATTAAAAACCAAATAATATCAGTCAACTAGATTTTTCATTAATGTCAGACATTCTTGGTATAAATAAATGAGTATTCATTTATTTGATCCATGGTCTGATTTTTTTTTTACTTTTTTATGAAAATGGGAAATAGTACCCCTTAAGTATTATTGTCGAAGAAAGTATAATAAAAAAGAAAACTATTTCAATAAACTGATAAATATAGTAAAATTCAGACAGAATAAAACAATATTAGACATTTGGTTGATTATTATATACAATAACTTAATGATAGAATATTTTGTCATATAATTATCAAATTTTGTTAAAGTGTGCAATAGCTTTCGTTGCCCCATGAAAAAGTTTATTTTCCAATCAGAACGGAGGTTAAGGATGAGAATTTTTTCTAATTCCACCCAACAATTATTAGAGCAATCTTTGAATGCAGCGTCTACCCGGCAAAAAACAATTGCTGATAATATTGCTAATGTTGATACACCAAATTATAAAGCGAAGAAAACGGTATTTAGGCATCAGTTACATAATGCAATAGAAGGACAACAGCTTAACGCTTATCGTACGGATGATCGCCATTTTGAGTTTGGTGGAAAACAGAACTCTCAAGCTGCAGTGGTCGTTTCCCGTACTAATTCAATGTTTAATCATAATGGTAACAATGTTGATATTGAGCATGAGATGGCTGAAATGGCCAAAAATCAGATTTATTATAATGCACTGATTGAGCGATTAAATGGCAGATTCAATAGTTTGAAGACCGTCATTGGAGGGGGCAAATAATTTTGACAATTTTTCATGGTTTTAATATATCATCATCTGCTCTTACTACACAAAGATTGCGTATGGATGTAGTCGCTTCGAATATGGCGAATGTAGAAACTACGAGAGGGAAATTTGTTAATGGTGAGTGGCAACCTTATCAAAGAAAAATGGTAGTTATTCAACCTAACGAAAACCGTTTTTCATCTCATTTGGCCAAAGCAATGGGGAGAACAGACAATCTAGGAAATGGTGTGAAGGTAAGTAAAATAGTTGATGATCAATCTCCTTTTAAACTTGTCTATCAACCAGATCATCCAGATGCAAATGCAGAGGGCTTTGTTCGCTTACCAAATATTGATCCATTAAAAGAAATGGTCGATATGATGAGTGCAACACGTTCATATGAGGCAAACGTAACGACACTTAATGCAACGAAAAATATGTTATTGAAAGCTTTAGAAATTGGTAAAGGATAAGGAGGCGTTATAAGTGGAACGTGTTTCATATAAACCGAATTCAGTTATGAATAATATTATTGGTAATCAACCAATTAAGAAACTTACACCTGCCGAAGCTCAAACTAGTTTTAAAGTAGCTTTAAATGATGCACTACGTCAGGTCAATGATGCTCAACATGCTTCAACTATCGCTACAGAAAAACTAGCAAGGGGAGAAAAGATCGATTTACACAATGTCATGATTACTGCCCAAAAAGCGAGTATTACGTTACAAGCAACCGTTGAAGTCCGAAATAAGGTTGTAGAAGCTTATCAAGAAATTATGAGAATGCAAGTTTAATAGAAAGTTATTAAGAGCTTTGCAATGTTGAAAAGACTCCGTCAACCAAAGTAGGAGGAAACATGAACGAGAAACTATTATTATATAAAGAGAAAGTAATTAAATTTTGGGCGGATCGAACAAAGGTTCAGAAAGGAATCATGATTGGGTCTGTCCTACTGTTTATTGCTCTATTAATTGTTATTTCTATGTTAGGTTCACAGACAAATATGCTTCCTTTATATACAAACTTATCGTTACAAGAAACAGGTGAAATAAAGGCTCAATTAGATTCTAGAGGAATTACTTCAGAAATAACGAATAATGGAACAGCAATTAATGTACCTGAGACTTTAGTAGATTCTTTAAAAGTAGAGTTAGCTGCAGAGGGAATCCCGAAAAGTGGAAGCATCGATTATTCTACCTTTAAGGAGAATATGGGATTTGGGATGACTGATAATGAGTTTAGTATCATGGAAAGAGCGGCGATGCAAACTGAATTAGCTAATTTAATTGAAAATATTGATGGTGTTGAGCAAGCTCAAGTAATGATTACACTGCCAGAGGAAAGTATTTGGATTAATCCAAGCAATGATCAATCAGCTTCTGCTTCCGTGCTCTTAAATGTACGACCAGGGTATCAATTAAGTCAAGAACAAGTTCAATCATTGTTTCATCTAGTTTCTAAGAGTGTTCCAAAGCTTCCTATAGATAATATCGTCATCATGAATCAAATGTTTGAGTATTTTGAGTATAAAAATGAAAACGATATGGAATCATCGCTTACTACATTTGGACAACAAAGGGAAATTCAAAAAGAGATAGAACGTGATATTCAACGCCAAGTTCAACAAATGCTAGGGACTCTTGTTGGTCAAGATAAAGTATTAGTTTCTGTTTCAACAGATATTGATTTTACAAAAGAAAAACGTGCCGAAGACTTAGTAACTCCTGTTGACGATGAAAATATGTCCGGACTAGGAGTAAGTATTGAAAGAATTACAGAAACATATAGTGGCGAAGATATTCAAGAAGGTGGTATTGCCGGAACAGGAGAAACAGATATCCCTGGTTATCCAGGTGTCAATGGTTCTGGCGCTGGTGACTATGAGCGAATGGAAGAACGAATTAACAATGATGTAAATCGAATTCACCGTGATATTGTAACAAGCCCTTATCAAGTCAGAGACATGGGTATCCAAGTCATGATTGAACCGCCAAACCCAGACGATCCTAATTCTTTATCACCGCAATTGTTGAGTGATGTTCAACAAATTTTGAGTACAATTGTTAGAACAAGTATTTCAAAAGAAGTGGTCGACCAATTAACTGCTCAACAAATCAATGATAAAGTATTTGTTTCAGCTCATAATTTTGAAGGGAAAGTTATGTTTGATGAACCAAAATCAGCTATTTCATTCTGGTACTACATTGTTGGTGGCCTTATTTTATTGATTGTTCTTTTAATCTTTTTATTAATTCGTAAAAATAAAATAGAAGAAGTTGTTGAAGTTGAAGAAACTCAAGATTTGGAATCTCAAGCTGAAAGTTTTGATATTCCAAATCTCGATGACGAACAAGAAACGGAAGAAAAAGCTCGTCGCAGACAATTAGAGAAAATGGCCAATGAGAAACCAGAAGAATTTACAAAACTTATTCGTACTTGGTTATCTGAAGAATAGGAGGGAAATGTATGGCAACTAAAAAAAAGGAGTTATCCGGAAAAGAAAAAGCAGCTATTTTACTTATCTCTCTAGGACCAGATGTCTCAGCACAAGTCTATAAACATTTAAGTGAAGAAGAAATTGAAAAACTTACACTTGAAATCGCCAGTGTTCGTAAAGTAGAGTCAAGTACAAAAGAAGAAATTATTGACCAATTTCATCAATTGGCGCTTGCCCAAGATTATATAACTCAAGGTGGAATTGCATATGCAAAAAATGTTCTTGAAAAGGCACTAGGTGAACAGCAAGCGATGGAAATTATTAATCGCTTAACATCAACACTTCAAGTGAAGCCTTTTGATTTTGCTAGGAAAGCTGAGGCAAGTCAAATTTTGAATTTCATTCAGAATGAACATCCACAAACAATTTCATTAATATTGTCTTACTTAGAATCTGTTCAAGCAGCGCAAATTTTATCTGAACTTCCGCAAGAAATGCAGGCAGATGTTGCAAAAAGAATTGCGGTAATGGACAGTACTTCACCAGAAATTATTAGTGAAGTTGAACAAATTTTAGAACGGAAGTTATCTACAACAGTAACTCAGGATTATACGAAAACAGGTGGAATTGAAACAGTAGTTGAAGTGCTTAATAGCGTAGATCGAAGTACCGAGAGAACAATTTTGGATGCTTTAGAAATTCAAGATCCTGAACTTGCAGAAGAGATTAAGAAACGAATGTTTGTCTTTGAAGATATTGTTACGCTTGACAATCGTTCAATTCAACGGGTAATTCGCGATGTTGAAAATGATGATCTTAAGCTGGCTCTTAAAGTTGCAAATGATGAAGTTAGACTAATAATCTTTAAAAATATGTCAAAACGGATGGCTGATACATTTAAGGACGAAATGGAATATATGGGACCAGTTCGGCTTCGAGATGTGGAAGAAGCTCAATCTAGAATCGTTGCTGTTATTCGCCGCTTAGAAGAAGCTGGTGAAATCGTTATCGCCCGCGGTGGAGGGGATGATGTCATTGTCTAGAGTGATTAAGTCTTTTTTGACTAACAATTTAGATACTGAAAAAAAAACGATCGGTTTAAAAAAAGTCTTTGATGAACAGCTAATGGTTGACTCGGATTATTTAAATCATGAAACAACTATTGAAATGAAAGTGAAGCTAGCAGATGAAGAACTTCAAGAGGCGCAAAAACAAGCTGAAACTATTAGACATCAAGCACAATTAGAATACGAGCAGTTGCAAGCAAAAATAGAAGAAGAAATGCTTATTCATCAAAATAAAGTTGAAGAACTTTACCAAGCAACTAAAGAAAAAGGCTATCAAGAAGGCTACCAAAAAGGCTATCAAGAAGGGCAACGACAATGTGAGGAATTCATCCGAGAGGCACAAGGCATTGTAAATGCGTCGAGAAATGATTATTTTCATAAGCTTGAAGAAGCAGAGCCACTGATTGTGCAATTAGCTGTAAAAGTTGCCGAAAAAATCGTTTTAAATTTACTTGAGACAGACGCTGAAAATTGGTTTTCTATTGTTAAGGCCGTCATAGCAGAAGTTCGTGAACAAGATTATGTGAAGTTATATGTTCATCCAAATTGGTATGACTATACGTTAACTCGTAAAGAAGAATTGCAACTTCTACTTCCTAATTGTGACCAACTGTATATTTATCCGGATATTCATTTAAAAGACCATGGCTGTCAAATTGAAACACAATACGGGAAAATAGATGCCTCATTAGATAGTCAACTAACTGAAATAAAAGAGGCTTTGCTTGAAAAATTAAAGGAGATGGGTGGGAATGAAAGTTACTAACTTAATAAGTGAGGTAACGGCTATTTACCCTTTTAAAAGTTTTGGTAAAGTAACGAGAGTAGTAGGTCTTACGATTGAGTCAAAAGGCCCCCAAGTTTCAATTGGAGAAGTATGCAATATTATTATTGGTAAAACTTCTAATCGAATTGTTATGGCTGAGGTGGTTGGCTTTCGTGATGAAATGGTTCTTTTAATGCCATTTACAACAGTTAATGATATTAGTCCAGGCTGTCTAGTTGAAGCAACTAAAAAACCACTTCAAATAAAAGTTGGTACTGGACTTATTGGCCAAGTTGTCGATGGATTAGGGCAACCATTAAATGGATTTCAGTTACCGAATGGTCTTACACCTTTTCCAACGGATAATATCCCTCCTAATCCATTAGCTAGACCAAGAATTAATGCACCTCTTAGTCTAGGAGTTCGAGCAATTGATAGCTTATTTACAGTTGGAAAAGGGCAAAGAATAGGGATTTTTGCAGGTAGTGGAGTTGGAAAGAGTACACTCATGTCAATGATTGCAAAAAATTCGGATGCAGATGTAAACGTGATTGCTTTAATTGGAGAACGAGGTCGGGAAGTTCGTGATTTTATTGAAAGAGATTTAGGTGAAGAAGGCATAAGGAAAACGGTTGTTGTTGTTGCTACATCAGATCAACCAGCTCTAATGAGAATGAAAGGTGCGATGACAGCTACGGCGATTGCTGAATATTTTCGCAACCAAGGTTTAAATGTGACGCTAATGATGGATTCCGTGACCCGATTTGCAATGGCACTGCGTGAAATTGGTTTGGCAGTTGGTGAACCACCAACGACAAAAGGGTATACACCAAGTGTTTTTGCTTATTTACCAAAATTGTTAGAACGTTCTGGCACGAATGAATCAGGCACAATTACCGCATTTTATACAGTCTTAGTAGACGGTGACGATTTAAATGAACCAATAGCGGACGCTGTCAGGGGGATATTAGATGGTCATTTAGTGTTAGATCGTAAATTAGCAAATAAGGGTCAATTTCCAGCAATTAATCCGCTAAAAAGTATTAGTCGAGTGATGAGTGATATTGTTGATCCGATTCATCAAAGAGCAGCAGACCGTTTACGACAACTTCTTGCTACGTACACTGATTCAGAAGATTTAATCAATATTGGGGCCTATAAACGAGGGACATCGAAAGAAGTAGATGAAGCCATTTTAGCTTACCCTAAGATTATTAATTTTATTAAACAAGCAACTGAGGAAAAAGTTTCATTTCATGATGCTGTTCAAGTTCTAATTAATGAATTTGGTAAAGGAGACTAAAGATGTCCTTTCGGTTTAAGTTGCAAAAAATACTAGAAGTGAAAGAAAAAGAAAAATTAAATGCGGAAAAGGAATTCACTCAAGCAACAAAACAATTTGAGGAAGTGGCAAGACAATTATATGAACTCCTAAAAAAGAAAGAAAGTTATGAAAGTGACTATTTTCAGCGGATTGGATCCAAAATTGCTATTTTTGAAATTCAGCAGACTCAATTGTTATTAACCCAATTACAAAACCAAATTGACAAACTTCAGATTTTTACTCAAAGGGCTCGGGAAAATATGCAGCGCAAACAAGAACAACTTCTTGATAAAACTATTGAACTTAAAAAATATGAAAAAATGAAACAAATAAAATTTGATCACTATATAGAGGAAACAAAACGTCAGGAAAACATATTAATGGATGAAATTTCAATTCAACAATTCAGTAATCGGTGAAATTAGGTGATGGAATGAATAACGAGAAACAGCAATCCAGTAAATTCAAATGGTTTTTTAGGGTTATCTTTATCCCTATCGTTTTTGCACTGATTTTATTTAGTGTCATTTTAAGCTTCTTAGGTGTAAACGCCTTAAATCAAGCCAAAAAAGTTGCCTCAAATGTACCGTTTCTTTCAGAGTATGTAAGAATGGATGAACAACATTTAGAAGAAGGAGAAAAAACGAATCTAGGAGAGCTTACAGCTGAAGTTGAAGCTCGGGATACTGAAATTAATGATTTAGAAAATAATATTGCTTCAAAAGAGGAAAAGATTCAGTCGTTATTAAAGGAAATTAATACACTTAAGGCGCAACTTGAGGAAAAGCAAGAAGCACAACTTTCAGATACAAAAGAAGATGAGGAGATTGCTAAAATTTATTTGTCAATGTCAGCTAAAAATGCAGCAAATATTTTAAGTGAACTTCCAGAAGAAGAAGCTGTTCTTCATTTATCGTTTATTAAAGCAAATTCCCAAGCACCTATTTTAGCAAAAATGGCTCCGGAAAAGGCAGCAAAGTTAATTACTCTTTTACGTAACTAAGATTGTTTCTTTGAAAGGGGGTGAGAAAAATGCAAATAGTGCCAGCATCATCTACTTCAATTGAGCAGCTACGCGGCAAAGGAATTAATAAAAGTAAATCAAATTCATCTAAACGTTTTGACACTGCTTTAAATGAAAGTAGAAGTAATCAGGCTTTAGTTAAGAAATCAAAAACTAATAACGAGCCAAAGCTCCCTAATTCAAAGCCTAACAACCAATTACCTGAATCTGAGACACCTGTAAGTGAAAATCTATTATTCAATCTTGCTGTAGAGCCTTTATTAACTCAATTTACTACAGAACCAACGTTAACTGAATTTAGTGAGGAAATCTTTATAGATCTCCCGCCTGAATTACAGTTAGAATTAGAAGAAATGATCAAGGAAATGTCACTATTAGGGCTTGTTTCTAATGAACAAAGTTCCTTACAGAATCCAGTTCAGTTCGGAGAATTAGTTAAGGTTTTTTCGCAAATTGTTAATGGAAACAATCAACAATTAGTAGCAATGCAAGAAAATATGGTTGCTAAACTGCAAAGATTTTTCGAGAAATTGGCTACGACTAAGGGATCTGCGAATAAAGAGGATGTTCAGCTCAATTTTCAAGGGCAAAAAGATTCTATGGGGTCTACGAATAAAGAGGATGTTCAACTCAATTTTCTAGGCCAAAAAGAATCTTTAAATCGAGAAGAGATGATCCAAGCTGTATTAACCAGAAATGTCCCAAAAGAATCATCATCATCTCAAGTTGTTTTACCTAACGTTCATGGACTACCATTAAATCAAATTCAACAATTTGTGATGCATGTCGGTGAAGCACGGGTAGGACAACAAAATGAAGAACAGTTATTACGACAATTTCAGAATATCCTTGAAAAGAGTACGTTAATGCAATTTCCCAATGGGTTAAACAAACTATCAATTAAGCTCTTTCCTCAACATTTAGGGAGACTTGATGTTACATTAACTCAACAAAATGGTGTGATTATTGCCCAGTTGATGACGACGACGAAAGCAGCAAAAAATGTACTTGAATCACAGCTTCATCAATTAAGGCATGCATTTGTTAGTCAAAATATTCAAGTCGAAAAAATTGAAATTTTTACCCAACAGCAGCAACAAACACTACAACAATCAGACAGACAAAATCATGAAAATAACAATGCTAATCAACAAAACAAACCACATAAAGAGCAAGATGAACGTAATAAAGAAGAAGTTACTTTCCAAGAATTGTTAAATGAAACATTTGATGTGGAGGTGTAAGAAAAGTAGATGATTAATTCGGTAGAGAGTTTATATTTAGCTGATCAACCAGTTGAGCGTAAAACTGGACAAAAAATATTAGATCAAGATGCCTTTTTAAAAATTTTACTTACACAATTAGCAAACCAAGACCCTTCAAATCCGATGGAAGATAAAGAGTTTATTTCACAAATGGCCAGTTTTTCAAGTCTAGAACAAATGACGCAAATGAACAAAACGTTAACTAGTTTTATGGAAATGCAAAAAGATAGTCATTTTCTTTCTCATAGTCAATTAATTGGAAAAGAAATCAAATGGGAACAAACTGTTGCCAAGCCTGATGGTGAAACAGAATTGAAGGTCCATGATAGTGTTGTTAAAGCAATTAAACTTCAAAATGGGAAAACACAATTAGTTTTAGAGGATGGCGAAGTAATTGATACAATACAAGTCATTCATATTAGTCGCCCAACTGAAAACGAAAGCTAAGATTAGTAGGAGGTGGATAGAATGGATAAGCGTATTCAAGCTCATCATCTACACCAACTACCGAGACCAACGATACGCCCTAAACAACATGGATTTCTGACAAATTCCTTTAAAGATTTATTAACTACAGAAATCGAAATTACACATAAGCTGAAAATCAGTAAGCATGCTGAAAAAAGAATTCAAGATCGTGGAATTAAGATAGATACAACAAAATGGTCGCAAATTTCAGAGAAAATTCAGGAAGCAAAAGCTAAAGGTGTGAGTGATTCGTTAGTAATTTTAAAAGACGCAACGTTAATAGTTAGTGCGAAAAACAATACTGTTATTACAGTATTAGATCGCGATGAAGCTACAGCGCAAATTTTTACAAATATTAATGGCACTATTATCATTGATTAACGGCTGGACCAAATGGAAGCCGGTAACTGCTGACAGATTGATGCAGTTAATTTGAAAGGAGATAATATTCATGCTACGTTCAATGTATTCTGGAATTGGTGGAATGAGAAATTTTCAAATGAAGCTTGATGTAATTGGTAATAATATTTCTAACGTTAATACATTTGGTTATAAAAAAGGCCGAACAACATTTAAAGATTTAGTCAGTCAACAGCTGTCAGGAGCAAGTAATCCGACAGACAATCGTGGGGGGACGAATCCTCGGCAAATTGGGTTAGGGGGAACGATGGCGACAGTTGATACGATTCATACGCAAGGAAGTTTACAAACAACTGGACGTGCCCTTGACCTAGGGATTTCTGGAGATGGCTTTTTTATCGTTAATAATGGCAATTTATCTTATTATACTCGTGCTGGAAATTTTTATTTAGATCGTCAAGGAACGTTAGTGACGGCAGATGGGTTAAAAGTGCAAGGGTATCAACCTAATCCAAAGACAGGCCAAATTGATCCAGCTCAATTTGGCGACTTAAAAATTGAAGCAGGCACTGTCTTTGCACCACAGGCAACAACTGATATGAGCTTAAAAGGAAATTTACGAGCGGAAATGCCAGACGGAGAAGAGTTTTCAGGTAATTTAGATGAATATCTTCCTGAAAATACAGTCTTGAATAAATTTACAGTTACTGATTCGTTAGGTAGTTTACATGATTTAGAGATTGCTTATTATAAATCTGGAGATAATGAATGGACTGTTAATTTATTTAAACCACAATATGACGAAGAAGGAATATTAGAAGAATATGAAGTTGAGGAACTAGGGCAAATCACCTTTAACTCTTATGGTAAAATTGACCCAGAAAATTCTGAATTAAATTTAATTCAGCTAGATCCGCAAAATGGTGCTGAACCAGTTGAAGTAAAAATCGATTTCTCACAGCTTACTCAGTTTGGAAATAGTTCAAATAGTGCTGATGTTTTTTCAATAAATGGGAATATTGAAGGGTATCTTGAAAGTTTTAATATCTCCCAAACAGGAGAAATTAATGGTGTATATACGAATGGTGAAGTTCGGATTTTAGGACAAATTGCCACGTCTATTTTTAATAACCCTGGGGGTTTGACAAAATCAGGCGATAATTTATTTCAAGCATCAAACAACTCAGGAATGCCATTGGTTGGCTTTCCCGGAAATGGGCGTGGGGTAATCGCTGGAAGTTCGCTGGAAATGTCTAACGTTGACCTTTCTGAAGAATTTACGGAAATGATTGTTGCTCAGCGTGGTTTCCAGGCGAATACAAGGATTATTACCACATCGGATGAGATCCTACAAGAACTAGTAAACTTAAAACGTTAACGTATTTCTTATTGATAATTCAGAAGAATAGTACCACTCATATCCTGTACTATTCTTCCCTTCATTCAATTATTTTTTAAGGAGGAAAAGAGGCAATTCGCTTGTCGGTAGTGTATCGCCTCTTTACATAAGATAAAATGATTAAACTTACGAGACTTAATGGTCAACATTTTTTATTGAATGCAATTTTCATTGAGGAAATACAATCATTCCCAGATACAACAATTACATTATCAAATGGGAAAAAAATTGTTGTGCTAGAATCTGAGGAAGATGTTATGCTAAGAGTGCAAAAATTCTATCGAGAGGTTGGCATTGTTAGACTTATCAATAACGAAATGGAGGAAAGTTGATTTGTTTAAAAATAAATTAGTGACTATTATGCTCATTATTTTAAACGCGTTAACCTTAATCGGAGTTATAACATTAGTTTTATATTTTCATTTTTCAAAGTCGACTGAACCTGTCCCTAAACAAGAGTTCACAATCGATGAAATTGTCGCATTAACTGTTGATACAACTGAAATTACAACTAATTTGTTGTCAAATGATTATATTCGCGTTTCTTTTAAGCTTCAAGTTGATAATGAAGAGGCAAAAATGGAGCTTGAAAAACGTGACTTTCAAGTAAAAAATATAATAATTCGCGAGCTATCTGGGATGCGATCAAGTGACTTTTCCGGATCAGCTGGAATTGAAAATTTAGAAAAGGCTATTCGAACCCGGATTAATAAATATATGCAAGAAGGAAAGGTTGTTAATGTATATACAACAGGTTTTGTTTTACAATAGGTTGTAAATAAAGAGAAATTAAATAACAGAAATAGCGAAAAGTCAAGTTTTTCGAAAAGAGAGGTGAGGCTCTTGGCTGAGGTTTTATCACAAAGTGAGATAGATGCCCTGTTATCTGCGTTATCAACTGGAGAAATGGATGCTAATGAATTAAAAAAGGAAGAAGATCAAAGAAAAGTTAAAGTCTACGATTTTAAGCGAGCTCTTCGTTTTTCGAAAGATCAAATTCGAAGTTTAACGAGAATTCATGAGAACTTTGCTAGACTGTTGACAACTTCCTTTTCTGCTCAACTTCGGACATATGTTCAAATATCAGTTGCTTCTGTGGATCAGTTACCATATGATGAATTTATTCGTTCAGTTCCAAAAATGACAATTTTAAATGTTTTTGAGCCATATCCTTTAGATGGCCGATTTTTAATCGAGGTTAATCCGAATGTATCCTATGCAATGCTTGATCGTCTTTTGGGTGGAAAGGGAACTGCGATAAATAAAGTTGACAATTTAACAGAAATTGAAACGAAAATTATGATGCAATTGTTCCAAAGAATGCTAGAAAGTTTTCAAGAGGCCTGGAATTCTGTAATCGACATCGATCCACAACAAGATGATATAGAAGTAAATCCACAATTTATTCAGATGGTTTCACCTAATGAAACCGTGGTTGTTATTTCGCTTTCTACAGCAATTGGTGAAGCTACGGGGATGATTAATATTTGTCTCCCGCACGTCGTTCTAGAAGAAATATTGCCGAAATTATCTGTTCATTATTGGATGCAAACGAAGCAGAAAAGTCGACTTCCTGAACATATTGAAGCACTAGAAAAAAATGTTCGAAATACACCTTTAGTTATTAAAGCAGAACTAGGAAAATCAGAAATTACTATTCAAGAGTTTTTGCAGCTTGATATTGGTGATACAATTGAACTCAATAGTCTAATTGATGACCCATTATTAATTACGGTCGGTGACATGCCTAAATATTTGGGACAGCCTGGTAAAGTAAAAAACAAACTAGCAATTCAAGTAACAACTTTAATTGAGGAGGGTGAATATAATGAGTGACATGCTTTCTCAAGATGAAATTAATGCCCTATTAAGTGGGTTAAATAGCGGTGACAATGATGATAAGGAACATGATTCTAGTTTAAGTATTGACAACTATCTTTCTAGTCTTGAACAAGATGCACTAGGTGAAATCGGAAATATTTCATTTGGGAGTGCAGCAACAGCTTTGTCTACATTATTAAATCAAAAAGTTGATATTACAACTCCTAAAGTATCGATTATCGATCGGAAATTACTTGAAAATGAATTTCCACAGCCTCACATAGCTGTCCATGTTAAGTATACGGAAGGCTTCGAGGGAATGAATTTACTAGTGATTAAAACGATTGATGCTGCTGTTATTGCCAATTTAATGTTAGGTGGCGACGGTACAGGAGTAAATGAGACAGAATTAGGAGAAATGGAAATTAGTGCTGTTCAAGAAGCTATGAATCAGATGATGGGTTCTGCATCTACTTCAATGTCAACGATATTTAACAAAAAAGTTGATATTTCACCCCCCGGAATTGATTTAATGGATGTAAAAGGTGGGCAAGGAACGAACAATATTCCTGATGATGAAATATTAGTGAAAATTTCATTTCAATTAAAAATAGGTACGCTAATTGATTCAAACATTATGCAGTTAGTGACAATTTCATTTGCGAAAAACTTAGTTGAGCAATTAATGAATCCGCAAGGTGCTGAAGAAGAACTTATTCCTGAACCAGTTCAACAGTCAATGCCTGAAAGAAATCAACAACAAGATTTGTCTTATGAACAGCATCAACCGCAAGCCCAGCATTATTACGAACAACATGATCGACCAATTGAACAACAGGGAATGCAACAAGTTAATTATTATGAACAACCACTAGCACCGAGACAACCGCAAAGTTTTGGCGGACCGTCTTATGGTCAGCAAGCCAATCAACGAGCAGTAAATGTTCAGCCAGCTGCATTTTCAAGTTTTGATTCACCTCAATTGAACGACATAGAAGCGAAAAACTTAAATATGTTACTAGATATTCAACTTCAGGTAACTGTTGAATTGGGTAGAACGAAACGTTCAATTAAAGATATTCTTGAGCTTTCTCAAGGCTCGATTATTGAATTAGATAAATTAGCAGGTGAACCAGTCGACATTTTAGTTAATAGTAAATTAGTCGCAAAAGGTGAGGTAGTGGTTATTGATGAAAACTTTGGAGTTAGGGTTACAGAAATAATCAGCCAAGCAGATCGAATCAAAAATTTACAGTAACCTAATCTTAATTTTGTGATATTTAGAAGGAGGCCTACTGATGGCAAGCAAAATTTTAATTGTAGATGACGCAGCATTTATGAGAATGATGATTAAAGATATTTTAACAAAAAACGGCTATGAAATTGCTGGAGAAGCAAATGATGGGGCACAAGCTGTAGAAAAGTACAAAGAACTATCACCAGATCTTGTAACAATGGATATTACGATGCCAGAGATGGATGGCATTACAGCTTTAAAGGAAATTAAGAAAATAGATGGCAATGCAAAAGTAATTATGTGTTCTGCAATGGGGCAACAAGCAATGGTAATTGACGCTATTCAAGCAGGTGCAAAAGATTTTATTGTAAAGCCGTTTCAAGCAGATCGTGTTATTGAAGCAATCAAGAAAACGTTAGGGTAATATAATGATCAATTTTTTGCAACTTTTCAATAGTCGTAAGATTATTATTTGTATTGCCTTTATTATGGGAGTATTTCATCCGCTATGGACAACCATTGTTCAAGCGGATGAAAACAACAAATCTGTTTTGGACGGATATCGAGAAAATAATAGACAAGCACCTGTTGAAAATGCAACAAATGAACAAACGAAAAAACCTGATAGTAGTGAACAAACACCGTTATCAGATACAGATGAATTAGTCCAAGATCAAACTTTTTTTGGTATTTTTTTCAAACTTTTTTTAGCATTAGCAGTTATTATTTTTATGATTTATGTTCTTATCCGTTTTATCGGAAATCGTTCACAATCTTATCAAGCGCATCGTACATTGCAAAATATTGGCGGTGTTCATGTTGGAACAAATCGTTCTATTCAGTTAGTAAGGGTTGGCAACCGTGTCTTAGTTGTTGGTGTAGCCGAAACTATACAGCTTTTAAAAGAAATTAATGATCAAACGGAAGTAGATCATATTTTAAAAGACTACGAAGTGCAACAAGGACAGCAACAACTGTCGTCAATGTATCGCTGGGCAAAAACAAAATTTACTAGTGCAGAAGAAAATGTTCAATCAGATGTCTACTTTAAAAGTTTGCTTGAACGCCAATTAACAGATGTTAAAAATTCACAAAAAGCGGCCCATGCACAGATTAAGGAGAGGGAGCAATGAGTATACTCAATTTTATTCCTGCCTTAGATATTTTTAGCGAGGAGCCACAAAACTTAGCATCAACTATTCAGTTGTTATTATTGTTAACCGTTTTAACACTTGCACCAAGTATTTTGATTTTAATGACTAGTTTTACTAGAATTATTATCGTTTTATCTTTCGTTCGGACAGGTCTTGCCACCCAGCAAATGCCACCCAATCAAGTGTTAGTGGCCTTAGCGTTGTTTCTTACCTTTTTTATTATGTCGCCGGTAATGGCGGAAGTAAATGAAAAAGCCCTGCAGCCATTATTTAATGATGAATTAACTCAAGAAGAAGCATTTGAAAGGGCAGCTATCCCGTTTAAATATTTTATGGCCGAACATACAAGGGAAAAAGATTTAGCACTGTTTATGGGCTATGCTAGCATGGAACGTCCAAAATCGATTGAGGAAATTCCATTAACAGCCTTAGTTCCTGCATTTGCAATTAGTGAATTAAAAACGGCTTTTCAAATTGGATTTATGGTGTTTATTCCCTTTTTAGTAATTGATATGGTTGTGGCCAGTATTTTAATGTCAATGGGAATGATGATGCTTCCACCAGTAATGATAGCATTACCGTTCAAAATTTTACTTTTTGTTATGGTGGACGGCTGGTATTTAGTTGTAAGATCATTACTATTAAGTTTTTAAAAGGGTGGTTTGTTTGAGTGAAGAATTTATCATTTCAATCGCCGAAAAAGGTGTGTATACTGTACTGATTATTGCTGGACCGTTGTTGTTAATCGCATTAGGAATTGGATTAGTAGTCAGTATCTTTCAAGCAACAACGCAAATTCAGGAACAAACGCTAGCCTTTATTCCAAAAATTGTTGGTGTGTTAGTAGCATTAATTGTATTCGGTCCGTGGATGCTTTCAAATATGATTAATTTCACTTCTGAAATATTAAGTAACTTGCATAGGTTTGTTGGCTAATGCTAGAAATATTACAATATGTTCCTTCATTTTTCCTGATTTTAATGAGAATTTCGGCTTTTTTTATTACACTACCGTTATTTTCATATCGAACGGTTCCAAAAATATATAAATTAGGCCTTGCTTTTTTTCTAACGTGGATCTTATTTTTTACGTTAGATCCTGTTCAAATGGAAGTCGATGGTGTTTATTTTCTCTTAATCTTAAAAGAGGTACTTGTCGGTTTAACTGTTGGTTTAATTGCTATGGTTACGATGTATGCCATTCAAGTAGCTGGTGGTTTTATTGATATTAAAATGGGTTTTATGATCGCAAATATTATCGATCCGCAAACAGGGGCTCAAAGTCCTTTGACTGGGGGATATTTATATACATTTGCTCTCTTATTTTTATTAGCAGTTGATGCTCATCATTTATTGTTAGATGGAATTTTTTATAGCTATCAATATATCCCTCTAGAACAAATTGTTCTTCCATTTGGAAATGAAAATATTTTCATTCATTTTCTGAAAACCTTTACAGCGATGTTCTTAATTGCTTTTCAGATGTCCATGCCTATAGTCGGTAGTATATTTTTAGTCGATGTCGCTTTAGGGATGATTGCGAGAGCTGTACCACAAGTGAATGTCTTTGTTATTGGCTTCTCAATTAAAATTATTGTTGGTTTTATTATTCTCATTTTAGTTATGCCGGCTTTCTTTATGGTAACAAAAAATTTAATCCAACAAATGATTTTGGCGATGCGAACTTTAATGCAACTTTATGGGGGAATGTAGGATGTCTTTTATACCTGTAGATCTCCAATTTTTTTCAGGAGAAAAAACGGAAAAAGCAACTCCAAAAAAGCGACAAGAAGCAAGGAAAAAAGGTCAAGTTGCTAAAAGTTCGGATGTTAATACAGCACTAATGCTTTTATTCTTTTTTATTTTTTTATGGTTAATTGGTGGTTTTATTGGGAATAAAACTTATTTATTCTTACAATATATGCTTCAAGAATTTCTACTATTCAATTTAACTGCTGAAAATGTCCATAGTTTATTTTTAGAAATTACGACTCAGGCAGTCATAATTGCGGCACCAATAATGTTGATAACGATGGTAGCAGCACTTGTCAGTAATTACATGCAAGTCGGCTTTTTATATGCTCCTGAAGCAATTCAAATGAAGCTTAGCAAATTGAATCCAATAGAAGGCTTTAAGCGAATTTATTCCGTTAGAGCACTCGTAGAATTAATAAAATCATTACTGAAGATTTGTCTTGTCGGCATAGTTGCTTTTACAATTTTATGGCAAAGCGTTGATCAAATCTTATTTTTAGGGTTAATTCCAGTAACAGATTCCCTAGTTTTTATCAGTAATTTATCAATCAAAATGGGATTGGCTGTGGCTATTTTACTAATCTTTTTAGCAGGTTTAGATTATATGTATCAACGCTATGATTTTGAAAAAAATATTAGAATGTCAAAACAGGATATAAAAGATGAGTATAAGAAGACTGAAGGAGACCCCTTAATTAAATCAAAAATTAAACAAAAGCAAAAACAAATGGCCATGCAGAGAATGATGCAAGAAGTTCCGAAAGCTGATGTTGTTATTACGAATCCAACTCATTTTGCCGTAGCTTTAAAATATGATGGCGATAAGATGGATGCACCTGTAGTGATTGCCAAAGGTGTTGATTTTATTGCCCAAAAAATAAAGGGAATTGCTAAGCATAATGAAATTATCACTGTTGAAAATAGACCTTTAGCTCGAGCTTTGTACAATCAAACAGAAATTGGTGATGAAGTACCTGAGGAATTGTTTAAAGCAGTAGCGGAGGTATTAGCATATGTTTATCGCTTGAAAAACAAAGTTTAACAGATAAGAAGGAGAGAAATTCATGTCTGCAAGAGATTTAAGTGTACTATTAGGAGTTATATTAATAGTTGTCATGCTCATCATCCCATTGCCATCATTAATGTTGGATGTTCTTATAATAATCAATATTTCTCTTGCTCTCCTCATTTTATTAGTTGCAATGAACACAAGTGAACCTTTGCAATTTTCAATTTTTCCAACCTTACTTTTGCTAGTGACATTATTTCGCCTAGGTATAAATGTTTCAACAACTAGGGCCATTCTCGGTAGTGGTGATGCGGGGAATGTAGTCCACACCTTCGGTTCCTTCGTAGTTGGAGGAAATGCTCTCGTAGGATTTGTTGTATTTTTAATATTAATTATTATTCAGTTCGTAGTAATCACCAAAGGTGCGGAGCGGGTTTCGGAAGTAGGAGCACGATTTACCTTAGATGCGATGCCTGGTAAACAAATGAGTATTGACGCTGATTTAAATGCGGGAATGATCTCTGATGCTGAAGCAAAAGAACGTCGCTTAAAAGTTGAACGTGAAGCTGATTTTTATGGAGCAATGGATGGATCTAGTAAATTCGTTAAAGGGGATTCAATTGCAGGTATTATTATTGTCATTATTAATCTCTTATTTGGATTAGTAATCGGAATGATGGAAGGGCTAGACATTCAATCTGCAGCAACGAAGTATACGCTATTAACAGTTGGTGATGGATTAGTCAGTCAAATTCCAGCCTTATTAATCTCTACAGCTACTGGTATTATCGTTACTCGTGCTTCATCTGAAGGGAGTTTAGGAGACGATCTAACAAAGCAGTTATTAGCACATCCAAAGATGCTCTATATTGCTGGTGGAACTATCGGATTACTTGGAATTTTCACCCCAATTAGTTTATTTTTAACGACTCCAATTGCAGCTTTTTTAGTAATTGGTGGCTATTTACTTGAAAAAGATAATCATAAGAAACTGGTGGAAGTAGAAGAAGCAGCAAGTATTGATGAAAGTCAAGATGAGATGAAATCACCGGAAAGTGTTGTCAATCTCCTTCAAGTTGATCCAATTGAATTTGAATTTGGTTATGGGCTAATTCCTTTAGCAGATGCGAATCAAGGGGGAGATCTGTTAGATCGTGTTGTCATGATCAGACGTCAACTTGCCATTGAGTTAGGATTAATTGTTCCAGTGATTCGAATTCGGGATAATATACAATTACAACCAAACGAATATTCGATCAAAATAAAAGGAAATGAAGTGACTAAAGGGGAATTATTACTTGATCACTTTTTAGCAATGAGTCCTGGAGTTGATGATGAAGCGATTGTTGGAATTGAGACAATAGAACCAGCTTTCGGAATGCCAGCACTTTGGATTAGTGATGAAATGAAGGAGCAAGCGGAATTATCAGGATATACCGTAGTCGATCCACCGTCTGTCGTTTCTACACATTTAACAGAAGTGATCAAACGTCATGCTCATGAATTATTAGGACGCCAAGAAACTAAGCAGTTAATTGATCACTTAAAAGAGGCACACCCAACATTAGTCGATGACGTTACACCAAATCCGCTTTCAACCGGAGAAGTACAAAAAGTGTTAGCAAATTTATTAAAAGAGAAAATTTCGATCCGCAATTTACCAACGATCTTTGAAACATTAGCTGATTATGGTCAAATGACCAAAGATACTGATTTAATTACGGAATATGTTCGTCAAGCGCTTTCAAGACAAATTACGAAACAATATGCCCATCCTAGTGAGCCGCTATATGTTGTCACGATGAGTGGTTCTGTCGAGAAATTGGTAGCGGATGGGGTTCAACAAACAGAACATGGAAATTTTCTTGCGTTAGATCCAAATGCTTCGCAAGGAATTATTGATGCTACTTTATATGAGGTAGAACGAATGAGTGAGATGGGCCAAATGCCAATTTTATTATGCTCACCTGCTGTTCGAATGTATATTCGACATTTACTTGAACGTTATCTTCCACATGTGCCAGTATTATCATATAATGAGCTTGAACCGTCAATCGAAGTACAAAGTGTAGGGGTGGTGAGTGTATAGTGAAGGTCAAAAAGTTTATCGCAAAATCAATGGCAGAAGCAATGAAAAAAATTCGTGTTGAACTTGGGAATGAAGCAGTTATCTTGAATTCAAAAGAAATAGAAACTGGCGGATTTTTTGGTTTTTTTACGAAAAAAAATATTGAAGTCATTGCTGCAGTTGATACTCCACCTGTTGTCAAAAGACCAGAAATAAAAAATCAAGCTGCCCCTAGTTCTAAAAAATCGAATACCATTGTTCAAGATAAAAAACCTCGTCAAACGAGAACAAGTTCAATGGCTAACGATATGAAAATCGAGAAAGATGTTAAAGAATTGAAACGAATGGTTAGTGGAATTACCAATTCAATAGCGACACAATTTGATGACTACCCACAAGTGTTAAAGAATATGAATCAAATTTTTATTGATCAAGACATTTCACCTAACATTCGAATTGAAGTAATGAAAAAGTTATTAAAAAAATGGTATATTCTAGATAGGGAAATGATTAGCATTGATGAAGTCATTCAATGGGCCAAGGAAGTTATTACTGAAATGGTCGATAGAAAAGATATCGGTGGTTTCACATTTCAAAAAAAATTTTTAAATCTTGTTGGACCGACTGGCGTTGGTAAAACGACAACAATTGCCAAGATTGCTGCTCATTGTATGTTAAAACATCATCAGAAAGTTGCCTTTATAACAACAGATACGTTTCGCATTGCCGCTATTGACCAATTAAAAACTTATGCAAAAATTTTAAACGTTCCTGTTGAAGTTGCTTATTCAATCGAAGATTTCAAAAAGGCAAAAGAAAAATTAGCAAACTATGATGTTGTTCTAATTGATTCCGCTGGACGAAATTTCTTGAACAAATTATATATTAGTGAACTAAAAAAGGTAATTGATTTTGATGAAGAAATGGAAACATATTTAGTTTTGTCACTAACTTCAAAATATCGGGATATGGCGACAATTTTTGAACAATTTTCGAAAATTAACATTAATAAAGTGATTTTCACGAAAAAGGATGAGACATTTTCACGAGGTTCAATGCTAAATTTAATTCACGATTATCAAGTTGGTGTTGCCTATATTACAAATGGTCAAAGTGTACCAGACGATATTGTCGAAGGCTCTGCTGAAGAAATAGTTTCTAGCGTATTAGAGGATGAAAACTATGAATGATCAAGCAAAGAGTTTGCGTCAAATGTTACAGATGGCAAGCGATACAAAAAAAGATACGAAAGTTTTAGCTGTTGTAAGTGGAAAAGGTGGCGTAGGCAAATCAAATTTCTCAATAAATTTTGCACTTGCTTTAACGAAAGTAGGCAAAAAAGTAGTTTTATTTGATTTAGATATTGGGATGGCAAATGTTGATATTCTGATGGGCGTATCCTCAAAATTTACCATCGTTGATATGATTGAACGAGAATTATCGATTTGGGATATTATTGAAAAAGGTCCAGAACAACTTTCGTTTATTGCCGGGGGGACAGGACTTTCTTCCATGTTTCAATTAAACCCGCGAAAATTGTCAAGATTTCTGCAACAGTTAGAACTAATCAATGGAAATTACGATTATATTATTTTTGATATGGGTGCTGGTGTTTCAAACGATAGTTTACATTTTATCCTATCAGCCAATGAGGTATTCGTTGTCACGACGCCTGAACCAACGTCAATCACAGATGCCTATGCAATAGTTAAATATATTCAATTAAAAGATCAAGATATCCCAATCCGACTATTAGTTAACAGGATAGATTCTCAAAGTGAAGGAAAAAAAACATTTGAAAATTTAAAATTAGTAACACACCAGTTCCTACAAAAAGAAATCAATTTGTTAGGATATATTCCAAATGATCCAATTGTTTTAAAGGCAGTAAAAGCACAAAAACCATTTTTGCTTTATGCCCCTTCAAGTAAACCAAGCCAAGCAGTAAAAGAAATTGTAAATCATTTTCTTGGTGGAAAACAAAAAGAGGAATCCCCACCTTTTTCAATGTTTCTTAATAAGATAAAAAAATATTTTAAAGAAAGATAAAGGGGGTTGAAAAGCTTGATTCGTGTACTCGTCGTAGATGACTCAGCCTTTATGAGAAAGATGATCACAGATCTCTTAAAAGAGGACAGCCGAATTCAAGTGATTGGTACAGCTAGAAATGGCCAAGAGGCAATTGAAAAAATACGCCAATTAAAACCCGATGTCGTAACGCTTGATGTCGAAATGCCAGTAATGAATGGTCTTGAAGCTTTAAAACAAATTATGGCGACAAATCCCAAACCAGTGATTATGGTTAGTAGTACGACAAAAGAAGGAGCAGAAAATACTGTTTTAGCGATGTCGTATGGAGCTATTGATTTTATTGCCAAACCATCTGGAGCTATTTCACTTGATTTACATAAGGTTCAAGGAGAGTTAATCGAGAAAATAGTTCTTGCAGCAAGTGTTAAGCTTACAAAATTAGTTCCAGCAGAAAGAGTTAAACCATTATTTGGTAGACAATCTAAGCAAAGAGAGAAAAGTTATCAAAAGCAGTTACTAAATAAAAAAATAATCGCTATTGGTACATCTACAGGAGGTCCTAAGGCTCTCCAAACAGTGTTGTCGACACTTCCTGAAACAATCGATGCACCTATATTAATCGTTCAGCATATGCCTGCTGGATTTACAAAGTCACTAGCAGCTCGGCTGAATAGTTTAGCAAAAATAACGGTCAAAGAAGCAGAAGATGGTGAAGTTGTTAAAAAAGGTGTTGCTTATATTGCACCTGGCGGATACCATTTAAAGATAAGGAGTCTTGGAACCACGTTAGCGATTCATTTAGATCAGTCCCCACTCGAAAATGGTCATCGACCATCAGTTGATACAATGCTACAATCTTTAGCAACGATTAACAATTATTCTATTGTAGCCGTAATTATGACAGGGATGGGTTCTGATGGAGCAAAAGGGTTGCTTAAACTTAAAAAAACTAGCGATGCCGTTGCAATCGCAGAAGCAGAAGAGTCAGCAGTTGTTTTTGGAATGCCTCGAGCAGCAATTAATACAAACCAAGTTGACGAAGTTGTTCATTTAAATCAGATTGCTTCAGCTATTGAAAAATATTGTTGATAAGGAGGTATATCTCATGGAAAAAAATCAATATTTAGATATGTTTATTGATGAAAGTAAAGAACATTTGCAAGCAATGAATGATAACCTTTTAAAGCTTGAAAATAATCCAGAGAATATAGCAATTGTTAATGAAATATTTCGTTCCGCCCATACGTTAAAAGGAATGTCAGCAACTATGGGATATGAAGATTTAGCTAGTTTAACTCATATTATGGAGAATGTTCTTGATGGAATTAGAAATAACAAGATTGTTGTTACGAGTGAAATTTTAGATGTTGTCTTTGACGCTGTTGATGACCTAGAAGCAATGGTATTAGCAATAGCTAGTGGTGGAGATGGTAAGCGTGACGTTAAAAAAGTCGTTAGCTTGTTGGAACAAATCGAAAAAGGGAACTATCAACCAGAACAATCGAACAAAGTTGAGATCGCCTCAACTCAAGAAGTCTTATCTTTAAATGCTATTAATAACACAGAAACATATGATAATTTTGAAATAACAGTTTTATCGCAAGCAACTGAACAAGGCTTTCATATTTATCAAGTGAAAATTTCACTTAGGGCTGATTGTATTTTAAAGGCTGCCAGAGTTTTTATGGTGTTTGAAATCTTAGAACAGATTGGCGAAATCGTTAAATCAACACCGACAGTTGATGCTCTTGAGGAAGAAAACTTTGAGCTTGAATTTACGGTTACTCTTATTACAAAAGAAATAAGCGAAGACGTTCAAAATCGTATCCTAAAAGTTTCCGAGATTGATTATGTTGAAGTGGGAACAATTGATATTGAGGCTTATAAACTTTCTTTAAATAGTGAAGAAAATCTAGTAGAAAATGAGATACAAGAAGCAATAACGGTAGAATTAGAGGATAACCTTAATCAAAAAACTAGTGTATCTACCCAAAACCAAGAACCAGAAAAGACGAATAATCCTACTAGTAAAACGATTCGCGTCAACATCGAACGACTTGACATTTTAATGAATTTGTTTGAAGAGTTAGTTATTGATCGCGGCAGATTAGAGCAAATTGCTAGAGATTTGAAAAGCTCTGAATTAACCGAAACGGTTGAACATATGTCAAGAATATCTGGAGATCTGCAAAACATTATTTTAAATATGAGAATGGTTCCAGTTGACCAAGTATTTAATCGTTTTCCAAGAATGGTACGAGGATTAGCAAAAGATTTGAAGAAAAAAGTCAATTTAGAGATTATTGGTGCAGAAACAGAACTTGATCGTACTGTAATAGATGAAATTGGTGATCCGCTAGTCCATTTGTTACGAAATTCAATTGACCATGGTGTTGAAACGTCTGAAAAACGTTTAATTGCAGGGAAACATGAGGAAGGAAATATTACCTTAAAAGCCTATCATAGTGGAAATCATGTTTTCATTGAGGTTTCAGATGATGGAGCTGGTATAAACCGCGATAAAGTATTAAAGAAAGCCATTTCAAGAGGGGTTGTTTCGAAAGAAAATTCGAAAAATTTAACTGATAAACAAGTATATGAACTTTTGTTTACTTCAGGACTTAGTACAGCAGATCAAATTACCGATGTTTCCGGTAGAGGTGTTGGCCTAGACGTAGTAAAAAATAAAATTGAATCATTAGGTGGTAATGTAACGGTCGATTCAATTTTTGGTGAAGGAACCACTTTTTCTATTCAATTGCCTTTAACGTTATCAATTATTTCGGTCATGTTAGTTGAGGTACAAAATGAGAAATATGCAATTCCACTTTCATCAATTATTGAAACAGCAATTGTCAAAGATGAGGATATTCTTGCTGCCCATAATCAAAAAGTGATTGATTTCAGAGGAAGTGTAGTCCCACTAATAAATTTAACTGACTTTTTTGCTGTACCAAAAACGAGACAACAAGACTCGTATCACTCAATCGTCATCGTACGTAAAGGTGCTAAGATGGCTGGTTTAGTTGTAGATTCTTTTATTGGACAACAAGAAATTGTCCTTAAATCATTAGGAAACTATTTAACAAATGTATTTGCCATTTCAGGTGCTACTATTTTAGGTGATGGTCAAGTTGCCCTAATTGTTGATTGCAATGCCTTAATTAAATAACTGAAATGGATGAAAAGTCACAAGCCGGGAGGTACAAAATGAGTGAAGGGAACGTAGTAAATGAAATAAAAGTGATTGTGTTTCAATTGAAGGATGAAGAATATGGGATTGAAGTCGATCAAGTTCGTTCAATTGAACGCATGCAGCATATTACTAGAGTACCAAGAACAGTAGATTTTGTTAAAGGTGTAATTAACTTACGGGGAGTTGTTACACCAATTATTGACTTAAGAACACGATTTGGAATTGATGAAGTTGAAACAACTGATAGCACCAGAATTATTATCGTTGCTGTTGGTAATATGGATGTTGGCTTGATTGTTGATGCTGCTAATGACGTTGTTGATATTCCAAATGACGTGATTGAACCTCCACCACAAGTAGTTGGTGGAATAGAAGCTGAGTATTTACGGGGAGTGGCCAAAATAAATCGACGTCTTTTAATATTATTAAATTTAGATAGAGTTTTAAATCCAACAGAAACGAAAGAAATGAATGTTTTTGAGGTTAAAGCAAAATGAGCTTTATCAATCGGATGAAAACATATCATTTGGATATTTTAAAGGAAGTTGGAAATATTGGCGCTGGTCACGCTGCAACCGCATTATCAAAGTTATTAAATAAAACAATTGATATGAAGGTCCCTGCTGTAAGAATTGTTTCATTTGATGAAATCACGGAATTAGTTGGGGGTGCTGATAATATTGTTGCCGCAATTTTCTTGAGAATTGAAGGTGATACACCTGGTAATATGTTTTTTATGTTGCCAGTAAATGAAGCAACAACGCTTATTCAGTATTTAACTGGGGATCAAAGCTTTGATTTAAATCATCCACCTTATCCAGAGCTTGGCTTGTCTGCTTTACAAGAGCTTGGCAATATATTAGCAGGTTCTTATCTATCAGCATTTTCTGACTTTACAAAACTGAATTTACAACCTTCAGTTCCAGCCTTAAGTATTGATATGGCAATTGCAATTTTAAGCTATGGGCTATTAGAGTTATCTCAAGTAGGAGATTCTGCGATCGTTATTGATACAGAGATTGTAGAGAAGCTAGATGTAAATTCACAAAAAACAACCGGTCATTTCTTTTTGCTACCAGATCCTGACTCGTATGAAATTATCTTTCAAGCATTAGGGGTACCAATCGATGAACGAAATAGTTAAAGTAGGGATGGCCGATCTAAATGTAGCAACAACACCGCAAAAAATTCGTACGTCAGGTTTAGGATCATGTGTTGGAGTTGTGATTTATGATGATTCAACAAAAATTTGTGGAATGGCGCATGTAATGCTTCCCAACTCTTCAATCGGAAAGGCTGAATCAATCAATAAAGCCAAATATGCTGATACTGCTATTGTTCTTTTGTTAGAAAAACTATCAAAAATGGGAGTTAAACAAACATACTTAAAAGCAAAGCTTGCAGGTGGTTCTCAAATGTTTAAGTTTTCGTCTTCTAGTGAAATAATGAGAATTGGACCACGTAATGTAGACGCTGTAAAAGAAAAATTAAGAGAATTAAAAATTCGAATTATTGCTGAAGATGTTGGAGGTACTAGTGGAAGGACGATTGAATTTGATCCAGAAACTAGTAAACTATCAATACGTACAGTTAGCCAAGGAGTATCAGAAATCTAATGTTTATTGGTTCTTGGAAGATCAATCTAATAATTAGTATCATTGCATTTTTCATTGTTTTTATAGGATCTATGGCGACAAATACTCTCACTACTTCTATTTTTCGAAGTTTTCTTGCTTTTTTGTTATTTTATCTTATTTCTTTTATTTTTCGGTGGCTTTGGAAAATTGCTTTAAAATCAAATGATGATCTTGTTTCAGACGAAGTACATCCAGAAGGCGAAGTACATCCAGAAATAGAAGACAATACAAATGGAGATCATATCAGGAAAGTAGATTATTCCGCAGAAGATATAGAAAAAGCCAGTCAATATGTAAAAGAGCTTATAGATGAATAAGGGGGATGAAAATGCCTCAAACGAAAGATATTGAAGCTTTAATCTGGAAAAGATGGATTGAACGACGAGATCATGAAGCTTGTGATGAACTTATCCGTATTTATTTACCACTTGTGGAATACCATGTTCAAAGAATTTCAGTAGGTTTACCACGAAATGTTAATAAAGAAGATTTGAAAAGTCATGGTTTGATCGGTCTTTATGATGCACTTGAAAAATTTGATTACACTAGAGAACTAAAATTTGATACGTATGCTTCTTTTCGTATTAGAGGAGCGATTATTGATGGTCTTAGGCAAGAGGATTGGCTTCCTCGTTCGATTCGAGAACGGTCAAAAAAAGTGGAAGTAACGATCGAAAAATTAGAACAAAAATTTGGCCGTTATGTAACTGCAAAAGAAGTTGCAGAGCAATTAGAGCTTACTGAAGATGAAGTTTTACTCGTTATGAGCGAGAGCTTTGTAGCAAATTTACTATCTATAGATGAAAAAACAAATGACTCGAAACGAGATGAAACGTTTAAAAATTCAATCATCGATAAAAATACGTTAAATCCAGAAGAGCAATTTGTGAAAAAAAATAATCAAGAAGAACTTGTCAAGGTAATTGAAAAATTAACTGAAAAAGAACAACTAGTTATCAGTTTATTTTATTTTGAAGAACTTACTTTGACAGAGATTGGGCAAGTTCTGGGCCTATCGACATCAAGAATCTCGCAAATTCATTCCAAAGCCCTATTTCACTTAAAACAAGTGTTTACAAAAGAAAAACAATCGATTTAATCGTAGCTATTTTCTTCTGATGAAAGCACTTGATGAGGAGTTTTGCATATGAATCCAATTGACGATTTTTTTGAAATAAAAATTGAAAAAAGCAAAATGCAAGCAACTCTTTTTCAAAGCACGCACGCTAATAAGGAAATTGAAATAACAATCGAGGATATTAAAGATTTCATTAAAGAAACTGGTATTATCTACGGGGTAAAGGGAGAAGCTTTATTACAAATTATTACAGGCAACGCTGTTTTTCCACTTATTATTGCTGAAGGTGTTTACCCAATTAACGGTGAAGATGCTAAATTAAAGATTTTTTTTCCGAATTCAGATAAAATTCAACATAAAGATGAGTTGCGAAACGTTGATTTAAAGCAAGTAATTAATATTCCATCTGTCACACAAGGACAATTAATTGGTGAAAAAATTCCCGCGACAGATGGAATTTCAGGAAAAAATGTTTTTGGCGAGGATCTTCCAGCGAAACGTGGAAAAGATTTTCGCCTCCGAGCAGGGAAAAATACGCGGATTGATCAAGAAGGTTTAAAACTATTTGCAACTATTGATGGACAAGTGTCAGTTGAATCAAAAACTATTCATGTTTATCCAATCTTTGAAGTGAATGGTGATCTAGATTTACATATCGGCAATATTACGTTTGTTGGTACTGTTAATATTAGAGGGAATGTACCCGGAGGTTTTGAAATTAAAGCTAAGGGCGATGTGAAAATTCATGGCACTGTTGAGAATGCAACCATAGAATCAGAAGGGTCAATCTTTGTTTCAGCTGGTATTTTTGGTCAAGGAAAAGGTTTATTAAAAGCAAAAGGCGATCTTTATACATCGTTTATAAATCAAGGTAACGTCGAAGTCGAAGGTGATGTTACTGTAGCCCAAGCAATTTTGCATAGCAACGTTCAGGCCGGAGGAAATGTTTATTGTCATAAAGGAAAAGGAAATATTGTCGGTGGTTATATTTCTGCTGGAAAAAATATTGTGGCAAAAGAAATTGGTAACATTCATAATACAAAAACTTCACTTTATTTAGGTATACATCAAAGTTTAATCGAGAAGGAAAAAAAATATAACGAGAATGTAAAAAGAGCTGAGGAAGAGTTAATAAAATTAAACATTCTTCTCAAAAAAATAGAAGAAAAAGAGAAACAGTCTGTACTATCAGCTAATGAAAAAATAATGAAATTACGAGTTCGAAATACGATTGTTTTAACTGCAGAAACTTTGTTACAAGCAAAAGAGAAACTTGAAGACTTTCATGAAATCTCCTCACAATATGGGAATTCTACTGTAATTATTGAAAAGCAAATTTTTCCTAATGTTGACCTGAATTTCGGTAAATATCGCAGGAAAATTATTAATCCACATCAATATAGCAAGATTTTCTTAGAAAATAGTGAAATTGTTATTGTTCCTAAATAAATTCGCAATTTATACATGATAAATAGAGCGAAGTACGGTATAATAAAAATAGTCTTGGAAATTTTTTCTGTTTACATACATTAGGAAAAAGGATTAGAATAACGAAGAAAATCTAAGTTTTTTTGATGTGGAGGGGATTTCATGAGTTTAAAAGCTATTGAACTACAAATCGCTTTACCCCGTACCCAAAGTGCTGGAAAGATACAAGATCAACTCCAACAAAGAGGGCAAGTTGTCCAAGACTATCTAGCAACTGAACAGCAAAAAAAAGTTGAAAGAGAACGTAAACAAGTAATAGAAACTAGTGAAACAGAAAAAAAAAGATTAAATAATGATGATGAAAATAGAGATCAGCAAAACTCGAAGAAAAATCAAGCTCAAAAAACAATTGTTAAGCAAAATAAGCAAATTTCACATCTAGCAAAACACCCGTATAAAGGAAATTATGTTGATTTTTCTGGATAACGCTATCATATTTATGAAAGATTGGAAAGTAAGGATGAAAATAAGTGCTAATAATATTACTTACAAACTAATTGGAATTGTCCATGACAAAAGTGGTCAATTCCTTTGGCTTATTAGCCATGTTTTAGGAGGGGTCAGGTGGCATACTTACTAGCTGTTAGTATTTTTTTACACTTGGTAGCATTTTTTATGATTGTCTTGTTATTTCAAAAGCTGAACCTAAAAAGCTCGAATGGACAAGAACATGATCAAGAAAAATTAAAAAAGGAAATTGAAGCCTTATTAGTTACCTATACTTTAGAGATGAAAGAAGAAAACGAAAAACTTGTAAATAAAATTGTTTCTAAACAAAAAACTGCTGAACAACAGCAAACAAATTCGATAAAAACATATGAAAAAAAACCGAGTCCAAAAGCAAACAGGAACGAAGGAGCATTTTCAAAACGTCCATTGCTAGAAGCTGAAGAGATTGAAGAATTTGTACCACCTATAATCGAAGGAACAGCTGACGTGGTGGAACAATCAAAAACAGCTCAAGTATTATCTTTAGCTAACCAAGGTTTGTCTCCAAAAGAAATTGCTAAACGGTTAAGTATGGGTGATGGTGAAGTAGAATTATTGCTTAAATTTCATAAATAAAAACATGTAACTACTTGCGATAAGAAAATCAATGTGTTATAGTAAATCTCGGTGTTAATCACACACGTTCGTTAATTTGAATAAAGGTGCTACTTTTTGTAGTCTTATTTAAAGAGGATGCGGGCGGAGGCTAAAAAAAACCATGTTAAAGGAGGTGTGAAGTATGGGCGTAATTTCCATGAAACAATTACTAGAAGCTGGGGTTCACTTCGGTCATCAAACTCGCCGTTGGAATCCAAAAATGGATCGCTACATCTTCACTGAAAGAAACGGAATTTATATTATTGATCTTCAAAAGACGGTCAAGAAAGTTGAGGAAGCTTACTATTTTGTAAGAGACGTGGCTACTCAAGGTGGTAAAGTACTATTTGTTGGTACGAAGAAGCAAGCACAAGACTCTGTAAAGGAAGAAGCAGAGCGTTGTGGAATGTATTATATTAACCAACGTTGGTTAGGTGGTACATTAACTAACTTTGAAACAATTCAAAAGCGTATTTCACGCTTAAAGCAATTAGAACAAATGCAAGAAGATGGTACTTTCGACGTTCTTCCTAAAAAAGAAGTAATTATTCTTAAAAAAGAAATGGAACGTCTTGAGAAATTCTTAGGTGGTATCAAAGATATGAAAGGCATTCCTGATGCTTTATTTATTATTGATCCACGTAAAGAACGTATTGCAATCGCTGAAGCACGTAAATTAAATATTCCGATTGTGGCAATCGTTGATACGAACTGCGACCCGGATGAAATTGATTACGTAATTCCAGGTAATGATGATGCAATTCGTGCAGTAAAATTACTTACTGCTAAAATTGCAGATGCAATTATCGAAGCTAACCAAGGCGAAGAAACTTCTGCTTAATTGTATAAAGCTCTAAAAAAGGGTGGAAAAGGGTTTTTATCCTTTATCACCCTTTTTAAAAATAGAAAATATAAATGTCATGTTTAGTATAATGTACATAATTTAAAGGAGGAAGTAAGATGGCAATTTCAGCTAGTATGGTAAAAGAACTGCGCGAAAGAACAGGTGCAGGAATGATGGACTGCAAAAAAGCTTTAACAGAAACAAATGGTGACATGGAAAAAGCAATCGACCTTTTACGTGAAAAAGGGATTGCTAAAGCTGCTAAAAAAGCTGACCGAATTGCAGCAGAAGGTTTATCCTTTGTTGCAGTAGAAGGTAATAAAGCAGTAATCGTAGAAGTCAATTCTGAAACAGACTTTGTTTCAAAGAATGAAAATTTCAAAATATTAGTAGAAAACATTGCTAAAAACATCCTTGCAAATAATCCAGCGAATGTTGAACAAGCATTAGCACAAAGCTATGAAGAAGCAACACTTGAAAATTACATTAATACTCAAATCGCAAAAATTGGTGAAAAGCTTTCATTACGCCGTTTTGAAATTGTTGAAAAAGCAGATGAAGAAGTATTCGGTGCATATTTACACATGGGTGGAAAAATTGGTGTCCTAACAGTGCTTTCTGGAAAAGATGAAGAGCTTGCGAAAGACATTGCCATGCATATTGCAGCAATTAACCCTAAATACATTTCCCGTGATGAAGTTTCGGAAGAAGAAGTAACACGTGAGCGTGAAGTTTTAACACAACAAGCACTTAATGAAGGTAAACCAGAAAATATTGTTGCGAAAATGGTAGAAGGACGCTTAAGCAAGTATTTCGAAGACATTTGTTTACTTGATCAACCGTTTGTTAAAGATGGTGATCAAAAAGTTGGAAAATACGTTGCAAATAAAGGTGCTTCTGTGAAATCATTTACTCGTTATGAAGTAGGCGAAGGTATGGAAAAACGAGAAGAAAACTTTGCTGAAGAAGTAATGTCTCAAGTGAAAAAGTAAGCAATTTATAGGGGCACTTTGTGTCCCTTTTTCTAAATTAGATAAAGCACTGGAGGTTCGTATGGAAAAGCCTAAATACAAAAGAATTGTGCTTAAATTAAGCGGTGAGGCACTGGCAGGAGAAAAAGGATATGGAATTGATCCAATTGTTATCCAGTCAATTGCCCAACAAATTAAAGAAATTGTTGCCCTAGATGTAGAAGTTGCCATTATCGTTGGTGGAGGAAATATCTGGCGTGGAATGGCTGGAAGTGCAAAAGGTATGGATCGTGCAACAGCAGACTATATGGGAATGTTAGCGACAGTTATGAACTCTTTAGCATTACAAGATAGCCTTGAAAATATTGACGTTCCGACTAGAGTGCAAACATCGATTGAAATGAGACAAGTTGCAGAACCGTATATAAGAAGACGGGCGATTCGTCATTTGGAAAAGAATCGGGTTGTTATTTTTGCTGGTGGTACAGGAAATCCTTATTTCTCTACAGATACTACAGCAGCATTACGAGCAGCTGAAATCGAAGCAGAAGTCATTTTAATGGCAAAAAATAAAGTTGATGGTGTTTATTCTGCTGATCCAACGATTGACGTAAATGCCAAAAAATATGACTCACTCACATATTTAGACGTATTGAAAGAAGGTTTAGCTGTGATGGATTCTACAGCTTCATCTTTATGTATGGACAATGATATCCCACTTATTGTATTTTCAATTATGGCAGAAGGAAATATTAAGCGCGCTGTTTTAGGCGATCATATCGGAACAATAATTAGGGGGAATAAAGATGAGTAAGGAAGTAATTAAATTATCTGAACAAAAGATGAACAAAGCTGTTGATGCTCTAAGACGTGAATTAGTGACATTACGAGCAGGCAGAGCAAATCCTTCTATTTTAGACAAAATCCAAGTTGAGTATTATGGTGCGATGACGCCATTAAATCAAGTAGCATCTATTACTGTACCTGAAGCACGATTATTGGTGATTCAACCTTACGATAAAACAGCTATTAACGATATTGATAAAGCCATTCAAAAATCAGATTTAGGCTTAAGTCCTTCAAATGATGGAGCGGTGATTAGAATTACGATCCCGCCTTTAACCGAAGAAAGACGTCGTGATCTAGTTAAACTTGTAAAAAAATATGCTGAAGAAGCAAAAGTTGCCATTCGAAATATTCGACGTGATACGAATGATGATTTAAAGAAACTGCAAAAAGATGGCGAGTTAACAGAAGATGAATTACGCCGTAGCGCAGAAGATGTTCAAAAATTAACGGATAAAGAAATTGCCAAAGTAGATGAAGTTGCAGCTCAAAAAGAGAAAGAAATCCTAGAAGTATAACTTTGTTAAAATAACATAAAAATTGAACCCTCTCTTTGTTAAAAGGGGGGGTTTGTTATACATAAAAAGCTATTAATATCATTTAAAGAGATAGATTAACGTTGTGAATCATTCATTTATCATATACAATGTTAAAGTATGTAATAGAGTTTTTTATTTGTAATTATATAAAGATAAGAAAAACAATATTTCTACCTAAATACGGTGTGAATGTTAGTTTTTCTAATGGGGGACATGAAAATGCTTGAAAAGTTCTCATTTTGGAAAGCGAAAACGAAACAAGAAAAAACAATTGAAACTGTTAATTTTGAAAGTGTTCCAAAACATGTAGCAATCATAATGGATGGAAACGGTCGTTGGGCCAAAAAAAGAGGTTTACCTCGCATTGCAGGACATAAAGAAGGTATGAGTGTCATTAATAAAATTGTTAAACAAGCCAATTTAATCGGTGTCGAAGCATTAACATTATACGCCTTTTCAACCGAAAATTGGAAAAGGCCAAAAAATGAAGTTGATTTTTTGATGAGATTACCTGAGCAGTTTTTAAGTGTTGAACTACCTAAGTTAATAAAAGAAAATGTAAAAATACGCTTAATGGGTTGTAAAGATAGTCTGCCTACTCATACGATAAATGCAATTAATAATGCAATTGATAAGACAAAACAAAATACGGGCTTAATTCTGAATTTTGCTTTGAACTATGGAAGCCGTGATGAGATTGTGACGGCTGTCCAAAACATTGCAATGGATACGGTTTCTGGGAAAATTAACCTTAAAGAAATTGATGATAAGGTAATCGGGAAATATTTAATGACGGAAGATTTACGGGATCCAGATTTGTTGATTCGTACGAGTGGAGAACTACGACTTAGTAATTTTATGCTTTGGCAACTTGCTTACACTGAGTTTTGGTTTACGGATGTTCTTTGGCCAGACTTTAATGAACAACTTTTTTTAGAGGCAATTAATGAGTATCAAAGGCGAGCTCGACGTTATGGGGGTATTTAGAAAGGGGCAACTCCAATGAAAGAAAGAATCATTACAGGCGTTATTGCAGGAATAGCATTTATTCTCGTTATTATAATTGGTAAAATTCTATTTACAGTAACGATCATGCTATTGGCAGCAATCGCATTAATGGAGCTTTTAAAGATGAAAAATGTTGCACCTCTTTCCTTAACAGGAATATTTAGTTTGTTTTTTATGTGGATACTTGTCATTCCAAAACAATGGTTTGACAATAGTATTTTTCAGCCGTTCAATCTTCTAGATATTGTCTTAGTTTTTACTGTTATTTTTTTATTAATAACAGTCTTAACTAAAAACGCGATAACATTTGATGAAGTTGGGTTTATCTTACTTTCTGCAATTTACGTAGGCTTTGGATTTCATTTTTTCATTGAAACAAGATATTTAGATCAAGGACTATCATTGGTATTTTTTATTTTGTTTCTTATTTGGGCAACTGATTCCGGTGCTTACTTTGCGGGAAAAGCTTTTGGAAAACGGAAATTATGGCCTGAAATTAGTCCAAATAAAACAATAGAAGGTGCAATAGGAGGGATAATAAGCGCGCTAATTATTGGAAATATTTATCATTATTTTTTCCCGATTTTTGAATCACAACTTTACATCATTATGATGATTATCGTTGTTTCAGTTGTAGGGCAACTTGGTGATTTAGTTGAATCCGCCTTAAAACGCCATTACGCCGTTAAAGATTCTGGAAATCTTTTACCTGGTCACGGTGGTATTTTAGACCGTCTTGATAGCTTGATTTTTGTCATGCCAATTGTGTATTTATTTCATTTTATATCATTTTAGATACATAACAGCTAATTCTATTTCGATGTTGTGAGGAGTTTTTTTATGAAGAAAATAAGTTTGTTAGGAGCTACTGGTTCAATCGGAACCCAGACATTAGCAGTGATTGAAAGTCATCCTGACAAGTTTAGTCTTGAAGCGATGTCTATCGGGAAAAACATTGACCTTGGCTTACAGCAAATTAATAAGTATAAACCTAAGCTTGTTTCCGTACAATGTAAGGAAGATTATGATCAGCTAATTAATCAAATTCCGACTGATGTAAAATTATTATACGGCCAAGAGGGATTAGAAGAAGTAGCTGCTAATAACGAAGCAGATGTGTTAGTTAATGCTGTCTTAGGCAGTGTCGGTCTTGGTCCAACTTTATTGGCTATTCAAGCTAAAAAAACAATTGCAATTGCTAATAAAGAAACACTAGTAACAGCAGGTCATATTGTTACTGATCAAGCCAAACAAAATAATGTAGTTATCTTACCAGTTGACAGCGAACATTCAGCAATTTTTCAATGTTTACAAGGAGAAAGGAACGAAGATGTTGAAAAATTAATTTTAACTGCTTCCGGCGGAAGCTTTCGAAATCTTAAACGATCTCAATTAGAAAATGTATCTGTTGAAGACGCTCTAAATCATCCTAATTGGACAATGGGAGCGAAAATAACGATCGATTCTGCAACAATGATGAATAAGGGATTAGAAGTTATTGAAGCACATTGGCTTTTCAACATGCCTTATGAAAACATTGAGGTGTTATTACACCAAGAAAGTATTATACATTCGATGGTCGAATTTATTGACGGGAGTGTAATTGCGCATCTTGGTACACCAGATATGAAAGTACCAATCCAATATGCCTTAACATATCCTACTAGATTGCAGTTGGCAGGAAAAAAACGCTTAAATCTTTGGGAAGTAGGAAAGCTCCATTTTTCAAAACCTTCCTTTGAGCGCTATCGTTGCCTAGCTTTTGCTTTTGAGGCAGGGAAAGCAGGTGGTACATATCCAACTGTTTTAAATGCAGCTAATGAAGAAGCTGTTTCATTATTCTTAAATGGGGCCATTTCTTTTCTGGAAATAGAAGAAGCAGTTGAACGAGCACTTAATAACCATCAAAATATTTCAAAACCTACGCTTGAAGAAATTCAAGAAATTGATAATGAGACAAGAAAATTTGTTAAGCAAATTATGAATAAAAAATAATTTATTCGGGTATTAAAGCAATAATGAATATTATAAAAAGGTTGTGATTTGGTGGATACATTTATTTCAATCATCATTATCTTTGGATTGCTCGTATTCATCCATGAACTTGGACACTTAATTTTTGCTAAGCGAGCGGGTATTTTGTGTCGAGAATTTGCGATAGGGTTTGGACCTAAGTTATTCTCATACAAAAAAGGAGAAACGGTGTATACCATTCGCTTACTTCCACTAGGTGGTTTCGTTAGAATGGCTGGAGAAGACCCTGAAGTAATTGAAATTAAACCAGGCTTGCAAATTGGGTTAACGTTTTTACGAAATGGAAAGGTTAAAGATCTTGTCATTAATAATAAATCAAAGTACGATAACCTAAAAGTAATAACTGTTGAAAAAATTGATTTAGAACATCAATTAATTATTCAAGGGTATGATGAAAATGATGAATTACACATTTTTGAGGTAGACCCGAAGGCTGAATATATTTTTGACGAACAACGAACTCAGATTGCTCCATTTAATCGGCAATTTGGTTCAAAGACTTTATTGCAAAGAGCAATTGCTATTTTTGCTGGCCCGTTGATGAATTTTGCTTTGGCAGCAGTTATTTTAATGATATTTGCGTTTTTTCAGGGGTTGCCACTTAATAAACCAATTGTTGGTGACGTAATTTCGGATGGTGCAGCATTTAAAGCTGGACTAAAAAAAGACGATTATGTCTTGGCGATTAATGGAAATCCTTTAGAAACATGGGATGATTTAACAAGTGTTATACGTCAAAGTCCGAATAAAGAATTACTTTTCACCATTAATCGGGATAATCAAGAATTGAACATTGCTGTTATACCAGATGCAAGGACAGGTTCTAACGAAACAACAGATGGCTTTATTGGAATTTCACCTCCGACAGAATTTACGTTAGTTGGCTCCATTTTGTTTGGGTTTACCCAAACATGGGAGTATACCGTGCTTATTGTTGAGAGTTTAGGAATGTTAGTTACTGGTCAATTTACGTTAGATCATTTATCAGGCCCAGTAGGGATTTATAACTATACTGGTCAAGCTGCTGCTATGGGGATATTAGTACTTATGCAGTGGGCTTCGATTTTAAGCATTAACTTAGGAATTATTAATTTATTGCCACTCCCAGCTTTAGACGGAGGGAGAATAATGTTTCTTGTCCTCGAAGCTGTTCGTGGAAAACCGATTGATCCACAAAAAGAGGGAATTGTTCATTTTGTTGGCTTTGCATTGTTAATGTTGCTAATGTTAGTTGTTACTTGGAACGATATCAATAAATTCTTTTTATAATATGTTAATAAAGTATATATTTTTTCCGTAATTTATTTGAATTTATAGAGGTGTTAATTTAAATGAGGCAAAATCATTTTTTAAGTCCTACGCTACGAGATATTCCATCTGATGCAGAAGTTAGTAGTCACCAGTTAATGCTGCGCGCAGGGTTAATTAGACAAACAGCAGCAGGAGTTTATTCTTTTTTGCCATTAGGACTAAAGGCTTTGAAAAAAGTAGAAAATATTGTAAGAGATGAAATGGATAGCGCAGGCGCCCAAGAAGTACTGATGCCTGCAATCCAACCAGCGGAACTTTGGCAAGAAAGTGGCCGTTGGGAGGCATATGGACCTGAATTAATGCGCTTTTATGATCGGCATAATCGTGAATTTGCTTTAGGACCAACACATGAAGAAGTAATAACAACTCTTGTTAGAGATGATGTTAAATCGTATAAAAAGCTACCAATGACCCTATATCAAATTCAGTCAAAATTTAGGGATGAAAGAAGACCTCGTTTTGGTGTTCTAAGATCCCGTGAGTTTATCATGAAGGATGCATATTCTTTTGATACAACCCAGGAAGGTTTAGATAACAGTTATGAAAAAATGTATCAAGCATATACGAATGTGTTTACCCGTTGTGGTCTTAATTTCCGTGCAGTTGTAGCGGATTCAGGAGCAATGGGAGGGAAAGACACCCATGAATTTATGGTTTTATCTAGTATTGGTGAAGATACAATTGCTTATTCGGATACTAGTAACTTTGCAGCCAATATTGAAATTGCGCCTGTCGTAGTTAAGTATAAAAAAAGTAATCAACCGCTTCAATTACTTGAAAAATTTGTAACACCTAATTTAAAAACAATTGATGAATTAGAAGCTGCGTTACAAACATCGAAAGAAGCGTTGATTAAAGCAGTTCTCTTTATGGTTGATGAAAAGCCAGTATTAGTATTAGTCCGTGGCGATCATGAAGTAAATGATGTAAAAGTTAAGCACTACTATGATGCTAAAATAGTTGAATTAGCAAGTCTTGAAGAGACATTAACACACATGAATTGCGAACCAGGCTATATTGGACCAATTAATGTAGCTGAAAATGTAGAGGTTATTGCCGATGTTGCAGTTCAAATGATTGTTAACGGTATTTGTGGTGCAAATGAGAAAGATTTCCATTTCAAAAATGTTAATTCGGATCGTGATTTTACAGTAAAAGCATATATTGATTTACGTTTTATAAAAGAAGGAGATCCTTCTCCTGATGGACAAGGAACCATTCGCTTTGCTGAAGGAATTGAAGTCGGTCATGTATTTAAATTAGGGACACGTTATAGTGAAGCTATGGGTTGTCTTTTCCTTGATGAAAACGGGAAAAACCAACCAATGATTATGGGTTGCTATGGAATTGGGGTAACAAGAACGGTTGCTGCAGTTATTGAACAAAATCACGATGAAAAAGGAATTGTTTGGCCTAGAGCAGTAGCTCCATTTGATCTGCATTTAATCGCTGTAAACTTGAAAAATGATGATCAAAAAGCATTATCAGAAGAGTTATACAAGCAATTAAAAAAAGCAGGATATGATGTATTGTTTGATGATCGCAATGAAAGACCAGGGGTAAAATTTGCCGATGCTGATCTAATTGGTTTGCCAATTAGAATTACAGTTGGAAAAAAAGCGGCTGATGGAATTGTTGAAGTGAAAATTCGTAAAACAGATGAAGTGATTGAAGTAGCAACAAATGAACTTCTAAACAAACTTAAAGACTTTTTGGGTCAATTAGTTTAATAATTTGAAATGGTACCTTGCCCTTAGAGGTACCATTTCTATTCTAATTAACTATTTTCGGTGTAATAAAAGGAGGAATTCCATGAATGAAGAAATGCATTTACGAAAAGAACGGTTTCAACTACTCCTCCAACAAATTTTATTTCCTACAGATTTGTCTGAACAGTTTTTTAAAGATAGTTTGATAGAGAAACTTACAGTTTATAAAAATGAAAAAAAGTGGGAATTCCAATTTCGACTTATGAGACCTATTCCCTTTCATGTTTTTCAATTTTTTCAAGAACGTTTACAACAAGCACTTGGACATATTGCAGCAGTAACATTTACACTTAAATATTTAGAAACTAATTTTGACGAAGTTAATGTTGCTGAGTATTGGCCCTTTTTAGTTGATTGTTTGGAAAACATATCCCCCACAATCGTACATTTTTTAAAAGGACAAACTCCGACGATCGAAGGGCAACAACTGAAAATTAATGTCAGAAACGAAACAGAAGCTACTGCCTTAAATCGAAAATTAAAAGAACCTTTAAAAATGGCCATACTTAAACTTGGTTTTCCAAATTATCAATTAGTAACGGTTGTTAAACAATCAAGCCAAGAATTTCAGCAATTTTTAGAGCAAAAAGAACAAGAAGATCACTCGAAAATGCTAGCTGCAATGATTGAGAAACAAAAACTCGAAAATAAAGTTGAAAAGATTACTCAGTCAAGTGAAGCATTAACGATTGGATATCCTATTAAAGATGAGATTATCTCAATTGAAACGATTCAAGATGAAGAAAAGAAAGTGACTATTCAAGGATATGTGTTTGATGTTGAAACTAGAGAGCTTCGCAGTGGTCGAACGTTATTGACATGTAAAATTACAGATTATACGGATTCAATTCTCGTTAAATTATTTTCCAATGATAAAGACGATGTGCCGCTGCTCCAAGCAATTAAAAAAGGAATGTGGTTAAAAGTCCGTGGCGGTGTTCAACACGATACATTTGTGCGTGATCTTGTCATGTTGGCGAAAGATATTAACGAAGTCAAACCATGTGAAAAACAAGATTTAGCAATAGATGGAGAAAAAAGAGTCGAACTGCATCTGCATACACCTATGAGTCAAATGGATGCCGTAACTTCATGTAGCAAACTAATTGAACAAGCTAGTCGTTGGGGACATCAGGCAATTGCGATCACTGACCATGGTGTTGTACAATCCTTTCCAGAAGCATACGGTGCTGGAAAGAAGCATAACATAAAAATTATTTATGGATTAGAAGCTAATTTAGTTGATGATGGAGTGCCGATTGCCTATAATCCACAGCAACGGAAACTAATTGATGAAACGTATATTGTATTTGACGTAGAGACAACAGGACTTTCAGCTGTCTACAATACAATAATTGAATTAGCAGCTGTAAAAGTAAGAAATGGTGAAATCATTGATAGTTTTGAATCGTTTGCCAATCCCCATGAAAAGTTAACGAATACAATAATTGAATTAACTGGGATTACGGATGATATGCTCATTGACGCGCCAAATATTGGTGATGTTTTACAAGATTTTAAAGCTTGGATTGGAAACGACATTTTAGTTGCTCATAATGCTAGTTTTGATATTGGCTTTATCAACGCCGGTTTTCGAAAATTGGGATTTAGTGACGTTGAAAATCCGGTAATTGATACGTTAGAACTTGCTAGATTTTTGCACCCTGAAATGAAAAATCATCGTTTAAATACGCTTTGTAAAAAATTCGATATTGAACTTGTTAGTCATCATCGTGCAATTTATGATGCGAAAGCAACAGGCTATTTATTGTGGCGACTTTTAAAAGAGACAATCGAACACAACATCGAATTTCATGATCAATTAAATGATAATATGGGGAAAGGTGATTTTCATCGGTTAAGACCTTCCCATTGTATTTTACTAGCAAAAACACAGACAGGACTAAGAAACTTGTATAAACTTGTTTCGCTTTCCCATTTAGAATATTTCCACCGTACTCCACGGATTCCAAAATCACTTTTAAACAAATATCGTGAAGGCATCATTGTTGGATCAGGCTGTGACAAAGGGGAAGTATTTGAGGCGATGATGCAAAAATCAGCTGATGAGGTAGAACAAATTGCCAAGTTTTACGATTATCTTGAAATTCAACCACCTGCAAATTATTATCACTTAATTGAAAAAGAGCTTATTCGTGATGAATTAGCTCTGAAGGAAATCATTCAAAAGATTATTTCTTTAGGGGAAAAGCTCAACAAACTTGTCGTAGCGACTGGAAATGTGCACTATTTAGCAGAAAACGATGCAATTTATCGAAAAATTTTGATTGCCAGTCAAGGTGGAGCAAACCCTTTAAATAAGCAAAAACTTCCAGAAGTTCATTTTCGGACAACGGATGAAATGTTAGAACACTTTCAATTCCTAGGAGAAGAACGGGCTAAAGAAATTGTCGTAACAAATACGCAAAAAATAGCTAAGGAAATTGAAACGATCAAACCTATTCCAGATGACCTTTATACACCAAAAATTGATGGAGCTGATGAGGAAATCAGGAAAATGAGCTATGATCGTGCACAAATGATTTATGGTGAAGTTTTACCAGAAATTGTTGAAGCAAGACTTGAAAAGGAATTAAAAAGTATTATCGGACATGGGTTTGCTGTTATTTATTTAATTTCTCATAAACTAGTAAAAAAATCACTTGACGATGGTTACTTAGTTGGTTCGCGTGGCTCAGTAGGTTCATCATTAGTTGCCACGATGACAGAAATTACAGAGGTTAATCCATTACCACCCCATTATATTTGTCCAAATTGTCACCATTCACAATTTTTTGATGATGGTTCAGTAGGTTCTGGTTTTGATTTACCGGATAAAGCTTGCCCAAATTGTGGTACGGAATGTGTCAAAGACGGTCATGATATTCCATTTGAAACGTTCCTTGGTTTTAAGGGAGATAAAGTTCCAGATATTGATCTCAACTTTTCAGGTGACTATCAACCACGAGCTCATAATTATACAAAAGAGTTATTTGGTGTCGATTATGTTTATCGTGCCGGGACAATTGGTACGGTTGCTGAAAAAACAGCTTATGGTTATGTGAGAGGCTTTCAAAATGATTTTGATTTACAAATGCGCGGAGCTGAGATTGATCGTCTAGTCGCAGGCTGTACAGGTGTGAAACGGACCACCGGGCAACATCCTGGCGGAATTATCGTTGTCCCTGATTACAAGGAAATCTATGATTTTTGTCCAATTCAATTTCCTGCTGATGATACGACTTCAGAATGGAAAACGACACACTTTGACTTTCATTCGATCCATGATAATTTATTAAAGTTAGATATATTAGGCCACGACGATCCAACAGTGATCCGTATGCTCCAAGATTTAAGTGGAATTGATCCGAAAACAATTCCAACCGATGATCCCGATGTATATAAAATCTTTAGTGGGACAGAGGTTTTAGGAGTGACAGAAGAACAAATTTTGTGTAAAACTGGGACGTATGGAATCCCTGAATTTGGCACAAGATTTGTCCGGCAAATGTTAGAAGAAACGAAACCAGCATCATTTAGTGAACTCGTGCAAATTTCTGGTTTATCTCACGGAACCGATGTATGGTTAAATAATGCAAATGAGCTTATTTATAATGGGACGTGCACTCTAAAAGAAGTGATTGGTTGTCGTGATGATATTATGGTCTATTTAATTTATAAAGGCTTAGAACCTTCCTTCGCTTTCAAGATTATGGAAAATGTCCGCAAGGGGAAAGGTTTACCTGAAGACTGGATTGCAGAAATGCAAAAAAATAATGTACCTGAATGGTACATTGGTTCATGTTTAAAAATTAAATATATGTTTCCAAAAGCCCATGCCGTTGCCTATGTTTTAATGGCTGTTCGGATAGCGTATTTTAAAGTTCATTATCCAATTTTATTTTATGCTGCTTATTTCACAGTTCGGGCGGATGATTTTGACTTAGATACGATGATTCGCGGATCAGCATCGATACGTACCAAGATTGATGAGATCAATTTAAAAGGCTTAGAAGCCTCACCGAAAGAAAAGAACTTACTAACAGTTCTTGAACTCGCATTAGAAATGTGCGAACGTGGTTTTTCATTTCAAAAAGTAGATTTATATCGTTCGAGTGCTACGGAATTTTTAATTGAAGGGAATACACTAATCCCACCATTTAATGCATTAACAGGTGTGGGAACGAATGCAGCATTAAATATCGTTAAAGCACGTGAAATTGGTGAGTTTCTCTCAAAAGAAGATTTACAACAACGAAGTAAAGTAACAAAAACAGTTCTTGAAACATTAGACGATCACGGTTGCTTAGATGGGTTACCAGCATCAAACCAGTTGTCACTATTTTAACCGTTATCCTTAACTGACTTGCATAAATTTAGGGATTATGTTATATTTTTGTGGTAATACTTAGAATAAGTCACGCCAAAAGAGTGGGGAAACCCACTCTTTCATTTTACTCTAATTTATTTAAATAGTATTGTTTTCTGATGAACTTACATACAACTGTTTATCTATGGACATGGGCAGCCTTTAGGCGTAATTTGGCGCTCTGTGCTTTTCTTTAAACGATAAGAAAGTATAACGTTTTTGAACTTTGAATGCTGTCTAGCTCCGAGCGTCAGCGGCTCGAGGTCAAATAACCTGTCAGATAAAAAGTGAAAAAGCGCCACTGTGCTCCTGCGCCGCTTCGCTTGCTCGTCGCAAAGCTGCAAAGAAGCATTGCAAGAAGTAGCTTTACTGCCAGAACATTTGCTTGTCGCCGCTAAGCGGGCGCTCTGCGCTTTTCTTAAGGAGGGATAATAAATTGAGTTCTAAAGTAACAACGATTGTTGAACAGCTAGTAACACCAATTTTAACTGAGATGAAGCTAGAGCTTGTTGATGTTGAATTTAAGAAAGAAGGTAAAAACTGGTTTTTGCGAATTTATATTGATTCAGAAACCGGTGTAGATATTGACGATTGCGGTGCTGTAAGTGAACGAGTGAGCGAAATATTAGATGAAAGAGATCCGATTTCGCAAAGTTATTTTTTAGAAGTATCGTCACCTGGCGCTGAGCGACCATTGAAGAAAGCAGATGATATTCTAAAGTCAGTCGGGAAAAATATTTATATTACCCTATATGAACCAATCAATGGCGAAAAAGCCTTTGAAGGTAAATTAATGTCATTTGCAAATAATGAATTAGTCATCGCCACAAAACAAAAAACGAGAGTTATTGAAGTTAAGATTCCGTATGAAAAAGTTGCAAGCGCCAGATTAGCGGTTGTCTTCTAAGACGAAAGGGGGAGAAGAGCTCCATGAATACAGATTTTATGGACGCATTAACTACTTTAGAAAAAGAAAAAGGGATAAGAAAAGAAGTTATTATTGAAGCTATCGAGGCAGCATTAATTTCTGGTTACAAACGTAATTTTAATCAAGCACAAAATGTTCGTGTTGATATAAATCGAGAAAATGGTAGTATTCGTGTTTTTGCCAGAAAGCAAGTGGTAGAAGAAGTATTTGATGCGAGGTTAGAAATTTCTGAAGAAGCTGCAAAAGCAATGAATCCACAATATGAAGTTGACGATATTGTTGAAATTGAAGTAACACCTAAAGATTTTGGTCGAATTGCTGCCCAAACTGCTAAACAAGTTGTCACACAGCGAGTCAGAGAAGCAGAACGTGGGATCATTTACGCCGATTTTATTGATCGTGAAGAAGACATTATTACAGGAATTGTCCAACGACAAGATAGTCGTTTTATTTATGTCGATTTAGGGAAAGTAGAAGCCTTGTTGCCATTAAGTGAACAAATGCCTAACGAGATATATAAACATAATGATCGGATTAAAGCGTATATTACAAAAGTTGAAAAGACAACGAAAGGTCCACAAATATTAATCTCGAGAACACATCCAGGTTTATTAAAACGTCTATTTGAATTAGAGGTACCTGAAATATTTGATGGTACTGTTGAAATAAAGTCTGTTGCTCGTGAGGCTGGCGACCGCTCAAAGATTTCCGTCCATGCTGAAAATCCAGAAGTTGATCCAGTTGGCTCTTGTGTTGGTCCAAAGGGTCAACGTGTTCAAACAATTGTAAATGAACTTAAAGGTGAAAAAATTGACATTGTCCGCTGGTCAGAAGATCCAGTTGAATATGTTGCAAATGCCCTAAGCCCTGCCAAAGTAATGCAAGTGAAAGTAAACGAAGAAGATAAGATGACCCAAGTGATCGTTCCAGATTACCAATTATCATTAGCAATTGGAAAAAGAGGCCAAAATGCAAGACTTGCAGCTAAACTAACCGGCTGGAAAATTGATATTAAAAGTCAATCTGAAGCAGAAAACTTAGGTTTATACAATCCGACTGAAATCGTCACTAAAGAACGAGAAGAATTAACCGATCAGCTAGATGATCAAGAAAATTTTGAAGATCTCGAATAATTAAGGAGTTGGAGCCAATGAAGAAACGTAAAGTTCCACTTCGTAAATGTGTTGTTACAAATGAAATGAAGCCAAAAAAAGAATTAATTAGAATCGTTCGTACTCCTGAAGGAGAAGTTGTGATTGACTTTACCGGAAAAAAATCCGGAAGAGGTGCTTATGTTTCTAACAGTAAAGAATGCTTTGAAACAGCAAAGAAGAAAGATGCTTTTTCTCGACATTTAGACGTGAAAGTTAGTCCAGAAATATATGATCAATTGATTAACGATCTAACAAAAGGAGAATTGTCATGAAGCAGGCACAATGGCTCTCGCTCTTAGGGTTAGCTGCTAGAGCTAGGAAGCTTATTACAGGGGAAGAGCTTGTAGTGAAAAGTATTCGTAAGAAAGAAGTTCGACTTGTACTAGTAGCCAATGATGCCTCAGATTTGACCAAAAAAAAAATTCAGGATAAATGTAATTTTTACAAAGTTCCGTTGAAATTTGTCGGAGAACGAAACCAACTAGGTCAAGCAATTGGTAAGTATGAAAGAGTTGTTATTGCTGTTATTGACGAGGGATTTGCTCAAAAGCTCCTTTCAATCCTTTAATAAAAGCAAAGATGCTAAAAGAACAAGACAATGTTCACGAGGGAGGAAAGCAAATGAGGAAGATGCGAGTATACGAATATGCAAAAGAAAAAAATATTTCCAGTAAAGAAATTATTGAGAAATTAAAGTCATTAAATGTTGAGGTAGCAAACCATATGTCTGTAATTACTGAAGAAGATATAAAAAAGTTAGAAGAACCAAAAGAAGAAACTCCTAAAAAAGTAGTACAGAAACAAATCAATAATACTGAAGACGATAGCGTTCAAGATTTTAAAACAAAAGAGAAAGTGGAACAAAAACGTACTAAAAAACCAAATGCGCAAAATGTAGGAGAAGCAAAAAACCATGGAAAGAAAAATGATAAAAAACGAAATAAGAATAACACCAATCGACCATATATAAATGAAAAGAAAGAAACAACACAAACACCAACGAAAATTACGTATTCAGGCTCTTTAACTGTCGGTGAGTTAGCAAAGTTACTTTACAAGGAACCATCAGAGCTTATTAAGAAATTAATGTTTTTAGGTGTAATGGCGACAATTAATCAAGAATTAGAAAAAGATTCAATTGAGCTAATTGCGAGTGACTATGGAGTAGAAGTAGAAGAAGAGATAATCCTAGAAGAAACTGATTTCGAGAGATACGAAGAGCAAGATGATCCTAAGGATTTAAGGGAAAGACCGCCTGTTGTAACAATTATGGGGCACGTTGACCACGGAAAAACAACACTGTTAGATTCAATTCGTCATACGAAAGTAACTGCTGGTGAAGCTGGTGGGATTACCCAGCATATTGGTGCCTATCAAGTAGATATTAACGATAAGAAGATAACATTTTTAGATACTCCTGGTCATGCTGCATTTACAACAATGCGAGCACGCGGTGCGAAAGTAACAGACATTACCATCCTAGTCGTTGCAGCTGATGATGGGGTTATGCCGCAGACAGTTGAAGCCATCAACCATGCAAAAGCTGCTAATGTACCCATTATTGTTGCCGTAAATAAGATTGATAAAGAGGCAGCCAATCCTGAACGAGTGATGCAAGAGTTAACTGAGCATGGCTTAGTTGCTGAAGCTTGGGGTGGGGATACGATTTTCGTGCCTGTTTCAGCGCTAAAAGGCGATGGTATTGAAGAATTATTAGAAATGATTTTACTTGTTGCAGAAGTTGAAGAATACAAAGCAAACCCTAAAGCCTATGCTAGTGGAACCGTTGTCGAGGCTGAGCTTGATAAAGGTCGTGGTGCAGTTGCTACTTTATTAGTGCAATCAGGTTCACTACATGTAGGCGATCCAATCGTTGTCGGTAATACGTTTGGACGTGTTCGAGCAATGGTAAACGATTTAGGACGTCGAGTGAAAGTGGCTGGTCCTTCTACTCCAGTAGAAATTACTGGACTTAGTGATGTTCCGCTAGCAGGCGATCAATTCCTCGTCTTTAAAGATGAAAAAACGGCACGTTCTGTCGGTGAAGCAAGGGCTTCGAAGCAACGTGAGGCGCAAAGAGCTGAAAGCAGTAAAGTTAGCCTAGATGATTTATTTAACCGAATTCAGCAAGGTGAAATCAAAGAAATTAATGTAATTATTAAGGCTGACGTCCAAGGTTCTGTTGAGGCGATGAAAGGTTCACTTGAAAAGATTGATGTAGAAGGTGTGAAAGTTAATATTATTCATACCGGTGCCGGGGCAATCACTGAATCTGATATAATTTTAGCTAGTGCCTCAAATGCCATTGTCATTGGATTTAACGTTCGTCCAGATGTTAATGCAAAACGTACGGCTGATAGTGAAAAAGTAGATATTCGCCTTCATCGAGTTATTTATAATGCAATTGATGAAATCGAAGCAGCGATGAAAGGAATGCTTGATCCAGAGTTTGAAGAGAAAGTTATTGGGCAAGTAGAAATACGTACTACATTTAAAGTATCAAAAGTTGGCACAATCGCAGGATGTTATGTTACAGATGGCAAAATCACTCGGGATGCAACAGTACGTTTAATTCGTGATGGAGTTGTTATTTATGAAGGGAAAATTGATGCCCTGAAACGATTTAAAGATGACGTAAAAGAAGTAGCCAGTGGCTATGAGTGTGGGATTACGCTTGAGAAATATAATGATATTAAAGAAGGCGATCTAATTGAAGCGTACGTAATGGAGGAAATTAAGCGTACATGATTGGATCTGTAAGATGTGAATGTTTGATTTATGATGTTCAATCGTTAAAAGAAAAACGAGCAGTAGTAAAAAGTATTATAACCCGTTTAAAACAAAGGTTAAATATCTCAGTTTCAGAAATAGGGTATCAAGATCTTTGGCAACGTGTCGAAATTGCAATTGTTTCTGTTGCTAGCAATCGCGTCATTGTTGAGAAAGAATTAAATAAAGCTCTAGAAATGATTGATTCCACTCCAGAAATTGAACGAACCATTACAAACTTTGAATGGTTTTAAATTGAGGTGAACTAGACAATGAGTGTTCGTGCAAATCGTGTTGCTGAACAAATCAAAAAAGAAATGACTGATATTTTACAAAGAGAACTCAAGGATCCAAGAATTGGGTTTGTCACTGTTACTGGTGTTGAAGTAACTGGAGACCTCCAGCAAGCGAAAATTTTCATTACTGTTCTTGGTAATGAAGAACAAAAAGAAGGTACGTTACAAGGACTTTCGAAAGCAACTGGATTTATTCGTTCAGAAATTGGCAAAAGAATTAGGTTAAGAAAAACACCAGAGCTTATTTTTAAATTTGATGAATCTACAGAGTATGGAAATCGAATTGCCACTCTTCTTGGAGAGCTAAACCGCCATCAAGATCAATAAATCGGACAAAGGGGATAGTTGACGGCTATCTCCTTTTCTACTATCGATTTTACATGAAAAAATAATAAAGTGGTGAATTGAATGGAAATTCAAGGAATATTACCTTTACATAAACCAAAAGGGATGACATCACACGATTGTGTCGCAAAACTAAGAAGAATTTTAAAAACAAGAAAAATTGGTCATACAGGTACATTAGATCCTGAAGTAACAGGAGTACTTCCGATTTGTATAGGCAGAGCAACGAAAGTTGTTCAATATATGGCTAATTATTCAAAAAAATATGAATGTGAAGTAACGATTGGTTTTTCGACAACAACTGAAGATTTTACCGGTGAATTAGTCGAAAAAAAAGCTGTGAAAACATTATTTTCTAGACAAGAATTAGAAGAGGTACTACAATCTTTTAGAGGAGAAATAATTCAAGTTCCACCGCTCTATTCGGCAGTAAAGGTAAATGGCAAAAAGCTTTATGAGTATGCTAGAAAAGGTTTAGATGTTGAACGACCTAAGCGACAAGTCGAGATTCATGAATTAACACTTCTTACTGATCCAGTGATGACAAGGGAAAATCACGTGAAATTTTCGTTTTTTGTTCATTGTAGTAAAGGTACTTATGTGCGAACATTGGCTGTAGATATTGGCAAACAATTAGGTTATCCTGCTCATATGTCAGCATTAGTACGGACAGCTTCAGGACCTTTTACAATTGGTGATTGTTTAACATTTGCAGAAATAGAAACGAAAGTGGAAACTGGTCAATTGCAAGACGAACTGCTTACAATTGAAGATGCATTATCTTTTCTTGAAAAGATTGTTGTCGATCACACAACAGCAGCAAAAGTAATGAATGGATCAGTTCTTCCCCTTCCCAAAGAGGCCGATAAAGAGCGATTTGCTATTTATAATAAAGATGGAGAGTGTTTAGCAATCTACATAAAACATTCTACGAAACTAGGTTTCATGAAACCAGAAAGAGTCTTGAAAAATGAGGTTTAAATAGAGGTGAAAGAGTTGGAAACAATAATGCTGTCACACCCTCACCAATTAAAAAAGGAATGTTTAACCGAATCGGTAATCGCGCTTGGTTTCTTTGATGGTGTACATTTAGGACATCAGAAAGTTATTTTAACGGCAAAACAATTGGCTCAACAAGAACAAAGGCAATTTGCGGTCATGACATTTAACCCACATCCTAAAGAAGTGTTACGAACGCAAACTGAGGAGTTAGCTTATTTAAGTCCATTACCTGAGAAAATTAAACTTATAAAGCAATTGGAAGTTGACGTTTTATACGTTGTCCATTTTACGAAGGAATTTGCCAACTTAACGCCACAACAGTTCGTAGATGACTATTTAATTGGCTTAAATGTAAAGCATGTAGTTGCAGGCTTTGATTACTCATACGGAAAGTTAGGAAAAGGAACGATGGAAACACTACCGTTTCACTCGAGAAACTTCTTTACCCAAACAACCATTTCAAAAGTTGAAAATAAAACTAAAAAAATTAGTTCGACGCTTATTCGTCAACTATTAGCGAATGGTGATGTGGCACTGCTTCCACAATTTTTAGGACGTTTTTATACAGTTAATGGCAAAGTTGTCCATGGTGAGAAGCGCGGTAGACAAATTGGCTTCCCAACAGCAAATATCATCACCGAACGCTATTTATTACCGATAACTGGTGTATATGCAGTTTTTGTTAAAATTAAGGATCGAATATTTGAAGGAGTTTGTAATATTGGCTATAAACCTACGTTTCATGCAAATAATAAAACGGATAAATCAGTAGAAATCCATTTATTTGATTTTAATGAGCAAATATACGATCAGGACGTAAACGTTCAATGGATAAAACGAATTAGATCTGAAAAGAAATTTGCGTCGATTGAGCAGTTAGTTAAACAAATTCAGCTAGATAAAGAACAAGCAAAACAAATTTTAAGTAAATTAAACATGTGTTCTTGCAATTCATAAGAAAACAATGTATGCTTATTACTGTACATTTGTACAAAACCATTGCTTGGCAAAAGCGAATCACCGACGTTTGCTAGGTAATTGGGGATTTTTGATAAAGGAGGTGAATTAGGATGGCATTAACACAAACTCGTAAAAATGAAATTATTGAAACTTTTAAAGTACATGAGACTGATACAGGATCTCCAGAAGTACAAATCGCTATCCTAACGGAGCAAATCAATACGTTAAACGATCATTTACGTACTCACAAAAAGGATCATCACTCACGTCGTGGTCTTTTGAAAATGGTTGGACAACGTCGTAACTTACTTACGTATTTACGTAATAAGGACGTTACACGTTATCGTAACCTTGTTGATAAGCTTGGTTTACGTAGATAACGCAAGACAGAAAGCGGGATTTTTCCCGCTTTTTATACGTTAAAGAAAGGAAATTTAACTTTAAAATTACTTTTGAAAATACATATTTAAGGAAATAATACGTAAATAATAGTTAATAAATTGCAAAAAAATTAAGTAATCGAGAGGAGTACTCGTAATAATGGAACATGAATCACAAACATTTTCAATCGATTGGGCAGGCCGCAAGTTGACGTTTGAAATTGGTGAGTTTGCAAAGCAAGCAAATGGTGCTGTGATGGTGAGATATGGAGAAACAGCTGTTTTAGCAACTGTAACCGCATCTAAGTCGCCTAAACCATTAAATTTCTTTCCTCTTACTGTAAACTATGAAGAACGATTGTACGCAGCTGGTAAAATTCCTGGTGGGTTTATCAAGCGTGAAGGTCGTCCTAGTGAAAATGCGATTTTAACAAGTCGCTTAATTGATAGACCAATTCGACCACTTTTCCCTGAAGGGTTTCGTAACGAAGTACAAGTTGTCAGTATTGTCATGAGTATAGATCAAAACTGTTCACCAGAAATGGCAGCAATGATTGGCTCATCTTTAGCACTATCTATTTCTAATATCCCATTTGATGGACCGATTGCTGGAGTAACTGTAGGAAGAATTGCTGGTGAATTTATCATTAATCCGACAACAGAACAATTAGAAAAAAGTGATATTCATCTAGTTGTTGCTGGTACAAAAGATGCAATTAATATGGTTGAAGCTGGTAGTGAAGAGGTATCTGAAGAAGTAATGTTGGAGGCAATCATGTTTGGACATGAGGAAATAAAACGACTTGTTGCCTTTCAAGAAGAGATTGTTGCTAAACTTGGAAATATTGAAAAAATGGAAGTTATTCTTCAAGAAATTGATGCTGACCTCGACAAGTTAGTTCGAGGGTTTGCTGATACAGAGTTAAGAGCAGCGGTTCAAGTTCAAGAAAAGCATGCTAGGCAAGCAGCTATTGATGCAGTGTCCGAAAAAACAGTTGCCCATTTTGAACAACAAGCAGAAATTGATCTTGATCAAGTAAAAGAAATTCTGCATAAGATCGTGAAAGAAGAAGTCAGAAGGTTAATTACGAAAGAAAAAGTCCGTCCAGATGGACGAGCAATCGATGAAATTCGTCCGCTGTCTTCTAAAATTGATATCTTACCAAGAACACATGGATCTGGCTTATTTACAAGGGGACAAACACAAGTCTTAAGCATCTGTACACTTGGAGCTTTAGGTGATGTTCAAATATTAGATGGGTTAGGAATTGAGGAATCAAAACGCTTTATGCATCATTATAACTTCCCGCAATTTAGTGTTGGTGAAACAGGACCAATTCGTGGACCAGGACGTAGAGAAATTGGTCATGGTGCTTTAGGTGAGCGTGCGTTAGAGCAAATTATCCCGTCAGAAAAAACATTTCCATATACGATTCGTTTAGTGTCAGAGGTATTAGAGTCTAACGGTTCTACTTCACAAGCAAGTATTTGTGCAAGTACTTTAGCGATGATGGCTGCAGGTGTACCAATTAAAGCGCCAGTTGCTGGAATTGCGATGGGATTAATTGCTGAAGGAGAAGATTATACCGTTTTAACTGATATTCAAGGAATGGAAGACCATCTTGGAGATATGGATTTTAAAGTTGCTGGAACAAAAGCTGGAATTACGGCTTTGCAAATGGATATTAAAATTTCCGGAATTAATCGAGATATTTTAGAAGAAGCTTTAGAGCAGGCACGACAAGGACGGTTGCACATTTTAGAAAATATGCAACAAGCGATTAGCGAGCCTAAAACTGAGCTTTCGCAATATGCTCCAAAAATTCTGACATTAACGATTAATCCTGATAAGATTCGCGATGTAATTGGACCAAGTGGAAAAGTAATTAATAAAATTATTGAAGAAACTGGTGTAAAAATTGACATTGAGCAAGATGGTACGGTATTTATTGCTTCTACAAATCCAGAAATGAATACTAGAGCAAAACAAATTATTGAAGACATCGTCCGTGAAGTGGAAGTTGGTCAAACATATTTAGGGAAAGTGAAACGAATTGAAAAATTCGGCGCTTTCGTCGAAATTTTTAAAGGAAAAGAAGGTCTTGTTCATATTTCGCAACTTGCTGAAGAGCGTGTTAATAAAGTCGAAGACGTTGTTGCAATTGGTGATGAAATTCTCGTTAAAGTAACGGAGATCGATAATCAAGGAAGAGTTAATTTATCTCGAAAAGCAGTTCTGAAAGAACAAAAACAAGATTGTTAAACAAAGAGGCTGGGGCTTAAGCCAGTCTCTTTCTCTATTATAAAGATAAGAAATTTTTGAACTTTGTAAGATGTCTAGCTCCGAGCGCTCTACGCTTTTCTTGTTCTACCTCGTCCACCACTTGCATATTTTTAATACGAGGGGGGACAGTTATGTGGAAGAAGTTTATTTTACAAATTTGTACTTTTTTTATTATAATATTTTTATCGTTTGGCTCCATTCAAAATTCTTATACAATGGACTATATTCATGAAATTAAAAGGGAGAATATGGTCGTTTCAGCCTTAAATGATCCTCTTTATTTAAAGTTAGAACAGTATGCCCAAAAATATAATCAACCGCCGATTAATGCTACGGTTGATAAAATTTGGAAAGCTATTCCTGGGTTAAATGGTCTTGAAATAGATATTGAAGCCTCATATGAAAAGATGAGAAAAGATGGTCAATTTTCAGAAAAAAAATTAGTTTATAAACAAATACCACCAAAAATTCATTTGCAAGATCTACCTCCTGCACCTATTTATCGTGGGAATCCGGAAAAACAAATGGTTACATTTATAGTGAATGTCGCTTGGGGTAACGAGTATTTACCATCGATGCTCAAAATAATGAAGGCTCATAATGTTAAGACAACTTTTTTCTTAGATGGTACATGGACGAAAAAAAATCCAACTTTAGCAAAAATGATCATTGATGAAGGGCATGAAATTGGCAACCATGCTTATTCACACCCTGATATGAAACAGTTAACCAATGCTAGAATTCATGAAGAAATCAGAAGAACAAACGAAGTCATTAAAGCAACATTAGATATTTCAACGAAATGGTTTGCTCCTCCAAGTGGTAGTTATCGCCAAGATGTCATTGATATTGCCAAAAGTTTGGGGATGAATACGATCCTTTGGACTGTTGATACAGTGGATTGGCGAAATCCAGAACCTTATGCCATGGTTCAGCGTGTGCTGCAAAAAACAGAACCAGGATCGATGATCTTAATGCATCCAACAGCTAGTGCAACAGGGGGATTAGAGCAGCTTATCGTTGGCTTAAAAACAAAGGGGTACAAAATTACGACTGTAACAAATCTCCTTAGTGAGGAGAGGATTAAGGTTCCAAATGAGCTCCCCTGAGACATTTTGAAATATTAGGAGGAATTTTAGATTGATACAAAAGTATGAAACTGCTAATGGGTTAAGAATCGTGTTAGAAAAAATTCCAACCGTAAGATCGGTTTCAATCGGTATTTGGATTGGAACAGGATCAAGATTTGAAACAGTAGAAATGAATGGTGTATCGCACTTTTTAGAGCATATGTTTTTTAAAGGGACAAAGCAACGTACAGCTCAAGAAATTGCTGAAGCATTTGATGGAATTGGAGGGCAAGTAAATGCTTTTACCTCGAAAGAATATACTTGTTACTATGCGAAAGTTTTAGATGATCATGCTCAAATTGCTTTAGATGTATTAGCAGATATGTTTTTTAATTCGCAATTTGCAGAAAATGAAATGGAAAAAGAAAAAAACGTTGTTGCTGAAGAAATCAAGATGTATGAAGATGCGCCTGATGATATTGTCCATGATTTATTAGCTCAAGCAAGCTTCGGATCTCATTCGCTTGGGTTTCCAATCTTAGGAACACAACAAACATTAAAGACTTTTTCAGGTGAACTATTACGAAATTATATGAATGACCATTATACAGCAGAGAATGTTGTGATTTCAATTGCTGGTAATGTTGATGAAGACTTTATTAAACAAGTAGAATTGATTTTTAAAGATGTCCAAAAAAGCCAGCAAAAACGTGAGTATATTACACCAACATTTATTCCTGAAAAATTAGTTCGTAAAAAAGAAACGGAGCAAGCACATATTTGTCTTGGCTTTAACGGTTTAGCAATCGGGCATGAAGATATTTATAGTCTCGTACTTTTAAATAATATTTTAGGTGGAAGTATGAGTAGCCGCCTGTTTCAAGAGGTTAGGGAGAAAAAAGGCTTAGCCTACTCCGTATTTTCTTATCATTCTTCTTATCATGATAATGGGATGTTAACTGTCTATAGTGGGACTGCTCCACACCAACTAGACGAACTTTATGAGACCATCATGATGACTTTACAAACAATTTCCAAAAACGGAATTACTGATAAAGAGTTAGCAAAAGGAAAAGAGCAATTAAAAGGCAATTTAATGCTTAGTTTAGAAAGTACAAATAGTCGAATGAGTCGAAATGGTAAAAATGAACTTCTTCTTAAACGTCATCGTTCTTTAGATGAAACGATTGAAGAAATTAATCGCGTATCGTTAACGAACGTAAATAAACTAAGTTCTAGCATTTTTAGTGAAGCTTATTCCGTCGCATTAATCAGCCCACAAGGGAAATTGCCAAATGGAGTACAATCATAAGTAATCGTTATACTTTTTTATCTTTCAAAAAATACTAACGTTTCGTTGGTATTTTTTTTATTTGTCCACATAAAAATGAAGTATGAATAGTGAGGGGGGACCTTGATGAGATTAAGTGAAATTAGTGGCAAAGAAATTATTGATTATGATAAAGGTGAACGATTAGGAATTTTAGGACAGACGGACCTTATTATAGATGAAGAAACAGGGAAAATAGAATCGTTTATTATCCCTTCAATGAAGTGGTTTGGTTTAGGAAAGAAGGAAAAAGAAGTGACCGTTTATTGGCGTCAAATTGTCAAGATTGGTACTGACATGATTATCATTCAAGTCGACAAAAAAGAAAAATAATTTTTTTTTAACTTCGAATGTTGTCTGAGCTCCGAGCCGCTAAGGGGGATCTAGATGGCATATAGTCGTGCATGAGCACGGCTTTTTTTCACGTTAGGAAAGTACAACGTTTTTGAACTTTGAATACTGTCTAGCTCCGAGCGTTCTGAGCTTTTCTTTTATATTTCATTTTCTCATCCATTCACCCATTGGGGCATTTATACATAAAATAATTTTGAATTAAAATCGAATATTCCCCTGTGTAACGTATAGCAGCGAAACAACAGTGAGAAAGGGGAGAGACAATGTTAACAGGGAAACACATTGCGATTATTGGTGGAGATGCTAGACAACTTGAAGTAATCCGTAAGTTAATCGAACTTGATGCAAAAATATCATTAATAGGATTTGATCAACTAGATGAAGGGTTTGTCGGTGCCAGAAAAGTCCAACTTAGTCAAGTAGATTTTAGTACAGTTGAAGTAATTATGCTACCAATTAGCGGAACTAGTTTAGAAGGAGAAGTTGAAACAATTTTTTCGAATGAAAAAATCTTTCTTAAGGAAAGCCATTTAAAAGCAACACCAACTACTTGTACCGTATTTTCTGGAATAAGTAACCAATATCTGAAAAATATTGTTGCTAATTCCAAACGAAAACTTGTTGAACTATTTGAACGAGATGACGTTGCCATTTATAACTCAATTCCGACAATGGAAGGAACGTTGATGATGGTCATTCAACATACAGATATTACGATTCATCGTTCGAATGTCACGATTTTAGGTTTTGGCAGAGTCGGAATGACAGTTGCAAGAGCGTTTCATTTATTAGGAGCAAATGTAAAAGTAGCAGTTCGTGAAAGTAATCTTCTCGCTCGTATTTATGAAATGGGTTTTCAACCAATTGAGTTAGCTCAGTTAGAAAACGAAATTGAAGAAACGGATGTTTGTATTAACACTATTCCTGCTAAAGTATTAACAGCAAAAATATTATCAAGAATGCCAACTCGCACACTTATCATTGATCTGGCATCAAAACCAGGCGGTACAGATTTTCGCTATGCAGAAAAAAGAGGGATCAAAGCGATGCTTGCACCAGGGTTACCGGGAATTGTTGCTCCAAAAACTGCAGGGCAAATTATTGCAAATGTTCTTGCTAAATTACTACTAGAAGAACAACAAAACCTTGAGGGGGGTCAACGATGAATTTACAAGGGAAACATATTGGATTTGGTTTAACGGGCTCTCATTGTACGTACAGTGCTGTAATCCCAGAAATAAAGAAATTAATAGCTGCAGGTGCCAAAGTAACCCCATTTGTTACTCATACAGTAAGCACAACAGATACGAAGTTTGGTGCAAGCCAAGATTGGCTAAGACAAATAAAAGAAATTACTAATCAAGAAATTGTCGATTCAATTGTCAAAGCCGAACCATTTGGCCCAAAAACACCGCTAGATTGTATGGTCAGTAACCTCACCGCATAAATATAGTATTAAGGTGTCTGACACCCTAAATAGACATTATTACAAAAAAGTCCACTAGAAACACACAAATTTTCAATGTCTAAATGAGGTGGTAGCTAAATGTTGCGATTTCCAAACAAGCTAGAGCATGTGAGACAAATAGCAATGTATCTACGTAAATCCAGGCAGGATGAAGGGCTTGAAACTGAAGAAACACTAGCCACTCATCGGAGAATTCTAACCCAAATAGCTAATGAGCATCATTGGACTTTTGACATTTATGAAGAAGTTGCAAGTTCGATTGATATGGATATCCGAACAGAACTTACACGAATGTTAAAAGGAGTAGAAAAAGGTAGCTATGATGCTGTCTTAGTTATGGACGTTGATCGATTGTCAAGAAGTGTCAAAGACTCAGCAATAATAAAAGCAATATTAGCTGAAAATGATGTATTTATTATTACTGCAGATCTGCAAGTGATTGACTTGAACGAAGACAATGATAGTTTAGTCAGTGATTTTATGGATGTGTTATCGAGCTTTGAATATAAACAAATACGTAAAAGGATGATGAGGGGAAAACGGGCAGGGGCCCAGAAGGGTGAGTGGAATAATGGCGTTGCTCCATTTGGTTATCAAATAGATAAAGAAAGGAAAACGCTTATTATCATTGAAGATCAAGCTGCCATTGTAAAAATGATTTTTAATTGGGTCTTCCAAAAAAAGAGTCCGAGGGGGATTGCAACTAAACTAAATCAGCTTGGAATTAAGACTAAAAACAACCGTTTATTCTCTGAAGTTACAATACGAAGATTAATTCGAAATGAGACCTATAAAGGATATTTAATCAGACATCGGATCAAATGGAATGGCAAGAAAAAAGAGCAACACCCGAAAGAAAACTGGGTGATTGTGAAAGACGCAATTCCTGCCATCATTAGTGAAGAAATTTGGGAACAAGCAAATAAAGTGTTGGATCAAAGGGCGAAAGAACCAATGAGAACAAGAGCAAAAACATATGGCCTTACTGGATTAGTCAAATGTGGTTATTGTGGCTATACGTTGTCTGTAATGAAGAGAAAAGATCGAAAAACAGATTTGGTGATCAGAGGATGTCACCGAAAATATCCGCTGGGAAATATTTGTAAAAATAGTAGCATTTCATACTATACTTTAATGAACGCAATTATTGACGAAATTAAAAAAAACGAAGAAAAATTGAAAGAAGAAATCTTACAGACAGAAGTACAAAAAAACGATAACGAGGAGAAACAAAAATTAAAACAAACAACAATTAATAATCAGTTAAAAAAAGTGGATAAAGCAATCGAACAAATCGATCTTGCCTTTGAAGAAGCAATCATTGATGTTGACGAATACAAAGTAAAACGCAAAAATCTTCTCAAACAAAAAGAATGTCTTACTAAAGAAAAAATATTTGTTGAACAAACAGGTGTCAAAAATGATGTTGATGAAAAGGAAAAGATTTTAACTGAATTAAATATTTTTCTAGACAAATCTCAAACATTAAATCCGATGCAACTAAATACTCGCTTGAGAACTTTAATAGAAAAGATAGAATTGTTTAATAATCGAGAGGTAGAAGTACATGCAATGATTAAAATTTTTTATTTGTAAAATTGAATTCATTTCCAAGTGGCTGATTTTGACACGATCGCCATATCTAGTTATGGAAAATATGTGAATTAAAAATTATGATGAGAATCGAGAAGAAGTCGGTTCTCTTTTGTTATGTTATTTAATATTCCATTTAAGCCAAAGAAAGTGAAACTTTCAGCCTTGTCATACGTAAATAGGATATCAGTATGAAACAAGGAGGGACTAACCAATGGGATTAAAGCTTAAACAAGTGACAAAAAGATTTGGAAATTTAACGGCAGTCGATCAATTGTCAATTTCCATCCCAGAAAAAGAAATGTTCGGGTTTTTAGGAGCAAATGGTGCGGGGAAGACGACAACATTTAGGATGATCTTAGGATTGTTAACACCGAGTAGTGGAGAAATTACTTGGAACGACAAACCAATTAACTATTCAACAAGTCATTTAATTGGTTATCTTCCAGAAGAAAGAGGATTATACCCCAAATTAAAAGTGAAAGAGCAGATTGTTTATTTAGCACGGTTAAGAGGCATGCAAAAGCAAGATGCATTGAATGAATTAGATTATTGGTTAACTCGTTTTAAAGTTCCCGAATATAAGGATAAAAAGGTAGAAGAGCTTTCAAAAGGCAATCAGCAAAAGATACAATTTATTGCAGCTATCATTCATAGACCAAAATTATTAATTTTAGATGAACCTTTTAGTGGTCTTGATCCTGTAAATGTTGAGTTGTTAAAAGAGGCTGTCTTATATTTAAAAGAGGAAGGAACAACGATTGTTTTTTCAAGTCATCGCCTGGAGCATGTCGAAGAGCTGTGTGAACATTTATGTATTATGCATTATGGCAAACCAGTCGTTCATGGTTCCCTTAAGGAAATTAAACGATCTTTTGGGAAGAAAAATTTGATCATTCATGCTGATTTTAATTTGGATTTTTTGAAAAATTATTCAGGCGTAACAAAAACAAAACTAACGCCAGAAGGAATTAACTTGCAGATATTAGGAGAATACGTTGCCGATAAAATCTTAAATGATATTGTTGGAAAAGGCTTCATCCGGAAGTTTGTTCTTCAAGAACCATCCTTGAATGACATTTTTATAGAGAAAGTTGGTGCTTCTTATGAATAGTTTTTGGATTATTTTATTTCATACATACATTAATAAGTTAAAAACAAAACAATTTTTATTTACAACCGTAATTACTTTAGTGATTATTATCGTTTTAACCAATATTGCAGCCATTATTGATTTTTTTAATAAAGATGAAGCTATTAATAAAATTGCGGTGATTGACAAAACAAACACCCTCTTTGAACCACTACAGCAGCAATTAAAAATGGTAAATAAGGAGATTGTCCTGATTGAATTTAAGCATGACGAGGAAAAAGCAAAAAAGGAAGTAGAAGACGGTTTATATAAAGGTTTTTTGATTCTTTCTTTTGATAAGGCAAACTTACCACAAGCAATCTTTCGATCTATGACAATATCAGATTTGACTTTACGAACAGATTTACAAAGTAGTTTACAAACAATAAAAACAGAACTAGTTTCATCCAAAATAAATCTAACTTCTGAGCAGTTAACAAAGCTTTACGAACCTGTTTCATTTGAACATCTTGCACTTGCAGAGAATGCAAAAACAGAAGAAGAACTAAACCAAGCTAGAGGTTTAGTATATGCTTTATTATTTGTTATTTATTTTGCAGTTATCCTTTATGCTAACATGATTGCGATGGAGGTTGCCATCGAAAAGTCTTCTCGGGTTATGGAAATATTAATTTCAAGCGTGTCGCCAATTAAACAAATGTTTGCCAAAATTTTAGGAGTAGGTTTACTTAGTTTGACTCAACTTATTGTCATATTAAGTGTAGGTTATTATTCTATAAAACGAAACTTATCAGCGAACGAAAGTGGATTTTTCGAATTTTTTGGGTTTAATCATCTTTCAATTACGACGATTATTTACGCAGTTGTCTTTTTTATTTTAGGCTATTTCTTATATGCAACTTTAGCTGCCTGCTTAGGTTCTTTAGTAAGCAGAATTGAAGATGTTCAGCAAATGATTACCCCAATGAGTTTATTGGTGGTCGGCGGATTTATGATTGCTATGTTTGGTCTAGGTCAACCTGATACAACATTTATCACAGTAACATCTTATATTCCTTTTTTTACACCAATGTTGATGTTTATGCGTGTCGGAATGCTAAATCTACCAGTTTGGGAGCCGATCCTCGGAATAAGTATTTTGTTAGCCACAATTATTAGTCTTGCTGTTTTTGGAGCAAGAGTTTATAAAGGTGGAGTTATGTTGTACGGGAAATCTAGTTCCTTTAAGGACATAAAAAAAGCACTTCAATATTCAAAAGATGAATAACAAGAATTAAAGTTGTACGTTTGGGAAAAAATATTTTGCTTATTTTGGAAAACCTTTGGATTACAATATATTGTCCATGATATAATTTTAATAAGCTTTTATTTTATCGTAAAGGGGAATAGCGATATGTCATTATTTAATAAAGTATTAGCAAGTGTAGGAATTGGTGCAGCCCAAGTTGATACTAAATTAACAAATGATCGACTTACAATTGGTGATGAAGTAACAGGTGTAGTAGAAATAAAAGGTGGAAAAGTCGAACAACAAATTGATAGTATTTATTTACAAGTTTTAACTACATATATCCAAGAATCTGATGATAAAAAATATGTTCACAAAGGAATAATTGAAAAATATCGAATCACTGACAGTTTAACGATCGGTAGTAATGAAAAAGTAGAAATTCCTTTTTCATTCAAACTTCCAATTGATACACCAATCACTTTAGGAAGAACAAAGGTGTGGATTCAAACTGGTTTGGATATTAAAAATGCGATTGATCCAGATGATCAAGACTATATTAAAGTAAGTCCATCTTTACTTGGTGAAGCTGTGCTTAATTGTGTTCGTGAGCTTGGATTTGTCCTCCGTGAATCTGAATGTGAAATAGCACCAAGATGGTTAAATACCCGACTTCCATTTATTCAAGAATTAGAGTTCATTCCCACTTCCGGCCCTTTCCGTGGGAAATTAGATGAACTAGAACTCATTTTTTTACCTAAATCTGAAACAAGTTTGGATATACTAATCCAAATAGATAGACGAGTTCGCGGAATTCGTAGTTTGTTTTCCGAGGCTTTAAATCTCGATGAGACGAATGTTCGCTTAGCAGTCACTTCGGCTGATATCCCTAATTTACAAAATAAGCTGTTTGAACTTATCCAACGATATTCTTAAGTTAACTATCTTGTTAAAAAAAACTGTCCTTAATACTAAAAACTTATAAATTCTTAATCAGTGAAAAAAGACTAAGCCCAACTTTGATAGCTTGGCTTAGTCTTGAAGTGAAGTCCTTGAATACATCGGCTATTTGCCAAGTTTTTCAAGGACCTTATACTTTTTGTCTTCTACTTTGCATTTAAAGGCTTATAAAAGAAGGCAACAATAGATGCAAGAACGAGTAAGCTAGCGGCTAAGGTAAACGCAAAGCTATAAGAGCCAGTTGTGTCAGCAATATAACCAGCAGTTAATGGTCCTATGACACCACCAAAACCCCATGCTGAGAACAAAATGCCGTAATTCATACCAAGATTCTTCGTCCCGTAGTTATCACTACATGCAGAAGGAAATACTGCTAGCGACGAACCGTATACAAAGTATAAAACAGCTGCTCCTAGCAATACAGTAACAAAGCTATCGAAGTTACTAAACAATAATAATGTTGCCGCTGATATAATATAAAGAACCATCATAGTCTTTGCTCGACCGAACTTATCAGAGATTACACCTGCAGCAGGTCTACCTGAGGCGTTAGCTATAGCAGCTAATGCAACCATTATAAAGCCAGCGTTTGCGCCGCCAAGCTGAATCGAAGCAATAGTAGACAAGTGTCCAATAATCATAAGACCACCAGTTGCACCAGCGAAGAATATGAACCAAAGTTGATAAAACTGTCTTGTTTTAAGCATTTCTTTCCAATTCATTTCATTACCAGCTACGTTCTTAGCTGATTTTTTACCCTCGATTGTTACAGGGTTTTTAATTAATTGCGCCAATGGCAATGTAATTATTAGGAATAAAATTCCCAATATTTGAAAAGATGTAAATACACCATATTGAGCAAGTAGATATTTTGATAATGGTGCAATATATATGCTCGCGATACCAAAACCACCAACAACAATACCAGTAATAAGACCTTTCTTCTCAGGTCCAAACCATTTGACTGCTGCTGGAGTAGTAGACGCATAACCTAAACCAATTCCAGACCCCGCTAATATACCAAAAGAAAAGATAAGACCTGGTAATGTAGTCCAAAAACCTGCTAAAATACAGCCGCTACCTATTAATAAACCGCCGATAGTTGCTACCCATTTCGGTCCAATCTTGTCTTGCAAGCGACCTGCGGGGATCATCATTAATGCGAACATTATGATGGCAACCGTATAAGGAAGTGATGCCTCTGTTTTTGTCCAGTCTTGGTTTTCAATTAATGTTTTACTGAAAATACTCCACGCATATAGAACACCAAATGCGAGGTTAATACTAAATCCCGCCAGAACAACTATCCAGCCTTTTTTCATATTATCCACGTGTAAACCTCCATAATAAAATAGTGAAATTTCCATGTACTAATATAACATAGATTTTTGTTTTTTAAAGTTATTTAAATATTAAAATTTATCGCTAAATTCAAACAAATAAATAACATTAAATATGTAAAATAACTAATAAACGATAATAATAATCTTTAATAAGCATTGAATAATGGACAATTATTTTCGAATATAGTTAGAATAACGAGTGAAAAAAGGAGGGTTGTTTATAAAAAAACAGTCCCATTTGAATGTTAAGAAAGGTAAAAAGAATTTTCCAACGAAAAGAAAAACAGATGTAAAGGTTATAGTAGTAAATGAATTAAATATAAAAAGAGCTGTGCAAGAATTTTATAAGGTGGTAAAGAGTGAACAGTTATAATTAGAAGTGGCTTATGCCGCTTTTTTTTTGTACGTTAAGAAAGTATATATTTTTTGTCCTTGGCAAGCTGTTTAGCTTCGAGTGTTTTGCGCTTTTTGTATGAATGAAAGTAAAATTGAATATGCTACTTTCAACCAGGGGTGTGAGTATTAAATCATGTGAGTTTCTTTACCACGTTCGCATTTTTCTACACTTCATTATGGGGTCTTTTATAAACAACACAAGATTGCATGGTTATTGCACCATTAACTGGCAACTCTGCTAGTAAGCTTGCGAATGCTTTAACGGATTCTGCAGTATTGATGGCAGCAAAAGCTACGTTACGAAATTTAAAACCAATCGTTTTAGGGATTAGTACCAACGATGCTTTAGGCTTAAATGGAGTAAATATTATGAAGCTAATGGCTACAAAGAATATTTATTTTATTCCTTACGGTCAAGATGATCCTTATAAAAAACCGAACTCTCTCGTTGCTAGAATGAGCTCTTTATTAGATACAGTCGAAGCAGCAATTGAAGGAAGACAAATACAACCAGTTCTTGTTGAGCGCTATAAAGATTAGCCTGTTAATTTACCGTACAGATATCGTCCGCCCCGTTTTCAATTGTCCTAGATTATGTTAAGATATTATCCATATGTATGGAATATATTAAGTTTTTGATATCTAAACTATACTATCTATAAAAAATTTCGTTATCTTAAACTCTATATTAAATTTTTAGATAGAAAAAAATTTTGATAGACACATTATGGTCGATCTTAGTTTTTTTAAATATTAAGGAGGAATCACATAATATGGCATTGGAAACAGGATTTCATGTAGCGGTAGTAGGAGCAACAGGAGCAGTAGGGGAACAGATGCTAAAAACTTTAGCAGATCGTAATTTCCCAATTTCAAAACTTACGTTATTATCATCAAAGCGATCAGCAGGTAAAAAACTTACTTTTAAAGGGCAAGAAATTGTTATCCAAGAAGCTACACCTGAAAGCTTTGAAGGAGTGCAACTTGCATTATTTAGTGCTGGAGGTGCTGTTTCAAAAGCTTTAGCACCAGAAGCTGTTAAGAGAGGTGCGATTGTTGTCGATAACACAAGTGCATTTCGAATGGATCCAGACATACCATTAGTAGTACCAGAAGTAAATGAAGCAGATTTGCACAAGCATAATGGAATTATTGCGAATCCAAATTGCTCAACGATTCAAATGGTGGCAGCATTAGAACCTATTCGTAAAAAATATGGCTTAAAAAAGGTAATTGTATCTACGTACCAAGCAGTGAGTGGAGCAGGTGCAATGGCAATAAAGGAAATGAAAGACCAAATGGCTGCAATCTTAGCGGGCGAATCATTTACTCCAGAAATTTTACCTTGTGGCAGTGATAAAAAGCATTATCAGATTGCTTTTAACGCTATTCCACAAATTGATAAATTCCAAGAAAATGGCTTTACGTATGAAGAAATGAAAATGATTAACGAAACGAAAAAAATTATGCACTTACCTGATTTACATGTGGCAGCAACTTGCGTTCGTATCCCTGTTGAATCCGGTCATTCTGAATCTATCTTTTTTGAGACTAAACAAGCAGGACTAACAGTTTCAGAAATGAAGACAATATTCAACGAAGCTCCTGGTGTTGTTCTAGAGGATGATATCGATCAACAACTATATCCAATGGCCGTTCATGCAGTTGATAAGTATGATGTTTTTGTTGGGCGAATTCGTCAAGATCTTGATAATGAAACTGGGTTCCATATGTGGGTAGTGTCCGATAATTTATTAAAAGGCGCAGCTTGGAACTCCGTACAAATCTCGGAAAGCTTAGTAAAATTAGGTTTATTAAAATAATAAGGTGAATAAGAAACTAAGGCTTTCGCACAAAAAACATGGCTTGTCGCCTGCTAAAAGGCGAAAGCCTTAGTTTTTCTTAAAAGAAAAGTATAACGTTTTTGAACTTTGAATGTTGTCTAGCTCCGAGCGCCAGCGGCTCGAGGTCAAATAACCTGTCAGATAAAAAGTGAAAAAACGCCACTGTGCTCCTGCGCCGCTTCGCTTGCTCGTCGCAAAGCTGCAAAGAAGCCGTGGCAAGAAGTAGCTTTCCTGCCAGAACATTTGCTTGTCGCCGCTAGGCGGGCGCTCTGCGCTTTTCTTAGATAAAATGATTCGCATTGAAATTGCAATATTTACGATATGTAAAAAAGAGGTGCAACATGAAGATCATCGTGCAAAAATTTGGTGGAACTTCATTAAAAAGTGAAGAGGCTAGATTTCAAGCAGCTGAGCATGTGTTAGCTGCAGTGAAAGAAGGCTATAAAGTCGTTGTTGTTGTCTCAGCAATTGGCAGAAAAGGTGATCCTTATGCCACTGATACTCTCCTTAATTTAGTAGGTGGGCAGAAAAATGTCTATGTCTCTAAACGGGAATTAGATTTATTAATGTCGTGTGGTGAGTTGATTTCTTCAATTGTTTTTTGTAATTTGCTTGGAAGCTTGAAATTAAAGACAATGGCCATGACAGGGGCACAAGCAGGTTTTAGAACAAACGAAGACTTTTCAAATGCCAAAATCGTAGAAATGAAGTGTGATCATTTGTTAGATAAATTGAAAGATCATGATTGTGTAGTTGTATCAGGATTTCAAGGTATATCGGAAAATGGAGAAATTACAACGTTAGGAAGAGGCGGAAGTGATACTTCAGCAACCGCTATCGGTGCAGCAATACAAGCTGAATGGGTAGATATTTTTACAGATGTTAATGGACTAATGACTGCCGATCCTCAAATTGTGGCTGATGCAAAATCAATTTCCACTGTAACTTATCATGAGGTTTGCAATATGGCGTATCAAGGAGCTAAGGTTATTCACCCGCGGGCAGTTGAAATTGCAATGAATGCCAAAGTACCAATTAAAATCCGCTCAACATTTTCCAATTTAGAAGGAACACTCGTGACTGGTGCTACAGGAAAAAAAGCTGCTGCAGATGTAATCGAGCGCTTAGTGACAGGAATTGCCTATGTTTCAAATGTAACACAAATAAAAGTATTAGCCAAAGAAGGAGACTATAATCTTCAATCGCAAGTATTTAAAGCAATGGCGAACGAAGGGATTAGTGTTGATTTTATTAACATAAACCCAATGGGTGTCGTTTATACAATTGCCGATGAAAATACAAACAAAGCCTTAGAGGTATTGTTAGAAATTGGCTATGAACCCCTTGTCACAAGAAATTGTGCAAAGGTTTCCGCCATTGGAGCAGGTATGACAGGTGTTCCGGGAGTTACAGCGAAAATTGTTGGAACTCTAACTGAAGAAAATATTTCAATCTTACAATCAGCAGATTCATATACAACTATTTGGGTGTTAGTAAAAGAAGAAGACAAAGTAAAAGCCGTTAACGCTTTACACAGAATCTTTAAATTAGATCAAATAAGATAATTGGCTTGATCAAAAATGCTATCAAATTGATAGCTATGAAAAGTGAAGGAGATGAAAGATGTGAATTTTGGGCAAGTGGTTACTGCAATGGTAACACCATTTGATCATAATGGGCAAATTGATTTTAATAAAACAACGATGTTAATTGAGCACTTAATTAACAATGGCACAGATGGCTTAGTTGTAGCAGGTACGACAGGTGAATCGCCAACATTGTCATTTAAGGAAAAAATAGCATTATTTGATCACGTTGTAAAAGTTGTGGCAGGTCGCATCCCTGTCATTGCTGGTACCGGTAGTAATAGTACAGATAATTCCATCGAGTTAACAGAAGAAGCGGAAAAAGTTGGTGTAGACGGCATTATGCTTGTAGCACCGTATTATAATAAACCTTCCCAAAAAGGAATGTATGAACATTTTAAAGCAATCGCTAAAGCAACTAGTTTACCAATCATGCTTTACAATATTCCAGGTCGCTCTACCGTTAATATGTCTGTCGAATTAGTGAAGGAGCTTTCCCAAATTGAAAATATTATTGCAATCAAAGAAGCAAGTGGAAACATCGATCAAATTACAGCCGTAATTTCAGCAACTCCAGACGATTTTCTTGTCTATAGTGGGGATGATGGTTTAACATTGCCTGTACTTGCCATTGGAGGTATTGGCGTTGTTTCTGTAGCAGCTCATGTTGTTGGCAATGAAATGAGACAGATGATCGCTGCCTTTCATGCTGGCAACCATCAAGAAGCTGCAAAGCTCCACCAACAACTTTTACCAATTGTTAAAGCGCTCTTTATGGCTCCAAACCCTTGCCCGGTAAAAGCTGCACTTCATTTAAAAGGAATTGATGTTGGTGAGGTTAGATTACCACTTGTATCTTTATCACAACATGAAAAAGAACAATTGGCCAGTGTGTTATTCTAATTGAAAAAACAAAAATGTGTGGCAAACCTTAGTCAAAAAGTAGATTAAGGTTTTTTTCTTGTCAAGAAATTAATTTTCCCAATTACACACAATTATTCTTGTCCTGCCTTTAGTAGATAAGTTATACTACTATCAAGTGATTAGTTCGGGTCCGAAATAAATAAAGTTAGTAACGGTTGACTGAAAATTTTATATAGGAGGAATCTATGACATTGACAAAGCAAGGTACAGAAAAAGTACGTGTTTTTGCCTTGGGCGGGGTTGGTGAAATAGGGAAAAACATGTATGTTGTTGAGGTAGATAACGATTTGATCGTAATTGATGCAGGTCTAATGTTTCCTAACGATGAAATGCTGGGCGTAGATATTGTTATACCAGATACTACATATTTGGAAGAACGAATCGATCATCTCAAAGGGATTGTTTTAACCCATGCACATGAAGATCATATTGGTGCTCTTCCCTACTTAATCACAAAACTCAACGTTCCAATTTACGGTACAAAGTTGACACTCGGAATTGTTAAAGCGAAGTTAGCTGAAAGTAATTTAGACAAAAATGCGGATTTAAGACTTATTGATAGTAAATCACAAATTAAAATTGGTACGACAACAGTTCATTTTTTTAGGACTAATCACAGCATTCCAGATTCTGTTGGCGTATGTATTGAAACAAACCAAGGAGCAATCGTTCATACAGGTGATTTTAAGTTTGATCAAAATCCAATTGATCATATACTTTCGGATATAGGAAAGATGTCAAAGATTGGTGATGAGGGTGTTTTATGTTTACTCTCTGATAGTACAAATGCTGAACGACCTGGCGTTTCGATGTCTGAAAGTGTTGTTGGACAAGGAATAACAGAAGTTTTTTATGAAGCAAAAGGGAGAATTATTGTTGCAACATTTGCATCAAATATTCACCGAATTCAACAAGTTATTAATGCCGCTAAAAAAGTAAATCGAAAAGTAATCGTATCAGGTCGAAGTGTTGAGAAAATTGTTTCAATTGCGATTGAGTTAGGCTATTTACATGTTGATGATCAAACATTAATTAATGTAAAAGACATTGATAAATACATGGACGATGAAATTACAATTTTAACAACAGGTAGCCAAGGCGAACCAATGTCAGCCCTTGTAAGAATGGCTAAAGGAGTTCATAAACAAATTTCCATAAAGCCAACCGATACAATTATTATCTCAGCAACCCCCATCCCAGGAAATGAAAAATCAGTAACGAAAATTGTTGATTTATTATTTAGGACAGGTGCTGAAGTGGTCTTTGGACAAAAGAATGTCCATACAACAGGACATGGGTGTCAAGAAGAATTAAAACTAATGTTGAACTTAATGAAACCAAAATATTTCATCCCCATTCATGGCGAGTTTCGTATGCAACGCGTACATAGTAAGATCGCTCAAACCTGTGGATTAAATGAAGAACATATTTTTTTGATTGATAAAGGCGACGTGATTGAGTTTACTCATGGTGAAGGTAAATTAAATGGAAAAGTTCCTTCAGGAAATATTCTAATTGATGGAATAGGTATTGGTGATGTTGGAAACATTGTTTTACGTGATCGTCGTTTATTATCAAAAGATGGAATTATGGTTGTCGTTGTTACCTTAAATAAAACAAGTAATGCAATTATTTCTGGACCTGATATTATTTCAAGAGGTTTTGTTTATGTGAGAGAAAGTGAACAACTTCTCGATGAAGCAAGTAGTTTAGTTACGGAAACTCTAACTAAGTGTATGGCTGAAAATGTAAACGAGTGGTCATTACTTAAAAGTAATATAAGAGATGTCCTAAGTCGTTTTCTTTTTGAAAAAACTCGGCGTAGACCGATGATCTTACCGATTATCATGGAAGTGTAATAAGAAAAACTGAGTGAGGCGTTTTCCTCACTCAGTTTTTTAATTAGCGGCGAATAACTTATAATTATTTCGAACTCTCCTCATACTAGTAATAGTCTAAATTTAAGAGGAGGATTTACATGAATTTTCAAAATGATGAGCAACAACCGGAAGAGCAAAAGGATGAAAAACAAGCAAACATTGTTGAAAGAATCCAACAATTAGGTCAAACTAATGTTCCGCAAATGGAACAATCCAATATTCATGTTGTGACAATTATTGGCCAAATCGAAGGGCATATGCAATTACCACCGCAAAATAAAACAACGAAGTATGAACATATTATTCCACAATTAGTAGCAGCTGAGCAAAATCCTAAGCTTGAAGGGATGTTAATTATTTTAAATACAGTTGGCGGGGATGTCGAAGCAGGATTGGCAATTGCTGAAATGATTGCTTCGATGTCAAAGCCAACCGTAACGTTAGTATTAGGTGGTGGACACTCAATTGGCGTCCCGATAGCTGTAGCCTCTAATTTTAGCTACATTGCTGAAACAGCGACCATGACCATTCATCCTGTTCGTTTGACTGGATTAGTGATCGGTGTACCACAAACATTTGAGTATTTGGATAAAATGCAAGAAAGAGTGATTAAATTTGTGACGAGACATTCTTCAATAACTGAAGAAAAATTTAAGGAATTGATGTTTTCTAAAGGGAATTTAACGAGAGATATTGGTACAAATGTAGTTGGACCTGATGCTGTAACGTATGGAATGATTGACGAAGTTGGTGGGATTGGTCAAGCGATTAGTAAGCTTAATGAGTTAATTGAGAAAAATAAAGGGACCCAATCTGGAGAGTTGGTACAATGAGTCTCTACACTATCGTTCCTGAAGAGTTCATTTTTCCAGTAGAATTTAATCAATCTAAACAAGTTACCGTTGAGATAAAAGAAGGTCAATTGATCTTAGAACAAGTTTCTCAGCAAGAATTTAAAGTTGTTCGCTTAATTAGCTCGGACCCATATGCATTTTTAAATGAAAATTATTCACCAGGGAAAATGATTTCGATCTTTTAGCTTATTTTGATGCTTCATTTTCCTAGTTTTTATCATAGTAATTATGGTATAATCAAGATATACATGAAAGATTTAGCAAACTTTAAATTCGAAGCAGCCGTACTTCTGCGGCTGCTTCTTCATTCTATAATTAATAAATTTAGAGGTGAAACAATGGCAAAAAGAAAAAAACAAAAAAAAATTGAATGGAAAAGACAACTTAGCTTTGAATTAGTAGGTCTGTTCTTAATTGTTTTAGCCTCAGTTACATTTGCAAAACTTGGTAGTGTTGGCCAAGGAATAACTCATTTATTTCGTTTTTTTTTAGGTGAATGGCACGTTATTTTAACGATCGGTTTCTTTATTTTTGCGTTATATATCATGATTAAAAGACAACTTCCCAATTTTTTTTCACGAAGATTAACGGGTGTTTATTTGCTTGTATTTGCCATTGTATTATTAAGTCATATCCGATTATTTGATCTATTTTCAAAACAAGGTGATTTCATTGATAGTTCAGTTATTCGTAATACGTGGGAGTTATACTGGCTACAATTAAAAGGTGAAACGGCCATTAATGATTTAGGCGGTGGGATGATTGGTGCAATTGGTTTTGCTGTTACCCATTATTTGTTTGCTGAAAGTGGTACGGTTGTATTTTCTTTGTTTATCATCATAACTGCCCTGATCTTAATAACAGGGAAATCATTTGCTGATTTTCTTTTACGATGTACTGCTCAATGTCAAACAATTATTACGAATATTTTTACAAGTATTCGGCAATCTATGATTCAAGTGAAGCAGCGAATAGGAAGTAAATGGAATGGAAAAAACGGAGCACAAAAACGATCAGAATCTGTCGTTATTGTCAGTGGACCAACCAATCAAGTGGCAAGTCAAGGTCATTCTAATGAGATAGAACCGATTATTTATGATTTTACAAATAAAGCATATGAAAATGAGGACACCTCTACCCCAAAAAATGTAATTGAGGAAACGGTCGAGATTAATTTGGAACCAACGAATATTGTAACAGCCGAAGCAAATGAAAATTATCTGCTTCCATCGTTTGAACTGTTAACGATTCCAAAGAAAAATAATCAATTTCAAGAAAAGCAGCAAATTTCTGCAAATGCAAAAAAATTAGAACAAACGCTTGAAAGCTTTGGTGTTAAGGCAAAAGTAGCAAAAGTCCATTTAGGACCTGCTGTTACCAAATACGAGGTATATCCTAACATTGGTGTTAAGGTTAGCAAAATTGTTAATTTAGCTGATGACTTAGCATTAGCATTAGCAGCAAAGGATATTCGAATTGAAGCACCGATTCCGGGAAAATCAGCGATTGGAATTGAGGTTCCAAATCAAGAAGTGGCGATTGTTACATTACGTGAAGTAATTGAAGCAACAACCACGTATTCAGATGCCTCGAAACTTCTTATTGGACTTGGTCGAGACATTTCAGGTGATCCGGTGTTTGCAGAACTTAACAAAATGCCTCATTTACTCGTAGCAGGAGCAACAGGTAGTGGGAAAAGTGTTTGTATTAATGGGATCATCGTTAGTCTTTTAATGAGAGCGAAACCACACGAAGTAAAATTAATGATGATCGATCCCAAAATGGTAGAATTAAATGTGTATAATGGCATCCCTCATTTATTAGCGCCTGTTGTAACTGAACCGAAAAAAGCATCACAAGCCTTGAAAAAGGTTGTAAATGAAATGGAACGACGCTATGAGCTTTTTGCTCATACTGGTACAAGAAATATTGAAGGATACAACACTTTAATAAGTAACCAAAATGAGAAAAGTGATGTAAAGCAACCAAGTTTGCCTTATATTGTAGTCATCGTGGACGAGCTTGCTGATTTAATGATGGTTGCTTCAAGTGATGTTGAGGATAGTATTACTAGACTAGCACAAATGGCCCGTGCAGCCGGGATTCATTTAATTATTGCGACTCAAAGACCTTCTGTTGACGTTATTACAGGTGTGATCAAGGCGAACATACCTTCACGTATTGCCTTTGGAGTTTCATCACAAACAGATTCTCGTACCATTCTCGATATGGGAGGCGCGGAAAAGTTGCTCGGTAGAGGAGATATGTTATTCTTACCTGTCGGTGCTGCAAAACCAGTTCGTGTTCAAGGAGCATTTTTATCTGATGATGAGGTTGAAAATGTCGTTAATTTCGTTATTGCTCAACAAAAGGCACAATACCAAGAAGAAATGATGACTAAAGAAGAAGATCAAATATCAGGAAATGTTGCTGATGAGCTTTACGAATCCGCAGTTGATCTTGTGATTGAAATGAACACAGCTTCTGTTTCCATGTTACAACGAAGATTTAGAATTGGCTATACACGAGCTGCTCGATTAATCGATGAAATGGAAGCTAGAGGGATTGTTGGTCCATATGAAGGAAGCAAACCAAGGGAAGTACTAGTTTCAAAGAAAGTAGAGGATGATGCATCCTCTGGCTAATGATTAAACAAATATTGAATGTTAAACATTTCACTCTGATAAAATTACATTTTATGTTTTTCGAAAGCATATGACGAAAAGGGGTCATAGAACTCGGAATTTTGGATAAACTAAGGTAAAAGAGATCCTACCTGAAAGTACGGGTCTCTTTTGTCCATTGCCTAATATAAAAATTTACAGTAGTGCTAAAACTTAGGTTTCCGTGAGATGATAGAGTATAATAATACCGTCTACATATAATCTAAAAAAAGGAGTGAGCATAATGGATTTAAGTTTAAATGGAATGAACCTCCATATTGTTGAAACTACAAAATATAAAACAAATACAATAGTCCTTCATATAAAGTCTCCACTTGCAAAAGAAACTGTAACAAAAAGAGCACTTCTTCCATATATCTTACAAAGTGGTACAAAAAGCTTCCCAACAAGGCAAGAAATTAGAAGTTATTTAGATGAGCTTTATGGAGCAACTCTGCAGGTTGATGTAGGTAAAAAAGGTGAAAACCAAATTATAACGTTTCGGATGGATGTTACTAATGAAAAATATTTAAACAAGCAAACACCATTACTTGAGGAAGCTCTAAAACTATTGGCAGAAATTCTGTTAAAGCCTATAACGGAAAATGGTGTGTTTACGGAAGCAATTGTCGCAAATGAAAAGCGGAATTTAAAGCAAAGAATTCATTCCATTTTTGATGATAAAATTCGTTATGCCAACATGCGTTTGTTGGAGGAAATGTGTAAAGAAGAACCATATGGACTTTCTGTATGGGGCTATGAAGAAGAAATCGATGCTATCACTCCAAAATTACTGTTTGAGCAATACAATAAACTGCTAAAAAATGACGAGATAGATTTATACATCGTTGGCGATGTCACTCCAGAAAAAATAGAAGCTGTTGTGAAAAACTCATTCTCTTTTCCAATTGAACGGCAACCATTTCAAACTGAAGAAACTAAACAAATAAAAAAAGCGCAAGAAACGGTCATTATTGAAGAACAAGAGGTGAAACAAGGGAAATTACACATTGGTTTACGGACAAATACAACGTATAAAGACAACGATTATTATGCAATCCAATTGTTTAATGGTCTATTTGGTGGTTTTTCTCATTCAAAACTTTTTATTAATGTTCGTGAAAAAGCGAGTTTAGCTTATTATGCTTCCTCGCGCTTTGAAAGTCATAAAGGTTTATTAATGGTTATGTCGGGGATTGAATTTGAAAATTATGAGAAAGCAGTTGCGATTATTAAAGAACAGCTAATAAATATGCAGAAGGGAGATTTTTCAGAAAAGGAAATAGCCCAAACGAAAGCAGTAATGAAAAATCAAATTCTTGAAACAGTCGATGTTCCAAAAGGCTATGTAGAATTACTCTACCAAAATGCCGTAGCAAAGCATTCACGAACAATCGAAGATTGGTTACAAGGGATTGATCGAGTGACGAAAGAAGATATGATAAAAGTAGGACAAAAAATAACACTAGATACGATCTATTTTTTAAAAGGAAAGGAGGGGAAATAAGTGAAACAAATTATGTTTGAACAATTAAATGAAACGTTATACCATAAAACACTTGATAATGGATTAAATGTTTATATTCTCCCAAAGCAAGGCTTTAATAAAACGTACGCCACTTTTACAACTTTGTATGGTTCGGTTGACAATCATTTTATTCCAATCGGAGCAAAAGAGCCACTCAAAGTTCCAGATGGTATTGCGCATTTTTTAGAACATAAAATGTTTGAAGACGAAGACGGCGACGTTTTTCAACTTTTCAGTAAACAAGGTGCTCAAGCTAATGCGTTTACAAGCTTTACAAGAACGGCTTATTTATTTTCTAGTACTACTGAAGTAGAGAAAAATTTAGTAACACTTTTAGATTTTGTTCAACATCCATACTTTACTCCTGAAAGTGTAGAAAAAGAAAAAGGGATCATTGGCCAAGAAATTAAGATGTATGATGATAATTCTGATTGGCGATTATATTTTGGTGTTATTGAAAACATGTACGTAAACCATCCGGTGAAAATTGACATTGCAGGAACGGTTGAATCAATTGATCAGATTACGAAAGATTTATTGTATACATGCTATGAGACATTTTATCATCCCAAAAACATGGTTTTATTTATCGTAGGGTCAATTGATCCGGAAGAAATAATGAAGCTGGTGATTGCCAATCAAGCAAAAAAAACATTTAAAGAAATAGCAGCAATTGAAAGAATTTTTGCAGATGAACCTCCAACAGTAGCTAACAAGAAGCAAATATTAAAAATGGCTGTTCATACACCAAAATGTTTAGTAGGCTTTAAAGAAAAAGATCCAAATAAACAAGGCCAAGATCTTCTTAAACACGAGTTATGTATAAATATTCTCTTAGATTTAATGTTCGGACAAAGCTCAAATAATTATGCAACGTTATACAACCAAGGCTTAATTGATGATTCGTTTTCATTTGATTATTCGGCGGAAAAAGGCTTTGGTTTTTCAATTATTGGTGGGGATACGAAGGACCCTGATCAATTAGTAGAAACTCTTGAAGAAATGATCCAAACATTTATTCAGAAACCGCTAGATGATAACATGGTTAAGCGAGCAATTAAGAAAAAAATTGGCACATTTATGCGCTCTTTAAATTCTCCAGAATATATTGCTAATCAGTTTACTCGTTATCAATTTAATGCAATGAATTTATTTGATGTGATTGGAACATTAGAAAATTTAACGAAAGAAGAGCTTGAAGAAAAAGCAAAAGGACATTTTGATCCGAAAATGTTTACGGTTTGTCAAGTTTTGCCTAAGTAAAATCAACATGTTTACAATATGAAAATCCTTAATATTTTATCAAAAAAGGTTGGGGAGAAGAAGTGAAATATGCGTTAATCACAGGGGCAAGTGGGGGAATTGGCCGTCAAATCGCCATCTCTTTGGCGAAAGAAGGCTATGGTTTATTTTTGCATTATCATAAAAATTATAAAAGCATTCAGGAACTAAAGGAGCAATTAAAGATTAGCGACGTTTGGGAAGTGAAAGCAGATTTAGCAACAAAAACAGGTGTAAATGAACTCCTTTCGGTTGTTTCTAAGCCAATTGATACGCTAATTTTGAATAGCGGGAATAGTTATGTTGGGTTAATGACAGATATGTCTCGGCAACAAGTAGAAGAAATGATTCAACTACAGATTACCAGTCCATTTTTACTTACAAAAGCATTATTACCAGAAATGATTCAAAAGAAAACTGGGAACATTGTCGCAATTTCATCGATTTGGGGAGTAACAGGTGCTTCGTGTGAAGTGTTATACTCGATGCTAAAGGGTGGCTTAAATACATTTGTAAAAGCTTTGGCAAAAGAAGTTGCTCCTAGTGGAATTAGAGTAAACGGTGTCGCCCCAGGAGCGATAGCTACAAATATGTTAGCTGATTTTACGAAAGCTGAGCTAGAAGCACTTTGCGATGAAATTCCAATTGGCAGATTAGGTGATCCCAAGGAAGTTGCTGATCTTGTAACTTTCTTAATTTCACCGAAAGCATCCTATATTTCTGGACAAATCATTAATATTAACGGTGCATGGTACTGTTAAGCAAACTTTTTATTAATTTTCGAGATAAAATGCATATTTTTGTCCTTCTTTTGAAAAAATAATATCGAAGTACAATACAAGGAGGGACAACAATGTCTGTATTAGAAAATTGGGATCAATGGAAAAACTTTTTAGGTGATCGCTTACAACAAGCTGAACAACAAGGCATGAGAAACCAAGTAATTAATGATGTTGCTTACCAAGTCGGTGAGTATTTAGCACAACAAGTAGAACCTAAAAACGAACAAGAAAGAGTTTTGGCAGACCTTTGGAAAGTTGCCTCTGAAGAGGAACAACATGCGATTGCTAATATGATGGTGAAATTAGTCAAAAACAATCAAGGGATGTAATGAATTGGGTGTTGCTCTTAGCAGCACCCTTTTTATACGTATGCAAGGAATGAATAGCAAATCTCAAATAAATCACTTTCATTCATTAAAAAAATGAATTATGATATAAGAAAGAATAACCGATCGAAGTTAGACTACCCTTCTATATTATTTTCAAATTAATTTATCATGCAATTGAAACAAATGTTATAAGGAGAAGGAGTAAAAAATGCAAAAAAAAGAATGGTACTTAGAATATCAAATACATAAAAATCGCCCTGGATTATTAGGGGACATTGCTTCTCTTCTTGGGATGTTATCAATAAACATCATTACAATTAACGGTGTCGATCATATGAGGAGAGGAATGTTAATTCGTAGCGAAAGTGATGAACAGATTGATCGTTTAACGATGATCTTAAACACGCTAGATAATATTTCTGTTACGAAAATAAGAGAGCCAAAATTGCGCGATCGTCTAGCGGTACGTCACGGTCAGTTTATTGAGCGGGATGGGGATGAAAAAAAAATATTCCGTTTTGTTCGTGATGAATTGGGAATTCTTGTTGATTTTATGGCTGAGCTTTTCAAAAAAGATGGACCAAAATTAATTGGGATTCGCGGAATGCCTCGAGTTGGGAAAACAGAATCAATCATTGCGGCAAGTGTATGTGCGAATAAGCGTTGGTCATTTATCTCTTCTACGTTATTGAGACAAACCGTTCGTAGCCAGTTAACAGATGATGAATTATCTGATAATTACATTTATATCATCGATGGAATTGTAACAACCATGCGAGCAATTGAAAAGCATCGGATGCTTGTTGATGAGGTTATGCGACTTGGTTCAACAAAAGTCGTTGAGCATCCAGATATTTTTGTTAGAGAGTCCGAGTATACATTAGATGATTTTGATTACATAATAGAGCTAAGAAACAATCCTGAAGAAACGATTTCCTATGAAGTGATCGACCCAGGGTTTTCTTCGTTCGATATTAGTTAAAGTGGTAGGTGGTAACAATGTCAGAATTAGGGCTTCGGCTAAAAAATGCAAGAGAAGAAAGAAAACTTACATTAGACCAGCTTCAAAAAATTACTAAAATCCAAAAACGTTATTTACAAGCAATTGAAGAAGGAAATTTAGCAATGCTCCCAGGTCAATTTTATGCACGGGCTTTTGTAAAAAGCTATGCTGAAGCTGTCGGGATTGATCCTGATTTGCTTTTTGATGAATTTGCAAATGAACTGCCTGCTTTTAATAAATATGTTTCCGAAATCCCACCGAGAATGGAAACAAGAAAAAAAGCTGGAACAAAGCAAACGCAAAAACTTTTAGCATTGCTGCCAACGGTTGTTGCCGTAGTGTTTATTAGTGCATTATTAATTGGGGCTTGGTATTTCTTTCAAGATAACTCTGCGGTTGATCAAGCCATTCCAAAAGAAAAAGTTCAATCTCCTGTTGAAGGCGGCAGAGACGAAGCTGCTCTTAAATTAGCAGGAGAAGCGAATAAGGAAGCAAAAGAGGAAACAAAAGAGAAAATTAAAAAGGAAGACAAAAGTAAAGACGTAGTTGAAGAAGTTCCAAAGCAAGAATTTGTTTTTTTAGAAACGAAAGGAAAGGAAACTTCTTATCAATTAGTAAATGCACCTGAATTTTCAATTAAAATTGATCTCCAAGGCAGATGCTATATTGGGATTGATAATAATAAAGGGAAGTTTTTTTTCGCGGATAATGTTGAAAATGGGAAATCATTGACGTTTGATTTTTCAGAAGAAGAAACGATTCGCTTTAATTTCGGAGCATCAAATAATGTGAAGCTTTATATTAACGATGAGTTATTTAAATTTCCACAAGATATAGCCCATCAAAAAGTTACGTTTCATTATCAAAAAGCAACACTTCAATAGGGTTTCATGAATAGAGTCATCATCATGATGGCTCTTTTTCTGGTCGTAAATCACCTTAAAATACACATCAGGAAGTTATTATGGTAAAATTATGTTTATGGACAAAGAAAGGATGATGAATTATGGCAAAAGAGCACTCTTTTGACATTGTTTCAGAAGTAAATTTACAAGAAGTAGATAATGCAATAATGCAAGCAGTAAAAGAAATCAAACAACGCTATGATTTTAAAGGTTCAAAAAGTTCAATTGAACGAACAGGTGACCATCAAATTACCCTAATTTCAGATGATGAATATAAATTAGAAAGCGTCATTGATATTTTACAAATGAAATTCATTAAAAGAGGTTTGTCACAAAAGGTCATGGATTTTGGGAAAATTGAGAAAGCTTCAGGTGGAAATGTCAGACAAGTCGTTTCATTAGTTGCAGGGATTAGTGCGGATCGAGCGAAAAAAATAACCATAGCAATCCGTGATTCTAAAATAAAAGTCAAGTCACAAATTCAAAATGATCAGATCCGGGTGACCGGAAAAAATATCGATGATTTACAAGCGATTATCCAATTAGTAAAAGAACTAGACTTAGATTATCCAGTTCAATTTAATAACATGAGATAAATTTCTTACATAATTCGTTTTTGGGGCTAACTTGCGCAAATACAGATGTCTAGCTCCGAGCGCTCTGCGCTTTTCTTATAGGGAGGGTACCTGTGAACATACCAAATAAAATTACGATAGCAAGAATTATTCTTATTCCTCTATTTATGATTTTTTTACTAGTTCCACTTGATTTGGGTATATTGCTGATCGTAGGACATAAACTACCAATTGCACACTTGCTCGGGGCATTGTTGTTTATTTTGGCAGCAAGTACAGATTGGTTGGATGGTTATTATGCTAGAAAATACAATTTAGTCACAAATTTCGGGAAGTTCCTTGATCCTCTTGCCGATAAATTGTTATTAACAGCAGCTTTAATTGCACTTGTCGAACTAACGTTGTTACCAGCTTGGATTGCCATCGTTATTATTAGTAGAGAGTTTGCTGTTACTGGAATTCGCTTAGTTGCCGCAGCAGATGGACAAGTGATTGCAGCTAGTAATTTAGGAAAATGGAAAACAGTTTTTCAGATTATTGCTGTATCTGCATTAATGCTTCATAACTTACCTTTTGAAATTATTAGCTTTCCTTTTGCTTCAATTATAGTTTGGCTTGCCACAATATTAACAATTATTTCAGGGGTGGATTACTTTTTAAAAAACAAACATATCATTCTGAAATCTAAATAATTAGGAGGGATTCAAATGAATGCAGAAATTATTGCCATAGGCTCTGAGCTTTTGCTTGGGCAAATAACGAATACAAATGCCCAGTTCATTTCAAAACAACTAGCGAATATCGGCATCGATGTATACTATCATACAGTCGTCGGTGATAATAGCGCTCGTTTAGCAAAAGCGATCGCTGATGCAAAAACACGTTCAAATCTACTTATTTTTACTGGCGGCCTTGGACCGACAAAGGATGATCTTTCAAAAGAGACAATCGCTAGTATTGTTGGTCGTTCCTTAGTCATTGATAAAGCTAGTGAAACATACATTGAAGATTATATAAAAAGACGAAATCGAGTGATTACTGAAAATAATCGGAAACAAGCCTTAGTAATTGAAGGCTCTACAGTGCTCCCTAACGATCATGGCATGGCTCCTGGGATGGCATTTCAAGAACATGGAGTCCATTATTTACTTATGCCAGGGCCACCAAGGGAAATGGAACCGATGTTTGCAACATATGGCCTTCCATACCTTTTAGCACAACATAAAACAACTACACAAATTATTTCTAGAGTGTTACATTTTTTTGGAATTGGTGAATCGCAGTTAGAAACAAAACTACTGGATTTAATTGAATCACAATCAAACCCAACGATTGCTCCATTAGCCAAAGATGGTGTTGTAACATTACGGTTAACAGTAAAACATGAGAGTAAGGCAGAAGGGTTAAAATTGATCGTTGAATTAGAAGAAAAAATCCTTGCCAGAGTAGGGGAGTTTTTTTTCGGCTATGATGAAACATCATTAACGAATGAAGTAGTTAAAATGTTAAACGAACAAAAGTTAACTATTAGCGCTGCTGAGAGCATAACTGGGGGACTTTTTGCTAGTGAACTGACTGCGCAACCTGGTGCTTCTGCTATTTTTAATGGTGGTGTTATTTGTTATAGTAATGAAGTAAAACAATCTTTGCTCCAAGTGCCTAAGGAAATATTAGAGAAATTTGGTGCCGTTAGTAAAGAATGTGCAAAACAACTAGCTGAAAGTGTCCGACATCTCTGTAACACTACTGTGGGAATAAGTTTTACCGGTGTAGCCGGCCCTACACAAATCGAGGGCAAAGAAATTGGAACAGTCTATGTTGCAATTGCAAAATTAGGAGAAGAAACACAAATTTATCCGCTCAATCTCGCGGGAACAAGAGATCAAATTCAAAACAGGTCAGTAAAGTATGGCTTGTATTATTTATTGAAATGTTTTCAAAAAGGTGGAATCTAAATAATGCGTTTTGATGATTTTCAAATATCTAGTCAGATAAAAAAAGCAATTAAGGAAATGGGCTTTGAAGCGCCATCTCCGATCCAAGAAAAGGTTATTCCGATTATTCTTGAAGGGGGAGACGTGATTGGACAAGCCCAAACAGGCACTGGCAAAACAGCAGCATTTGGTATTCCTTTGCTCGATAAAGTAACAAGTGCACCTCATGTTCAAGCACTTATTCTCACTCCGACGAGAGAATTAGCAATTCAAGTTGCCGGTGAATTGCAAAAGCTATCTAAATTTAAACGAGTGCGGACGTTACCAATTTACGGTGGGCAATCGATAGGGCATCAAATTCGCGCTTTGAAGCAAGGAGTTCAAGTAGTCATTGGAACTCCTGGTAGGGTGATTGATCATCTCCGTAGAAAAACGTTGAAACTTGATCAAGTTCATACAATCGTCTTAGATGAAGCAGATGAAATGCTAGATATGGGATTCATTGAAGATATTGAATCAATCTTAAAAGATGTAAATGATCAAAGACAAACGTTGCTTTTTTCAGCAACAATGCCACAAGGGATCATGAAATTGTCCCGTAACTATATGAATGAGCCAAAGGTTGTTTCAATCAATAAAGGTGAAGTTACTGCTCCGTCAATTGATCAAGTATATTATAAAGTGTTAGAAAAAAATAAATTAGATTCGCTCTGTAGAATCATTGATAGTGAGGAAATTGATTTAGGAATTGTTTTCTGCCGAACGAAAAAAGGTGTTGCTGAATTAACTGAAGCTCTTCAAGCTAGAGGGTATATGGCAGATGGGCTTCATGGAGATTTAACTCAGATGCAACGTGATAGTGTTATGAAAAAATTTCGGGAATCGACAATTGAATTTTTGATTGCAACAGATGTTGCTGCTCGCGGTATCGATGTAGATAATGTTACACATGTGATTAATTATGATATCCCTCAAGATCCTGAAAGCTACGTTCATCGAATTGGACGAACAGGTCGCGCAGGAAGAAAAGGATTAGCATTAACGTTAGTAACGCCAAGAGAGATGAAACATTTACGCACAATTGAGTCAGAAATTAAGATGTCCATTCCATCTCAAGATATTCCAACGATGGAGGAGATTGTTGAAAAGCAGCAAGAATTATGGAAGCAACAATTAGTTCATATCATTGAGGCGAAGGAAGAGTTACCTTTTTTTGACCAGCTAGTAAACGAAATGCTTAGCGAATATCCAGCTGAAAAGGTAACTGCAGCTTTAATGAAAATCGCCTTCCATCGTGAGTTTCATGATGAGGATGACAGTTATAACTTTGGTGATACTGGTGCTTCAACTGGAATGGTTCGTTTCTTTATTAATGTTGGGCGAAACGTCCAATTAACACCTAAAATTATTGTTGACGAAGTATCAGAAATTGTCGGAATTCCGACAAAATCGATTGGCAGAATTGATATTTTTGAAAATTTTACCTTTCTTGAGGTTCCGCAAGAAGTAGCACCATTTGTTTACGAAGCGCTTCGCTATTCAAGATTAAACGGTGCTCGTGTAAACTTAGAACCGGCAAAACCAAGACCGAAAAAAGAAAAAAAACTCTAAGAAATTTTCATTGTATCCTCCTTGTTTTGTTTATGTAACTTTAAGTAGTACAGTAATGAGCATATGAAAGTTTTCTAATAGAAACGAATAAATGTTCGTAAAAACTATTGGCAAATCTCAATAAACGAGTTATGATAGTGATATAGATTTTTATTGAGACAATCCATACTATTTAAGTTATATATAAGGAGAGATGAAACAATGAGTGATCGTAAAACAGCATTAGAAAATGCATTACGCCAAATAGAAAAACAGTTTGGAAAAGGTTCAATCATGAAATTAGGTGAACAAGCCGAGCAAAGAATTTCAACAATTTCTAGTGGTTCATTAGCACTTGATATTGCTTTAGGAGTGGGTGGCTATCCTAAAGGAAGAATCATTGAAATTTACGGCCCTGAATCTTCAGGAAAAACGACTGTTGCCCTTCATGCTATTGCCGAAGTACAACGGAACGGTGGACAAGCAGCATTTATTGATGCAGAGCACGCTCTCGACCCGGTTTATGCGCAAAATTTAGGTGTCAATATTGATGAACTGCTTTTATCTCAACCTGATACTGGAGAACAGGCACTAGAAATTGCTGAAGCATTAGTTCGTAGTGGTGCAGTCGATATTATTGTAATCGATTCTGTAGCTGCGCTTGTTCCGAAGGCTGAAATTGAAGGCGAAATGGGAGACAGTCATGTGGGTCTTCAAGCTCGTTTAATGTCACAAGCATTACGAAAACTTTCTGGTGCGATTAATAAATCGAAAACAATTGCCATTTTTATTAACCAAATCCGTGAAAAAGTTGGCGTCATGTTTGGTAATCCAGAAACAACTCCTGGTGGCCGTGCGCTTAAATTTTATTCATCAGTTCGTCTAGAGGTACGTAGAGCTGAAGTATTGAAACAAGGCAACGATATGGTCGGTAACAAAACAAAAATTAAAGTTGTGAAAAATAAAGTAGCACCGCCATTTAAACAAGCCGACGTTGATATAATGTATGGAGAAGGAATTTCTAAAGAAGCTTCGATCCTAGATATTGGTTCAGAATTAGATATTGTCTTAAAAAGTGGTGCTTGGTATTCATTTAATGATGAGCGCTTAGGACAAGGTAGAGAAAACGCGAAACAATTTTTGAAGGAAAACGTTGATATTACAGAAGCGATTGAGACAAAAATTCGTGAATATTATAGTTTAAATGGCGAAATTAAAGTTACTACATCTGAAGATGAAGAATTGGATCTTCCGATAGATTTATAAACAACTTGTAAAGAGTAAAGGATAATAACCTGTTAGAATAGAAAGACTAAGGCTTTCGTCCGCTTAATGACGAAAGCCTTAGTCTTTTTTTAAAAGATAAGAAATTATAAGGTTTTTGAACTTTGAATACTGTTTAGCTTCGAGCGCCAGCGGCTCGAGGTCAAATAACCTGTCAGAAGTGAAAAAGCGCACTGTGCTCCTGCGCCGCTTAAACAAAATCAAATTTTAGTGAAAAATAATGTTTAAAAATTCTTATTATTGACAAAGCTTGACAATAGCAATAACCAATTATACAATTGTAGAGAATACCGCATTTTACTGGCTATTTTTTTTATTTTGATACTTTAATAAAGGGTTAACTTTGTTTAAGAATTAAGGTATAAGAAAAGTAACCTGTGCTGGATGTGCACACCTATTACGAATAAACTATGTATCATGAAAACCAACAATTAGATAGCAAGGGGAGGTGAAAGTATGGAAATGAACTTTTACACATTCATCTTCATTTTGCTGGTCTCGAGTGCAATTAGTGCAGTTGTTGGATATCTTGTTCGAAAATCCATTGCAGAAGCGAAAATTTCTAGCGCGGAACATGCGGCAAATCAAATTATTGAAGAGAGCAAACGTGAAGCAGATCGACTAAAGAAAGAAGCTGTCCTTGAAGGAAAGGATGAGATTCATAAATTACGTCAAGATGCTGAACGTGATATTCGTGAACGAAGAAATGAGATTCAAAAACAAGAGAATCGTTTGGTACAAAAAGAAGAGATCCTTGACCGAAAAAGTGAAACCTTAGATAAGAAAGAGGAATCATTAGAAAAGAGAGAGGAAGCTCTCACCAAAAAACAACGACATATTGAAGAGATGGATAGCAAAGTGGAGGAACTCTTACAAAAGCAGCAAGCTGAACTTGAGCGGATTTCCGGATTTACTAGAGAAGAAGCTAGAGAAATCATTATGAAAGACGTAAAAGATGAGTTATCTCACGAAACAGCGCTAATGGTTAAAGATTTCGTAACACGCGCAAAAGAAGAAGCTGATAAGAAAGCAAAGGAAATTGTTTCACTTGCGATACAACGATGTTCTGCTGATCATGTTGCAGAAACTACAGTTTCAGTTGTAACTCTTCCAAACGATGAAATGAAAGGAAGAATTATCGGTCGAGAAGGTCGGAATATTCGAGCTCTTGAGACGCTGACAGGAATTGATCTCATTATTGATGATACACCTGAAGCAGTAATTTTATCTGGATTTGATCCAATTAGAAGAGAAATTGCGCGTACTGCTCTTGAAAAATTAGTTCAGGATGGAAGAATTCATCCAGCTCGAATTGAAGAAATGGTGGATAAATCTAGACGTGAAGTAGATGAAATGATTAGAGAATACGGAGAACAAACAACGTTTGAAATTGGTATTCATGGGTTACACCCTGATTTAATCAAAATATTAGGTCGACTTAAGTTTAGAACGAGTTATGGGCAAAATGTTTTAAAACATTCTGTTGAAGTTGCACAATTAGCAGGAATAATGGCTGCCGAATTAGGGGAAGATGTTCAACTGGCAAAAAGGGCAGGACTTCTCCATGATATCGGTAAAGCGATTGACCATGAAGTAGAAGGAAGTCACGTTGAAATTGGTGTTGAATTAGCCTCTAAATATAAAGAACATCCAGTTGTGATTAATAGTATTGCCTCACATCATGGTGATACAGAAGCAACTTCTGTTATTGCAACACTTGTTGCTGCAGCTGATGCTCTTTCTGCTGCACGACCAGGTGCAAGACGTGAAACTCTTGAGACGTATATTCGACGATTAGAAAAGTTAGAAGAGATTTCAGAGTCTTTTGATGGTGTTGAAAAAACGTATGCTATTCAAGCCGGGCGTGAAGTGAGAATTATGGTTAAGCCTGAAATGATCGATGATAGTCAAGCATATCGTTTGGCTAGAGATATCACGAAAAAAATTGAAGAAGAACTTGACTATCCTGGGCATATTAAAGTTACTGTTATTCGTGAGACCAGAGCAGTTGAGTATGCTAAATAAAGTGGCCAATGCCACTTTATTTTTTTCACTTTAAGAAAGAAATTTTAAGTACCAGGTTTTCCTGAAATTTGATATAATGCTGTAAAAAATTCGAGGTGTTCAAAATGAAAATATTATTTATCGGTGATGTAGTAGGATCACAAGGGAGGCAAATGCTTGCTCATTATTTGCCAAAATTGAAAAATAAATTGAAACCAACGCTTACCATTGTTAACGGGGAAAATTCAGCTTCTGGCAAAGGGATTACCGAAAAAATTTATAAACAAATTCTAGATATAGGTGCTCAAGTAGTTACATTAGGAAATCATACTTGGGACCAGCGTGAACTAATTGAAGTAATTGACCATTGTCCAAACTTAGTTCGTCCTGCAAATTTCCCTGAGGGAGTTCCTGGTAATGGATATGTGATTGTGAAAATAAACCAAATAGAAGTTGGGGTTATAAATATCCAAGGGAGAACTTTTTTGCCACCGTTAGATTGTCCTTTTAAAAAGGCAGATGAATTAATTACCAAAATAAAAAAGAAAACACCAATTATTTTCGTTGATTTTCACGCCGAAGCTACAAGCGAGAAGCAAGCGATGGGATGGTATTTGGATGGAAGAGTAACTGCTGTTATTGGGACACATACCCATGTTCAAACAGCTGACTATCGAATTTTACCAAATAAAACAGCGTACATGACTGATGTTGGCATGACAGGTCCTTATGATGGGATCTTAGGAATGGAACGAAGTGCAGTCTTAAATAAGTTTTTAACAAGTTTACCAGTTAGGTTTGAGGTTGCCAAAGGAAGAGAGCAATTAAACGGGGTTTTGATTGATGTAGATCCTAAAACAGGGGCAGCTTTGTCTATTTCACCAATTCTCATTAATGAAGATCATCCATTTTTTGAATAATAAGACTTATAAGGAAACTTCCTTAGATAATGTGGAATATCACGTATATTTTTGAATATATACAGAACAAGGTTTATTTTCTAATTGAATAGTCGCAGTAGTTCATAGCATCTATTTATGAAAAATTTGTTTTCACATTTGAGGAGGTTCAAAGAAATGGAAGTATTAAAAGTTTCAGCAAAATCTAATCCTAATTCAGTCGCAGGTGCACTTGCGGGTGTCATTCGGGAACGAGGTGCAGCAGAGATTCAAGCAATTGGTGCAGGTGCATTAAACCAATCAATTAAAGCAATTGCTATTGCAAGAGGTTTTGTAGCTCCAAGTGGGATTGATTTAATTTGCATACCAGCTTTTACTGATATTAAAATTGATGGGGAAGAGCGAACGGCAATTAAGTTGATTGTCGAGCCGAGATAAAATTTCTGCATAATAACCTGTTTGTTCATTGAACAAACAGGTTATTATTATATTACAGTAAAAATAATTTTTTTTTTTGTGCTTTTTTGCAGGAATTTAGTAACAATTGGTGAAATTTATATTCATGAGTCAAGTATTACATATCTCCCTTTTTGTTTTTGACTATTTTGGATTACATAGATTACTTGTTTCAAAAAATGAACGTTCTTGTATTTTAGCACCAAATAAAGCTTGCTTAAATTAGAAAAATATAAGATATTTGAAGCTCATTAATCAAAAAAATTGGGGAATATTTAATTATATAATCAAGGGATAAAATTGCTTGATTTTTCTGTATTTTAGGTCTATTATTGGAACTGTTAACAAATTTGTCACATTTTCTTTGCTTTTTGTGACTTAAGACATTGTCAATTACCAAAGGGGTGGAGAGCATGATCAATCAACTTTCCTGGAAAGTTGGAGGACAACAAGGGGAAGGTATAGAAAGTACTGGTGAAATTTTTTCAATCGCGTTAAACCGTTTAGGCTATTATCTTTACGGATACCGTCACTTTTCTTCGCGTATTAAGGGCGGTCACACTAATAATAAAATTCGTGTAAGTACTAAAGCGATTAACTCAATTTCCGACGATTTAGATATACTAGTTGCATTTGATCAAGAAACGATCGATGTGAATATTCATGAAATAAGAGATGGTGGTATTGTTATTGCCGATTCTAAATTCAGTCCAAAGCTTCCAGAAAGTTCAAAAGCATCATTGTATGCTGTTCCATTTACTGACATTGCCAATGAACTTGGTACTTCTTTAATGAAAAACATGGTAGCAGTTGGCGCTTCGAGTGCTCTTCTTGGATTGTCTGCTGAGGTCTATCGTGAGGTAGTTGAAGAGATTTTTAGCCGTAAAGGCAGTTCAGTTGTCGAAAAGAATATGGAAGCTATTAAACAAGGTTCTGAGTTTATTCAAAAAGCAATTGGTGAACAAATTAAGTCGTTTGAGCTTGAAAAAGCTGATGGTGAAAAAAGGTTGTTTATGATTGGTAACCATGCAATTGCCTTAGGGGCTCTAGCGAGTGGAGCAAGATTTATGCCAGCATATCCAATTACACCTGCTTCTGAGATTATGGAGTATTTGACGAAAAAACTGCCCGAATTTGGTGGGGTTGTCATCCAAACTGAAGATGAGATTTCAGCGTGTACAATGGCAATCGGTGGTAATTACGCCGGAGTTCGTACGTTAACGGCATCGGCAGGTCCAGGGCTTTCATTAATGATGGAAGCAATTGGTTTAGCTGGAATAACTGAAATTCCGTTAGTAATTGTTAATACACAACGCGGCGGCCCAAGTACAGGTCTTCCGACAAAGCAAGAACAATCAGATTTAATGGCGATGATTTATGGAACTCACGGAGAAATTCCAAAGGTTGTAATTGCACCTAGTACAGTGGAAGAAGCATTTTATGATGCTGCTGAAGCTTTTAATATTGCTGAAGAATATCAATGTCCTGTTATCTTACTAACAGATTTAGCTTTATCGTTAGGAAAACAAACTGTAGAGCCACTTGATTATAATCGTTTACAAATTCGTCGTGGGAAGTTAGATTTAAACGCTGAACTTCCAGAATTAAATGATGAATATTTCAAACGTTATCTAGTAACAGAAGATGGGATTTCTCCTCGTGTTGTACCAGGTATGAAAAATGGTATTCACCATGTGACAGGTGTAGAGCACAATGAACAAGGGAAACCATCAGAAGATCCGACTAATCGGATTAATCAAATGAATAAACGTTTAACAAAACTAAATACATTACATCAGAAATTTCCGAATCCAATTTATACAAATGCTCCTCATGAAGAGGCTGATCTACTTCTTATCGGTTTTAATTCTACGAGGGGTACAATAGAAGAAATATTACCGCGCTTTGAAAAGGATGGTTTGAAAGTAAATCATGCGCAAGTCCGTTTAATCCATCCGTTTCCAGCTGAAGAATTAAAGCCGTTAATCGATCGTGCCAAAAAAGTAATTGTCATTGAAAATAATGCGACTGGACAACTTGCAAATATTATTAAAATAAATGTATGTAACTGTAATCTTGAAACGATTCTGAAATATGACGGTAATCCATTCTTACCATCAGAAATTTATAATCAATGCAAGGAGCTGATCTAAATGGCTACATTTAAAGACTTTCGTAATACTGTCAAGCCAAACTGGTGCCCGGGATGTGGGGACTTCTCTGTCCAAGCTGCTATCCAACGAGCGGCTGCAAATGTTGGACTAGAGCCTGAGAACCTTGCAGTGATTTCAGGAATTGGTTGTTCTGGTCGTATTTCAGGGTATATTAACTCCTACGGTTTTCATGGGATACATGGTCGTTCTCTCCCAATTGCTCAAGGTGTCAAAATGGCAAACCGTGATTTAACAGTCATTGCTTCAGGGGGAGATGGTGATGGATTTGCCATCGGCATGGGTCACACGATCCACGCGATTCGCCGAAATATTGATATTACCTATATTGTCATGGATAATCATATTTATGGCTTAACAAAAGGACAAACTTCACCTAGAAGTGAATTAGGCTTTAAAACAAAAAGCACACCAACAGGGTCTATTGAATCGGCAATCAGTATTATGGAATTAGTTATTTCAGCTGGTGCTGGTTTTGTTGCCCAAAGTTTCTCAAGTGATTTAAAAGAATTAACTTCAATTATCGAACAAGGAATTAACCATAAAGGATTTTCGTTTATTAATGTCTTTAGTCCATGTGTCACATTTAACAAAGTAAATACGTACGAATGGTTTAAAGATCATCTGATCAAGTTAGACTCAATCGAAGGATACGACCCAACAAATCGTGCCCAAGCTGTAAATACAATCATGGAACGTAACGGTTTAGTAACGGGATTGATCTATCAAAATAAAGAAAAACCGGCTTATGAGACATTAGTCAATGGATTTAAAGAAACACCGCTAGTAAATCAAAATATTAATCTTGAAAAAGCAACATTTGATAAATTATTAACAGAATTTATGTAAGTCATAGAGAATCTTGAGGCAAGCTAAGCCTCTATGTGCCAGCTTAGCCTTAGTTGCATTTATACTTAAGATTTTTAAAAGTTAGAAAAAAGGTACTCACATAGAGTGCCTTTTCTTGTACATTTATTCGCTGCCATAAAATTAGCTTTTCACCATATCCTTACTATTGTGTTTAACTATTGAACGGTTTATACTAAAATATTGGCACGAATAAAATCAAAAAGGAGAACTTACAATGAATGAACAACAAAAAAAACAAATGATGATAAATATTGATCTTTCTTCTGCGGACAAAAAATCCGGTCAGACAAAAGACTTTAGTCAATACTTTCAAACAACGTTTACACAGCCAAGTTTAAAAGAGGCTAAGCGCCGAGGAAAAGAAGATGTAACCGTTCACTATGATTTTGATATTCCTGAGGAAATGCGCGGATTAGGGAACGGAAGAAAATTCTTGGTTCGTACGTATGGCTGTCAAATGAACGAACATGATTCTGAAAATATGGCTGGAATTTTGTTGGATATGGGCTTTGAAGCCACATCGATTACTGAAGAAGCGGATGTTATATTATTAAATACATGTGCTGTTCGTGAAAATGCGGAAAATAAAGTTTTTGGTGAAATCGGTCATTTAAAACCACTTAAGCGAGAAAAACCAGAATTGGTGATCGGTATATGTGGTTGCATGTCTCAAGAAGAAGGCGTTGTCAATCGAATTTTACAAAAACATCAACATGTCGATCTTATTTTCGGTACACACAACATTCACCGTTTGCCTGTTCTTATCAAGGATGCGATTTTTAATAAAGAAATGGTGATTGAAGTTTGGTCAAAAGAAGGCGATATTATTGAAAATATGCCACGTGCTCGTCGTGGTCAAATTCAAGGCTGGGTAAATATTATGTACGGTTGTGATAAGTTCTGTACGTACTGTATCGTGCCTTATACTCGTGGAAAAGAAAGAAGCCGTCGTCCAGAAGATATTATTGCTGAAGTGCGTGAATTAGCACGACTTGGTTATAAAGAAATCACTTTATTGGGACAAAATGTCAATGCTTATGGTAAAGATTTTATAGATATCAATTATGGATTAGGTAATTTAATGGATGAAATGCGGAAAATTGATGTTCCACGGATTCGTTTTACAACCAGTCATCCTCGTGATTTTGATGATCGTTTGATTGAAGTACTTGCCAAAGGTGGTAACCTAGTTGAACATATTCATTTACCAGTTCAAAGTGGAAATTCAGAAATTTTAAAATTAATGGCAAGAAACTATACAAGAGAAAAGTATATTGAGTTAGTAAATAAAATGAAAGCAGAAATTCCTAATGTTACGCTTACTACAGATCTAATTGTCGGTTTCCCTAATGAAACAGAAGAACAATTTCAAGATACTTTGTCACTCGTTAAAGAAATTGGCTATGATAGTGCCTTTACGTATATATATTCACCACGCGAAGGGACTCCTGCTGCCAACATGGAGGATAATGTTCCGCTAGAAGTAAAACGCGAGCGTTTACAACGCTTAAATGCTGCAATCAATGAACTTTCAGCAATCAAGAACAAACAACTAGAAGGAATAATTGTGGAAGTTCTAGTTGAAGGTGAAAGTAAACGAAATCCTGATATCTTATCTGGAAGAACGAGAACAAGTAAACTTGTGAATTTTCCAGGTCCAAAATCTTTAATTGGTGAAATAGTTTATGTTAAAATAACAGAAGCAAAGACATGGTCTCTTGATGGTCATGTAGTTAAAAAAGCAGAGGTGAAAGCGTAATGTCAAAAATATATAGCAAAGATGACATCATCGTAAAAGCTCAAGAAATTGCTAAAATGATTGCAAAAACGGAAGAAATCCAATTTTTCAAACGAGCGGAACTGCAAATTAATGAACATCCAAGAGTGCAACAGTTAATTAGTCAAATTAAACGTTACCAAAAAGAAGCTGTAAACTTAGAGCACTACGCGAAAAATGAAGCGTTAAAACAAGCAGAAACCAAAATTGACACGCTGCAAAATGAATTAGACGAAATTCCAATTGTCAAAGAATTTAAGCAAAGTCAGCTTGAAGTAAATGGTTTACTACAGCTCGTAGCAAGCACCATTTCAAATTCAGTTACCGATGAGATTATTAAATCGACTGGCGGTGACGTATTAAAAGGAACAACAACGAAAAATAGTTGTAGTGGAAGCGGCGGTTGTGGGGATCATACTCATTAACAGTACGGCAACTAGTTTTTGATGTGTAATTTAGCAAGACTCTGATTTTAATGTATTTATCTTAATATATGTTTATGAACCTAGCTCAAGCTTAAATAAATTAAGCTTGAGCTAGGTTTTTTTCTCAAGATAAGAAAGTATAAAGTTTTTGAACTTTGAATACTGACTAGCTCCGAGCGTTCTTCGCTTTTCTTTATTATACTTTTTAGCATGAAACTAATAATCATGCCATATATATGAATGAAAAAGTTAATGAAATTCTCACAATTAGGCATGTTTTCACATATCCTTTAATATCAATGTAATAGGAAGTTTGATCGTTTTCTATTTTAACACTAGAAAAAATAGACTTTAAGCTGTTGTTAAAAGGCTTAGTCATATTTTGAAATTTTTACCCAAATTGTTGACACAATAGTCATTTTCTTGCATAGGATGAAAGTGAAGACTGTTTGGGAGGAGCTAAGACGATGTGTTAAAGCTTCGCGGAGAACAACGAATTGTTTGAGGAGGGTAAAAACAAATGTCACAAACAGAAAAAGAATTAAATTACAGAGAGATTATAACAAAAGCCGTTTGTGGAAAAGGGAGAAAATTCTCACAGGCTAGTCATACGATCCGCCCTTCCCATAAACCGTCAAGTATTTTAGGTTGTTGGATCATTAACCATAAGTATGAAGCGGAAAAAAAGGGAGACTGCATTGAGGTTCGTGGAAGTTATGACATTAACATTTGGTTTTCTTATAGTAACAATACGAAAACAGAAGTTGCTACAGAAACGGTTACTTATACAGATGTTGTTCCGTTAACGATCCAAGATAAAAACGTTTTAAGTGAAGATTTAGAGGTAATTGCAAGAGCCATTCAACAGCCAAACACGCTAGAAGCAACGATTGCTCCTAATGGAACAAATGTTATTGTTCAAGTTGAGCGCGAGTTTTTAGTTGAAGTAATTGGCGAGACAAAAATTTGTGTGTATGTAAATCCAGATGGAATTACAGATGACCTTGATCTTAAAACGTGGGATTATGATATCGAAGATGAAGAATTTGAAGATTTAGATCCAAATTTCTTAACTGGCGATTTAGAAGAATAGGATGAATAGGAAGAAGGTTACTTCTTCCTATTTTTCTTAAGATGTCTAGCTCTGAAGACTCTGCGCTTTTCTTATATAAATAAACTTAAGGAGCAATAATTAATGAAGCTTGAAAGTGAAATAAGCAGCTTTCATGAAAGGATTAACTATGATCTTCATCAACAATCTTGGAAAAGCTTAATTGATCATGGCATGCAAATTGTCTTTAGTCAAAAAGGTAATCAGCAACAAATCAAAGTAAGATCATTTCATTTTATGATATTATCAGCAAAACGAAAAGTTTCTGCCACACCGATCATGATGAATTCAAAAGCTAGTTGGCAAGAAATAAATGAACAATTTAATTATTATGAAAAAGAATTACAAGAGTATGCCCTTCAAGCATTATACTTAACAAATACAGTAATTGGGGAATGTATCGTTGAAAGAAGTGGAACGAAAGAGATAAATGTGGTCTCATTACGCCCACTTGCGCTTAATCAGTTAACAACGATCGAAAAAAGACGATTAGCTGCTGAGTTAAGAAAACTACAGAACATTAACAACGTAACTTTTGGTGCAGATTTAGAGTTAATGCTGCAAAATCAAAAAACGGGCAAATTTATGAATGGCGATATTTTAAGAAACGAAGAATTTGGGTTTGATCAAGCAATTGCTCTTCATAAAACGCGTATTTATCATCCAATTATTGAAATTCGCCCGAAACCAGCGTTTCTAATGAAACAATTACATAATCATATGTTGTTGTTATACGAAAAGCTTCTCGATGAATCAAAGAAACATCACTTAACAATTATTACTGTGCCTAATCCTTCTGGTCGCTTTTTTCTTGGTGGACATCTGCACTTTGGTAACATCCCTTTTACATTAAAACATGTACGACTTCTTGATCAATTTGTAGCGCTTCCTTTTTCATTAACTGAAGGAAAGCCATCCTATGAACGGAGAAAGGGCTATGGTAGACTCGGTTCTGTTCGGAAAAATCGTTTTGATGGTTTTGAATACCGGGTGTTGCCAACATGGTTCCAGCACATTCCTACAAGTTTACCGATGCTATTACTAATTGAGTATTTAGTGACATATCCTCAGTTTGTTCATACTTCAACATTTACAGTTGACTGCTTAACAACTTATTACAACCAAGCACAATCTAATTATTCGTTAGATGAATGGTTTGCTGACCACAAACAATTTTTTTTAGAAAATAAAGGTGAAAACATTTTATCCAACTATGTTTCCTATTTGAAAAAGCTTTGAAATTGTCGAATCTACGCGATGATTATGGTATAATGTTTCCTAGTGAAATCATAGATTTGGGGGACTAATCAATGGCTGAACATACGCCGATGATAAAACAATACTTAGCGATAAAGGCACAATATAAAGATGCCTTTTTATTTTTTCGCTTAGGAGATTTTTATGAAATGTTTTTTGAAGATGCTAAATTGGCCGCTCAGGAATTAGAGATAACATTAACAAGTCGAGGCACAGGGAGCGATAGTGAGCGAATCCCGATGTGTGGTGTACCCTATCACTCAGCTAAAGCCTATATCCAACAACTAATTGAAAAAGGCTACAAGGTGGCTATTTGTGAACAGACAGAAGATCCAAAACAAGCCAAAGGAGTAGTTAGGCGTGAAGTTGTTAAATTAATAACACCAGGAACGGTAATGGATGGAACGAAAATTCATGAAAAAGAAAACCAATATATTGCCGCTGTAACAGACTTTCATGATAACTCGTACGGACTTGCTTTGACAGACTTAACAACTGGAGAAAACTTTGTAACCATCATTCAAGGTAGTTGGCAAGAAGTCATTAACGAGATTGCGACATCTGGAGCAAAAGAAATTATTTTTGCCCCAAATCATTGTGAGGAAAAAATTAAACAGCTATTACAACAAATTCAAGTAACACCTTCTTATGAAGAAAGTGAACAACTCGACGAAAAGTTTTTACAATTATGTGCGAATGTAGGACAGAAAAAGCTATTGCCAACATTTGGGCGTTTGACGACCTATTTACTACGAACTCAAAAGCGTTCCCTGGACCATTTGCAACCAGTTATTTATTACACCCAAAGTGAATTTATGAAAATCGATCTTCATTCGAAACGGAACTTAGAGTTAGTTGAAACGATCCGAGACAAAAAAAAGAAAGGGTCATTACTCTGGTTATTAGACAAAACAGTGACAGCTATGGGAGGAAGATTATTAAAGCAGTGGCTTGAGCGACCGTTATTAAATAAAGTCGAAATTGAGAAGCGTTTAAGTATGGTAGAAACGTTATTAGAACAGTTCTTTTGCCGTGAAGAGTTACGTGAGCATTTAAAAGAGGTTTACGATTTAGAACGGCTTGCTGGGAAAGTTGCTTATGGAAATGTAAATGCCAGAGAGCTTGTTCAGTTAAAGCGTTCCTTACAACAAATCCCTAAAATTGTAGCAGTCGTACAACAGTTGCCTAATTCTTATGGAGAAGAATTGGTGAAGGATATTGATTTATGTGAAGAACTTGCCACTTTATTAGAAAATTCTTTAATAGAAGATCCACCGATTTCCATCAAAGAAGGCGGAATCATTCAAGATGGCTATCATCAGCAATTAGATCAATATCGAGATGCAAGTCGAAATGGGAAAAACTGGATTACCGAATTAGAACTACAAGAACGACAAGCCACTGGTATTAAATCTTTAAAAGTCGGTTATAACAAAGTGTTTGGTTATTACATTGAGATAACAAAGGCTAATTTAGGGAATTTACCAGAAGGGCGTTATGAGAGAAAACAAACGCTATCTAATGCCGAACGCTATATTACACCAGAGCTTAAAGAAAAAGAGGCACTTATTTTAGAAGCAGAGGAAAAAATTGAACTGTTAGAGTATGAGTTGTTTTTACAAATTCGGGAACATGTAAAGCAATTTATTACAAGTCTTCAGTATATCGCTAAAAAAATAAGTGAACTTGATGTTTTGCAAAGCTTTGCTAACGTCAGTGAAGAAAATCATTATACGAAACCAAGTTTTAACGAAGAACGCCAAATCACAATTGTTGAAGGCCGACATCCAGTTGTCGAAAAAGTCTTACATTCTGGGGAATATGTTCCGAACGATATTTTTATGAACGAAGATCGTGAAATTTTATTAATCACTGGACCAAATATGGCTGGAAAAAGTACGTTTATGCGTCAATTGGCCTTAACTGCGATTATGGCTCAAATCGGTTGCTATGTACCGGCAACTAAAGCCTCACTGCCAATATTTGATCAAGTCTTTACAAGAATTGGTGCTGCTGACGATCTTGCAAGTGGACAAAGTACGTTTATGGTTGAAATGCTCGAAACGAAACATGCCCTAACAAAAGCGACTCATGCAAGCTTAATCTTATTAGATGAAATTGGTAGGGGTACATCAACTTACGATGGCATGGCCTTAGCTCAGGCAATTATTGAATATATCCATGAAGAAGTTGGCGCAAAAACTTTATTTTCGACACATTACCATGAGTTAACCATCTTGGAGCAGGAGCTTACTTCTTTGAAAAATGTTCATGTTAGCGCCGTTGAAGATCAAGGAAAAGTTGTTTTTTTGCATAAAGTGATTGATGGACAAGCCGATAAAAGTTATGGAATTTACGTTGCTGAGCTTGCTGAGTTGCCAAAGCCATTAATAAGAAGAGCAAAAACAATTTTAACAGTGTTAGAAAGCCAATCTGGCAAAAAAGAACCGAAAAAACAAACTGAACCGCTTCAGTTATCCTTGTTTAACGAATCAACAGCTGTTACGCAAAAACTAACCAAATTTACTTTAAGTGATTGTGAGAAAAACGTAATTGCAACTTTAAAAAAACTTGACATTTTAAATTTGACACCAATTGAAGCACTGCAAAAGCTTAATGACTTGCAAAAAAAGTTAAAATAGTTTTACTAGAAGAAAAAGGTGAATTCCGATGGGGAAAATTGTTAAATTAAACGAATATTTAGCGAATAAAATTGCCGCTGGTGAAGTAGTCGAACGACCTGCATCAATTGTTAAGGAGTTAGTTGAAAATGCAATTGATGCCAATAGTACGAACATCCACATCGAAGTTGAAGAAGGCGGTTTACAAAAAATTCGGATCATCGACAATGGAGATGGAATTGAAGCAGAAGATTGTTTACTAGCTTTCGAACGACATGCAACTAGTAAAATTCAAAGTGATAAAGATCTTTTTCGGATTAGGACATTAGGATTTCGGGGGGAGGCATTACCGAGTATTGCCTCTGTATCTCATTTGCAAGTAAAAACGTGTACCGGATCTGGTGCTGGGACTGCCCTAACATTAGAAGGGGGCAAAATTATTGAACAAGGAAAAGGTCCAAGCAGAAAAGGAACGGAAATCATGGTCACCAATCTTTTTTATAATACACCGGCACGTTTGAAATATTTAAAGACCATCCATACGGAATTGGGCAATATTACCGATTATGTTTATCGCTTGGCGCTTGCAGCTCCTAAAATAGCCTTTCGTTTAGATCACAACGGAAAAAAAATATTTGCTACGAATGGAAATGGAGATCTCAGACAAGTGATTGCTGCAATTTATGGAATCAATATTGCAAAACAAATGTTGTATTTTGAGAACTCATCGTTAGATTTTACGATCTCAGGTTTTGCTTGTAATCCTCAAGTAACGAGAGCATCAAGACAATATATTTCAACATTTATTAATCAGCGCTATATAAAAAATTTTCCGTTAACAAAAGCCATTCAAGATGGCTATCATACGTTACTGCCAATTGGGCGATATCCAATCGTTGTACTACTGATTGAAATGGATCCAACATTGATCGATGTTAACGTTCATCCAGCAAAACTTGAAGTAAGACTTAGTAAAGAAGATGAATTGAATCAACTTGTGACAGAAACGATCAAAGCAACCTTAAAGCAAGAAACGTTAATTCCAGAAATCAAAAAACCTATTATTGAAAAAACGAAGTCACAACAACTAGCATTCTCACTTGAGCATCAAATTGAAAATATTGAGGAAGATAATGATACGCAAGAAACACTGCAACTTAAGGAAGATCAAGTTAGTTTACAACAATCATTTACTAAAGAAAGTTTTCAGACTACTGTATCACCTAATGAGATGCCGTTAAGTGAGAAATTAGCAATCACTACTCTAGAAATAAAAGAAAGTGAACAAAATGACAGAGTTCCAGTTCTTTACCCCATCGGGCAAATGCATGGAACGTATATATTAGCGCAAAACGAAACTGGTTTATACATCGTTGATCAGCATGCAGCACAAGAGCGGATTAAATACGAGTATTTTCGCGAAAAAGTAGCTCAAGATCATAAACAGTTACAAGATTTATTAGTACCGCTTTCTTTTGAGTTTACGAGGGCAGAAGTTGAACGGATTAAGGAGAAAGAGGAAATCTTGCAAAAGTTAGGGATCTTCATGGAACCTTTTGGATCACAAAGTTTTATCATTCGTTCCCATCCTATTTGGTTTCCCAAAGGATTAGAAACAGAAATTATTAAAGATATTGTGGAAGCAGTGCAAAATGGAAAAACTGTATCGTTAGCAAAGCTTAGAGAAGAAGCAGCAATATTAATGTCTTGTAAAGCTTCAATTAAAGCAAATCGATACTTACGAAATGATGAGATGTTTACATTGTTAGAAACATTACGAAAATGTGAGGAACCATTTACTTGCCCTCATGGCCGACCGATATTTATTCGATTTACAACTTATGAAATGGAGAAAATGTTTAAACGAATTATGTAAGCAAACTTGCCTATTGTCTTTCGGAAATTCTATAATATTTAATAAACTTGGCCTATTAAAGTGAGACAGTATGGGATAGGTACACGTCCTTATTAACTCTTTAAAATGCTAGGTTGGAATCATTAAGGAGAATTATGATTGTTACAACGTCGTCAAGACCTACAAAAAAAATGATTGAACAAGCTAATAACGTAGCCAAAGACTTGGATTTAATTTTTATTTCGCGTGATAAAGAACCCATCACTTTATTACAAGATAAATATAAATGTGATGTGATCGTTGTTGGTGGGAATCGCATATCAATCCACCAATCTCAAACGGAACTACCATTGTTTTTTCATCCTAATTCAGCCATGTTTCGAGTGAAACGAATTTTAAAAGGTGAAAATGATCCATTTTTACAAGCAACAAAATTAACAACAAATATGTCAATCCTAGATTGTACTTTAGGTCTAGCATCTGATAGTATAGTATCAAGTGTAGTTGTTGGAAAAAATGGGAAAGTTGTTGGGATTGAAGGTAACCGTTATTTAGCATATATAGTTAGGCAAGGGTTAAAAACTTGGGATAGTGGTCTAGCAGAAATGAATGAGGCAATGCAACAAATTAAGGTTATTCATATGAACAATCTTGATTACTTACGTAACGAAAAAACCGATGCCTTTGATGTTGTTTACTTTGATCCAATGTTTGAAACAAAAATTAATTCAGAAGGTATTAACATGATTAGAAACTTGGCATTATATTGTCAGCTTGAAGAGGAAACAATAGAAGAGGCAAAACGAGTCGCTAAAAGACGGATTGTCTTGAAGGATCATTGGAAAAGTTCACGATTTAACCGTTTTGGTTTTCAGGTGTTTAAACGTTCTACGTCCGAGTTTCATTATGCGGCGATTGAATTATGATTGTTTGAAAAAGGAGTCTTTCATGAAAGAAAAGCTTGTTGTAATTGTTGGTCCTACAGCTGTAGGAAAAACAAAATTAGGTGTGGAATTAGCAAAACATTTGAATGGTGAAGTAATTAGCGGTGACTCAATGCAAGTCTATAAAGGTATGGATATAGGTACAGCAAAAGTTACCCAAAACGAAATGGAAGGAATTGTTCATCATCTTATTGATATAAAGGACCCAGTCGAAAGTTTTTCAGTTGCTGAATTTCAAAGCCTAGCAAAACCGTTAATTTCAAAGTTAAATAAAAATGGGAAGCTCCCATTGATTGTAGGTGGGACTGGACTATATATCAGTTCAGTTATATATGACTACAATTTTCCAGATGTACCAAGTGACATTCAATTTCGCGAAGAGATGGAAGATTTTGTTGCGAAATATGGTCCGGTTATGCTCCATGAAAAATTAAAAACCGTTGATCTAATTAGCTATGAAACAATCCACCCAAACAATTATCGGAGAGTCATTCGGGCACTTGAAGTTTTTCATGTAACGAAAAAGACACTTCATCAATTTCAAAGCGAACAATCGAAAATATGCCAATACGATTTAGTCTTAATTGGCTTAACGATGGAGCGAAATTTGTTATATGATCGAATTAATGCTAGAGTGGATGTAATGGTTGAAACAGGTTTAATTGAGGAGGTTCGACAACTTTATGAGCGTGGTGTAAGGAATTGTCAATCTGTTCAAGCAATTGGTTATAAAGAAATTTATGACTACATAGAAGGTCGTACAACGATTGAAGAAGCAATTAATCATCTTAAACAAAATTCGCGTCGATATGCCAAAAGACAATTAACTTGGTTTCGAAATAAGCTTGATATTGATTGGTTTACGATTACTGAAACAAATTTTTCTGAAAAGCAAAAAGAAATTCTTAATTTAATAGAGGAAAGACTATAAAAAAGGCGAAATAAAATGTATAGATAAAAGAGGAGGACTGACTGTTCATGAAGCAACAATCGGTAAACATTCAAGATGTATTTTTAAATCAATTAAGGAAAGAAAATATTCCAGCCACCGTATTTCTTTTAAATGGATTTCAATTAAGAGGATTAATTAAAGGATTTGATAATTTTACAGTGATTTTAGAAACAGAAGGGAAGCAACAATTAGTATATAAACATGCGATCTCAACATTCTCACCACAAAAAAATGTTTCATTAAATCCTGAAGCGTAATTAGAAAGGCGAAGAACGCTCGGAGCTAGACATCTTACAAATTTTAAGAAATCTATACTTATTACTTTTAAAGAAAGCTCCCTGAAAAAGGGAGCTTTCTTTAAAATTGGGTGTTTGGATAAGCCTAAGTTGTCATAATATTAATAAAGCTGGTAAAAACGGTTAGAATCATGATCCGTTTATTTTCCAATTAGGATGGTGAAGCTCTTGAAAAAAACCTTGTCGCTTAAATCAAGAGGTCAAATAAATATTGTCCTACATCAAAGAGAACTACAAAATGAATCAATGCTTACTTTTTCAGAAATAGACAAAGAAAAACACTATATCCTAGAAAAAATTGAAAAGGAATTAGCAGAGTTAGTAGGACTTAAGGAAATTAAGCGTTTTATCAAGGAAATTTACGCTTGGCTTTACATTAATAAATGTCGAAAAGAACAAGGCTTAAAAGTAGGCAGTCAAGTGCTTCACATGATTTTTAAAGGCAATCCAGGAACAGGAAAAACGACTGTTGCAAGATTATTAGCAAAATTATTTAAAGAAATGGGTGTACTGACTAAGGGCCATTTACATGAAGTGGAAAGAGCCGATTTAGTGGGAGAATATATTGGTCATACTGCCCAAAAAACGCGTGATTTAGTAAAAAAGTCGGTTGGAGGAATTTTATTTATTGATGAAGCTTATTCATTAGCTAGAGGCGGTGAAAAAGATTTTGGGAAAGAAGCAATAGATACATTAGTAAAAGCGATGGAAGATTTTCAACACGATTTTGTGTTAATTCTTGCTGGATATTCACGAGAAATGGATCACTTTCTTTCGTTAAATCCAGGCTTGCCTTCGCGATTTCCAATTACTGTGAAATTCCCTGATTATTCAAATGAAGAGTTAATTGAAATTGCCCAAAAAATGGTGAAAGATCGTGAGTATAAATTTGACCGGGAAGCGGAATTGAAACTACGAGATCATTTACAAACTTTAAAGGCTGAGCGAAGCTATAATTTTAGTAATGGAAGATTAATTCGTAATATTGTTGAGAAAGCAGTTCGTACCCAAGCTGTTAGGTTATTATACAAAGGAAAGTATGACCGAGAGGCATTAGAAACGTTAACAAAGGATGATTTTAATGTTGAGCAATTAAATGAATACTTTTAATAAAACTTTCATTTCTAAAAAGTAAAGTGCAATCGGCGGTACTGAATTTCTAACCTATAAAAAACCGCACTTGCACTTTTCTTGATCGAAAGCTTATAGTAAGGTTGGTAATAAATTTGAAACTGAAGTTAAATATGAAAAGGTTGTGAAGTTTTGGAGTATTCAACGAAAGGTAGCGAGGAAAGAGTTTTACTTGTAGGTTGTAAACTAGCTGAAATTGAAGCAGACCGATTTCACTATTCCTTAGAAGAATTAACGGCTCTTACAAAAACTGCAGGAGGAGTAGTAATTACGACAATAATTCAACCTCGAAAGAGTATAGACCGTGCTACATATATCGGGAAAGGAAAAATTACAGAAATTGTTCCGCTTGTTGAGGAGCTTGAAATTGATGTTGTTATTTTTAATGATGAACTTTCACCAAGTCAAGTTCGGAATTTAACAGCTGCTATTCCTGCACGAATTATTGATCGTACCCAATTGATCTTAGATATTTTTTCTAAACGGGCAAAATCTAAAGAAGGAAAACTCCAAGTAGAACTGGCCCAATTGAACTATTTATTACCGAGAATTGTTGGACAAGGGCACTCACTTTCAAGACTTGGTGCTGGAATTGGAACGAGAGGGCCTGGTGAAACAAAACTTGAAACAGATCGCCGCCATATTCGAAGCCGAATGAATGAAATAAAAGAACAATTGAAAGTCATTGTTAAGCATCGTGCTTTATATCGAGAGCGACGAAAGGAAAATAAATCATTTCAAATAGCCTTAGTAGGATATACAAACGCTGGAAAGTCAACACTTCATAATCGTTTAACAATGGCCGATTCACTCGAAGAAGATCAATTGTTTGCGACATTAGATCCATTAACAAGAAAATTAAAATTACCCCATGGCTTTCAAGCATTGCTTACTGATACAGTTGGGTTTATCCAAGATTTGCCGACAACATTAATTGCTGCTTTTCGCTCAACTTTAGAAGAAGTTTGCGAAGCTGATGTTTTATTGCATGTTGTTGATGCGTCAAATGATGATTATTTTTACCATGAAGAAACAGTTTTGTCGTTGTTAGAGCAATTAGAGGTAAAAGACGTTCCGATCTTAACAGTATATAACAAAAAAGATAAGATGATAGCAAATTTTATCCCAACAGAAGGGAAAAACTCGATCTTTATCTCGGCATTAAACGAATTTGATCTACAATTGCTTTTACAGCGAATTGAAGCAGAGGTAAAATCATGTTTTCAATATTTTGAAGCGAAAATACATATCGGTAACGGCAAGTTATTGACAGAGTGTCAAACGGGTTCCATCATTGAAAACCGTATTTGGCTTGCAGAAGAAGAGTGTTATTTATTAAAAGGCTATATTTCACCGAAAACATTATTGTTTAAACAATTACAGCAATTTCAAGCTTAAAGGAGTTAATATGTACGATCAATTTACAAATGGAGCACAATTAAAACACATCGTTAAAGAAGTCGAAACTCAAATTAAACCAATCCATGAAAAAATTGAAGCGGTAATCGAAACAAACCAGCTTAAAGTTTTGCAAGCATTTCGCAACCATCAAGTATCAGAATTTCATTTTACTCCATCTACAGGTTATGGGTATGATGATGTCGGCAGGGATACACTTGAAGAGGTGTATGCGGAGTTATTCGGCAGTGAAGCTGCAATTGTCCGTCCGCAAATCATTTCTGGGACTCATGCAATTGCAACATGTTTATTTGGAGTTTTACGACCAGGAGATGAACTCCTTTATATTACGGGTAAGCCATATGACACATTAGAAGAAATTGTCGGGATAAGAGGAAGTGGAAATGGATCACTTAAAGAATTTGGTATTTCTTACCAATGCGTACCACTTACTTCAGAAGGTTTGATTGATTATGAACAAGTGGGGAAGAAAATTAATAAAAAAACAAAAGTAATTGGGATTCAAAGATCAAAAGGCTATGCAAATCGTCCATCTTATCGAATTAGTGAAATCAAAGAAATGATCACATTCGTTAAAGAAATAAAAGAAGATGTGATTATTTTTGTTGATAATTGTTACGGGGAATTTGTAGAAACTTTAGAACCTTGTCATGTAGGTGCTGATTTAATCGCTGGTTCATTAATTAAAAATCCCGGTGGAGGGATTGTAAAAACAGGTGGCTATATAGTCGGGAAAGAAAAATTTGTAAACTTAGCCTCGTATCGTCTTGCGGCTCCAGGAATTGGAAAAGAAGGAGGGGCTTCATTATATAGTTTGCAAGAAATGTATCAAGGTTTATTCCTTGCACCTCATATCGTTGGACAAGCTTTAAAAGGAGCAGTTTTCACAGCTGCCTTTCTTGAAAAACTTCATTTCATGACCAATCCAAAATGGGATGCAAAACGTACAGATTTAATCCAAGCTGTGCAATTTAATTGTCCAGATACGATGATCGCTTTCTGCCAAGGCATTCAACAAGCAGCCGCAGTTAATGCCCATGTTGTTCCATATCCAAGTCCAATGCCAGGGTACGAAAATGAAGTGATTATGGCTGCCGGGACATTTATTCAAGGGGCAAGTATTGAATTTTCTGCAGATGGGCCATTACGACCACCTTATGTTGCTTATGTCCAAGGTGGACTAACATATAGTCATGTGAAAATTGGAATCTTAACAGCTGTTGATCATTTAATGAAAAAAAATTTACTAACATTTTAAATGCATAAATGGTAAAGTTATTTACAATACTAAAATTATGGATAAAAATAAAGTAGAAAAACCCAAATAAGTATGTTAGAAAATCTATCAAGATTTTCATGGCAACTTAGTTTACATGTATTGACAGCTTTCCTCTAAATATTGTAACCTAATGATAAACAATTTAAGGAAAGTCTTCATTAATTTTTCAAAACTATCAAGGTTTTTCTACTAATGTATGAAATCATTATTTTAGTAAAATTTCGTTTTGCTATTAGGGAAAATTATAAATTTCAACAAATTAGGAGGAGAATGGATTATGGAAGTGAATTACACTAGAGAAGATATTGAAAGATTTGCAAATGAAGAAAACGTAAGATTTCTACGCTTACAATTTACGGATTTATTAGGAACTATTAAAAATGTTGAAGTACCAATTAGTCAATTAACAAAAGTATTAGATAACAAAATGATGTTTGATGGTTCATCGATCGAAGGCTTTGTTCGAATTGAAGAATCAGACATGTATTTATATCCAGATCTTAATACATGGGTTGTGTTCCCATGGACAAGTGAGAAAGGGAAAGTTGCACGTTTAATTTGTGATATTTACGATCCATCAGGTCAACCATTTGCTGGCGACCCTCGTGGAGTGTTAAAGCGTGTATTAGCTGAAGCAAAAGCAATGGGCTTTTCGGCATTTAATATTGGACCAGAGCCAGAATTTTTCTTGTTCAAAGTTGATGAAAAAGGCGAACCAACTATGGAATTAAACGATAAAGGTGGTTATTTTGACCTAGCACCAACAGATCTAGGTGAAAATTGCCGTCGAGATATCGTGCTTGAACTAGAAGATATGGGCTTTGAGATTGAAGCTTCTCACCATGAAGTAGCACCAGGACAACACGAAATCGACTTTAAGTATGCGGATGCAGTATCAACTTGTGACAATATCCAAACGTTTAAGTTGGTAGTTAAAACAATTGCTAGAAAACATGGCTTACACGCGACATTTATGCCAAAACCTTTATTTGGAGTGAATGGTTCTGGGATGCATTGCAATATGTCCTTATTTAAAGACGGTGAAAACGTATTTTACGATCCTTCAACAGAAACAGGTTTAAGTGAAATTGCGATGCAATTTTTAGCTGGAATTATTAAACATGCACAAAGCTTTACGGCAATCACAAATCCAACTGTAAATTCATATAAACGCCTGGTTCCTGGTTATGAGGCTCCTTGTTATGTTGCATGGTCAATGCGTAACCGTAGTCCATTAATTCGTATACCTGCATCTCGTGGTTTAAGTACACGTATCGAAGTACGTAGTCCAGACCCATCAGCTAATCCTTATTTAGCAATGGCTGTTATGCTAGCAGCAGGTTTAGACGGAATTAAGAAAAAACTGACTCCGCCGCCATCAACTGATCGAAACATTTATGTGATGACTAAAGAAGAGCGAGTGGAAGCAGGAATTAAAGATCTTCCTGCAACATTAAAAGAAGCAATTGAAGTATTAAAAACTAATGAAATCATTGTTAACGCACTTGGAGAACACGCTTTAGATCACTTTATTGAAGCAAAAGAAATTGAATGGGATATGTTCCGTACGCAAGTTCACGCTTGGGAGCGCGAGCAATATATTGAAATTTATTAAGATCGATAAACCCTTGACACTACTGGTGTTGAGGGTTTTTTAATTTGCTCAAAGTATCCAAAATATTGACCCAAATTACAATGACGAAGTTTGATCGAATGATGCAGAAGTTATAAAAACCTAAAGGAACATTTCGTTCCTTTAGGTTTTTAAACTATTTTCATTTATTCAGCCAACAAATCACAAAATTACCAAGGACGTCTAGGTCTTCTAGGTGGTCGAGGGTAATAAGGTGGGAAGGGTTGGTAGTATGGTGGATAATAATATGGTGGAAAAAATGGCGGGTAAAACGGCCGGTAATAAGGCGGACGCCAAGGGTACCAAGGATACATTCTTTCACCTCTCTCTATTCAAAGTAATATATTTTATTCACATAATATAAATAAGAAGCTATTCCATAGATAAATAGGCACATTAACATTGATATTTGGGCTTATTGTGTGTTATTTTACGTACAAAAAAGACGCGCAAGTTTAGTTGCGCGCCTTTCTAATATGATAAATAAATAATTTTTGAACTAAGAAGATGTCTAGCTCCGAGTGCCAGCCCCTCGAGGTCAAATAACCTGTCAGATTAGAAAAACTTGGCTTCTCGCCAACCAAAAGCGAAAGCCTTAGTTTTTCTTATACTATCAACCGAATGGTTTATTATTTCGGATAGTATAAAAAGTGAAAAACCGCACTTGTGCTCCTGTGCCACTGCGCTTACTCGTCGCAAAGCTGCAAAGAAGCCATTTCAAGCAGTAGCTTTTCTGCCAGAACATTTGCTTGTCGGGGCTAAACGGCGCTCTACGCCTTTCTATTAATGAACAGTCCGAAAAACACCAATCACTTTTCCGAGGATGGAACAATTTTGCAAAATAATTGGTTCCATTGCAGAATTTTCAGGCTGTAAGCGAATGAAATCTTTCTCTTTAAAGAAACGTTTGACCGTTGCTTCATTTTCTTCTGTCATTGCTACAACAATATCGCCATTATTAGCTGTTGGCTGTTGCCTAACAATAACCATATCTTTGTCGTAAATGCCAGCCTCTATCATACTATCACCTTGAATAATTAGCACAAAAACGTTAGCATCACCAACAAATTTCTCAGGCAGAGGGAGGTAATCTTCTACATTTTCGTAAGCTGAAATCGGCTCTCCAGCTGTCACTTTACCAATCACTGGAACATAGGAAGTACTAGGGATGATATGTTCTTGATTTTCGCCTTTTAAATCTAGCACTTCAATTGCTCTTGGTTTTGTTGGATCACGACGAATAAAACCCTTCTTTTCTAGACGAGACAAATGACCGTGTACAGTCGAACTAGAAGCCAGTCCTACTGCTTCACCAATTTCTCGCACAGATGGTGGATATCCTTTTTTTCGGACTTCATCTTTAATGAAATCTAATATTTCTTGCTGGCGTTTCGATACCTTATTCACTATATAACACCCCTTTTTTACGTAATCTTACCATTAAGTATACCTTATACAACGAATAAATACAAACATAAGTTCTAAAAGATAGTTGACAAGAACTAGTGTTCTTGATAATATAAAAGAGAACAAACATTCTTAAAATTAGGAGTGAGTATTTTATTATGAAAAATAATCAACGATTTTCATTTCAAGATCTAAGTTATAGTATTTTGTTTATGATCCTCGTATTATATCTGTTGATTTCTGTTCAAATGTCAGCGCAACCTAAATTTGAAGAAGTAATTGAGGTTGAGGTTCGTTTAGGTGACACACTTTGGTCAATTGCTGACAAGTACAGTGAAGGAATTCCAATACAATCATTTATCACTTTGTTAAAATTAGAAAATAATCTTAACGATTATCAGATTTATCCAGGGCAGAAGTTACTAGTTCCACAATTACAATCGTTAAAAAAGGGAGTTGAAAAAGAAGATGAAGGCAATCATTTATTGTCGAGTAAGTACTGAAAAGTTATCTCAACATACGTCTATAGGTCGGCAAAAAGAGGAATTAGTCATGCTAGCGAATAAAAATGGCTTTTCTGTATATAAGATTATTGAGGAAAAGGCAAGTGGATATGAGATAGAAAGAGAAGGAATTTTTGAGTTATTAGATGATTTTAAAGAAAAGAAAGCAAACGTTTTGCTCGTTCAAGATGATACTCGTTTAGGGAGAGGTAATACAAAAATAGCAATTATTCATCAATTATTAAAATACAATGTTCTTATTCAAACGATCAATGATTCGGGAGAATTAAAGCTTTCAGAAACGGATACACTTGTAATAGAAATTGTTAGTATTGTAGAGGAATATCAAAGAAAGTTACATAATTTAAAAATTAAAAGAGGGATGAAAAAGGCGATTGCCAATGGGTATAATCCTCATAAAAATTTAAGAGATACGAATATTGTTGGTGGACGAAGTAAAAAAGAGATTCCCATAGAAGAGATTATTAGACTTAAGCAATTGAATTTAACTTTTCGAGAGATTGCAGCAACATTACGAGGCTTTGGTTACAATGTCTCAAAGGCTACAGTACATCGTCGCTATCAAGATTATTTACAAGGAAGTATTGAAAATCCCGCTTCTACTAGCCGCCAAAATTAAAAAATATTTATAATGATTAAACCTCTATAATTTTCTAATAAGCGAACAAACTAGTTACAACGATTGAAAAGCTCTTTTCATTGATGTACATTTATTTTACAACAAGTAAATAAATCTTGGAGGTTAATAAATGTTATCAAAGCAAAAAATACAACGTATAAATGAGCTTTCAAAAAAAGCAAAAGCAAATAATCTTACTTTACAAGAAGCTAAGGAACAGCAACAGTTACGTCAAGAGTATATCCAAGCATTTCGCTCTTCCTTTACAAGCCAACTTCATTCAATTAAAGTGGTCGATGAAAAAGGAGAAGATGTTACCCCTACTAAACTAAAGAATAGCAAGATTACGAAAAGTAATAAATATAAACATTAATTTAATTTTTCATAACTTTTTACCAGAGTTATCCTTGTGAATTTGTAGAAGAAAGTATATGATGAAAATCGTAGAAAAATGTTTGATGAGGAAGGATGAATTTTACATGACAGTTAACGTTGATGAATTGGCAATAAATACGATACGGACTTTATCAATTGACAGTATTGAAAAAGCAAACTCTGGACACCCAGGAATGCCAATGGGTGCAGCTCCAATGGCCTACTTGCTTTTTGCAAAATATATGAATCACAATCCAAGTAATCCAAACTGGTTTAATCGCGATCGCTTCGTCTTATCAGCGGGTCACGGTTCAATGCTTTTATATAGCTTACTGCATTTATCAGGTTATGATTTATCTTTAGAAGATTTACAAAACTTCCGCCAGTGGGGAAGTAAAACACCAGGTCATCCTGAATATGGACATACTCCAGGTGTAGATGCAACTACAGGACCACTAGGTCAAGGGGTAGCAATGGCTGTAGGAATGGCAATGGCTGAAAGACATTTAGCGGCCGTTTATAATAAAGAAGAACTTCAAATCGTTGATCATTATACATACTCTATTTGTGGTGATGGAGATTTAATGGAAGGTGTTTCAGCAGAAGCTGCATCACTTGCTGGACACTTAAAGTTAGGCCGCTTAATTGTTCTCTATGATTCAAATGATATTTCTTTAGACGGTGAATTAAATAGATCTTTTAGTGAGAGTGTTGAGGATCGTTATAAAGCTTATGGCTGGCAAGTAATTCGTGTGGAAAACGGTAATGATATCAATGAAATTAGTAAAGCAATTGAGCTTGCAAAACAAGACGATCGTCCGACTTTAATTGAGGTTAAAACAGTTATCGGCTACGGTTCCCCGAATAAAGCAGGAAAGTCAGCATCTCATGGGTCACCGCTTGGACAAGCAGAGGTCAAGCTTACGAAAGAGGCTTATAACTGGGGTTACGAACACCAATTTCATATTCCAGAAGAAGTAAATAACCTTTTTGCAACTGTTAAAGAAGAAGGAATTGCCAAGGAAGCTCAATGGAATGAATTGATGAAGCAATATAAGGAAAAATATCCTGAACTAGCAAATGAATTAACGCTAGCTATCAATGGAGAACTTCCACAAGGATGGGATCAAAACTTACCTGTATATGAAGCTGGAAAAGATAATGTTGCAACTCGTTCTTCCTCTGGTGAAGTTTTAAATGCGTTAGCTAAAAATATTTCACAAATCTTTGGTGGATCGGCTGACTTAGCATCTTCGAATAAAACAACACTTAAAGGAGAAGGTGACTTCACTCGCGAAGAATATCGTGGCAGAAATGTTTGGTTTGGAGTAAGAGAGTTTGCGATGGGTGCTGCTCTTAATGGGATGGCACTTCATGGTGGTGTTAAACCATTTGGGGCGACTTTCTTTGTCTTTTCCGACTACTTACGTGGGGCGGTCCGTTTATCAGCATTAATGAAACTACCTGTTACGTATGTACTGACACATGATAGTATTGCTGTTGGTGAAGATGGACCTACTCATGAACCAATTGAACATATAGCATCTCTACGAGCAATGCCTAATCTTTCAGTCATTCGTCCTGCTGACGGCAACGAAACAGTTGCAGCCTGGAAGTTAGCAGTAGAAAGTAAGGATGAACCAACAGTACTTGTGTTATCACGACAAGACTTAATGACATTAGACTCAACAAAAGAGCATGCTTATGAAGGAGTAAAGAAGGGAGCGTATATCGTATCTCCTGCTAAAGGTGAGATTAGCGGTATTCTCCTTGCAACAGGTTCCGAAATTCAGCTAGCTGTTGCAGCACAAGCGCAACTTGAAAAAGAGGGAATCTACGTCTCTGTTGTTAGTATGCCAAGTTGGGATCGCTTTGAAAAACAATCACAAGAATACAAAAATTCTGTAATCCCAAAAAATGTTAAGGCTCGCGTTGCAATTGAGATGGGATCTTCATTAGGATGGCATAAGTATGTTGGCGATCAAGGCACTGTTATTGCCATCGACCAGTTTGGTGCTTCTGCTCCTGGAGAAAAGATTATGGAAGAGTATGGATTTACTGTTGAGAATGTAATTGCTAAATTAAAAGCTACTTTAACGAATTAATTATTTTTCTTCACAAGGTTGACTTAAGCTAAATTAGTCAGCCTTGTTTTCTTAAACATGCTTTCCTCTAAAATTTTGGCCAATTACCCTTTTTGACAAAATTAGTGTTTGATTGCTCCATTATTTGACAATCATTTTTTGGGACATGCTTTATAGTTATAAGTAATAAATTTACTAATTAACTAGTTGCCATATATGATCTATTGTCCTTGATCATGATTTGAATGAATGGGGGAATACTAATGAGACACTATTATATTTATTTATTAAAGCCTGAAATTGCTTCTGATTATTTTGGTAAGGAATGGTTAATTTTTCAGCTTTTCAATGAAGGTGAAACAGCTGATCATAAACTAAGAGAAATTGTTCAAAAGCAGATTAAGTATATTAGTGGCACTATTCCAACATTACAACTGAAAAAGAGTTTAGAGATAGCTTTGAAAACACGGAATGATTTTTATATTCTTAAAGAACATTTTTACTTAGATATTAAAGCTTTAGAAAGCAAAGCAGTATTAAAAGATCATGGGACGATGTTAACGATCACGGCAAGTGGAACTTATCAAGCCGAAACAATCTTTTTTGAAGTTCTCCGCCATATTAACCCTGCATTTTTTGCGATTGATTTTGAAAATCGTAACTTTGGCTGGTTAAATCCTGTGAAAAAACTAAACTATATTTAACTAAATTTAACGAATAAATGCTTTAATTCAATAATTTCTTAGGTTATAATAAATTGGATGTAAATGTATTGGTTGTCTTTATCGAGACACAACTAGAAGGAGGAAAAAATTCGATGCTTTGGTTGTATATTTTGGTCGGCTTGTTATCTTTAATTGCCGGTATTGCGATTGGTTTCTTTATTGCCCGCAAAACAATGATGAATTATCTTAAAAAAAACCCGCCTATTAATGAAAAAATGCTTCGTATAATGATGATGCAAATGGGGATGAATCCATCACAAAAGAAAATTACGCAAATGATGAAAGCAATGAACAATCAAATGAAATAATAAAAGACAAGCACTCC
>JAKFDP010000008.1:0-137439 GCA_036676095.1 Anaerobacillus sp. | reverse complement strand
GTCGTACAATAGACATAAGGGGCTTCCTCCCATTCGAATAAGTTTGCTAGTCACTTACTTGATTCGACATTTGGGGAGGTACTCCTTTTTTCATGCTCGAAAACCCTTGAGCCACTTGGGCTTTAGATTTATGAAATTCATTCAATGATATTCTAATAATTCGATATCAAAAATAAGCTGTTCCAAAGACTTATTGTCATAAATGAAATAGTCAGAAATTGATATGTAATTATTATTCACTATTGAATTTCCCTCTGATTTAAATATTATGTTTAAATTGTTTGCAGAGGTTTCGCACTGCTGAAGCTGTAAAATTAAATCTAATATATTTTGGTATTGTGTTTCATCGACCTGTGGTTCTAGTTCATTAGTTTGAAACAAAATGCCCTTGTCATCTGCCACTTCATACTTGTAAGGAGAATTTATATTAGGTAAACAGTTTTTTTCAAATTTGTATTTTGCATATAGTCCCTTATTTTCTTTTTTTGCTATGGTCCTTATATCTGAAACGTTATTAATTGAATTTATCGGCAGCCAAACATCATATGCATTCCCATAGTCAACATTTAATGCAGTAATGTCTAAATCATTATTCATTTTTATATCTTCTATATAGTTAAGTAAACGTTTATACTGAACTGTATTTGTAAAATCTAAATTTTCTTTAATTTCTATTGAAATATAAAATTCAAGTGTTTGATCCTCAATAGAACCTTTATATCTTAAGGTGATATCTTTAAAGTGATAATCTTTTCCTTTCTCTTTCAATGGTTGAAATGCTGATAAAAGTTTATTTTTTTCAATTTCTTCTAAATAAGAATCATATGTAATGTTCAAATTACCCCATATACCTTCATCATTTGCTCTAAATGTAAAGTTTTTATCTTCCTTTAAGGCAAGTGTATAGAAAGTTGTAAAGTTGTTTTCATTCCATCCTCCACTTTATAAAATGACTACATCGATTCCATATTTGTTTTTAAAATATTCAATTACATCTTTTTTGGAACCACCCCAACAACCTGTAATAATTAAAAGCAGAAATAATAAGCAACATAAACTGATTTTTTTCATAGTTCCCCCTAAATAACAAGTTTAGTTACTCTTATATTATATACCTTTTTGGAATATTCAGGGGGTTTTTTAGTGAGTTTTACGTAATTCACCCATCATTTTAAAAAGCATTTTCTTATTATTTTTTTCTGTCTTTAATTGAAAAAAGATCGCCAACAGACGATCATCCCGTTCTTGTGTTAAATCAGCTAATAGAAGTCAATATTTTTCAATAAAAAAAATTTAAAATAAAATGCTATACTGTAAATGAAAATATATCATTAATAACCAGTGTAAAGGATTGATTTAAATTGAACAAAAAATCGGAGTTAAGATTAGTCTTTACCATAATAGTTATTTTCCTTATTTTCATAAGCTACTCAGCTATTAGCAATTTGGTCTTTTAGTGACGAAGTTCAATTAGTTAAAACTGATGTTGCTGTGGTACTTGGTGCTGCTGCTTGGAATGATGAACCATCTCCCGTTTTACGCGAGAGGATAAATCATTCTATCTGGCTTTATGTGAATGATTATGTAGATAAAATTATTTTTACTGGTGGCAAAGGCACAGGCGATAAGTATGCAGAGTCTGAGGTTGCAAGGGACTATGCTATTAAAAACAATGTTAATTCTGAAGATATTATGATTGAAACTAAATCAAAAATCACAGAAGAGAACCTAAAATACGCTTATGAAATTGCGATTGAGAAAAACTTTAATACATTCACTATTGTAAGCGACCCTTTGCGGATGAAAAGATCAATCTTAATGGCAAAAAACACTGGAATGGAAGCATATTCATCACCTACGCAAAGTTCCGTTTATAAGACATTAAATAATTAAGTCCCATTCTTCTTACGAGAGTTGTTTTTCTATATCGGTTACATTTTCGGTTTACCATTTAGGTAATACAGTTAGAAAAAGACTTTTACGATAACGGGTTCAGTTAAGGGGTGCAAAGCTTGTTTTAACATTAGTTTTGGCAACCAAAATGACAAGTCATTTTTATCAAAAAACATTAGAAAAACTTGGCTTTCGCCAAGCCTTTTGGCGCCGGCTAAGCCTTAGTTGCACTTATACTCAAAACTTTAAATTTTTCACTACGTCAAATAAACATCTTTGCTAAAAATTTTCTTAACGTACAAGAAAAAGGATGGCATTTGCCATCTTTTTTGACATGCTAAGTGATTATAAGACTATTCGAGGATAAAACATTGATATAACAATAAAAAACACATGCGATTTCTTGTGTGAAATCGCATGTGTTTTTGTTTGCGAATAGCTTGTTTACACCTCTAAAGTAAACCCGTTAACTCTTTTCACAAGGTGTCTGAAATGGAGAATTACAGTTTTATCGACTCTCCATAATACTTTACAACACTTCCTGATTGAGTAGCAGTTACTTCAAAACGAGCGTCAATTCTTTCTTTTAATTCAGGAACGTGAGAAATAATTCCGACTAAACGTCCTGTACTTTGAATTTCAATTAACGTTTCAATCGCATTTTCTAATGATTCAGGATCCAATGTACCAAAGCCTTCATCAATAAACATCGTTTCCATTGAAACGCCGCCTGAGAAACTTTGAACAATATCTGCTAATCCTAAGGCTAAAGCTAAAGATGCTTTAAAACTTTCCCCACCAGATAATGTTTTTACATGACGTGTGCTGCCAGTATATTGATCGAAAACTAATAATTCAAGTCCACTTTGCACATTTCCTTTCGAACGTTCTGTTTTTCTTTGTAATTGATAACGGCCATTGGTCATTTTACTTAATCGTGTATTAGCTGCAAGTAAGATATCATCCAGAAATGCTGCCAACACATAGCGTTCAAACGTTACGCGGTACGTGTTTTTTCCAGAAGCAATATCTGCTAGATCGCCAACAATTCGAAAATCTGCTTCAATAGTAGCTATTTGTTCATTTATCTTCTCAATTGTCAAAGCGATATTACTATTTGTTTTTACCTTATGGTAAAGAATATTTCGCTTTTCTTGCAGGTCGCTTATTTCCCGATTAATCAACTTTAATTGTTCATGAAGAGTTTCGACATCAGGAATGATAACATTGTCTAGCCTTTCAACTAAATCAAGATAACGGTCTGTCACAGATCTAAGTTCTTCACGGTAAGCTTGAACAGTTGCTTCTTTCTTGCGAATTTCGATTTCAGGTAACTTTACTCTGCTATAATGCTCTACTGAAGTAAAGTTCAATTCTTGCAATTTTTCTTTAAAGAGTTGCTGAAGTTCTTGCTGGCGTGATTTTAATTCCGATACAATTTTCTGCAACGAAGAAACTGAACCTTCAACTATAGCAATTTCTTGAATCGTCTCCGATACAGCTTTTTGGGCTAATTGAAATGCTTTTTCGAGAGTTTTTAAATGCTCTTGTTCCCTATTGAATTGTTGTTTAAATACTTTTTCGCTTCGTAATTCTTCAGGGATTGTTTCTGTTAAACGAGCAAGATCGCGGCGTTTTTCAATAAAAATGGTATGAAGACTTTCATGCTCATCGTTACTCGCCACTAAACGTTCTTTTATCTTTAAATTCTCAGCAGTTAATTGTTTCATTTCTTCGTCTAATTGTAATGCTGTATTACTTTTTACTTCTAATTGTTTTAATTGATCTGTCAGTTGATTACATTGAAGCTGATAATGCTCTTCTAAATCTTCTAAAGCAGACGAGCGTAGCTGATGAGGTAAACTTAAACTGACTTCGTCGGCTAATTTAACTACATGATGCATTTGTGTTTCGAATTTTGTTTTTGCTTCATAGTAAAGAGCATCAACTTTTTGTTTTTCTATTTCTAATTGTTTCATTTCATTTTGAACTTGTTTAAGTTCAACATCTGTTGGCATTTGCTCATGAAGGACAGCTTTTTTTGGATGTTCATTTGAGCCACAAACTGGACAGGGAGAATCTACTGCTAAGCTTTGTGCTAATAAACCAGCTTGTCCGATGTTCCATGCTTCGCTTAGTTGCTCAAGCTCTTGTTTTTTAGCTAAAGTTTCAACTTCTAAATCAGCACGATTATCTTCTTCTGTAGAAAATTGCTCTTCTAAAGCAATTAATTGTTTTTTATTTTTTAATAAGTCCAGAATACGTTCAAGCATTCTTTCTTCTGTTGTCAATCTCACCGCAAGGTCTGCTTTTTTAAGCAAAGCTGACTGAATCTGCTCTTTTTCTTGCTGTAAGTTCTCAAGTTTTGCTCCAAGCTTCCCTTGCTTCTCTTCGAGTGTAGTTTTTTGATTATTGATTGTTGTTAATGTGGCTGTTAAATCTTTTACTTCATTTTCTAAGCTGGAGTAAGAAAGAATATCTTTTTCCATCAACTGTAAACGGCTAATTTTCTTTTGACAAGCTTCTCGTTCAGAAACTCTATTTTCTTCATAACTAAGTAACGCTTGTTTTTCTTTTAATACAGTTGTTAAATTAGTCATTAATACTTTTCCATTTTTTAACTCTTGCTCTTTCGTTACTACTTGTCGGGCTACTTCAATACATCGATCTTCATGTTGATGAACAATTATTGCCTTATTAGCTAATTGGATGGCTTCAACTATTTTTTCGATGGTTGGTTGTTGGGCGTCTAACTGTTCTTTTTGTTTAAATAACTTTTCCTTTATCTCAAATTGCTCTAACAATGCGTTTCCAAGATGAATTTCCTTTTCGATTTGTTGCCGTTGTACTTCTTTCGTTGTTATATTCGCTGTAAAAGTAAGGAGCTTTGTTTCATCCTCACTCACTTCCTTTTTCAACTCGGCTAACAACTCTCCGACATTAATATGTTCTTCGTTTAACAAACTTTCAAGCTTTTCGTTATCAGCTGCTTGAATTCGACTTAGATAACTTTGGCGCTCAACAATACTTTGTTCTACTTCCTTTTTTAATTGAACTGCTTGTTCCTTTAATTTTTCTTCTATCACTTTAAAGTGTTCAGTATGGAAAAGTTTTTGTAAAATTTTTTCTTTATCTTTACTATCTGATACTAATAGTTTACGAAACTCACCTTGAGGGATCATCATAATTTGCCGAAATTGGTGACAATCAATTTGGATGAGTTCTTCAATTTTCTCATCAACTTCCCGTACATTGCTCGCTAGTAATGTTTTAACTGGAGTAAGTTCATATAATTCAGCTTTTGCTCCAATCGTCGTTGTTCCATCACCACGAACTTTTTTTCTTTCTTGTTGTGGGCTCCTAATAATGAAATATCGTTTGCCACGTAATTCGAATTCCAGTGATACTTCCGTAAGGGTATCATCATGAGTGAAATGACTACGTAAGTCCATTCCATTGCGGTCATCTCCACTTGCTTTTCCAAAAATGGCAAAGCTAATTCCATCAAAAATCGTTGTTTTTCCAGCACCTGTCGCTCCAGAGATGACAAACATTGTTTTCTGTCCAAGTTTTGTAAAATCGACTTCCTGTCTCGTTGCGTAAGGACCAAATGCTTGCATCGTTAGTTTTAATGGTCTCATTTACACCCAACTCCTTTCTTCCCCTCAACAGTTTCAATAACCGTTGTAAGGATTGCTTGTTTCTCCTCAGAAAACGTACTTGTTGTCATTTCCTGATAAAAATCTTCGAATAAATCTAGTATACCCTTTTGATTTTTCGTATTGATTTGAAATGTTTTATTTTTCTTGGCATCGCGCTCTTCAATTTTTCGTTCTAAGTGAAGAACATTTGGATATACCGCCCGAAGTTTTCCAATTGGATCAATTAGTGCACCTTCATCAAGTAAACTAATTTTCAAATAATCTTCCACTTGCTGTGTTTGATAGAAACTGATATCTAATAATTCGTCTAAATGCCCTTCAAGAATACGCATATCAAATTTTGGGGTTAAACTTTTGTAAGCTACTTCAATCCCACCATTTTCATCAATAGTGACAATTGACACCGACTTATTTTGCTTTGCTTCAGAAAATGAATATTTCATTAAGGAACCCGAGTATTTTACAGTTGGATGAGTAATGGCATTTGGACTATGAAGATGTCCTAACGCTGTATAAGTAAATGGTGCAAAAACATTCCCATTTACGACTTCAGAGCCACCAACTGATAAATAGCGCTCAGATTCAGATTGTAATCCACCTAAGACAAAAGCATGTCCAATTAATACATTTGCTTTTGCCGAGCTTAATGATGGTTCAATCAAATTAACCATGCGCTTCATCGCTTCCTCGTGATTATTAATCGTTTGATCATCAAATAAATAACGAATTGTCGCAGGTTCAGCATATGGCAATAAATAAAAATTAACACCGTTAATTTGCACACTTGCCGGATTTTTCGTCAGTTTTCCTTCAAGAAATAAGTTACTTCTTCGAAATAATTGATTACCAAAATGAATTCGTTCAGCACTATCGTGATTACCAGCGATCGCTAAAACTGGTATATCAAGCTCAGTTGTAATTTTATAAAAAACATCATGGAGCAATTCAACAGCAGCTGTCGGTGGAACCGAACGGTCATATAAATCTCCCGCAATAATCACTGCATCTGGTTTTTCTGCTTCGACAAGTTTTACAAACTGTTGTAACATATGTTTTTGATCATCTGTCATATGAATACCATGGACAAGTTTTCCTAAATGCCAGTCAGATGTATGAATAATTTTCAATTGGATGCCCCCTACCTAAATAATTTCTACTTTCTATTTTACCATGACACGAATAAATGATGGTTTAATTTAATGATTCTTAACGTTTAAAAGACTGTAGACACTCTATTCTACAGTCTTTTAAAGGCAATCAAATTTGCATCTTGATAAAATTTCCATTCACCATCAATATGAGCCTGCATTCTAGCAACCTCAATATGTAACATCGCAATCCCCCGATCAATTCCCTTTGGTACATTTGTTTCTTCATGTGGATTTTCAATCTTTAGTGTAATCGAGTAATCGTCCCCAACGATAAACCGAATGGATTGTCGATTGTAGGCTGTAGGTGATAGATTAGCCACGTTCATTACTACTTCTAGCCAATTTGGCCAATTCTCTCTTGGTAACCCTTCAGCAATTTCCGTAATCGACTTCCTTTTTTGATAATCTCCAACTTGAGACATCATTTTTTCAGTTAAACTAAGATTTTTTCGAGCATAACCAATTGGAATAATAGCAACTATTTTTTCCGTTTCACTAATTCCAACTTGCTGACCAGCAACCTTTTTATCAAAATATCCTGCAATCCAACAAGAAGAAATTCCATGTTTCGCAGCTTCTAATACGGCGGCTTGACCGATAAAACCAGCTTTTTCATATGTGAAATTTGTAATCGAATCGCAAACAATCGCTAAATATGCTGGTGCTCCAGTAATTTTGCCATAAGGTCCAACAGCTCCGCTGAAAATAGGGTCTGGAGATTTTTCAAGAAAAACAATACTTACTTCATCAAAACGCTGATTTAGTTCAACAAGAACGTTTTGCATAGATTCGATGATCTTTGGTTCAATCGATTTTGAAACATAAGTTCTTCTTGAGCGACGGTTTTCGATTGCTTTAAACCATTCTTCGAAGTGTATAACCATCTCAGCTTTTCTCCTCCTACACGGTCATCTCTCTTTCATTATTACATAATTAGACATTAGAAAAACTTGGCTTTCACTAAAGAGATTCTTACCAAACGAATTGAGCTTGCTTAGAGTCTCTTATACTTTAGTGCAAACCTTAATGTGAAAGCCTTAAATGACTAAAGTTTTATTTAGGGATAAAATTCAAGAAATTTTGATAGGCAAAGCCAGCAACTTGAGAATCATTAAAATGCTTTAACAGTTCATTGATTAACTGTTGGTATTTTGAAGCATTTTCTAAGCCATTAACAAACTGATGAATTCCATCAAAATCAGAGCCAAAACAAATTTGTTTTTCACCGCCAAGTGAACAAAAATGGTCAATATGCAAAATCACATCTGTAATGGAAGCTGAACTTGTTTCTGTTAAAAATGGCGGATGAAAGACGATCCCGACAAGGCCTTTCTTTTGAAACATCGCAACTGCTTGATCATCCGTTAAATTCCGACGATGTTTACATAAAGTATAGGAATTTGAATGTGTTGCTATTGGATAATCGGCAAGATCGATCACATCCCAAAATCCGTTTACACTTAAATGAGAAACGTCCGTTAACACTTTATGTTTATTATTTAGCTTCACGACTTTTTTGCCAAAATCAGTTAAACCTGCACCGCGACTTTCACCAACACCATCACCGACTAAATTGGCATTGTTCCATGTTAACCCAAGAGATTTAACACCTAAGTCATATAGATTTTGCAGTTTATTTAAATCATCACCAAAGGCATCTGCACCTTCTAATGAGAGTACAGCACCAATTTCGTCGCTTTTTAACAGTTGAAAATCTGACCAATGTTCAATTTTTTTTATTTTGGGATGTTTGCTAACAACTTCTTGATGGAACAGTTTAATTTGTTGTATAGCAACATCATATTTTTTATCAAAAGAGACGTCCGGCTCAACAAATATTGCAAAAAACTGACCTTTAACCCCTCCTTGCTGTAATCTTTCGTAATTTGTCTCAATATCAGGGCTATTTGTAAAGCTGCGATTTCTATTTTCATAGAGCTTTAATAATGCGTCGCAATGTGTATCAATAATTTTATACATCCAATCCTCTCCCAATAAATATTTTATATATGAATATCTTATTAGTGTCTAAATCAATTAGTTAAAATTAATGGATTGATGTAATCATTTTCTTTGGATCAACAATTTCATCGTATTGTTCCTCTGTTAAAAAACCTGTTTGTAGTGCTGCTTCTTTAAGGGTTAAACCTTCATTGTGGGCCTTTTTCGCAATAATTGCAGCCTTTTCATATCCAATATGTGGATTCAGAGCTGTAACTAGCATCAATGAATTCGTCAAATAATGGTCAATCATCTGTTTGTTGGCCGTAATACCAACGAGACAATGATCATTAAAGGATTGAAGAGCATCAGCAAGTAACGTCGTTGATTGCAGAAAATTATAAATAATGACAGGTTTAAAAACATTTAATTGGAAATTCCCTTGACTTGCAGCAAAAGAAATTGTTGCATCATTCCCCATTACTTGACAAGCAACCATTGTTAATGCTTCGCTTTGAGTTGGGTTTACTTTTCCTGGCATGATTGAACTTCCTGGCTCATTTGCTGGAATTGTAAGTTCACCGATCCCACAACGTGGGCCACTTGCTAACCAGCGAACATCATTAGCTATTTTCATTGCATCGCAAGCTAGTGCTTTCATCGCCCCATGTAAATGAACTAACTCGTCATGGCTAGTTAAGCTTTGAAACTTGTTTTTGGCATTTACAAAGCTTTTTCCAGTTGTTTGACTAATTTCATTTGTGACTCGTTCTCCAAACTCGGGATGAGCATTAAGTCCTGTTCCAACTGCTGTTCCACCAATTGCTAACTCTCTAACGTGTTCAAGTCCTTCTTTAATCATCAACTCCGTTTTTTCCATCATTCGCTGCCAACCACTAAACTCCTGCCCAAGCGTAAGTGGCGTTGCATCTTGTAAATGAGTACGACCAATTTTAATAATTTCTTTAAACTCATTCATTTTCTTTGTTAATGTTTCTTTAAAACTACGAATATTTTTCAGTAACGTGTCCTCAACCTTTATGACTGCGGCAATATGCATGGCTGTTGGAAACGTATCGTTTGAGCTTTGTGATTTATTAACATCATCATTTGGATGAATGGTTACTTTACTGTTGTTTTGTAGTAAAACTTCATTTGCTTTAAAGGCAATAACCTCATTAACATTCATATTCGTTTGTGTTCCACTTCCTGTCTGCCAAACTACAAGTGGAAAATGTTCATAGCTTGAAGCAAATCTTAAATGATCAATCGCCGCAACAATAGCCTCGGTTTTTTCATGATCAAGAAAACCTAATTTTTCATTCGTTATTGCTGCAGCCCGTTTTAAAATCAGAAAAGCATCAATAAGCTCAAGTGGCATTTTTTCATTCCCAATTTTAAAATTATGCAGACTACGTTCCGTCTGTGCTCCCCACCAACGATTTGCCGGAACACGTACTTCTCCCAAAGTATCTTTTTCAATTCGATATGACAAAATGAATACCTCCTTTTTATCAGAAAAAAATCCCAGTATAATTTAAGAATTTCCTATGTTCTCAAATAAATTCCTTCATAATTCTGTTTGAGCTTTCATTTTTTTAGCAATTTCTTGAACAAAAATACTGTATAAACAAATTATTATGTTAGAATAACTCAAAAAATGTATGTTTATGTCTGAAGTTAAAAAATTCAAAAACGAAATAAAAACAACTGATCCGTGCTAATATTAAGTAAAGAGATGATAATTACTACGATAGGAGGACGTTTATGATTGTTAAATTGTTAATTGAAAGATATATTATGGCAAAAAAGGATAAACCAGTGAATGTGAATCAATTATTAGATTATGCAACATTATGTTACTTAAATAATATAATGACAATCATTCAATACAGATCGTTAATGCGTGAATTAATGTTAAGAGGGGCAACAAAACCTGATTTTCACTTCGAAAATAAACCTTCTCAGCTAATTTGCTAAAATACTTGCGGTTAGCAAATAACGAGGGACATATAAAGATTTATCTTTTTTCGTTTTCCTCAAAAAAAACTGACTTATTTCCATCGGTTCTCTCAATATTCTAATACATCGCTCTAATTATTAATTTATTACTACATACCATTTGAGATGACTGACTGTTTTTAGTCAGTTTTTTTACATTCCCTTCTTTGTGATAATTTTACATATAATATGCAAGTATCCCCTAACAGTCTTATTTCTTGTCCTTCATTACATGTAATATAAAGAAAAGGAAATAATATTGATATAAGATAAGAAAAATGAGGTGCTTATATTTTGAAAGATAAAAAAAATCGACAATCATTACAAAAAGAGAAAGAGCAACAACATAAATCAGCAAAAATTTTTTATGATGTTATAACGCCAGAAGATCGTGATCCACAACCAAAAAAATACGATGAAATCGAATATTAGTAGAAAAGCGCAGAGTGTTCGAAGCTAGAAATCATACCAAGTTCAAAGATTAGCTAAATAACACTCGTGGATGTCGAAATGATTTCGAAAATTGACGATTTATTAGAAATTTAAAAGTCTAATGACTAGTTTTAGCGAAACAGTTTAATTTTAAAATAAATTGTTGAATAATGGTAAATGTAATAAAAAAAGCGCTGAGCGCCCGCTCGGAGCTAGACAGCATTATAAGTTCAAAAACTTTATACTTACTAACGTATAAAGAAAAGTACACAGCAAATGTAAGGAGTGAAAGAAGGAACAATGTTATTAGTAAATGTTATTGAAAAAAAACGAATGCAGATGATTTATTTAGCAAGTCTAACTGGGCTAACGTCCAAAAAGACAATTAAGTGTAGTCAAGAATTGGACGAGTTACTTAATTTAGTCCAAAGCATCAGTCATTAATGATTAAAAATTTGCTGTGTGTTTGAACGTTTTTTTTATCGCTTTAATATTATTTCCAAAATGAATGAATACATTTTAGAAATTTTTCAATGTTAATGTATCGAACAGGCAAAACCATTGAAAAATGGTGACGCAAAGCTACAGGGGCTTCATTATCTTTAATATGCCAGCCAGTTTCCGAAACAAACGAGTTTCATGTCATTCTTTTATTATTCCACAGTTTGCATGAGACGTTTATATTAAAGCCTAAAAAGCGTTACCCTTCTAAGAAAAGCGCAGAGCGCCAAATTACGCGTAAAGGGCTGCCCACCACGTCCCGTGGGCAACGGCGTAATGTCGCCATCCTGGCTCCCGGCAACAAGCAAATGTTCCACAAAAGTAAACAAAACGAAAAGAAAAAAGGCTGAAAAACTTATCAGCCTTTTTTCTTTTATTTAAAAATCTTTTAGTTTTCTTAAAGCTTTCTCTACATTTATTTCTCCATAACCGAAGTAAGGATCATGACCTTTAGGACCAAGATCATTGCATGTTGAGCGAATAATATCAGCAACTTGAACATTGCTAAGTTGTGGTTTAAGTGATCTAATCAAACCAGCTAGCCCAGTCACATGAGGAGCTGCCATTGAAGTTCCTGACATCATTACATAAGAATTATCAAGGAATGTACTTGGAATATGCTCCCCTGGGGCTGTAACTTCAATATAGTCACCATAGTTAGAAAAGATTGCTTTATGTCGTTGCTTATCTACTGCTGAGACGGCAATCACTTCATCATAAGCAGCTGGATACATTGGTGTATCCACATTATCGTTTCCTGCGGCAGCAATTAAAACAACATCATGGTTATAAGCATAACGAACGGCATCATGCATGATATTTGAGTCGAATGTGTCACCTAAGCTTAAGTTAATAACTTTTGCTCCATGGTCCGTTGCCCAGCGTATCCCATTTGCCACTTCAAAGGCTGATCCTTCCGCTTTATCATTTAATACTTTAACAGGTAAAAGCGGGTTAAACCACGAGACCCCTGCAATCCCTTTCAAGTTATTTGTTGTTGCAGCAACGATTCCTGCTACATGTGTCCCATGTCCATGTTCATCATAAAATTCCTCATCATCTTTAAACGTATTATATCCATATAAAATCCGATCTTGTAAATCTTCATGATTTGGATCTACCCCACTATCTAAAATCGCGATTGGAACGTTTTTTGCTCCACCCGTAATATTCCAACCAATTTCAGTAAATATTTGTGATAAATTCCATTGGTAAGGTTGGTAAAACTCATCATTTGGAACTTTGGTGCCTTGAGGTGTTACGAATTTCTCTTGCTTTTGTTTCGAATAATTATAATTTGGTTCAACTGTTTCAATTTCTTCTATTTGACTTAACTCTGATACGAGTTCTTCTGTTGACCTAGTTTGATCTCGAACAACATAATATGGCCCACCATTTTTGACTAACTTTAATGGTGAATGTTTTATCCATTTAGCTCCGTCAATCCCTTTTTTAAAACTAACAATCACTTCATATTCTATATAATGCTGTTCTGCTTTAAGGTCATTCTGCTCAGATTTAACTACAATTTTCCAACCGAGTTCAGGAACTTTTTTTGTCACCCCCTCATGGTGAGTTCCCTCTCCTTTAATATCAACCTCTGTATTTTCTCCACCAATAAATAAGTTTCCATTTGCGTCGGCAACATGAGCCAAATCACGCACATAATTTTTAACAAATGATAAATTAACTTCTCCTACCACTTTTTTTCCGTTAGCTGCTATACAGCTAACAAGGATATATTCATTTCCGTTTTTTGTGAACGGATTAGAGCTTTCCAAACCTTCGTAAGAATGATGAAACTGCTTCTGTAAATCTTGTTTATGAAATTCTCCTGATATAAATTCAATTTTATCGTCATTAATAACGGCAAAAGCTTCAAAATGTTGATGATCACGCAACTCTTTTTGAAATTGTTTTAATAGTTCCTGATTGGTAAAATCTTGTTCACTCCAGCGTAAAAGTTGTTTTTTTAACTGAGTAATAAACATCGATGTCGTTAATGATAAGTCTTCAGCAACCACTTGATCCATGGCTTGTTGCTGCATCATAGACATTTGACTTTGTCCCTGAAACTGTTCATCCTGATGAGAATTGCCATACCATATTCCGATAATCGTAACTAAAACAAGACTAAACATCGTCGCTAAACGGCGCATTAAAAGGACCTCCTAACGTATTCATTCATACAATTAGGATGTACATTATTTTTGGAAATCATTAAAAAAATCTTTTTTGTTTACTTTTCTTTCTCAACTTTCTTCTCAATATTTGTATCGATTGAATATGTATTCCCATCTGTTAAAATAACGATTGAACCATTTTCGGCAGTTCCATAAACAGGAATATTCAATTTGTTTAATCTTGCAATTACTTCCTGATGTGGATGTCCATAAGAATTATCAACCCCAGCAGAATAAACTGCAATTTCAAGTTTAACTGCTTTTAGAAATGTTTCAGTATTAGATGTACTCGAACCGTGGTGGCCTAAATGAAATATTTGTGCATGTAGTCGTTCTTTTCTATCAAGCATGGCCGCTTCTGTTTGCTTTTCCGCATCTCCGGTAAATAAGATTGATATATCTTTGAAAATTGCTTTTAATCCAATACTTCCTTCTTGAAAATCACCCGTTAATTCGCTTGGATTTATTACCTCAATCAATAAAGAACCGATCTCAAATTGCTCACCGGCTCTAGGTTCATAATAGTCAATATTATGATCTATAATCGCATTTAGGACTCTTTCAAATATTTTTGAAGAATGAGTATCCCCTGAAAACCAAACTTCCCGAACAGGAAAAGCTTCGATTACTTTATCTATTTGGCCAATATGATCTGCGTGAGGATGAGTGCCAACAATTAAGTCTAGCTTCTTTATTCCAACCGATTGTAAATATGGAACAACATCATTTCGATCATGCCTTCCGGCATCAATTAAGACAGTAAAATCAGGACCCATTAATAAAGTAGCATCGCCTTGTCCCACATCAATAAAATGGAAAGAAGCTTCATACTGACTTTCTCCAGAAGTGCCTTCCCCTTTCTGAAATTTATTACCTTGATTTGTTTGAGGATTACAGCCAGCTAAAACAAAAAGACAAGTGAATAAAATGAAGATTTTTTTTCTGATTGAAACAAATAAACGTAAAGATAAAATTATGATCTACCCCTTTCTATTTAAACCCTTTTTTAAGAATAACAAATATTAGTTCAGCTTTTTTGTGTATTCATCTAGTTTGGCCACCCTTCAAAAAGAACGTACATTTTCCACAAATTTTCCCTCGTTTATCAAAAATATTTTATCATTTAGCCCTTTTTTAAATATGAGACTTTGGTACAATTATAGTATAATATCCTTTCTATAAAACTACCAAAACAGAGAAAAGAAAGCCAAAAATTGGTAGTGTTATTGCAAATTTTATGAATACACCTAGATAAAAGGAGGAGTTAAATTGGGGAATACTCAAGAAGTTAAAATGATTTGTAGTTATTGTGGGACAGGATGCAGTTTGATCACGGAAGTGGTTGACAATAAGATTGTAAAAGTACGCGGGGATAAAGAAGGTACTGTTAACAAAGGACAAACATGTATAAAAGGCTCATTTGCCTATAATTATGTCCATGCGAAAGATCGCTTAACAACACCACTTTTACGTAAAAATGGCGAATTACAGCCAGTATCTTGGAAAGAAGCTTTATCATTTATTGCTGAAAAACTTACAACATTTAAGCAAACATTTGGACCTGAAAGTTTATCAATCTTTGCTTGTGCAAGAGCAACAAACGAAACAAATTTTGTCACCCAAAAATTTGCCCGTGCTGTTCTTGGGATGAATAATATTGACGGTTGTAACCGGACTTGACACGCTCCTAGTGTTGCCGGTCTGGCAACTATATTTGGCTCAGGCGCTCCAACCAACCGTTTTGAAGATTTTGATAAGGCTCAAGTATTACTATTAATTGGCTCAAATACAACAGAAGCTCATCCAATTGTTGCAAATCGAATCAAAAAAGCGGTGAAAAATGGTTTGCGCTTATTTGTCATTGATCCGCGAAAAATTGATATGGTTAAATCAGCAGAGAAACATATTCAACTTAAAGTAGGTAGTGATATCGCTCTATTAAACGCGATGATGCATGTGATTATTAAAGAAGAGCTTTACGATAAAGACTATATTCAGAGAGTAGCTGAAGGATTTGAAGAATTAAAAGCAAAAGTAGAATTATATACTCCGGAATATGCTGAAAAGATTACAAGAGTCCCAGCAGATGACATTCGTGAAGTGGCAAGAGCATATGCTACTGCTGATCAAGGAATGATTGCTTATACGTTAGGAATTACGGAACATCATTTTGGTGTCAATAACGTCTTCGATATCGCTAATATTACGTTGCTTACTGGAAATATCGGAAAAGAAGGTACAGGTATTTTACCACTTCGTGGTCAAAATAACGTCCAAGGGGCAGGAGATATGGGTTGTTTACCAAACTTACTTACAGGTGGTTTAAAAGTAATTGACCCGGCTGATCGCAAAAGATTTGAAGATTCCTGGGGTGTTCAATTACCGTCCCAAAACGGGCATACCCAAACAGCAATGCTTGAAAAAATGGCCGAAGGTAAAATGAAAGCTTTATACATTATTGGCGAAAATCCTATTATTGCAGATGTAAATATGCAGCATACTACTTCTGCCATCAAAAACGTTGATTTAATTATTGTTCAAGATCTTTTCTTACACGAAACAGCGCAAGTTGCTGATGTTGTCTTACCTGCTCGATCTTGGGCTGAAGTGGATGGCACTTATACAAACGCTGATCGGCGTGTTCAAAGAACGCGTAAAGGGATCGAAGCCGATCCAAATACAAAAGAAGATTGGCAAATCTTATGCGAACTTGCTCAATTAATGGGCTATGATATGAGTTACCAATCAAGTGAAGAAATTTGGAATGAAGTGCGAGCTTTAGTTCCAGAAATGTATGGCGGTATGACCTACGAACGTTTTGACAAGGAAGGCGGTCTCCATTTCCCTTGCCCATCCATTGATCATCCTGGGACATTCTTTTTACACGAACGCTTCCATGAGGGCGTTGAATTAAAGGTAAAATCAAGATTTGTTCCTGTTGATTATTGTCTGCCAGCAGAGCCTACTTGTGAAGAATATCCTTTTACATTAACGACGGGAAGACGCTTAGAACAGTATAATACACATTCACAAACAAGATATTATCCTGCAAATGTTAAATTAAAACAAACGGAAGAAACTGTAGATATGCACCCTGAAGATGCAATGGAATTAAATGTTGTCGATGGAGAATATGTTGAAGTAGCTTCTCGGCGGGGGAAAGTGAAAGTAAAAGTGAAAATTTGTCACAAGATGCAAAAAGGCGATATCTTTATGAGTTTTCATTGGGCAGAGGTACCGACCAACGCCTTAACGCTTAATGAATTTGATCCAATTTCAGGTACTGCAGAATATAAAGCTTGTGCAGTGAAAATTTCGAAAATTAACTAGAAAAGCGTAAACTACCATAACACCGTTGTCCACGTCCTGTGAACAACGGTGTTATGTTTATATCTTGGCTAGATTTGAAGTTAGCCATCTTACCTATCTTTTCCCGTTTTTGGTTATGTTTACAACTCATACAATCCCTCTTCTTGGAAAGATTATCGAATAAGGAGGGATTTATCATGCCAAATACAAACAAATTAGTAGTTCCTGGTGTTGAACAAGCATTAGAGCAAATGAAATATGAAATCGCTCAAGAATTTGGAGTTAGATTAAATGCTGATGACACATCCCGTTCGAATGGTTCAGTCGGTGGAGAAATAACAAAGCGTCTTGTTCAGATGGCTGAACAACAGCTTAACGGTCAATAGGAGAATATTATGACAAAAAGAAAACATTTTCGAAATGCTGCTTCTAAAAATAATTTTACTCCAACAGAAAGTGTTTACAACGAAGAAATAGCCGATGAAACAGTCGATCTAGCGAAAGCCAAAAAACAAAAGAAAAAAAGGTAACGTATTTTTACATCTGGAGAATAATTCAATGAGGCTGAATTGATTTATCAGCCTCTAGTTTTTATTCTATGCCACTTTCTTTAAGCGCATGTTCCCAACTCGGGAAATAGTGAAGAGCGTTTCTCATTAATTCTGGATGTGATTTTTTTACCTTCTTTTTTGCTAAAGATTCTCCACTTTCATGTAATTGGTTAATTGAGCTAACAACTTGATTGACACTCATAGCCATTTCCACGATCACATACCTCCTTAATTTTCAAACTATCTCTATATTTAACAAATCGCAAATGAACTATACCTTTAGTTATTTACATAATGCTAGTTTAATCTGAAAATAACTAATTTCCTCTGGTAAGGATTCTTTAATTGGCTTTAGCTTTTCGCCGCCAATTTCCGCTCGTACATTGTTAATCAATTGCTCATATTCTTTTGGCAATACTTTTTCCCAATCAAGTTCAAAACCTTCGATCGCACCTTGAATAAGATGATTTTCAATCGTCGCTAGTTTTAACCCTCGTTCTAAAGCAATTTCCTCAATCATTTTTCCTTCTTTAAATAGTTGGACTGTCGTTAAATAACTTTGTTCCTCATTTGTTTTCGGCTTTGTTGTTTGGATTTGAATAGCAGGAACTACTTCTTTGTTTTCTAACAAAAAGGACTGGATCATTTGTAAAAACTTTCCCCCATACTTAGCAAACTTCAATTCTCCTACTCCTTTAATTTGGAGCATTTCTTCTTTTGTCTGCGGATAAAATTTACACATTTCCTTTAAAGTTACATCTGAAAAAATGATGTACGGTGGTAGTTGTTCATTTTCAGCCAATTCCTTTCTAAGCTGCCTTAATTGTTCAAATAATTCTGAATGAATTGGCATTTCTTTTTGGATTGGTCTAATTTTTTGAAATACTTTTTCTGCATTTTTTAAAACAGGAACTGCTTTTTCTGTTAAGTGGACTGTTGGATACTGTCCAGTAGTTAATCCTAAGTAACCCTCGGCGATTAAAAGATGGATTAGCTCGTTTATTTCTCTTTCTGTTTTCTCTTTCATCAAGCCATAGGTTGTTAATTGGTCTAAGTGCATTTCCTTGATCCGTTTATTGTTAGAACCTTTCAATACTTGAGCGACTAGCGTCACACCAAAACGTTCTTTCATCCGGACAATACAAGAAAATATTTTTTGGGCGTCGATCGTTATCTCGGTTTCTGCTAAATCAGTTTGACAATTCGAGCATTTTCCACATTCCTTTTCTGAATCATCACCGAAATAATTAACAATAAAAGTTTGTAAACACTTGGTTGTATGTGAATAATCAACCATTGCTTGGAGTTTACTATACTCATGATCTTTTCGCTCAATTTGTGTTGATTGCTCAATTAAGTATTTTTGTGTTTGTACATCTTTGCTCGTAAACAATAGGAGACATTCGCTCATTTCTCCATCTCTTCCAGCTCGTCCGGCTTCTTGATAATACGCTTCCATACTTTTCGGTAACTGATAATGGATAACAAAGCGCACATTCGACTTATCAATTCCCATTCCAAAAGCATTCGTTGCAATGATAAGCTTGGCATTATCATAAATAAACGCTTCTTGGTGCTTATTTCTGACATTTTCAGACATTCCGCCATGATACGTTACGGCATTGTTCCCATTTTTCGCTAAAAAATATTGAAGTTCTTCCACATCTTTTCTTGTAGCTGTATAAATAATGCCACTTTCACCACGATAACGGTCCAAAAAATCAAGCACATAATTTTTTTTATTTCCCGTCTTAACAACGGAAAAAGCTAAGTTTTCTCGTTCATAGCCTGACAAAAATGTTAAAGGTGTATGAAGAGTTAAACGAGTTTGAATATCTTCTAATACAGCTTTAGTAGCGGTTGCTGTAAATGCAGCAATGACAGGACGTGCGGAGAACTGTTGAATAAGTTGTCCGATTTTTGCATAACTCGGACGGAAATCATGTCCCCATTGCGAAATACAGTGGGCTTCATCTATGGCAATCAAGTCAATTGCCAATTGACGAAAAAATTGCAAAAATTGTGGTGATTCCAAGCGTTCCGGTGATACATAAACAAGCTTATAATTACCTTTCCTTAAACCATCCATAATTTGAACTTGATCACTTTGAGACACTGTACTATTTAAATAAACAGCAGAAATACCAATGTTAGTTAATGTATCTACTTGATCTTTCATTAACGAAATCAGTGGGCTAATCACAACCGTAATTCCTTCAAAGATCATCGCCGGGACTTGGTAACAGATCGATTTCCCACCCCCAGTTGGCATGATACAAAGGATATCTTTTTCAGCTAAAATAGCATTAATAATTTCTTGTTGATTTTTACGAAAGCTATTATAGCCAAAATATTTTTTTAAAACGATAAGAGAGTTATTTTTATTATCTTCTTCAAACATGTTTTCCAACTCCATAATTACAAAAAGTATTAATGTTACAGTAACATAGAGAAAACGATTGTGAAAGAACCCGAAGCTAATTTAATGAGGACTTATAGAAATATTAAAAATGAGGATAATAAGAAAGCGTCAATATTAATCATAAGGAGTTGTATCAATGACAAAACGGAAAAGTAATCCTAGAAAAGAAGGAAAAAATCAGCATGGTGGCCATGTAAGTCCGTTAGGTAATTCTCCTACGCAAGAATCTACCCATGAACCGTATGTTGAAGCGGGGCAAGCAGGGAAACAACGCTATAACAAACGTTAGTAAGAAAAGCGGAGAGCGCCCGCCTAGCGGCTAGGAGCTAGACATCATATCAAATTCAAAAATAATAAGGTTATTTAAGAAAGGAATGACCAATGTTTTGGTCATTCCTTTCCTTCTCTTCTACGAATCAAAGGATTTCACATATATCCCTTTATATGTTTGCAGACACGCTGCAACACATTGACCACAACCATTGCAATTGCTTTCATTTACTTTCGGTTTTCCAGCTTCGATCGTTAATGCGGTTTGACCTAATGGACAAGCTCTAATACAGTAATCGCACATTATATCTTTATATGCTAAACAGTTAAATTCAAAAACTTTTGCAACACCTAGTTTTTCTTCAGAAAAACCGGTTTGCTCTAACGCTCCTGTTGGGCAAATTGAACTACATTGCTGACAAAATGTACAAGGAAAATCGTTAGGATTAATAAAGGGAGTACCAGCAAGTTTTGCCCCATGCTTTAATGAAAATAGCCCAATTGTTGAAGTAGGGCACACGTCTTTACAAGCACCACAACGAGTACAAGTAGCTATGAAAGCAAGTTCATTTCCTGCTCCTGGCGGACGAATAAAGTTACGCTCTTGTTCAACTGTTGCACCAATAATCGAGCCAAGAAACTGAAATGATGAACGAAAATTTTCTTTTAAATATCTTCTCCGGTTCATTTTTTCAATCATTGGTAATCACTTGATGTTGCATTGTTTCATCTTCCTCAAAGTTTGTGTAAGCAAGGCAGATCGAAACGATTCCATCAATTTCCTTAAATGCTTCCCCAATTCGATAGCTATCATCAACGGTTGGGGCTTCCAGCGTTAATATTACTTTAACCTCCTGTTCAATATGATGAATTTCTACCCCCGGAAGTTTCTGTAGTTGTTCAATGACGACGGCTGTTTTTCCTTTAACTGTGATTAGCAAAAATCCTGAAATGACCAATACCTACACCTCCATGAGCAAAAATTTAGCTTTCTCGATTAAACGCTGGTTTCATATCCCCCGATTGTTGAGCATGACAAGTAATACAGACTGATCTTGGTCCAAATATTCCTTTCTTGCGATCTTGATCTGTGTAATGATCGATTGGAATTTCTCTAGCTCCAGTTGCCGCATTTTCATGACAAACTAAACAACTTTGATGTAATAATTCTGGGTTCCATCTATCTTGATGATCGAGCGGTTGTAGCGGTGGAGCAGTTATTAAGACCATTGTGGCAGCATCTGCTCTTTCTTCATTTAATTGTGGTACTTCAATCGTATCAGGTTGTTTAACAGTGGATTCTTGACTTTGTTCTTGGTTTTGTGCCACATTTGGTGTACTTTCAAAGTCTTTAAAGCGAGCAATACCAATGACAATTGAGAAAATTAATATCCCTACAGAGACAGCAAATAAAAAGTAATTTTGTTTCTTCATGGTATTCCTCCTTCTATGCCTTAATGACTTTTACAGCACATTTTTTAAAATCAGGTTGCTTAGATATAGGACAGTATGCATCTAGTGTAGTGTCATTAATCAATGTTTCTTCTGCAAAGAATGGAACATAAACTAGTCCTTTTGGTGGTTTCCCACGACCATTTATTACTGCTTTAACTTTTGTTTCCCCGCGTCGAGACTTTACAATCACCCAATCTTTATTTTTAATTCCTAAACTTTCGGCATCCTCAGGATGAATTTCACAAAATGCTTCTGGCATCGCTTTATGCAATTCAGGAACGCGACGGGTCATTGTACCACTATGCCAGTGTTCAAGAACGCGCCCAGTACACAACCAGAATGGATACTCTTTATCCGGTATTTCAGCAGCATCTTCAAATGGTCTAAAAATGACTGATGGGCGATGATTCTCTGATTTATAAAAATCAATATTTTTGTATTTGCCAGCTTCACCAAATGTTTCAACTCCGATTTGATCAAAGCCCTCTTCTTGCTTTCCGTTTGCATAACGCCACTTTGTTTCTAACCACTTACCATTCACTTCACGAACCGGCCAACGAATGCCATGTTGTTTTAAATACTCATCGTATGGAGCTAATTGTTTTGCCCTCGTTTTAAGTTTGTGACCTAATTGTTGTACACGAACGTCTGGATGTAAATGTGGACTTGAAAACAACCTGTATTCTTCCCAAAGATTTCGACATACTTCTGTTTGATTTTCTTTCAAATCCTTTTTGTCATAATCCCAGATGTCAGTACCTAGCTTACCGAAGATCAAATCAAATGCATCATGGTCGCCAATTTTCTTTCCTGTAAGAACACGCTTTGCTACTTGAACAATTGCCCAAAGGTCCCATTTTGCTTCACCCGGTGGTTCTTGACACTTTTCAAAGATGGAGTTACGACGTTCAGCGTTACCAAACATCCCTTCACGCTCTACCCACATTGCTGCTGGAAAGACAACATTAGCCATCTCTGTCGAACGAGTCGGGTACACATCGGAAACAACGATAAAGCCGTCAATAACCCCTTTTCCATCTGCATCAACACCGCGAAAGCGGTTTGTTTTTGGCATTGTTTGTCCCCAGTTATTTGACATACTCCAGAGAAACTTCACTTTGCCATTCCCTAACTCTCTAAACATTTTTACCGTATGGAATCCTGGCTTTTCAATGGCATCTAAATAGCCTTCTGGTAATTTCCAGATCATTTCGCTAAAGCGTCGATGGTCCGGATTGTTTACTAATAAATCTGCAGGCAAGCGGTGTGAGAAGACCCCTACTTCACGAGCCGTGCCACAAGCACTTGGCTGTCCTGTTAAAGAAAATGGACCACTTCCCGGCTGACTAATTTTTCCTGTTAATAGGTGAATGTTATAAATTAAGTTGTTCATCCAAGTGCCGCGAGTATGCTGGTTAACACCCATTGTCCATGTTGACATAATTTTTTTATTAGGATCTGCAAACTCTTTCGCTAAAGCTTCTAAATCGGCGACAGCTACACCTGAAAGTTTGGATGTATACTCAAATGTATACTTGCTCACGCTTTTCTTAAATTCCTCAAATGTAATCGTCCAGCTATCCCCTGACGCTTTTCCAATATCCGTTCCATCATAATCATCTTTAATTGAATGGCCTAAATTCTCAGTCCCTGCTTTAAATTGACAATGTTGCTTAACAAATTCCTTATCATATGAATCTGTTTTAATTAAATAATTGGCAATTGAATTAGCAATCGCTAAATCGGTCTGAGGTCGGAAAATCAATACTTTATCAGCGGTTTCACTTGTTCGTGAGTAACGAGTCGTTAAGTCATAGTGTAAAACGTTAGGACCTGAGAGCTTTCTAGCTGTTAAGCGCGAATATAATACTGGATGCATTTCGGCCATATTTGCTCCCCATGTCACAAATACATCTGCTTGATCCAAGTCATCATAACAACCCATAGGCTCATCGGATTGGAAAGTTGACATAAAACCAGCAACTGCACTAGCCATACAAAGTCTCGCGTTAGGATCAATATTATTATTCTGTAAACCTACTTTCCAAAGCTTTACCGATGCATATCCTTCATGAATCGTTTGTTGACCTGAACCCCAAAAAGCAATTGATTGAGGATCAGCCTCATAAGCTTCTTTAAGTTTGTTAGCTACTAAATCAAGTGCTTCTTCCCATGACGCTTCACGGAAACCGTCCATTGTTCCCTTTTTTGAGTTATCCTCACGAATTAACGGTTTAGTTAAACGGTCTTGACCGAATAATATTTTCCCTAAATAATATCCTTTAATACAGTTTAATCCTCTACTTGAGCGGTTTTCTGGATCTCCTTTTACCGCAATTACTTTTTGATTTTTTACACCTACGAGAACGCCACAGCCAGTTCCGCAATAGCGACAGACTGTTATTTTCCACTCATCAGGTTCAATCGATTGAGCCTCTACTTCCACAGGGTCTTTTTCAGGTTCTTTCGTATTTGGAGTGGATACCTCTTTTTGCGTACATCCTGCTGCAATCATTGCTGAAGAAATTGCTGCTGCTTTTAGCAAACTTCTACGAGTTAGTTCCATTACAACTTTTCCCCCTTAACCTCATTTGGAATTTGAATTTGTTGCTCTTTTTGCTTATACGGTCGAAGACCAATTGATAAAGCTTTATGGGTGCATGTATCAATACAAGCTCCACATAGGCTACAATCACCTGATGTAACGTAAGAATACTCTCCGTTAATCGCAGGATCTAAAATTGACGGGTGTGAAAAGCATACTTTTTTACACTGCATGCAGCTAATGCACTTTTCATTGTCAATCTTGACCCTAAATTGTCCAGCTTTACCTATAGTTGAGTAGAAACCACCAACTGGACAAAAGTATCTACACCAACCTCTTTTTGAAATAAAAAAGTCAAATAAAACAATTGCAAAGATGATATAAAGACCCATTCCCCAGCCAAACAAAAGATTTCGAATTGTATTGCTTATAGGAGAAATAAGTTCAAAAATAGGTACTCGGCCAATAAAGGACAAAAATAATATAAGTATGGCAATATATTTCTTTGTATTTAAGTTAAAATGAACATCTGGTAGCTTTTTAAAGCGCTTTCTTATCGAGTCAATAAACTCAAGAAATGTATTCACTGGGCATACCCAGCTACAAAAAACTCGCCCACTAATTAAAAAATAAAATAAAAAAACGATAGATGCTGAGAAAATAAAGCTCCAAACAACTTTCTTTGCGGCTAACGTTACACTTAATGCTCCTAGTGGATCTGAAAGTCGAATTCCAAAAACTTCAGAGGATGACAGTGAGCCATAAAAAAAGTTTGTTCCAGCAACCTCAACTAAAAATAGCGGCGACAAAAATAACAACAATACTAGAAATTGAACAAGCTTTCTAATAATTAACCATTTCTTCAAAATAAACCACCTGCCTTACGTGGTTCAACTTTGATAGCAACAGGATTGTTGACAACACATTTGTGTTCGCAAATCCCACAGCCTACACATTTTTCCGGATCAATTACAGGACCAAAAATAGCATGTGTGGCATCATCAGGCTTTAAATAAATATCAAGTTTAATCGCCTCATCAATTAGGGGGCACTCTCGATAGCAAACTTCACAACGCATGCCTTGATAAGAAATACAGGCCTTTTTATCAATGACCGCTACACCCATCTCGACATCTCTACGTTTTTTGATTCCACTAAGCGCTGTCGTTGGACATGCTTCTACACATGGAAAATCTTCACAAAGCCAACACGGTGATTCTCGAGCATTAATAAAGGGGGTTCCTAGCCCTAATCCTAAATCACTCGTACCCATATGAATAGATTTATACGGACAAGCCAGGTTACATTTTCCACATCGAGTACATAAAGCAAGGAATTCATCTTCATCACCAGCTCCCGGAGGTCTTAAAACTTGTTTGCTTCCTACTTTCAACAACTTTAACAGTTCATAAGCAGCTAATCCTCCAATCACGGTTTTAAGCATTCCGAGCCCCTTCATAATGAGCCTCCTTTGCATATTAATTTTTTAAAAATAAAGAAAAGTTTAACAACTTTTAAGATAATTGTAACTGTTACAAAAAAAATGAAATGTGACCAAAATCACATTTTCATTGATAACTATATGAACAATGAAATGCGCAGAGTGCCCGCTTAGCGGTGACAAGCAAATGTTCTGGCAGTAAAGCTACTTCTTGCAATGGCTTCTTTGCAGCTTTGCGACGAGCAAGCGAAGCGGCGCAGGAGCACAGTGGCGTTTTTTCACTTTTTATACTATCCGAAAAATAAACTGTTCGGTTGATAGTATAAGAAAAACTAAGGCTTTCGCTATTGGCTGGCGAGAAGCCAAGTTTTTCTAATCTGACAGGTTATTTGACCTCGAGCCGCTGGCGCTCGGAGCTAGACATCATTCAAAGTTTCAAAAATTATACTTCCCTAATAAAAAACTGTCATAGAAACAGTTTTAGTACAACCATTTAAATTGATCATCAATTATTTCATCTTCTTTAGGTATAAAATATAAATGAACATAAAAAATGGCCATTAATAAGGATATTACTGTATTTTGGATAAAAACCGGGAAGCGAAAACCGATTGGCAACCAAAATTCCACCAAAGCCGGTGATACAGCTATTTGTAAGAATATCGGAAAACCAATCCATGATAAAAGAGCTGTTTTTGAATATGTCCATCTTATAAATATCGGTAAAGTTACAAGTACAAATACTCCGCCCATAAATAGTTTTAACAACCACACCATATGAGAATCACTTTGGACGATATTTGGACTATACTGTTCTAAAAATGGTAAAATTAATAAATTTGTAAAGTAAGAAATCGGGATGAAGACTAGCCACCCCAGTAAAAATTTGATGAACCAAATTTCATATCGTGTATTTTGAAAATACCATTTTAATTGTTGCAAAAAAGAAACATCATGTTGTCTAGGTTGCCAAAAAAATGCAACACTTAACGCAAAAAATAACGCAGGTACAATTTGACTGATTAAATCAGACACCACCATTAATTGATTCCCACCACCAATTTTATCGAAAAAACTAAATCCATAAAAAAAGAAGTAATGATAAATAAAAATACAAATCGCTCTCTCTATATACGGTTGATTTAGCTTTTTATACAATTCTCCAACTGAAATAGCGATAAAGACTGTTATTATCATATTAGATAAGTAAAATTGATCAGACTGTTCTCTCCCAGAAAATCCTAATAATGTATGTCCAAGGAATGTCCCGATTAAACTTATATATGCCACAATTAATCCTAAAAATATGGATTTGACAATAGACAAAACAACGTACATGATCAACTCCACTCCCCATTTATTAGGATCTATGATAAGTGAAAATTTCGCCCCTGTAATATTAACTATACGTTATTTTACGGTTTAAATTTGTGACACATTTAGTACATTGTTCCCTAATTATTTTCCAATGGAAACTGACAATTTATCTAATAAACATTCTTGCTAAAAAATAGCGCAGAGCGCCCGCTTAGCGGCGACAAGCAAATGTTCTGGTAGTAAAAAGTGCGCTTTGTCACTTTTTATACTATCTGAATTAATATCGGTTCGGTTGATAGTATAAGAAAAACTAAGGCTTTCGCTATTTGACTGGCGAAAAGCCAAGTTTTTCTAATCTGACAGGTTATTTGACCTCGAGCCGCTGGCGCTCGGAGCTAGACATCATTCAAAGTTCAATAACGTTATACTTTCTTAACGTATAATAAAAAGCCGGCTTAATCCTAAGATTAGCCGGTTTTTCCAAGTGTTTTTTATTCAACTTCATGTTCTAGTGTTTGTTCTCGCTTCAACTTCTTTCGATAAACAATTGTCGAAATAACAATACTAATTTCATATAAAAGAACTAAAGGTATCATAACTAATATGTCTGAAATAAAATCAGGTGGAGTGATAACCACTGAAATAACAACAATAAAAAAGAATGCATATTTTCGATTAACTTGCATTGCTTTTGGAGTTATTATCCCTAAACTTGTTAAAAACATGACAACTAAAGGCATTTCAAACAAAATACTGAACGGAATGGTCATTCTTATCACAAACTGAAAATAATTATCTGTCGTATACATGATAGTAAACATTTCTCCGCCTAGACTCGTCAAGAAATTTAAAACGAGAGGTAGAACAATAAAATAACCAAATGCTAGTCCTAATATAAACAATAAAAACGATACGGGGATATATGTTAATGTGATTCTACGCTCATGTTTTGTTAATGCAGGTCTGACAAATAACCAAATTTGCCAAATAATTACCGGAACAGTTAAAGCAATTGCTATTACACCAGCAAGCAAAAAATAAACGTAAATAATGTCTAATGGTCCTAAAACAGTCAATGGCATTTCTAAATCTTTCACAAACCATTCGTAAATGTCTTTAACAAACACAAAGCCTGCGATAAAAAATACAACAAACGCCACTAAACTAATGATGATCCGTTTTCGAAGTTCATCTAAATGATCAAGGAGATCCATACTTTGATCAGTCATGCTTCCCAGCTCCTTAAACAACATTAGAAAAACTTAGCTTTAGTGCAAGTCCTTTATAAGGAAGCCATAGTTTTTCAAGTAATCTATTAATCCCTTAGGATGTTAAAACAAGCTTCATTTATAATTGCTTTTTTGTATTTGGTTTTTCATCTTCAAACTCTTCAGCAATATCTTTCGTTAATTCACGTGTCGATGCCTTAAATTCTTTTAATGTTTGCCCGACAGCCCTTCCTAATTCCGGCAATTTCTTAGGGCCAAAAATCATTAATGCCATGATAAGAATTAATACCAAGCCTGGAATACCAATATTTGAAAGACCCATATGTTATACCCTCCTTAAAATAAATAGATTATATGAATAGTTCCTTTCTTTCCTCACTAGTATACATGAACTATTTTAGATATTCTACACTATGCTATGACATCCATTTAGGAGGAGTATTTTTATCCCAATAAATATCTCCTAAATGATAATGTTGTTCAAATTGATCCTTTACTAAATGGTAATGAAAGTTAAATGTATGACCATTGCGCGGATGATTCACTCGATGCACATGAAAACGAGCGACATCTTTGTTTGTTTGTTGATCATAGATATGAAATATTTTTTCTCCATAACCATTTGCTGGTTTCTCTGTCACCTCATATTTTACTAATTCATCAGCTGTTGCTTCACTGGCTAAGTTGAGAATTACCTCTTCAATCTTAGGTAAAATAACAGCTAAAAATTCATCCCCAACTATATTAGAAATTTTCGGGCCAAACTTCTGAAACGATTGCTGTTTTGCTTGTTCTAAAACATGAGAAACAAACTGCTCATGAACAGTTATAGTTTCTGCTTCTTCATGTACCCTTTCATTATAACATTCGTTAAAATTTTCAATTGTTGACTCAGAAAATGGTTCTCGACGATCATTGATGCTAATTTCCTGATCACAAGCTTCTGCATCTAAGTATGTTGGCGGAATATACAAACCAAAAGTCATAAAGGTAATAATTACGACCGAAAGTTTCGTTAACCAAAGTTTCATATGTAACGCTCCTAATTAGAAAAACTTGACTTATTTCTTTCTCTCATTTTACCATATCTAAACAAAAAGTCTATGAAAAGTAGTACAGTATAGATAACGATCCAAAAATTGATATAACCTTGAAGTGAGCCTATTTCCAGTATATAATCAGGTGAAATTAGTACATAATGAAACATTTTTTTATCTTATTCGTATTTATTAACAGTTAAGTTTGGAGGGATATTCATGGAAGTAGACAATAAATTCAAGTTAAATATAGATGAAAAAGTAAAAGAGTATTTTCAACCATTAAATAGTGAAGAAGATATTAATCGTCTATTAGAACGACTAAATGCTTTAGGTGCTGAAGAACAAAAAAATGCCGGAGAATCGTTAGAAGCATTGAAACGTCCAGTAAAAGAAATGATGGATCAACCAAATAATGATCTACCTAAAAATTTACATCGTCTTCGCGAAATCGTGACCGAACTCGAACCAAGTCATTTGAAAAAAAGCCAAATAAAAGGTGTTATTGATCGCTTTTTAAGAAGAAACCCTATCGAACAATATGCCAAAAAGTATAAAACTGTTGAATCACAGATTGAAAACATTATCGGTGTGCTATTAGTTGGTAAAGATAAATTACAAGAAGATAATGTCATGCTTTCTCAACTAAAAGAAGTTGCAATTTCACGTATAAATAGTCTTAACGACCAAATAGAGATTGGCAAAAAATTGAATACGTTGCTAGAAGAAAAAATGACAGACGAAGTCTGGACAGACAAAAAAACAGTGTTAATGAAGGGACAACAAAAAGTCATCTCCCGAATAAAAAATATGTCGCAAGCGGTACTTGTTTTACAACAATCGTTAGCAAGCGTTGATATCATCGTCGAAAATAACGATAAGTTAGAAGAAGCCATTTTTAATGCTGTTACCATGACAAAAAACATTATCACAGTTACAGCCTCGATTCAGTTAGCATTAAATAATCAAAAAACAGTCATTAATGCGGTGAAGAATGTAAATGAAGCTACGGAAGCAATGCTTCTTTCAAACGCTCAATTATTAAAGTCGAACACTGAGGATACTTTGAAAATGTTGGAAGAACCAGCAATTGCGATCCAATCGTTCCGTAAAGCCTATGAAGATGTATATGCAGCGATTAAAATTACTGAAAGTTCAAATGAACGAATTATCGAATCTGGGAAAAAGGTTATTCTTGAATTAGATGAACTAAATCAACAAATGAAACAAAAATTATTAGATTAACAAGTGAGGAAGGTTTATCATGCCTTTATTTTCGCGTTTATCTGAAATCTCTTTTCTGGAAAGTTTTCTACCAGACAGACTTAAGCCATTAAAAGACGACTTTCTTTCTGATCAGTATAGTCAAGCCCTTCTTTTGGAAACAGAAAGATTTATCGACGAAATCATTCAGCTTACGGAAATAAAACAATTAAATCGGGCTTTTAAACGAAAAACAACTCAATTTAAACTTTTAGTAAAAATTAAAAAGAAGCGGATAAAGCTTGATATTAGTGATCAAAAAGGTTCCGAAGCGCCGATTAAAAAAAGGATCATTATTGATATTTATCGAAAGATTTACAAGTCACATAACAATGTTGGCAAAATCGTCGAGGGGACGATTTACTATTTATATCAAGGTCAATCATTCATTCGCTCTGTGAAACGCTCTCCTTTTTTACACAGAATTTATGATCAATTAGATAGGTTAGATGATGCGCTTATTGGAAGATTAGTGAAACATCACGAACATGAAATTCAATCACAAGTAACGAATAGTCATTTGTCAGAAAACCAAATAGAGTTGCAAAATTTACTTGTGGAAATGAAACGAATCACAAACTTTAACCACAGTTTTGCCCTTGATCCAATGATTGAAAATCGCTTAGAGAAGGTTATCGCTCATGTTGAGAAAATCACCCCCGATTTTCACCTTTTAGATATAGAAGATCGTCATTTAATAAAACGAGTCCTTCGAGAGGATTTGCCAAATTTATTGCATTCATACATTTCCTTAACACTTGAGCAACAACTACAACAAAAAGAAAATGTTTATGTCGCTATTTCCCGTATTGAACTTAAGATCCTTGAGATAATTAAACAAATGGAGAGAACAAAATTAGAAAGAATGGAACATTTATTACGTCTAAATAAGGTTCGCTACGATAAGTAGAAAAGCGCAGAGCGCCCGCTTAGCGACTCGGAGCTAGACAGCATTCAAAGTTTAATAATATGATACTTTTTTTCTTTTAGCTAAAAAATCGACACCCACTAAAAATGTGAGTGTCGATTTTTTTGACTAAACCATGATTTTACAAATATCATTTGTAAATTCTACTGGATCATTGATTGGTAATCCTTCAATTAGTAGAGCTTGATTATAAAGAAGATTTGTATATAGTGATACCTTTTCTTTATCAGTTGCAAAAGCTTCTTTAAGTGATGTAAAAACTTCGTGGTTGCTATTAATTTCTAGCACTTTATCAGCTTTAATATTTTGATTATCAGGCATTGCATTTAAGATTTTTTCCATTTCAATCGTTACTTCACCTTCAGTAGCTAAGCAAACTGGATGTGTTTTTAAACGTTTTGAAATTCGAACATCCTTCACTTTTCCAGCAAGAATGTTTTTCATATACTCAAATAGCTCTTTGTTTTCAGTTACCTCTTTTTCATCCTTTGCTTGATCTACTTCCTCAATTCCTAAATCACCACTTGAAACAGATTTAAATTCTTTCTCTTGATATTTCATCACCATTTTAATCGCAAATTCATCGATGTCATCAGTGAAATATAAGATTTCATAACCTTTTTCAGTAATTAGCTCCGTTTGCGGCATTTTTTCAATCCGCTCGTATGTTTCTCCAGAAGCATAGTATATATATTTTTGATCCTCTGGCATTCTTGAGACATATTCGGCAAGTGTTACAAGCTTTTTTTCTTTTGAGGAGTAGAACATTAACAAGTCTTGAAGTTCATCTTTGTTCATTCCATAGTCATTATAGATCCCAAATTTCAACTGTCTACCAAACGACTTGTAAAACGTTTCATATTTCACACGTTCATTTTTCAATAAACTTTGCAGTTGACTTTTTATTTTGTTTTTAATGTTTTTGGCAATAAGCTTTAATTGGCGATCATGCTGTAACATTTCTCTGGAAATGTTAAGCGATAAGTCTTCAGAATCAACCATCCCTTTAACAAAGCTAAAATAATCTGGCAATAAATCAGCACATTTATTCATAATTAAGACGCCGCTAGAATATAACTCAAGTCCCTTCTCAAATTCTTTTGAATAATAATCAAAAGGAGTAGTTTCCGGGATATATAAGATCGCATGATAACGAATTGGTCCATCAACACTAATATGAACGTGTTGTAACGGTTTATCAAAACCATAATGTTTTTCTGTATAGAAATTTTCGTAATCTTCTGTTGTCAACTCACTTTTATTTTTTCGCCAAATCGGTACCATACTGTTAATCGTTTGTTCCTCCGTATGATCTTCATATTCGTTTTCGCTTCCTTCTTTTAACTTTCTCTGTGTTACATCCATTTTGATTGGATAGCGAATAAAGTCCGAATACTTTTTAACGATCCCTTTTAAGCGATACTCTTCAAGAAACTCATCGTAAGACTCATCTTCAGTATTGTCTTTTATTTTCAAACTAATTACTGTTCCCACTGAATCTTTCTCACATGGCACAATCGTATACCCTTCTGCACCTTCTGATTCCCACTTATATGCTTCTTCACTTCCTAAAGCTTTACTTACCACTGTTACAACGTCTGCAACCATAAACGCTGCATAAAATCCTACACCAAACTGACCAATGATATCATAACCATCTTTCAATTCTGTTTGATTTTTGAAGGCAAAAGATCCACTCTTCGCAATTGTTCCAAGATTGTTTTCTAAATCTTCTTTAGACATTCCAATTCCAGTATCGCTAATTTTTAAGATTCGCTTATCTTTATCTACCTCAACTTTAATAAAGTACTGGTCTTTAGCAAAAGTTAAATTAGAGTCTGTTAAGGCTTTATAATAAATTTTATCAATCGCATCGCTCGCATTTGAAATTAATTCTCGTAAGAAAATCTCTTTTTGCGTATAAATTGAGTTAATCATCATTTCTAATAATCGTTTTGATTCTGCTTTAAACTGTGTTTTCGACACGAACAATTCTCCTCTCAAGCTAAATTAAATATTCCAAAGTAAAGTTTAACAATATTAGCACTCTAATAAAACGAGTGCTAATCCTTATCTTTATTTACCATATTGTTAATTACATGTCAACTTCTACATTAACATTAGTATTGGTCCAGAGCCTTCAATGACAAACTAAAGAAATTATTTTTCAATATCCATTGACAACGATTATCAATAGCAATAGAATAGTAGTTGAGAATGAAAGTGGTTATCAATTACTTATCCTTTTTTCTCCAAGATTTCACGATAAGGAGGCATATCATGAGAATTTCCCAATGTTTTTCTGCCGCTACTGCTGTAACAAAAGCTTTAAATGGCGAATATTTTCTAGCTATTAATAACGGGATCTCACTAATCAAAAAAGATGGTACCGAAAAAAAATTATTACAACTCGAGAATCGGATATTAGATTTAACTTTTCTTGAAAATATTGTATACGGAGTTGGTGATAAGGGTACTTTTATTCGTAGTTTAGATTATGGGAGAACGTGGGATTGTATTTCATTACCTACGCTAGGATCCATTTGGAGCATTTGTGCAAACCATAAAGGAACGGTAGTAACACACGGAAATCATGTATTGTTTCTATCGACTGACTTTGGGCAAACGTGGAAAACTCTACAACTATTTCATGGTTTAGGTGTGAATAAGCCTTCAATTCGCTCGATCCTTTTAGACAATCAAGATGTCTATGTCGGGACAAAAGTTCACCAAAAATATGGTGGAATTTGGCGAATAAATCTAGATCGCTATGAAATTGTTCGGGTCAAAAAGGATACTAGAATGATAGCTTCCATTCTTAAACATAAGCATTATCTCGTTTCGGCAACTGGCACTTGTAAAGGTTTTAAAGGAACGATTGATTATTGCCATACTTCCAACTTATTTAAGCAAAATTGCGAGTGGGATACGTGTGAAAGTGAGGATCAAGAACGCTGCTATTTAGACCTTTCTGAAAGTGATGGTTTTCTTTATACCACTACCTCACAAGATATAAATGGAGTTGGAAAAGTTTCTCGAGTTTACTTAGATGAAAAAAGAATTGTACCATGTGCAATTGTTCATGGGCACGGATGGAGAGTTTCAAATCACCAAAGTGAATTTTTAGTAGCTGGATTGTATACGTCCTTATACGCAAATTCAGAATTACAACAGCTTATCCATCATTAAATATTTAGGAGGAATTTAACAATGAGTAAAGTTTTATTAGTTTATGCAAGCATGACAGGTAACACAGAAGAACAAGCTAATTTAGTTGAGCAAGGAGTAACATCAGAAGGGGTATCGGTAGATAAGAAAGATGTAGTTGATGTTGACTTTAGTACCGTTCAAGAATATGATGCAATTTTATTTGGAGCCTATACATGGGGAGACGGAGCTCTGCCAGATGAATTTCTCGACTTATATGACGAAATCGAAGCTGGAGATTTAAGCGGTAAGACATTTGGTATATTTGGAACTGGAGACACATCATATGCCATCTTCTGCGGGGCTGTTGACATTCTCGAAGATTTAATCAAAGAAAAAGGTGGTAAACTAGCATTGGAAGGCTTAAAGGTAGAAAACCTACCAGAAGGCGCAGACAAAGAACGCTCCATTCAATTTGGAGCAGAATTCGCCCGAATTATTAAATAATAAGAAAAGCGCAGAGCGCCTGCCTAGCGGCGACAGACTCTTACCAAATTAAAAAAATAGATTGAAAGTGTGCTAATGATTTAGATTATTAGCACACTTTCTTTTTGGGTTGGCTTTGCATCGTTAGCATTAAAAAATAAAGAGAGAAAAAATCAGAAATTTTTTTTTATATGTATATAATTGAAATTAGTTATCAATACTAATAAAGAAAAATGGGCAGTCGCATAACCACCCATTTCTAACAAATATTACATTCCTGCTTCAAAAGTTTTACAGTCCGTTTCTTCTTGTTTTGAAGCTTCTTTCCCACGATTACTTATTACATAAATTGAGTCAGCATCACACTTGTTACCGTTTGACCAGTGTACACAGTTGCTCACTTCACATAAAACATCTTTTGCCATAATCTTTCACCTCCTCTGCACTAAATAGGATAGACAATTTAGCTGTTTTAAATTCATCCTTTTCTTGTTAAAAAATTTTTATCTTTATAAATTAGAAAAACTTGGCTTTCACCATGTCTTAAAGCTTAGTTTTTCTTATACTTTTTCACCACGTCGAATTAACTGCATTGCTAAAAATTTATACTTCCTTACGTAAAACAAAAAACTTACATACGATACGTATGTAAGATTAAAAGTAATTCGTTATTTTTTGCCACTAACTACGTTCTTTTTCTGAATTAATTCTTGAACTTGCAACCTGTGACTTTTGGAGATCGGAACTGAATAAAATAGTTTATAATCAGCTTTACTTTCACAAAAAACACAGCAACCTTTAAAATTTTCATCTTTTATCGGTATAATATGGGGCGCTTGAAGATATTGTAACCCCTGTGTTATATGACTTTTACAAACTAATAACATTTCTACCCCCCCTGCTTATTACATAACTTTTCCAATATATTTTTTATTTTTAAAATATTCTCTCTACTAATTTACCACAAAAAAAAATAATATGATAACCTTTTTCGATTAAAACTATTATAATTGTATTGATGTTGTTAACATATTCCTCCTGTGATTTATACAGGTTTAGAATATCAAGTTCAATAAAAAAACTCCTACAACTTGTAGCAGTTTTTTTCCTATTATCATTTTGTCCAAGACTAATTTTTTTGCATTAGACATTGTTCAATCCAATTCGCGACCATTTCTGGACATGAACCAAAGTGAAAATGGGTATATCCAGCCACTAAATTTTCCTTTAAATAACCTTCTTTTTTCGTCCCACGCAATCCTTTTGTTTGGTAGGCTGGTTGGATCTGCTTGTTTGGCTGAAAAGTTGAATAATGAAATTCATGCCCTTTTGCATGAACATTTCCTTTCAGGAGAAAATTCCCACCTTCTCCAACAATTTCACGATATCCTAGCGCTGCTAATTTCGTTTGCATCTTCGCAACTCCAGGAATTACTCCAACCATCGGAAAGCTTTGCTCATTCGTTGTTTCAATTGCGTCGGTTAAGAACATAAAGCCACCGCATTCAGCTAAAGTAGGTAATCCTTTTTCAATCGCTGTTTTCAGCGATTGTTTAACTTCTTGTTGAAGCGCTAATTGTTCTGCAAATTCTTCAGGAAATCCACCGCCAATATATAAGCCATCGACTGCATCTGGCAGGATTTCCCCATTTAATGGAGAAAATTCGATGATCTCAGCCCCATAAGCTTGTAGTAGCTCAAGATTTTCTTGATAATAAAAATTAAACGCAGCATCGCGAGCAACAGCAATCCGCACATGTTCATTCGCTCTTTTGGAAAATTGCGACGTTTCTATCTTAAGTTGTGGAGCTCGGGCTAATTCATATAGCTTTTCAATATCAATCGTCTCAAGGACTAAATCCCCTAGTTTATCAAAAAAAGAATCGAGTTCCCCCCGTTCTATTGAGGGAATTAAGCCTAAATGTCGTTCAGGAATACTAATGTTATTCTCTTTCATTAAATAACCAATAACTGGTATCTCGCATTCTTGCTCGATGGCCTTCTTAACTAACTGAAAATGTCCCTCACTACCGACACGATTAGCGATCACAGCAACAATACTTGCTTCTGCGAGAAAGGATTGAAAGCCTTTTACAATCGCCGCTGCACTACGAGCCATACTTGCACAATTGACGACAAGGACGACGGGACTGTTTGTAATCAAACTAACCTCGGCTGTTGTGCCCTCATTATTTTCAGGATTTTTCCCATCAAAAAATCCCATAACACCTTCGATAATCGAAATATCGGTTCCTTTGCTCGCTCGAATGACAATCTCTTTTACCATATCTTGATTGAGCATCCAACTATCAATGTTTCGCGAAATTCTTCCGGTTACTGCTGTATGGTAAGTTGGATCAATATAATCTGGTCCACATTTAAACCCTTGAACAATATAGCCTTTTTTTCGCAATGCTGCCATAATTCCAATGGTTACCGTCGTTTTTCCAACACCACTCCCAGTACCAGCAATGACGAGTCTACGATTACCCATAGTTTTCTTCCTTTCTTACTCTAAATCATGTAGTCATTATTGCTACAGAAATTGTCACATTCCCTGACTTTTTCTTAACGAGTGCTAATTTTTCGGCCTGGCTGTAAAGTTTCGCAGCCGGTTCACTTACCCCGTATGATCCGGTATACTTAAAGACCGTTTCCGAAGGCTGTTCAATTTTCACTTCATTTAGTTTGTTAGGAGTATAATAAATAAACTCCCAATTGTATTTATTAACGACCTCAAGTAAGCCAAATTCATCTTTTTTTAGATCAATTGTACAAACAGCTTTTACACTCTTAATTGAAAAGTTTAGTTCTTTTAATGTGGTGCAAATGACCGATTCAATCTCTTCTGTAGCAGTCCCTCGATTACAGCCAATTCCAAGGACAATTACCTTTGGCCGATATAAAACGCCATTTTCAAGCAGAGCATTTTCCTGGTCCGAAAGCTTTCGATGAGTCACGATTAAAGCTGCTTTTGGCTTGGCAGCAATTGCTTTAGCAATCGAAGGATATACATGAAAATGTTTTGGAAGTGGACGATCATAATTCCACCAAGCTTTTTCTCCAGATTCTTGGACGACTGCGATTTTCTCTTCATTAACAACGGCAGCACTAACTGATGTTAACTTCTCTGTTGCTTCCGTTATCCAGCCAAATTGTTTTCCAAATAAATCAACAGCAATAGTTTGCTGAACATCAGAGGCCGTTGTAATCACCGGACGCGCCTCGAGAATGGTGGCTACTTGTTGTGTTAACTGATTTGCTCCACCAAGATGTCCTGATAAAACGCTAATCACATGCTCTGCTTTATCATCAATGACAACAACAGCAGGATCAACCTTTTTGTCCTGTAAGAGCGGGGCAACCATTCGCACTACCGCTCCGAGGGAAACAATTAAGATCAAGCCTTTATATGTAGCAAACAACGTTGGCAAAAGTAAACGAACACTTCCTGTAAATAGTTGAATACCGCGAGCAGCTTCATCACCAATTTCAAATTTATTCAGATAATAAACATCAGTATTCGGCAGGGAGCATCCAAGCTTTCTGGCAATCTTAACCCCATGTTTTGTAATCGCTACAACCGCATAATCTCCTTGTTGTTTAACGAAAGGCGCTTCTCCTTCTTGTAAGCTGATCATTATCCGTCCACTCCTTGACGAAAGCCATGCGTAAATGTTTTATCGTAAAGCTTGGAACGGTAATTTTGGTCATAAATGTTTGGATCAAGTGCCCACCCTGCTAAAATCATCGCTTGCTTGCGAATTCCATTTGTACGCATCGCTTCATCTAAATTCTCAACTGTTGTCCGAATAATTTTTTCGTCAGGCCAGGTTGCTTTATACACAACGACAACAGGAGTATCTTTGCTCCAACCAGCTGTTAAAAATTCGTTCATTACTTTTTTTGTTAAAGTTGCACTTAAAAAGAGGGCAATCGTACAATGATGTTGTGCTAAATTGCGTAACTTCTCAAATTCCGGAACTGGTGTCCTCCCTTCTGCTCGTGTTAAGATAACCGTTTGTGTTAAATCCGGAATGGTTAATTCAGCTCCAGCTGCGGCTGCGGCTGCGAATACAGAACTGACTCCTGGGATAATTTCCACACCTATACCTGCCAGTTTCAAAAGTCCGATTTGCTCCATAATTGCTCCGTACATCGCCGGATCACCAGTATGAATCCGCACAACTTTCTTCCCTTGAGAAATTCGATTGATCATGATCTCAACAATTTCTTCTAAATGCAGTTCTGCTGTTTTCACAATTTCTGCTGTTTGTTTAGCATTCGTGATTAATGCTTCGCTAACAAGGGAATCGGCGTATAATACAACGTCAGCTTCCTTGAGAAGTTTTAAGCCTTTCACTGTAATCAAATCTGGATCCCCGGGTCCGGCACCGACGATGTATAGCTTCATTTTCTCACCACCATTAAGGTTAAATATTCTAGTTCAGCTCCAGGAAGTTCTTCGATGTTCCAAACAATTTCCTCACCTGAAGTTACTTTTGTAACTACCGACGCTTTAGCGAGTAAATCTAACTCCTGTAAAATTTGGAGCATTACATTCATCACTTTTGCTACTTTAATGAATATAACACAATCATTTTCTTCAATTGCCTTTTTCATTGCTTCATAGTCATCTTGTGCTGGAACGATTGCTACTTGTTCATCACCATCAGCTAGGGGAATTTGTAGTCTTGATGCAGCAGCATTTATCGATGAAATTCCCGGGACAACTTCCATTTTAACTTCAGGGTAACGTTCTTTCATCAAGCGCATCATATGGATAAATGTACTAAATAGGAGTGGGTCACCTTCTGTTACAAAAGCAACATTTTTCCCAGTCGCTACGACCTCCCAAATGCTTTCGACCGTTTCACTCCATTTCTTTTCTAATATTTCTTGATCTTTCGTCATTGGAAAAACAAGCCCTAACATTGCTTTTTCTCCTGGTTGAAAATACTCCTCAATAATTTTTTGGGCATAACTTTTACTTCCCCGTTGCTTTTTGGGATAGGCAATGACATCGGATTCTTTTAATTTGCGTAATCCCTTTAAAGTAATTAGTTCTGGATCACCTGGTCCTACCCCTATTCCATATAAAGTACCTACCATAATTTATTCTCCTTCCTGTCGCTCTGCACAAATAATATAAATCGGATTTAAAGCTTCAAACCTTGTTAAATTTAAGATTGGTTTGCTTCGCGAAATTTGTACAAGGGTTACTTCTGTTTTATAACGTCGTTGTTTAAATGCTGAAATCACTTCGGTTAAATTTTCAAGGGTTACTACATTTACAACAATTCGGCCCTTTGCCTTTAATCGCCGGCAGCAAATGTCTAAAATATTGTCAATTTCTCCAGCAGTTCCCCCGATAAACACCGCATCAGGATCGGGAAACTCGTCCAAACGATTTGGTGCTTTATCACAAACAACAGTGGCATCGACGCGAAATTTTATTAAGTTTTGCTCACAGTTTTCAAAATCAGCTTTGTTTTTTTCAATTGCAAATATTTTGCCTTCACGAGCAATTTTTCCTGCTTCAACGGCTATAGATCCAGTACATGTACCAATATCCCAGACAATACTGTCTTCTTTTAGACGAAGGGCACTTATACTTAAAATTCGAATTTCCTTTTTCGTAATTAAGCCTTTTTCTGGCTTTCTTTGTACAAATTCCTCATCATCAATTCCAAGCGACCATGACGGACTTGAAGCAATTTTTTTTAAAATAACGACATTTAAAGGAGAAAATTCACTCTCCGCCATTTCAGCAAGAGTCAACCAGCGGCATCTCTCATTTTCTCCACCTAAATTTTCACCTACAAACGCCTGATATTCAGTCATGCCAAAAGCAAGTAAATACTCTGCAATCTTTTTAGGTGAATTTTCGGCATCTGTTAATAGCGCTACTTTTGCTTTTCCGTCAATCCGCTGGGCTAAACCTTTGATGCTTCTCCCGTGGATACTTGTGACATAAGCATCTTGCCAACGTTCCACAATTTTTGCGAAGGCAAGTTGAATAGAGCTTACATACGGATAAATTTCGAGCTTTATTTTGCTAGATAGATAGCTTCCGATCCCATAAAAAAGTGGATCTCCTGATGCTAAAATTACTACTTTTTTTGTTTCTGTTTGCAAGCGTTCAATTAGAGGTTGAAATCCGCCTTCAATTACTACTTTTTCTCCTGTATAATCAGGAAAATATGCAAGTTGGCGTTTTCCACCTACTAATAATTCACTTTCATAAATCCACGTTTCGTATATTGGCAAAAGGCTTTGCTTCCCGTCAGCGCCAATTCCGATCATCTTAACTGGTCTCACTGGACCGCACCGCCTTTCCTAACAATTCTCCGTTCAATGTATAAATTGTCGTATCAATGTTCAAATTTCCATTTACTTCTCTTAAAGCAGCAAGACAACAATAAACACTTAGCTTTTCGAAAAAGGCTAGATAACCTTTTTCGAACATCATATCCCCGACCTGCGATGCTGTATTTGCCACCCTTATTGCTTCTACAAGCTCATTTGGTGCACCAGCTTCATTCGCAATTTGCGCCAGAAAATTAAAATCAATCGTTGAACTTTTCGAATGAACATTCATCATTCCTTGAGCCAATTTAGAAAACTTACCCATCATCCCGACCATGGAAACTCGTTTTGCACCTTGTTTTTTACATTGTTTTACGGCAAAGCCAACAAAATCTCCCATTTCAATAAAGGCTTCCTCGGGAAGGTTTGGAAACTGCTTCATGGCATACTTCTCACTTCGTCCGCCAGTTGTAATCACAAGATGCTCACATTTACTTGCTCTTGCTACACGAATTGCTTGCGCAATACTAGCTTTATAGGCGGATGTTGAAAATGGCACAACGATCCCACGTGTACCTAAAATTGAAATTCCACCAATAATTCCTAAGCGAGAATTTAACGTCTTCTTAGCAATCTCCTCTCCATCTGGAACGGAAACAATGACGTTAATCCCTTTGTCTATACCATAGTTATTAAGCACATCTTGGACCGTTTCAGTAATCATTTTCCGCGGAACTGGATTAATGGCTGCTTCACCAACGGGGATTGGTAAGCCAGGTTTTGTTACCCGGCCAACTCCTTTTCCACCATCTAGAGTAATCCCTGGCTGTTTGGACCAACTTACTTGCGACATAATTAATGCTCGATGAGTGGCATCAGGATCGTCACCACCATCTTTAACCACTGTCGCAATAACACTCTGCTCAAACATTTCACAATTCTTCACTTGAAAAGTTGCAAACTTGCCAACTGGCAAATAAATTGTTGTTTCTGTTAAGGTTTCACCGGTAATAAGCACAGTTAAAGCAGCCTTTGTTGCTGCAGTTGCGCACGCACCTGTTGTATAGCCTTGTCGTAACTGCTTTCGGCCTTTTGTACTCTTGGCCATCTGGTTACACCTGATCAGCTAAAATGGAAATTGCATTTAATGCTGCTACTGTAACTGTACTACCGCCTTTTCTACCAATATTGGTAATGTATGGTACATCAAGTTTCGCCAATTCCTCCTTTGACTCGGCTGCCGATACAAAACCAACTGGAAGTCCAATCACTAACCCCGGTTTTGCTTCACCTTCTTTAATAAGACGAATAAGTTCTAATAAAGCAGTTGGGGCATTTCCGATCGCAAAAATCCCCCCTTCTGCTTCTTTTGCTGCTTTTCGCATGGCAATAATCGCTCGAGTGGCATTTAATTGTTTGGCTTCCTCAATAACATCACGATCAGAAATATAAACTTTCGCTTCACAGCCATACTTTTGTAGTCTTGTTTTGTTTATACCGACTTGAACCATTTGCACATCGGCAACAATTAACTTCCCACTGCGAATTGCTTGAATTCCAGCTTGAATGGCATTAGGATGAAAAACTAAACTTTTGCCGAATTCAAAATCAGCCGATGCATGAATCGTTCGTTGAACAACAGGATACTGCTCACTTGTAAATGAATGTTCCCCAATTTCTTCATCAATCATTTCAAAACTTTTTCCCTCAATTTGTTGTGGTTGAATCGTTAACGGTTTAAATTCTGTACGAAAATCCAACATCCTCAACTCCTTTATAAAATTTTATTAGTTTTTAATCTCAAAGCAGGTACTTCACCTAAAGCTTCTATTATGTTTAAAAAATCGGAATATACCTTGCCATATTCAATTTGTGGACGACAAATTAGAATAATCTCGATTCCAAGCTCTTTTGCTGCCTCAATCTTTTCAGCAACAGACCCAACTTTTCCACTTTCTTTAGTAACCATTACAGTCACGCCATATTGCTTATAAAGTGCTAAATCAAATTCTTTCGTGAACGGTCCTTGGATCGCAATGATATCTTTTTGCAAAAAGCCAAGTTGTTCGCATTTCTGTAGATTATCTACCCGGGGCAACATCCGAGCTATTAAGCGGATATCCGCATTGCCTAATAGCTTTTCTGTAAAAACTTGCAGTGTTTTGCTGCCAGTAGTGAGCATAATTACCCCTTTTTTCGTTGCTGCTAAGTTTGCTGCTTCTTCGTAACTGTTTACAGTGGTTAATTTCGCATAATGAAAGCTTTGTGAAACTCGTTCATAACGAAAATAAGGTATATTTGTATCCTTTGCAGCACTGATCGCATTTCTTGAGGCAACTTCGGCAAACGGATGACTTGCATCGACAAGTGCTTTAATGCTACTTGTCCTAATGAAACAGGCCATTTCTTCAGCTGTCAAACGTCCTACCTCAACTTTTAATCCTAACCGCTTAAGTTCAAATGCAGCACTTTCCGTTACAACTGATACAAATACCTCGTAACCAGCTTGTTTGATTTCATAAGCAAGTCGCCTAGCATCACTAGTTCCAGCTAACAAGAAAATCATTAGCTTTTACCTGCCTGCAATTTTTGAGTATTAGCAACAAAATGATCATGATGGCAATGTTCATGATGATGAGCATGATGCCCATGGTGTTTATCATGATATTGTTGATGTTCATTATGATGTTGATGACAATCATGATTGTCATGCCCATGATTATGATCGTGATGATTGTGTTCGTTCTCATGATCATGGTGATGATGGTGATGAACATGTTCCATAACCCCAAGGCGGTATTGACATGTATCACAATTCATTTTCACTTCGCCATCTAGTGCTTCTTTAACACGATCTAATATGACCGTTTGTAAGCTTGGGTGAAAGCCAAAATAATCAGCTAGCTGAAACTCTGCTGGAGAATACTGCTCTTGATATTTTGACACCATCGTTTCTAACCGTTTTATTAAAATTCCTGTAAACAAAAAGTAAGGCAATATTATCACTTTTTTGGCACCTAGTTTCAGACAACGTTCAACCCCTTCAGTAACAAGGGGAGTAGTTACCCCCATAAATGCTGGTTCTATTAACTTATAGTTTGTTTGCTCCCAAAGTAATCTTGTAATCTTATACAAATCACTGTTGGCATCAGGATCACTGCCGCCACGGCCTAAAAGTAAAATTGCTGTATCTTCTTGAGGATTATTTAAGTCCTCGCCTATTTCTCTTAATCTTGTTTTTAATATTTCGAAGATCTCCTCGTGAATCCCGATTGGTCTTGCATATGTAATCTGGATATGAGGGTATTTAACTTTTGCATCATCCATGGCTCCTGGAATATGAATTTTGGAATGGCCGGCAGGAAGAAGCATAATTGGAATTACAACAATCTCTTTTGCTCCCTTTTTTACGCATAAATCGATTCCTTGGCCCACAGTCGGTTGTTCAAACTCTAAAAAACAAGTTTCAAGCAATAAAGATTTATTAAAGCTCGATTTTATTTTGTTGACGAAATGCCAAACTTGTTCATTTCCTTCCGGGTCTTTACTGCCATGACCTACAAACAAAATTGCCTTCAATTAATTCACCTTCTTCATGTAAAGTCTAGTTTTCTAACAAGTGTTGATCCCAAAGAATAGCTTGTAAAGCTTGTTCTACTAGCTTTCTAGCTGAAAATTCAGATTTATTTTCTGTTGTCAATCACTAATTAGTTTTGGCATTTTTCTCTTCAATCTACTCTAATGCCCACGGTTCAGCTGCTTTTTGCAATCGTTCGTGTGGCTTTAACGCTTGTTCTGTTTCGTTTAACGTATATTTATTTTGATATCCTCGTGGTGTAATCATTAAATCATCATATAAAAACGTCGCTGAATTCCCCACAATCACAGTTGTTAACATCCCGATTTCATGATTTAACATTTCCTTTAAATTCGTTACGACCACATTTTGGCGATTTCTGTAAGCACTTTTAACTAACCCTACTGGTGTATCTGGAGAACGATAGTTTAAGAGAATTCTTTGCGCTTCCTCAATTTGCTTTGTTCTCCTACCACTTTTCGGATTGTAAAAAGCAATGACAAAATCAGCCTGAGCAGCTGCTTCAATTCTTTTTTCAATTAACTTCCACGGTGTTAAATGATCACTTAAACTTATCGTGCAAGCATCATGCATTACCGGAGCACCTAATAAAGACGCACAAGAATTAATTGCCGAGATTCCGGGAATTATTTCTACCTCTACTCCTGTATCCTTTTGCCAGCCTTTCTCGATCAGCACTTCATAAACAAGACCAGCCATTCCATATACGCCTGCATCTCCGCTAGAAATAACAGCGACATTTTTCCCTTGTTCTGCTTGCTTGACCGCTTCTTGAGCCCGACTTACTTCTTCAGTCATCCCAGTACTAATAATTACTTGTTCACTCAGTAAATCTTTTAGTAAATCGACATATGTTTGATAGCCAATGATGATTTCACACTCTAATATTGCCGTTCTTGCTCGTTCCGTAATATGTTCAAAGCTTCCAGGTCCAAAACCAATTACATATAATTTTCCCTTCATGATCAAATACCTCCTTTTATTAGTTCAACAAGCATAAAAATACCTAACCATAAACTATACGCTCCTGTTATAGAACCGAGTACAAGAAATAGCTTTCGTTTAAATCTTGCTTTCATAAAGCCCCATGATAAGCAAAAAGTAAGCGCGATTGTTGAAATAAGTAATCCAATTACAAAGAGAATTAATTGCTGTAACGCGGCTGTTATATTATCAAGCCCCACAGCGTTTGTAAGTAAGACAACTTGCGTGGGACTTTCAACGCCAATGCCATGAATAATTCCGATCAGAAATGCCCCGATCACTCCTAAACTAACAGGTGATAAATTCCTTACTTTTTGACCAAACTTTGTCTTACTAATGATGTTGACAATAAATTCACTCACTATTTGTAGACGACTTTTATACTCGTAGTCATTCTTCTTGCGAAAAATAGAAAAGATAATCACACCGCCAAGGATGATTAGCGTTAGACTTACAAGTATCTCCATCATTTGTTGTGTTGCTTGCGGCAACTTTAAACCAATATAAATCGATAATATGCCAATAATTAACACAATCAAACCATGGCCGAAGGCATACATTACACCTAACGATACTTGTTTACGTTTTTGTCCTTCACTTCCGACCATATCAGCAATAGCCGCAACATGATCACTATCCATTCCATGTCTCATTCCCATAAAAATAGCTAATAAAGTAAACATTATTAGTTCCATCCTAAACACCTCATTTTACATTAATAATTTTATTGATTTAATGAATCGTTTTAAAATATGTCTTGCTTTAGATCTGTATTACACAAGGTTAGTGATAATACATAAAAAAAGCAGAGAGCGCCTGCCGCTCCAAGCTAGACAGCATTCAAAGTTCAAAAACGTTATACTTTCTAACAACGTACAAAAAATCCGCACAATTCAAATTGAGCGGATGAAACGAAGGCAGTAAAAGATACTAATTATCATTATCACTGCGATCGTCTCACCTTCTCACCCCCCGAAGAAACTGAAACTTCATAAATTAAGACAGGTCTCCTGACTCGTGCATCACCCTACTTTGAGTCCTTCCCATATAAGTATTCCAACTTCATCTTATACAGTGGTATCCTCATTTCGTCCACACTTACAGTTGCGGGGACAGTTCTGGATTTTCACCAGATTCCCTATTAAGCCACATTTGGCATCTCAATTTATTGCATATTCTGTTATTTTTAAAATGTTGATTGCAAATTATTCTTATTAAATAAGAATTTTAATATACGTGTATTATTTACGCAAGTAAGATTTATCCAAATTTCTCGATTTTCCTACTTTTAAATTCTAGTACAATCTATATGGTATAATAACAACTTATTACTTGTAAAAAATTTTCATTCTTTTTTTCTCGAAGATTTCATACTTTTTTTCTTTTACATTTCTCATGGCGAACAAAATATACTATAATAAAACTAGAAAGATCTAATTTTTAATAAAGCGGGGTTACTCATGAATAGAAAAGAAGCAAATAACTATATAGGAAAACAAATTCGTGTGGTTGATCCACTGCTAGGAAGTTATATTGGGGAATTAATTGATATTGTTGCTGAACCACGTAAACCATGGCGTGGCAATGTAAGAATTACCGCAATTGAACAATATCCTGTTCAAGATTTAACCAATCTAATTGAAAAAGGTCTGACACGTCCACCATTCATGAATGGGAAAACATATGAAATACCCGGATCAAAAATTGAACCTGTTGCTGAAAATCAACAACAACAAACTTATCAAGATTCCTTAATTACCGCATTATTAAGCGAAGTTCATCATTTTCAAGTTAAAAAAACGAAAATTACCCGTGCCTTGCATGAATTTCAGCATGAACTAAAAAAAGTTGATCCATCTTATGAAATCGATGAAGCCGATAATTTAGACTTTCAATATTATTCTATCACTAAAAAAGGTGATACCATTTATATCATTGATGAAAATAACAACCAAATTCCTTTAAGCGATTGCCCATTTGAATTTCAAATTAAACTCAAAGGACGTTGGGTACCTGTTTATTATTCAGAAGACTTAATTTTTATCGATCAGAAACAAAAGCGTCACCAAGTAAAAGAAGGAAGCCAAATTCGCTTAAACAAAGATCAATTTGATCCATACCATATTTTTCTGAATGAACTAGAAAAGCCAGCCTTAGATTCGTTAAATAATGGTCTGAAAAAATTTAAAATGAGTCATGACGATTGTGTTAATTGTCATAACACTCTTCTTAATCAATATTTGTCAACTGATGATGAAAAAATATTTAGAGGTGTTAATTTTGTCTCTTATCAAAGATCCGGCGAAACATTACTTATCCAACATCATTATGAACGCGAAATTAGTGATGACGGTGAAGACATTACCTATGATCGGTTTGAATTTACAAATGACAAAGGGAAACGTTTATTAATGACTTATACAACTGAGAAAACGAAATAGGAACAAGGATGGCGGTTGCCATCCTTGTTCCTATTTCGAATATATATTTTCTTCAACAAAAGCTTCCGAAAGTACAAAAAGTCTCTTAGATGGTAATTAGCTAGAAAAATTACCGGCATTCGTCCCCACTAATGACCGATTCTACCTTTTTGAAACCATTTCGGGCATCATTCAGCCTCTTTGATGACCATTTCACCCTTTTTGCTCTCATTTCAGGCACCATTCGGCCTCTTTCAAAACCATTTTCCTTATATAATTAAATTATCACTATCAATCGGAAACTTCTCCGTAACATACTTTTTAACTTCTTCAGATGTTTCCAGATTTAATATTGTAGGTAGATGGCTCTTAATTTTTTCTCGTGAAAGTTTCGTAATTTGATTTCTTGCTGATAGAATGGAAGTTGGACTCATGCTGAATTCATCTAAACCTAATCCTAACAAAATCGGAATTGCCCATTTGTCGCCTGCCATTTCTCCACACATGCCTACCCATTTCCCTTGGTTATGAGCCGCTTTAATGACCATATTGATTAAGCGGAGAATTGCTGGGTGATACGGTTGATATAAATAAGCGACTCTCTCGTTCATTCGGTCACTTGCCATCGTATATTGGATTAAATCATTTGTACCAATACTAAAAAAGTCAACTTCCTTTGCAAATAAATCAGCGATAACAGCAGTTGCTGGGATCTCAACCATAATACCAACTTCTATATTTGAAGCGACTGCTACACCGTTCGCAATTAGTTTTTCTTGTTCTTCTTTTAAGATCGCTTTTGCTTGCCGAAACTCGTCAAGTGTAGCAATCATCGGAAACATAATTTTCAAATTACCGTACACACTAGCACGCAACAAAGCTCGAAGCTGTGTACGGAACATATCTTGCATTTCTAAACATAACCGGATTGCCCGAAAACCTAAAAACGGATTCATTTCATCAGGAAGGTTTAAATATGGGAGTTCTTTATCGCCGCCGATATCGATAGTACGAACAACGACAGGCTTATTTTCCATCCGTTCTAATATGGTTTGATATGCCTCAAACTGTTCTTCTTCACTAGGCAGTTGCGTTCGACCCATATATAAAAATTCTGTTCGAAATAATCCTATACCTTCACCACCATTTTCCAGTACACTTATTACGTCATTAGGAGTACCGATATTCGCTGCAAGCTCGACTTGGTGACCGTCCAATGATATTGTTTTTTTATCTTTAAGCTTTACCATTTCCGTTTTTTGAGTAGCAAAGGCTGCTTTTTTTTCTTCATACAAAACTACAACCTCTGCGCTAGGATTAACAATTACTGTTCCATCAATTCCATCAACAATGACTAAATCACCTGTTTTGATACTAGCAATTACGTCTTTTGTACCTACGACTGCCGGTATTTCCATAGACCTTGCCATTATCGCCGAATGTGAAGTTCGACCGCCGAATTCAGTAGTAAAACCTTTTACATATCTTCGATTCAACCCAGCTGTATCTGAAGGCGTCAAATCTTCGGCAATAATAATCACTTCTTCGGAAATGAAACTAAGATTGAACGTCGAGACACCAACAAGCTGAGCTAAAACACGTTTCGTCACATCACGAATATCAGCAGCCCGTTCTCTCATATAAGAATTATCCATATTCTCAAATATTGAGATAAATAGCTTAGCAACTTCATTTAATGCATACTCTGCATTTAGGTTTTCCTCTTTAATTTTATGAATAACGGAATTTACTAATTCTGGATCACTCAACACTAATAAATGAGCTGAGAAAATTTCAGCTTTATCTGCCCCTAATTCAGTAAATGCTTTTTGTTTAATTTCTACTAACTCTTGCTTTGTATTCTGCAAAGCATCTTGAAATCTATTAATTTCTTGGTCAATAGACGTGATCTGCTTTTGTTCGATGTTAAATTCTTGCCGGTTTAGTCTAAAAGCTTTTGCAATTGCAATTCCGGGAGAAGCCGCAATGCCGTGTATTGTCTTTGCCATTATTCTCCTAAGCCACCTTTAATCACTTCTTCTATCGCTATTAGCGCAGCATTTGCGTCAGAACCTTCACATATAATCGCAATTTCTGCTCCTTGACCTATTCCTAAAGACATCACACCGATAATTGACTTTAAATTAACTGACTTCCCTTTAAAAACCAGAGTAATATCTGACTCAAATTGGCTTGCTTTTGTAACCAATTGTGTTGCTGGCCTGGCATGAATTCCTGTTTCTGCAGTAATTTTAAATGTTTTTTCTTTCATCTTTATTTTCACTCCTTAGTTTCCATATTTTAAAATACTACTTAATCAAAAATTTATCCGGGGAACGATTGAAAATCGCTACGTCCAATCGTTCACGATTATGATTTATTCTTTTACGTCTTTCTTCCAGAAACCTAACATTAACGCTGTAATCAACGCACCAATTAAGATAGCTAAAATATACATTAATGGATTGCCATTGACTAATGGAATAACGAATAATCCCCCGTGTGGAGCTGGTAAACCAATACGAAACACCATTGTTAACGCTCCTGCTACTGCCGAACCTACAATAATCGATGGAATGACACGACCTGGATCAGAAGCTGCAAATGGGATCGCTCCTTCTGTAATAAATGAAGCACCTAATATATAGTTTGTTTTTCCAGCTGCTTTTTCAGACTTCGTAAACTTATTTTTAAACAAAGTTGTTGCAAGCGCAATTCCTAGTGGTGGTACCATTCCTCCAGCCATAACAGCTGCATGGGGAGCTAAGTTACCAGCTTCAATCATGGCAATTCCAAATGCGAAAGCAGCTTTGTTAATTGGCCCACCCATATCAATAGCCATCATTCCACCTAAAATTAATCCTAATAATACAAGGTTTCCTGTTCCCATTCCACCTAACCAATTTTCCATTGTCGTATTTAAGAAAACTACTGGCTTAATAATTACGTATAGCATCGTCATTCCAGTAATCAAAATACCAAATAACGGATATAACAAAACTGGTTTAATGCCTTCTAATGACTTAGGTAACCCGCTGAAAAGCCGCCTTAAACCTAAGACTATATATCCTGCTAAGAAACCAGCAATTAAACCACCTAAAAATCCAGCTCCACCGGTTGCTGCCATTAACCCACCAACCATACCAGGTGCAAAGCCAGGACGGTCAGCAATGCTCATCGCAATAAAACCAGCTAATATTGGGACCATAAGTCCGAACGCATTACCACCACCAATCGTCATTAACGCTTCGGCAATTGGATGATATGACGGATGATCAGGTTTAAACGCTTCAATCCCGAACATGAAAGAAAGTGCGATTAATATCCCACCTCCCACTACAAATGGAAGCATATTTGATACACCATTCATAATGTGCTTATAAAATCCGGATTTTCCTTTGCCACCATCTACTTCCCTTGAACTACTTGAACTAGAAGCCCGATAAATTGGCGCTGACTGTTTGCTGGCCTTTTCAATTAATTGTTGCGAATTGCGGATACCTTCTGCGACTGGCACTGTGATGACATGCTTACCATCAAAGCGATCCATCTCAACTGCTGTGTCTGCTGCGACAATAATTGCTACTGCATCTTTAATTTCTGCTGCTGTTAATTTGTTTTCAACCCCATTAGAACCGTTCGTTTCTACTTTTAAATTATATCCTAATTCTTTCGCCTTAGCTTTTAGGGAATCAGCAGCCATAAACGTATGCGCAATACCAGTTGGACAAGCAGTAACTGCTAATATTTGGCCTTCCCTTGCAGTAACCATTGTGTCTTCTTCGTTTTCTTCAGCTTCTTTTTCATTAAAAACTTTAATAATGTCATTAAGTGACTGAGCATTTTTTAACTTTTTAAGGAAATTCAGATCCATTAAAAAAGAAGAAAGACGGGATAAAGTTTGTAAATGGGTTTGATTTGCTCCTTCACTAGCGGCGATCATAAAAAACAGATGAGCAGGTTTACCATCGAGAGATTCATAATTTATCCCTGTTAATGATCGACCAAAAACAATCGCTGGCATTTTAACGGCACTTGTTTTGGCATGTGGAATGGCAATTCCTTCACCAATTCCGGTTGTACTTTGTGCTTCTCGAGCTAAAATTTCTTCTTTAAACTTCTTAGGATCATGAAGCTTTCCGGCTTTATCTAGTTTTCTAATAAGCTCGTCAATGACAGCGTCTTTTGAACTAGATTGCAGATTTAATTCAATCGTATCTGCTGTTAATAAATCAGTTATTTTCATGATAATTCCCTCCTCAGTTTAATAACTCAATTTTTATTTCTGGTACAAGCCTTTCTAAACTGCTTTTATCACATAAATCGCGAGAAAATGCTGTTGCACTTCCTGCGGCAATCCCATATTTGAACGCTTCTAGAAAATTTTCATTTTCAACGTAAGAAGCAATAAAACCAGCAACTAATGAATCGCCTGCACCTACTGAATTTTTCACTTGCCCTTTAGGAACATTTGCGTAAGCTGAAATCTCTTTATTTAGGAATAGCGCACCATCTCCACCTAATGAAACAATCACGTTTTCGGGACCACGTTCTAACAACTTTTGTCCATACTTTAGTGCATCTTTTACAGTAGAAATTTCGACATTAAACAATTCTCCTAGTTCATGCTGGTTTGGTTTAATTAAAAATGGTTGATTTTCTAATATTCCGGCTAGTGCCATACCCGACGTATCAACAACAAAGCGAACTTTATTTTCCTTACATTGGGTGACAATTTGTTGATAAAAATCAATTGAAATGCTAGGGGGTAAACTTCCGGCTAAAATGAAATAGTCTTTCTCTGTCAATCCTGAAATTTTTTCAAAAAGCTCTAGCTTTTTTTCGGGTGAAATGGCTGAACCTTGACCGTTAATTTCAGTTTCTTCAGAAGATTTCAGTTTAATATTTACTCTTGTTGGGTCACTGACAAGGGTGAAATCTACAAGGATACCCTCTTTCTCTAAATAATTATGAATATATTCACCGGTAAACCCACCAATAAATCCTAGTGCAGTTGTTGTATGCCCGATTCTTTTCAAAACCCGCGATACATTAATTCCTTTCCCTCCTGGATAAAAAGCAGTTTTAGTTGCTCTGTTTAAAGACCCGATCTCTACATTCTCAATTTCTAAAATATAATCGATGGAGGGATTTAATGTACATGTGTAAATCATACTGTCACTACCTTTATCGTTGTTTGTTCCAAAAATGGTGCTAAAATCTGTACTTCCGCTTCATTTGTAATAATTACACCTTGCTTTAAGTTTGCTATATTGGAAAACGTTACTTCATGGAATTTCGTACTGTCGCCAAGTATAAACGTTTCTTGAGATAGATTTATCGCAGCTTCTTTCAAAACCGCTTCCTCAGGATCAGGAGTTGTGAAACCATATTCAAGATGAATACCGTTGACTCCGATAAAACATTTATCAAAACGATATTGATGTAGCCCATTCAAAGCACCACGCCCAATTAAAGCTCTTGTTTTTTGTTTAATATAACCACCGGTTAAATAAGTGTTTATTCCTTTTTCTAGAAGCCCATCTAAATGTGTTAACCCATTCGTTACAACCTTAATTTCTTTTGCGGTAATATGCGGGATCATCTGTAAGGCTGTTGTCCCTGCATCTATAAAGACACAATCACCATCTCTAATAAGTGTTGCTGCATACTTTGCAATCGCTTCTTTTTCTTTTAAGTTTTGCAAATATTTTTCCGAAATACTTAATTCCACGCTTTTTTGGGTTAGTAACGAAGCTCCACCATGAACACGCTTTAGTTTCTTTTCATCTTCAAGCTGACTTAAATCCCTACGGATCGTTGATTCTGAGGATGAAGTAGCATCTACTAGTTCCTGAAGCTTAATAACTCCTTTTTCATTTAACAAATCTAAGATTATTTGGTGCCTTTCAGGAGTAAGCATCTAATCACCTCCGCACAATGTTGTTATAGTTCCTTATGAACTTATCATAACGTAAGCCCTTTCATAAATCAATCAATTTCTTTCAAAAACAATCAAATATATTAAATTTTTTTAACGCAACAACCGAAATCAATCAGAAACGAGCGATCTTGCGCTAATTTCTGTTGATAAAATGAAAAAAGCTGACTCCATCTAGTCACATATTGTGAAGATTGAATCAGCTTTTTTCATATTTTTCTAAGCAAAGATACGCAAAATCAAATAGAATAATAATTTCTTCGATTAATAACAAGGTATCATACTGGGTTTATACTTTTTCGGTACCAATAACCATTTAACCAATTTTACCTTCGTTTATTCATCTTCGTTTTTCTGCTTCTTTTTTTGCTGTTCTTGAAGAGCAAGGATGATGTCCTCGACGTCTATTTTACCATCATTGTTAAGGTCAGGGATGATGTTTTCTGAAGCAGTCGGTGGAGATGGAGTTGGATTTGAAGCAGCAGGCTGTGTCTGTTGCTTTGGTTTAAAGGCAAAGGTAAAGACTAATAGAATAATAATCAGCAATCCGGCTACACCATCGACGATATAGAAGAGTGTTTTATAATCAGACCAAAGTATCTTACTTTCTCCTGCTTTTTCTTCAGAATTAGCAATAAATTTCTTTATTTCGGAATGATTTGGATAAATTCTTTGAACAGCTTCGAATTTTTCAAGTGCATTTTCATAATAACCGCCCCAGTATAACTCAAGGCCTTCTTTATAATGTCTATCTGATTCACTCGCTGTGTTTTTTGCACCAGCTTGATTGACGAATTCTTTTACCGTGTTAACAGGTACTGAGAAGTTAAAGCCTTGCACTTCCTGACCATTCACATTATCGCCTCTAAACGTTAATAAACCTATAATCTCGCCTTTGTCATTAATAACTGGCCCACCGCTATTGCCGTGTGTAGCAGCCGCATTGATTTGAATAACTGGACTGCCTTGCTCGGTTTTCTTGTCCGTTGCTGAAATTTGCCCAGCATTCATGGATGAGACAAGAGAGGAGTCTGGCGATAAAAGATCAGAATCGGCTGCAGCTGGGTAGCCGCTTACCCAAATGTTATCTTGGTTTCGGATATCATCTGAGTCTCCGAGCTTTAATGTAGGGAGGTTTTTCCCTTCAATTTTAAGTACAGCAACATCCTTTCCTTCGTTAACAGGAGCTCCATAGCTTTTAACTTCACCATCCAGAATGTCTCCTCCAGGAAGAACGACTTTTATCACTCGCTCAACACCAGTGTACTTAGTGTTGTTCCACATATAGTCATACGCTGTTTCAAAGTCTACTTGAAAATTATCTGCCATAATCCCTGCAAGCTGTTCGAGAGCAGCGGTGGCTATCTCCTCATCTTCCAGTTGGGTGGTCTCAACAACATGTGCATTTGTCACAATATAACCATCCGAACTAATAATCGCCCCGGATCCAGAACCACCTACCACGGACTGGTAGTCCATTTGACTTAAAATCGCTTCGACCTCTGGGTCATCAGGATTGTTAAACTGCCATCCTACAACAGCATAATCAACAATCCGAACAACAGCTGGTTTCGTATACTCAGCTAGTTTTTGGGCCTGGGAAACATTCGAAGTATTCGGCTTGATACCCATAAGGAAGAAGGAAGCAACAATCACTCCAATAAGTATCAAACTCAATGGAATTGTAAAAATGGCCCTCTTCATCATATACCATTCACCTCTCATAGAAAATTTTAAATTCTATCTAATATATTCGGCCCAAATAAGAAAAGGAAATTGTCCGTGAAAATAAATAGGCTAAAAGTTGGAATTAACGGTGACAGGCGCCGCTCACGACGAAATAGGAAAAAGGATGGTGGTTCCATCCTTTTTCCTATTTTGAATATATATTTTCTTAAACAAAAGCTTCCCAAAAATTGATAATTAAAGCAAGTAAAAGCCAATTCCCATAATAACGTAAGCTGCTAATAAGGTTGTTCCTTCAAACCAGTTCGTTTCTCCATCATTTGTAATCACAATGATTAATAAGACAGCTGAAACCATCGCGATTAATTCTGGTAAAGTAAACACTAATGGCATATTAATAGGGAAAAACAACGAAATAAGTACTAATACTGGCGCTACGAACATCGCAATCTGAAGTGTAGATCCTACGGCAATTTCTAAAGCAATTTCCATCTTATTTTTATAAGCAAAGATGATGGCTGAGGCGTGTTCAGCTGCATTCCCAACAATTGCTACGATAATCACCCCAATAAATAATTCAGTCCAACCAAAAGCTTCTGCTACTGCTTCAAAAGTATGTACAAGGGCTTCTGAAACGTAAGCAACCGCAACTGTTGAAAGGGCTAAGATAATAATTGCCTTCCATTTTCCCCATTCTGGCTCTTCATGCTCATCATTTTCCTCATTTTTATGCTGATATACTCCACGGTGTGTTACTAAGCGGAACATTAACGCTGCAAGGTAAAGGAAAATTAAAATGATGGAGACCCCAATACTTAATGACAGCGTTTTTGTCTCATTCATTGTCATTGAAAAAACTTCTGGAATAACAAAGGCCACAATTACCGCAAACATTAGTAGTCCTGAGTTGTGACGAGCATCGTACACATTAAATTTCTGTCGCTTATATTTCAACCCGCCTACAAAAAAAGAAAGTCCTGCAACTAACAATAAGTTCCCAAGTACCGAACCTGTTAAAGAAGCTAAAACAACACCGATTAAGCCCGCTTTTAAAGCAAATATGGAAATGATCAACTCAACTGCATTTCCAAACGTTGCATTTAATAAGCCACCAATTTGTGGCCCTGAAATGATTGCTAAGCTTTCAGTTGCTCTCCCCATATATCCTGCTAATGCCACAATTGTTATACAGTAAACTACAAACATTAGGACAGTTGGCCAATGTGAGAGGTTACCAATCACTGATATCGGAAAACCAATCAAGAGTAAAAAGAAAAAAAGTTTATTTGCCATAATTCTACCTCACTTTCTGTTCACATTGTCTATTATTATACCATATCTACCCATATTATCAAAAAACACCTAGAATATTACAATAGAAGATATAATCGGGTTTCTTTATTTGAATTATTAATTGGGTAGTTTTATAATTAATTTGTCTCTCGAGCGCTTTGATGACCAATTCACTCTTTTTACACTCGTTTCGCATCATTCAGCTGCTTTGATGGGGATTGATCGTTCAAACAACAAAAAAGCCGTTCTAAACTGTCATAAGTTTGAACGCCTTTTGCTTGTCATTATTTAATTTTTAACTGTTAATGTCGAATTGTATGCTGTTATTATTCCCCTAAATCAACATTATGGAAAACTTGCTTAACATCGTCTAAATCTTCTAATGTATCGAGCATTTTTTCAAATTTTACTAGGGCATCAGCTGGTAAGCTAACTTCATTCTGAGGGAGCATTGTGATTTCGGCAACCGTAAATTCGGCTATGCCAATTTGTTTAAAAGCTGATTGAACGGCATGGAATTGGTCTGGTTCCGCATAAATAATGACTGCTTCTTCTTCTTGAAAGATGTCGCGGACATCTACTTCCGCTTCCATTAATAGTTCTAATACTTCTTCCTCTGCTTTTCCTTCAACACCGAACACAGCTGTTGCATCAAACATATAGGCTACAGAGCCACTAACTCCCATATTTCCACCGTTTTTGTTAAAGGCAGCTCGTACTTCTGCTGCTGTGCGGTTGACGTTATTTGTTAAGGCATCTACAATGACCATTGAGCCATTGGGGCCGAATCCTTCATAACGTAATTCGATGTATTGCTCGTCTGAGCCGCCTTTTGCTTTTTCAATAGCCCGATCAATAATTGCCTTTGGGACATTATACGTTTTGGCTCGTTCAATTACGACTTTTAATGCCTGGTTTAATTCAGGATCAGGCTCACCTTGCTTGGCAGCAACATATATTTCTAGTCCAAATTTCGCATAAATTCGACTTGTATTCGCATCTTTTGACGCTTTTTTTTCTTTAATGTTATTCCATTTACGACCCATAAAACTTCACTCACTCTCTTCTTTAGTTCTCAAGTGTGAACACCAGCTTACAATTTTCTTTTTGGTCTTCACTAATGTCTACGGATTAAAATGACTTTCCCATTTTACTCGTTCAAATTGATATTTGTAAAGTATGTAAATCTTTGAGTTGTCAAAAAAATATAAAGGCTGAAAACATAGTAGCCTAGTAAAATGATTCCGGCAAAAGAGTTTCAAAGAACCGATTGATGCGCCTACTTTTTAAGACTTTTCGTAATTTGGGGTGAAATTTCTACTCTTCATCCGTTACATAAATAATTTTCACACCCAACTCTTTAAGTAACTCAATTACTTGTTGGTTTAGTGTGTTGTCATAAAGTAGTCCAACACTTTCGACTAATTCTAATTCCTCTAAATGTCCAGTCTCGGCATCTTCAATTAACTCGATAATATCTGTTAACTCTTTTTCAGCTAAGATTGTTAAAATTTCTGTTTTATTCATCGCGACCTCCAAATAACTTTTCTCAACTATTAGTGTATCACCTTATAATTATAACAAAAATGAAGCTAATTTGTATTTATGAAAAACTATAACTCATGTTTTTAAGTGGATATAAAACATTAAAAATTATGATAAATATAAATTATGGTATAATGTAGAAAATGAGAAAGTAGGGAACGAAGTGACCTTTAATAAAAAAATATGGAGCACGATCAAGATTCCATTAATCTATATGATTATTTCGGGCATCTGGATTATTATTTCTGATAAAATACTATTTTTATTTGTAAAAGAAGTTTCCATATTAACAAGCCTTCAAATCGTAAAAGGTTGGGTTTTTATTATCTTCACGACTTTACTACTTATTAAACTGATCCATTCAGACAACAAAAAGAATAATAAGATTGAAGAAATTTTACAAGAAAGAGAAAAACAATTACTTACTTTAATAAATACAATTCCCGATTTCGTTATTTTTAAGGACGGAGAAGGAAGATGGCTACAAGCAAATAAAGTTGCTCTCCGACTTTTTGAACTTGATGATGATACTTATAGAACAAAAAGCGATATCGAACTGGCAAATATAAGTAATTTATACCGTGAACTTCATTATTGTAATGAAACAGATGAAATTGCCTGGAATTCAAAAACAAATATTTGTATAGAAGAAATGATCATAAAATCAAATGGAGAACCAAAAATATTTGAAGTCATTAAGGTGCCTTCTTTTCATTCTAACGGTAGCCGAAAGGGATTAGTAGTCATTGGCCGGGATATCACTGACCGAAAAAAGGGAGAAGAAACGATTCAATATCTTGCTTATCATGATCCATTAACGGAATTGCCAAATCGACGATTATTTAAAGAAAGATTAATTCAAACGTTAGATAAAGCAAAAAATGAAAAGTTAAACCTTTCCATCATTTTCATCGATATTGATCATTTTAAAAATATCAATGATACATTAGGTCATGCCATCGGAGACAGTATTTTAAAAATTGTCGCTAAAAACTTAAAAAGTTGTTTTCAGCAAGACGAAGTGGTCGCCCGGATTGGTGGTGATGAGTTTACAGTTTTGATCCCTAAAATAAGCGGTATAGAAGATATTAAAATCATCGCAACTAAAATATTAAACACATTTAAACATCCCATTAAAGTTAAAGACCACGACCTATTCATCTCTTTAAGTATCGGCATTTCACTTTATCCTTATCATGGATATGATACAGAAACCTTAATTAAACATGCGGATACAGCCATGTATTACGCGAAACATCAAGGGAAAAATCAATTCCAAATTTACAATAAGGAAATAGATGCTTATCCTATCCAAAAAATTGAGCAATAAATAGTTAACAAAACGAAAAACAGCTTCGTATAAACTTCTTTACGTATATAAAAATGCGTTGGCGTGAGAAATATCTACTTCTCCACCAACGCGTTTTTTTGCTCAAGCATATACTAAATTCCCAAAATCATTTTATTTTGCATTTGATTTACCCGTTGTTGAGCACGAAATAGTTGATCTCTTTGTTCAGGAGTAGCACTAGATATTAAGCGTTCAATTTGTAAATTCATTTGTTCTAATTGTTGTTGTGCTTCGTCGTATTTAAGCTCATCTCCACCTTGGACTTGCCTAGCAGCATTAAGCTGGCTTTCCGCAAATTGCATAATTTCATTTACTTGCTGTAATTGTTCTTTTACTTGCTCATGAGTAGCCATTTAGATCCTCCTCTATTTTAACATTAACCATCTACATGTTAATGTGGCATTTTGGAGCGTTATTTATGCTTGACTACTCTAATACTTTTTCACATACTGCATCATTTTGGTTAATTAAATAAGTTTGTAGATCATTAGGAATAAAGGTATTCAGAAAGACAGATTGTGCTTCATCGAGTAACTCTTCCACTCCGTGGCAATATCTTGAACTGATGTGATGTAAAAATAAAACTTTGACAGCGTTTTCCTTTGCCAAAGTGGCGACATCATAAGCAGTTGAATGATAATGTTCATAGGCAAGCTGTTTGTCTTTATGTTGAAAAGTTGCTTCATGAACAAGTATATTCGCCTTGTTAGCCAATCTGGATAATGATTTACATTTTCTTGTATCGCCGCCAATTGCAACTATTTTCCCTTTTTTCACTGGCCCAACAAAATCTGCTCCATTCACTTTTGTACCATCTGCTAAGTCTACTTGTTCCCCTGCTTTTAATCGTTTGTAAAGTGGCCCCGGTGGAACACCAATTTTTTTTAATTTTTCTACATTTAAACTACCTGGCAAATCTTTTTCAGTTATCCGAAACCCATAGGAAGGGATGCCATGGTCAAGTTGAATGGCTTCAAAGCTAAAAGATTCATTTTTATAAATGATCCCTTCTTCAATTTCAATAATTTCTAGCGGATAACGAATATATGTATTTGATAATGTTAAGGTTGTTTCAACAAATTCTTTTAGTCCTTTTGGTCCGAATAATTGAAGCTTTTCGGTTGCTCCTTGAAACGAACGGCTACCGAGTAAGCCTGGTAAACCATAAATATGATCACCATGCAAATGAGTTATAAAGATTTTTGTAAGTTTACTTAATGTAAATGACGAATGGAGCAATTGCTGTTGTGTTCCTTCACCACAATCAAACATCCAGCATTCATTTTCGTATTGTAGCATTTGCAGCACTAATGAACTTACATTGCGCTGTTTTGACGGAAGCCCAGCACACGTGCCCAAAAATTGTAATTTAATCATTTGTATTTCTCCCCTCAAAGTTTCTTTATAACGTTAGGAAAGTATAAATGTTTTCTTTATCTTACAAATTAATTTTATTAATGACAAACAAAAAATGTAAATGCACACCTAAAAAAAAGATTGAATAAGTATACAAAAGCTTAAACGAAAAGGTCGAGCGCTAAAGTTCATAAATTTAACACTTGCATTAAATCATTTCCTAAATTTATCATTGGAAAATTTTCTATCTGATAATTGGTATGTTATACTTTTACAAATAGTAAATTTTATGAAGGGGAGTTAGTTATTAATGGTAAGTGAAAAATTAGTGAAAGCTTTAAATGATCAATTAAATTTTGAATTTGAATCTGCACAATTATATTTATCAATGGCCGCTTTTTGTGCTTCAGAAAGCCTAGATGGTTTTGCAAATTTCTTCCTTGTTCAAGCAGAGGAAGAGCGTTTTCACGCAATGAAGTTTTTCAAATTTATTAATGATATTGGTCATCGGACCATCATTACTGAAATAAAAGGTCCAAATAACGATTATACATCTGTTTTGGATGCCTTTGAAAAAGCGTTAGTTCATGAAAAATCAGTAACAAAGAGAATTTATGATCTTTCGGATATTGCCTTAAATGAGCGTGAGCATGCAACAATGGCCTTTCTTAAATGGTTTATCGAAGAACAAGTAGAAGAAGAAGCTAACTTTGATTCAATTATTCAAAAACTGAAACGAATTGAAAATGATAGCAACGCATTCTTTATGTTAGACACTGAGTTTGCTACGCGGACATTTACACCGCCACCTCAATAAGCTTTAAAGCTCCCATCATTCCGATTGGGAGCTATTATCTTTAAAACTGAAAGTCAAACTAAAAATGCTAAAAATAAGAAGGCAACAATTGTTGTAAAGCACATTCCACTAATACTAAACGCCCATTTCCTCCTAGTCGATCCTTTCACTTCAAATATGTCACAAACCAAATAATGAATCAACACACAAATTCCAAGAAAAAGCAGTAAAAAAATATAACCGAAAACGTGAATGGCAAGCGTTTGCGAAAGAAGTAAAAAGATAGAATACTGCAGTACAAAATACCCAGCAACAATAAAAATAATGTGTAACAAAATAATTAAGAAATACGATTTATAATTCATTTTTCTCACCTCATGGAGTCTTTTCTCTCCATTATCGGATTACTTGATTGTGAATATACTTTATTCAAAAAAAATAGTAACCACAGCGGTTACTTATTTGGGATCTCCGAATCTTTACACTATTAAAATGAAAATATTCTCATTAATTTTTTTTTGCGTGGTTTTTGCAATTGTTCTGGAAGATTATTTTCTAGGCCACCTACCACTTTTTGCTCCATAAACGGTAAATGTTGTTCAATTTTCATCATTCTTTCATCAATTTTTTTCATCATGGCAAATAAACTGTCTAGTTCATTACGGTGTTGTAATACTTGATATTCAACAACTTCATCGGCTTTCACCGAGAGCTTTCTTTCTAGTTGTTCAATATAGATCATTAACTGCTCTAATTTATCCTCAAAAACGGTTGCCGGTATCATTTTTTCGTTTTTTACTTCGATCACTTTAGATGAAGTAGTTGTTTTACGAATTTCATTCATTGTAAAGCCACGATTTAGTTGTTCTTTTATTTGTTTTAACACTGTTAATTCTTGTTCCTTTATTAAATAATGGCCCAATTCATTTGTTTCACATGGAATGTTAAATGATTTAATCCATCTTTGGATGGTTGTCGGATTTACAGCTAATACCTCCGAAACTTCTCTTGTTTTATATATTCTTTCCATATTCCTACCCCTCTCAATGATTGATTTATATACGTAATTCTGTTTATTTTTAATGATCCCTTCAACCTTGACAAAACTAGTATTTGTTCGGCAAAGAAAGTGAAATTATGGCAAAAAATGTGATCAGTTACATGAAAATTCTACATAGTGGAAAACTAGCATTATTCCAGTACCATTCGCATGGAGGTGATAAATTTGAGAAACGAGAGTAAGGAACAGATGAAAAAAGCTAAGCAAACTAAAAACCAGCACAAAACAGCTACAAAACCAGGATATGGTGATAAAAAATTAGCAGGGCCCGATCGCCCTGCTGAATAATTTAAAAATTGTAGAGTGCCCGCTTAGCCCCGACAAGCAAATGTTCTGGCAGAAAAAAGTGAGCGCCAAATTACACCTAAAAGCTCTATTTAGCAAGAGGCTGTATCACTAGATGTCAGCCTCTTCCTTTACGTTGAAAAATTTTAATAGTTTTTGTTCAATTTTTGCTGCTAAATATAATTGTTGTTGTTTTTTATAGTACCAATCCGTTAAGTCAAATTTCTCAACGATGCTTGACTCTTCAAAATATTTATCCACCTTTTTTGCTGTTTTTTTGTTATACCAATCGGTTAAATTGCTGCGATGATGATAAACAATTGGAAATGTAGCTCTTAACTCTGGAGTTCGTTTACGAGCAATTTTTTTTACATATTTTTCGTAATCATAACGGGAACCTGTGTGTTCAACATTAGAAGCAAACTCGTTAATTTTTCCCGAAACATTTGAATGGAACAACACCCACGTTAACTGCTTACCCAGGTTGATGCGATTTTTCACTTTCGTAAAACCATGGACGGAATAGCCATATAATTTCCCTTCTAAAGTTGGAAATATTACCGTATTATAACGTAGTTTATCATCAATAAAAAAAGGAATACTGCTAAATATTTGCTCATGATAAAAAGAATCTTCATTTACTGGTTTCTGGATGACGTTTTGTTCATTGATAATTAATGCTTTACATAAATGCTCAATGTCTTTTTTAATCCAAAAGTGCTGCCACTGTTGTTCCATAAATGTTGATACATGAAAAATTTTTAGTAAATGAAATAATGGTACTTCTATTTTTTTTGAAATTTCGTAAATCAAAAGTTGTGGATATGCATCGGTAAAAATTAACCAATTTGCGCGTTCATAAGTTAAAAACAAAAGTTCTCGAAACTGTTTTGGAAGTAACTCCTGATAAATCTCCCCTTCTAAATCGGTCATATTCCAACCAGCATTTCGTGAAACTAAGCTGGCAAGAAAAGCCCAAATTATTTCTTTATTTCTACAATAATACTGTTGATAAAATTTAGTCCGTGATAGATTATCACGATTTCCAAGCTCTGTTGTTTTTTTTATCTCTTCAATGATTTGATTTTCTGTTTCGGTTAGTGAATAAAACGTCATTATCATTCACTCCTAAAGCTACAGTCTATTCAAAAATTTCAATTTATGTTATTATCTAATGATGTAACGAGGCTCAAGGAATTAACTGAGCTTCGTAATATAAGTAAAGGGTGCATCAAATGACAATTCGTTATCCAAATGGAAAAGTTTTTTCGCCAATGCAAAGCACTCAAATAGCCAATAAACAAAATAAAGTCTCTTATGGGAATCGTGGGATGAATCTAGAGGAAGATATTAATAGCTCTAATGAATATTATTTAACAAAAGGAATTGCTGTTATTCATAAGAAACCTACCCCATTGCAAATTGTGAAAGTAGATTATCCAAAACGTAGTGCCGCGGTGATTAAAGAAGCATATTTTCAACAGGCGTCGACTACGGACTATAATGGTGTTTTTAAAGGAAAATATATTGATTTTGAAGCAAAAGAAACGAAAAATAAGCGGTCATTTCCATTAAAGAACTTTCATACACATCAAATAGAACATATGAGACAAGTTCTCATGCAACAAGGAATTTGCTTTACAATTTTACGATTTTCGCTGATCGATGAAGTGTATTTATTAGACGCAAACCATTTATGTTCTTTTTGGAATAATCAAGAATCGAATCGAAAATCGATCCCGAAAGAAGAAATTGAAGTTCTTGGACATGCGATTCCCTTAGGACTTTATCCACGAATTGACTACTTATCGATTGTCGAAGCTGTATATTTTTCTTAATTTGAAAGGAAGTTGAGATCATGTCAGAAGATATTCGTACAAGGCAAGGTCGTCGAAAGCAAAATGAACTAAACAAAAAAAACTCAAGTCCTAATAAAAAGGGCTTGAAAAAAGTTATGCTTGGCATTTCAATTTTTATGATTACCTTATTTGTCGCTAGTATTATTACCATTTTTCTAATAATTAACGATGCACCATCATTAGATCCAGATTTATTAAAACTAGCCAATAATCCAGAAATTTTTGACCAAAATGATGAGTTGTTTACAACTTTGAGTGCATCTGAAAATCGTCGCTCAGCAAGCATTTCTGAAATTCCAGTTCTTTTGCAGGATGCCTTTATATCTGTCGAAGATGTCCGTTTCCGTGAGCATTTTGGGATTGATCCACGGCGAATTGGCGGGGCAATCATGGCCAATATTACTGGTGGCTTTGGTGCTGAAGGAGCTAGTACAATTAACCAACAAGTTGTTAAAAATTTAATTTTAAAGAATCCCGAAAAAAAAATAACTCGTAAATTACAAGAACAATATTTAGCAATTAAGTTAGGGCAGCAATATTCAAAAGATCAAATTCTAGAAATGTATTTAAATGCGATCTATTTTTCTGAAGGGGCTTATGGTGTAGTCGAAGCGGCGGATCGTTTCTTTAGTAAATCCTTAGATCAATTAGAGATTGAAGATGCAGCTCTATTAGCTGGGATTCCACAACGTCCAAACTATTTTAATCCATTTAATAACCCGGAAGAGGCTGAGGAGCGCCGTAATATTGTTATTTCTTTAATGGAACGTTACGGAAAAATTAGCTCGGCTGAGGCAGAACAAGCAAAAGCTGTTCCGGTTGAATCTCAATTACACCGTTCTGAAAAAGAAACTTATCCGTACCGCGCGTTTCTTGATCAAGTGTTAAAAGAAGTAGAGGATATCGAGGGAATTACAGCTAGTGACATTTATACTAGTGGACTGAAAATTTATACGACTTTAGACCAGGATGCACAAAGCTATACCGAAGATTTATTACAAGGGAATGCCATTACTTTTCCTGATGAATTCTTCCAAGCAGGGATTACGGTTGTTGATACAAAAACTGGGGCGATAAAAGCGATCGGCGGTGGCCGACAAAAAAACAACGTGAAACGTGGCTTTAGCTGGGCTACTGACGCCAAACGTTCGCCCGGTTCAACTATTAAACCAATTCTTGATTATGGTCCGGCGATTGAACAATTAAAGTGGTCTACTTATCAACAAATTAAAGATGAACCATATCAATACTCAAACGGCGTTCCTGTAAAAAACTTTAGTAATAGTTATGCTGGCACCGTTACCATGCGTTATGCGTTACAAAAATCATTAAATATTCCAGCATTAAAAGCCTTTCAAGCTGTAGGAATTAACCAAGCTCAGGAGTTTGGACAAGGCTTAGGAATCCCACTAGATACAATTGAAGAAGCATACTCACTTGGAGGATTTTCAACGGGTATTTCAACGTTAGAACTCGCAGGTGCTTATGCAGCTTTTGGTAATGAAGGTGTATATAATAAGCCTTTTACTGTCAGAAAAGTTGTTTTTCCAGATGGCCGTACCATTGATTTAACACCAGATCCTCACATAGCAATGAGTGATTATACAGCTTTTATGATTACTGATATGTTAAAATCAGCTGTTAGTTCAGCTGGTACAGGTAACCGTGCTCGAGTAGATTCATTGCCAATGGCTGGTAAAACAGGTACTTCAAACTTTGATGAAAATGAGAAACAACGTTATAACATTACAGATGGCGCAAAAGATATTTGGTTTGCTGGGTATACAACGAATTACTCTATTGCCGTTTGGACAGGATACAATACACCCGAAGAAGGCCATCTTAAGTATGATGGTCATAGTGAACATATTGCCAAATATCTTTTTAAAGAATTAATGTCGAAAATTTCGAATGGAAAAGAGACAGCTGATTTTAACCAACCTAGCTCAGTAGTGAAAGTTGGGATTGAAAGATCAACAGGTCTTCTCCCTAATCCATCCACACCGAGGAGTGAAATAGTTTACGAATATTTCGTAAAAGGGACAGAACCGACAAAAGTTTCTAAACGGGTTCTAAAACCACCAGCTCCGCAAAACTTGATGGGTGAATATCAAGCCGAAACAGATCAGATCATTTTATCTTGGACTTTCTCTGAAAAAGAACGGCAAAATTATCGTTTTGAGCTAGAAGTGTCAATTAACGGTGGTCCATACTCCTCACTATCTGTAGGCGATGAAATGCAGCATATTATTTCTAGTCCTGAAAGTAATGCTACTTATCAGTTTAGATTAAGGGCAATTTCGAAATCAAATGAGCAGTCACAAAGTGATTCAACTAAAATTTCCATTACCGTACCGGAAAAGTTCGTTGAAGAAGATGTTCCAGAAGAGCCACCAGTTTTAATCGAAATCCCTGATCCAGTCGAAGGTATTGGTGACGACAACGGTGAAGAGGGCGATGGTAGTGACGATGGTAGTGGCAATGAAGGTGGTCAAGAAGATGGTCAGGATGAGGGCAATGATGATAATAGTAATAGTGAAAATAATAGTGGGGATGAAAATATAGAAGGTGAAGAGGTTGATGTTCCTGTACAATCTAATGGAACTTAAAGTAAGTGACAACACCAAGTGTTAAATAATAATTAGGCGGCTGACAGCAATCTGTCAGCCGCTTTTTTTAATTTCAATCGCGAAGTTCTTTCAACTTTGCAACCTCATATTTTTTCTTTAGTTCAATAAAAAGTTCCTTTAGCTGAGTAAAGCTATGATGGTGATTTGGTGCGGATAAAATATAGGAAATTCGTTCTACGCTATTAATTGGTTTAATCTTCAAATCTTGAATTTGTTCAGTAATCGTCGTTAAACTAGGGACTGCCTGCTCATTTGTCCAAAATAGAAACGCCAAATAAAGTTTAATCATTTGGATCATTGGCTGCATTGCCCTATTTCGGTCCCTTGCTTTAAAGTACTTGGCAATCTCCAGTTCAGTTCTTTCCCACTTTTGTAATAACAGTGGAATGTAGGTATGTTTATCTTCCCACGGTCTGAATGTATGAACGTCTAAATGCTTATATAGATCAAATAGTAAAGGATCTTTTTCGATACCTGCTTCAAATGAAGTTATGTTAATTACTTCAATTTGCTCGTTTTCTCCGTAAAAAGGGATAACAATAAAAGCCTGAGGAATATTAATCTTTTCCATGTGCCCCTCCTTTTTGACGTTTTTTTCCTTCTCTACATAAATGAAGTAATGGACAAATTTCACACTGAGGTTTTTGAGCTTTACAATGATATCTGCCAAAAAAAATAAAGCGATGGTGAGTGTCAGACCAAAGTTGTTTAGGTATTTTTTGCATTAAAGTAGTTTCTACTTCAAGGACGGAATCTTTCCACTTACAAATACCTAATCTTTTACTGACCCGCTCAACATGAGTATCAACAGCAATCGCTGGTACACCGAAAGCGACAGATAAAACGACGTTTGCCGTTTTCCGACCAACTCCGGCTAATTTGACTAATTCATCACGTTCTTTCGGTATCTCTCCTCCATATTCTGTAAGTAAAACTTGACACAACTTCTGAATATTTTTTGCTTTATTCCGATATAACCCAATTTTTTTGATGTCGTTTTCAAGTTCTTCAAGAGAAACAGCTAAATAATCATTAGGTGTTTTATATTTTTGAAACAAATCTTGTGTCACTTTGTTTACAAGCACATCTGTACATTGTGCAGATAGCAACACAGCAATTGTTAATTCAAATGGATTATCATGGATTAACTCACAATGCGAATCAGGAAACATTTTATTCATCTCTACTAATACTTCTTCTATGATTTGCTTTTTTGTAAGCATAACTAACCAACCCCCTTTAAGCTTAGTCTTTCAGCCAATTATAAGAAGGAACTTTCTTTTTTGGCTCAGCTTGTTTAGTTGTTGATTTGTATTGATGATGACGAAATTTTTCTCCATATTCTTTAGCTTGTTGAACTGTTCGAACACCATTTTTGTTCCATTCGATTAAGATCCGATCAATATAGCGTAAGTTTCTTTTTCCAGAAACAACACTTTCCATTAGCGCTGCTTTAATTAGGCTGGGAAGATAATTGTCTTGATCTAGCCACATTGTAATCAACTCGCACTCCATTGGTGATAATGGACGTCCAAATTCCGTTTCAAATAATTCATATAACGTTCGTTCGTCTTCTTCCTCCTTTAAAGCTTGTTTAGCAACTTTTTGATTACAAGCTAATAAAATTAGCTTGTCCCATAATGGTGATAAGGAAAATGCTTCAGAAATAATGTGATTTTCGTCAACTCTTTCTTGGAGCTCAATAAAACCACGTTTTATCAAACTTTGTAGTATTTGCAAACATTCAGTTTCAGAATGGCTCATATAACTTGCTAAAGTTTTAGGAGTTGGAAAGCTATTTCCTTTTTGCAAAAACGAGTAAACATGAATTAATAACATGACTTCCGATTCTGTTAATGTTAATTTTCTATAGTCCTGTAATAGACGTACTGGTATCGAAATATTTCCTTCATTGATCCAGTTTATCATTAATTTACGATCCATTGCTTCCACCTCTAAAATCATTATATCACGATTGTCGTTTTCGTTTCTAAAGAAAAGCGTAGCGTATCCGCCTGGCTACTCGGAGCTAGACATTCAAATATACTTTCTGATAGTATAAAGAAAACTTGGCAAAGCCAAGCCTTTTGGCGCCGGCTGAGCCTTAGTTGCACTTATACTTAAACCTTAAAATTTTTTTCGACGCCGAATAAACATCTTTGTTAAAAATTTATACTTTCTTAACGTACAATGAAAAAACCCCGTTTTCGGGGTTTTTTCATTCATTATGGATATAATCGATTTAATAATCGAGGGAACGGAATTGTTTCTCGAACATGCTCTAAACCACAAACCCAAGCAACCGTTCTTTCTAAACCTAAGCCAAAGCCAGAATGGGGCACGGAACCGTAACGACGTAAATCGAGATACCATTTATAAGCATCTTCTGAAAGCTGGTGTTCTTGAAAGCGTTTTTGTAACAATTCCATATCGTCAATCCGCTGACTTCCACCGATAATTTCCCCGTAGCCTTCAGGGGCAATCAAATCCGCACAAAGAACAACTTCTGGACGATTCGGATCAGGTTTCATATAAAATGCTTTGATCTCAGCTGGATAATTTGTAATAAAAACTGGCTTTGTGTAATTATTGGCAATCGCCGTTTCATGAGGAGCTCCAAAATCCTCTCCCCACTGAATTTCATGACCATTTTCTTGTAAAAATTTAATCGCTTCATCATAAGAAATGCGTGGAAACGGAGCTACCACTTGCTCAAGTTTAGCCAAATCTCGATCTAACACCTTTAATTCAAGTTGACAATTTTTTAGAACTGATTTAACTATATAACTTACATACTGCTCTTGAATTTGTAAATTCTCTTCATGATCAACAAAAGCCATTTCTGGTTCAATCATCCAAAATTCTATTAAATGGCGGCGTGTTTTTGATTTTTCGGCTCGGAACGTTGGACCAAACGAAAATACTTTTCCTAACGCCATTGCGGCTGCTTCCATATATAATTGACCACTCTGCGATAAATAAGCATCTTCATCAAAATACTTTGTGTGAAAAAGGTTCGTTGTTCCTTCCGCTGAGCTCCCTGTTAAGATTGGCGGATCTACTTTTACAAACCCATTCTCATTGAAAAATTCATAAGTAGCTCGAATTAATTCATTACGAACTTTCATGATTGCATGTTGGCGCTTTGATCGTAACCATAAATGACGATGATCCATTAAAAATTCGGTGCCGTGTTCCTTAGGTGTTATCGGATAATCAAGCGCTTGATGAATAACTTCAATTCCCGTAACGGTTAATTCATAACCTGATGGAGCACGCTCTTCACTGCGAACGATCCCTTTGACAAATAAGGACGATTCTTGAGTGATGTTCTTGGCAGTCAAAAATACATTTTCTGGAACTTCCGCTTTTACTACTACGCCTTGAATAAAGCCAGTTCCATCACGTAATTGTAAAAAAGCTATTTTTCCACTAGACCGTTTATTGGCAAGCCATGCCCCAATAGTAATTTCTTGATCTATATATTTTCCGACTTGAGAAATTGTTGTTTTCACAAATTTTCCCTCCAGCTGTTAAGCCTTTAAATGATTTTTTACAAATCGTTCAATCCTTATTAAAGCTTTTTCTAGTTGATCTAACGATGTAGCATACGAAAGACGAACATTATCCGGTGCTCCAAAACCTGATCCAGGTACTATAGCCACTTTTTCTTCTTCTAAAATTTTCTCTACCCAATCGTCAACATTGTTAAAGCCATTCATGGCAGCCGCTTCTTTCACGTTTGGAAACAAATAAAAAGCACCTTTAGGTTTGACACAACTAACTCCAGGAATTTTAATCAGTTGTTCATAAATAATATTTAAACGTTCTTCAAAAGCAACTCTCATTGTTTCTACAAAATCCGTTTTTACATTATAAGCAGCAATTGTTCCATATTGGGCCATCGTTGTTGGATTAGAAGTACTATGGCTTGCTAAGTCTGTCATTGAATTAATAATCTCCGCATTTCCAGCTGCATAACCAATTCTCCACCCTGTCATTGAGTGTGATTTGGAAACACCGTTAATAATAACAGTTTGTTGCTTTAATTCTTCTGAAAGTTGAGCGATTGAAATATGAATAGCATCACCGTAAACAAGCTTTTCGTATATTTCGTCAGAAACAATTAAGATATCATGCTTTAAACAAACTTCCCCAAGTTCTTCTAACTCTTCTTTCGTGTAAAGAGATCCAGTTGGATTGCTTGGAGAATTTAAAATAAAGGCTTTCGTTTTTTCTGTAATCGTTTCTTCAAGTTGTTGTTTTGTTATTTTGAAATCATTTGTCTCTAACCCTTCGACATATACCGGGGTACCTTGGGCTAATTTTACTTGCTCAGGGTAACTTACCCAATATGGTGTAGGTATAATCACTTCATCATTAGGGTTTAAAATTGCTTGGAAAAGCAAATATAATGCATGTTTCGCCCCACTAGCGACTACAATTTCTTTTTGGGAATATGTTAAACCTTGATCTTCTTTAAATTTAGCAATAATACTATCTTTTAACGCCGGTAAACCACCAGACGGAGTATATTTTGTCTGTCCTTCTTGCATCGATTTAACTGCTGCTTCGATAATATAATCAGGAGTATTAAAGTCCGGTTCTCCAGCACCTAAGCCAATAACATCATGACCAGCTGCTTTTAAAGCTTTGGCCTTTGCTGTTATGGCTAATGTAGATGATGGTGTTAATGTTGACACTCGATTTGCTAATTTCATTTTTTTCCTCCCACTCCAACCTTAAAAGTTTCTAAAAATCGAAAAGTAAAAAAAACCTATTAAATCATACTATAAATCGGTTATTCCTTCGTTTCAAGCTATTTAAGATAAATTTTATATTTTATAATTGCTTTAAATAATAATGTTTTAAATATGTCCCATCGTTAAACGTAATAAAATAATATGCATAACGATTTTGTTGATCTTTATAAATAATTTCGTATAATGGAATTGAATTTTCCATCCCTAGTTTAATACTAATTATTTGTTTTGGATGTAACTTTTCAATTACAAACTGCCGAACAACCGTAAAACTGATCCCTTGATCTTTTTTTTTCATCACGTATTTGTTTAAAGTATCCGGTACCCAAATAATAATTTCTTCACCATTTGAATCTAACGCTTCAAAAACTTGATAACTATCGGTTCCATGATAAAAATCACGTTTTACAATTCGATCAATTGCAATTGTTTTTTTCACAAAATCAAGAGCTTTTTCTTCCTTTTGGCGGATTGGCTCATTAGCAAGTGAATAAATGCTTATCGCTTGCCATAATACAATAACAGTAATTATAAGAAGAACAAAACTAATTATTTTCCTCATAACAATTAACTAAGTACGATAAATGGTAAAAACCATTTTTGTTTTATCATTTTTATCTAATGCGAGGCCAAACATTAAATCACGTTCTTTTAGTGATCGATTGCAGGCATCGACAACTTTATACAAATCTGTGGATTTATTTACTTTAACACTTGAAATTACTTCAATCTTGCTCACCGAAGTATCTCCTTTCCTAATCCTTTAACAAAGTTAAACTTTCATAAAGTATAAAATATTACTAAACATAGCTCATTTCATTCGGGAGATAATATTATTACCGCTCAACAAAGGAGGCATGAGCGTGACGCAACAATCCTTAACAAACAAAAGGCATTCACAATTTAACATTTGTGAATGGTATCAAATGGAAAAAGAAAGTTATGCTTTATCTTCACCTAAACGACCAAAGCAAGAGAATACGTTGCAGTATTGCTTTAGACAAACATCTTTTCCTTATTCTTTAGAAAAACGTAATTAGTTATTTAAGGACCAAAAATACCTCCAATACCTACACCTGATGAATCTAGGCTTACTCAAAATGGCAATCATTAGCCAACAAATTGTTATTCAATAACTTTATTTTACCATGACTTATTGAAAGTTGTTGCATAAATAAACGTATTTTTAACAAAACTTATTTAGTACCCATTTTGAGTAATGCCTTTTTTTCTACGTTTTTAATTGGTTTTTAATAAATTATTAAAAGCCTTATTTGCCAAAAAGATGATTTGTTCCTCATCAAGCGTCAAACATTGTTTATTCTGTACTAAACATTTTCCTTTTACATACACATCAACAACATCTGCTCCTGAAGCTGAATAGACAAGATGTGAAAGTACATGCTCATTAGGCTGCAAATGTGGTTTATGACTATCAACTACAATAAAATCAGCATCTTTCCCTGGTTGAAGCATTCCTACATGATCTAATGCTAATGCTTTACTACCGTTACTAGTAGCCATTAAGAAAACTTCCTCGGCTGAAACGACTGTAGGATCTTCATATCTTCCTTTATGAATTAACGCAGCTAAACGCATTTCTTGAAACATATCTAAATTATTGTTTGAAGCAGCACTGTCTGTTCCAATTGCCACTAAAATATTTTTTCGAAGCATTGTTGGGATATCGGCAATGCCCGAACCAAGTTTTAAGTTACTTGTTGGATTATGTGAAACACTAACTTTATATTGAGCTAAAAGATCAAATTCTTCATCATTTAGATGAACTCCATGGGCAATCAGAGTATGGACATCAAATACCCCTAATTCAGCTAAATGGGCCACAGGTCTTTTGCCATACTTTGCAATATGCTCACTTACTTCTTTCCTTGTTTCAGAAAGATGAATGTGAATTGGTAATTTTAGCCTTTTAGCTTCGCAAGCAATCATCTCAAGGAAAGTCGGTGGACAAGTATAAGGAGCATGTGGGGAAAGCATGGTTGTAATCCTTCCATCTCCGATAGTTGTTAATGATTTACTTAACTCGCAAGCCTCAGCAAGTTTATTTACTTGTTCTTCATAAGAGCATAACCCAATCATTCCCCGTGAAATTACAGCACGAATTCCTGATTGATCAACAAGATTTGCGAGCAAATCTAAATGAAGATGGTACATTTCTAAAAAAGTAGTAGTCCCACTTTTCAACATTTCCAAAATGGCTAACGCTGCTGCTGCTTTGATCGTTTCTTGTGTGAATTTTGCTTCCATTGGCCACATTTTCGTTTTTAACCAAACATCTAAAGGTAAATCATCACCATACCCTCTTAAAAGGGTACTCCCTATATGACCGTGTGTATTAATTAATCCCGGTAACACCCAGTTTCCCTTTAAATTTATTTTTTCATTTATTTCAGCAACACCATCAATAGGATTACCAGTGCCAATTGCTTTAATCAAACCATTCTCAACAAGAAGATAACCATTTTTTACAATGTTTTCGTTTTCCCCAGTAAAAATGACCCCATTGTAATATAACTGTTTCATTTTCGGCTCCTTTTTTTCTGTCTTTAGCCATGATTAAATCTTTTTTTCATTATAACCACTTTTCTAAGTCATATAATAATTGTTGTAATGTGTTTTCCTTCAAAGGAACGGTGGGTAAAGATTGAATAAATAGTTTCCCATAGCGAGATTCAGTAATTCTCCGATCAAACACAAACACAGCGCCACGATCGGTCGAAGAACGAATTAAACGGCCAAATCCTTGTTTAAAGCGAATGATCGCTTGTGGCAAAGAAAGTTCCATAAATGGACTCTTTCCAAGCTCTTTCATTTTTTCACTTCGTGCTGCAAAAACAGGATTGTCTGGAGGAGTAAATGGTAACCTCACAATGATTAAACAACTTAAATCTTCTCCAGGTATATCAACGCCTTCCCAAAAGGAACTTGTCCCAAATAAGATAGCTTGGTCAAATTGTTGAAAGTTTTTTGTTAATTTTGCTCGACTACCACTGCTAATCCCTTGACCGATCAGCACAAATGGTTCATTAACAATAAATTCCTTCAATTGATAAAAAGCTTTTTTAAGCATATCTGTAGAGGTAAATAAAACTAACATTCTCCCTTTTGTTATTTTGGCAATATCTAAAATACTAATTACAACTTCATAAATATACTCATCTTCCGTGACGTCTTTAATATTTGGTAACGTTGTCGGTACTAGTAATTGAACTTGATTTTCATAACAAAACGGAGATGCAATGATTTGCGTGTTTGGGCCAAACTCTTCTAAACCTAATCTTTGTATTATGTAGTTAAAAGAATTCTTCACTGTTAACGTAGCAGAAGTTAAAACAACACTTGACTTTTTTCGAAAGAAATTGTCTGCCATTTGCCTTGCAACATCTATTGGTTTACTTAAAATATAAGTGGCATTCTTTGCACCTTTTACATCGACCTCAATCCAATATACGTAATTTGGATCATAGTGTAACAGTAAATTCTCAAGCTTCTCTTTTTCTTCCGTCAAATTTGACTTTAAACCTTTAAAGGCAGTGACTATTCCTGTTTGCAAATAAGTTAACTGCTCCTCTTCACAAGATAGTTCATCACTAATTTTTTTCATTTGTTTAAAAACATCTTTTAATAGGGCTTGTACCCTTCCTAGAGCCTCTAGAATTTCATTCCAACCATTTCCTGTCATTTGCCTTGGAGTATACCGAAAACTTTTCCTGCCAATTTCATTTTTAGAGTGAAACGAGCGCTTGACAAGCGTTGTATGAATAAGGCGAAAAAACTCATCTACTTCAATTTTTGCTTCGATAATTAACTGATTTAGCGTTTGAATATTTATTTCCAAATATAAACCTAGTTCTTGTTCAATTTTGACGATTTGTTGCAACAAGTCATTAGATTCTAACGTCCCTAATCTTGAAAACAACCGGTGAAACGCAAAATAATCGGTGCGAAGACCAAAATGGTCACTTGCTACTTCTTCAAGATGATGAGCCTCATCGACTATTACATGCTTATAACTAGGTAGAATTTGATGGTCTTGAGTCATATCAGTAAACAAAAGGGCATGATTTGTAATAATTACGTCTGCTCCATAAGCATCATTTCTTGCACGATGATAAAAACATCTTGAAAACCAAGGACAATGTTTCCCAATACAAGTAGTAGCATCACTTCGAACTTCCGTCCAAAACATTTTCCCACCACTAGGTAAGTGTAATTGTTCGACATCACCATCGAATGTTTCCGTAAGCCAAATTAAAATTTGCCCTTTCGAAAGCACCGTATCATAATTTTCAGCAAAAGATTCATGTAGTGTTTGTTCATACTTACGAATACATAAATAGTGATTTCTGCCTTTAATGACAGCCGAGCGAAACTGAAACGGTACAACTGCTTTCACAAGCTCTATATCTCGTTCAATTAGTTGTTGTTGTAATTGAACAGTGTGTGTACTAATAACTAACGTACTTTCTGTTTGTTTCGCAAAAAAAAGCCCAGGCAACAAATAGGCTAACGATTTTCCTGTACCTGTACCTGCTTCGATAAGAAGATGTTGATTGGCGAATAATACTTCTTCAATCGCTTCCATCATCTCCTTTTGACCGAGACGAAATTGAAACCCTTTCCTTTGATTAGATAAATTTGTCTCTACCTCTAGGATTGTTTCTTTAAAATTTGGTATATCAGAAACAAAGTTGTTCTTAATTATTGGTAATGGTTTTCTTAGTGCGAATTGGCGAAGCAGTTCTAAATCATCTTTAGGTATGATTGCTGCTGTGAGCTTTTTTGCTATTTCCATTTGAATAATATCGTCTAATGCACTGTTAAGTCGATGCACAATTGGCTTTAAAGTCTGTAATGTTAACAACGGTAAATCCAACAGTTTATTTAACAGATAGAGTAATAGTTTTGCTGTTACTTCGGCATCGCTATCTGCTTGATGTGGACGGTCATGTTCGATATTTAACATATTTGCTAATTGATTAAGCTTAAATCCTTCAGCAGATGGTAATAACAGTCTTGCTAATTCAACTGTATCAATTAACGGCCCTTTGAAACTCTGGTAACCACACATTTCCAGTTCATATTGAATAAATGATAAATCGAATGGAACATTATGAGCAACAAAATATGCACCACTTAATAATTCGATTATTTTCGGTGCAACTGTACAAAATAATGGCGCATCTTTCACCGTATCATCAGTAATTCCTGTAAACTGCTGAATAAATGAAGGAATTTCGATTTCAGGTTGAATGAAGCTAGAAAATATCTCAACAATCTTTCCATTTTCAACCACTACAGTACCAATTTGAATGATCCGATCGCCTTTTTTGGGATTGTTGCCTGTCGTTTCTATATCTATGACGACAAATTTTTGTTTCAATAGCTTCACCTCTCACATTCAATTCTTCTTTTTTTCTAAATGATTATTTCCTATTACATCAAACGATCTACCACAAACAATTAATTTACAATATGATCAATTAGTGGATGTTGAATATTTTTTTCTTTTACTTTTTCAATATTTGCTTGAAAATGTTCTTGATCATCCCATTTAGATAATAACCATAAATAAGAAATCCAAATGTTCGGATCATGATCTTCAATGTTAAGCAGCTTTTCAAACAATGAAATTGCTTTTTGTTTTTCGTTTAATAATCCATAGTTCCAAGCAATCCCATGATATACCCATGTTTCTCGATAACCTATTGCTTCTAATCGTTGATAACAATGAATTGCTGCGTTGTAGAAACCTGAAGTTTCAAACTCATAGGCAATTGTCACAAGCAAATCTTTATATTCCAACAACTGTAAGGCAGCATACCAAGATTCAAATGCTTTCGTTTCATTACCTAGCTTTAAGTAACAGTGCCCAAGAAAATAACGAGCTTCACCATCCGCTTCATTTTGTTGAATAGTTAATTCAAAATAGGGAATTGCAAGCTCATATTTCTTTAACATAACAAAAGCCATTCCTATATTATACGGTACGTCTTTATTATTATAAAGAGCATTAGCCTTTTCAAAATAATGAATCGCTTCTTCACACTGGTGAATTCTTCCAAATAAACAACCGAGACCTACATAAGCAAAATGTTTTTCAAGCGTGTTAAAACTTGAATGGATAACAAATAAAAAGGCTTCTTTTCCTTGATCAATCTTTCCTTCGTAAAGATATGAAAAGCCTAAATATAAATAAAGGATTAGTTCATCCTGTTTTTCCGTGGAAATTTCTATCTTTAATTGGGCAATCGCTTTATCAAACATCTCTAAAGAAAAATATGTCGGGCCTGCTAATTTTTCAACAGAGGATAGTGTTTGCTGTTCTTTTGTTATAGCTTTTAAGTCTTTAAGATCTTCTAATTTATCTTCCATTTCCATCCACGTTTCAAGTAAAGAACTACATTCTTTTGCTAATTCTTCAAGTAAAGATTCATTAGATAACGCACTTTTTTCGATTGATTTTTTTAACTTCCAATATCGGTTATACCAATCTTTAACCCATTTCTCCATGAAAAAATCCCCCTAACAACTAATACACCTTAAGCTAAGTGTTTTACATTAGGGGAATTTATATTCGAAAAGCAACTTTTTAACGAATTGTAAATGCCGGTTCTGTGCTTAACATCTCTACTATATGGTTATTTTCATCCATAATCGCAACTTTTGGTTGGTGTGTTCTGGCTTCTTCATCTGTTACAAAGGCATATGAAATAATGATCACGACATCTCCTTCTTGAACAAGTCGTGCCGCTGCACCATTTAAACAAACAACACGACTGCCACGTTTGCCTGGGATAATATATGTTTCTAATCTTGCACCATTGTTATTATTAACAATTTGTACCTTTTCGTTTGGTAACATTCCTACTGCATCGATAATATCTTCATCAATCGTTACACTTCCAACATAATTTAAGTTTGCTTCCGTGACGCGGGCCCGATGAATTTTTCCCTTCATCATTTGTCTAAACATTTTCTTAACCTCCTCTATTTACGTTTCAATTGTAACAATCACATTATCAATTAATCTGGCTTTTGAAAACTTTAAGGCAATTGCAATGATAATTTGGCCGTTGAGAATATCAAGCGCTGCTAAACTTGGATATCCCAAAACTTCTACATAATCAATCACACCAGTTGTTGCTTTTGTTAAATGGGTAATGACGTCTTCTTTAAGTGTAACAACATTTCGATTTCCTGCTTCGATTTTGGCAATCGCAAGTTTTAGACTTGCATAAATTTCTTTTGCTTCGTTTCGTTCATTAGGTGAAAGATACACATTACGTGAACTTTTCGCTAAACCGTCTTCCTCACGCAATGTAGGACATTTCACTACTTTTACAGGTAAATTAAAATCTTCAACCATGTTTTCAATTACTGCTACTTGTTGGGCATCTTTCATTCCAAAGTAAGCATGTGTTGGTTCCACAATATTAAATAGTTTTAAGACTACGGTAGCTACTCCGTTAAAATGTCCAGGTCGAGATTTTCCGCATAAAACATCTACCCCTTTATTAACATGTACAGTACATGTCATTTCGTGCGGATACATTTCTAGAACATCAGGATAAAAAATGATATCAACATTTGCATTTTTCGCAAGTCTTTCGTCTCTTTCTAAATCTCTAGGGTATCGTTCAAAATCTTCATTTGGTCCAAATTGTAATGGATTAACAAAAATACTCATAATGATAAAATCATCCTGCTGTTTTGCATGTGCTACTAATGACAAATGACCTTCATGTAAATAGCCCATTGTTGGCACGAATCCAACTGTTTTTCCTTGTTGTCTTATAGTAGAAACTAATTGTTTTAATTCAGCAATCGTACGAACAATTTTCATTTTGATCCTCCATACAAACGCTCAAGTTCTTCTGGTTTCATTGAAAATGTATGTTGTTCTTTTGGAAACTGAACGTCTTTTACTTCTTTTATATATGAACTTACAGCCTCAATAATTGTTTCTGTAATATTTGTATACTGTTTCACAAATTTTGGGATGCGACCATTGTTATAACCAATTAAATCATGATAGACAAGCACTTGCCCATCTGTATGATAACCTGCCCCTATTCCAATAACCGGGATTTCTAATTGTTCTGTAATAAGCTCAGCAAGTTGTGCAGGTACACATTCTAACACAAGCATACAAGCACCTGCAGCTTGAACTTGTTTAGAATCTTCGACTAACTGTTTTGCTGTCTTTGCATCCTTTCCTTGAACACGATAACCACCTGTCACTCCAACTGATTGTGGTGTTAATCCTAAATGAGCGACAACAGGAACTCCTGCTTTTGTTAGTTTATCAATTTTATCAATGACATCTCCATTGCCTTCTAGCTTCACAGCATGTGCTCCAGCTTCTTGCATTAGCCGACTTGCATTATGCATCGTTTCAGTAATTGTCGAATGGTACGTTAAAAAAGGCATATCGGTAACAATAAATGTACTTGGTGCGCCGCGTTTTACCGCTTTCGTGTGTAAAATCATATCATCAAGAGTAACTGGAATTGTTGAATCGTAGCCTAACACGACCATTCCTAAAGAATCACCTACTAGGATCACATCGACTCCAGCTTCTGCAACTAATTTCGCTGAAGGTGCATCGTAAGCCGTGAGCATGGCAATTTTTTCATTATTTATTTTCATCTCTTTAAATGTGGCAGTTGTTTTCATTCGTTTTCCTCCTTATTCAATATTTGAGGAGAAAAAATGAAACTATTAGAAACCGAAAAAACTTCTCCCCAACAAGGAGAGAAGGATTAGGTAAGTTACCATAGTAAAGTAACCGTTTGGTTTCTATGGTAAACGATTGTTAGTTTCATTATCCCTCTGTCCTAGTCCTTTTAGGATCAAGGCAGACTATTTTTAGCTATGGTAAGAAAAGCGCAGAGCGCCTGCCTAGTGGCGACAAGCAAATGTCTGGCAGAAAAAAGTGTGCTTTTTCACTTTTTATCTGACAGGTTATTTGACCTCGAGCCGCTGGCGCTCGGAGCTAGACATCAAAACATGATTCAAATCCAATGAATTGGTGCAGTTCATAAGATACTGCCCATTTTGATTTTAAGTATAGCAAATTTTTTACGACTTTTGCACATTAATTTCAATATCGGCAGAATAAATATGATGAATGGTTCCGAAATCATCTTCTAAAAGTAGCACGCCTTCATTTGTAATCCCTTTTGCGTAACCTTCGATTGCCCCAGTATAAGTTCTAGCAATAATTCTCCGTCCTAATGTAATTGCGTAGGCCTCCCAAATTTGTTTGATCGCTAAGAAGCCTTCTTTTAAAAATAATTCATATAACTGTTCAAATTGCAGCATAATGCTTTGCATAAGACCAGCACGATTTATTTCTGTTCCCGTTTCTATCTTTACGGAAGTAGCAATTTCTTTAATTTCAGGTTGAAAAACATCTTGATTAACGTTAATCCCTATTCCGATAATAACAGAGTGAATTTGGTCAGGATCTGCTTTCATTTCGGTTAATATCCCGACAAGCTTTTTGCCATTTACTAAAATATCATTGGGCCATTTAATATCACCCAAAAGACCTGTAAAATCTTTAATAGCTCGTACTACAGCAACAGCTGTTAATAAGGTTAACTGTGGTGCTTGTTGTGGAGGAATTTTCGGTCTTAAAATCATACTTAGCCAAATACCAGTGCCGCTTGGTGAAACCCATGACCTTCCAAGTCGGCCTTTGCCGCTTAACTGTTCGTCTGCGACAACCACCGTTCCTTCTACGGCACCATCACTTGCTAACCGATGAGCAATTTCTTGCGTTGAAGTCACAGATTTTTCATAAACAACATTTTTTCCAACATACTTAGTTTTAAGCCCCGCTTTAATTTCGTTTTCTGTAAGTAAATTAGGTTGATGAATAATTCGGTAGCCCCTTCGTGGGGCTGCCTCTACTTTATAACCAGCTTTGCGAAGCTCCTCGATATGTTTCCAAATTGCTGTTCTTGAACAACTTAAAAAATGACTAATCGCTTCACCCGATACGAATTCGCCTTGTTTGTCGATTAATAACTTTAATAACTTACTGCGCACGAATTGCTCCCTCCTCTCGTAACCAATTAATGATTGCTTGTTTATTATTCTCAACCTGCCTCGTAACAATAGCTCTCTCAACACGACTAAGCAATTCACCAATTCGGCATAACGGTTCTTCTTTATGTAACAACCGTTTGATTTCTTGACCATTTATGGTTAATTGCTGTTTCGATTTTATCGGCAGTGCAGCAAATTGATCTGTTACTACATCTAGTTTAGCTTTCTCTTGGACAATAGCTGCTCTTACTCGCTCAGCTTGTTGACTCAATTGTAAACCAAAATGATACAAATCTTCCGCTCTGAATCCTTGTTTTACGATCACTGGTAAACGACTTAAAAGTGTTTCAACTTCAATAATAATTTTTTTAGGTTGCTTCCATTGTTGTAAAAAGACTCTCGGCTGACGATGGGAGGTAGCATACAATAACAATGTCCAAACTTCTGTAATATTTGAAAGCCCGGAGATTGCTGTTACTATTTTGGGTTCTGTCAATGGTTGATAGATTGGGCGTAATGGTTCAATTGTTTCTAGCAACTTTGATTGTTGAAAATATTCAAGTGACTTCTTAACGTCGTTACCAAACCAAATTTTTGTTAACTCTGAAAAAATACGTTCAATTGCTACATGACAAATTAAATCTCGCTGTGTTTTTATCGCTTCCATCGTTGTTGCTTCGAGTGAAAATGAGAGTTCACTTACAAAGCGAATTGCTCGTAGCATTCGTAATGGATCTTCTTGAAAACGATCACTAGCATGCTTGACACCGCGAATCATTTGTTTTCTTAAGTCTTCTTGTCCAAAAAAAGGATCTACGATCTCTCCTTGGCTAGTAAGTGCCATCGCATTGATTGTAAAATCACGATGTAATAAATCCTCTACCAATGAATTTCCCCTAAAACTAGTAACTTCAAAACTCTGTCCACAATGAAACACAATAATTGTTCCGTGTTTTATCGCAACGTCTATTGTTTTTGGAAATAAACGTTTTACTACTTCAACAGGTGCTGAAGTAGTAAGATCAATATCATGAATATTTCTTTTAAAGACGTGATCACGAACAGCACCGCCAACTATGTAAGCTTCATAACCAGCTGATTCGAGCTTTTTCATAATTTCGATTCCAATAGCAAAGAAATGAGTGTTCATCAATTTCATTCCTCTTTAGTCTTTATTTATTTAGACAAAATAGTATAATAAAGCTCTTCATACTGGGAAATAATCGTGTCTTGACTAAATTGAGACCTTGCTCTATTTAATGAATTTTTTGCCATCTTCTTATGTAAGTGAGGATTGGTTAAAATTTCAATCGCATAATGGGCGATTGTCTCAAGATCACCAATTTCACAAATATAACCTGTTTCACCGTGGGCAATTACTTCAGGGATCCCGCCTGTTCTCGTACCAATTGCTGGGACCTGACAAGCCATTGCTTCTAGTAATGCAAGACCAAAGCTTTCTTTTTCAGAAAGAAGTAACATTAAATCGCTAATCGATAAATAATCTACGACATGTTTTTGATTTCCTAAAAATAACACTTTAGCTTCGATGCCAAGCTCCTTTACAAGCTGAAACACTTTTGAATACTCAGGGCCGTCACCAAGAAGTAATAGCTTTGCCTCGACATAAGGAATAATTTTAGCAAAACTTTTCACAACATCCGGTACACGTTTTACAGCCCGAAAATTTGATACATGGATGATGACTTTTTCATTATCAGCAATTTTGTATTCTTTCCGCAAACAATTTCGATTTTTTTTGAAATAAGCGCGATGATCAATAAAATTATAAACAGGATTGATATTCTTAGTTGTCTGCAAAAGCTGCTTTGTTTCTTCAATTAAGTCAATGGAAACGGCAGTCACAGCATCAGAATTCTCAATTCCAAAGCGAATCATCTCGCTTAGTGATTGATCATAGCCCAATACTGTTATATCTGTTCCGTGGAGAGTCGTAACAATTTTCAAATCCCCACCAACCATTTGTTTCGCTAAAATTGCACAAATCGCATGAGGAATTGCATAATGAACATGAAGAATATCTATTTTTTCGCGCTTTACAACCTCAGCCATTTTGTTTGCCAACGATAAATCGTATGGAGGATATTGAAATACGGAATAGTTATTTATTTCAACCTCATGATAATAAATATTCGAATACGCTTTATCTAAACGAAAAGGTACACCCGAAGTGATGAAATGAATCTCATAACCTTTTGCTGCTAATAATTTTCCAAGTTCAGTTGCAATAATACCTGAACCACCAACTGTCGGATAACAAGTAATTCCAATTTTTAGTTTCATTGCTTCTCCTTAAATAATTGCTCCATTAATAGCGGTCGTTCTGAAATAAAACCTTCACCATAGTCTATACCAACTTCTTTTCCGAATAATCTCTCTCTAGCCAAAACCGTTTCAATATAATTGTTCGTTAATGGTGTCTCCACACTTTCGGTTTGTTTGACAAACTGACTTTCATATGCCTTTAGAGCAGCAATTTTTAACTCAATTTCGTTGGAAATATCAACAATAAAACTTGGTTTATGAAAACCATTAATCATATAAAAATAGTAAGCAGCTGTTTTATGCGGTTGTAGTTGTAGTTCGTCTTCATATTTTTTAATCCCCGCTGAGAAAATCGCTTCTTTGACTAATTTGGCACAATTACCATGATCAGGATGTCGATCCTCATAATACGGGGCAAAAATCACTTCTGGTCGATATTTGCGTATAACAGAAACAACTTTTTTTAAATAATAGTCAGCTAATGTAATCCCTCTATCAGGAATATTTAGTTGAATTCTTGTCGTAACACCTAATATTTGTTGCGCTCGCTTTGCTTCTTTTTTGCGTTGTTCGACGTTGCCATTCGAAGATAACTCCGCTTTTGTTAAATCACAAATTCCAACTGCTAAGCCTTGGCGGCAATACTTGGCAATCGTGGCGCCCATCCCGATTTCAACATCATCAGGGTGGGCGCCAAATGCCAATATCTTTAATTGATCTTTATTTATGGATTGACAATCTTTCTCCATTGAAAGTCTCCCCTTGCAAGTCCTTTTACTAAAATTTCAGCCGTTGCAATGTTTGTCGCAAGTGGGATTGCATAAACATCGCATAATCGAATTAAAGCAGTAATGTCTGGCTCATGTGGCTGAGCAGTTAATGGATCGCGAAAAAATAATACTAAATCCATTTCATTTTTGGCAACCATTGCACCGATTTGTTGGTCGCCTCCTAATGGTCCAGATTTAAAACGCTCAATTTGCAAGTTTGTTGCTTCCATAATTCTTGTTCCCGTTGTGCCTGTACTATATAATTGATGTTCTTTTAAAATCGATTCATAAGCAATTGCAAACTGAACGATATCTGCTTTTTTCTTGTCGTGGGCAATTAAGGAAATCTTCATTAAGAATCTGCCCCTTTATTCGATAATATTTTCTAAACCATACACTAATACATCAAGGTTCATAACTGTTTCCGCAGCTAAACGAATGCCTGGCATAAAAGAAGTGCGGTCGATCGAGTCATGTCGGATCGTTAATGTTTGTCCGATGCCCCCAAATAATACTTCTTGATGAGCAACGAGACCTGGTAGGCGAACACTATGGATTCGCATTCCTTGATAATCAGCGCCCTTTGCTCCTACTAACTCTTCTTTTTCTTCAGGATGACCTTGTTGTTTCGGTTCTCTTACTTCGGCGATCATTTGCGCTGTTTTCACTGCAGTTCCAGATGGTGCATCAAGCTTTCTATCATGATGCATTTCAATGATTTCAACATCTGGTAAGTAACGCGCAGCCATTTGGGAAAATTTCATCATTAATATTGCACCAATCGCAAAGTTTGGAGCAATAATTGCACCAATTTTCTTTTCTTCAGCAATTTGTGAAAGCTCTGCGACCGCTTGCTCTGTAAATCCTGTTGTTCCTACCACCGGTCTTACTCCATGTTCAAAAGCAATTTCCATATGCTTACGCCCAACTTTAGGGTTCGTTAAATCAATTAACACATCAACCTCTTGTTCAGTAAATGCTTTATGTAAATCAACATAGATCGGAACATCAACGTTCGGCATTCCTTCAATTTCAGACAATAATTTCCCTTCATCTTTTGTATCAATTGCCGCTACTAACTGAAAATGTGGGGTTGAGGTAACCATTCGTACCGCTTCGCTTCCCATTTTCCCCATAGCACCTGTAATTGCAACTTTAATAACTGATTTTGACATAACATACGACTCCTTTATTCTTCAATTTTTGTCCAGCGATCTTTATCACGAGTCTTGAATTTCTCCATAACTAGCTCAAAAGATTCTTCTAAATTAATGTGTAACGAATTGGCAAAACAAACTAAGACAAAAAATAAATCGCCTAGTTCCTGCTCCATCGTTTTTTCGGCTTCAGATGGTTTTTTTGGTTTTTCTCCATAGTAGTGGTTAACTTCCCGAGCTAGTTCCCCTAATTCTTCGGTTAGTCTTGCTAGCATCGCTAAAGGGCTAAAATAGCCTTCTTTGTATTGCCCTATGTATTTATCTACTTCTGTTTGAATCTCCTTTAAGCTTTTTTCAGACACATCATCACCTCAATTTACTTCTAGTAACATGTTAGCTAAATCCGCATGATTTGACAAATATTATTTGCGATATAATCTGCATTTATTTGTTAGACCAACTACGTTTATTATCCAAGAAACTTCGTAATAATAAATTAAACCGAAAATTTATCTGAGAAGGAATCGTTAACGATGAACTTTATTAATTTAAAAAATGTTCTATTTATCGTTTTAGGAACTGCCATTTTTTCATTTGGATTAGTTTATTTCAATATGGAAAATAACCTTGCTGAAGGTGGATTTACAGGGATCACATTAGTCTTGTTTTTTCTTTTTGATTTTGATCCTGCCTATACAACTTTACTATTAAATATTCCGCTATTTTTTATCGGCTGGAGAGTTCTAGGGCGTACCTCCTTTATTTATACACTTTTTGGCACGATAAGTCTTTCACTGTTTTTATTTATTTTTCAAAGGTATCAAGTGATTGAAATTTCCCTACACGATGATATGACTCTTGTCGCTTTATTTGCCGGTATTTTTAGCGGAGTGGGGCTTGGGATCGTTTTCCGTTTTGGTGGGACGACAGGAGGAGTTGACATTTTAGCTCGACTCGGTTTTAAATATTATGGCTTTAGTATCGGAAAAACGATGTTTTTATTTGATGTAGCCGTTATTGCCTCTTCAATCATCTTTTACTTAAATTATCGAGAAGGAATGTACACCTTAGTTACTTTATTTATTAGTGCAAAAGTCATTGATTTAATGGTCCAAGGAGCTTATTCCGGGAAAGCAGCCCTTATTATTTCTGATAAATCGAAAGAGATTTCCTCTAGTATCTTAAATCAACTAGAGCGAGGCGTTACGGTCTTAAAAGGAACTGGAAGTTTTTCTGGTCTTGAAAAAGATATATTGTATTGCGTTGTTAGTAGAAATGAGATTATTCGTTTAAAAACGATTGTTGAGAAAATTGATCATCATGCGTTTGTTACGGTAAATGATGTTCAAGATGTGATTGGAGAAGGATTTACGTTAGATGAATATAAACAACCAATTCACTAGAAAAGCGCAGAGCGTTCGGAGCTAGACAGCATTAAGTTTAAATACGTTCTTCTTTCTTTTTTTAGAAAAGCACCATATTTAGCCCTAAATGGGCTAAATATGGTGCTTTAAAATAATCTAAGTTCTTCGCTTAATCATCACTGCGCATCCCGGCATACATCAGAACAAAACGTAGTAGTTCCATCACAGCAACTAAAGCAGCAGCGACATATGTTAATGCAGCAGCATCTAATACTTTTTTCGTATCTCTCTCTTCGTTATTACGAATCACGCCAACTGAAACGATTTGCTCCATGGCACGACTTGAGGCATTAAACTCTACTGGTAGTGTAACAATTTGAAATAATACTGCTGCTGCCATAAATATAATCCCTAAAAGGAGTAGGTTCGCACTGGATAAAAAAATCCCCGCTAGAATGACAAAGAAAGAAATATTAGAGCCAAAATTTGCAACTGGAACTAATGCATGACGAAAGCGTAAAAATGCATAATTTTCAGCATCTTGAATTGCGTGTCCGACTTCATGAGCAGCAACTGCAGCTCCAGCTACTGAGTGTCCATAATAATTCCCTTCGGATAAACGAACAGCTTTTGCCCGTGGATCATAATGATCAGTAAGCGTTCCAGAAATTGGTTCTACTCTCACATCATAAAGACCATTATCATCTAATATTTTTCGCGCGACTTGGGCTCCAGTCATCCCTGAAGAAGTTGGTACTTGTGAGTATTTTTTGTACGCACTTTTCACCTTTATCTGAGCCCAGATTGGGACAATAATCAGGATCGCCAAATAAACTAAGTATGCCATGTAAACCTCCATAAAATTTAGAATGCATAAAATATACTCAATATTTCCGTTACTATCAATATTAGTCAAAGTTTTATTTTATGTCAATTGATAAGAAAAGCGCAGAGCGCTAAATTACACCGTTGCCCCACGTCCCGTGGGCAACGGTGTAATGTCTTTTATACTTGTTTTTAATTTACATTACTACTGCTTTTGCTTTACTTTGTTTTTTTCGGCTTGATATTTCTTATATCCGACATAAGATAATGAAATTAATATTGTTCCTCCAATTGATAAGATTACCCACCAAAGTGACGGGTCTGCTTGATCTTCTTCAAATCCTTGATATAGTTTACCGAAATCCTCTTCCATAATTTTCAAATGCTCCAATTTAACTTTATCTGCAATAATTGTTGAACGATTACGCTCAACATATTTTACTTGAGAATCAAGTCTTTGAAACTGATGGGGCAATAAATCAATCATGATTGCTGGACGAATAACGGCATAGCGTTGTAAAAAGCCATTAAAATAGTGCTGAAACGAATTATTATCACCAGTTGATACTGCTTCACGCATTTTTATTAGATTATTCATTACTTGATTCTCTGTATTTTTCCAAAGTGGATGATGTTCTGAAACTAAAGCATCAATTACTAAGCGGAATTCAGAAACTGCTAATACTCTTTGTTCATGACTAGCACTTGCTATTGTTACTGCTTCTGCAGCCTTTGCATACGAGGTTGTAATCAAGCGCAATTGGCTCATTGATAAATTTTGATCTTCAAAACGAAATGCTAAAAATTGTTTTGAGAAAAAGTCCATTACTTGCTTTGCTTCGCTATATTTTTCTTCCTTTACAAGCTGTAGCACGATATCTGCTGTTTGATTTAACTGCCGCCATCCTTTTTGATCTTCATTGTTCTGTGCATGTACACTAGCTGAAAAAACAAGTAAAAATAAAATGTTCAAAATGAGCATTTTCTTGTGCATGCCTGTCCCTCCTCTTCTTCTAATTCATCCTATGTAGAGGTGGACAAGAGTAGACCTATAAATTAAGTTGAAATCGATTTTTTCTTACGGCTAAAAAATAAACGAGAACAATCGAAAAAACACTTAACCAAAACGTAAAATAACCAATTTCAGCAATATATTCGCTTAAAGTCTTTGAAACCCATGGATGCATAACAAATACATAATCAATAATATCATTATGTAACGTCCAAATAGCAACAGCTACTAGATGCCAAGCTTTGATTCTAAAATAAGGAGCAAATAAGATTGCTTGAATCGCCATTACTGAATGCGAAGCAATTAGCAAATAATTTTCCCAATTTAAAGCGGCTCCAGCGATTCCAGCTGCAATATTCATAACAACCGCCCAAATTCCATACTTGATTAAGGTCACTGCTGCGAACGCCTCCATTAGCGGCCAGTTTCGTTTTAGCAAAAAAACCAATAAGACAAAGACAAAAAACAAACTAGCTGTCGGGCTATCTGGAACAAAGATGTAAAAATTGGCTGGCGTGATCGCTAGCTGGTTTCTATACCACCAATATCCATAAATTGTCCCAATGATATTAGAAATTAGTAAAAGAACTAAAATCGATTTATTACGTAACAAATAAAAAAATAAATTCATAACCCTAGTCTCCTCATCAAAATTGTCAATTTCCCTTTTTATTATTTCTAAAATTGGAAAAAAGCTGACGGGATGTCAGCTTTAAATTTTATTTAGGGTTTCCACCAGCAGCAATATAATCTGCTAATTTTTCTAACTCTTCAGGTGTTCCATTAAATAAACCACCTGACATTGCCCCTTTTCCATTTGTAATAATTTCAATAACTTCTTCTTTTGAATATCCATGTTCAAATACAGCAGGAGCAACTCCTGGGTTACCAGACATTGATTCGCCATGACAGCCCTTACAAGTAGCTTGTTTCGACCAAACTTGATAGCCTTCATGATCTTTATTAATTTCAACTTCTTTAACAATTGCTCCTTGTTTGGCAGCAGCTTCCCAATCATGGGTAGAAACTGCTTCGTATGTTAAATAAACAATCGAAGCAAGAGCAAGTAACATTAACCCTGAAGCAATTGGTCTTTTGATTGGACGACGTTCAGGTCCACGATCAAGGAATGGTGCAAGTAACAACCCTCCAAAAGCAATACCTGGAATAACTACGGTACCAATTACTATATAATCTCCGGAAGTATACTTATATTTTAATAATTGATATAAAAATAAGAAATACCAGTCTGGAGTTGGAATATAACTTGAGTCTGTTGGATCAGCGATACGTTCAAGTGGTGGAACATGCGAGATGGTTAACATTAAAAACCCAACTAAGAAAACTGCCCCAACCATCCATTCCTTAAGGAGAAAGTTCGGCCAAAATGCCTCTGTTTTTCCAGGGTATTCGGAATAATCTTTAGGAATGTTTGGCTTTCTTTCAGCTGGCACACGGGAATCCCCGACAAATTTCATTCCTTTTCCGCGATGCATCATTTTCCCTCCTATTCTTATAAACTATTCATTTTTATAGTGGTCCGGAAATACCTTGCTTACGAATTATGATAAAGTGCGTACCTAGTAATCCTAAGAGTGCTCCTGGCAGAAAGAAAACATGGATCGCAAAAAACCTTGTTAATGTTTGTGCTCCAATAAATTCACCACCAGCTAATAATGTTTTGGCAAAGCCACCGACAATTGGTGTACTTTCCGCAATTTGCAAACCTACAACTGTTGCAAAATAAGATTTCATATCCCAAGGCAATAAATAGCCGGTAAAACCTAACCCTAACATAACAAAGAAAATAAGAACCCCGACAATCCAGTTTAATTCCCGCGGTTTTTTATAAGATCCTGTAAAGAACACACGTAATGTATGTAGAAACATCATAACGATAACTAGACTTGCCCCCCAATGATGCATTCCACGTACAATGACTCCAAACGTTACTTCATTTTGTAAATAGTAGACTGATTGATAAGCATGAATAATGTCAGGCACATAATACATTGTTAAAAACATTCCCGATAATATTTGAATAACAGTGATAAAAAAAGTTAAGCCCCCAAAACAATAGACAAATGCGGAAAAGTGATGAGCAGGGTTCACATGCTCCGGTACTTCATGATCAGCAATATCACGCCACATTGGCGTAATATCTAAACGTTCGTCTATCCAATTATAAATTTTGTTTAACATTGATTACGCCCCCCTTACACTTGTGGTTTTCGTTTCCCTAAATAAATCGTTCCATCACGCACTTCATATTCATACACAAATAACGGCTGAGTTGGTGGGGTTCCCTCGACATTTTTGCCATCTTTTTCAAAAACCCCTTGATGACATGGACAGAAAAAGCGATTTTGATGATCAGCGTTTGTGTTCCAGTTGATTGTACAGCCTAAATGCGTACATTTCGGTGATAACGCGACAATATTCCCATCTTGCTCATAAATCCAAGCAGAATAAGCCACTTCAGACTCGTACCATCCATCGACTTGGTTAACTTTAAAATCAAAACGCTTTGGTTCATTCGTAATTTGACTTACTTGTGTTACCGCTATCATTTCTGTCTCTGCACTAGCTTTTACAACTGGATCAATCGCAAAGCGAACTAAAGGAAGCGTAATACCTGCAGCCATAAACCCTCCTACACCTGTTAACGTATAATTCAAAAACTGACGTCTTGAAACTTTATGATCTTTCTCACTCATTCATATTTCCCTCCCCACATTTAATAATTTAAAAAGAATCCCCTTTGCAGACATTTGGTATAAGTTAGCATACTAGGATATTATTATGATATCTTACTAAAATTAACACTGTCAATAAAATGATAGACTTAATCATCTAAATTCTGAATATTTTGCCACTTTCTAGTTATAACTGGTAGTATTTGCTTTATTTGATTCGTAAGTATTTCCTTTTTGTACTTTTGCTCTAAATTTTCTAATGGAATTGATGGAATCCATAAGAGTGTATCGCTCATTTCCGCTTCTATTTGTTTCCAGTCAATATCTGAAGTTAAATAAATCAAATAACTAAATCCATGACTTTTTAAATGAAAATCTAATTCTTTAACTTTAGCTAATCTATTTGCTAATTTTTCTGTCTTTAAATATGTATATGGCGGGAATTGAAAAACTCTTCCTTTAAATTGTTTTTCTAACTCATCACATATTAAAGTAATAAATTCCCCCATCTGAACGGTAGATTTAAGGTCATTTCCCCATGATATTGGGAGTAGCGGAATAATTGCTGTATCTACATATTCCTTTGCTTGTAAATAAATGTCTATTTCTTTTGCTTGCCACTTCATTTTTTTCCTCCTTAAAAAAATAAAAGCCCTTATTCTTTAAGGGCTTTTAGATTGGATAACATCTCGCTATATTTGAAGAAGTTTTCTTTATCACCAGTATCTAAAGCCAAATCTATTTGCTCAAGTAAGCGCTTTTTTTCAAACTGATACTTTACATGGTCAATGACTAAATCTGCAAATAAGCTGAAAATTTTCTCAGTATCTTTATCAATAGGTGTAAACGGATTGTCCTCTAATACCGCAACAAACTGGGGATTTTTTTTCGCATCTTTAAAATTTAATTGAATATAGATTTCTTCTTCTTTGTTTAACCTAATGTCATGAAACGATTTTTCGGCATCCATTGTCACATGCTGTTTTTTTTGAAAACTAAATGGAATGCATTCAACATCATTTGCTGAAATTACGAGACCCTTTGGACAGTATTCTACATTCTCAACAAAATGGACTTTTTCCATTAAATAATCATCACTCATTAAATAATTTAACAGCCAGGCACACTCTCTTCTTTTTAACTGATAATGATTTAAGAACCACTTTAAAAAATCTTTTTTCTCTATTACTGAGATCGTGCTACTCATCATTTCCCCTCCCCTATAAGAAAAGCGCAGAGCGCCCGCCTAGCGGCGACAAGCAAATGTCAAAAACTTTCTTTCTTAATGTAAGAAAAAGAATAGTGGATATAATTAGTTTTGATAGTAATTCCTTACTCTATATTATTTATTCGCTTTCAAAGTCAAAATTCCTTTAAAAATAAGGAATTAATTAAATATTTACATTACTATTTTAACAATTGCCTTGCTGGGCCAACCGTATAACCAAGAAAGGAATCTAATTCAATTTTTGTAAGAATATTTAACGAAACTAACATATTTAAAAAACGTTTTTTAATCAAGTCACAAGACGCATCAAAATAATATTCCTTTACAAATGGAGAAAATAATGAAATTAGAGCTTCCTCCTCAATCCCCTCTCCATCCTTTAAAGAGTCTAAAAGGATACGAAATAATAACCGAATGGTTGGAATAGGACGAGAATAGAGCTTTAACCAATATGTGATGATTCTAGTCATTAAATCGTTAAGCTTCATCTCAAAAAGCTCCTCTGCACTCGCTGTAACACAAAGCAGCCCTTCATTTTCAATCGTCCACCCATTATAATAACAAAAATCATAAAGTAACGAAAAACGATCAGGATAGTGGAAAAATCGTCGACCATAACCAAACCGCCACTGTTCATTTGGTAAAACCTCTTTTTGCAAAAATTGTCTCATAATTTCTTGAAAATCTTTTTTATGAATGACACCATTTTTTGTTAATGGCAACGGTTTTTCAATAGCATAATCAATAAAAGAAAATAGATCATGGATAACCGTTATTTCTGTTGGCATACACAAAGATGACGGCAAAATTATACTTTGAGCTTCCAATTTCATGACAATCAAGCGAAGTAATTGACCTTTTATTTGTTGTGGCAGGACATAATTTCGATCAGCACAATGGAATAAAAAGCCATTTACGATTAACTCTTCCAACAAACCGGAAAAAACTGTCTTCGTTACATCAGGTACAAAACCGTTTAACTCTTCTTTTGAAAGAAACAATTGATCACTATAACATAACAATAAAGCAATTTTTTGCGCATCATATGAAAGCTGGGAAAATCTTTTGCTGATCAATTCAAAATTCATTAACGTTGGATAAAGAACTTCAATTAATTCTCGCTTTGAATTAATATTTAGAGAACCGTTCCTATCGTTAGCTAATTTAAGTAATTGATTTCGATCTTGAAATAGGAGGACATCCACCAAGTTCATACTCATCACCGTTCTCTCATTCCAGTTTCTAATTTATAGTATGAACTCTTTTTAAAATTCTATGTCAATAATCATTTTCTAATTGAAAAACCAATTCATCTAAATGGGTTTTTGAAGAGTCTAACGCAAATGCTTTCTTAAGTATTTCTGTTGCTTTCTTTTTTTGTCCGTTTTCTATTAATACTAGGCCGTATTCTTCCATAAAGTCACTATCATGAGAAAGTTGAGCAAAATTATTTTCATATAACTGCAAGACACTTGAATCATCATCTAAGTTTCGTAATGCCGTTGCCAAAAACCAATCAAATAATGGGTCGTCTTCTCCTTGCTCTTTCAAATACAACATTAACTCCTGAAGGTCATGATAGCGTTCTTCTTTTTTCAATAAACTAGCTAACATGTTTGCACCTTCAAAATTACTAGGGTTTAACGCAAGCAGTTTCCGTAAATAATGTTCTCCCGCTTCAAAATAACCATTGTTTAACGACACTCTTGCTGCTTCTACAAATAATGCTTCGTTGTATTCATCGATTTCAATTCCTTTTTTTAAGATTTGCAGTGCTTCATCAATTTGACCTTCTTCTTCATATGCTGAACCTAAATATGGGTATACGCTAGAATAGCTTTCATCTAGTTCAATGACTTTTTCAAATTGGCTGATCGCTACTGGAAAATTCCCAAGTTGAAATGCCGTATAACCATAACCAAAATAGGCATCGATTCCAGCCTCAGTATTTATTCCATTTCCGTAGTAGGTAAGGGCATCTTCAAAATAACCACTGGCGCTATAAGCTTCAGCCAAACAAAGAGCAATATTTGTTTTCGGAAAGTCTTGTTGATATGGTAATACTCTTTTATAATAGGGAATTGATTTTAAATAGTCACCTCTTGCAATATAAAACTCTCCTAAACCAAATAATACAACAGGCTCATCTGGAACTATTCTTTCTGCATTTAATAGTTTACGTTCTGCCACTTCATCTAACCCTTGTAATTGATACAAGTCGGCTAACAAAAGTTGAGCTTGGACATATACAGGATCCGTTTCGTTAATTTCAAGTAATATTTCAATGGCTTCATCTTCCTCGCCTAAATCAATTAATAACTCTGCCATAAATGTACACAGCTCACCTTCATCAGGGTAGTACATTAATAACTCTGTAACAATTTCCTTCGCTAAGTCAACGAACCCTAATTCATAATAAAGTTCAGCAATTGAATATTTCGTTTGATCATCACTTTGCTCACAAACATTTTTTAACTCGTTGATAGCAGCTTCTATTTGTCCTTTATCGATCAGCGTTAATGCTTTTTTAATTCCTATATTCATCTTTTTCTCCTAGTCTATTAATTTTAAAAGCGTAGAGCGCCCGCTTAGCTACTTTCTAATCTTTTAAAAAAGAAAAACCACCGAAAATCTGGTGGGAGTAAAGCAAGTATTATCATTATAGACATTTCTGTTATTATTAATCAACACATATTGAAATTGGTTGGAAAGCATTGTAGATTGAATTAAATTTTTTCGGAATATTAACAACGATTTCTTGGCCACAACCAGGTTTGAGAAACACATTTGAGCCCGCTTTCTTCACTTGACCATTTGCGTAGACAATTTCTGGTGCGAGATTACGAAAATCACCAGCTGCTTCTTTTAGTTTTTGTTTGGAAAATAGTAAATAATCGGCGGCTGTTCCTGTTTGCATTGAACCTTTATTCGGATATATGCCGATGTTTAATAAAAATGGTTTATTCAAAGGGGTATGTTCTTTTGGGGTCTCTAGTTGAGTTGTTATCTTGTTGATCGTTAATTGTTCTTCCCATTCATTTTTCATTTTATTTAAGGTTCGAGTTTGTGCAGAAACATTCCAAATTGGAACAATCATTACCTGATAGGGCAATAATTCATTACGAATCCATTGCCATTGAATAGTGTAAATTTCGTTTGGGTCATTTATTTCTGTAAAGATAATCGGGACTTTATGTTTACAACATTTTCTGACTAAAGTTGGCGTTAATTTTAGTAAGGGGATTTTAATACCGATTAAATAATCTATACTACTATTATTTAAGGCATGTTTCGCTCTTTTTAATTCTTCTAAAAAATGCACTTCAGATCGGACATGACAGGCGGTAATTATACTCGTACAACCGATTGTTTGTAAGTATTTCATCCTTTCCTTAAAATTTTGAAAATTATTAATAGAAATAACACTAAAGTCGATCATCTGATAACCAGGTGTTAGAACATAATCAGTTGTGTTTAATCTCATGTATTTATATTTGGAAAAATAATTGGAGGAATAAATAACTTTGTTTTTTTCAATTAAATATGAATTAATTTGTTCGTCACCGTAATAATTTGTTACTATATTCTCAATAATATACTTCATACCCTCTACTTACTTAAATTATTCATATTCTAGTAAGTAGAATTCACCTCCTCACATTATTTGACTTATAGTCAAGGTATGTGAGGAGGTACAAGCATATGCCTAATTAATGGCAAATAAAATAGCAGAGCGCTCATAGCTAGACTTCTTAAAAAGTAAATACTTTCTTAACGTAAAAAAAAATCCTGTCAAATTCGACAGGAACAAAGATGGTTGGAGTGGAGAATTGGAGTTATACTGTAACTTAGAGCACTTAGTATAACTAAAAATTCAGAAATTAATTAATTTTATTATAATTTGAACTAAGACAATTGTCAATTAATTTTCTGAAAATTTTATATATTAAATTAATTGGTTTAAATGTGCAAAGAAATTAGGGTAAGAGACATCAATTGCTTCAATATTATCAATGGCCACCGGCTCTTGAGCTACTAACCCGGCGATCGCCATTGCCATCCCTATACGATGATCACCAAAACTTGTTACTTGTCCTCCTGTTAATGGAGTTGGACCATGAATAATCATTCCATCGTCGGTTGCTTCAATGTTCGCTCCAAGTAATTTCAATTGCTGCACAACTGTATCAATCCGATTTGTTTCTTTCACTTTTAATTCTTCGGCATCCTTAATCACGGTTGTTCCATTTGCTTGAGTAGCTAGCACAGCAATGACTGGAATTTCATCGATTAAACGCGGGATTAGCTCGCCACCAATTTCTATTCCGGTTAATTTTGACGTAGAAATCGTTAAATCAGCCATTTTTTCTTCATTAATAACTTTTTCATTCGTTATTTGTAAATTAGCGCCCATCTTTTCTAACACATCAATCATCCCAGTTCTTGTTTCGTTAATTCCGACATTCATTAACGTAATTTCACTATTTGGGACAATTGCTCCAGCGACTAAAAAGAATGCTGCTGATGAAATATCACCTGGAACAACGACATGTTGAGCTTGTAAATCTTGTCCACCTTCAACTGAAACAGTCGTCGCATTTTCTTCTAACTTAACGCCAAACGCTTTTAGCATTCGTTCTGTATGGTCACGTGATTTGTATGGCTCTGTCACAGTTGTTATACCTTCACTTTGCAAGCCGGCAAGTAAAATTGCTGACTTTACTTGTGCGCTGGCAACTGGTGAAGTAAATGTGATACCTTTTGTATCACCACCACGAATTGCCAGTGGAGTATAATTTCCATTCGTGCGTCCGTCGATCTTAGCACCCATTTGTTTTAAGGGTGCTGTTACTCGGGCCATTGGTCTTTTGGCAATTGACTCATCACCAATGATCACCGAATGAAATGGTCTTGTAGCCAAAATTCCTAACATTAATCTTGTTGTTGTACCAGAGTTACCGACATCTAAAATTTCTGCTGCTTCTGTTAAACCATTCCAACCCTTTCCATGCACAGTTACACGATCAAGCTCCTGCTCAACTTCAACTCCTAGTTTCCGAAAACAAGCAATTGTACTTAGACAATCTTCACCAGGTAAAAATCCTTCAATTGTCGTTTTTCCATTGGCAATCGCCCCAAACATTACTGCTCGGTGTGAAATTGATTTATCCCCGGGAACTTTAATTTTTCCATTTAATTGACCGACACGCTCGACAATTTTTTTTGCCAACATTAACACCTCTCATCCAATTAAGAAATCTATTTTTAAACTTATCAACTATCCTAGATTCTAAGAACCGATATAAGCTTCGTATAAATGGTTTTTCAAACAAGTTTGTGCTCGATCACGGTCGTGATCAGAGCGAAAACTGATTCTTAATACTCCCATAATATCTTCACGAGTTTCTAAAATTCGAATATTCGTAATGCTAATTTCTTCTCTAGCTAAAATTCCTGTTACATCGGAAATAACACCTGGATGGTCCGGAATATCAACATATAAATCATAAAAAGAAGGAATTGCCCCTTTTTGTTTAATCGGCAACCCATCTCTAAATGTTTTGGCGGTTTGAAAGTATTCAAAAACATGTTGATTGTCTGCATTTTCAATTAATTGCTTCACATGTTCCATCTCTTCTTGCCAGCGTGTTAAAAGGGAAAGCAGCGTTTCTTTATTATGAATTAAAATATCTCGCCACATAACAGGGCTAGCTGAAGCAATTCTCGTTATATCGCGAAAGCCACCAGCTGCTAAATTCGTGAGAAGTGGTTGTTCTTTTTCAATTTTCGCAACTTGGTTAACGAGGCTAGCGGCAATAATGTGTGGAAAATGACTAATAACTCCGGCAAGCTCATCATGCTGTTTTGGCGTTAGTTCAATAAACTTGGCTTTTGTTCCTTTCAACCAGTTTTGCAGATGAATAATTTTGGTCATACTTGTTTCACTTGAAGGAGTTAGTATGTAAAATGCATTTTCAAACAAATGTGCCTTGGCAGCCTCAACACCTGTTTTGTGCGATCCAGCCATTGGGTGTCCACCAATAAAAGTAATTCCCTTTGCCTCTAACAACTTTGCCTTATTTACAATCTTTTCTTTTGTGCTGCCTACATCCGTAACAATAGCTGAAGGTTTAAATTCATAATTTATTAATTCGTCGATTAGCTCTTCTGTTTTTGTCACAGGTGTTGCTAAAATAATTAAATCGGCATTAACAACACCTTCTTCAATCCGATCGACAGATTGATCGATTACACCTAATGACTTTGCCATTTTTAATTGATCAGCTTTAATATCAAAGCCAATAATTTGGCAATTCGCATGTTCTTTCTTAATTGCTAAAGCAATTGATCCGCCTATTAACCCTAATCCAATCAAAAAAACTGTTCGACTATTCAAACCTTACTCTTTCCTTTCAATTTGAAGAAATTTCGTTAAATGATCAATGATTTCCTCATTTTCTTCACTGCTGCCAACTGTAATTCTGATAAAAGTTGGGAACCCAAGTGCTTCACCAGAACGAACAATAATCCCTCTTTCTAATAAATATTGGAACGTAACATTCCCAGGGATTTGTAAGTCAATTAAAATAAAGTTTCCTTGTGAAGGGAAATAGTCTAAGTTAAACTGTGCGCAAAATTGATAAAACTGCTCAAGACCTTCACGATTTCGTTCTTTACAATAGGAGATAAATTGCTGGTCTTTTAAGGCGGCACTCGCTGCTGCTTGCGCTAGCATGGAAGTATTAAATGGTTCACGAGCTGGTTCAATCATTTGAATAAAATCAGTATTTCCAACACCATAACCAATTCGTAAAGATGCTAAGCCATACGCCTTTGAAAATGTACGCAAAACCATCAAGTTGTCGTACTCTTGAAGCAGTGGGAGTGTTATTGGATAATCTTCGGCAACTACATACTCAAAATAAGCTTCATCACTCACTACTAAAACATCTTTAGGAACACGCGCTAAAAACTGTTTGAACTTCCCTTCATCTACATACGTTCCTGAAGGATTATTAGGATTACATACCCAAACAATTCGTGTATTTTCATCAATTGCCGCAAGCATTCCTTCTAAGTCATGAACACCGTTAATAAGTGGTACTTCACGAACTTCTGCTCCTTCAATAACAGCATTATGCTTATATTGTGGAAAAGACGGAGTAGCACAAACAATATTCATATCACTAGTTAATAACGCTCGACATAATATTTGAATGACTTCATCAGAACCATTTCCAAATATCAGCTGTTTCTCATTTACTCCTAGCAAATTAGCAACATCGGTACGAATAGTAGCTGCATAACCATCAGGATAAATTGCTAATTTTGCTAATGCCTCACTTATTGCTTCTTTTGCATAATTGGAGCAGCCAAATGGATTTTCGTTTGATGCTAGCTTAATTACTTTATCTAACCCAAATTCTTTACGAACTTCTTCAATCGGTTTTCCTGGTTTATAAGGTGAAAGTCCAATAAGTTGCTGTTTCACTTTCATTATTTAACACTCCAATATCCTAAAGTTATTATTCTGTCTAGCTAAAGTAAATCAAATCTCAAATCATTTACACGTTAAAGCTTTTCTTTTCATGATTAAGATGAAACAAGTGAAGAAACAAATGTTTTTATTTCTGCAAGTGCTTTTTGCTTCGTATCATTATTTAACAAGTCCTCAAGTTGCGATTCAATCATTTTTATTAAGGCACTACCAACAATAATTCCATCACAATATGATTGGAGCTGATTTACTTGTTCACGATTAGAAACCCCAAAGCCCACTGCTACAGGAACATTCGAATATCGATTCACTTCTTCTAAAAACTGATAAATTCCTTCGTCAAATTCATTCCGCACCCCGGTAACCCCTAGGGAAGAAACACAATATAAAAAGCCTTTTGCTTCTTTCGCAATCATTTCAACTCGTTGTTTTGATGTCGGTGCTACAAGAGAAATCAATGGCAATTCCGCCTCATCGCAAAGGCTTGATAAATATCTACTTTCTTCATATGGTAAGTCAGGGATTAAGATTCCATCAATTTCATTTTGCTTCATTAGCGAAAGAACATTTTCCTCCCCTAATTGAAGGACCGGATTGTAATACGTAAAAATAATCACCGGGATGGTTAAACCACGTTTACGCATCAATGGAACCAAACTCATGGCCGTGTTTAAATCGATATTATTTTCAAGAGCTCTTATCGCTGCTTGTTGAATGACAGGTCCGTCTGCTATAGGGTCAGAATAAGGGACCCCTAATTCTAAAATATCGGCTCCTGCTTCTTCTAGTAATAAGGCTATCTCAATTGTTAATTCTGGTGATGGATCACCTGCCATAATAAACGGAATAAACAAATGTTTCTTTTTATCGATCATTGTATTTAGTCTAGATTTCGCCATTTGTTATCCCTCCCAATGTTTCCATTAATGTATGAACATCTTTGTCGCCTCTTCCAGACAAACAAACTAAAATAGAGTGTTCTTTTGGAAGAGCTTTCGCTCTTTTAAAGGCATGAGCTAAGGCGTGGGCACTTTCAATTGCTGGGATTATTCCTTCAAGGCGTGATAACAATTGTAATGCTTCTAGTGCTTCATCATCTGTAATACTTTCATATTGGACACGACCTATATCTTTTAAGTGAGCATGTTCCGGACCTATTCCTGGATAATCTAAACCAGCAGAAATCGAGTGTGGTTCAACAATTTGTCCTGATTCAGTTTGCAATAAATAGGTTAACGAACCGTGAAGAACCCCTTTGCTTCCTTTTGTCAACGTTGCTGCGTGGAAGTTAGTGTCAACACCTTTTCCAGCAGCTTCAACACCAATTAAGCTCACATCATCTTCTAAAAACGGATAAAACATCCCCATGGCATTACTGCCACCACCTACACAAGCAATAATTTCGTCTGGAAGCTTTCCTGTCAATTGTTGAAATTGTACTTTCGCTTCATCCCCAATCACTCGCTGAAGATCACGAACCAATTGTGGATATGGATGTGGTCCAACTACGGAACCAATTAAATAAAACGTATCAGTTACATGAGTAACCCAATAACGCATCGCTTCATTTGTGGCATCTTTTAAAGTCCGACTACCACTCTTAACTGAAATAACTTCAGCACCTAATAACTTCATTCGAAATACATTTAACGCTTGACGTTCAATATCTTTTTCACCCATAAACACTTTGCATTCTAAGCCAAACTTCGCAGCAACAGTTGCTGCTGCCACTCCGTGCTGCCCAGCGCCTGTTTCAGCAACAATCTTTTTCTTGCCCATTCGTTTTGCAAGTAAGGCTTGACCAATTGCATTGTTAATTTTATGAGCACCTGTATGATTTAAATCTTCCCGCTTTAAATAAATCGTGGCACCATTTAAATGAGCTGTCACATTTTCTGCTACGGTTAAGGCAGTTGGTCTACCAGAATAATCTTTTAACTGATCCATATATTCAGCTATAAACTCAGCATCACTAAACGCCGCTTTAATTGCTGTTTCAAGTTCATTAATAGCATACATTAATGTTTCTGGAACAAACTTTCCACCAAATTGTCCGAAACGACCGTTATTATCTGGGTATTGATAGTTCATATAAATAACCTCTTTTCAAACAGATTCTTTACATTTTCTGATTTTCTTCCATTTTCTTCAATTCCGCTCGACAAATCAATTCCAATCGGGTTATATTGAAGCAAAGCTTGAACAGTATTCGGATTTATTCCCCCCGCAATAAAGCAAGAGACTTGTTGAAACTCAGCTTCTTGTTGATAGTTAGGAATGGCTTCCCAGTCAAAAGTAACCCCTGTCCCACCTGCTAATCCGGGAATTTTACTATCAATGACAAACCCATCGACGACACCGCGATATTTTTTCATTGTCTCTAACCCGGTTTCACTATGATGAATTACTTTCCAAACAAGCTTATTACATCGTTGCTTTAACTCTTTAATAAATTCAGGTGTTTCTGCTCCATGACATTGTATCACATCTAGGGGTACATCGATTAATACTTTCTCAATCTCTTCAATTGTGGCATTAACAAACACACCGACTAGCTGTTGTCCGACACGAACATTCGCTAACCATTGGCGTACTTGTTCACCTGTTACACAACGTTTGCTTGGGGCAAACACAAAACCTAAATAAGAGGCTTTACTATTAGCAGTAACAACCACATCTTCAACACTATGATTCCCACAATATTTAAGCAAAGGTGTTTGTGTCATCTTTTTTCTCTCCAAATAACGTTTCAATTCCTGCTAATGGTGTGCTAGCTCGCATCAACGTCTCACCTACTAATATTGCTTTAGCAAACCCTTCTAATTGCTGGATGTGCTGGAAAGTGCCGATCCCACTTTCACTTACCACAAATTGATCTTTTGGTAATTGTTTTACAATTTCTCTTGTTTGGTTAAGATCCGTTTTAAACGTTTGTAAATTTCGATTATTAATCCCTAACAGCTGAGGGCGAAAGGTTGATAATGTTTTCTCAACATCGGCAAAAGAATGAACTTCAACAAGACATTCTAAGCCTTTTTCATAGGCTTCTTCATAAAACTCATGTAATTGGTTTTTATCTAAAATCGTCGCAATTAATAAAATAGCATCAGCGCCCATTCTTAAGCTATCTTCTATTTGCTTTCTATCTATAATAAAATCTTTCCGTAGCACTGGAAGATTAACTGCTTTTTTAATCATCGTTAAATAAGAATGGTGTCCCTGAAAATATTGTTCGTCTGTTAATACAGACAGGGCATCCGCTTTTCCTATTTCATATTGTTTCGCAATTTGTAACGGATCGAAATCATGTTTAATAATTCCTTTTGACGGTGAAGCTTTTTTCACTTCTGCAATTAACCCTAATGAACGATTTGGTGAATTTAAATGTTGAAACAAAGAAAATCGCGTTACCTCTTCTCGTTCTCTTAATTGTAATTGGGCCACTTCTTCTTTTTTTGTTGCAACTATTTTCTCTAGCATTGTCTACTCTCCTTACATGGTTTGGAGCAAGCGCAGTTGCTCAAGCCCTTTTCCTGATGCTACTATATTTCTTGCCGCTATTACTCCTTCGGCTATTGTTTCAACTTCCTCAGCTACATAAAGCGCTGCCGCACTATTCAAAAGAACAATATTTTCCGCAGCTTCATTTGCCTCTTGAGTGAAAATAGATTCGATTACTTGTGCGCTCTCTTCGACATTGTTAACTTTAATCTCGTTTATTGCTCCACGTTTGAGACCAACTTCTTCTGGAGTTATTTGGTAGCGAATAATTTCATTGTTTGTTAACTCAACAACATCAGTGTACGTTGAAATGGAGCATTCGTCTAGCCGATCGCCTCCTGTTACGAATAAGGCCCGTTCGGCTCCTAATTCTCGTAACGTCTCAGCCATTTTATTAGCAAATGTTGTATCAAATACACCGATCATTTGCCGATTTGCTTTAGCGGGGTTTACAAGTGGTCCTAATAAATTAAACACCGTTTTAAAACCTAGTTGCCTTCTAACATCAGCTACATATTTCATTGACTGATGATAAAGTGGGGCAAATAAGAAGCAAAGTCCCTTCTTTTTCAAAGCTTCGACGGCTTCAAGTGGTGAAGCTTGAACCGGAATTTTTAATTTCTCTAAAACATCAGCACTGCCACTTTTGGAAGACACGGCACGATTCCCATGTTTTGCTACTTTGACATTGCAAGCAGACACTAAGATCGCTGTTGTTGTGGAAATATTAAACGTTGCTAAATCGTCGCCACCAGTTCCACAAGTATCTAATAGTTTGGCTTCCTGATGCTCAACAGAAATCGCATGTTCACGCATTGATAAAGCAAAGCCGACCATTTCATCAACTGTTTCTCCACGGACACGCATCATTGATAAAAGACTAGCCACTTGAGCAGCTTCAAAATTACCTTGCATCATTTCATCCATGGCTTGTTTCGCTTCAAGACGGGATAATGTGTTGCCCTCTGAACATTTTTTCAACAAGTGCTTAAACATTAGAAATAGACTCCTTTCCTTTGGAGAACATTTTTTCAGCAACGGCAATTGCTTTGATTAATGCTTTTGCTTTATTTCTTGTTTCTTCCCATTCTTTCTCAGGAACAGAATCAGCAACAATGCCTGCGCCTGCTTGCACAAATGCTTTATTTCCTTTAACGACCATCGTCCGGATCGAAATACAAGAATCAATGTTGCCATCGTAACCTAAATAAGCAATTGCCCCCGCATAATACTCTCGTTTCGTCGGCTCCAGCTCTTTCAAAATTTGCATCGCTCTTATTTTTGGAGCTCCAGATACCGTTCCAGCCGGAAATGCAGAAAATAAAGCATCAATCGGATGAACGTTTTGGGCTATTCGTCCGGTTACTTTGGAAATCATATGCATTACGTGAGAAAATTTCCCGATTTCCATAAGAACAGGCACTTCTACTGTCCCATAGCCTGAAACGCGGCCAACATCATTTCTCGCTAAATCGACTAACATATAATGTTCTGCTCTCTCTTTCTCATCTTGTAACAAATCTATTGCTAATGCTTCATCTTCTTCCTTTGAATTGCCCCGTTTTCGAGTTCCGGCAATCGGATGAATTTCAATATGTCCATCTTGAATTTGCACTAACCTCTCCGGAGAGCTACCGACTATTTCAACGTCATTCACTTTTAAATAAAACAAATAAGGAGAAGGATTGATCATCCGTAAAACACGATAAAGCTCCATCCCGGTTACGGAAATATCCATTTCAAAGCGTTGCGATAAAACGGCTTGGAACACATCACCTGAACGGATGTATTCTTTAATTTTTTCGACGTGGTCTAAAAAAGTCTGTTTTTCATAGTTAGATCGAACATTGGTAAACGTCACATCTTCTTCAAGCGGAGGTTGATTAAGATTTACTTGAATCGTTGTTTCTGAAATTTTCTTGATAATTGTCGAAACTTTCTTTTCTGCTTCTTGATAAATAGTAGTTAAAGTCGCCTCATCTTCATTGCCATTTATAGAAATGTTATGAATTACATAAAGCTCTTGTTTATGATGATCATAAGCTAAGATTGTTTCACAAAATACGAAATTCATATTTTCACAATCAGCATTATTACGATCTTTTAAAACCGGTTCCATAAGCTCCACTGAATCATAGGTGATCGCACCAACAGCTCCACCCCGAAATGGAATCGGTAGTTCTACTTCTTTCAATTTAAGAAATGAGATGGCCTCTTGAAAAGCATCTTTAAAACTAGAAAAAGTAAACAGTGGTTCTTTTGTTGCTGTTGCAAACGTAAATTGTTGATTTTTTTCAGTTAAATAGTACTTTGGTGCTAAACCAATGATTGAAAGCCTTGACCACGGTGATTGTTCATCTTTACTTTCTAATAAAAAGACAGCTTCTTCCTCAAGCTGCTGAAAAATTTGAATCGGTGTCAACGTATCCGCAAAAAAATGCGAAATAAAAGGAATTGTGTTAAACTGCTTAGCATCTTCTAAAAATTGGGCTAATGTTTGATTTTTCATATAATTCACCTCTGATCATTAGGGGGAAGAAAATGAAAGAAAAATGAGGATAAGTTGTGAAGTTTCAACTTAACTTTAAGTTGATTTAATTGTTTTATAATATGATAAGCCTATAACTGTAAAGTTATAGGCATACTTAAAAAGACTATACCTCTGCTCTGCTCAACTTACTCATTCTCTTCTCATTCTCTACTCAGCTTATCTAAATTAACAAGTATATACATTTTTTAATTATTCTAAACTCAACTCTTAATCGTCATCTTACACTGCTTAATGACGTTCTGTCAACTGCAAATCTGGTCGTAAGCGAATCGCTTCTTCTAAGTAAACGTGTTTAATATTTTCTTGAGCTTCATTGGTATTAACAGTTAGCATAATCCGAATACACATCGGTAAACTGTTTGGGACCGGAATCTCTTTTGAACACATGACAGGAACATACATCCAATCTGTTAAAGAACGTAATGCTTTCGCTGGAAAAGTTGCATTTAAATCTTCAGTAACCGTAATCAACACATGCGCAACCATATTTGGCTCAATTTGATTTAAAGAAACAACTTCCTTGAAAAGTCGTTCTGTTGCAAGCAATATTTCATCTTCTTCATTATTTATAACCGTGATCGCACCACGTATTCCTCTAATCATAAACTCCCTCTCTCGTTCCTTTTTGAACAGGCTCTACTAGATTTAAAATTCGCTTAATAAAGCTTTTAATCGTTGTTCGGAAACTGAAACGACCTCAACTTTTCCAATTTCACGTAATAAAACCATGCGTACAATCCCTTCTTCTGACTTCTTATCTTTTTTCATTGCTTCAATTAACTCAGCAACATCTAGTTGGGAAGGTACTGTTACTTCATACTTATATTTTTTAAACCAATTTGTAATGTTCGGTATATCTAAATCAATTTTATAATAATCTTCACTGACTTTGAGGGCAAAGATCATCCCGATAGCAACTGCTTCGCCATGAGTAATTTTTCCATAGCCTAAGTTTGTTTCAATCGCATGAGCTAACGTATGACCAAAATTCAAGAAAGCTCGAATCCCTTTTTCCGTCTCATCTTCTTCCACTACTGCTTTTTTTACTGAAATTGATTTGACTAATATTTGTTCGGCTAGGTCTCCTTTGATTTGCGAGAAGCTATTTATATTTTCTTTTAACCACCGTAAAAAGTCTTGATCCCAAATAAAGCCATGTTTCAAAACTTCGGCAAAACCTGAACGCCATTCATGTTCGGGTAATGTTTGTAACGTATTAGTATCGTAAATAACTGCTTCAGGTTGATAAAAAGCACCAATCATATTTTTCCCTAACGGGTGGTTAATGGCTACTTTGCCACCAACACTACTATCATGGGCTAACAAAGTAGTCGGAACTTGAATAAAAGGAATTCCTCTCATAAAAGTAGCCGCTACAAAACCAGCGATATCACCGACAACACCGCCACCAAGTGCAATAATCAATGAACGACGATCAAGTCCTTTTTCTAAAGCGAAACCTTGAATGTCAAAATATGTTTGAAAAGACTTCGAAGCTTCGCCACTAGGAATGATATATTCATAAATCGTTGGAAAATCAGCTAATGATTTTTTTACATCTTCTAAATACAAAGTTGAAACATGGTCATCAGTAATAATTAAAATCGAAGTAACTGAGTTATTTAACAAGTTTCGTAATAAGTTTCCCACCTCGAAGCGGAGATTTTCACCGATATAAAGGGGGTATTGCTTTGTCTTAGCTTCAATTTGTAGTTTAATCATTAGAAATTTCTCACCCGTTCTTGATAACGTTGAATATTATCAGCAACTTCGTCAACAAAATCACTGCCAAATTTGTCTAATAAAGCAACCGCAACTTCCCAGGCGACAACTGCTTCTGCTACAACGGCTGCTGCTGGAACAGCACAACTATCAGAACGTTCAATCGATGCTTCAAATACTTCTTTTGTATCAATATCAACACTTTGTAACGGTTTATAAAGCGTTGGAATCGGCTTCATTACACCACGAACAACAATTGGCATCCCGTTTGTCATTCCACCTTCGAATCCACCCATATTATTTGTTTTACGCTTATATCCGTCTTTTTCGTTCCAAATAATTTCATCATGAACTTGGCTACCTGGCTTACTAGCCGCTTCAAAGCCAATCCCAATTTCTACACCTTTAAATGCGTTAATACCCATAACTGCTGCCGCTATTTTCGCATCTAATTTTTTATCATATTGTACATAGCTTCCTAACCCTGCTGGTACTTCTTCAAGTATTACTTCAACAACTCCGCCAATTGAATCTCCTTCTTCTTTCGCTTGATCAATCGCCGCCATCATTTTTTGTTCAGCTACACTGTCCAGGCATCGAACAGGAGAAAGTTCTGATTTTTCTTGAAGCTCCTCAATTGTTGAATATTCAACATTTTCAGCCTTTACACCACCAATTTCAAGTACGTGACTAGCTATTTTAATTCCGAATGTTGCTAAAATCTTTTTCGCTACTGCACCAGCCGCAACACGAACTGTCGTTTCTCTTGCTGAAGATCGTTCCAATACATTACGCATGTCGCGATGATTATATTTCATTGCCCCTACTAAATCAGCATGACCAGGACGTGGTCTCGTAATTTTCCGTTTAATATCGTCTTCTGTCATTGCCTCAACTAAAGGTTCAATTCCCATAATCTTCGTCCAATGTTTCCAGTCGTCATTTTCAACAACTAAAGTAATCGGTGCACCTGTTGTTTCCCCGTGTCTAACGCCACTTGTAATTTTCACTTGGTCTTTTTCAATTTGCATTCTTCTACCGCGACCGTGACCTTTTTGACGTCTAGCTAAATCTACATTAATATCTTCAGCTTCTAAACTTAAGTGGGCAGGAACCCCTTCTATTATCGTCGTTAATTGCGGGCCATGCGACTCACCTGCTGTTAAATATCTCATTAATTGGTTCCTCCTTAAAATCTTTAGCGCTTTTATGTGCTAAATTATAACATGGTTTTCTTCTTTTGTCTTACTATTACAAAAACTTTTTCTTTTTGCAATCCTTTTCTAATATTTTCTCCAACTAATAGAAAAAGTTTTGAGATAGAACTCAAAACCAAATCTCATTTCATTTTTTTCGATAAAAAAAGGTATCTTCCGTTTCAAGGCTATATTCACTAGGATTAAAAATTTGTTCGGTACTACCAACAAACAAAACTCCATCATTTCGTAGCGCTTTACTAAATTTATGATATAAATCGTGCTTCGCTTCTTCAGTAAAGTAAATCATCACATTTCGACAAACGATTAAATCAAAATTATGTTCAAATCGATCTGCTAATAAGTTCCCGTGTTTAAAAGTGACCATTTTTTTCAAATCGTCGTTGACACAAAAACCAACCCCATCATTGATAAAATGTTTTTTAAACATATCTTTCGGGACATCTTTAATCGATCGATCCGTATAAAATCCTATTTTGGCTCTTTCTAGAATTTCTTTATCTAAATCTGTTGCTAAAATACTAAAGTTCCTTGTTGGAACTAATTTCGACAAAATCATAGCCAACGTATATGGCTCTTCACCAGTAGAACAAGCTGCACTCCAAACTTTTAAGCGATTACTTGCTTGTAAAAGACGAGGAAGGATTTTTCGCTCTAACACTTCCCAGCGTTTGGGATTTCGATAAAACTCTGAAACATTAATTGTCATTCTATCTAAAAACTCATCAAATAGTTCTTGATTTTGCAACATCGCTTGAAAATAACCTGTGAAATCTCTAAAGCCACGTTTATCTCGTAATGAAGTCAATCTCCGTTTCATCTGAACTTCTTTATATAATGCTAAATCGATCCCCGTTTTTCTTTTAATATTTTGAATAAAACCTTGATAATCATCCATTGCCTTATTCTCCTCTTATGATAACAATAATAGTATCGTACTTTCAATTGGCTAATTATCACGAACTAGTATTTCTATGTATCATTATCTTTATATCATATTTTGCTAACCGATTCTAGCACTTTTATAATATATGAATCATAGAGCTCCAAATTTACGAAAAGCAAAGTTTTTCTATACTGGCAAGTTATTTAATCTCAAACTGCTGGTGCTCTGTTCAAAAATATACTTTTGTTAACGTATGTATAAAAAGGCTAAGCTTTCGCTTAGCCTTTAACAATCTACACCCAAGGTGTTATTGTTTTTTCATAGGTATTAAGTTCTTCTTCTTTGAAGAAAATTGCAATTTCACGCGCTGCACTTTCAGGTGAATCAGAGCCATGAATAACATTCATGCTTAATTTTGCAGCAAAATCACCACGGATGGTACCCGAAAGTGCATCTTTAGGATTGGTTGCACCCATCATTTGTCGGGCAATGCTAATTACGTTTTCACCTTCCCAGACCATCGCGAATACTGGTCCAGACGTAATAAATTCAACTAGTTCACCAAAAAATGGGCGCTCACTGTGTTCGGCATAATGAGCTTGAGCGATTTCGTTTGTAAGCGTCATCAATTTCGCGCCAACTAATTTAAAACCCTTTCTTTCAAATCTAAAAATAATTTCACCAATTAAATTTCTTTGAACACCATCAGGTTTAACCATTAAATACGTTCTTTCCAAGCGAAAAACCTCACTCTCATAATTATGTATTTTGTTAAATGATTCCTAATTATTCTTGAGCTTCTATTTAATTAGTATAAATCCAACATTATACATTATAGCAAATATTATCTATTAATTCAAGATGCTAAAAAAAGACATATACATTAAGTATATGCCGAAAATTAACATTTTAATCAGGGATTTAATATTTTCTTTTGCCTATATATTCAGCAATTCGGAAGAAAGAATCTTTTGCATGTATATTTGGTAATAGTTCTAATTCTTTATATGCTTTATGCAAATAGCGATCACTTATTGCAAATGAGTAATCTATTCCACCAGTGTCTTTAATTTCTTGAATAATTTGAGCCATTACTTTCTTATCAGCATTAGTACCATTGATCATTTTAATAATATAATCACGTAACTCGTCATTTTGTTTCATACTATATAAAGCTGGAAGGGTGACATTGCCTTGGAACAAATCACTTCCAGCTGGCTTGCCAAGTTCTTTTTCAGTTGCAATAAAGTCTAAAATATCATCAGTAATTTGAAATGCCATGCCGACATTATAGCCGTAACGATACAAGCTTAATTGAATCTCTCGCGGAGCATCTGACGCTAGTGCTCCTAATCGGCAACTTACGGCTATTAATAAAGCAGTCTTTCGTTTAATTCGTCGTAAATACATTTTAAAATGTTGGTTCCAGTTATATTGATCACGAATTTGTTCAACTTCACCAATACACATTTCAACAATTGCATCTGATAATATTTGATGAACTTCAGGTTTTTTACAGTTTGTGGCCATTTCAATTGCTCTAGCAAAAATATAGTCTCCTGTATACATTGCAACCCGATTATCCCATTTTGATTTAATTGTTTTCTTTCCTCTACGTAACTCCGCATCATCGATGACATCATCATGGACAAGTGAAGCCATATGAATAAGCTCTAATGGAACTGCTACTTGCTTTATTTTTTCAATATCATAAAACCCAAATTTGGCTGCAAGCAAAACAAAAACAGGCCTAATTCGCTTTCCTCCAGCCTTTAATAAATGGGCCGACGCTTTTTTCAATATTGGATGCTTCGCATCAATCGTTGCTTCTAATTCTTTTTCAATTTTCGCTATGTCAGAGCGTAAATCCCAATAAATATCCGTTAACTTCATGCTCTCCACCTTAATTAAATGGAATGACAACGATCTAATGCACCCCATAATGATATAGTTTTCACTTTCTTTAACAAACCTAATTCTGTCGCTTTATCGTAAAAAAGGTAAAGTCCTTCAAGATGTTTTTTACTTAAGTCATGATTTAGCCCATGAAAGTAATCTTCCCAAAAAGATTTTGGGCCCTGAAATTCCTTTCTGATTGAGGATATCATTTCTTTATAATTATTTTCAATACATTTTTGCTTACTTGCTAAAAAACCATTATATAAAATCTTAATTAGCTCATTTTCATGCTGTAGTATCTCATTTCGAACAGCTAAAACAGCGTAAGTCATCGGAAGCTTCGTATGCTCATACCAAATTTGTCCTAAATCATAGCAATGTAGATTGGGTGCTAATCCCCATAATGTTACGATTGCATCATCGCCAATTAAGAGACAAGCATCATGCTCCTGTAACATCTTTGTAAAGTTTGGCTTCATCACAGTGTACGTAACATCCATTTGATAAAAGGACTGTAAAATGATTTTTAACAAATTAACAGATGTTGCAGAACTAGATGTTAACGCAATTTTTTTCCCATCTAGTTGTGTAAGCGGGAATTTAGAAAACAGGAAAATAGAGCCTACACTTTTCGGTGATGACACGGATAAATTAGGTAAAATTGTATATTTATCAACATGTTCACCATAAGAAAATGATGAAATTCCGCCAATATCAATTATTCCTTTTGACATAGCCTCATTTAATTGGGCAGGAATTTGTGGAATAAATATACACCCTAACGAATTTAAATAGTCTCGATCTAAATAATAATAAAGCGGAAGTATATTTGTATATGATATTTCTCCCACAACTATACTCATAAATTAATCCCCCCAACGGGTAAAGAGTTGATGTTCTACCCCAATGTTATCAAGGACTTTCCCAACAATAAAATTTATTAAATCATCGATTGTTTTTGGAAGTTGATAAAACCCAGGCATAGCCGGAATAATCTTCCCTCCTACTTGTGAGACTTTTAACATATTTTCTAAATGAAGTTGATTAAAGGGTGTTTCTCGGGGTACTAAGACAAGCTTTCTACCTTCTTTTAACATTACATCAGCAGTACGCTCTAATAAATTCCCAGATGTTCCATGGGCAATCTTAGATAACGTACCCATTGAGCAAGGAATGATTACCATACCTTCATTTTGGTAAGAGCCACTAGCAATTGGTGCTGTAAACTCTCGCAACGTATGATAGTAAAGGTTCTCTTTATTGTGAGAAAAAAGTTCGTTTAAAAGTTTCTCGCGGTTATTTGTCTCAAGAAGGAGCTCTTCTTGAATTACTTGCCAACCAGCTTCAGTAACAATTAAATGAACTTTATAATTTGCCTTTAATAATTCTTGAACTAACCTGATTCCATATAAAGCTCCACTAGCACCAGTAATGCCGACTGTGAAAATCTTTTTGGTCCTCATAGCAGTAAATCTCCAATCGTGAAGACTAACATAACTACACTTAAAATGCCATTCATTGTAAAGAAAGCAAGATTGACTTTTGATAGATCATTAGGCTTTACTAATGAATGTTCATAAACCATAATTGCTCCGGAAATAATTACGCCAGTTAAATAAATTAAGTTAAGCGGTGTACAAAAATACAAACTGATAAATGCCAAAAAACTAATGATATGCATTAATTTTGCAATTACTAATGCTTTTGCAATCCCAAAATAACTCGGTATTGAAAATAATTTCACGTTTTTGTCATATTCAGCATCCTGCGAGGCATAAATAACATCAAACCCAGCAATCCAAAAAGCCACACCTAAAAATAAAAGAAAAGCAGCAACAGACAATTCACCAGTTGCACCAACCCAACCACCTAACGGAGCTATTCCGATTGTAATTCCTAATACTAAATGACACGCCCAAGTAAACCGTTTTGTGTACGAATAGATTACTAAAAAGAATACAGCTAATGGTAATAAATAAACTGCTAGCAGATTAAGCATATAGGCTGAATAAAACAATAAGGCGAATGAAATAATAATAAAAATTGTCGTTTCGAACGTGGAAATTAAGCCAGCAGGAATGGCTCGATTTTTCGTTCTTGGATTTGCTTTATCTATTTTTGCATCAATCACACGATTCAAGGCCATGGCAGCACTCCTAGCTCCTACCATAGCCAAAGTAATCCAAATCCATTGTGATACTGTTGGCCAAGTATCATTAACTAATAAACTTCCTACCACTGCCCCTAAAAACGCAAAAGGCAAAGCAAAAATTGTATGTTCAAACTTGATCATTTCCAAAATTATTTTTATCTTTCTAATCACAATTCGTTCTCCAGTCTCTCTCGTTATTTAACGCCAAGATGCATGGCAGCTACTCCACCTGAATAAGATTTGATTTGAATATTTTTGAACCCTGCTTCTTTAAACATTAAAGCTAACTTTTCTTTATCAGGAAAGGTCATCGTTGATTCTTGTAACCAAGAATATTCTTGATAACTTTTGGCAACTATTTTCCCAAGAAAAGGCATTACGTATTTGAAATAAAAGTTATACAATTGTTTAAAACCAAATACAGTTGGTTGGGATGTTTCTAAACAAACCACTTTCCCCCCTGGCTTTAAAACCCGATGCATTTCCCGTAATACATGCATATAATCAGGGACATTTCTAAGTCCAAAACCAATCGTAACAAAATCAAATTCATTATCAGCAAAAGGTAATTGCATTGCATTACCGTGAATAAGTTCAATTTGTGGAAATGAACGAATTTTTTCTTTCCCAATCGATAACATGTTTTCACTGAAATCTAAGCCAAAAACTTTTCCATTCCTACCTACTGCTTGTCCTAAAGCAATTGTCCAATCTGCTGTTCCGCAACAAACATCAAGTGCTTTATTCCCTTTTTGCACATTCATTCGCTTCATTGTATCTTTTCGCCAAGCGATATGACGTTGAAAGCTAATCACAGAATTCATCGTATCATATTTTTTATAAATAGTTTCAAACACTTGGTGAACTTTTTCCTCTTTTGACTGCAATTTTCTAACCTTCTTCCGCAACTTTTTCTTTTAAAAGATTTGCTTCGCTAAGCAACTGATCAATTCTACCTATAATAAACGAACTAAATGGTGAAGGTTCTTTACATAACGAATGCAATTGGTTTATCGTAGAAAAAATATATTTATCACACATCTCAATACAATAAGTTAATCGAGCTTCCTCTTGTAACTTTAAATGAATGGAGCGGTTTTCTGAAACAAGCATCTCAATTAAAGGTACTTTCTTCCCTTGCAATAAATATATTCTTTCTGTAATTAATCGCTTAAAAAAGAAGAACTCACTGACGACAGCTTTCCAATTTGGCAACTTAAAATGTTCAGCTATCTTTTGAATTAAAGATGATTCAATGTTTTTAATATCAACGATCGATTGGAACGTATTTCGATTTGTACGTTTATAAAAACTCATTTTTGCTTCATTGATCTCTTGGATTGCATTAGCTAACAAACGGATCATAGTTATATCATTTATTTTTGCTAGTAAAAAATAATAGAGGCTACTATAATAATCACCTGCTAAAACGGTAAGTTGTCTTTCTTTTTTCACTTTATCAGAGGAAAGAAGTGAAGTAGAAATCGTTTCATGGGTGTCCAATGCTGCTTGTACTAGGAGAGTCGTAATAATATATTCATTTAAATTATTTTTAGTAAGCTTTATAGCATCGAACATTGAATAAAGCAAATACAAACGATCTTCATCTAAATAGGGCTCCGCTAAATATTTGGTAATGTATGGATGCTTAATCCTTAAATAAAACCGTTCTTTAATTTGTTTTATTTCTTCGTTCACGTAATTCATTAAAATCATCATCATAGTCCCCCATAAAACAAAACAATTTTCCCCTAAAATTTTTTACCTGATTTTTTCTAACTAAAAAATTAAAAAGAACATTTTCAGTATAACATAATTTTAAAAGAAGGATAAAGTATACATTTTAAGAAGCTTTACCTTTTTTGAACAGGTGATAGTTACCAACAGTGATTAAGATGAAAAAAAGCAGGTTTTTCCTGCTTTTAACAATCAGTCTCAACTTCACCATGACTAGTTTGGATCATTGCTTTTCCACGTATTTTAATAGCCGAAGTATGTTCCGTAAATTGAGCAATCATTACTTCTCCTTTATCAAGTTTTTCGGAATGATGAAAGCGTGTATCTGAGCCTCTTGTTAAGCCAATAACAATAACACCGTTTTCTTTTGCCTTTATTACAATAAAATCATCATTACTTCTCATCATAACCCTCTCCTATGTAAACGAAAATAAATTCCCTCTTTACTATCACCTAAAGTAGCTATGATTGTCAATAACACTTAAATCATTCATCATCATTGTGAAAGCTATGTAAATACCTAAAATAATTTAATGCAATTGAAATGCCAACTTAACAATTATGTTTTAGATTATTCTCAGTTAGAACTCACCTACTTAGCATTAATTAAAGCTAGCACCTCTGCTCTAGCCGCAGCGTTATTAGCAAATGCACCACGTACAGCAGATGTAACTGTTGAAGACCCTGGTTTTTTTACCCCACGCATTGTCATACACATATGCTCAGCCTCTACGACAACAATAACTCCAAGTGGTTGTAATGTTTCAACCATTGCATCGGCAATTGTTGATGTAATCCTTTCCTGAAGTTGTGGACGTTTCACTACTGCTTCAACTGCTCTTGCTAATTTGCTTAAACCGGTAACCTTCCCTCCTTTAGGAATATAACCAACATGGGCTTTTCCAAAAAAAGGTACTAAATGATGTTCACACATTGAATAAAACGGAATGTCTTTCACAAGAACTAACTCTTCATGATCTTCACTAAATACTGTCGCAAAATGTTCTTTAGGATCTTGGTTTAAGCCTTGAAATACTTCTTCATACATTTTGGCAACCCGTTTTGGCGTATCTAATAACCCTTCACGATTGGGGTCTTCTCCAATAGCCTCTAAGATCATCACAACGGCTTGCTCAATCTTTTTTTGATCAAAATTATTCAAAATAAATATCCTCCAGTCAAAATAAAACTTTGTCTTAAGAAAAGCGCAAAGCTAGACATCCTTACTAAAATGTTATATTGTATTTCAAAAATCATAGCATAGCCACATTAGCAAGGCAAATATCAGCAACTTTTACATATAAATAGTTTTAAACTTAGCTTATCCAACTCTATTCAATTTATCACCAGATTAAGAAAAGCGTAGAGCGCTCGGAGCTAGACAGTATACTTTCTTATCTTTTAAAAAAAGAAGAGATGTTTTCACATCTCTTCTTGCCCTTTATGTATGAGGTTATTTTACAGCATCCTTAAGGGCTTTACCAGGTTTAAATGCTGGAATTTTACTAGCAGCAATCTCAATTTCTTCACCGGTTTGAGGGTTGCGACCTTTACGAGCAGCACGCTCACGAACCTCAAAGTTACCAAATCCAATTAATTGTACTTTATCCCCATTTTGAAGAGAGTCAGTAATTGCTTCGAATACTGCATCAACTGCACTAGTTGCATCCTTCTTAGAAAGATTTGATTTTTCAGCAACTGCATTGATTAATTCTGTTTTGTTCATCGTATTCACCTCCTCCCAAAAAATCGTGTTATTCAATTTCTTGCACATTTCACAAGATTTTATACTTAGTTTTACGGAATTACTGAATAACAAGCCTTATATTAAACGATCATTCGCAAGAATTCAATATTTTTCTTGAAATCATTGTATTTTTAAGGCTTTTTTCCCTGAATTTTCATCAAAAGTTACTGAAATTCAACCAAATCAAAAAACTCTCCTAATCACGGAGAGTTTTTCAATGTTCTATAAAATAATCGCAATAAGTCCTCCAGAGCCTTCGTTGATAATTCTTTCAAGTGTTTCTTTTAGCTTATAACGAGCATTTTCTGGCATTAATGATAACTTTGCTTGAATTCCTTCACGAACAATTGAATTTAATGAACGTCCAAAAATGTCGGAGTTCCAAATTGACAGTGGATTTTCCTCGAAATCTTGCATTAAATAACGGACAAGTTCTTCACTTTGTTTTTCAGTACCAATAATTGGTGCAAATTCTGATTCCACATCAACTTTAATCATATGAATGGATGGAGCAACTGCTTTTAGACGAACTCCAAATCTTGGTCCTTGACGTATGATCTCTGGTTCATCTAAACTCATGTCACTTATCGAAGGTGCTGCAATTCCATAACCCGTTTGTCTAACCATCTTTAAAGCATCGGCTACTTGATCGTATTGGGCTTTTGCATGAGCAAAATCCTGCATTAATTGTAATAAATGATCTTTCCCTCTAATTTCAACGCCTACTACTTCTTTTAAAATTTGATCATACAAATCATCTGGAGCATAAAGATCAATTTCAGCTACTCCTGAACCCATTTCAATTCCAGCTAAACTCGCTTGATCAATAAACTCAAATTCTGCAAATTGGCCAACAACACGGTCCACATCACGAAGTCGTTTAATATCCTTGACTGTATCACGGACTGCATCTTCATAACTTGTTCTTAACCAGTGTTCCTCTGTTAAAACCATTACCCAGCTAGGAAGATTTACATTCACTTCATGGACTGGAAACTCAAACAATACTTCGCGAAGAACTAGATTAATATCTTGTTCATTCATGCTTTCGACGCTTAATGCTAACACTGGTACATCATGCTTTTCAATCAATTCTTTCCTTAAGGTCTCAGTATCCGGATGGTGAGGTCGGACTGTATTTATAATAACAATAAATGGCTTCCCTACTTCTTTTAACTCATTTATAACTCTTTCTTCAGATTCAATATAATTTGTTCGAGGAATTTCACCAATTGTCCCATCAGTCGTAATGACAACGCCTAAAGTTGAATGTTCTTGAATGACTTTTCTAGTACCAATTTCAGCTGCTTCTTGAAACGGAATTGGTTCTTCATACCATGGGGTAGTAATCATTCGTGGACCATTTTCATCCTCATGACCTGTTGCACCGGGAACGATGTACCCAACACAATCGACAAGTCTAACATTAACATTAAGTCCTTCATCAACATGAATTTTCGCAGCATGATTTGGAACAAACTTTGGTTCAGTCGTCATAATTTGTTTGCCGGCAGCACTTTGTGGCAACTCATCTTTTGCTCTAGCTCTTTCAGCCTCATTTTCAATGTTTGGAATGACCACTAGTTCCATAAATTTTTTAATAAAAGTCGACTTACCAGTTCTAACGGAGCCAACTACCCCTAAATAAATATCGCCACCCGTTCTTTCTGCGATATCTTTAAAAATATCAACTTTTTCCACGTAATCCCCTCCCGAATCATTTGTTATAATATTTCATCCACGACTTTGGATAGTTTTCCATCTATTGCTACAATTATTGATCGTGGAAGCTTTCATTTGTTATTTACCTAAACTCGGACAATATATATTTATGATGTTGTCCAACAAATATGACACTTGTTTGCAAAAAAGTTGTTTTACTTGTATTATTCGGGTACATTATTATAAAACTTACCTTCATCACCTACTTACTATTAAGAATTATTTTTTGGAAATAAATTAATATCAACCTTCGTAGAAACTGTGGCTTTATGTAGTAAAAAAAAAGCCCCTTCCTTTTTGTATATATATGTGGAAAGAGGCTTGATATAACTATTAATTTATAAATTTACGTTTTCAACAAAATTTAGGTAGCTGGTATATCTAAAACAAGCAAAATAATCAATACTCCGGCGAGAATGATGCAAATAAATGCGATGACTAAAACAATAGTTTGTAAGATACCAGTTAGTTTCTGCCTTGCAAAAACTGAGCTTAAAACAGCAAAAAACATTAGTCCCATCGTCATAAATGTTACATACATCTTTATTAATCCAGCAGACATCATTTTCCTCCATAAACAAAAAGTACAGTAGTTGAATTATAGCATGAAAATGTAATTTTTTACATAAATAACTTTTATCACGCCCGTCTTAAATAATTAATTGTTGTTTAAAAAAAAAGATAATTGCTAAGTACTCAGCAATCATCTTAAAATAAATGAAATAATTCCCCAACTAACATATTTGACTATGCAGCCAGCCAATTCTAGAGGTTACAAGAGTTTCTTCTTAACTAACAATCGAAGGGGCGATTCCGATGTTAGCTAGCTAAATACTATTTTCCCAAAAGAGCCCTTGTTGATGTTGGTTCCGTACCATTATATGCATATATACAAGAAATCGAAGGTAACACTAGCCTAAATAAAACTACTTTTTCCCAAACATTTTCGCAATTGCCGTAAAATCAAGTGGTATATTATTGTTTAATATTGCTTTAACTAGCAGATCTTCTTTCTCTTTCGGTACTGGTTTATTCGCTAATTTGGCAACTTGATGGATTAAATTACGAACTGTCTGTTCGTCTTTCAAATTAGCGTTACTTACCGAATTTGCTAAATTAAAAATGTCTTGTTGATTAACATTGGTCTTTTTTTCTAGGTTATCAAAAAAATTATTATTCACAAAAATGTCCTCCCCAAAAATAAGTTTCAACTTATCTTATGCAAAAGGAAGACAATTGTGAGAAACGATTACATCTATTAATTATCAATATATCAATACGTTCTACAAAGTTAAATTTTCCATTTCATGTGTTTTGACACGACCCATAAGTTCTTCAGCAGCAACTTGCGGCTGTTTATTATTAAATAAGACATCGTATAATACCATTGTAATTGGCATTTTAACGCCTTCACGCAGAGCTAATTGATATGCTGCTTTTGTCGTCCGTACTCCTTCGACAGCCATTCCCATGTTTGCTAAAACTTCCGTTAATGATTGTCCTTGACCGAGCAAATTTCCTGCTCTCCAGTTACGACTATGAACACTGGTACATGTAACAATTAAATCTCCTAATCCTGATAAACCAGCAAAGGTTAAAGGATTCGCCCCTAATTTCACCCCTAGTCGGGCAATTTCCGCCAACCCTCTTGTCATCAAAGCAGCTTTGGCATTATCTCCAAAGCCGAGACCGTTCGTTAAACCCGCACCTAAAGCAATAATGTTTTTTAATGCTCCACCAATCTCAACGCCAATTAAATCTGGATTGGTATAAACGCGAAAATGCTTATTCATAAATAAATCTTGGATATATTCAGCCGCCTCGATTTGTAATGATGAGCTCGTAACCGTAGTTGGTTGACGCAAACTTACCTCTTCTGCATGACTTGGACCAGATAAGACAACTACAGCATCTCGTAATTGTTCAGGAATTTCTTCTTCAATCATTTCAGAAATTCGCTTTAAACTATCGGGCTCAATTCCTTTACTTGCATGAATAAATGTTACTTTTGCTTTCAAAGCATCTCTTATATTTGCCAAAATTCCCCTGATAGCTTTGGTAGGGACAACTAGTAAGATTGCTTCAACTTCAATTAGAGCTTCTGCAAGATTTGAATATCCGATTACATTTTCAGGGAGCGTAATTCCTGGTAAATATTTTTCATTTGTATGGTATGTATTGATTTCTTTCATTTGTTGTTCGTCTCGTCCCCAAAGACGGACATGATGGTTATTATCAGCTAGAACGATACTTAGCGCACTTCCCCAACTTCCAGCACCAATGACAGCAATATTAGCCATTTTCCCATCTCCCTAATTTTTTACTTTTTGTCCAATTTTACTTTCCGTTCCTTTTAGTAGTCTGCCAATATTCGCCCGGTGTCTCCAGAATGACAAAATCATAACGATGATTACTAAATAAAGATATTCAATTGGATATTGTTGGAAATTACATCGGAACACAATCGTAATTAATGTTGTCAACACTAAAAATAGCAATGAACCAAGAGAGACAAAACGAGTAACTACAATACTTAAAATCGCTAAAATTCCTGCATAAAGAGCAGGCCAGAAAACAAGTGTTGCTAACACACCGATTGTAGTTGCAACACCTTTCCCTCCTTTAAATCGTAAAAACACCGGCCAATTATGCCCTAATATTGCAGCTAAACCTGCTAAAGCCGGTGCAAGCCCTTTTCCGCCTAAATACAGACCAAGTAAAACTGCTAAAATACCTTTTAACGTATCTAATAACAAAACAGCAACTGCTGGGCCAACTCCTAACACCCGAAGTGTATTTGTGGCTCCTGCATTCCCACTTCCCTGTTGACGAATATCAACTTTTTTTATTTTTTTTACAAAAATATAACTAAAACTAATCGAACCTAATAAATAACCAACTAGCACAGAAACAAATAGCGCCATTTCTTTCCTCCCCTTTTATTCTGTTCACATCACCTCAAGGAAATCCTAATCATTCTTTTTTCGTGGAATTATCTTAATTGGCGTTCCTTTAAATTCAAATGTGTCTCTAATTCTGTTTTCTAAAAATCTTTCATACGAAAAGTGAAGCAGCTCCGGATCATTGACAAATAAAACGAATGTTGGCGGTTTCACAGCAACTTGTGTTACATAATTAATTCTTAACCGCTTTCCTTTATCTGTTGGTGTAGGATTCATGGCTACTGCATCCATAATCGTATCATTCAAGACATTAGTCGGTACGCGTAAACTATGATTTTCAGCAACAACATTCACCATTGGTATAATTGTTGTTAAGCGCTGCTTCGTATGAGCTGAGACGAATAGAATCGGCGCATAATCTAAGAATAAAAAGTGATCTCTTATTTTTTGTTCAAATGTTTGCAATGTTTTATCGTCTTTCGTAATGGCATCCCATTTATTCACAACAATAATAACAGCTTTTCCTGCTTCATGAGCGTATCCAGCGATTTTCTTATCTTGTTCAATAATCCCTTCTTCTGCATTTAGAACTACTAAAACAACGTCAGAGCGCTCAATTGCCTTTAAAGCACGCAAGACACTATACTTTTCCGTACTTTCGTATACTTTTCCTTTTTTTCTCATTCCTGCTGTATCAATTAAAACGTATTGTTGGTCATCGACAGTAAAAGGTGTATCGATCGCATCTCTCGTTGTTCCGGCAATGTTGCTAACAATCACTCTTTCTTCGCCAAGCAAGGCATTCACTAACGAAGATTTCCCAACATTTGGACGGCCAATTAAAGACACACAAATCGTTTCTTCGTCATAAACATCTTCTTCACCTTCTGGAAAAAACTTGATGACTTCATCTAATAAATCACCTAACCCTAAGCCGTGGGAACCTGAAATGGCGATTGGGTCACCCATACCTAAGGAATAATACTCATAAAGTTGATCGCGCATTTGCGGGTTATCGATTTTGTTTACACCTAATACAATTGGCTTCTTTGAACGAAATAAAAGTTTAGCTACTTCTTCATCAGCACTTGTTATTCCTTCTCTCCCATTAACAATAAAAATAATCACGTCTGCTTCTTGGATAGCTAATTCTGCTTGCTGTCGCATTTGTGTTAATAATGGTTCATCACTAATTTCAATTCCGCCTGTATCAATTAAATTAAACTCTTTATTGAGCCATTCACCTGAACTATAGATACGATCTCTAGTTACTCCTGGCATGTCTTCAACTATAGAAACTCTTTCACCAACAAGTCGATTAAAAATTGTTGATTTTCCGACATTTGGTCGACCTACAATTGCTACTACTGGTTTTGTCATAAGATTACTACCTTCCTTTTTGCCACCTAGTCGTTATTTATTAAAAGGAAAGCAAAACCCTTCTATCATAAATAGAAGGGGAAAGTTTCCTTTAAATCTTAGCTTATCCATTTTACCAAAAAACAATAGAAAGACACAACATTTTTCTTATACTTTCCTAATTTGCAAAGAAAAGAAATTATCTTTTCATTGTTCTAATCATCGTATTTTGTTTCACATATTCAGCTAAGACAGCAACTGATCTCTCAAATCCGTACCATATAAAGGAAATAAAGAGCGTAGTTGCCAGGATATCTAAACTTTCTAACTGCCCAACTTTTACTTCAGATAAAAAGTTGTTTAAAAACAAAGAATAAACAAATTCCCCTTGAGGAACAGTAATAAAAACAATTGCAACCCTAATTTTTTGTTCTTTTACTAAGATTAATAATAAGATTACTAAAATAATTGATACTTGCATAGTTGGGTGAAACATGATCCATAATGGATCATAAAGTTGAAAAAGTTTAAATGAGACGAATGTGCTCGTTAAGATTAAGCTAATAATTAAATAAAAGAGTACCTTTCTTAAATTCCTATTTGATAATAGAAAAAAACCAAATATTATTGCAATGATCAATGAACTATTCACAACAAAATCATCGACAATAATGTTTTTATTTGAAAAAATAATCAATAATAAAATAACAATTGAAATAGCAAGTCTATTTCTCGATTTTTCTAAGAGAAAGGTGGTAACAATCCAACCAATCCAGAACAACCAATAAAAATATATTCCTTCCATTCTGCCAACTCCTCTTCTAACATTATAGGAGAAAAATTACTAGACTAATCAAAGTAATGAAAATTTCTGAAAATAATCTTTCTAAGAAATGTACAAGATCGTATATTGCTGACCTTTTTAAGGGAAATTAAATCTTGAAAGGAGGGAGAGCGTAAAATGGGAAAGGACAGACAAGAAAAAAAACTAAGAAAATCAGGAAAGGTTCAATCAGACCGTGACCAAAACCTCGATTATAATGGTGCTACAAAATTAGAAGGACCTGAAGACGCTAGAAAACGCCAACGGTAATAGAAAAGCTGAGAGCGCCCGATTAGCCAAGTTAAAACGATGTAGAGGATCTGACATGTTTATTCAGATCCTCTTGTTTAAGCTTTTACAAAGATAGATAACCTCTTTGAGCATAATTTTCTGTTGGAATACCTCGCTGTTTTAACCAATGAAAAGTTTCGCCACTAATGATTAGTGGAGCACTTCGTAAATCTGCAATATTTTTAACCCCCAGTGCTGTCATAACCATCTTCAATTCAAAAATTAGTCGTTCAACGGTACATTCTAAACCTTCTATCCCATTTTCGTAAAACTCTTTTAAGAAAATACCAGCAACACCCACAGCTGATGAACCTAAGCTTAGCGCTTTAGCAATATCCAATCCCGTATTAATTCCCCCTGTTCCAATCACTGAAATTAAGGGCTGTGATGTTTTTACTTCACAAATGGATGCAGCTGTAGTAATTCCCCAATTATTAAATAGAGGAAATTGATCATTTCTGCGCTGGCTTTCAATTTTTGCAAAGTTTGTTCCGCCAAAACCACCAACATCAATGATCTTAACACCGATCTTTGCTAGCTTTGTAGCTGTTTCTTTACTTATTCCAAAACCAACTTCTTTGACAATCACCGGAACTGACAATTGTTCAACAATCTCTCTAATTCTATCAATAGTCCTAGAAAAGTGACGATCACCTTCTGGCATAACCAGCTCTTGGACAACATTCAAATGAATTTGTAAAGCATCAGCAGCTATCATTTTCACTGCTTCTTTTGCTTGAGAAACAGTAGCTTCACTGCCAAGATTTGCAATGACAATTCCCGTTGGATTTTCTTCTCTTACTACTTCAAACGTAAATCGTTGATTTTTATCTTTAATAGCTGACATTTGCGAACCAACAGCAATCGGCAATTTATATTTTTTTGCAACTTTTGCAAATGAACGATTGATTTGAAGCGTTCGCTCACCGCCACCACCCGTCATCGCATTGATAAAAATCGGCGAACTTAACGTTAGTTCGCCGACATTTGTATTAATTTGAACATTATCAACATCAATGTTAGGTATACTTTGATGAACAAACTTAATATCATCGAACGGATTAGACTCATTACCAGAAAGCTTGATTGTATGTTCTATATGCTCGATTTTTCTTAAAGTTCTATCCAAAGCTTTCACCTACTATTTAAACTTTTTTAACTGATCTCCGATAACATCGCCAAGTGAAAAACCACTAGTTTCTTCATCACGTTCATAACTTTGTGTTGGAATTTCAGCTTTTTCTTGAGCAGCTAACAATTCACGAATACTTAAAGAAATACGCTTTTCACTACTATTTATATCCAAAATTTTTGCCTTAACGATATCGCCCTCTTTTAACACTTCGCTTGGTGTACCAATATGGCGATTAGCTATTTGGGAAATATGTACAAGTCCTTCAACGCCAGGTGCAACTTCGACAAAGGCTCCAAATGAAACTAGTCGTTTTACTTCACCTTCAATAACGTCACCAACTTTAAGTTTTGTAGCAACTTCTTCCCATGGTTCTGGTAAAGTTTCTTTAATTGACAATGAAACTTTTCCACTAGCTAAATCCACAGACAGGATTTTCACTTTTACTTTATCACCTTCGTTAAGGATTTCTGATGGCGTCTCTACACGACGATGAGCCATTTGGGAAATATGGACTAAACCATCAATTCCACCAATATCAACAAATGCACCAAAATTTGTTAAACGTTGCACAGTACCTTCTACTATTTGGCCTGGTGTTAATGATTTTAACACTGCTTGCTTTTGAGACTTAGATTCTTCATCTAAAACAGCACGTTGTGATAAAATAACTTTATTCGTACTTTTATCTAATTCAATCACTTTCACTTTTAATGTTTTACCTTTATAATCTGTGAAATCTTCAACAAAATGCCTTTCAACTAATGAAGCAGGAATAAAGCCTCTAACTCCAACATCAGCTACTAAACCGCCTTTAACTATATCAGCAACTTGAGTTTCAAATATTTCACCAGATTCTAATTTTTGCTGTAAATCCTCCCAAGCCTTTTCAGCTTGAATTGCACGCTTTGATAAAACAATTTCATCATCTTTTATTTTGATTACTTTTAGTTGAATTTCGTCTCCTACAGAAACTACTTCCGTTGCTTTTTCAATATGAAGACTTGAAAGTTCACTAATCGGAATAATCGCATCTACCTTATAACCAACATTGGCGAAGGCAACTTTATCTTCTACTTTTGTTATGACTCCTGAAACAACTTCCCCCTCAGTAAAAGTTTTCATTTCTGCCATTTCATTATTCATTTCTTCTACCATAAACAATACCTCCATCAAACCCAGATTTATTAACCATTTTGAAAAAAGCTATTCCCCTAAAAACTTACTATTTAAAAATGAGTAATAGATAGAAAATTTTATAAAAATCTTTCAATTAAGAAAGAGATTTAGTTTTCTCAAATATGTCTAGATAAGCTGCTTTTTGCACACTGCTTGTCCGGCAGTGTTAATATTTACTCTTATCAATTTCTCTCTGCTGCTATACTCAATATTGCAGAAACTACTTCGGCAATCGATAACTTAGTCGTATCAATTTCAATAGCATCTACAGCTTTTTTCAAAGGTGCAGTTTCACGTTCAGAATCACGCTTATCTCTTAAGGTTATTTCTTCTTTTAATTGTTCAAAATCTGTAGTTATCCCTTTAGCGATATTTTCTTCGTATCTCCGTCTTGCTCGTTCTTCTACTGTAGCTAATAGAAAAATCTTTACTTCAGCATTTGGCAAAACAGCTGTACCAATATCTCGGCCATCCATAACAGTTCCACCGTTAACTGCCATTTTTTGCTGACTAGATAACATTTCAAAACGAACTTTACGATGACTAGCAACAAGCGACACAGCATTTGTTACTTCCGGAGAACGAATAAGCTCAGAAACATTTTCACCATCCAAAAAAACATTTCCAGTTGATGTTAGGTCAATTTTTGTCGTTAATAACAGTTTAGTTAATTGTTGTTCATTTTCAAGATTTACTCCAACTCCCAGTGCCTTATACGTAACCGCACGATACATTGCGCCAGTATCTATATATACAAATCCTAGCTTTTTTGCAACTAATTTTGCTACTGTACTTTTTCCGGCACCTGCTGGACCATCAATTGCTATATTAATCTTATTTTTCATAAAACACCTCAAATTGTCGGAAAAAACGTTAAAATCTATTAAATATCTTTACATATCATACCATAATGTAGTAAATTGGTCTAATGTTTCCAACGCTCGAAATAATACATCTTCGTAAAAAACGCCTTCTGAAAAAATTGTCCTACTCAAGTAAGGGGATATTTCTTTTTTATAGAGTAGGGTTTGCGCTAAAATTAAATAGATAAATTGAAGAAACGTCAGTTTTATTAAGAATCCTTCCACCTTTTTTAAGTAGCCGTTCACTGAAAACTATCTCCTTTGCATAGCTAATATTATGCTTATTAATTACAGATAGTTTAATTCAGAGATTGCCGTTTTATTCTATAATTCCCTTTTTTCTTAAATATAGTTGACGGTCAAAACAGTAACGAATAACAATTTGTCGTTCACGTTCTGAAATATCAATAAATTGAAGCGATGCTTTTTCACTAGGACTTTCTTTAGGAGAAATAATTCGGATCACTTGGCAGTTAACTTTTAGGTATTTAATTTCACCAGTTTGCATGTGTAAAGCTAACCAACAAGTGATATCTTTATTAATGGGAATACCGTGTTTTTTCGGTAATATAAGAGCTAATCCTCCTCCACTAATATCTAACGTAACTGTGACAAAAGGAGAAAACTCTTCATTTTTAGGATGTACGGCAACATCGATTGTAGTGTCTACTCTGACATATTGTCTTCTTTGTATCCGAATATATTTTTCTTTACCAGGATCTTTTAGGATGAGCATTGGAATTCGTCCTTGTTTTCTTCCTAATAATTGTGTCTGAAAAAGATAAATCGCTTGATCTTTTCCGAAAAAAGATGCCGTAAATTGTGTGCCATCATAGAAAAAACCAACACGCTTCGTTAGCTCATTAATAGGATAGTCAATGAAAAGAAATTCTCCGACACGATCTACTAGTCGACATTTGAACCGTTGCTTTACTTCATCTTTACCATCTTCTAATTCTAAATAAATCGTATCACCGATATTAACCAATGCTACTACTTCCTTCCAAGTTGTTTTATCCCTTTATAAAGCTATTTTATCATATAATAGCAAAAAAACAGCTATTCGAATAGAAGTTAACTGCAAAAAGCCATGAAAGTATATTAAACACTTTCATAGCTTTTGCTCATTAAGATTATCTAGATTTGTATACTGGTTCAGCATTGTCGAGTTTTTCCACTTGTTCTTCGTGCCCCGTTTGAGCATTAATAAAAATCCTGTACGTATCATTGTTAATAACTCCAAAAAACTCGTGTGTTAAAACTTCATCTTCGAGTTCATTTTTAATCAAGGCAAGATGATGTTCTTTTACTTCTAATGCTGGATTTAAGCTTTTTTTCGCTTCTTCCATCGTAAGCTTAGGTGCAGGAATCGTTCGTTTACGATGGTTTGCCAAATACGCAGTGGCTTCATAACCGATAATTTGCTTATCTTGTAGAGAAACCTCAATAACAATGCTATCAGGGTACACCCTAACATTATCTTTTAAATACACAAAATTAAAGACGCCAACTGCATTATACTGTTTGCTATCTACTAGCTGCATTTGCTTATGATTATTTTTCTCTAAAAATGCTTTCGCTTTTTCTGCTGCTTCATTTAAACTAATTTTTGTTTCACCAATTTGACGATCTTGTAGTAACCAAATTGGATGTCCACCCTTTTTTGAAATATCCATAAAAATATTTGCCTTATGTTTAGGGTCATTAATCATTACCGAATAGGATTTATACGCTAGTCCGTCACCTGTTTCTTCTACTTCTACTTTGGCATTCTCTAATTCACAAAATGCTAAGGCAATTTCTTTTGCTTCTTCTTTCGAAATTTCTTTTCCTGTGAATCGTTTACTTAACAGTTCATCATTTGCTTGTAACTGCGGCAGATCGGCACCCCATTCAACCTCATTAAACCCTTCTACTTTTTCATTAACGATTTTAAAGCCATCAATAATCGCATTATCGAGTGGTTCTACTTCTGAGGCTAGTGCTAATTCTACATCCATCCAACGTAAGTTATCTTTTAACACCATTGATTGGATTTGACGCATTTCTTTTTGAATTTCACCACTTTGTTGATAAAGTTCTTTAAGCACTTTATATTCTTCATTCGTTAAAGGTTCTTTATCTAAATCACGAATTGCATTTCGGTAACTGAAATTGCCTACTTTATACAAATACTCCTCTGTTTTGTTAAATGGCATTAACGCTAATGGAAGTTGCCCTAAATTAACTTGTGCCATCGAAGTTACTCGCCACACATCTGCTAAAGAAGGAGAAAGTTGTTTTTTGGAATTCATCGCAAGAGTAGCTCCAATTTCATCATGAAGTTGATCTAAATTATATGTCAAATCATGAAACGCTCTTTGATAGCTGCTTTCTGCTTTAATTAATATTGAGTTTTTTTCCTGATGTTCTTGGTAGCCCCAGTAGGCTGTAGAAACTACTACAATTGCTAATACCGCTATTAAGATCGACCTAATCATCTAATTCACCTCCATTATTTACAGAAAATATGTTTGCCAATTTTCCTTACTTGTGGTCTTGACCATATCCATCCTGACGTAGCAGTACTAGGATTAAAATAATATAGAGCGTTTCCTGATGGGTCTTGTCCATTAATCGCATCTAAAACAGCTCTACGAGCAGTTTCATCTGGATCAAGCCAAATTTGTCCATCGGCCACTGCTGTAAATGCTCTTGGTTCAAATATCACCCCAGAAGGAGTGTTCGGAAACGATGGACTTTTTACTCGATTTAATATAACAGCCGCAACTGCCACTTGACCAATATAAGGTTCACCCCTTGCTTCCCCGTAAACAGCTTGGGCCATCATCCGAATATCGTTTTGTGAAAAACCCGCAGGAACATTAATCGCTTCATGAATATCTGCTTTTTCTTGCTTTTTTTCTCCTTTTACAGGTTCTTCAGCAGGGACTGGTGTAGTTGGTGGTGTTTTAACGGGCCCCGGTGTTGGAGTTCCTCCTTGTGTTGGGGTTTTGCCTGTTGTTGGTTGCTTCCATGGCGTTGGTGCTTTCCCTTGCTGCGAGCGTTTTGCTGGCTCTTTTTGCGGAGATCTACTTCCTTTGGGACCAGTCTGTAGTTCCTTTGGAGTTGCCCCATAGTATGTAAATTTTCTTCCCTCATAAAATTGTTTATGAACCCACTTATAATCATAGTTTGTATTTTTTTTAAGGATTGCTTTCATTTCTGATCCAACGAGGCCATCTATCGTTAAACCAAATTGCTCTTGAAACTTTCTTACAGCCCAATACGTTCCCCAACCATACACCCCATCAATTGTTCCGTGATAAAAACCTATGTACTGGAGCCTTGCTTGCAATTCAACAACATCGTCACCTGTAGCTCCTTGTTGGATAATTTGGTTTGAAAAAGCTTCTACATTTGTTGGTTGAAAAACTATTGAACAGCCAAAAATGCATATGAACATTAATAAAGAAATAGTTCTTACTGCCTTATTCATGATTAACCTCCATTAAGAAAATTGTTTGTTTTCTTTGAAATGATATGGTTAGTGTTTGTTGTTTACCATCTTTTATACAATAAAGCCTTTTTTATTCAATTAGAAAAGCCACTGGCATTTAATCCAGTGACTTTTAGATAACCAATATTTATTATTACTCAACATTAAAATATCGACCTTCAGGATGAGCAAAAACCATTGCTGAAACTGACGCTTCTGGGTCCATCATGAATTCTTCTGTTAAATCAATTCCGATTTCTCCAGGTTTTAATAAATGAAATAATTTTTTCTGATCTGATAATTCTGGGCATGCCGGGTAACCAAATGATACCCTTACACCTTGATATTTAGCCGAAAAACGATCTTGCATGGTGAGCCCTGGATCATCAGGAATATTTAACGAATTCCTCATTAAATGGTGAATATGTTCGGCAAAGGCTTCTGCTAACTCTAATGCCAAAGCTTGAAGGAGATGGCTTTTAAGATAATCGCCATTTTCTTTCCACTTTGTTGCTAAATCCCTTACTCCGATGCCAGTTGTTACTGCAAAAAATCCCACATAATCAAGTTCGCCGCTCACTTTCGGACGAATAAAATCTGCTAAACATAAATATGGTGCCTTCTTTTGACGTGGAAATGTAAATCGTTCAATTTCTTTTGTGTGATCTGTACGATCATAAATAATAATATCGTTCTCTTCTGACACAGCAGGGAAAAATTGATAGACGCCCCTAGCCTGAAGTAGTTCATTTTCAACGATTTCTGCAAATAATTGATCAACTTTTTCTTTTAGTTCAAGCGCTTTTTCATTACCTTCTTTAATTAAGCGCTCTACTTTTCCTTGTAACCCAAGATGCTTTCCTAACAAAGTTTGAATATTTATATACGGTTTTATGTGAGATAATTTATAGCTTAAATAGGCATGTTTGTTCAAATCACTTGGGATAGCAATTGGGTTAGTTGTTGAAACTTTCGAACGTTCTGTAATTTTCAGAGTTTCTCCTGCCGTATCCATAACATTTGAAACTGGTACCGCAATTTCCGTTTTCGCAATTACTTTTTTCTGTTCTGTCTGATTATGAAAAAGATTGTTAGCAATTTCAAGTCCATTCATCGCATCTTTCGCATAATAAACATTGCCAGCATATTGTTCTTGAATTTTCGTTTCCGTAAACTTTCTCGTTAAGGCCGCTCCGCCTACTAAGATTGGAATCGAAATTTTTTGCTCGGTTAAATCAGCAGCAGTTAGCACCATTTGTTGTGCGGATTTCACTAGTAACCCAGATAATCCAATCGCGTCAGGATTTTCTTTTTTGATAGCTTCAATTAATTGATTAGAGGTAACTTTAATTCCTAAATTAACAACTTTAAAACCGTTGTTACTTAAAATAATTTCAACTAGATTTTTACCAATGTCGTGCACATCACCTTTAACTGTTGCTAGAAGGATTTTTCCTTTTCCACTATCATCTTTCTTTTCCATGAATTGTTCTAGAAACTGCACAGAAGCTTTCATTACTTCTGCACTCTGAAGTACTTCAGCAACAATTAACTCATTGTTATTAAAAAGCTTTCCTACTTTATCCATCCCTGCCATTAGCGGACCATTAACAATTTCTAATGGGGTTGCATATTTTTGTAGCGCAAGTTCTAGATCAGCAATTAATCCTTCCTTTGTTCCTTCAATAATATAGCTTTGCAAGCGTTCTTCTAACGTTAAATTTGAATGTGGCTTTTTCTCTTCTTTCTTTTTTCCACGATAAAATGCGGTAAATTCAGCCAAAACTTCATCAGATGTTTCAAACAAGACTTTTTCTGCTAAGATCCGTTCTTCTTCACTAATCGAAGCAAACCGTTCTAATTTTTCGGTATTAACAATCGCATAATCAAGACCCGCTTGCGTGCAGTGGTAAAGAAAAACAGAATTTAAGATCTCTCGACCAACAGGCGGCAGTCCAAAGGATACGTTACTAATTCCAAGAATTGTTAAACATTTTGGCAAGTGCTCTTTAATCATGCGAATCCCATCTACCGTTGCTTTCGCTGAACCAATATATTGTTCATCTCCTGTTCCGATTGGAAAAACGAGAGGATCAAAAATAATGTCTTGTGGCTTAACTCCATAACGATTTACAAGTAAATCATAAGATCTTGCTGCCACTTCAAGCTTTCGTTCTGCAGTAACAGCCATCCCTTTTTCATCAATTGTCCCAACAACTACAGCTGTACCGTAACGATGAATTAACGGAATTACACTTTCAAAGCGCTCTTCGCCATCTTCTAAATTAATCGAGTTAATGACTGCCTTTCCTTGAGAATAGGTTAACGCTCGTTCAATAACCTTTTCATCCGTAGAATCGATCATTAGTGGAACTTTGACTTTGTTAATCACAAAAGATAAAAAATTCTCCATATCATTAAGCTCATCACTATCAGGATCGGCTAAACAAATATCAATAATATGAGCTCCTTTTTTCACTTGAGCCCTCGCAATTTCCGCTGCCTCTTCAAACTTCCCTTCTTTAATCAAGGTTTTGAATTTTTTCGAACCAATTACATTTGTTCGTTCGCCAACAAAGAGCGGACGCATCGTTTCATCATAAATTAATGGTTCAATCCCGCTTAAGGCATGAGGATGTTCATCAGCTAGTTGCCGTGGCGATACATCGGTAACTGCCTCTTTGATCGCCTTAATATGCTCTGGGGTTGTCCCACAGCAGCCACCGACAACATTTAACCAGCCTTTTTCAGCAAATTGCTTTAGCTTTCGTGCTAACATTTCTGGAGTTTCATGATAATGACCTTCTTCATCTGGTAAGCCGGCATTTGGATAACAAATAACTGCTTTCGAAGCTAGACTAGATAATGAGCGAATATGATCTTGCATAAATTCAGGTCCTGTCGCGCAATTTAAGCCAACAACAACAGGGTTCATATGTTCAATTGATAAATAAAATGCCTCAATATTTTGTCCTGCAAGCGTAGTTCCCATTGGTTCAATTGTTCCTGAAATCATTAAAGGAACTTGCCTGCCAAGCTTGGCAACTGCTTTTTCAATCCCTAAATAAGCAGCTTTCACGTTCCGCGTATCTTGGCTCGTTTCAACTAGTAGAAGATCAACACCACCACTTAACAATCCGTATGCTTGCTGTTCATACGCTTCAATTAATTCGTCAAATGTCGCTCCGCCTGTTACTGATAATGCTTTCGTTGTTGGGCCCATAGAACCTGCAACATAACGTGGCCATGCAGCAGTGGAATATTTTGCAACAGCTGCTTTGGCAATTTGAGCTGCTTTTTGATTTATTTCGATCGCTAAGTGTTGCAGATCATAATCTGCTAACACAATATTAGTTGCTCCAAAAGTATTGGTCTCAATAATATCAGCACCAGCCGCTAAAAAAGCTTCATGGATATCTTTAATAACATTAGGTGCTGTAATAGTTAAATACTCGTTACAACCTTCATATTCCTCACCGCCAAAGTCTTCCGCTGTTAAGTTTTTATTTTGGAGCATTGTTCCCATGGCACCATCTAAAACTAAGATATGATTTTGTAATCGCTCTTGAAATTCTTGAAAATTCATGTAATCTTTCCTTTCATGGTGGTTAAGTTAATTGCTCACTTTTACTGATTTCTAAAGTGTTTTTCCAACTCCAATACTTTGTTAACTCAACCGTCATTTCATATCGTAAAAAAGGAGTAATTAAATATAAGCCATTAAAATAGTGATGAACTTCATCAACTAACTCTTTAGCAATTTGAACACCTTCATAATAGGATGCCTCTTGATCACCTGAAACTCTCGCCATTCGTTCACGTGTTTCATCTGATAATTTGATTCCTGGAACTTCATTATGAAGAAATTCAGCATTTTTTGCACTAGTTAACGGCATTACTCCAAGATAAATTGGTGCCTTAATATGCTTAGTAGCCTCATAGATTTGTGCCACTTGCTCTTTACAAAAAACTGGTTGGCTCAAAAAATAGTCAACTCCGCACTCAACCTTTTTTTCCATCCTCCGTGCCATTTGCTCTAAATGTCTTACATTAGGATTAAAAGCCCCGCCTACAGAAAAATTCGTTGTAGCGCCTAAATCTTTTCCTGAAAAGGAAAGCCCTTCATTCATTTGCTTAATTAAGCGAATAAAATCAAATGAAGAAAGGTCATATACTGAAGTGGCTCCAGGAAAATCACCAATTTTGGTTGGATCACCTGTAACCGCTAATAATTGATTGATCCCTAGTGTATGCAAGCCCATTAAGTGCGATTGTAATCCGATTAAATTACGGTCACGACAAGTAATATGAACTAAAGGTC
>JAKFDP010000007.1:0-57304 GCA_036676095.1 Anaerobacillus sp. | reverse complement strand
CCTTTTTGTTTTATCATCATAAAAATAAGTAACAAAATCGTTACAGCAATTACAATAAAAAAACCGTTTTTTATAGGTTCAAATAATGGTACAAACAAAGCTTCTGGTAATACATACATATGTAAAATAACCTCCGTTATAGTCACTTCCTTTTAAATTTTAACATTAACTTTCCCCTACATGTCATTCCATTTAATGGTATATACTTCTTGCAACCTTAATCTTAACCTGGCTTATTTTGGATAATCAATACTCATGACAAAATGTCATTATAAAAAATAACCAAAGAAACTCCGTTAACTAAGAAAAATCAAAAAAATAAAAGGATAAAACCAATCTCAAAGATTTCATCCACTAAATACGATCATAATATGAATTTTATTGCCACTGCTGTCATGAAGGCTATTAACAGCAAAAAACTATCCTATTACTAGATAGTTTTTGATCATAAACTGTACGGATATTTATCTTTCACTTATTAATGTTTCTATTAAATGTGGTAAAGTTAAACAACTATTTATTACTGCAAACTCTTTGTTTAGGTACCTTGCATCTCCTGAGTATCTAAGGCCGTATAGATTATCTTCAAAGATAAATGGTTTTATATAAATGTTATTATCTTCAAGTATAATCTATTTTTAACTTTTTAAAAGACAATACCATTTCATCTTTTAAAATTTTCTTGATGTACTTACTTGCTTCTTGACTGGTTTCTAATCCGAAAAATTCTGCAAGGTCTTCATTAATAAAGAAATCGCTAAAACTTGCGTCAGGAAAATAAATTGTTATTACTCCAATTTTTATTTCCAAGTAAAAACATCCTTTCAACTTAAACTCCATTTGCATATTAGCTTTGGTTATAAGATATCGTTGTTCAAGCTTCTCCGCCTTATTGCGTTTTGGTCAATTACATTTTCTTCTACTGTTTCTGGATAGTAATGGCGTTCGTTATTTACGTCGGTAACAACCCCTGTTATATCATAATTTTCGTTAGTTACTTCGTTAATTGCTTCTTCGTTTGGTTTAGAAATATCATTGTCATAATTTTCATCTTTACTACTTTGTTAACAACCAAGTAAAACAATCGACAAAACCACAAAAGACAAAATTAAGCTTATTATTTTCAAACCTATCACACTCCTTATGTGAATAAGACGACTTGTTTTAGCTTTTTGTTACAGAAATTATTATGTAATTTTTTCACGAACCTGACCGTTAGCTCAAGGGATTATTGATTTTTCTTTTCTTGTAACCATTCTTTGTATTCAGGTAAAGTGTATTCATCAGTTTTTACAACAGTCCATTGATTTTCTTTCTGTTTTAAGAACACCTTTATTAAATATTCCCCTCCAGATTCATCGAAATCATTTCTCAAATAAACAATGCTGCCGTGAACAAGAACTATTAATTCATTATCATTTATTGGGCTCACTTTAATTTGTTCATAACTTTCAATATTGTAGTTGGCATCTAACAAGTTGAATCCTTGATTTAAAGTTTCAACCTCATATTTCTCTACATTAACTCCTTTTTCACGGTCAATATTCTCTTTTAATTTTGGATACTTTCCCCACAAAATATCGATATTATTATTTATCACCGATTGTGTTCTATGATACATATATTCTCTTACAGGCTTTATAAATTCGACCCAATCTGATGGTTCAGGTTCTATAAAATCTACTATATCCTTGTTTAAATTCACGTCATCTGATAGTGCTGTATTTTGCTGACACCCTATTAAAGACAATAATAAAATAACGATTAAACTTCCTAAGACAAAATTTTTCATGTTTGTTGCTACCTCCTTAATTATAGACGAATTTACTTCGCATCATGTTTCAAAATGAAATATCAATACATCATTTATTATTGCACTAAGCTAACATCCTAACATTAACATTATTTCCCTTCTTCATGTTATAAAAATAAAAAGCTCTACTTCTTAATGAAGTAAAGCACCAGTTTGTTTAATAGGAAATTCGCATAATTCTACCGATTAGTTTATTTATCATATATGTCCCGACCAAACTAATAAAAAATGAAATAATTACTTTTTCCATATATAATATGTAAGGACACCCGTTGCCAAATTGGCAAAGACAAAGCATAACATTTCCGAAAATAGAATAAAGTATTAGCTTTCCAAACGGTTTACTTTCCTAAATAAGACCTCTTTCATTCAACATCTATTTCAATATAAATATTAAAGTTTCATTATTTCAGCATCATTTGGAACGATTACTTTTTTACTCATTCCATTTTTAATTAAATATTTCTTTAATTCGTTCCTACTCAAATTACAGTGATTTACAGCTTCTAAGTGTACGACAATAATCTTCGAACCTTCGGAATCTTTAGCAATTTCCAGTACTTCTTCTTTGGTCATTGTAATGGGTCTACCAATGATCATTCTCGCTTCACCAGAATTAACTACAATAAAATTAGGCTTATATGCATTGATTGCTTGCTTCACACTTTCAACGTAAATGGTGTCACCTGCAATATATAATTTTTCCCCTTTACTATCTTCAAAGACAAATCCTGAAACGCTTCCCATTAGGAGACCAGATAATCCAGAACCATGTTTTCCTGTTATTCTGGAAATCTTTATCCCTTCCCAAATACAAGAATTATCAATAGAGGTTACCGATAAGAATCCTGCTTTACGAATTTTTTTTATATCTTTTGGCTGACAAAAAATCGGAATATGTTTTGGTAAGACTCTTTTTGCCTCATAGTCAAAATGATCAAAATGCGTATGAGTAACAAAAACAGCATCAACGTTAATAATTTCATCTAAAGACATTGGCAAAGGTGTAGTTGGATTTTTAATCCCATTTTTGGTTAGAGGAACAGCATTCATACTCCCTAATTCTCCAAGCATTGGGTCAATCACTATTTTCTTTTGATTTATTTCCAGTAACAGTGTCGCATGTCTAATTAATTGGAGGATCATTTCCTCGTAATCACTCCTTTACAATATCAATTCACTATAACTATTCTTTATTTATGTCCTTTCTTCTTCAACATACGCTCCCGATAGTTTAAGATAATGATAGAATTATTTATTTATAAACTGCCCCAAAATCCATTAAACCTCGAACACAAATACGATTGTGCTTTTTATCATTTTAAAATTCCCTTACTCAAAAAAAGGAAATACAAAGTCCAGTTATATACTTTCTATTTTAAAATCATCAAATAGCTATTTAAAGACTTCTTCGCTTACAAGTCCTTTAATAAAACTTTCGAAATCTTTCGCTAACCATGTAATCTTATAACCTTTTTCTTGATCAACATAAACAACACATGGATTCCCTTGTGGACCGCACTCTCTATAATCAAGAAATACCATATCGTGACCACCGGATGGACAATCACAAATAACAACTCCTATTTCTGGATACTCCCATTCTTTAATCCAAAACTTACTACCAAAATCGCCACCAAGTGAATTACTCTTTTCATATCCAATGCCATAAATACCCGTTATAGCAATATGATCTTCTGACCAACTTGTAGGAGAATTTGTAGGAAAACAATTATTTATCGGTGTTCCTCCGTTATGCTTTTTCATTAACCAAATATACGATTCTGGGAGTTTATACCCTAACTCATTTTCTAATTTATAAATAATTTCATTTGTAGGTGGCTCCGAAATATACTCTTCCTTTGCATATTCACTGTCATCCCAAAAATTATCAAAATTAAAATTATCAAAATAACTCACATTCAATTCCACCTTGTTATATATTTCCTATTCTTAATCTTAAATTAAGAGGCAGACTGCTATAAAATAAATAATTACCGAAATTCATACAAAATTTCATTTTTTCTCCCCTCGTAACATTTTTAAATAACTGCTCTTGTTGAAGTATTCTGCCAATTACTTCAATAAGCGATATTATTGTCATCCTAATATTAACATTATTTCCTTTTTGATTGGTATAAAAATTAAAAAAGGCTCTACTTCTTATTGAAGTAAAGCTACCCGTTGAAGATGACCACTATTTCTTTAAAGTAATTAGCGTTTCTAATGTGCCTGTTAAAATGTCTTGCTTTTGCTCTACAACAAAAGCTATTTACTTGTTAGTATTAACTTTCGTGTTTTAGCATTATATATTTTATAACTAACTCCAAACTGATGGTCTTTTGTAACTGTCACCTTACAATAATAAGGGATTGACTTTCCATAAGCATCAAGTGCAGGAATATCTCTGAAGCTAAATATTTCACCTGTATCCATTTTAAAGTCAGAAGAACGACCTGATGTATCTATTTCTATAACACATTTCCCACTGTCGACAGTATATTCCTTTAGCACAACATATTTTAGGCTTGGGAGAGTAATCACTAAAAATAAAAAACCAACTAATAAGGCTACAAGGAGTTTTCCTACATTTAATATTGTGTAATCTTTACCATAATACATAGAAATAAAGATAAATACCGCCATTATTACAAATAAAACTCCAACAGTTAGCATTGTATAATAAGTTAACATTTTTCACTTCCTTTAACAATAAAATGGAAATTAATATTGCCTTTTTCCTCCACTAAACTGCCTGTTACTATATTGTCCGACACTCCATCTGTTGATTACAAAGTCTTGGTTACAGCGTATTAGTAACTGCTCCCGAAGTTTCCTAATCAAATGATAATGTCGATTTGTCTATCGATAAAAATTCTTGATATAACCAATCGTTGTAACTGCTAAACTAAAATATTCCAACATCGAAATCTTCAAATCGATTCCCACACAGTCCTGCCAATGCTTATATCTCAAGGGTTTGGACCATTTCCAAACCTTTTAATTTTTAACACTGTTAACGTCCCGTTTGTATCAACGATTGTAAAGAGAACTTCTATGTAAAAAAGTTATATAAAAGAAATTTCCTTTCCTACCATATACAAATTAATAAAAAAGTAAGCAGTATTATATAACCACTTACTCTTTTACATCAATTAAATGTAGTAATTAACCCTTCTATAGTCCTTTTTACATCGCCTATTATCAAATTCCATTTTTTCTTTAAATGTTGGCTCATTCCTAAATGAAAACTTAACTTATAAGGCTCCACTCCAATTAGATAGCCTTTTATTGTCTCCTTTTTTTGGTACAAAAAATGAAATAAATGGAGATTATGTGGAGAGATATTTAAAGGCTGCCAATGTAAAGCTGAAAGCGGATAAACAGTAATTTCCCCAGGATTTTTCCCTGAGATCACAGCATCAATAATCAGTAAAAATGTTGCCCCTTCAATTTGATCCAAACAATAATCAATATCTGATTCTCCTACTAAATATTCTATATTCATAGATGTTTTTTGGCCTCTTAATTGTTGAACTAAATAAATCCCAATCCCATCGTCCATCATTAATTGATTGCCAATTCCTAAAATGATAATTTTTTCCATCAAAACACCTTTATTGTCTTTACTTGCTTCCCAGGAACATATACATGTGTTGCACAGGACATACACGGGTCAAATGATCTCAAAATACGTCCAACCTCTGCCGGATTGTCCGGATCTTCGATTGGTGTACCTATTAATGCTTCTTCAGCAACCCCTCTATACCCTTGATCATCTCGTGTAGAAAAGTCCCATGTGGAAGGAGTAATTATTTGATAGAAAGAAAGCTTTTTATCTTTTATTTTAAGCCAATGCCCTAGCGCCCCTCTTGTCGTGTCAACTAACCCTCTACCAGCTGCGGTTTCTGGTAATTGATATTTTTTTTGCATATCAACCCCAGGAATAACCTCTTTCAATAACAGTTTCATGATTTCAGCAATCTTTTTTGTTTCAAGCGCTCTTGCAATTGTACGATCCATTGCTGAAATACCGTTATGATAGGCTCCACTTATTATTAACCTTGCCAGTGGACCAACCTCCATTGGCTTACCATCATATCTAGGGGCCTTTACCCATGAATACGCTTTACTTTTTTCTTGATCCGGCTCTGGTGCTATTTTATCTGGTTGATACGTACTTTCATCTGCTTTGTACCATGAATAATCTATTTTTTCTGTGATTTTCGTTTCATCAAAGGGTTCAATCGTGTCCATCGTCGAAATGAGAGGGTCAACATATAATGTACCTAATTCTTTATAATGGTTAAATGCACCATACGTTAATAAATTCCCATAACCTCCCCCTAATCGAAAATAATCAGGATAGTATTTGGCAATATCATAAACATCGGGAAGTAACTTTTCATCAATAAAAGCCGTTACTTTTTGTAAAATTGAATCAAGGTGTACAATTTTTTCGGCGGTTGCCTGTGTCGTAATACCGCCAATAAATACACCATGATTATGTGGCGCTTTCCCGCCCAATACAGCTAGCATTTGATGAGATGCTCGACTTATCGGTAGTGAATCAAAATAATGCTTAGCAATCCGATCATTGATCGCTTTTGGCAGTCTGAAATCTTGATGATCTGCTTGAAAGAGTGGGTTTTGTTCAATCTTTACAAAATCAGGGGCTGTATATTGGTACGTATGACGAATATGATTTTGTAGAAACTCGCAGCAATGAATAATATCTCGTAAATACCGCCCTTGTTCAAGTGGCTCAATGTTCAGAGCATCCTCTAATGCGAGTGACGATGCCATTGAGTGTGCAGCTGAACAAATCCCACAAATGCGTTGTGTAAAATAAACTGAATCAAATGGACTTCTTCCAACTAACATTTGCTCAAACCCGCGAAATAGGTTTCCTTTCGTTTTTACATCAATGACTTTATTATGCTCAATGGTGACATCAATTTCCATAAAACCACTAATCCGTGTTAGCGGATTAATAACGATCCGCTTCTTACTCATCTTTCACCACCCTTGTTGTATCAAAACTAATAAATGGGGCCATCGCATCCGGAAAACCAAATTGAGCACAGCCAATACATGGCGTATCATCACCAATCGGCCAGTTCACACCACTATTCCATTTCCTCGTTGGACAATCAGTCCGAGTAACTGGCCCACGACAACCGAGTTTAAATAAACACGTTTTGTCACCTAATTTTTCCGCAAAAATGCCACGATCAAAAAACGGTCTTCGTGGGCAACGATCATGAATCAGTGTGCTATAAAAAAGTAATGGCCGATCCAAGTTATCCGTTTCTGGCTCACCGGACAATAAAAGATGCGCTAGTGTCCCTAAAAACCAACCTGGATTCACCGGACAACCTGGTAATTTAGTCATTTTTTTATCCTGTAGGACTTGTTGTAACCCGACGGATTCGGATGGATTAGGCTTCGCTGCTGACATCCCACCATGTGTTGCACAGGCACCAACGGCAAATATATGTGAGGCTTTATCGCCAAGCATTGTTGCTGCTTCTAGACCTGTAAGTGGATTACCCTTAAAGCTGCCGATCACATTGTATAAACCATTATTTTTTAAAGCGACCGCTCCTTCCACAGCTAAAATGAAATCTTCATCTAACATGTTAAATAATTTTTCTGTTGCTTGCTCCCCTTCAGCACCCATAAGGCTATTGCAATAACGAAGATTAACCATCGAATTAAGCGTATACTCAAAGTCAGGGTTGGATCCATTTAATAAAGAGATAATGTTTCCAGAACAGCCATTTAGCTCGAGATAGACGAGGTTTTTTTTCTGTAGTAGCCCATTTCTAATTTTTTCTGTAGCAGTGTTTGTCAGACTTTCGGCAATCGCCTCATTTGATAATTCCTCTGGAGGTAATAAGTAACGTTCCATCTATACTAACCTCCCTACGACTGGCACTGTCGCTAATAGCGATTGCTGTCCGGCATGGCATGAAGCAAACTCCGCTGTATAATCTCTTCCGGCTGTTAAACCAAAATGTGTGGCAGCTGCCCATGCTCTGTTGTTGGTGACATCATAGACGATACCATCGACAGCCACATAAGCAGCTCGACCATTTTTCCCATCATATTGTGCTAATTCTTCAATTGTAAGTTGGATTGCATTTGCTACCATTGGGGACTCAGGTGTTGGAGTAATTGGTGGAATTTGTGTTTGAACCATATTTGGTATTAATCCATTAGGGTGCTGGTACATTGGCATCGTCATTGAGGCTTGATTCGCCAATAGCTCATTTAAAAAATGAATAGAAGATAATGTATCCCATAAGCGTTGTATAAGTAGCTGTTTAATTGTTTCATCCGTTGTCATCCTTAATGTATAAAGATCATGTCGTGCTTGCGTGATCAGGGTGTTCATTTGTAACCTTATCATCCCAATTGTTTGCATAGGTTCCGCTCCTTTAGGGTGTTTCTCTCGATAGCCTATGCCCTATAGCTTGCCTGAATTAACAAATTCGAGGTAAAAGTAACCCAGAAAGACGCTGCAGCCTTCTCGTAGTCCCGATAGGAGTTTTAAGGAGCAGTTTCCCTTCACCATTATCCGATGATGTTACTTGCCCAATTACTTGCGCTCCCTTCCCGAGCTCGTGCTGATGAAGTAATTGAAGTACCTGTTGTTCCTCCTTTTTATCAACAATCATCGCTACTTTCCCTTCATTTGCAAGATAGAGTGGATCAAATCCTAAAATATCACATGCCCCTTCAACTTTTTTACGAATTGGTAAAGTTGCTTCTTTTAATTCAATCGTAATATTGAAATCCTCACAAAGCTCAACAAGTGTTGTTGCCAATCCACCCCGTGTAGGATCTCGCATGATCCGTATCCCGTTTACTTGTTTTAATAAAGGCTGAATAAGGCAATTAAGTGAGGCGCAATCACTACTTACATCAGTGAGAATCCCTAAATCTTGTCGGGCACTTAATATAGCGATCCCGTGATCACCTATTGGTCCGCTTATAATAACAGTATCACCCTCCTTTATCATTTCAGGTGTCATTCGCTGCTCACTAAGATCTCCTATTCCAGTTGTATTAATAAATAAACCGTCTACACTGCCTTTCTCAACAACCTTTGTATCACCAGCAATGATTTTTACCCCAGCTTCCTCTGCTTCATCAGCCATCGATTGGACAATCTTTTCTAAATCTACCATTGGGAAACCTTCCTCGATGATAAAGCCTGCAGTAATCGCTTTAGGAATTGCCCCGCTAACGGCCAAATCATTGACAGTTCCAGCCACTGCTAACTTGCCAATATTTCCACCCGGAAAGAAAAGTGGTTTAATGACAAAACTATCAGTCGTAACTGCAATATTCGTTGCATCCCATTTTAGAATCGCTGCATCAAATTGAGTTTGTTCATGATGTTGAAACGATTTGATAAACACATCATTGATTAATTGATGCGTTAATTCTCCTCCTTCTCCATGAGCTAGACTAATCCGTTTAACCATGACTTAATTCCCCCTCATGTACTGATAATGGGCCGCACAAGTCCCTTCCGTTGAAACCATGCAAGGACCAATTGGATGAGTCGGGCTGCAAGCTTTATTAAATAGTGTGCACTCCTCAGGTGTGATTAAGCCTCTAACGATCTCACCACAGCGACATTTTGTTTTCCTTGGCGACTCTTTTGACACGTTAAACTTCTTTTTTGCATCAAATTGAACATATTCAGATTTGAGAACAAGACCACTATCAGGTATTGGTCCGATCCCACGCCATTCTTCGGCAAAAGGCTCTAAATACTTATCAATTAATGTTAACGCTGCTGCATTTCCTTCATCTTTGACAACATATGTATAGTCATTGATGATCTCGATTTTATCCTCAAGTTGTAACTGAATTAATTTGTAAATCCCACTTAGTAATTGAACAGGCTTAAAACCGGTAATCACACCAGACATCTGATAATCGTTACATAAATAGTTATAGTTTTGTTTACCTAAAACAATGGAAACATGTCCTGGTAGAATAAAACCATCCAACCTTTCCTCCCCTGATTCAAGCAGGGCTCTTACAACTGGTTCAACTAATTTCGTCGTCATCCAGATCGAAAAATTAGTAAGCTTTTTCCTCTTAGCTTCATGGACGGCAAGGGCTAGAATAGGAATCGTTGTTTCAAAGCCGACACCTAAGAATATCACTTCCTTCTCCGGATTTTCTTCAGCGATTTTCACACTATCAACGGGAGAGTAGACAACTCTTATATCACTACCTTCTGTTTTTGCTTTCGTTAACGTATATTTAGAGCCGGGCACACGCATCATATCGCCAAATGTACAGAGAATGACATTAGACTGTTCGGATAATTGAATCATCGCATCGATCGATTTTTGATCAGTGACACAAACAGGACATCCAGGCCCTGCGATCAATTTAACATAGTCTTTAAGCTTTGTTTTTATCCCTGTTTTAGCTAATGCCATTGTATGTGAACCACAGACTTCCATAAAGACTGGCACTCTACCTTTCTTTTCTTTAAATCTCTCAGCAACACTCATGACCGCTTCGATAGAATGGCGTGTTATCGTAGGATTAGAAAAAAGGTCCATGCTTCGCATTTAGCAAACCCCTCCATTCTTTCATACTCTCTTTCGCGTATTCCTCATCAATAATTGTCATCGCTTGGCCAGCATGAAGTAAAACAAAATCATTGACCTTGACCTCAGGAACAAAAAGGATACCGACATGCATTCTTGATCCCATGACATCAACGATTGCCTTTTCTCCTTCAATCACCATCACTTTTGCAGGGACACCTAAACACAACTCATTTCACCGCCTTTCATCCATATCTACACCCTTATTAATGACATGAGATGCGATTATCATTTGCCCAACAGCTAATCCTCCATCATTGCATGGAACCTTTTGATGTGTATAAACAGTAAAGCCTTCACTACGAAGCTTGTTCTGTAGTTCTCGGAGTAAATAGACATTTTGAAAGGAACCACCTGAGAGAACGACATTACGATTGTAATTCGGCCGATTGTTTACTACTGTCGTCATCATTTCGACACAACTTAACACAATCGTCTGATGGAACTTTCTTATAATCTTTTCAATCGGTTGTCCTTGAAGACGATCTTTAATAATCTCGTTAATCATAAGTGAAAAATCAAGTAATAGCGATTTTCCCTTTTTGGAATGAATCATATAGGGGTACGGTTCCTCATGAAAGTCAACTACATTTGCTAGTTGCATATAATCAGCTAATGTAATTGCCGCTTCTCCTTCGTAAGTCGATGTTTCACAAACGCCTAAAATAGCACTAATTGCATCAAATAATCGACCGCACGTTCCCGCCATAGGCGAATTAATCTTGTGTTCAATAATCTGTTTTATCATCTTAACTTCCTTGACCTTTTCAGGGAACAATTCCAATGCTAACAGGTATCCCTTATCACCCCAGAATTGTAATAACATTGCGATAGCATTACGCCAAGGTTCTTTTACGGACTTCTCTCCTCCAGGAAGCGGTGTGTACATTAAATGACCTAGCCGCTCAAATGAAAAAGCATTTCCATATAAAAATTCAAAACCCCAAATGTGTCCGTCATCACCATAACCGGTCCCATCTAATATAATCCCAAAACAAGGCTGTTCCAGTCCGTTATCTTCCATACAGGAAACATGATGAGCGTGGTGGTGTTGAACAGCAATCGAATGACCAGGCAGTTTTTTTATGATTTGAGATGTTGCATAAAAAGGATGCTTATCAATGACAACATACTTTTCTTTTACTTTGAGAGCACTTTTATAATGATCAAGCTGCTCTTCTAAGAAAGTAATCATTTCTTCACTATCGAGATCACCAATATGCGGGCTTAAATAAATGTGATTTTTCTTTCCTATTGCAAATGTATTTTTCTGATTGCCACCTAATGCAATGATTTGATCAACATTATTCATTGTCTTGATTGGTTCTGGAGCAAAGCCTCTCCCACGTCTTACATGGATCACTTTGTTTCCATCACAATGAATGACTGAGTCATCAATAGGCTGATTGATTTTACGATTGTGAGTTAAGAGATAATCCGCTACCGGATGCATTTTTTCAATCAACGTTTCGTCTTGAAACTGAATCGGTAGTCCAGATTGATTTGCACTCGTCATAACAAGATATGGCAGTCCATCATCAAGTAAAAGATGGTGAAGTGGTGTATAGGGTAACATGACTCCAAGTGTCGATAAACCAGGGGATAAATGTTCTGATAGTGGATAATTCCGTTTTCTAGATAGAATGACAATTGGCATTTCAGAGCTAAAAAGAAGCTTTTCTTCAGTCGGTGATACATGACAAAATCGCTTTGCTACATCAAGTGATTTGACCATGATCGCCAATGGTCGTTGCGGCCTACGCTTTCTCTCTCGAAGTTTATTAACAACCGTTATTTGCTGCGGGTCACAAGCAAGATGGTAACCACCGACCCCTTTAATAGCGATAATGCTTCCGCTTTTTAAAAGTGCTTTCGTTTGAGCAATGGCACCATTATTTTCTGATAATCGTTCCCCTTTTTTTGTAAGTAGTGAAAGCGATGGTCCACAAGACCAACAACTAATAGGTTGAGCATGATGCCGCCGATTTGACGGATCTTCATATTCCTCTAGGCAATCCGGACACATTGTAAACTCTTTCATTGTCGTATACGGTCGATCATAAGGGAGTTCTTCAATAATCGTATAGCGTGGTCCACATTGAGTGCAATTGATAAATGGATATTGATAGCGTCGGTTATGAAGATCAAACATTTCTATTAGACATTGATCACAAATGGCTGCATCAGCAGGAATCCAAGGTATATTTTCACCTTCTTTTTGACTTGGAATTATTGAAAAATCTTTATAGCCATTTGATTTAACATCATGAGTAGTGATCGTTTTTATTTTAGCTAGACGTGGCGGAGATAGTTTAAGCTCTTCTACCACCTTATACAAATGCGCTTCCTTGCCTTCTATGGTAATGATCACACCATTTAGATTGTTTTGAACGGTTCCAGTAAGTTCGAATTTCTTTGCTAAAGAATAAATAAAAGGACGAAACCCTACCCCCTGAACTCTGCCGGTAACAATAATTTTTAGTGCGCCTTGCATTTTTGATAAGCATCCTTAATCCAAGTAATCCACTCGTCCATTCCTTCCCCTGTTAGAGCTGACACAGCCTGCAATCTTGCATTTGGGTTTATTTGTCTTAGGTCTTCTTTTGCTTCTTTAAGGTCAAAACGGACATATGGAAGAAGGTCAATTTTATTAATAATTGTTAAATCAGTTCGTCTGAACATCACAGGGTATTTAGGAATTTTATCGTTTCCCTCTGGAACACTTAATACGACGACTTTATAATCTTGGCCTAAATCATATCCCGATGGACAGACTAAGTTTCCTATGTTTTCAATAAATAGAATATCAACCTTATTGAAATCAAATTCTGATAGCTTTTTAGCGATCATCCTTGCATCAAGATGGCAACCTCCTACTGTATTTATTTGTGTTGTTTTTATACCAAGTGCCCGCAAGCGCTCCGCATCTCGATCCGTTGCTAGATCACCTTCAATCACCGCAATCGAAAACTCATCCCTTAGCGCTTCAACAGTAGCTTCAAGTAACGTCGTTTTTCCTGCACCTGGAGAACTCATTAAGTTAATAACAAGCGTACTTGTAGATTTGAAGACATCTCGATTAAATTTGGCAGCTAGGTTTTGATCTTTTAGTACTTCCTCTTGAAGATTAATTTTCATATGCATCACATCCTTCATAAGATTCAACTCTAAATGTTTCACCTGATATAAGAGAACAGCTGGCCTTTTCACATCTTGGGCAGAAAGCAATTCGGTAATCCGGGAGAAACTCCAACTGACAAGTTTGACATTTTGCCATTGCTTCCTCCCGAATAATGTGGAGTTGCGTTTGTTCATCAACAACTCCAAAACCTTGATTTCTAAGGTGAAAAAAGGCTAGCTCCAATGCTTCCGGCAACACATTAGACAAATCCCCAACAATGACTTCAATTTGGTTTACTTTAACAATTCCTCTTTGACTAGCATCTTTAGAAACGAGATTGAGCAACTCCATCATAAGCGACATCTCATGCATCGTTTCATCACCTCATCAATATTCTTCATTATTTCTATGCACTGTTTGAATTTAAAAGACTTTAAAATTAGCTATCTGGTACCATCATAAATAACCTGGAAATTATCTTTGCCAAAATGGAACGACAATAAATGATTTTCATTATGTTCTGCCTCCTTTGATATTTACGATGTTGGTGCCCTGGCTCCAAGCGAGAAAACCCCTACATTTGTTAGAAGTTGAAAATAAAATTACTCAATCCATCCTTTTAGCAAATTTTTAAGTGGTTCGTTGTTAAATACCACTACTCGATATTTTCCCAATTGTTATTTCAAGAAAAAAGGCGTTCAAAACTGTTATCAGTTTCAACGCCAATTTACCTGTCATTTTGTGTATCAAACTTAAACTTCAATCTCCATTAACGCTTCTGCACATTTTATGCCGTCAACAGCACTAGACGTGATTCCTCCAGCATAACCTGCACCTTCACCACAAGGGTATAACCCTTTGATGTTCGACTCAAATGTTAGCGGATTTCGCTTAATTGTAACTGGTGATGAACTTCTGCTTTCTACAGCTGATAAAACTGCATCATGTTTGATAAAGCCGGAAAGTTTTTTATCCATTACTCTCAAGCCCTCTTTTAAACCATCAATGATAAAATCATCAAGACATTCTCTTAAGTCCGTTGGTGTAACGCCTGGGGTATATGTTGGTATAACATCGCCGAGTTGTTTACTACCTTTATTTCCCAAGAAATCGCCGACCAATTGTACTGGTGCAAAATAATTTCTGCCACCAAGTTCAAAAGCTTTTCGCTCAAGCTTTCTTTGAAACTCAATAGCCGCCAAAACGTCTCCATTAAAATCATTTGGTGTGACAGAAACAAGCAATGCACTGTTAGCATTTTCACCACTTCTTGCGCTATAGCTCATTCCATTTGTAACTACAGTATTTTTTTCTGATGCGGCAGCCACAACATGACCTCCGGGGCACATACAAAACGTGTAAGCACCTCTTCCATTCGTAAGATGTGCATTCAACTTATATTCAGATGCACCAAGTAGTGGACTGTTTGCAAAAGGACCAAATTGCTGTAAATCGATGGCTTTTTGGTGATGTTCAATACGCACACCTACTGCAAAAGCCTTCGGTATCATGTCTACACCTAAATCCTTTAACATATAAAAAGTATCTCTGGCACTATGCCCTATCGCCAATACTACAGCAGCGGTTTCGATTGACTCTGTTTTCCCTTGTTGTCTTTCTAGTAGTACGCCTCTAACTTCACCATTTTCAATAATAAGTTCCTTCATTTTCGTTTCGAAACGCACTTCCCCACCAAGTCGTTCGATTTTGTTACGAATATTTTTAACAACCGTTATCAAAATGTCCGTTCCAATATGGGGCTTTGCTAAATAGGAAATCTCCCTAGGAGCACCAGCTTCTACCAGTTCATTAAAAACTTTCGGAATTCTAGTATTTTTTATGCCTGTTGTTAATTTACCATCTGAAAATGTCCCTGCTCCACCTTCACCAAATTGGACATTACAATTCGTATCAAGCTCACCATATTTCCAAAATTTTTCAACAGCCATTTTTCTTCGATCAACGTCCATTCCCTGCTCTACAACAATAGGGTTTAAACCATGTTCTGCCAATACCAAGGCACAGAAAAGTCCAGCAGGTCCACTGCCAACTACTACAGGACGGGTAGTTTTTTTGGTTTCCTGGATCACATATTCTAATGGTTCATAGGAAGAAACATCATTTATTCCTAAATACGAGCTTTCGTTTTCAATTTCAACATCAACAGAATAAATAAGCTGGACATTATTTTTTTTCCTTGCGTCGATTGACTTCTTAGAAATACTAAAAGACAATATTTTGTCCTGTTTAACCCTTAGTATTTTCTGGATTTTCTGCGCTAAAAGTTCATTTTCCTTGCTTGGATCAAAATCAGCACGAAGCTTAATATTACTTATTCTTAACATGTTAAATTCCATCCTAAATTTATTTTTGGAGACAGAGGGACAGGTCCCTTGTCCCGGGTTTGTGAAGGGTGTGGCACCTTGTCTGATGTGGGACGCAGTGCCTGTCCCCTGTCCCGATTATTTCTCTTATCTTAACAGTACACTATAGTGGTATGTCAACATTAAACTAGACAGTTTTTTTAACTTGTGATTGCTTTGGCAATCACAAGTTCCATGAATTCTTTTATGATTAAACCAACTTACATAATCATCTCATTCTCTTCCTACTGTCTAATTTACTGTAGGCATTCCAGCACGGCATATTTTGTATCTGTTGAATATGGCTCCTCAAACAAGCTTTTTAAATATGATCTCAAATTCCATTGATTTTTTTAATGTATTGTAAATAGGTGAATTTTTAAGCGCCCCGAAGCAAAAATCATCAAAGTCATTGTCCTCAAGATCAGCATATAAAAAAACGGTTACGGTTATTTTTCTAATAAACGGCTCTTCATCATACCCTCGTACACCAACCAAGGATAGAGGGTTTTCCAGTGAAAGGTTCAAAACTCCTTCAATTTCTTCAATAATTGAACCCTTTTTTTTCGACTGCTCTAAGAGCGTCAATATTATGCTGCTTAAAACTGATCCTGCAAGGTATTCAAGACTGCTGATTTGTTTGTATTCTGAGTCAAAACTAATTTGCTTTTCTATCTGAAAGCTGCATTTGTTTGTAAAAATTTTCACAGATGAGAGATCATTTGACGTTCCCCTAAAGTTCATATCAAAAATCCTAGACTCATATAATGTGTTTATGTCATCTTTTGATTGCTTAATCATGTTGGCTCCTTAGTATTGAAACCGCTTCTGTTATTGAGCGTATTTTGCCCGAGATATTTTCAAGTATGTTAACTGGACTATTTGAGAAGGTTGCGAAACCGCAGTCAGGATTTAACCATAATTTTTCTTTTGGAAGATAAAACATTGCCTCTTCAACTCTAGAAAGGATTGAGTCAAATGTCTCAATTTCATCTGTACGTGGATTTATCACTCCTAAACCAAGTGCTGTATGTTCTCCAATCCTTGAATCAGCCAATAATGAGCTTAGCTCCCCTGCCCTAGGTGTTGAGAATTCAAGTGTTAAAAGGTCTGGATTCACCTTGGCAAATAACTCAAGCAGAGGAGTATATGAACCTGTCAATAATATGCTCTCATCCTTGCTCCAGTTGCCTCTGCAGACATGAAGGGAAGCAACCGACTTTGTTCTATCTATATGCCCCATAATCTGTCCAATCAAAGAACTGGCAAATTCAAGCTCCTCTTTAGGATCCTTTCTCTCGGAAAGAGCTGCGCACATAAATGACCTTGGCTTTCCCTCTGTGAAAACAACCTCGGTCAGAACTGGTTCATCAAATTGAATCACATCAACTCCTATGTTCATAAGATTGTCTATCTCTTCCTTCATAATCTTTATAACATCTTGCCCAAGTTCTTCCTTGCTCCCATAAACCTTACCAGAGAGATTGGGAAGCCACATTGATCTGGTAAGGAGATATGGACCTGGTATTGTAATCTTAACGGGTTTGTTGGTGAACTTCTTCATAGTCATAAGCTCATCTGCGACAATACCACCATTGTAGTGCAACTTACCGACACAAATAGCATTTTTAATACTGACTGCTGGAACATCAAGCGTGGTCAAAATGGTCTCAAAAGCTTTTTTATCATCAATATAATCGAGCATTTCACTCATGCTCATCATTCTAACACCACTAATTTTATCAGAAACGAAGGAAACATAATTATCCCGGCCGAGCTCTCCACTGGTGATTATATCAATCCCCAAATCCTCCTGCAGCTTAATGACCTTTTGTGTTTCCATCTCAATAAGCTTATTGAAGTCATTTGGTTCAATAGTTCCTCTTCTAATCATTCTAAGAGCGCTTAGAACCTCTTTTGATCTTGGCATGCTTCCTATTAAGGAAGTAGGAAATAGTGGTAATGGTCTTTTCATGTATTTCATCTCCCAAAGTGGATGTAAATAGTTAAAAGAGAAGCAACGGAAAGAACCATGCTTCTCTTTTTAATGGCTGCTTTTGAATAAACAAGTCTACTATGAATAGTTTATCTTGCAGGATTTAAGAATCATTCATCAGGAATTACCTATTGAAGAACTTCAGATAGTCATTGGCTTCACGTAATTGCTGAAATCCTGAAATTCTGCCTTCCACCCATTCCTTTAAACCTTCCATATCCATCATCTTCTTATGGGATTCATTGTTATAGTCCATTCTATGAAGCACCTTTTGCCATTCTATAAACCTTTCAGTTGGAAAATCAGGATGAGCTACGAAAATACAGTGGTCAAATAAAGCCGTTGTATCAATGCATACCAATTGATTTTCATCAATGGTGCCATCCTTCTTCCAAGCATCCCAGTTCAAATCCAGAGTTACAGAAGCGTCTACAGTTCCTGCCATCAATGCTCTAAAGGCATCTAACTCTCCTCCAATATGGTCTCCATGAAGACCGACACCAATATCAAACCTTTTCTCAGTGTAGTCCACTCCATACTCAAGTCCATTTTTGTGCAAATGGTTAATTGGTATCAGTCTTGCTTGAGGAGAGTCTATCGCTCCAAAGCCAATAGTCTTGCCCCTTAGTCCACCAAGATTTGTTATGCCGCTATCTTTTCTGACAATAAAGCAGGTCTTTCTGTCTCTGTCCGTATCTCTCATTGAACCCATCTGGCATTTTCCAGCTGTTCTCATATAAGCATCCAACCATGCTAGGGGCGAATTCCAGGCAATGTCTATATCCTTGTTCATTAATCCGTCAATCTGTCCTTCATAATCCTTATAGAAGATACATTCTATTTCAAGCCCTTCCTCTTTGAAAAAATCAGCTATGATCCCCCAGATAACGGTAACCCTCGGATCATAAATAACAGCCCCGACTTTTATTCTATCCTTACTCAAATGAACTCACTCCTTACTAGTCTTTATGGAATCATCTGACCTGTTAATGCTTTTCCAAGCCAAATAGTCAGAACGTCAGCACTTGGAGCCATAATTTGACCGGCATATGCATCTCTTAGAAGTCTTTCTGTAGGTAGAGAATTATTGTAAGCTTTTCCTCCTCCAACTCTCATTGCAATCCTTCCGCATTCGATTGCCGCTTCTGACGCAACTATTCTTGCCGCCAGAATCTTTGCAAGTGCATCAGCTTCTCCGTTGGCACCTGCTCTTGCAGCTTCTAAAGTGATTGCTCTTGCGGCTGCTGCATTTTTATAAATATTTCCAATATGCACTTGTATAGTTTCAATGATTGAAAGTGATCTTCCATCAGGATATTTCCTATCCACAGCATAATTGCTGGCTGTTTCAAACATATGCATGGCAATACCACTGTAAACTGAACCTAGCCCAGTAATGAAGAATGGAGCGACCACATTGAATACCTGTGCTTCGCCTGAACCTTCCGATCCAATGCGAAAAGATGAGTCCAAAGTCACATGATCAAAGTGCATTGGACATGACACGTTACCTCTCATTCCAAAACCATGCCATTTTGCCATGTCAAATATTAAGCCTTTAGCTTCCAAAGGGAATACCCAGTTGTTTATTTTTCCCACTTCAACAGATGGTGCAAGAACGAGATAGTAGGAAGCATACGTGGCAGATGTTACCATGCTCTTTATTCCGTTGAAAGTTGTGTTGTCACCGTTAACCTCAGCAGTAATTTCCGGGTTATAGAAGTGTACTCCTGTCCCGAATTCGCTGTAGGCTAATGCCATGTATTTCCCTTTTTCTACGATGTCTGTAAAAATCTTTCTCTTAAGTTCGTCACTTCCATGAGTTAGAACACACATTAATGCAACATTATGCATCATATAGCAAAGAGCTGTAGTGCCGCAAGTCTCTGCAAATGCCAAACAAGCCTGAGCATGCTCTACAAGTCCTTTACCAAGTCCACCATATTCTTCAGGTACAAGCAGTTTTAAAAAGCCTTTGTTACCTAGTTCCATGAAAGATTCTTCAGGAAATTTCGACTCCTTGTCAGTCAATTCAGTGTAAGGGAGTATGTAAGATTTTGCAAAATTCTTGCCTTCTTGATAAACATTGTTCATATTGTCCACCTTATATAATTTTTTCATATTCTTAATAAAAATTTATCATTATGATATATAACTTAATTTTATATATATGATAATTTTTTCTTATATTAAAAATTATCACACCCTATGGAAATATTCAAGATTGCGCATCTAAATTTAGTGTAGAAATACTATTACTTCACCTGCTAAAGCAGGTAGGCAAGCTGTTCAACATTTCCAGAAAAATTGGTATCACTCATTTTACAATTTTATAAAACAACTAATTGTGGTTTTTGGGGTAATTCTTAAAGTTACTCTTAACAGGGACATGTTATTAAAACGAATAAAAATTAGGCGGAGGTTTTGATAACTTCCGCCTTCTGGCTTGCATTGTTAAAATATATGACAGCCTAATTCATGATAAACACTTGTTCTAATATTTCCATGCCTACGTAATGTTGTTACGTTTACATCAATAAAATCATAAACAACTGGAGTGCTCTTGCTATCTATATTTCTCATAATCCTTCCAACTTGCTGTTTAATTTTAGCTTTGGATCTAGATGGAGTAGCTAAATATAATTTATTAAGGTTAGGAATATCTAATCCTTCATCAGCCACTTGTGTAGCGATAATGACGTTAAGAGTGGCGTTTCGTGCTTCTGAAATGATCTTTTCTCGTTCTGCCTTACTAATTTTTCCTGTTAAAACGGCGACTTGTAATCTAGGAGAATGAACTTTGATTAGCTCAGCGAGGCTAGAACAATGTTGAACACGGCTAGAAAGTACTAACGCCACTTCTGTATTTTTCAATGTTTTGTGAATAGTCTTTACGATTAAATCATTTCTTTCCTCGTTAGTAACTAGTTGGTTCATTAATGTTAAATAGGCAGTTTCAAGGCTAGTAAAATTTGTATAGATCTTCTTCACATCAGGTATTAATATCCGTTGTTCGGCTAATAGGTTTTCTTCTGTAATTTGATAAATAGAAGGACCTACGACACTAAATAAAATTGGATCAAGACCATCTTTTCTTTTTGGAGTAGCTGTTAAGCCAACCCGATATTTGGCATTAGATAGCTCTACGATATTTTGAAATGTTTTACTTGGTACACGATGGGCCTCGTCTATGATGATCGTACCAAAGCCATTTCGGATGATCTCCTTATCATACTTCACTAAAGATTGAACGATTCCCACCGTAACTTTTTCGCCAATGAGTTTTTTACCGTCACCAATTTTACCAATACTTTTTGCAGGGATAGCTAAAAACCTCTCGATTTGGTCAATCGTTTGATACATTAAATCTTTAGTATGGGTAACCCATAGCGTTCGCTGCCCTGTTAATGCTAAGAAACAAATCCCCATTACTGTTTTTCCGGATCCACACGGACTAATAATGATGCCTTGGCGATATTTCAATGCTTTTTCAATAGCTTCTTGTTGATATGATCGGAGAGTGCAGTTGGGAGTTGAATAAGACTCATCTACAACGATCGTTTGATCTTCAAAATGATAGTCAAGCTTTTCTCTTTTAAGTTTTTTTAGCAATACAAATAAATATCCTCTAGGAAGCCTTATTTGCTCATCAGTTTCATGAAAGAGTTTAATATTTTTAGGAATTGTTTTCGTACTTCGTTGAAATTTAGTTGCTTCGATATAGGCGGGGTTTATTATTGTAAGTTCGTTACATATTTCTGATTTTAGGTGGGATGGGAGTGAATTAGGCATAGGTAAGTATATCCCATCAGAAAATTGAATCGTAGTTTGCAAAACTAGTTTTCTCTCTTTAAAAAGGTAATGTTTTGATATTCACCATTAAACTCTACTTTTACTTCAATCTTCTTTCCAATTAAACTATTGCAAGCATTAATGGCATTATCCGGTGTAATATGTGTCAATCCTAAGTTCTCTAAATCAGTAATTAGCATTTGAACTCCACCTTCTTTATCAATCCAATGAAACTTTTGTAGCCTCCTTTCGTTTTCGATTACTTTTAATTCCCAGCAAATTGGCCTTTTTCCTTCTGAAGCAATAGTAATATTAACATCCTCAATCATTACGAGATAAATTCCATATTCTAGTCGCCAATTCGTTTTTAGACGATCTTTTAAATCATCCATATCTTTTCCAGTTATCGGCATCTACAACGACTCCCTTCGGTTATGATCTATCCTAATTTATGAAAAAAAATATTTTTTTATATCTAAAGTTTAAGCATACAGCAATCTAAATAAGATATAACAAACTAATGAAATGATTCCAGCTTTCATACTATTTTTCCACTTTATATCCTTTGAATCGTTACTAAATATTAGAACTACCCATATATAGGAAAGCATAAAAAAATTTAAGATGCCCAGTAGAAGAACAAATACAAAGAAAAATACAAAGATAATAGGCGCAAAGATAAAAATAATTGCAATATACAAGGTTACTATCTTTTTTACAAAAGGAATCTCAACTAAGAATGTACTCAATCCATTAGAAAATAATCCATCAAAAATTAAATTCTTAAAATAATTTAATCCATCAAAAATTAATGTAATTGAAATTAATTCATTAGAAATTAATGTTAAGATGGATACTAATAATATTTTTGAACCATTACGATATGAAGATATATTCATCACAGCCACTCCTTATTATATTTGGTTGGTTTACGTTTAGTTATTTAATTGAGTTAGATTTTTAGGTAAATAACGCGTTTGCTTTAATTAAGGTAAATTGAATTTAAGTACATTCCCCTAACAAAGTGCATAGGATAATTTTATAAACTGTGAAGGGATTGAGAAAATGTATTACGTTCCAAATATGCATCCATACCAATATTATTATCCACATTTTGTTAATGTGCCAATTAACACATATGGTAGACAGTCAATTTACTGGAATCCTGTTGAAGAAGACCATGCAAATATATTTAATTCATTTCGCTTTTCCAATGGTGATAATTTGTTAAAAGATTACGGAGCAGAACCGTTTGTCGTTAATATCAATGAAGCTACTAAGCAAAACTATACGTATCGTACCGCTTTATGGACAGGAACTTACTTGCAAGTTACTTTAATGAATCTTAATGTTGGCGAAGATATTGGTTTGGAGATGCACCCTAATGTTGACCAATTCTTACGTGTTGAACAAGGTCAAGGTATTGTTCAAATGGGCACGAGTAAAGACAATTTAACCTTTGAAAGAAATGTCTATGATGATTCTGCAATAATAATACCTGCAGGAATATGGCATAATTTAACCAATACTGGTAATATTCCGCTAAAACTTTATTCGATATACGCTCCTCCTAACCATCCATTTGGGACAGTTCATGCTACAAAAGCTGATGCAATGGCTGCAGAAGAAGGTTACGGTCATTAATATGTAAATAAGTCTTCAAAAATTTATTATAAATGTAGAAAAAGTGATTGTTATACTCTCCTAAACATCCATAGCGAAAAAAATAGCCCCCGCCTAGTTATTTGGTGCGGGCTACTTAATATGGAGAAAAATCCATTAGCTTCATTTCCTAATTTACTTCCAAATAAGTTATTGACACATTTTTCTTATATATGTTATTATTAAAAATTTACTTATTCACTTACATTATGGTATCATTAAGTATTCTAAATGGTGGTGAAGCTATGGATTTTCAAATTGGAGAAAAAATTATTTATCCGACTCACGGAGCTGGTATAATTGAATCAATAGAAGAAAAAGAAATACTTGGCATTAAACAACTTTATTATACGATAAGTATAAACAAAATTCTTGTTATGTTTCCAATGAAAACAAATATAGGGATTAGACGGATAGTGGATTCAACAATCATGGATCATGTATTAGCTAGTTTTAATAACGAGGAAGATAATGAAACTACTCCACTTAACCGATCACAACGTTATCGTAGTCATGTAAATAAGATTAAAAGTGGCGATATTTATGAAGGGGCTCAAGTGATCCGTGACCTACTCAAAATGAAGAAGAAAAAAGCTCTTGCTTCGGCAGATAAAAAGCTGCTTGACAACGCTCAACAAATCTTCATTAGCGAACTAATGCTCGTAAAAGGAATTAAAGAAGAAGAAGCTGTTATGTTATTAAACGACGCCATTTGGAATGAAAAATAAAGAAATTAAATAAACGTTTTTTAAAGAAGCTCTAATCATTAGAGTTTTTTATTTTTTTGCAAATGGCCTTTCGACGAGGTGAAAAATTTAAAATACCAAATATAAGAAAAATTAAGGCTTCCGCTAGATGTTCTTGAAGATTGGCAGGTTTTTTACAATACTTTTGTAATATGGAACAGAGGATGAGACGGGAATCAAAAAGGACTCAAAATAGAGTCCTTTTATCATTATGCTTTGTGTACGTTAGTAGCTTGAAGACCACGTTGACCTTGCTCAGTGTCAAATGTCACTTTTTGACCTTCTTCTAAAGATTTAAAACCTTCGCCTTGGATAGCTGAGAAATGTACGAATACATCAGCTTCTCCTTCAACCTCGATAAAACCAAAACCTTTTTCTGCGTTAAACCATTTTACTGTACCTTGTTTCATTGGTATTTCCTCCTGATGTGGATGTTTTCCACGAATAGTTACTATAGTTGCTCAATTAGATCAAAGGCGAAAAATATTAGTAAATTTTTCATTCCTTACAGACCGAACAAAAATAATTCTTACTAAGCATAACAGAAAGTTCTTAGGAAAGCAAATTAATCTCAAACTTATTTATTTTATTGGGAAAATGTAGGGAAGCGATTTATTAAATATTCCATTCACTGAAAACTCCATAATAGCCAGTTAGTTTTACTTTATTTTTAAGAGAAACTCTAAGTTATATTTCACTCATCATAAAAATCAGTTTTTGTTCTATACATTATAGAACAGTTTTGTTATAATATATATAGAACAGAACGGAGGTGAGAAATGATTACGATTGATCCAAATTCAGATGTTCCTCTTTATATGCAACTTCGAACTCAAATAATGGAGGCTATTGTAAGAGGTGATTTATCAAATGGCGACACGCTACCTTCTGTTCGGGCATTAGCTGGAGATCTCGGAGTAAACATGCACACTGTGAATAAAAGCTATCATGAACTCGAGTTAAAAGAAATCATTGAAATTGTTCCCAAGAAAGGAGCCGTTATTATTGCAAATAAAAACAAAGACATCTCGAAAAATCGTCTTGAAACTTTATCTGAGGAATTCAGACCGTTTGTAGTAGAAGCTCTGGTAAGTGGAATGAAAGAAAAAGAGCTTCATGAGTTAGTTACAAACGTAATCAAAAAAATTCAGGAGGGATAACGATGGAATTTTCGGTACTATTAATCACAATCCTATTTGTTAATTTGTTTCAAGTTACTGTACCATTTATTGTAAAGCGCACAGTGGTTTTTGGGGTAACGATACCGTATGAGCAAGCCAAACACCCTAAAGTCGTCTATTTTAAACGGCTATATGCGCTCATAACTTTTATTATAGGTGTCACATTAACAATTGGATTTTTGCTTTCCTTTCAAGAAAATGAAAAGTTTGTACTTGCGGGCGTCACCATACCGTTAGTTATTATCGTAACCGGTTTATCACTATATTTTTATTTCCATTATAAAATGATTAAGCTTAAGCAATCTCAAGATTGGTACAAAGAAATCAAACAAGTGCACTTTGCTGACTTAGCCATTCGAGCGAAGGATGAAATGCTCGCTTCCATTGTTCATTTCATTCCAACTATTATAACGATCTCTATTGCCATATTATCCATAAAATTGTACGATCAACTACCAAGCCAAATTCCAACTCACTGGGGGCCAGATGGACAGCCCGATGCTTTTAGCGATAAAAGCTGGATGTCTGTTGTTAGTTTTCCTGGAATATTATTACTGTTACAGCTCATGTTTTTCGGAATTAATGTGTTTACGAAGCGATCAGGAATTAAGATCAATGCAGGTAATGTTACTTCATCACAAATACGTCAATTGCGTTTGCGTAAATATTCAAGCTGGTTTTTATTTGTAATAAATATCTTGATGACGTTACTATTCACTTTTATACAACTCAATTTACTTTACGAAAATATTTTTAGTGTTTCATTAATGATGCTTATGCCACTATTCTTTATGGTAACAATTTTAGCAGGTGCACTAGGCTTAGCAATAAAAGTAGGTAGAGTGGACTCAGACTTTGAAGGAAAGTTCGAAATCAATTCTTCAAGCAACGTAGACGGTATTGATGAAGATCAATATTGGAAAGGTGGTTTAATTTATTTTAATCGGAACGACCCTTCTATTTTTGTTGAAAAGCGATTCGGTATAGGTTGGACAATGAATTTTGCGCATCCGATAGGTTATTTTGTGATAATTATTCCTATAGTATTGATTTTAATCGTCGCATTCTTAAATTAAGGAAGATTCAGTTTGTGTGGACATTTTACTTGATCGGCTGCATTTTTCTTGAATAGTTTGTAGTTCAGACACCATATAAACTGTCAGCAACTTCTTGAGCAGTACGATAACCTGAAAATAGTGCATGTTCAGTCGTCGGTCCTGCCCAGTAATCACCGCATGTAAATACTTTTGCTCCTTTCGGTTTTGCTTGTATTGCTTTCGCCAAAACATGTGACCATCGAGGATAAATGATTGGCATCGCGTACTGCCAACGATAAAGAGATGTATGGGAACAGTATTCTTCACTCTGCTGATAAAAATTGCCGACCAGCTTCACAGCATCTTTTTTAATTTCTTCATCTGGACGGCTCCAATTAGCTAGGCTGTACGAATGAGTTGGCATTACAATAGCAATCCCTTTTCCAACAGGAGCTCGATCTCTTCCTTTTAAGTGATCCCAGCCAATAGCAGCTAGCGGATAATTCAACACCTGAGGAACAGCAAATCCATACGCTTTTTGCTCAGGTGCTTTCTCATATCCTATAACACTAGTCAAGTTCGAAGTATACCGCGATTGTTTAAGAAAAGTTACCTGTTCTTCTCCAAGTTCTTGTTCAGGATGCTGCAAAATATTGAGCGCAACTGGAGCCGGAGTTGCAATAATTACACGATCATAATACTCGCTAGTCTGCCCTTCCTTACTTTGAAACGTAACTCTAACCTGTTTGTCATCAACAGATTGAACAGCACAAACTGTACATCCCAAATGGACGGGTATTAATGAACTTAATTTTTCAGTAACACTTCCCATTCCTTTGTTTGGAGTATAAATTGACCAGGTCTGTTTCGCATCCAACATCGACATAATGACGGAGTACCATGGAGTATTTGTTTCCGACCAAAAAAATAGTGAGGAAGTCGGTATACTTAATATCCAATCAACTAGTTTATTCGTTGTTTTCATTCTCCACCAGGAAATATCACGACCATCGTCCAATTGATTTAAACTAGCCGAATAATGAAAATGAAAATACTTTCGATGCTTGAATGCTAGATTCATTACTTTGAGAGACGCCATTTTTGAGTGAAAATCTAGTTTGGGGTGACGAAACAAACTGAAAAGAGAACCTGATTTAAAGCGATAAATTTCATGTTTAGCAATCGCCATTGCCTGAATCGGCTGTACATACGTAACTTCCTTCTCAATTCCTAATTCTTTCATCAGATTTTTCATATGTAAATACGAATCCACCATAAATTGGGCACCTATATCCCAAGTAAATCCTTCCTTACAAACAGTACGCATCCTCCCACCAACTGTTTGAGAATGCTCAAACACATCTACTTGATGCCCTAGTTTTTGCAAAAAATAAGCAGCTCCCAAACCACTGATCCCCGCTCCAACAATCGCAATTTTATGCACATACTTTCCCTCACTTTTGGATTCAATAATTACTTCAGGTTGAGTTAACATTAACGTCATTAAATACTTTTATTTTACTGAAATTTCCTAATTTTTGAAATATGTTTTTCATTTATTTTTTAAAGAAGAATTAAGAAAACTAAGGAAAGCATACTAGGATTTTCTTAGACTCATCATTAAACAATTTAATGACTTGTACAAATATTAGCTGTATAATACAAGCAAGGAGGTGGCATAGATGGAAATTGAAAAAATTGAAACCATGCTGACACAATTAATAAAAATTGTAGGGTCCATTCAATCTGATCAACAAGAAATGAAACAATCCATTTGCTTAATTCAATCTGATCAACAAGAAATGAAACAATCTATTTGCTCAATTCAAGTGGAACAGCTAGAAATGAAACAGAACATTCACTCCATTCAAGCTGAACAGCTAGAAATGAAACAGACTATTCATTATATTCAAGCTGAACAGCTAGAAATGAAAGAAACCATTCATTCAGTCAAAACAGAATTAAAACAAGAGATACTTGCACTAGAAGAAAAAAATGAAAAACGTCATCAAGAAATAATGGAACGTCTAAAAGGAATTGAGGATGATCAGGACTTTATTTGGGAAAAATCTGTGCGAAACGAAAGAGAAATTGGAAATATTAAAAGAAAATTAAGTTAGTTCCCCCAACATCCATTCCTCACCTTAGTGAAGTTACTTTCCAAAACTAATCAATCCATTCCATAATCAACAATAAGTCTACTTAGTTTCAAAGTAAAAACTGCCGTAAGAAAAGCGGATAATAATAAGGATATTTCAACAAAAAAAGTAACTATCCTAACCTTTGAACTTGGTGGGATGGTTACTTTTATTTCTTTATATCAAAGCTTTAATGATTCAATCAGTGCCGGGCTCGAGTACCAATACGTCCACTCTAGATGGACTTTTAGAGAAGAATGTCCATTTGCGGTGTCAGACACCAATTATATTGAATTAATCTGTTTCCAAGTTAATACTAATTGGTCTGTTATTCTATTAAGCACTCTCTTATTTCTAAAATAACCGATATGACATAAAGGATTCCAAAAGGTTAATAGGTTACCTATCCTTACTATTCTGTCCTCTGTTACCGAGTTTTGATAACGTTCACTTACTTCTTTTAACGGAAAACCCAATACATCATTCTTACTGTAAAAATTAATCCATTCCCCTTTTACTTGTGGATAATGCTTGTTTAACAATTTACTAGGTATATTAATTGGTTGGTCAAAATCATGACGTAAACTCCATAAAGGAAGGGTTGTACCTAGGGTATAAAAGAGGGCTAACGTCTCGCCTTTTTCAAGATAAGAATCTTTATTAATAATTAAGTCACGATTGTTTTTTTGTAAATCGTAAAAGAAGTTACTTGCAATCACTGAACCGAGACTATGAGAAATCACACATAGGGGGGCATCATAACCAGCATCATTTGCCAAATGGTGTAAAGTTTCACTAACGCGTTTATGAATTTTCATATACGTATTATTCTTTGCTTCTTTTATTGGTTGATAAGCAATTGCATCGCCTAAATAGTGGATAATAAATCTTCTTAACAGTTTATAGTTTTGGTGTTTTTTTAAGACTAAATCTTTATATAATTCGTCTGCTCGATTGATCAGGACTGTTGACCAATGAACCGGATGAATAATCAGTTGTTCAGAATCAGCTGATATCCACTTTTTTAACTTCTTATAAAATTGCTTTTCGATGATTTTTTCCGTTTTAGATGCGAAATCATCCTCTTGATTCCCTATCCCATGAATGATTGCTACTGCAATTTTTTTGTACATACTCCCCACCTCGAATATAATTTTGTTCATTATATTCATCTAGATATTAGTGGGTACGCGTAAGTGGAGATTTGATAAGATTGAAACTCGGGCTTTGCCAAAAACGCTTGTACTAAAATTCAACCTTCTCTAGGTACAACCCATTTGGCTCGGCTATCCTGCCAGTTTGAATTCGCTCTTTTGAGGCTAAAATTTCAGGAATACTCTCAGCAGCAATTTCACCTATCCCTACTTCAATCAAAGTACCGACCATTTTTCTAACCATATTGTAGAGAAATCCATCTCCAGATACTCTTATATAAATAAAACCAGCATTTTTTTGAATGTCAATTGAATAGATTTCACGTTCCATTGATTTTTTCTTAGACTTAGCATTTGAATAAGCCGTAAAATCATGTTTACCGACAAAAAATTGAGATGCTGTAATCATCTTCTCAATACTAAGCAACTCTTCAACATGCATACTATACTTTCGCATGAAAGGGTCTGAAAATTCCTCATTCCAGATTTTATATAAATAAGTCTTTTCCTTAGCATTAAAACGAGCGTGAAACCGCTCAGGTACTATCGTCACATCGATAATACTAATATCTTTGGGTAAGTATCGATTTAAATATTTCTTAATTTCCGCTTCAGTTACATTTTGATCAATTTTAAAATTGGCGATTTGGGTAAAAGCATGAACACCTGCATCCGTTCTTGAACAGCCAATAATCTCAATTGGTTCTCCGACCATTTCTGATAACACCTTTTCTATCTTGCCTTGAATCGTATTTTCACTATTCCCAAGACGCTGCCAGCCTAAATAACGCCCACCGTCATATTGGATTGTTAATTTGTAATTGTTCATTGTTTTCTCCCTTATATAGAAATTCATTTCAGTTTAGAGCAAAATCAGCTCGAATGTACTGATAATTTATAATTATACCAAATGTATTTTTATCTCGTGTCCCTTATCTCATTAAACTATCCGCTTAGTCTTTAACTCAAATGTTTCCGAATGTTCATCAAAATGCATTTCAAAAATTTTACAATCCAACCTTCTTCCAATTGATATAAGCTCTTCTTTATATAATTCGTTGCATTTATAACCTATGTAAATTGATTCTACTGCTAATCCTACTTCCGATAAGGGTACTTCAAATCCTTTGGCTGAATCTGGTGTTTCATACAATAACCTATATTCATTCTCATATTGCCAATGTAAATGTTTACAGGTTAATGACAAATAAAAATAGAAAAAATATTTGTAAAAATTTTCAGTAGGCTCTTTCAAATTCTGACTGTATGCCTGTAACATTTCCGAAACAATCATGGAAGGAATTGCAGCAGTTTTTACCCTGACAGGTTCATATAAAACTGGAAAAATCACTTTTGGGTTAGAAATCGTATACTTGACACAATATCCTAAATGATTATTTGCATAATGTGCCCAAAGCGGCATGTTGTTATCTACTTCACAGCTAAAACATGCAATCATTGTTCTTTTTTTAAATTCCTCAAGTATCCTTTCGACATTATTTATCTTCTGCGTAGATCCGCTTAGTCTTTCTTGATCTAAGATTAACATTTTAAACTCAAATGGATCATTAAAGTTTTCATAACTTGAAACCCATATCTTATTATTACTAAAAGTTTTAAGTCTTTTTTTATTATCCTCTTTGAAATTAATATAATTTTCATCAAAAAGTGGGAAATATTTATATAGTTCTTTAGGCACGAAACTGTCTTTGTATTCCATAGCTTCTTCCCAACTTTTTTCATTCAACATTCTCTTAAAGTCATTTAGGTCTAATTTTGTTGGCATTAGGATCCCTTTCTTATAATTATTCTTTTTAGAACTTGTCCCCTAGTTTCTACCATTTTTTTCATCCTATACAAGTAAAAGTATCACATACTTTACGGTAGGATCATTATCAACCACATTGAACTATTATAATGACCTATACAATTATTAGCTGTACAATACCTGCAACTTATAAAGCAATACCTACAACTACTAGCCTCTCTTAGATTCAAAGGAAAAAATTCCAAAAACAAATTATAAAAGTTAGTATACAATGCAAAAAAGTAACTATCCTAACCTATGAACTAGGTGTGGACAGTTACTTTTTTTACTTCTTTACACATGATAAATTTGGCATAAGTAATTATTCAAATGGGCTTTTTTTAGAATTTGTCCATTTGCGGCTCAGACATCAAATCCTCATATTATCCAGTTTCTAACTGTTCAATCGTTTTTTCTAATTGCTGTAATTTAATTAATAATTTCTTAAATTGTTGCTCATCTCGTTTATCTAGGGCTTCATCAATTTGTTCTTTTAATAATTTTTTTTCTTGCTCTAGCATTAACTTATTTATTAATGCATCTGCTTCTTTTGAATATTGTTCATATTGACGATAAATTTTCAAGCTATCCTTCTTTGTTTCGATTAACCTTAAATAACGGTGGTTGGATTGTTTGCCGTAAAAGTTAATAATAATATTTAACTTGCTAGATGGATTGTTCATGACAGCACTTAAAGCCATTGAAACATTTTCTGATTTTCCTTGAGGATAATAATAAACAAAACCAGGTTCATCCGAATTAACACTCGATATAACTACAGTTCGTTCATTCACCTTAATTTTTTCGGTGAAAGTAAGATTTTCAACAATATGGTGTTTTTTTATAATATGTTCCAAAAACATACGTGCTTCCCTATGTTTTAGTTGATGATGATCTAAAAACCATTTTAAAAAGCTACTCTTTTCAGTAGTAGAGATCCAGTTTCCCACATAATCCCCCCAAATATAAAACAAGTATATCTTATAAACTTATAAACTACGGTACCTGGCACGATTCTTTGATTCTTAATACTTTGGATCCTTTGTTATAGTATAACATTTAAAGGATACATACTAAATGAGTAGTGGCATGGTATTTAAATAAAATTTCCAAAGAAGTGTAACACAATTTTCAGTTACTAAGTGTTCTTTCCAAATGGACTTTTTAAGAAAGTGTCCATTTGCGGTGTCAGACACTCTCATTAAAACAACGAAATTTGTTCCTGTTCTCCTAGTCTTACCATAGCTTCAGGGTCGTGGTCTTTAAAAAATGCAGTGCGTATTTCTTTATGTTTGGTCATTATTTGGGTGTCTCCGTTTGCTGATTCTCTTAAACGACAGCTATAAATGACCGGGAAGTATTTCCGAATGAACTTCCCTTCTGCATGAGCAGTTAAGGCAATTATTTGAAACCCTAACTGTTCAGCAATGAAAAACACTGGATCTAAGACGTGGTCACTCGATGCTTTTCCGAATGGATTATCAACAATAACTGTTCGATGACGCTTTTGGCTTCCTTGAAGGGGTACTCTTTTTTCGGATAGATAGTTTAGAATACCGAGGAACAGTGTCATGTTTTTGCTCCATTTTTCCCCTCCAGACCATGCATTTGATTTCTCCCAACTAGTAAGAGCACCACTTACCTGGCCATCATTACTTACCTTTCTACATTTCACACTAATCTCTTTTTCCTTCATTACATTTTTCAGCAGTTGCTTCGTATGCAGCCATTTTTCGATCTGTTTCCGGATTAAAGATTCATCTTCTTTTCCTTCATCATTTTTAAATTCGTCTTTCTCTAGTTGAAGCACCATCCAATCGATATGACGACGAAGCTCTTCTCTCCCTTCTTGTTCATCCCAATCAGGAATTGTAAACACATAAATATCCTTTGTTCTATCTTCTACTTTTACCCGAGTCTGCCTTGGAATTAGCCTTAATTCATCGGCAATTATCCGTAAATACTGGTGTAGATGGGAAATAAATTGCTGTAATTGTTTGTCATGCTCACGCATATCCTCCTCAGCAATTTTTACCGTTCGCTGGATTCGATCTCTCATTTTTTCCTGCCACTCAATCACATTATAGTATGTAACTTTATGTTCAATACCAGAAATGCATGTTTGACGTAGCTTTATATCATAAATCGCATCATTACAAAATCTAATAAATGCAGTTCTTTCCTCGTCAAGCCGTTTCTTCCTTGACATCATTTCCTGTTGAACAGCTGTCATTTCACTCATGAGGCGAGAAATAAATTCTAGCCGTTTATACGAATAATTTTGTTTTAGCTGCTCCTCTAGCAAACTTTCCTTTACATTCTCATGAAGAAAGGCAAAACGAACGTCATATTTCTCCAATTCTATTAAGGCTTTATTTATCGCTTCATCATTTGTTTCATATCTCTTTTGTTCTCCTATTAAAAACTCATAGCGTTCTTGTAACTTTTTTCTTGCTAAATCAAGCTGTTCTCTTACTTCTGGAAGCGAATGTTGGAAAACTTCTATTTCATGATAACGCGTAAGAAAATCCTCTTGGCGAATATTGTATTTTTCCATTGCAGTTCTCCATTTGTCGCGGAGGTTTTCCACAATAGGTCTTAAAGAATCTGTTGCTTTTTCTAATTTACGAACCTCTATAATATGCCGATTTATTTCTTCATCGCCATGCGGAGGGTAATCGATAAGCTCCACTTCACCAAATTGATGCTCCAGTAATTGCATTTCATTACATAAATCATTTAGTTTTGATTGTACATCTTTTAACCGAGCTTCAATATATTCTCTTCCTTGCTGCTTTTCCTCTAAGTTATTTTTCAAGGTTTTTCGTTCACTTACTAAAACTTCAACACTTTTCGTAGAAAAAATCGGCTCCACGTCTAGTACTTCTTTATAATAAGAATCTCCTCTTAAATCAAATAACGGATCTTTTGCCATCTTTAGTTGATCATCTAATTCTTTACATTCATTCGTAAGATTGGAAACGACTTTCTTCGATTTTTCGAGCTGCCTATTTGCTTCTCCCAATTGCTCTTGAATTTCTCTTAGTTCCTTCGTTAAAAAATTATATTCTTTCTTTTTGGAAAAGTATTTTCTTCCTTCCACAATTTTGTTCGTTAAGCCATTGAAGATTTCCTTCGCTTCTGAAAGACGATGACGATACTCATTTATCTCTCTGTCTATCTTATCTAATTCATTTGTTAATTTATGCAACGTTCGTTTATGTTTCGCTTCCTCAGCAAATGTTTCCTTAAGCTGTTCCTTAAGAGAATGATATTGTTCGTATGGATACTTTTTTAAAAATTTACGTACTTTAACTAATGCATCCCGAAAACCTAGTAACTCAGCTTCTTTGTTTGTCCTCTCAAGCTTTGCTTCATTTGCAACTACTTCAATCTGCGCTTTCCAATCGTCAAATTTCTCTGCTGAGAGATTATCCTGCCAAACTTTAGGGAAAACCTTCTGATTTGTTTCTACTTTTTGATCATGGATGATTGCCCGCGCTTCGACATCCGTATAAATGTACACAGGATGAGTTAATTCCAATTCAACAGAATAAAGCTTTTCACGCAGTTTCATTACCTCTGTTTCCGCTACAATTAAAGTAATTGGCCAATACGGATAGTTGTTGTACAACTCTTGCTCCGCTCTTTCTAATGAGCTTGCGGCTTGTTGAACAAATGTCGTTCCTAATTCAAGGTAGATAAATTGATTTCGCCAACGATCTTTCCATCTTTCTAACTTTGGATCTGCTGTGAAAAACACATTATTTTTATACTCATCAGCAAATCTTGTTGCTTGTCTTTCTTTATAAAATAGTTCTTCCTTTTCCGAATGTAACCTTTCTACCTTTTCTTCGATTTGCTTTACAATCGTATCTTCTTTCGTGTAAATCGAATCAAAGTGATCCCATTGTGGCTTTAAAATCTGCAATTCTCTTAAAGTCTCTGATTGGACTTCATCTATTAAAGCAAGTTGTTGCTTATATTTCGTTGCTTGGTCGTGGGATTTCTGGTACTCCATTTCTACATTAGGAATAAGATTAAGAAGCTCTTGCTTTGCTTGTTCGAACTTATTTATTTGTGTTTGATAAGCAATAATTGCTTCGTCAAGCTCTTGGTTATCTTTCTCCCATTTAGGGAACTCATCCTCCATTCTTTCCTTAAGTGGATTAGCTAAAATATTGTTGGCAATATCAGCCATATCATTTTCAAAATGCTTCTTACCACTTTCAACTTCCCGCTCTTTTAACTGCAAGTCATTCAAAAGACTTTGATTTTCTGCTAGTGCTTTTTCAGCTTGTACCAATTCTTCTTTTTTTCTTTCCTGTTGACGAACAATTTGATCGATATTCTGTTGAATCTTCGCTTCTACTTCGACAAAATACCCTTTTAAACAAGCTGTATTGTCTTTGAGACGATCCTCTAACTCTACCGTTTCTTCATCTTTTTCGAGGAATTCGAGTTCATTGGAAAAGTGCATCTGCAATTCTTCATTCGTTTTTATTCCTTTCTTCACTTTAGCCACTTTTAGCTGTGCTAAACGGGATTCCTTTTCTTTTTGTTCCCCTAATAGTCGGTCATACTCATTTTTTTCTTCCAAATACTGATCATATGCCGCATCTCTATCCTTTACTAATACATATAGAGCGTACGATTGATCCTTTCGTTCCCACTCATCCTGTTCCTCTTGCCAATGATGTAGGCTATTTTTTAGCTTGCTTAACGCCTTCTTCGTTTCCTCTTGCTCATGCTTCGTGTAGATGTATAACGCCTTCCCTTTGATTTTCTGCTCTTCTAATCTTTTTTCCGCTTGATCTAAATGTTCAAACGCAAAAACGTAGTTTGTAATTTGTTTTTCTACTTGTTTATTTTCTTCGATTACTCGTCGTAATCGCTTATGAGCTTTAAAATGCTCTCGCTGTGTTTCAAACGTTTGCACGAAATCTGTGGAACCTTTTCCGGCAATTGCTTCTTCAACTGTTGGAATCAGCAACTGATCAACGAGCTGGGAAGTCGTTTTACAACCATCAAAAAAGCTTTCCACACCACCTTCTGAGCTATTAATAACCGTTATCTTTTTCCACTCAGAAGCGATGATCTTAAACCTTTCTTCTAAATGTTGATGATAGTTTTTAACTGTGTCAAAGGTATGGGCTTTTAGTGGATGATTTGCCTTCATTGTTGAATAATACTCGTTCATCTCATCGCGGTTTGCCGGACGCACTTTTCCATCAGCCATTGAACGTACAAATGGTAGCTCTTCAATTCGATGCTTGTCCCCTTCTTCATACTCATACGTATAACGATAGGATTTCAAGCCTTCTTTTGCCATATATAACGTTACTGCTGTAAGCCCATAACGTCGCGGACGTTCATGGATGATCCACTCAATCGCAATATGGGCGCTAGAAGAATCAAGCGAAAGAGTATCTTTCATTTTTCGCTCTGCCAGTTCAACATTGGGCAAAATTGCTTGTATGGCCGTTTGGATAAAAACCGTTTTTCCGCCGCCATTCTCAAGCAGTATTGCTCCATTATGACTATCAAATAAGAAAAGATCGTCATTATACCGCTTTCCTCCACCTTCATAGACAACATTCGTGAATCTTATTTTTGAAATTGAAGGCACTTACACTTCCCCCTTTGCTCGTTCCAGCGAATAAATAAATTCCAATATTCCACGGTTATACTCGAGCTCCATGTAATATCGTTGGATAATTACTTTCGCTTTTTCCGTTAGCTGCAATTCATCATTGCCGATGTCTTGCACTAATTCTTGCGCCTCTAAAAATTTTTTTACCGTATTAAGAAAACTAAGTCGACTTATCGTTCTCCCTGTTTGTGCTTTTGCCGTCTCTTTTAAATCATCCAGATCAGACCATTTTTCGATGATTGCACACCAGTTGTACTCATATTCCTTTTCTAATTCTTTTAACTCCTCTTCGCCAATCGCTAGTAATGTTTCTAGCCGTTCATTTATTTGCTCCAGCCAATCACTCATCGAGATAAAATCACGCGTGGCTTCTGTCGTTTGATAACTATCGTAAAATTGTCCAAAGAGTATAATAATCGTCACATACATAAAGTAAATATCTGCATTGACCGTTTTTCCCGTAAAATACGTTTTCTTCAATGTATCATTAGAAATATGAAAAGGAGAATTCAACGCAAGCGGAACAAAGTAAAGACGTTCACCAACCGAAAAAATGGTACAATCTACTTCTTTTGCAAATTGATCTACTAGTCCTCTCACTTTATCTTCGGCTAAATAAAGTCGGAGCTCGTCTCCTTCACTGTACCCTTTTTGACTAATTTTCGCGTATATTTGAAAGGCCATCATAACTTCTTCTTGACTATAATCCATCTTCATCACCTTTAATTAAACGAAGCGTCATATTTTGAATCGAATAGCGCTTTGTTACTGAAATAATTTCTTGTAATTCTTCTACTTTAATACGTGTATATCGATGTTTAATTACATCTAATACTTTCTCAAATAACGATTCAGTACTATCCTCAGTTTTTTCATAAGTAATAGGCGAACGTTGGTGCATGACATACCAAAACTGGTAAAAAATCGGTCTATTAAGCCACCCCGAGTATTCTTCGTTTAACACTTCAACAACTTCCTTTAGCGTTATTTCTTCTTTCTCTCCCATGCATGTTAAGATGATTGACATAAGCTCACCAAATATTTGGCGTACTTTATCATTTTCAATTTGCTGCCACTCTTCCTCTGAAAGATCAGCAAAGGCATTTGTCCGTTCCAAGCCATCTTTCGTTTCAATTCGCTGCTCGGAAAAAACGATGAATGGTGACCAAGTTTCACTTTGCTCTATGAATAAGAACGGCTCTACTAATCTTTTGGAAGTCTCTAATGGTAACGGCTTGCTCACTAAAGCTGCTGATATCTCTTGTTTAAAGTTAAAAGAGTCAATGCCTACATAGTACAGAGCTTCTTGCGCCGCATGTAATGCCGTTGTTTTCAAATCGATACTGTCTTTCAATAACATGGTATGATCATGATGTACCTCACCAAGCTCGCGATCAATTTGTAAAATTAATTCATACGCTTTTCGATCCTTTTCAGTGTTCATTTCATAGGCTAGACGATTTTTCGTCTCTTTGACAAACGAATGTAATTCGCTAAACTCTTCATTTTCTCGTGTTAAACGAGAATTAATATCTTCAACAATTTGTTTGTAGCGCTCATATGTCTCATCGGAAATAATATTCCTTTGAATTTCGTGCTTTACGATCGTCATTCGTTTTCTTAACGTTTCCACATCGATATGCATTTCGTCGATTTGGCGAAGTGCGCCAACAAATTCGCCTTTTTCTAATTGCTTCCGTAGTACAAGCTGATTAATGGAAAGTTGAAACTCGGTGAAATACTCTTTTGTCGCAAATACAAGTTCAAGTCCCTGTTCATCTAATTTATAATACTGCGTATTTGTTTTGACGTCTGCGCGATCCGCTTTTAATAATGAATAATGCACCGTTTCATGTTGCCTCGTATCCCAATTGTAAAACACCTTTTCATTCCGTTTCCCACTTGGGGGGCGAAAAGTCTCTACAATTGTTCGAGCAACCTTTACATAGCCTTCAAAGCTAAGTGATGTCTCTCCTTGATTTAGCTCATAAAAATAATTGGCCAAATCTTGAATACTTGTTTTATTATTTCTCATCAGCATATTTTCAAAAAAGAATAACAGCGCTAATAGACCATACCCGAAATAATCAATCGGTTGATTATTTTCATCCTTTTCTCGCTTATTTTCTAAGCGAAATAACGGATCAAATAAGGCTAAGCGCTGGATCCGTTCGCGATAGTTTTCCGTTATCCCCTTTAATTCTATGCCCATGTTGTTTTCCTCCATATATGCTGTAACTCATCCTTAACGAGAGCTTCTTGAGGATAATAGCCTTTCTCCTGAAAAAGGTCCACTAATTTTTCTTGTTCCTCTTCTGTGAAATGTAGTAAAAAATGTTTTATTGCCTCTTCATTCCTCGTTTGATGATCTTTTCCTTTATAAAAAGACTTTTCCAATAATGCTTGATAAAATTCAATAGCTAGTTTCACATCATATTTTTCATAAAGATAGTAGTAGATGGAAATTCCTTCATAGTCCAAATCGCCAAAATAATAGATTTCATGTTGGTGCTCATTCTTCGTTAAGCCAACCTGTTGCGCTAATTGTCTAAGGCTTGAGACAATCTTCCAGCCGGAGCCAAAAATTAAAGTTGTACAACTAGTAGAAGCTAACGAATCGATTAATCCGTAATACGTTGCCTTATTTTCCACGATTAGATGCTTATGTACTTTTTGATTAAAAGCTATTCGCTGAGGGTTTAAAGAAAACATGAGTGGATCAGGGGTTTTAACTATTTTTAACTTATCAAATAGATGAATTCTTTCTAATAATGCTTTTCCACCCTTTTCATCCATCCATTTTTCATCCTTCACTAGTTCATAAGAGCGTTCCGAGCTATTCGTATCCGCTGTTGGAAGTCCATTTGTTTTTAAATATTCATCGATTTTCAATATCCACGGCTCATCCTCAACCCACTTCTTTTCTGAAGTTGATAAATAAGCACGCAATTGAATTGCTGGATGAACTTTAAAATTGCAGCTGTTGAATGGAGTCAATTAAAGATTGCATTACTTTTCCTTTTTGGATCCGAAAAGTATGAGGTAATCCTTTCCAATTTAAACCATGGCTCTTTACTGGATTTATGTATCCTTCGTCCAGTAAAGTAAAAACCACAGCAGCAAAATCATCATATGTATCACTAGCATCAGTCTTTTGTTCCAACTCACTAAGAGTGATCGTTGACTTTTTCACAGATTCAAGAAATGAAATCAATTTATTCTTCATAACAGCCACAATCCTTTCTCCACTAGAGCGATCATCCCTTCATCGTCAGATCGCACATCTACCAGCCATCTTACATTTATTCTACTAAACTAGACAAGGTCAGCCAACGATTATCTTTATTTTACAAATGTTGCATATTTAAGCTTTTGTGATCATCTCTCTAACAATTGATAAAGAACAATAAGATAAGCTAAACGAACTTAGCAGGAATCAACTGGAACAAAGGTTGGTGAAAGGAACGGTTAGAAGGTAGCTTAGAAGATAAAGAAGAAATTACCAAACAAATATTAATCAACGGATTTACAGATAATGATATTTGAGAGTTAACTGGTTTTTTGAAGATATTTGGGGAATTTAAGGAAGATTAGGGATAATGTGAGGGTGTCCGAAATGCAAGACTTTTCGGGCACCCTCTTTTAAAAGAAACCCACTAGACATCATTCAAAGTACAAAAACTTTCTGATAATAAAAAAAACTATAAAAAGTGTTCTTTCCAAATGGACTTTTTTAAGAAATTGTACATTTTGGGTGTCAGACACCAAATAAACTTAGCTTGTTAAGTCAATAGTTACTATCGGATTTCCTTGTTCACCTTTGGCTACGCTGTAAATTCTTTCTTTTACGAGTTTACCTGAATCGTAGATTATGCTACAGTAGTTAGCTTTACATAAATTTTTCGCTTCTGATTTAGCTTCATCTAAATCGTTAGTAGATAAAAACTTTTTAAACTCGCGATTCTTAACAGCTTCTTCTGTTGCCCAATATAAAACTTCATATCTTCCATTTTTCATACTTCATAAAACCTCCTGTTTTTATTTATAATTCCCCTAACAATGTTAAGGGAAATTTAAGAACGAATAATTAGTCTTCTACTAGATACCTCATTCGAGAGAAGCTCAATTACATTCATATTATGATGCTAGAATAAAAAGTAGACACAGATTTTTATAATAAAAATAAAAACTATAACGAGATGTGTCTAATAATAAAAGGTAATGTAAAACGGTACGATGAAACACTTAAAAAAGAAACAGTTAAGTATATTGCTGAGAACAATAAATCTGTAGTTTAAGTGGCTAGAGAGGTCGGTGTAAATGAAAATACATTTCATGGTTGGACAAAAAAAATGGCAAGCAATCTGAGAAAAAAGCTGTGCACACATTTACTACTCGAGAGGCAGATCTTAGAGCTTTACAAAAGTGGCTACTATAAACTCTAAGTATCGACATGCGGTAAGTAAAAAATGTCTTAGATTTGACAATTTAAGCAAAGCAAGACTAACTAGACTTGGGTAACGGATATAACGTATATTCCAACCAAATAAGGGGTGGTTGTATTTAGTGAGTGTCATGGATCTGTATTCATGTAAAATAATTGGTTGGACAATGGAAAGACTATAACTAAAGAATTAGTAATAGCTGCATAAAAATGGCATATAGACTTGCAAAAGCCTAGGAAAGGAGTTATTCATCACTCTGATCGGGGTGTTCAGTAATTCCAAAGAAATTATTCTATCTTCAGTTGCATTATTTAGATTAAGGAGGTTCAAATACCTATCTTATAATTTTATAATATTATCTTTTTTAAGTTTGTACTAGTGAAGATAATGTGAATTATTTGTTTTTGTGTATTTTTGTGGGATATTTATGTCATTTTTACGAAAATACATTGCTTCACTGAATATCAAAAACTATAAAACGCTCTTCTTTAAACTTTTTTATGAAGGGCACCAAGCGAAAGCACGGTAGAAAAAAATCTGTGCCTATTATCTCGACATAGTATTATTAAAAACAAGGAGCGTAATCATAGACAAAATGATAACGCTCCTTTTCATTATTCACTATTCGCAAAACATTTTTGTAAAACAAGATTTTTCGGTTGTTGACTGTAAATTGCGCCTACAATATATTCCTTTTCCTTTGCTTTTGTTTTAATTGTTCAAACAATTTCTCAACCGTACCAATACCGACATTTGCATATTTAGCCAATATGACAAGTTCCTTTGGTAGTTGTTCGACAAATTCAATTTGATCATCATTTAGTTGTCTTAGGAGGCTTGGAATGCCTGGAAATTCACTTGGGATGAGCGGTATTTTCGACAATTCTTCCGTTACGACAATGTAATCATCCTTATAAAAGAAGAATAGTTCTCCTGTGCGATCTAATGTAAGTTGTCTACGTATTTTCTCTTCTTTAATAAATACCGTTAATTCTTCAAAGAAAGTTTCATCATTTTTTTCATTAAAGCGTTTAACATGTTTATGTAGCCCTTCAAGATTGTTTGGTAATTCACTCATTATACGAGCTTGCTGTTCTGCACCGAGTCTAATAAGAAATGTTTCAGACTTTGAAAAGCGCTGTGGCAAAAGGAAGGCATCGCGAAGAAAATAGGGAATTTCTAATGCTTGATCCTGATATTTAATAGTACGAATGGTTGTAAATCCAGGGCTTTCTGGCTTAACTCGTATGCTTACAGCAGTAGCCGCTATTTCTTTTATTTCAAGGTCTTCTTCCTTTTGCTGTAATGATGCAACAAGAAGTTGTTCTAGTGATTTAAGTCGGACTTCAAGTTCAGAAATATCATATGACTGTTCTGTCTGCAGTGCTGGATCTTGATAAGAAGGAACCGTTACGTGTACTGGTCCATACACTTCAACAAACCATTTAACAATTTTATACACAGCTTCCCATGATAACAGTGCTTCAGAATAACGAAACATTCGAGCATCATGAGCAGCTTGGTTACCAATTTGACGTACATGATGAAGTGCATCACAAATTTCAGGAGTTAAATACCCATGATCATTGAGTAAGTCTATTCGATCCTTCAAGTTTATCCGTTGCTCATCTCGTAACTTTTCCGCTTTAATTACTTGCTGTAATATGTTCTCAACAAAAATTCTGGCATGTGTAAGCATTGTACGTGGACTACTAAAAATACTATTTTCAAGTTCACAAGCTACTAACGCCAATTCTTTTGAAATTGGCTCTAGAAAATGATAAAAATAAGCTGGTTTATCCATTTTATTGTTTCTCCCTTGTTTTTAAATTTTTCTTTTGTATAAATATAAATTTCAATTCAAATACCCTAGGATTCCTAATTACCGACCCTCTCCGAACGAGAACGTACATTCTTAGTTTATCATAAATGTATTGAATAAACTTGATAATTTCAATTTTACTCCTAAAAAAGGCAAGGATGAAAATCAAATCTATTTATATCATTTAATAAAGAATGAAATGCCACTCTACATATGAAAAATGAGCGTTATTTTTATTACTTCTATTTTCCACTAATTTTAGCTACAATTGTAGCATAAATTAGGCAAAATTAGAGGGCATAGCTATGAATATTGAAACTAAACTAGAAGAAGTATTAAAAGAATGCGAACGGTTAAAAAAAGAGAATCAATATTTAAAGAGTTTATTAGAAAAAAACCAGATCTCTTATGCTATAAATGAAGACAATAAAAGGTATCAGGCAAAAGAAGTATCAAAATCAGAAATTATCAAACAACGAATTAAACTTTTTAGAACTTTGTTTAATGGAAGAACGGATATTTTCGCTGTTCGTTATACTTCAAAGAATGGTCGTTCTGGATATGTACCTGCTTGTGAACTTGAATGGCATCCACAATTATGTGGTAAACCCAAAATTAAATGTGCCAGTTGTATAAATCGAAAGTTTATCCCGCTAACGGACCTAGTTATTTATGAGCATTTAACCGGAAAACGTACAGTTGGAATCTATCCATTACTAGAAAATAATAGATGTAATTTTTTAGCTATCGACTTTGACAAAAGTAGCTGGGTTGATGATTCAAAGGCATTTATGAATGTTTGTCATAAATATAACGTCCCTACATCGCTAGAAAAATCTCGTTCAGGTGACGGTTGTCATGTATGGATTTTCTTTTCGGAAACAATACTTGCATCGGTTGCACGGAACCTTGGAAGATTCCTTATTGAAAAGACTTTACAAACTCGCTATCAAATGGGATTGGATTCTTTTGATCGTATGTTTCCAAATCAAGATAGTCTTCCAAAAGGTGGTTTTGGTAACTTAATTGCTCTCCCTCTTCAACGTGAACCAAGAGAACAAGGAAATAGTGTGTTTATTGATGAAAACTATCTACCGTATCCTAACCAATGGGACTTCCTAGCTTCTATTAAAAAATTATCTGAAGAAAAGACACGTAATATCCTAAATTCTAAGATGATAACTCAAGGCGATAATCCTGTTCCAAAGTGCATAACTATTGAAATGAAAAATGGTATTTATATTGATAAAAGCGATATTTACGCAAATTTATTAACTCAGTTTATCCAGTTAGCTTCATTTAGTAATCCAGAGTTTTATAAAGCTCAAGCAAAACGCTTATCTACTCATCGAAGTCAAAGACTTATTGATTGCTCAGAGATCATAAATGAATCGTTAGTTTTACCAAGAGGATGTATGGTAGATATAGAAAAGTTTGCTAAAGAACATGCTATTACACTAAATATAAGCGAAAAACGTTATGTAGGTGAAACAATTAATGTTCATTTTCATGGTCAACTAACAAATCAGCAAGAAGCAGCTGTAAAGGCAAAGGTAAACTATGATAATGGAGTATTAGCTGCTGATACTGGGTTTGGTAAAACGGTTACAGCAGCTGCAATGATTGCCCAAAATCAAGTAAATACACTCATAATAGTTAACCGTACCCAGCTTATTAATCAATGGAAAGAACGGTTGTCTACTTTTTTAGATATACCAAATAAAGATATTGGTCAAATCGGCGGTGGTAAAAATAAACCTACCGGAATTATTGATATTGCAACGATACAGAGTTTAAATCGACAAGGTCAAATAAAATCTGAAATTACTCAATATGGTCAAGTAATCGTTGATGAATGTCACCATATTTCAGCATTTAGCTTTGAAAAAGTCTTAAAAGCGGTTAGAGCAAAGAAAGTTTATGGATTAACAGCAACCCCTATTCGAAAAGATGGATTACATCCTATTATCTTTATGCAGTGTGGTCCTATTCCCTTTAAAACAGATCCAAAAAAACAAGCAAAAATACGCCCTTTCCATCAAAAACTAGTAATAAGGAATACAGAATTAAAAACAAATGAAACTGATTTGCAAAAACTCTATTCAACGCTAACTTATAATGACGAGCGAAATGATTTAATTTTTAATGATGTATTATTAGCACTTGAGGAAAAACGGTCGCCAATAATCTTGACGGAAAGGCTTGAACATATTTCTGAACTTAAAAATAAGTTTAAGGGATTTGCAAAAAATACCATTATTTTATCCGGTGCGATGAAGAAAAAAGAACGGCAAGAAGCATTGAAAAAACTGTTAGAAATTCCAGATCATGAAGAACGTTTACTCATCGCTACGGGAAAATATATTGGTGAGGGATTTGACGACGCACGATTAGACACTTTATTTTTAACGATGCCGATCTCTTGGAAAGGAACACTTCAACAATATGTTGGTCGCCACCATCGAAATCATACGAATAAAAAGGAAGTAAAAGTATACGATTATGTTGACAAACACGTTCCTCAACTTTTAAACATGTTCGAAAAACGATTAGCTGGTTATAAAGCACTCGGATATAAACCTGAGGATGGAAAAAGAAATTACCCTGACAATGAACAAATGATATTATTTTAGGGATCGTGAGAACGTATGTTTTCAGTACGCATTTGACCTCTTCTGATTTTGACTCGCTATAGATTAAGTTCCTATTTAGATTACCTGACCGTGAAACACCCTTTTGATATAAGAATTTTTGGGAGGTGCCACTGAATTAATAGCGTTCTTTTCAAATGGACTTTTGTAAGAAATTGTCCATTTGCGGTGTCAGACACCAAATACTAATTTTTATCGAAATTGTGGATTGGAAACCTGAACAATATCACTAAGTAAATGCCTAAAAATGGAGTTAAAACGCGTTTTTTAAATATTTTTCCATTGAAAGTATAAATACCCACCTAGAAAAAATAGTAGAAAGCTCCCGCCTATTACGGTTAATAATTGCTCCCAAGGCACAAAAAATACATCATCCAGATTTCCTCCAATATACATCATTGAAAAAGGTTGTGCCCATGGATAGTAAGGGCCAAAGCGTTCTGAATTTACCGCTAATATTGTTGGTAATGTAAAGACTACATTGACTGCAAATGGAGCTGCGAAGCTTTTAAACATGATTGACAGCCACAATTGTAAAGCAACTAACGGTAATGTCGCTATCCATCCTCCAACAATACTTTTCCAAATAATATTAAATGGGAATGGATCGGAATACCCTTTGATCATACCCACTGTAAAAACGGAGCATAAATATAAAACTTGAATAACAAATACAAGTCCCATTAACAACGAATACTTTGCTACATAAACTCTTCCTCTTGTTACAGGTAAGGATAAAAGCTGCTTCCATCCCCCTGCTTGATGCTCATATCTACACACAATGCTCGCTAAAACTCCGGTAATCAAAGGTAAAAATAATAATGCATAAGTTAAATTCATCATTAGTAATATAATGTACCATTCATTTATTTCGATATCTCCAGAAAAATAATTAGCTGTGAGACCGATAAGCATGGAAACAAATGGACCAACAAATATTATTGATAAAATCTTTGACTTACGCAATTTAAACCACTCAGATCGAAAAATAGAAAGCATTATTTCACATCCCTTCTCGCAAAGTCGATCATTCCAACCAGATATATCAATAGCCCCCCTGCTATCCCTAGCAAAACGACGTTATTCGGCTCACTTGCCCAAATCATTAATGAAGGCCACTTCCAAATCATCCAATCTGGTAAATCAAATGACATATAAGCAAAAATGACTCCTAAAATACCAAAAGTAATTGGAATTCCTTGATTTTGACTAACCATTGCAATCCAAAGCTGTAAAGCTAATATAGGTAATGCTGCAAAATAGGGATAAAAGCTGTATTTAAATAGGTCAAAATACGGAATATTTACGCCTAATTCAAGCACAATACCAAAAATAAGTGAAAACACCATTAGCAATAAGGAAGAAATCAACAATAAACACGCAAGTACCGTAAACTTTGATAAATACACACTCAATTTCGATACGGGTAACGCAATAAGTTGCTTCCACGCATTCGTTTCATTTTCTACACTGACGATAGAAGAGGTTAAAATGGCAATGCCTAAAATAATAGCTAATGGGGTAAAAGAATTAACATTAATTAGGTAATAGCCCCAATGATCCTCTCTTTGCTGTAATAAGTAGTCTTTACGAACACCGTAATTGAGCATTTGCATTGCAACAACACCAAATGGACCTAAAACAGTTAAAAACCAAAAGCCTTTTCGTTTGATTTTCAAAAAGTCTGCTTTCACTAGTTTTCCTATCATTGTCCATTCTCCTTCGACGTCATGTGCAAAAATATATTTTCTAATGATTTTTTTTCCTCTTCGACTCGATATATTGAAAAACCGTCATTAACAAGAATATGAACCGCTCTAGCTACCTTTTTATTATCACATTCATGTAATAAAAGCACTTTCCCCTCTAAGTTTGTTTTTATCCCGTTTGTCATTAATGATTTCCATGCTTTATTTGGATTACAAACAGTTATAGTTATTTTTTGCTGTGCAAACATGCGCATTACATCGATGGAATCCTGAAAAATAATTTTTCCTTTCATAACAATTCCAACCTTCGTTGCTATTTGATCGATCTCCGCCAATAAATGACTTGATATTAATATTGTCATCCCATATTCAGAAGGCAGTCGTTTAATTAAATTGCGAATTTCAATAATTCCTGACGGATCTAACCCATTTGTTGGTTCATCTAATATTAATAATTCTGGATTATTTAACAAGGATGCCGCTATTCCTAATCGTTGCTTCATCCCGAGTGAAAAACCTTTTACCTTTTTATTAGCGACATCTGATAGCCGTACAATCTCTAATACTTCACCAATTCGTTTTTTTTCGACACCTACAATCTTGCGTAATGCTTCTAAATTCTCATACGCAGTTAAATGCGGATAATAGGATGGATTTTCTACGAGCGAACCGACTCTTTTTAAAATGTTCATTCGCTCTTTTTTTAAATTCTTTTGAAAAATATGAACAGTGCCAGAAGTTGGTTCCATTAAACCTAAAAGCATCCGAATTGTTGTCGTTTTTCCTGCACCATTTGGTCCTAAAAATCCATATATTTCTCCTTTTCGAATTTCCATATCTAACCCAACAACTGCATTTTCCCTACCAAATCGTTTTATTAAGCCTTTCGTTTGGACAATATAATCCATTTATTCTCACCTCACTATTTATCATAGGAAGTCTAGGTTAAATCTAGGTAAGTAGAAAGGTTAAATTTTGTTTAAAAAAACCTGGCATTGCAGTTTCTTTAGATGGGACTTTACTCCTTTAAAAAATTAAAATTGTAAAACCTAAAAAGATGTATTGGAAAAGACCACTCCGTCCCTTCCAAACATCTTTTACTTTTTTTTCTTTATTTTAATTGTTGTACCATTTTCATTTGAGATAATATCCCAATCAAGTTTCATCCCATTTATCATCATGTCAATAATTGATAAACCGATACCAGCACCTTTTTCAGATGATATACTTTTCATCCCTTTTCCACGATCCGAAATCAAAATCGCATCATACCTATCGGTTGTTTCCGTTTTTAACTCAATGTAACGGCCACTCTTAGCATGTCTTATTACATTTTGCCATACATTATCTAATATTCGATTTAACCAAAGTGTATCTATATACCATTTACTTTTTTCAAATGGTGTTAAATCAACAATAATTTCAAAGCCTTCTTTTTCAAAAATAGGATACCATGAGGCAAAGCATTCACGTACATAACGAATAACATCAATTTCTTTTGGCGTAAATGTATATCTGCTTGTCGAAAGTAGAGTGTATGACATTAAGTTTTCTATTAATCTATCCATATTTGCAATCGAAGTTTCTAAACTTTTGAAGGCATTTTCACCTTCTAAAGTTAAAAGTTCTTTTCCTATCGTATAGGTATGAGTGCTAATTTTTGTTAGCGGAGTACGAAGGTCATGGGAGAGATTTGCAATCAATTCTTTTCGTAATTGCTCCTCTTGTTGTTCACGTTGTCTACTTTCCTTTAGCTCCACTACCATTTGATTAAACGTTTTTTCAAGTTGTCCAATTTCATCATCTTTTCTAACTTTGATTTGAATTGGTAACCCGTCAACATCTCGGATTCCCATCGCTTCTTGTAATTGTAATAAACGCTTTCTTATCCCTCTAAAAAATAAAAAGGAAACGGTTATAAATAACAGGACAATAATGACCATTCCAAACAATAATATTGTCCCGTATTGATCATATGCTTTTGAAAGCGGTGGAGAAAAAGCTTCTCTTGGCATTTCTAAAACGATAAAGCCGTTTTCCTGTTCCTTTCCTACAAAGGCAATTACCGTAAAAGGATCGCCTCCGTATCGTTCTTTCATAAATTTAGCTGTATATAAAGGAGTCCATTCTAATGGTTGTTGATACAGTACATCTACTTGCACTGCTAGCATTCCTGCTTCATTCACCCAAAAAAATGAAGCCTCTGGATAACGTAACTTCCAATTTTCAAAATGCTGCTCTATTGTTTCAAGTGAGATAGTTTCTATACTATTCGCTTCTTCATGCCATCTTCGTTCGATTTCATGATAATCTAGTGTTTCATCGGTCGAGTATCCATTACCTACGTTATTAGCAATCCCAGATACAAATATCGCAATAAATATATATACAATTTGAATAAGAAAAATAGCCATTATAATTATGAGCATATACTTTACAAGCAACGACTTAAAAAAGCTTCTCATATTTTCACTCGATATCCAATTCCACGAATTGTCTCAATAATTGTAGGTTGTGCTGGATTTATTTCGATTTTTTCACGCAAATAGCGGATATGAACCATTAATGTTTTATCGCCTTCAATATATGTTTCTCCCCAAACCCCTTCATATAGCTGCTCCTTCGACAATATTTGATTTAAATGCCGTAAAAAAAATTGAAGTAAAAGATACTGTTTTCCTGTTAATTGAATTTCCGTATTTGTAAGACTATTGACTATTGTCATGTCACTAGTATTAATATTTAAATGTTGAAGCTCTAATAGTTGATTGTTTTTTTGAAATCTTCTCAATAATACTTCCAATCTGACAGCCAATTCATCTGGATGAAAAGGCTTTGTTACATAATCATCTGCAAATTGTAACCCTTCAATTTTATCCTCTACCGCCGTACGTGCTGACAGCATAATAATCGGTAAGTCATCTCTTTCCCTTTTGAGGCGCCTTCCAATTGAAAAACCGTCCAATCCCGGTAACATCACATCTAAAATGACAATATCAGCTGCAGCAGTGTGTTTCTCCACTCCGTTACCTGACTTTAACCACGTTACCTCATATCCACGATTTGTTAAATCTTTACTTACCCATTCTCCTATCTCAAGCTCATCTTCGATATATAGTACGTTTACCATTATTATCCCCTTAAATTTTTAGTTCTTCTTTCAAGTTTTCAAAATAAATCTAATGTAATCTAAAATCCTTTTAAAATTATGATATCCTATCAAATACTATGTTTGATACTTATATTTAGAAATTCATACCAATTATAAAAAGAAATGAAGATCGATCAATACCAATAAATAGGTTAATTCATATCAATGATACAATAGATTTCTTTTTTCTATTTAAGGAAAATAAGTATAAATTGTTGAAATTTGTAATAATCCATTTGAAATATTACGTGCAAGCATGGGAACGAGAAGACTAAGTGTATATATAGAAAGCAAAGGAATAAAAAATCCCTAATACATATGCCTATAACAAGCTAAGGGAAACTATGGGAATTTAATAGTCCTCACCTATTACTTTTGCAGAGGACTATGGTTTGTTCACCATGTAAAAAAGGCTGTTTGTCATTTTTATCTCTCCCTTTCCCTTCCCTTTATTTTTGGCTTTTTTTCCTCTAGTACGAAGTAAGTAAAGAAAACTTTCCGATGAACATTGTTGATACCTGTCACTCCTCGAAAAATCTTGTTTCACGAAAATGTTCCAAAACAAAATGGTAAATAGGTTACCACTTAGCGGATTTTCCGTTCTTAATGGGCTCTAATTTAGCATAGAGTAATTCTTCTTTTGCCCCGGATATTTAGCGCACTACTTCGTCAACATACTTCATACTTACTCACTTACGATATAATGAAACAGTGAATTTTCGATCGGTTGTTTTAGGTTCATATTCATATGAACGACAGGAATGTCTTTGCCTGCTTTATCTTTCATAAAATCTTGTTGAATCGTTGTATCGTCAGGGGTAGCCTCGCCAATATAATAAAAATCGCTGCCTTCATCATCATCTTTTTTGACAAAAATATGGATATCATGATTATTTTTGGCAGAATTAATAATTTTTTGAACCTCTTCAGATTGGAGGGTACGATTGCTTCTTGTGTACCACTTAAGTACTTCGGAATTAAGAAATTCATCTTCATATTTAACGCTAGCTTCTACATCATCCTTTTTATGATAAGTTACAAATATTGGACAAGTGTTATGCTTGGGTTTATACCCATAAACTGTAGAGCTTTCATCATTCTCCCAATTTAATAATTTACATATATCTTTCCTAGAATATTTTTCATAATAGGTTAATAGTTTGTCACTATTGTATCTTTTGCTTTTCTCAATGGCAGTCTGAGCAATATCACAAAGTAAATGCCTGAAATAAGCATTTACTTTCAAACTTTCCTGGATCATGTCGTTAAATCTATAAAATTTGTTATCATTTAAAATAATGATTGGTTGATCACCATATTTTTTCTTGTCTACTTGGGTAAAAAAAGACAAATCAAAAATTCGCTGCAATGAATTCATTATTAATTGGTCATTCTGACAGTTATATTCCTGTAAGACTGCTAAAAATTGATGATAGTCAAGTGTTCCGTGTTTCAGTAATAAATCGAGTAAAATAATTTCATGTCGACGTTTTCCATTTAGAATTTCTAAAGAAAACATTGTTACTACTTTCATTTCATAGTCACTTAGTCGCGGCACATCCTCACTTTGTTTTATTAAAAACTGATGATAGTTTTTATATTTTTCGACTATTACTACCGGATCAATGGAATGATTACTAATAAAATCGGATAAATAAGGAATTTTACCAATTCTATTTTTTAATTCAATATAGGCTTCCTTTAATATTTTTGCAGATGATAAATTGCAATTATTAATCGACTTAAATATTTGTTTCTTTACGATTTCTTCAAAATTTATTGTCGATACACCTTTAATATAGCTAGTGTCTTTAGTTCGGCGCCGGATATTATCTTTGTTTAGGGAGCGATCTCCTGTTAGTGCAATCGGAATTAAATAATTATTTTTGTAATTCCCAATAAAATCAATGATTGTCACGAAGACTTTAGCATCGTGTTTTCTTAGTCCTCGTCCAAGCTGCTGAATAAAAATAATGCTAGATTGGGTTTGTCTTAACATAACAACTTGGTTAATACATGGAATATCGATTCCTTCATTAAAAATATCAACAGTTAATATATAATCAAGCTCACCATTCTCTAATTGATTAACTCGCTCCATTCGTTCTTCTTGAGAATGATCGCCTGTTAATGCAACTGTACGAAGTCCATTTTTATTGAGTTCCTGTGACAATCTTTCCGCTTCTTCTTTTCTACTGCAAAACATTAATCCTTTCACTTTGTCACCGGAAAACCCATAATAATTGATCTTTTCTAAAATGTGATTTACACGTTCTTCTGTAACAAGTTGCGATAAAATAGTCGTATCATCGATGATCTGACCGTTATACTCAATATCAGTAACACCATAGTAATGAAATGGACAAAGCATGTCCTCCTCAAGCGCCTCTTGCAAGCGAATTTCATAAGCAATGTTGTAATTAAATAGCTCATAAATATTAAAATCATCGGTACGTTCAGGTGTTGCTGTCATTCCTAACATAAATTTAGGACGAAAATAATCGATCACATTAAGATATGATTTGGCCCCAGCTTTATGGACTTCGTCAATAAGAATATAATCAAATTCCTCTCGATCAAATTTATGTAGCGTCTCTTCTTTTGCGATGGTCTGAATCGTCGCAAATAAATACTTTGCTTCTTTTTGTTTAGCTGTACCTGATAGTATTCCAAAATCTTTGTCAAGCCCACCTAACAACTTTTTGTAGTCTTCTTTCGCTTTCTTTAATATTTGTTCACGATGAACGATAAAAAGCATTTTTTTTGGAGAGAAACTGCGAACATCAAAAGCGGATAAGTATGTTTTCCCTGTTCCTGTTGCAGAAATAACTAATCCTTTATTTTTCCCAGCATCCCTTATCACTTGTATTTGCTTTAATGCTACCTCTTGCATTTTATTTGGTTTAATTTCTAATGCTTCTTTTAATGAATTAACATGATATTTGGTTGGAAAATCCATAACCCGATCTATTGAGGGAATATCTAAGTTATTATAATTTTCTTCATATTGCTTAATCCATTCATTTGTTAATGGCTGCGCATCATCCCAGACCTCTTCAAACTGATTTTTAAAATGATGAATAATTTCTCCGTTTTCATGTGATGTCAGCTTTACATTCCATTCATGATTTACTTTCAATGCTTGAGCAGTCAAATTTGAACTACCGACGATTAAGGAATAATAATCTCCATGATTAAATATATAACCCTTTGCATGAAATCCTTCGATATTTGTTAATCTAACTTCAACATTCGTAACCTTAAGTAACTCTTTAAATACTTTAGGTTGATTAAAATGTAAAAAAGTAGAAGTTAAAATTCTTCCTTTAATTCCTTTTCTTTTTAAATCAAGAAAATGCGATTTCAACATAGCTAGTCCACTTTCAGTTATAAAAGCAACAGAAAAGATAAATGATTGACAATGTTCAAGATCTTCAAGGAAGGAAGTTAAAACGTTACTATTGCTTTTTGAATTATTGCCTATTAGCTGAGGTTTATAACTACTCGATTTGTTATGAAACCGATGAATAAATCCTTTTTGTAAAGAAAATTCTAATTTTTGAATGAAGTTGCTCATAAGATCACCGTAGATTACTAATTTTTATTCCTTTTGATAATTTTTCAATTGCTGGGATATCTGCTGGAGCCCAGTCTAGACTAGGTAATTCTTCTGGAAGTAACCATTTGATTGTTATATGGTCTGTTAATTTCGGAGTTCCTTCTATTACCTTACAATAATAGGTAGTTAAATGGACGATGCCAAAATCATATTCATAAATTGTATGTTCAACTTGATCTCCTATTTCTATTTTGCAATCCATTTCTTCGTTAATTTCACGATATAATGCATCTTCGGGTGATTCTCCTACTTCTATTTTTCCGCCTGGGAACTCCCATTTAAGTGCTAAAGTTTTCGTAGGGCCTCGTTGGGCACACAAAATCCTACCATTATCAATAATTACCGCTCCTACGACATGTATATTTTTTTTCATAATGTCCTCCAGTGTTGTATGATTAAAAATTTAAATACGAAATATGTAATTTATTGTATGTTATCATAACTGCTTAATTAATTAATACACTTCCTAATGTAAATTAACCCCACATGTGCCGCCTCTCAGAACATTTATATCATCTTTGTAACAGTGCAAGTTAATAGTTTCCATTTATTTTACCATAATTCAACTAGGTTTTTTTAGTTAATTATTATAAGTGTGAACTCATCTATGATTAACTAGCTATACTACTTTAGCTAATTTTTCGCTTGTTATTTTCTTATTAACATGATATATTAATTTAGCGATGAGCTGAATTGCATAAGACGAGATTGACGTGCCAATAGGCAAGCACAATGTGGAGTGCTGTCTCTCGCCGCAATACGCAAAAAGACGTCCTTTCGGGCGTCTTTTCTATATTAATAATACTTACCAAATATTCCTCTAAGGGTGTCTGACACCAAATACTCATTTCCTCTTTTTAATTTTTGAATTTTCTGAATATTTAGTTTGCAAGTGTATATTTCATGTATTATAATGTATTTAACAAGAGTAGCCGTTATATATTGGCTGAAATTCAAAAAAGCATTTTGATTAACTGATAAAAGGAAAGCTAGGGGACAAAATAATATTGGGAGATAGAGCAGATTATCTATCCTTGTGTCCTCTGCTTTTTCTCACTGCTATTCCCCGAATAATCTTGTTTTTCACTCGTGTTCCACGACTAATATGCGCTAAATTTTCAAGTAATGTCTTTGCAATTATTTACGTATTATTAACTAGAATATATGAAAGGGGATATTCGTTATGAGTAGTTATGATGAAATGCTTCGTGAATTTAATTCCGAGCTTAAATCCATGATAAAATCTCAGAATTTAGAACCCTCACCAGTATATGAAGAAAATTGTGACACCTGTGGTAATAGCATTAAACAATACTATATAGATAAAGATGGTAGCGTAGTAGCTTACAGTTGTTTTGGATGTAATGACGTCGGTACATTATAGGTAATTCCCCTGTTTTGGACAGGATTGTAAAGCTATAAATAAGACTTACACGAAGACATGACTTTTTGTTATTTACCTAATCTGCCTAAAATATTTTTCAATATTCCTTTTGACTTTTGACCATTATGGTTAGCTTTATAACCGATAAAAGTGTATAAGGGATTAGCGCTGTATACTTCAAGCCCGATAAAATCTATAAATTCATCATCCGCAAACAGAAATTTCACATCAATAATGCGTTCATAAGAGATCGACTGCTTTACTGGTTTGTCCTCTAATTGAAACGAGTAATATTCGTGACCATGTGTATCTGTTTTTTTAATAAAACGTTTCTGTTCATTCGTTAATTTAGGTATTTTTTGGGCGGAAGCTCCCATAAGTTCTATTCCTACTAAAGGTACTTCTTTCCCTAAATCTAAAAGAATCTCTGGATTTTCAGGCAATTCTTCCGTATAAAACTGAAATTTCATCGGTTCGGTTAAATATATGTAACCCATTTCTGTTTCAGTGTCATAAGTAATTTGTTCAAAGTTTTTATTAGTCATTATCACACCTCTTCTTGGTTTCGGTTTTGCACTGCGTTCGTTACGCCACACTATCAATATTAACGCTAACTATTTAAGAACCTGGACAACATTAATGACTGGTATCCAGGTTCTTAGTGGAAAAAACATTACTTTATAATAGTAACGCCTTCTATTTTACAACATCTCACTATTGTTTTTCTGCAACAATCCTAAAATGTTCCGGACCTAATTCTTCAATGTAGGCATTCATTCCAATGGATTTGAGTAAATGGACCATTGGCTCTCCTCGAAGTGGTAAATGGATTTCAAAGGTTGTTCCTGCTGGTGCTTTTTGTATATAGTCTAAAACTTTGTTTTTTGGATGTTCACCTCTTAACACATTTTCACGCACATCAATGATTGCTTTATTACCTTCAATTTTTACATCTAGCACTTTATAACACCACCTGATTTTTTAATTTTTCACATAATCATCTTTTACTAGTTCATATAAACTAATACTTCTTTAGGTGATTATTTCAAGATAAGAATATCAGGCAATAGAATTCTGGGAAGTGACATATATCACCTCAATTGTAAAAGTTAGTTTTGTTCTAGTTGACTACAGGTTAATCAGATGAAAGAATACTGTAATTCGAATATGGTTAACTCCCCTAAATACGATACCCCTCAAATACTTGATCCGATCGACCAAACTAAAAGCAACTAAATTTGATGAAAAAGGTTTTGTAAACTAAACTTTTTATCAGAAAAAGTTTAGTTTACAAATGAATGAATTTCATAAATCTAAGCCCAAGTGGCTCAAGGGTTTTCGAGCATGAAAAAAGGAGTACCTCCCCAAATGTCGAATCAAGTAAGTGACTAGCAAACTTATTCGAATGGGAGGAA
>JAKFDP010000006.1:0-9237 GCA_036676095.1 Anaerobacillus sp. | reverse complement strand
TCAAAGATAATATTGATCAAGATCCAAATTTTAATAAATGGCTAATGAAAGAAGAGTTTTGGATATATCAACTTTAAAAACAAAGGCTTTCCCCATTAAAGACTTGGCGACGAGGCAAGTTTTTCTAAAAAGATAAGAAAGCATACAATTTTTTGAATTTAGTTTGATGTCTAGCTCCGAGCACCAGCCGCTCGGTTTTTTGGCGGTATTTGTAAAATAGATGTTTGGAATGGTGCCCGAAAAAACATATAAAACGTAATTCTGGTAATCAAAACTTCAAAAAATAGTAAATTGTTCATTCGATCATTGTATTTAATGTTAATAATAGGACTGAGTAAGGTGCTTTTCCTCACTCAGTGTTTCTTATAAGGAATATTATTCTAATGTAAGATTGCTATTTCATGATTTCCCAATTGCGCTCTCTAGCTATTTGTAATAATTTCGAATCTGGTTTTACAGCAACAGGATTGCCGACAATTTCTAGAACATTTAAGTCGGAATAACTATCACCATAAGCGAAACTATTATCCCAATCGATGTTATAACTAGCAAGTTGAGTAAGAATATTAGCAGTTTTTCGTTCACCTTGAATATGGGTCACTGGTGTTTTTCTATCTAATATATTATTTTTAAAGGGTATACTTGTACCAATAATGCAGTCAAAGGTAACATCTTTTGCAGCAGCTTGAAGTAATGGGTCGAATGCTCCTGATACTAGCATTAAATAATATCCCGCTTTTTTATGCTCTACTAATCGTTGTAGGACAGGCTCACTAAGCTTTTCCTGCATTATCTCGCCTATTTCCGCAAAAAACTGGTATATGTCTTTTTCTGAAGTGTGACCAAAAGCTGTAATATAAGATCGCATCGAATATTGCTTCATTTTTTTCTCAGGATAAAGCTTAAGTTTATAGGCCGCGTATACAGGTAAAATTTTCGAAATGAAGCGATAATATTTTTGCTTGTGTATAGGATGGTTTTTTAGATGCTTCATCATTAATGGAAACGTTTCTTCTGGAAATAATGTGCCGTCGAAATCAAAAATCGCTACCTTCACAATAAGCTCCTTTCCAAAACAACTTATTTTCCTTTAATTGTATAATTCTTCTATTTGTATATGCAATTCTTTTTCGTTTTTTGGTCGAAATACATAATATTGTCAAATTTATATCATACATTAAGAAGGAACGTTATCACCTGTTGTATAATTAGTAAGAAAATGGATGGAGGGGGGTGTTGTATAATGAGTAAAACATACGAAGAATTAATTGGTGTGTTATTGAGTGACTTGCTTTTAGAAAAGGCAAAAAATTTTGCCCTTATTGAACTATTAATTGAAAAAGAGGTTGTTACACCAACAGAAATTGAAGAGAAAATTGAAAAATATTTTAAAAACGATAATTTCAGAGAAGAAATTGCTGAATCCTTAAATAATGCTAATACTGATTTGTTTAGTTAGAATATTTAATACTAAGTATTGATGAATAAGAAAGGAAGGATTATTTGTTATTCGACATCATGATATAAGATATTCTCATACAAAACTACTATTAAAACAGAATTGTGACCTTAAAAATGTAAGTGATCGATTAGGATATTTTGCTTGTTCACATCAACAAAAACAGATATAGCTACGTCTAACCATCAATGCGGCAAGACGTAGCTAATAATCTAAATAAATTAATTAATGAAAGTTGATAACTCGTGACCTTGCCGTAAACGATTAACAGTTCAGTGTGGACAGGCCTTGAAAATCAACGTTGTTATGAAATCGCCCAATTGCCATCGCGAAATAGTGGTTCATTGGTGCCATCTTTCGTAATCCCATCAATATTCATTTCACGTGAGCCAATCATAAAATCAACGTGAGTAATGCTTGTATTTGCCCCGTTTTCCTCAAGTTCTTGTTTTGACATTGTTTTTCCACCTTCTAAGTTAAATGAGTAGGCATTTCCGATTGCCAAGTGGCTTGAGGCATTTTCGTCAAACAAAGTGTTATAAAAAATTAAGTTAGCATTTGAGATCGGGGAATCGTCAGGTACTAAGGCCACTTCACCTAAGTAGTGGGAACCTTCGTCTGTTTCAATTAACTGTTTTAACGTTTCATAGCCTGTTTCTGCCGTGAAGTCAACGATTTTTCCATTTTCAAACGTTAACTGAAAGTTTTCAATTACATTTCCACTATAGTTCAACGGTTTCGTACTCGTAACAACGCCATTTACTCCTGTTTTTTTCGGTAAAGTAAATACTTCTTCCGTAGGCATATTTGCCACAAAGTCAATATTTACATCATTTGTACTTCCTCCACCGACCCAAACGTGCTTTTCAGGAAGCTCAATTGTTAAATCAGTTCCCGATGCATAATAATGCAGTTTTACATATTTTTTTTGATTTAAATAATCGACTTTACGTAAAAGTTTTTCGTTATGTTTGCGCCATGCTGTCACTGGATCATCTTGGTCGACACGGGTTGCCATGAAGATTGCCTCCCAAAGTGAAGCAATACTTTCCTCAATCGATTGATTAGGGAACACTTTTTGAGCCCATTCCTTTGAAGGAGCAGCAATTACACACCAGCTAATTTTATCAGCTTGGATGTAGCTGCGATATTTTTCAAGTGCTTTGCCGCTTGCTTTGTTAGCATTGGCAATTCGTTTTGGATCAGCATCTTTGAGTAAATCGGGATTAGCGGAAACAATGCTCATAAAGGCTGCGCCATTTTCCGCCATTTCTTCAAAACCTTTTGCTTTCCAGATTGGAAACTCAGTGAAAGCTTCATCTGGAGCAAGCATGTATTTTAATAACGTTACTTCTTCGTCATTCCATTCAATATGGACGTTTTTTGCCCCTGCCTCATAGGCCTTTTTTGTCACAAGGCGAACGAATTCAAGATTATTTGTTGGCCCGTTAATCACTAACGTTTGCCCTGGTTGAAGATTAATTCCTACCTTAACTGCAATTTCCGCATATTTTTCTAAATTTTTTGCAAATGTACTCAACTGTAATTACTCCTTATCTTTGGATTTGTTTTTTGCTTGCTGGCACTCTACGCTTTTCTAATTAATTTTACCAAAAAAGCTAATCAGAGGAAAACAATTCACTGCGGATGAACTGGGCGCATATACATAAAGATAATAAAGGTAATGAGGGGAGAGCTGAACATATGACCGAAAAAGAAAGTTGTTCGCCACGATTAGGTGAGCGATTTCCTGAATTAGAAGTAAACACTACTTTAGGAAAGAGGAAACTTCCTAATGATTATGAAGGAAAATGGTTTCTTTTATTTTCTCATCCAAGTGATTTTACACCCATTTGCACATCTGAGTTTGTGGCAATCGAAAGAAAGCGAGCAGAATTTCAAGCATTGAATACGGAACTGATTGGTTTATCAATTGATGGTGTGTTTTCTCATATGAAATGGATTGAATGGATTAAAGAGCATTTTCATGTTCCAATCAGCTTTCCGATTATCGCCGATGAATTAGGATTAGTTGCCAAAAAGTTAGGGATGATTTCCCCGCAAATAGGGCCTTTAACTGTGCGAACGGTTTATATTGTAGATCCAAAAGGGAAAATTCGCTTAATGCTCCAATATCCACCTGAAGTAGGTCGAAATGTCGAGGAGCTATTAAGAGCATTACGTGCTTTACAAACTGCATCTGAATATAAAGTAGCAACTCCAGCAAATTGGCCTTACAATGAATATCTTGGAGACCAAGTGATGGTCCCACCACCAAGTAACTTTTATAGCGTTCAACAACGGTTAGAAGAAGCAAAACAAGGTAAATTAACTTGTCTAGATTGGTGGTTTTGTTATAAATCCTTAAAAAATAACGAGAAATAAACAAAAAACTGAGAGAATCTCAGTTTTTTGTTTATACGTTAGGAAAGCATAAATTTTTAGTAAGGATGTTTATTCGACGATTAAGTACCAAGTATAAGAAAAACTAAGGCTTTCGCATTAAAGAATTGGCTAAAGCCAAGTTTTTCTAATTTTACACGGCGCCCTGCAATTTTCTAATTACTCTATTTCAAATCCTAAGTCACTGATCATTTCATAGTCTTTTGTAATTTCTTGACCTTTTGTCGTTAAATAACCACCAACAAAAATCGAGTTTGCGGCAAATAAAGCAAGTGGCTGTAAATGGCGTAAGCTTTTTTCACGGCCTCCAGAAATGCGAATTTCTTTTGTAGGATTAATAAAGCGCATTAATGCTAATACCTTTAATGCTTTATTTGGTTTTGGTGAATGCAAATGTCCAAGTGGTGTTCCTTCAACAGGGTGAAGGAAATTAACTGGAATGGAATCGGCATCTAAATCTCGTAAAGCGTAAGCCATTTCGACAATTTGTTCATCTGATTCCCCAAGTCCGATGATACAGCCAGAGCATGGTGAAATCCCAATACTTTTAATTGATTCTACGGTCATAACGCGATCATCGTATGTATGAGTAGAAGTTATATTTTGATAATTATCTTTATGTGTGTTTAGATTATGATTATATCTGGCAACACCAGCTTCTTTTAATTGACGAGCTCTTGCTTCATTTAAGATTCCCAAACTAGTACAAATTTTTAAGGGTAACGTTTCCGAAATTTCTCGAACAGCCTCAACAATTTCATTGATTTCTTTGTTTGATGGACTTCGTCCACTTGTTACAATGCAATATGTACTAGCTTTACGAGCAACAGCTTCGCGAGCACCAGCTAATAACGATTCTTTATCAAGCAGTGAATATGTGTTGATAGGTGCTTCAGAAACCTTTGATTGAGAACAATATCCACAATCTTCTTGACAGGAACCACTTTTGGCATTAAAAATCATATTTAATTTAACTTTTTTGCCAAAATAATTTCTGCGAATACGATAAGCAGCATTGATGATCGCTAACATTTCATTATCATCCGCTTGTAAAATTTCTAACCCTTCCTGTGGTGTAAGTCTTTCTCCATTTAATGCTTTATCAGCGAGTAAATCCCAATAACTTTTTTGTGAAACAGTAGTCATAGTATTGTAACACCTCAATTGTAAACTTTGTTTATGTTAAGGTTAACATTTAATCGGTGATTGCGCTAGTTTTTTTTCACATTAGTAAGGATGTTTATTTGACGTGGTGAAAAATTTTGATTTCTAACCCTTTCCACCAATAAGTACTTTTTTGGGCAACTAGTTATAATAATATAGTTAGTTTTTCCTTAAAATAGTAGAAATTAAATGGTAGGAAGGAGCGGCCTTCGTGAAAATCATCAAAAAAGTGTTAGCGATAATCATTATTATGCTGCTTATGTTTACAAGCTATGTGATCGTTTCCGTTCATTATTGGTCGATAACAAATGAAGGTCGTCTTCCAGCAAAAACAGCAGTTATTCTTTATGCTATCAACAAACGGATTATTACTTCAGATACAAATCCACCGAAATTCATTACAAAAGCAAGACCGGCAACGATTGTTCGTGAAGATATTCTTATCCCTGTTTCAGAAGGTAAACAAATTCCCGCAAGAGTTTATTATCCGAAAAACGGAGGATCTCATCCGTTGATTTTGTATTATCATGGTGGAGCATTTATGGAAGGCTACGGTAATATCGAAACACATGATAATATTGTTCGGGCACTTGCTAGAAGAACAGAAAGTGTTGTGATGGCTGTTGGTTATCGAGTTGCTCCTACCTATATCTTTCCAACTGCTGTCGAAGATAGTTACGATGCTTTATTATGGGCGTATGAAAATGCTCCCCGTTTCAATGGTGATCCAAAACGAATAGCGGTTGCTGGAGATAGTGCAGGTGGAAACATTGCAACTGCTATTACGTTAATGACTAGAGATTTAAGTGGGCCAAGACTAGTTGGCCAAGCCTTACTTTATCCTTTAACAACCTTTCAGGACATTCCGTTACCATCGCGAATGACTTATGATAGTGGTTATTATTTACTTTCCAGAAATGTCATGCGTCGTGCAAGGGAGTTGTATACCCCGAAAGAGGACATGTGGCTCAGTCCATATACCTCACCCTTGAATGCGGAAAATCTTCGCAATCTTCCGCCTACATTAATCATCACTGCTGAATTTGATCCTTTACGTGATGAAGGCGAAAAATATGGACAAAGGTTAGCTGATTTTGGCGTTCCTGTTCTTCATTTGCATTATGAAGGGGTGATGCATGGCTTTGTTTCTTTCTACGAAGTAATGAAACAAGGTGAGCACGGATTACGAGAAACAGTTTCTTTTTTTAGGAGGGCGTTTAGTGAAGATCAACAATTACCGCAAGGATATGAAAAAACAATTATCAAAAGTCCTCATGGAAAAGAAAGAATTCGTGAAAATGTAGAGGCATATGTAATGGCCGCATTTTTAATTTATTTAGAAATGACGAGTTAGGAAAGCAATAAGGTAAAAAAGATGATAAGAAAAATAAATCATCCGCTGAAGAACTTCTTAACGATTAGCTCTCTGTGTTTTAATACTAGTAATTTAAATATGAATAATAAGAAAAACACGATCATTCCGAACGTGTTTTTTGATTCGATTACACTATTTTTTCTTTTTTTTAATAATGACAACTTTGTTGTTCGTTAGACTTTTGCGGCACTAAATCTTCTTTGCACATATTGTAAACGAACAAATAGCAACACTGCTCCAGTTGCAAGTCCAATAATTAAACCAATCCAGTAACCAAATGCCCCGTATTTTGTAAAGTTTGCCAACATGTAACCAAGTGGCAAACCTATTACCCAAAATGATAATACAGCGATGAAGAATGTTACATTTACATCTTTATAGCCACGTAATGCTCCTTGGATTGGTGCCCCAATCGCATCAGACATTTGAAAAAAGATGGCAAACGATAAAAACTGAATGATTAATTGTAAGACAGCAGGTTCATTTGTGTATAGCATCCCAATCTGTTTACTAAAAAGAATTAAAATAATTGAACTGGTCATTCCGAGTAATAACCCAAGGCAAATTCCTAAATAACTATAATGTTTAGCGGCAGTAAATCGTTTAGCGCCTACTTCAAAACCGACGGCAATTGTTAAGGACATTGAAATGCTTAATGGCAACATATAGATAAATGTAGCAAAATTAAGCGCTGCTTGATGGGCAGCAATTGTCATTGTATTATATTGACTCATTAGTAGTGTTACTACCGAAAAAATACTTACTTCACAAAAAATTGCCAGTCCACTCGGGATACCTATTTTTAATATTTCTTTCCATGTTTGCAGGCAAATTGGAAACCAGATTTTAAAAATGTTGTATTCGGCAAATGGCTTGACCTTTTGAATAAATAGAATCGAAATAAAGAAAATGCACCAGTAAGTAATCGAGGTTGCAATCCCGGCGCCAACACCACCAAGCTGTGGAGCACCGAACTTACCAAAAATGAAAATATAGTTAAAGAAAATATTAATTGGTAATGATAATAGCGTAATCATCATCGTCATTCGCGTTTGCCCTAATCCATCCATAAACGAACGTAAGATTGTACCCGAAAATAATGGGAAAACGCCAAAGGCTAAAGCTATTAAATAGTGCTTTGCAATTGTTTCAACAGCATTATCTAAACTCATTAACGATAAAATGGGTCGTAAAAATAAGATCCCAAGGATAATAACTCCTAGTGCTAAAACAATCGAAATATAGGCTCCTTGAACAACAGTAAATGGTGTTGCTTGACGATTATTTGCTCCTATCTGCTGAGCTATAATTGGTGTGATCGCCATTAAGATTCCTGTTAAACAAGTAAAGATTGGCACCCAAAGACTTGCACCAATAGCTACGCCCGCTAAATCAGTAGAACTTACTTTTCCACTCATCATCGTATCAACAAAATTCATCGAGAAAAGAGCAAATTGTGTGACTAAAATTGGAACGAGGATTGCTAAAAACTGCCTGATTTTTTCTTTTAGTGTATTCGTTTGTTTCATAGCATCAAATCTTTCTTTGTTTGTACGTTAACTAAATCTAAATTTTTAGCAGCATATAAGTGCAATTAAGATCCAGCTATCATCTGAACGAAATTATAACAAAAATAACTAGAATGGAATATGTTTTTTTATATTATTGGGAAGTTTTTGTAAAAAATTGTTAAAAACTAGATAAGATTTGTAAAATAACCTTACAACCGTTCCGGAATTTTCCTTCGCCTATGTTAACATTAACAAATAAAAATTAGTTAACTGGCAGGAGGACGGTTATGCGGAAACATCATATGGCAAAGGGTGTTATAGTTACCGGAATATTCTTACCATTTTATTATTTTGTTATCGATGTGTCTTTAAACAATTTTTTCTTATTTACCTTGTTATTAGCAGTGAATGCAGGGATGATTATTTTCTTTTCAAGTAATAAACATGATGATAAGGTTCAAAAACAAGGAGAGCAGTTAGACTCGATTAAAACATTTGTCAATGAATCTCAAGTTGTTTCAGATCAAGTAACCGCAGTTGTTGAAGAGATGAAGGAAACGATCAATGAGTTAACTGCGATTGCCGATAAATCGACAGATGATATAGTTATCCTTGATCAAAACACAGCCATGTCAGTAAGTAAAATTGAAAAAACGTTTTCAGCGTTACAACAATTAGCAAGTTCAGCAGAAAATATTAGTGGCTCAGCTGCAAACATGAGTCAAAAAAGTGAAATGACAACAACTATCATTGGCGAGATTAATTATAAATTAACGGCAACAAGAGCGGTGATGGAAGAATTATTAAACCATAATCAAAGCATGGATCGTAAAATTCGTGAACTTACTGCGCAAACATCAAAAATAGACGAAATAAATCTTTTTATTAAAGAAATCGTTACGCAAACTTCACTTCTTTCCTTAAATGCAGCAATAGAGGCTGCGAGAGCAGGGGAATATGGCAAAGGGTTTGCAGTAGTTGCTCACGAAATTAAGAAATTAGCTGGACAAAGTCATGAAGCGGTAGGGCGTTCATCGGAAATCTTAACCGCAATTGAACAACGAGTAAATGAAGTTGTAACTTCTGTTGAGGCCGAAAAAGCGGCAGTTATTGCCGGAGTAAATGAAGTACAATCGATTAGTGAATCCATGGAAACGATTGCTGAGCGGGTGTATCATGTAAACGAATTAGTGAACAATACAACCGAGGCAAGTTTAGAACAAACTCATTTAACAACAGAGGCAACAGAGATGTTAGAGCAAGTTGTGAAAGTAACAAATGAAACTGCTGAACAATTTCAGCAAACAGTGACGCAAATTGAATGC
>JAKFDP010000005.1:0-2231 GCA_036676095.1 Anaerobacillus sp. | reverse complement strand
CATTGGACCTATGAGAAAAGGAAATTCATTTTGAATAAAGGACTGTGGTTTATTATAAAAAGACCACCATCTGCGTTTTTTTCCAATTTGAGCATCCAAACTACATAGTAGAACAGCAAGGATTGAGGCTGGTAAAAATCTCTTTATAGTCCGCCATCCTAACAAAGGTATTGTAAGCCACGAGAGTAATATCATTACAATATTAAGTAACCACTGTTTTTTCATTGCCATATTAATACGCCCCCCTTACCCAAAAGGAATTATTTAACTTAGTATATCTCCTTCTTTATTTAGCTATTCTGCCCCGTTAGTACAACAAGAAAAAAGATCGCCGTAGCGATCTTCATCTTTAACTCTTGCACCCGTTACTTTAAGTACATTTCTTCACAATCTCTTTGAAAGGAACAAGAAAATATCGATGTTACTGCTGCTCATAACCCGTTATTATTTGAATAGTTGAAATATTCTTTACTGATCATTCTAAAAATGATAAAATTTTAAAAAAAGGGGGGAAAAATGGCTAGACACAAAGAATTTGATGAAGCCGAGGTTTTACGAAAAGCAATGATGCTTTTTTGCGAAATGGATATGAAAAAACGTCTATGCAAGATTTAGTAGACTATATGCACATACACCGTCGAAGTATTTATGACACATTTGGTGATAAACAGACGTTGTTTCTACGAGCTCTACAACTCTTCGAAGAAATAATCGAAAAAAGAATGGAACAACAAATTAAACCTATTAATTCAGTCAAGTGAGCGATAAGAAGATTATTTGAAATGGTGGTTTTTTCGGATGAAGAAAAACCCCCAGGATGTTTAATTGTTAATACAGCTGTAGAATTAACCTTACATGACCAAGAAGTTGCTGACAGGATTAGTAAAAGCTTTAGTAAGACAGAATCATTTATATACGAACTACTATTGCAGGGGCAAATAAGTGAAGAAATATCCGATCAACTTGATATAGAAAAAATATCTGAATTTATTCATAATTCACTTATTGGGGTAAGAGTATTAGCCAAAACAACGAAAGATAAAGAGAAACTTCAAAACATCATTGATTCGACTTTAGCGGTATTAGATTAACATTTTTAGAATGAACGTTCTAAAAATGTAATGATTTTGTACAATCTTTTTTATTTTTAATATGGATGGTGAAAAGAATGAATCATTTAGAGTTTTTGAAGAAAATGGCAAAGGGCGAAATACCAGGTTCGCCGGCTGCAGAGGTAATCGGTTTTCACATAACAGATGTTGAGGAAGGGAAGGTTGTGGTCGAAATGGATGCCACAGAAAGATTACACAATCCAATGGGTACACTACATGGAGGGATTTTATGTGACATATCCGATGCCGCTATGGGCTATGCATTTGTAACTACATTAGCTGAGGACGAACTTTTTACGACGATCGAAATTAAATTAAATTTCCTAAAACCTATTTTTAAATCTAGACTTCGAGCTGAGGGAAAATTAATAAAAAAAGGTTCATCAGTCGGATTGCTGGAGTGTCATGTATATGATGAAAAACAAAGTCTTGTGGCACATTCTACAAGTACATGTATGATTTTGAAGGGTAATTCTGCCGGAAAAAGATTGAAAATAGAATAATATAACTAATCTCTTGTAAAAAGAAAGTCCATTCAAAGTAAGGTCCATAAAGTTTTAGCTATCATTTAGCTTGTAGTACGATGTAAAGTTCATTTTTATCAATTTTAAAAAGGTAAGGTGGGAACAAATGCCTTCTATTCTAACGGCTCCTTCCAAAATGGAAAGCACGGTGCAATTACAAGAGAATAAACTCATTTTAATATGGAGTGTTACCACTTTGCTTGTTGTAATGAATACAACCATGTTTAATGTTGCATTACCCTTTATACTTAAAGACTTATCCTTAAGCTCATCCTTGGGCTCATGGCTGGTATCAGGTTATTCCATCATGTTTGCCATTTCAACGTTAACTTTTGGTCGCCTATCTGATTTTGTTCCCCTCTCAAGACTTCTACTCCATGGAATTTGCCTATTAGGAATATCATCAGTCATCGGTTTCTTTTCAACTAATTTTTTTATCCTATTAGGAGTTAGAATTCTTCAAGCAGCTGGAGCAGGAGCCGTTATGGGATTAAGTATGATCATGGCTGGGCGGTATATCCCTCTATCAAGGCGTGGAAAAGCGATGGCGATTATTGCTTCAGCTGCCTCTTTGGCATTTGGGTTAGGTCCTGTA
>JAKFDP010000004.1:0-6821 GCA_036676095.1 Anaerobacillus sp. | reverse complement strand
CGAGCAGAGATCATTCAATTTGATGGTGATAGTTATCGAATGAAGTATCGAACTTCCATTTTTAAGGGAGATAATGTTCAAAATTAATTAGCAAAAGTGTTCATTTTTACTTGACGGTCACAATGCATAGCTAACCAAGCTAGTAAACTACCACCTGCCCATTGTGCAAGAGGGATAAGGACCGGTAATTGTGCTTTTACTTTTTTATCTTTTTTATCTTTTTTACTTTTTTCTACTTTAAAAGCCTTACCTGTCTTTTTCTCTTTTATTTCAGCTTTAACAGTTTCATAATCAGAAGAGATTTCTTCAACTTCCACATTATACTCAGTAACAATATCCTCGCCGATTCCAAATAAATTATCTGGTTTCTCAACGGCTTTCATAGTGTATTCATTAGTTGTTTTATCTAATGTTGCATATAATTCTTGACCTTCATATTCGGCTTTAGCTGTAATTACTTCATCTGTATTTTCAACTATTTCAAAATTGTATTTTTCTGCTTCTTCTGCTAAAACATCTGATTCAATTGTTTTAGCTTTAGTATACGGTGTAATCGTAACACCAAAAGCAAAAGTAAATATTAACAAGTAAATCCAAAAATTTTTCGTTTTTTTCATATTTTCCCCTCTATTCACTAAAATTTCACGAATCCATAACCATAAATACTATCAATACCTCTATCCCCGAGATCTAGAACATTATCTTCTAAGAAATCTATTATCTCTTGATAAGTAATTATTTCGTTTGTTTCTGCTAATAGTATTGCAATTAATCCAGTTATATAGGGTGTAGCGATAGAGTTCCCTTCTATTTTTTCATAGTCGTTATTTATTCCTGTAGATATCACCTCTACACCAGGAGCAGCAAAATCAATTTTTCCTTTTGATGATTCTTCATAAATATTAAGCTTTTCATCTACTGCTACCACTGAAAAAACACCATTGTAAGAAGCGGGGTAACCGACTTCTTGATCACGACCATTACTAGCAGAAGCAACTATATTAATCCCTGAATTCAAAGCTTTATGTATTGCATCTCTTAATCTTTGATCATCGTAGTTCAATGAAAAACTCATATTGATAATATTTATCTCGTTTTCAATACACCATTCGATCCCTTCAACTACGTCTGCAATCTCACCTTCACCAAATTCATCTAGTACTTTAACCGGATAAATATTAGCATGGGGAATAACTCCAACTACTCCAATAGAATTATTTTGAGCAGCAATTACACCAGTAACCAATGTACCGTGTCCATTATCATCCCATGGCTTTTTATTTGGATTTAAAGCATTGTAACCATCCTTAATTTTATTTTCAAAATCAGGATGATTAAAATTCACACCACTATCCATAACTGCAATATTTACTTTTTTACTCGAAGGAGCTTCTACGGGAACCTTTACTAACCCCATACTACTGATTCCCCACGGGAGATACTGTTTCTCTAGTAGATTCTCTAATGAAACTTCAAAGATACTACTAGGCTTAATAATTGCATATATTACTATTAATAAAACTACAAAAACTACAAAAAATACTGATTTTTTATTAAGTAACAAGGATTTTTAACCTCTTTACTACTTTATTGACTTGGCCAAGTCAATATTAAACATACCATAACTAGGAAAACATTTCAAATAATTGAAAACTTGTATGTATTTATTTGATTTCAACCAATAATATGCTATTCTGAAAATACTTAAATAATATAGGGGTTGATTTTGTAATGAAGTATTTCACTTACGATTTATTGACAACAATCAATAATGAAAGTTTAAATGAGGAAAAAATTGAAGCTGCTGAACAACAATGGTATAATAATAGTGTCTTATATGCAAAAAATTTTAATAACCTAATAGATAGATTACCTAAAGAGGTTTACGCTCGATTTAAAAATTATGGGTTCCATGATTATCAATTAGAAAAGTTGGTACTCGATCATACTAGTTTATTGCATACAAATATTGACTTAATCCTTCAGAATGGTGAGGAAAATTGGAAACTTTCTTTTAGCAACATTTCAAATTTAAGATTTAATCATTTAAATCAAGATGTTCCTTGCCCAATATTCAGTCCAACTATAGATTCTTGGGAAGCAGCAGAATTCTTATCAGTTGATGATGATACTTTAAGCTTTGAAGTATTATTTACATCAGGAGCTAACATTCAAATAAATTTTAAAAACAATAATATTACTATGAAAAAGTTATAATTAATTTAGGGTAGATATGTCAGTTGGCATGTCCATCCTATTTTCAGTGCCTCAAAATCTTTTTTCTGACTAATACTTCTTCATCACTTTTTATCTTCCCCTTTATTATAATCTAAAGTTGACATTATTTGATATCCCTCATTAAAAATTACATTGATATAAAATTTGCATTTAAAAGTTGAAAACTTGGAAAACTTGTTACCAAAAAAACTTCAAAAAAAATACACTTACCATGGAAATATCTTTTCTTTTGCCCTGAACCAATAACAACCATATTTGACAAGCCCTATCTTCTTCTTTTTCCACCCAATCACCGAAACCTAAAATTAATTCCCAAAACTTTCTCCCCCTATCACCGAGAGGTTTATTTTCGAGAAAAATTGACCAAAATTAAAATTAACAACTTGTCCATAATTACCAAGGTACAAGCCCTTATTCAGTCATATCAGTCTCGGTAAAGGGGTGGGGCCGCTACAGCTACCCTACCTAATAGCCGAGAAAATTTTTTAGGGTTATAAATTTAATCGCTAAATTACCGAGAGATTTTTAACAAAAAAATACCCTCGAACTTTGTCGAAGGTGTATTAATGAAGATATAATTGAATTTGCGGATTTCCTTGTTTCTTTAGGTTGACCCTATTGATAAAGGTAATTTTGTTGTCTTTATCCACTTCCACTATTTTAATAAAGTGCATTAATAGCTGGCGAAGCTCGTAGTTGGCCATTTCATTTATATTACTATGTGCTGCTGCAATTAATTTTAAGAGTCGATCTTCATTACAATCGATCTCTTGTAAAACTTTTATTTCTTTCGTTTTTTGGTTTATTAGGTGTAATGTGTTGTCGAGACGATTTTTTAGTTCCAGCCTTAATAGTGAAACGATCTTAATAATATCACGATCCTTTTGATCTCGGGTATCTTGCATTAATTCTTCTAGCTTAAATTTAATATCATTAATTTGGTTCGAATATTTACCTACAGCTTTTCTTAAGTTTTCAATATCTGCTTCTTTTGCTTGAATATCGTCTTTAAACTTATTTTGTAGGTTTTCCAATACGACTGCTTTGTCAGTTAAAATAATATCATTTAATGTATTGTTAATAACATTTCCGTGTAAGTCTTCAGCTTCACAACGGACTCCACAAGACTGGCATCTATATATAGAATTACCGTAAGACTTTTCGTTATTAGATGTGCTTTGGTTTTTTGTTTCAAGAGGTTGTCGGCAATGTTTACAATGTACAAGATCTTTTAGTAAAAACCTAGTGTTATAGTGTTTTGGTGGTAACTTTTTCTCCCGCTTATCCGTATAGAGTTTCCAGCAATATTCCCATTCGTTAATATCAATTACTGGCTCTATGGCATCAGTTTTAATAAAGATCCATGCATCTCTGTCTGGATTAATTGAATTTTTAGCGTTACCACTCCTTTTTCCCCAACTTAAGTAACCTGCATAAAAAGGGGAAGTAACAATGCTTTTTACCTTATCTCTAGTAAAGGGGTTTTCTTTCTTGAATTCAAGGGAAATTTGGTTGGCGATACATTTAAATCCTAAACCCTTCTTGTATAAGTCATATATTTTTTTTACAATAATTAGTTCTTCTTCATAAGTCGAAAACTGTCCAGTTTCCTTATCATACGTATAGCCAAAGACAGGTTGTCCTCCTGCCCATAGTCCCGACTTAATGCGAGCTTTTATCCCGTTTCTAGTATTAGTTCTAATATTAGCTACCTCGTATTGAGAAATTCCATCACCTATGAGTTGGACTAAGACATCTTTTTCCTTTGAATTATATAGAGATTTAGTTCTACAAATGACAACTGGGACATTAGCAATTAAAAACGTCGTTCTTAGTAATTGATGTTCGATAGCCTTCCTTGCAAGTCTATCCTCCTCACTTACTATAATAAAGTCATACATAAAGTCGTCTAATTCGTTAATTAGTTTGTTTAGAAATTTTCTTTCTTTAATAGAATTTTTTCTAGCGGAGATTCCTTTGTCTACATAATTAAAATTTACAATTTCACAATCAAATTCTTTAACAATATCTTTAGCCATTTGTTTTTGCCGATTAATATCTTGATGGTGAGTTGAATATCTTCCATAAAACAACCCCTTCATACCAGGCTTTAGTATTTTTGATAACATCAAGAAACCACCTCTCTAACTTCAAGAAAAGGATGTTTGAAGGTTATTTTTATGGTATTCGGCTTTACATTGATTTCATGAACAATATCTTTTAACAACTGCTGTTTCATTTTAAGTGGAAGCCTATTTATTGAAAATTGAAAAGCAGCATTAATATTATTAACTAATTGTGGGTGGTTAGTTACTTCTGCTACCTCTTCTAAAAGTGCATCTTTTAGTTCTTTTTGTTCATTTATCTTTTGGTACAAATTAAGCATTCTTGTTTCAAGTTTTTCTTTTTGATCCTGTCGTTTTTCAACAAACCATTTTTCTGTGATCTTATTTAATTGAGAATTTAATTCATTTACTTTATGCTCTTGTGCAGTAATTAACTTATTTATATTTTGCTCATAAAAGCTCTTATATCTAATAAAAAGTTGGTCTAGGTTAGAATTCAATAGCTTGTAGAAAAACTCATAAGCTTGAAAAAGAACTTTCTCTTCAACTTCTTCTTTTTCCACAATAACATCTTTGTGGGATTGGCATTTATATTTAAAGGAAATTTGATCGTTAACCCTTTGACCTTTACCAATAAGCTTTTGATTACATAAGTAGCAAGTTAGTTTGCCTTCAAGTAAATAGTCCTGATCCGGTATGGGTTCTCTAGTGATTGTTGGAGAGATTCTTTCGAGAATTTGTTGAGCTTTCTCCCAATCAGCTTCCTCAATAATCATCAATTCAGAAAATCGTCTTTGTAGTGGTTTATTATCCATGTTTAATGTCCTTAAACCCATATAGGTTGGATCTTTAAGTATTTTCTTTATAGTTTGATTAGTAAATGGTATACCATCTCTATCAATACCCTGACGATCTAACTCTTTCTTTAGATCAGAAAGTGTAGAGTATTTTTCACTTAAAAGTTCTTTATAGATAGTGGTGATATTTTCTACTTGTGTTGGAACTTTTGAAAAGCTTTTTTTTACCTTGTTGTAATCATATCCATAAGGAAGGGGGCCAGTAATTTTCCCACTGTTAAAATTTGCTTTTATTGTTTCTTTAATGCGGTTTACTATCTGTTCTCCTTCCCGTTGAATAATTCCGGCCATTACACATTCTAACAGTTCACCAACAATACTGTATTGAATTGGCAACTCACTTTCACAAGTAAAAACAACATTTATATTTTTTTCCTTTAATAGCGCGTAGATTTCAAGGTATTCCAATGAATTTCTTGCTAACCGGTCTCTTTTATACACAAATAATGTATGTATCCTATCTTCTGCAATTTCTTTTAGTAACTGCTTTAATCTACTACGGTTATCTTTGGATACTTTTCTTGCAGAGATTGCATCATCCGTATATTCCTCATCAATTGGTAAAGTATGTTCAATCGACTTTTCAAACGCCAATTGCTGTTGCATGTTAATTGAGTTTTCTTGAATATTCGTTGATCTACGGTAATATGCAGCTACCTTTGTTTTAATCATTGGGCCCTCCTTATTTAGTATTTTTTATTAGAACATATGCAGTCGTTTTCGAGGCTAGTCCGTATTTTGTTGTTGTTGTTTGACAATTTCTTGTTTGATCAATTCAATGTACAATTCAAACCATTTTGTTGCAGCTTCTGGGTCATGAACATAACTAATAGATTCTATTTCTATGGCTTTCTTTTTAGCTTTTTTCAAATTAAATCACCCTTTGTTGGAGGAATTTTTTATGTTTGAAAACTTTGGTCAAAAAATTAGAGCATTAAGGGAACAAAAGGGTATCAGCCTTAATAAGTTTGCTAAATCCTTGAATGTCTCTCCATCTTATTTAAGTACTTTAGAAACAGGTCAACGAACGAAAGTGGATCTCTCCTTTCTGCAAAAAATCGAAAAAGAATTGAAAATTGTTTCTTCCGAATTGAATACATCACCCCAAGGGAAATTTAATGATTTCCGATCTAGAATTGAGAAAGTGCTTCACAATTTAGCAATCATTGAACGTAGTAATCCTAAAGCAGCTAATTATTGGTTAACCATACTAGAAGAAGGATTACAGTTATATCATCAGGCAGATTCACCTTTGAAAAATTCTCAAGAGTATCATTAGCAAAATTTGAATTAACTATTCGTAAATGGAAACAAATTATTCTCAAATGCGAATAATTCATAAAAAAAATGAGAGCCTAACTTTTAAATAGTTGGGCTCTCATTTTTTTGCAATTTTTTATCTTCAATCAATAACTTAGCAAGAAATTTATAAAATTCAGTGGCACTAATAGGTTTTTCATCTGGCTTAATCACTTCAATGCAACCATTTGGCAGTTCTAGTATTTTCAAAGTCAAATCAGTTTTTTCCAAGAGCATCCCCCCCGATTTCTCTTTATAGAAATGTATTAAGTGGCATCGGGTTTTATGTAAGGATTATTTTGAGTTGTAGTACAAGCTACCTGTACATAAAAATGTAAGACAGGCACTTTTCTTATTAACG
>JAKFDP010000003.1:0-2873 GCA_036676095.1 Anaerobacillus sp. | reverse complement strand
TTACCCGGTTGAACAATTATCCATTCAAATGCGTGAACGTATTGTAATGCCACTCATCACCATTCAGCAATATGCTATTGCCAAATGCAGGGAGATGAATGAACGTGGACAACAGTCGCCACACAAAGCAGCCTACGAAAAACTCATCATCCGCAGTTCGTTTGGAATTATTAATGCGGCGAGAAATTCGGCGTAAACAAATTTTTTTCGAGATATTGAAAAATCCGTGTACTGGTTGTGCACGGATTTTTTTGTGCATTGTGACGTACAAACAGCGCATATGACTACCAAGGAAAGTGAGATGGTTGGAAATTCCATTTATTAGATGAGTTGCGTATATTACAGTATTGCCTGCAAGCCTTTTGAACACCTAACAAATTAAGACACTTCCTAAATGATTAAAGTATATTTTGACTGGAATGTTATGGCACAAATGCAGAATGGTCTGCATCCTGAATTAAAAGAAATAGCTTTCCAAAATGACAATTTGTTTAAGCCATATTCGACTTCTCATATTAGTGACATATTCTCAAGCTTTAAAGAAAATAACGAACAAAGTGAATTAATAAACAAAGACTTGGATTTTATCAGCAGTTTAACCAATGACACTTTCCTATTTAATAATGGCAAAGACATAATAATAGATTTTGCACCACCAAAAGAATATTATACTCAACTAGTAGAAGAAAAAGACCAATTTAAAGACATAAGTATTGACGGGCTTTTCAAGTATTTAGAAGATGAAGAATTGACAAGGAAATTAATTAAACCATATCTGGATTTATTAAAAGCAATTCCCTTAGACGACATATTTAAGGAAACATTCGAAAATCCCCAAAGTGCTGAACAAATGGAAACAATGCTCCTTGGATTAAAGGATAATCCAACTATGGAAGGCTTTTTTCAGAGTTTTAGTACAATGCTTAAAGGTTTAAATGAAGATGAAAAATATAAGGACTTAAGGAAAATTGTTCAAACAGGACTTGGAATAAACAGAGACAAAATATTTGATAATAAATCTCCTTTCAATTTAATACAAAGCCAGTATAAGCAACTAGGTCAAGACAAAGGCCAACACGTAAACAATGATAAAAATGCTCCAAAATGGTTTAACGAAATTTCAAACGAATATATACTTCTGGATATGCATGGATATCAAGAAGATAATATTAATGTCGTGAAAGGAAGAAAAGAAACATTTAAGAATACAACCGAAGATGCTTTTCATGCGGCTTTTGCTTCCACTTGTAATTTTTATGTTTTAAACGATAAGAAGTCTTACAAAAAGACAAAACAGGTTTTTGAGAAACTTCAGATAAATACAATCGTTTTAAAACCTGATGAGTTTGTGAAGTATTATAGAGACTATCTGGATTTTAAAGACCCAAGTCTCAACATTAGCATTCCATTTCAGCTTCTGCAAAATGGAGAATTTTATGAGGAGCAACTTGAAAGTGCAATGCTTAGAACTTATTACTTTCCGTTTTTTATTTTTGGGTTCTTTACTAAGCTAATGGTTTTATTACCTGAAAATGAAGAACCTCCAATTCTTTTACTGAGTAGAATTAAACCGTCAAATGGTACTACCTATATATTGGAAATTACAAAATTAGCTAAAGACATCACTAAACTATTAGGTAATGATATTCATGGATTAGGCGACGTTAAAGAGGAAGAGTTTGTCGAAGAAAAATGGGTGGGACGTAGTTGGAAAGTAGAAAATATAACCTTCAGACTTACCAATGTAAACGGACACTTTCAACTTTATATAGACCACGAAGAAAGCCAGCAGACAATATAGGTATTATTGCAATGGGCCCAGTATGGCGCAAGTATCTACGCAATTAAATAATCAGTAGTCTGGCGCAAGAATGCTTTATTAATTGTACCTACGGCACGAAAAAATAAACGCCTTTTATCTACCGACCTGTTGTACCGACGGCACAAAGACAAACCTACGAATCAAAAAAGGATTGCCTGGTCTTGTTTTGTTGAAGTAACTTGTTTTGCATACAATGTAAAATCTTATGCCTGCAACAGAAACGCAGATTCCCCAAATCAACCTAGACCTCATTCAGACTCTTGCAATCGCCGGTCTTATTTTCTTAACAGGCATGCTCCTCAAAAAGAAAATACCTGTTTTTGAACGACTCAATATTCCATCCGCCGTTTTAGGCGGATTAGTTTTTGCTGCCTTCAATCTCCTTGCACACGACCGGTTCCTGAATATCCAGGTAAATACATCCATGCAATCATTGTGCATGATGCTGTTCTTTACTTCCATCGGAACAAATGCAAGTTTTGGATTATTAAAGAAAGGAGGAAAACAGGTGATGGTATTCCTGGTTCTTTCATCTGCATTTTGTGTGATTCAAAATCTTGTTGGAATAGGCGTTGCCAGTTTATTTGGTGTACCGAAACTTTTTGGTGTGATGGCCGGCTCGGTAACATTGGTTGGCGGACCTGCAACAGGTTTAGCATTTGCGCCTTTATTTGAAGAAATGGGATTAAAAGGTGCGGAAACAATTGCCATTACTTCTGCAACATTCGGCATTGTTTTCGGCGGATTACTTGGCGGACCTGCGGCAACATTCCTGATCAATAAATTCAACTTAGAGAAAGATGCGAAGAAAAATCATACAAGAAGAAAAACCTTAACTAGCGAAAAGGATGAACTACTTGGTGTTGATATTACCCATGAGAATTCAGGTTTCACCATCAGCCTGGTGAATATCGGTATCATCATGGGGTTGGGAAGTGCGGTGAGTTATTTTATTGCAAAAACAGGCATTACACTACCGGCATATATTGGCGCAATGATCGTCGGAGCTGTTTTCAGAAACATCAACGACAAAAAAGAATGGACGGTGATG
>JAKFDP010000002.1:0-2605 GCA_036676095.1 Anaerobacillus sp. | reverse complement strand
AAGAACGAATTTAACTTACATCATCTGTGGTGAAGTGTTTTTCTTCTTCATGGATGGCTAACGGGAAGGGATAGTAGAATAGGACATCTTAAATTAAGAAACGTCAATATATCGTCCTTTAAATGGGCGATTATTTTTTAAAAAAAAGATAATAAAAGTAAAGCCAAATGTATAATTTGCCCGTCTAATAGCCATTAGACTATATCTTGGAAATTAGTTCTGCTTTTTAACAAGGCATAAATCCAATGAAGAAGCTTATTTACACAAGCAATTACTGCTACTCTAAATGGTTATAATTTTGTTTGTGATGCTATCCAATATCATAGGTTCGCTTGTTAAACGGGATCCTTCAACCAGCCTGAAACATGTTTATACAAGTAGGGGGTGAACAGTTTAGCTGACGGGATCGGGTCCCACGGATGCTCCGTTCTACCCCGACTACTGATATAATAAGACCATATGAAAACTGGTCAACCAGAAAAATCTGGCTAACCTTATATTACGAACGGATTATTTCTTTTAAGTAGGTTCTGTTATCTTCAGTTGTTGATTTACTTTATTAAACTATTTGGAAGTTTTGTTGAACAAGTTGTAAATTTAACATTTTAAAGTAAGAGCATTTCTTTGTAATGAGAAATGCTTTTTATTTTTGTTTAAAATTAAAAGGATATTTCAATAACTATAATATTACAATAAAAAACGATACTTATTTATTGTAATACGATAAATTTTATGTTAAAGTCGTACTGTCATTAAATAAGTGAGGTGTTTTAAATGAATGTTAAACGAGGTTCTACCACTTTCTTAAAGGTCATTATTTTTCTGGTTGGAATTGCAGTGCTTGCCGTGTGTATATTTTTGTTGCCTGAAGCAGCCAGAAGAGACGCGATAGAGCGTCCAGGTGATTATTCGCTATATCCACTTTTGGTATGTGCATATGGAATATGTATTACGTTTTCTGTAGCGTTATATCAAGTATTTAAACTTTTAATCTATATCGAAAAGAACAATACTTTCTCTGCGTTAACTCTTCAATCTTTGAAGGTAATAAAAAAATGCGCTTTTGCTGTCATTTTCTTCATTTTGTTAGCAATAGTTTATTTAAGGGTGCATGCTCAATTCACAGGTGAAGATGCAGCAGGTCCAATATCTCTAGGTCTAATGGGGGTTTTAGCAACAAGCGTCGTCGCAGCTATTGTGGACGTACTTCAAAAGCCTTTAAAAAATTTCCTAGATAAAAAATAAAAAAAGGTGTTATAAATGAAAAAACATCCACATTGTTTTTAAAATTAGCGGTTATTCTTATGGAGATTCCAGTTCTTGCTCTGTGCATATTTTTAGTGCCTAATGTAGCGAATTTGCATCCGAATTATATCCAAATATCGCTTCAATGAAATATCTCATTTTCAACAAAAGAAAAGTAAATTTAAATATATAAAATTACTGATAATTGGGTTAATTGTTTTTGTATTATCACGTATCTTACATGGACAAATTCTTTAAAATAGATTATCTTCTCAAAACTAAAGGCTACAAGAGTACTGCAGCGATTTTTTTTTCTTATTCAGGTCAGTTTAGTGGAAGAAAGATTATTGCATTTGTTTCACTTTTTAGGGGAAGTTATCCTAATGATTATTTCTCTTGAAGGGGGCTACTTAAATGATTTTTGAAATTATTGCTGCTCTACTTGGAAGTATTGGACAAGATGATTCCTTAGATACAAGGAAGATAGATAAGCATATAGAGGAATTAAAAAAGCATAAATGGTTTTATGAAATATACAGTGATGAAAAGTATCATCGTCTGTTTTTGGGGAATAGACGGGTAAGGAAGTATTTACAAAGTCGTTTTTTAACTAAAAGGATGGTAAATAATTTAAATGCACAAAAGGCTTTTAAATCATTACTCGATAAGCAATTAAGTAAATAATTATTATTACGCTCCCATGAAAGAACGCAGAAAACTTTCATTTTTTGTGGTGTAGCAAGGCTGCATGAATGGCTAACGGAGGCATGTGCGGCCGAGACTAGGTCTATAACGGGTGGGATTCCCATCGAGTAAGAACTAGCCATTCGCTCATAGCGAGTCTTGGAGGGCTTAAGGAACTTTAGTCTTTAAGCGTAGACAGTTAGGTGGCGGGCTGAAAGGCAAATGGTTGAAGGGATTGAGCTCCATAATGTTATTCATTTGAGAGGGTTGATGTTCCGCACTCGAATAAGTGGCAAAAAGAAACGACAGTTTATTGGAATGTTATTAAAAAACATTAATACATTCAAAGACCATCATTCCTGGAAGATATGGAATGTTGTTCACAAAACATTAATAATAAAGAACCAAGAATTACAACTTAAGGAGGTGTAATCTTGGTACTAAAATCTTGCAGATAGCTGACCTAGAAGGAATGGTTATTTGCGATGCCCACCCTAACAGGGTACCGCAGGTAGTTTTGTACAATAGGTACATGACAGAAGTTAAAATCTTCTCCTGATGGAATGGCGTGAAAATCGCCACGGTATGTCTCCTTTTCTTGGTTCGGAGGCGACTATTAATAACTTATTTCGGTTAATTAATAGATTTTATTAGATTTTAGTAACCAGGAACGAGA
>JAKFDP010000001.1:0-3165 GCA_036676095.1 Anaerobacillus sp. | reverse complement strand
TTGTTCTTTTTCCATATACCAATTATAATAATTGGAAAAAGAAGAAGTCTTGAGGTAAATATTAGTAAAAATATATGCACTACCCTATAGTAATTAATAATGAAATTTCAATTACAATAGGGGAGTGCATACCCTAGACTCTTGTGATATGCACCGTTTCACTATCAATAATGATAACCTCTCTAAAAGCTAAACGAATCAGGTCTCGTTTTTCCTCGAACGTGAATTCTTCTTCCTTTTTTTCTACATATGCTTCAAACGCTTTTTCTAAAGCCAACTTGTTTGGCTCTTTTTCTTTTTCTTCTTTTATTTCACTGGTTAATTGGTTATACTTGTTAGTGAGTTCTTTTTCTTTTAATTGAAGTTCACGAATTTCTTGTTTAATTTCTTCAATACTATCTTGATCAAGTAAATCATCTTCATCTTGGCTGACAAGTTTAAATAATTTCTTGCGGCCTTTTTTTGTTTTTTCTATCTCTATTAATAAATGTTGAATTTCATCTTTAATATAATTTGGTGTATTTGTTTCGGGGTATTCGTTAAATTTTTCGGGATTGTTTAAGATATTCAATAAAGTTTCCCAAACATGTTTGTTTAGCTTATTTTCACTCATTTCTTTTCCACAACCTTTGTTTTTTGAGCCAGCATAATTTTTTCGGCACTCATAGACGAAATAATCTTTTCCATGACTCTTTTTCTTTCTCCCGGTCATTGTATTTCCGCACCTATCACATCGAACCAAACCACTTAATAAATAATCATGTTTTCCATAATTGGTATATCGTCTTCTACCTAGTTCAATCAACTTCTGTGCATATTGGAATTGTTCCTCTGGAATAATAGCTGGAACTTTTGTAAGAAGCCATTCTTCTTTTGGTCTCAATCTTCCGGTTTTCACTTTCTCGCCAGCCTGCCGCTTCACATAATCTCCAACCGTATCCCATTTATTCTGATAAAAATTACCGATGTAAGTTTCATTCATTAAAATTTGCCTTACAACTTGTCTATGCCACACTTTAGAGCCTGTTTTAGTCGGAATGCCCATTTCAGTCAAATGTAAAGCAATTCCGTTAATGCCTTCAAAACGATTAGAAGTATAAGCGTCAAAAATCATTCTAACAATAGCTGCTTCACTTTCATTAATCTTATAGTTGTTTTTTTCTTTAAAAAAAGTATAGCCGTAAATGTGATTTTCTTTCACAGCCAATCCTTTTTTTGCTTTTCTTGTTCTTCCACCCATCGTTCTTTCTTTGATTTTTGCTTTTTCAAATTCTGATATGGCTCCACGCATAGAGAAAAACATTTTACCTTCTGGGTTGTTTTGATAATCACCACGGACAAAGACTAATTCTACATTCATTTTCTTGAATTCATCATCTAGTAAGAGTTGTACCAATAAATTACGAGAAAGACGGTCTGGATCATAACAAACAATTTTATGAATCAGACCGTTTTCTATATCATTTCTTAACCTGGTTAAAGATGGACGATTTAATATTTCACCTGTAAAACCTTCGTCAATGTATTCCAATACTTCAGTGGTACCAGCCTTTAGCTTACATTGGTCTATCTGTTCCTCGATGCTGTACCCCCTTGTCGCTTGTTCTTCGGTGCTCACTCGACAATATATTGCTATCACGTTTTTTCTCCTTTCTGTATACCTGTAGAATATAATGATAGCATTTCTGAAACACTTCGTCAGTAAGAGGACCGTTGATAATTTTTACCTTCATGTTGTATCACCTCTGTACAACATATGAGAATAGGGATTGTCCATATTAATAGGAAAAGACACGGAATTACCGTATCTCTTCGAACAACAAAACCTTATTACGAATCCCCTTTAACCATTCCTCTAATTTTTTCTTTCTGGATTCTGTTTGGGTGAAGAAATACAAAAAAGGGGTTTCATCCTTATAGGATGGCAGCACTTCCCGGTATGTTTCTATTTTCTTTTTGTTCACTCGCATATCTTGTGTGTTATCAACTTCAATTAAATAAAAATAGCCATTACGCTTAAATACAGCGTCACTAATGACGGTTTTCTTATTTGAGAGGGATAATCCTTGAAAGGAAATACCGAAGTGATTTGGTTGCTCTATGCTTGCTAAAAGTTTATATTCTATTTCCCAATTATATGGACACTGAAAATAAATATAGACTTCGTTACGAAGGAGAGAGTGAATGGTCTGGACACTCACTTTTACTTCGTCTTTTTCAGAAGCAATAAACTCTCTCCCCTTTTTATTTAGGTAAATCACTTTTTCTTTATTGAAATAGGTTTCGTGGATATAAGGTCGAAGTTGAGTGGAAATAATACGGCAGGTGTTACGGTAGTTCAGCTGGTGGATTTCTTGCAAATGTTTAATTTTCACGATTCCAAGGCGATCGATGGTCGTTAACAGGTTTTCGATTCGGTTCAGGGTTGATGATAACATCCTTTCTCTCCTCCATCATGCGAAACATCATTTTATCGTCAATATAAGGCACTTGGACGGTGCGTTTCTTCTCTACAAGATAGATAGCCCTCCCGGGAATGGAAGGTAAATCCTCCGCTCCAGTTTCGTCCAACAACACTTTACTTGCTACACCAGAGGCACAAATAAATGACAGCCGGGCAACAATGTTCATTTTGACTTGTTGAGGCACCGCTTCTTTGGTGGGGTATTGTGTAGCATAAATCAGTCTATATCCGATTCCGCCTCCAATCCTCGCGATTTCAGATAATGCCGCTTGGCAAAACTCCGCATATTTTTTCGCTTCTTTGGTCTTTACGATGCTAGGTGATAGTTCTGCTCCTTCATCCACAAATATAAAGGTTCGCTTCTTTATTGGAGTATCCACGATGTTGGTATAGCCTTTCTTTCGGAAGTACAGCTCTCTTTTCTTTAATTCTTGGGTAATGAAATTTAACAATTCGGTGGATTCAAATACATCACAAGCCACTTCTTTCACTTGTGGGAGAGCTTTGTATTTATAAAATTCTAGTCCGGCTTTCAAATCCAATACATAAATTTCAACATCTTGGGGATTGTTTAAAATAAGGGTATTCATTACTTCTTTCATAAACACTGTCTTACCGAACCTTGTAACACCACCACAGAGCAAATGGCAGTATTTTTCGAAATCGTGGTAAAGGATGCCCTTATGATTTTTTCCGATGGG